>JALGSU010000014.1 GCA_029821735.1 Candidatus Zipacnadia bacterium | reverse complement strand
GATGGAACTGCCACAGCGCCCAGGTCTCGTTGTCCAGGCTGTAGCCCAGCAGGGGGTAGAAGTCCCCGCTGAAGTATGGCCGCAGCCTCAGGTGCTGGTCCATCATCTCTCGCAGCCACCGCGGTGACGCGAAGTCCTCAGCAACAGTCGCGAAGATGTTCTCGCTGTGGACCATCCCCGGACTGAGGGCGCTGCGGAACGCGTAGGTGTCCGCGCGGTCGCAGCATCCGGCCGAGAGCGGCACCCAGAGCGCCAGCCCGTGTGTCTGGCCCTGCATGCCCACCGGGTCGAAGTCCGGGAAGCACTGGTAGTCGCTGCGCCACAGAGGGATGCTGCGCGAGATCGTCTCCAGATCAATGCGCCGGCCGCCGCTGGAGCAGTTGTCGATCATCAGCCCTGGATGGCGCGCGAGCAGTTCATCCCACATCGCGTACAGGCCCTCGATGTGGCGGATCTCGCTTATGCCCACCCGGTCCGGCGCGTCGGCGGCCGTCCAGAACGGCGCCGGGTCAGTGTTGAAGTCCTGGCGGTAGCAGGTCACTCCGGCTTCGGTGATGATGTCGGAGATCAAGTCGGTCATGGCCTGCCGGGCCTCAGAGTTGCCAAGGTCGAACAGGTAGTTTGCGCCCGCCGGCCCCAGCAGCCACTCCGGGTGCGTATGCGTGAAATGCGTGCCCTCGCGGACGCGCTCGGGCTCGATCCACAACACGAACCCGAGGCCCATCTCTGCGAGCGCCTGCCCGACTGGCGCCAGCCCCTCGGGGTATGGGCCCCGATTTGGCCACCAGTTGCCGGCGTGCTGCCCCCACTCGCTGTTGAAGACCGTGGAGTTCTCGGTGAAGCGGCCGTCCCCGTACCATCCGGCGTCGATCCAGAAATACTCCAGCGGCAGGTCGTGCTCCACCCACCAGCGGGCCTTGGCAATCTGGTTCTCGGCCAGGTTTTCGCCCCAGACGGCGTTGCAGACCGGCGCGCGCAAGGCGTGGTCGCCAACCTGCGGCGTGTACTGCTCCAGGATGAGCCTTCGCAGCATGTTGTGGCCATGCAGGCGCTGCCCCTGCCAGAACAGCAGCAGCATGCGCGGGGTGCGGATACTCTCGCCGGGCAACAGCCGCAGGTGCGTATGCTGCATCCCAGCGCGCAGGCGCATACCCTCCTCGCGGATGAAGTCTGCCTGCCACGAACCGGTCCAGCCGATCGCGCCGATGATGCCGTGATCCTCTGACTGCAGGTTGAAGAATGGCAGGGCGTCGTGTGAGGAGCGCCCCAGCAACGAGTGGATGCTGATCGTGGGATGGTTGTAGAAGGTCGCCTGCTGGGGGGCGCAGGACCGAATTCGGCCCGAGGTCGGGAAAGTGCCAATCCAGCGGGCGCAGGTCGCTGATGATGGGCGTCGGTTCGGAGCCGGTGTTGGTCAGATGGACGATCCACTCGACTGCCGGGAGGTTCGCGAAACACCGGGCCTCCACTCGCACCTGCAGACCGCTGGCGGGGTCGGTCCAGACGAGAGTGGCCGCGAGTGCATCGCCGGAGGGCTCCTCTGTATGCTCAACGGACCATGCCCTCAGCAGTTCAGGAGCAGCCAGCCCGTCGTAGTCGAACGAGATCGGTGGCGGCGCGTCCGGGCTGAAGGCGCAGTCGAACCACTCGCGGGCCTGGGACCGTGGCAATGCCGGATCCGCATGACGGACGCGTGCGGTCGCCATGGAGGCGACTATCGCGCCCTCACCCATCTCCATGCGCACGACCCGCGTGCATGGACACCCAGGAAGGCGGAACCGCAGGACGGACGTCCCGCTGCCGCCGGCATACCACGCCCGAGCACCGTCGGCAAGGATCAGCCGTGGACTGCCCTTCACGGTGACGGCTTCACTGAATGTCAGTGTCACTGCGCGCCCCATCTCACCGACATCGATAACATGTGGCCGATCCCGTCGCTCCGGGTCCCAGCGCCCGCCAAAGGTCCACGCGGCCGTTACCTGATCAGGGGTCGGCGCCCCGTCGGCCTGCCCCAGGCTGTCGGCGAGCCACGAGTAGTCAGGACCCCGGCTGCCCGAGAAGTAGATGCGCAGACCTTCGGTCGTGGTCTCGCGCTTGCCGTCGGGGCCCTCGTGCGAACGGAAGATGGGCAGGTCGGCCTGCAGCATGCTCGAGAACGAGCAATCAATGAGGTAGAAGGCCGCTTCAGTGAAGAACGAGCCCATGCCGAATGGTCCCTCGCCTCCGAACGAGCACCGCCGCAACACCAGTTTCTCTTCGGGAGCCACTTGGCCATCGTGGAAGAGGGTGACGGTGCGGCGACCGTGCGAATTGATCGTCGAGTTCACGACGTATGCCGTTCCGCGTATGCCGAGGTGGTGCCCTGCGCCCGTAACCTGTATGTTGCGCAGGTAGTAGTCCCCGTGTCGCCACAGCGAGAGCGTATCCAGACCGTTGGCCGTCACGCGACAGTTCTGCACGATGATCCGGTCGGTGGATCCCGGTGCGCCCGTGCCCGTCGCATGGACGTCGTCGATGGCGAAGGTGTGGGCGGTGGTTTGCGCCGAGTTAGCGATGGTCAGCCCGTCGAAGATGATGTCCCGTGCCACTCCCAGGTTGACCGTGGACCGGCCGATTGCCCCGGGCAGCTTCCCATCCTTCCAGTCCGGGTAGGGCACGTCGGCGACGATGGTCGTCGACTCCGGACCCTCGCCCAGTATGGTCAGGCACGATCGGTTGTGGATCAGCAACTGCTCCTCGTAGACGCCCGCACGTACCAGAATCACCAAGCGCTCGGAGTTTCCTTCGGGGATCGAGTCTATCGCGTCCTGCACTCGACTGAACTGCCCGGAGCCATCAACGGCGACCACGATGTCGGCTGCCGGTGCTCCGTGGGCCACGTCGGCCCCGGGCACAACCATCGCCAGCGCGGGAACCAGCCAAAGTCCGAATCTCCCCATGGTCATGAAACTCTCCCCATAATGTGGCAGTTGCATCTCCTCGCTCTTGCCCCCGTCTTGACACCACCTGCAGCGAGAGTGTTCAGCCCCCGAGGCAAACTTCCTGCCGTTTCCGAAGAATCGGTCTCGTGGCGATGTGAGTTCGAGAGGCGACCGCCGCAGGAAACGATGCGCCAGTGTCCAGAGCAGTCTCTCTCCGACCAGCGGCCACGCATCCCGAGGGAGGTAGGGGTGGTGCCATCAGGAAACCTTTGTTCCACAACTGTGCCCGCTCGACTATGAAGCAACCACATCTGTCTGATACGGATACGTCGGAGGCGATGACGATGCGCGCGTCACACGTGGCAGCGGTAGTGTTCCTGTTTGTAGGCACCGGGCTGGCGCAGGCGGACCCGCTGACGCTGGTTGAGGAGGGACGCGCCACCGCGACCATCGTGCTGGCCGCCGAACCCACCCGCGCGGCTCAGTTCGCCGCTGCCGAGTTGCAGTACCACCTCAGCCAGATGACCGGCGCGACGGTGCCGACTGCGACAGCCACCGACCCGGTCACCGGCCCCGCGATCCTCGTAGGCGAGAGCGCCGCCACGCGCGCACTGGGACTGGCAAGCTCGGACTTCGCGGCCCAGGAGTATCTCATCGGCTTCCGACCGGGCGCACTGGTGCTGATGGGCCGGGACGCCGATGACCGGGGCGCAGTAGACTACCAGAATGCCGGCACCTTCCCCGGTGACTTCGACGAGCAGGGAACAGTCTACGCGGTCTACGACTTCCTCGAGCGCTTCTGCGGCGTGCGCTGGTATCTGCCCACCGAACTCGGCGAGGTCATCCCCGAGCGCACCACGCTGACAGTCAGGGGGCGGGACATCCGGCGCCGGCCAGCGATGATCTACCGCCATGTGTACCGGGCTGAGGCGATGCCCGCGGACCTGATCGGCGACACTATGGATCGTGAGGAAGAGTATCCGTCGCTTGACCAACGCTCTGCCCGGCTCTTCATGCGGCGCATGCGCCATGGCGGCGCGCGCTATCAGGCCAACCACTCGTTCTACGGCTACTACAATCGCTTCCTTGAGGAGCACCCCGACTGGTTCGCGCAGGGCTACGAGGGCCAGCCCCCGCAGATGTGCTTCACGGAACCAGGCTTCGTCGAGCAGGTGGTCGCCGACGCGCGTGCATACTTCGACACCGGCTCGGTCCAGCCGCGCGCGGTGGCCGCGGGCGACTTCTTCGCGCTGGTGCCCATGGACAACGCTTCGTGGTGCCGCTGCGAGCGCTGCGCGGCCGAGGTCTTGGCCGAGCCCACGCGCGGGTACAGCTTCACCTCCAATGACACCGCGAGCGACTACATCTTTGGCTTCATCAACAAAGTCGCACGCGAGGTGGGCCGAACCCACCCGGACAAATGGTTGGCCGCGCTGGCCTACAGCCGCTACGTCTACCCGCCCCGGCGCGAGCCGCTCGAGCCCAATGTCAGCATCATGCTCTGTCTGCAGACCCGCCGCATCTACCACCCCGAGTCGGTCAGCAACGATCGGCGAATACTGGGGGCCTGGACGCGCGAGTCGGTGCAGCGCCCCAAGTTCGTCTGGCTCTACTACTGCTATCCGAGCCTGTGGGCCAGGCACCAGGGCTGGCGTCCCTACCCCGGCTTCTTTGCGCACAGCATCGTGGGGCAGTTTGCGCAGTTCCACCGCAGCGGCGTGCGCGGTTTCTTCGTCGAGCCCTCTTACCTCGCTCGATACCAGCGCAGCCCGCTTATGGACCAGCTCGAACTCTACCTGACCTTCCGGCTGGCGGACGATCCCACGCTGGACGGCAGCCGTGTGATCGCTGAGTTCTTCGATCTCTACTACGGCCCGGCAGCGGCGCCGATGCGCGAACTCTATGAGTCAATCGAGGCCACCTACGCCGATCCCGCCAACCATACGGGTGAGGTCCTGGGCACCGAGGAGCGTATGCGCGAATACGGGCGGCTGCTTTCACAGGCGCGAGGCCTGGTACGCGACGCCGATGCCGTCTACGCCGAGCGCGTGGACCTGTTCTACCACGGCATCTATCGCTGGATGCGCGAGGGGCGTGAGAGCTTCGCCGAGTTGCAGGAGCTGCGCGAGTCGCCATGCCCCAGCGCGACCATCCCGCGCATCGCGGCCGCGCAGGGCGATCCCGACCGCGCCGACTGGAGCGCGGCGGTGGTGCTCGATGATTGGGCCAACCTGCGCGGCGAGCCAACCGCCCGGCAAGTGCAGGCGCGCATGGCGCACGACGGAGAGCATCTCTACGTGGAGCTCGAGGAGGTCGGGATTGACCCAACCAAGCTGGTCCTCGGCGCCTCCATACCAGTCTGGCACGAGGATGAATGGGAGGTCTTCTTTGCGCGCGAGCGCGGCCCCGGCTATCGCCAGATGGGCCTGAACGCTGCCGGGGTGCACTACGATCTCGCCTACGATGAGGAGAGCAGCGAATGGGACAGCGGCGTGGTGCTGCACTCCGATGTTTCGGCCCCGGACCGTTGGGCAGTGCGCATGGCGCTGCCGCTGGGGCAGCTCGTGCCCGGCGGTGCCAAGCCCGGCGACACTTTGTACTTCAACGCGCTGCGCGCCACGGTCACGGCACGCTCGCTTGCCTGGTCACCAACCTTCGGGAGCTTCCGCGAGCCATCTCGGCTGGGGGAGATCGAGCTGGCCGAGTGAGGCGCACGTCGGTTTCTGCTGCCCGTGCTCGTAGGTGACCGCGGGCTCGTCAGTTAGTGCAGTTACATCTCAAGCTCTGAAGTCAGCTGGGCCGGCGCCCAATCAAAGGAGATGCCATATGCGACTGTTAGCCTCCATGATCGCGGCAGTGCTCTTCCTCGGAGTCGCGCCATGCTTCGGACAGCAGGAACTGGCCCTCCTGAACCCCGGGTTTGAGGAGGTGGACGAGGCGACTCTGGACAGAGATCCGGGGCCTCTTCCCACGCAGTGGCGGGCCAGGAGCATGACCTTCGACGCGCACCGCCTGACCGATCCGGCCCGATCGGGCACCCACGCTGCCCAGGTACACTTCGAGGAGGGCCGCGAAGGAAGCCTTGCCGGTTACTACTACTGCGAGCCCCAGCCGCTGCCACCGTGTCGCGAAGTGACCGTCTCGGCCTGGGTCAACGTGCAGATCCCGGCGGGGCAGCAGGGGGGCGCGTTTCTCCGACTGATGTTCGAGAGGGATGGTGCGTACGTCAGGCTGCTGAACAGTCGTCGCGTCGCTGACACGGGAGGCGAATGGCAGCAACTCCAGGTCTCAGGCACGCCGCCACCCGAGGCGGATAGCTGGCGGATGTCAGTCGAGTTCGACGGGATCGGGACCGCACAGTTCGACGATTGCTCGGCGACGATGATGCCCCTCGCAACGCTTCCCGCTGCGAGCATGAGCGCCCCTGCGAATCAGCCAATGGGGCTTGGTGATGGACGATACGGCTTGCTGGGCCCGGCTTGCGAGGCCGACGGCGATATGCTGGCTGCCACGACCATCACCGGGCAGTCGGCTCTGCCCCCGAGCATTCACTTGGGCGTTGTGTGGTATGAGCAGGACGGCACACAACTGGGCGTTCATCAGACCACTGGCCGGGCCTGGCAGCAACCGACCGCTTTGACGCTGAGTCTGCGTCCGCTGGCGGGTGCTGACATGGTGCGACCGATCGTGTACGCCGATTCGCGCGAGGAGTGGGCAGCCGCATCCGTGGCCCCCCCGGAGTTGGCACCGGTTGAGCAGCCGGAGGTTCTGGCGCCGTCCGACCTCCAGATGTCTGGCCATCCGAGGCTGTTCGTCTCGCAGAGTCACCTCCAAAGGCTGCGCGAGCTGGTCGCGATGGACCGTGAGGAGTTGGCGGCCCGCCAGCCGGACTTCGCTCACCACTTGCAGATCATTCTGCGGGATGCGGACCGGTGCTTCGAGGAGGAAGAGATCACCGTCTACGGCGGCCGATACAGCACGACGCTGCCACCGGCGGTTCCTGCGCGCCATGAGGACAACTTCCCTTACTGGACGGGCCTGTCGCGGGAGATCGAGTGGCGCATAGAGAAGCTCGCGACAGCGTATCTGTTGACGCGTGACACGCGGTACGCAGACCTGTGCACCGAATGGACGCTGGCCCTGTGTGACTGGCCGCAGTGGAGCGACCCGGACTACGGGGGGTACAACGCCTGCCTCGACACCGGCCACTTCTGCCACGCCGTGGCCTTTGCCTACGACTTCCTGTATGACGCGCTGACCCCGGTAGAGCGTGAGAAGATCTGTTCCGCGCTGCTGGAGAAGGGTGCCGCGGCGGTCATGAAGGACGCCACGGAGGGTTGGGCGCAGAAGATCGGCTGGCCGAACGGGTTCGCCGTGGTCATGGGTGGCATGGGCATCGCGGGAGCCGCGACCCTCGGCGATGATCCCAGAGCAGAGGAGTATGTCCAGTACAGCCGCCGGCGGCTGTACGAGTTCTTCGACACGCGCGACCGTGACGGCGGCTACGTGGAGGGCCACACCTACGGCGGCTACGCCATGAGCCACATCATGCCCTTCGCCGGGACGCTGGCGATCCACGGCGACGATGCCCTCGTGTCCCACCCGTATCTGGCGAAGACGCTCAGATTTGCCTCCTACTGTCTGGATCCCATGAGCGCCACCAGCGTGAACTTCTGTGACTCGAGCTACAACGCCCGCGCGTATCGGTCGATGGCGGCATGGATGGCACGCAGCGGGGACCCGCTGGCCTACTGGTATCTCGCCCACGACACGGGCCTGACGCATACGTTCCGGTATGTGCCGCCCATGGGCCTGTTGTGGCTGCCGCTCGATGGCGTCGAGGAGCCACCGAGTGGCTGGTCGCCCGGCGCGCACTATCGCGACATCGGGTGGACGATCGCGCGCAGTGGCTTTGCGGGCGACGTGACCCCCGGCGAACCGTCGTTGCTCTTCGCCATGCGTTCGGGATTGGCCGGCAGCCACTGCCAGCGTGACTGCAACTCCTTCATGCTCAATGTCAACGGCCGTTGGCTGCTGCGAGATCCCGGCTACGGGCGAGGTGCGACCCACGAGCACAGTACGCTGCTGGTTGACGGAGAGAGTCAGATCCCGGCCAACGCTCACGTCGCGGCTTTCGGCAACGTCGGCAAAGTCGTCTACATGGTGGGCGACGCGTCAGCGTGCTATGACCGGCTGAGTGACTTCCGCCGTCATGCGGTGATGGTGGCCGGCCAGTACGTGGCACTCTTCGATGAAATACGCACCGACGAGCCGGTCCTGCCCATCGCATCGCAGCTTGTGACCGACGTGGTGGAGCCGGCGATCGACGGTGCTCGCATTCGTCTGATCCCAGCGTCGGAGGAGTCGGCGGCCGGTGAGCAGCATTGCACGGTCATACTCGGCAGCAATGCCAATATCACAACCGAGGAATATGGGGGAAAGGCGAAGCTGATACAGAACTATGATGGCGGCGGCCTGTTCCCGATGCTCTTATGGCCGCATGAGCGGGAACCGGATGGTGCAAGCCTGCAAACTGAGCGCGGCGACCTCGCGCTCGTTGTCATCAACGTGGGCGACGCCACAGACTACATCGCTCTGAACCTGACGGGCAAATACGAGATACTTACTGCCGACGAAGGTCAGACAGTCAGCACCGATGCGCGACTGGTGTGGCTCAGGGTCGAGGACGGCGAGGTATCGGACCTGTCGATGGTGTGGGGAAGCCGCCTGAAGCTGGGCGATCAATCGCTCGTGGACCTCGACGCGAAGCGGGACGTCTCGCGCTGAGCGCCGAGCCCTCATCTGCCGTTGACGGCGGGACGTGCTGCGATCGGGCAAGTGTGGGCGGCGAAACAAGGGTCGGGCGCGCCAGCGGCGAAGGTGCCACAGGGTGCCGCAAGGTATCCTGTCATCCCGGACTGGCCGACCGACACCGCCTGAGGGAGTGGTCATCGTGTTTGCGCGATCGACAGCCACGCTGACGCTTGTCGCGCTTGTGCTTGCTGCAGTGCCGTTGGCAGCTCAATCGACCGGCCTGCCGTTCGAGGTAGGAGCGGCGACATATGCGCCGGACGCGCCTGCGATCGACGGCGACCTGTCCGATGAGGCGTGGTCGCGTACGCTGCCGATGACGCCGTTCCAGACGCTGACGCTGCACCGTCCGGCCGAGGTGCAGACGACCGGGTACATGCTCTTCGATGCGACCCGGCTCTACATCGGCGTGCGCTGCGATGAGCCGCAGCCAGAGCGGTTGAAGGCGACCATCGACAAGCGCGACGGCCCCACCTACTACGACGACTGTATTGAGATATTCCTCGTGCCTCCGGACTCGCCGATTCTCATGCAGTTCGAGGAACGCATCCGCTACTTCCACCTCGTGGTCAACCCGCTGGGGACGCGCTACGACGAGATCGGCATGAACTCCCCGAACGCCTTCACCGCCGAGTGGCAGGCGGAGGCAGAAATCGGGGATGACTACTGGTCGCTGGAGATCGCGATCCCCTTCGCGGCGTTCGGCGTCGATGTTGCCGCCGGCGACGTCTGGCGAGGCAACATCTCGCGATCGCGCACTCCGAAGGCAGCCTACACCACTTGGGCGCCGCTGGTGCGAAGCTTCCACGATACGGCGAACTTCGGGCAGATTGTGTTCACTCGCGACGCCGCAGCAACCGCCGAGCGGATAGAGGCGCTCGAATTCGAGGCGCTGATGAACGGGATGCTCAGACCACGGCTGCTGGCCCTGGAGCCTGTGCTGGAGGACCTCGCTGAGGATGCCGCGCAGTTGCCGGAGGTGGCGCGGGAGGACGCGGCCCGGATGGTCAGGCGGCTCATGGGCCGGCAGCGCAACCTGCAGTTCGGCCTGGCGAAGCTGACCGGCGAGAACTTCCGCGAGCAGTGGCCGCCCTTCGAGGGACGACTGACGCGCCTGGAGCGTGCGGCGGACGACGCGGCTGATGAGATCGCCATGCTGGCGGCAACGCGCGGCGGGCGGGAGCCATGGGAGATCTTCATCACGGACGCGATGACCAACAGGAGGCTGCTCAGCAACCGCTGGCCGCAGGGCCTGAAGAGTCACAGGCGCATCGAGATCACAGCGACGCCGGGCGAGTACGAATCGGCGACCTTCGCGGTCTACGCGGTGGAGGAGTTGAGCGGGGTTGATCTTGAGATCAGCGACCTGCGCTCCGGGGCCGAAACGCTGCCCGCGAGCGTGATCGAGCCGTGGGTGGTGCAGTGCTGGTACCAGGCGGGACGTGGCATCGGCGACATCGGGCAACTCATCCCGGCACCGGAATTGCTGCTCAAGGACGACGACCTCGTGCGCGTGGACTATGAAGAGCAGCGCAACTACGTGCGCGCCGAGGCCGGTTCGGACCGCTACCTGGATGTCTCTACTGAGGAGAGTCCGCACCTGGCCAATCTGCGGCCGGAGGACGCGGCGACGCTCCAGCCGGTGAACATGCCCGCGCGGCGGCTCAAGCAGTGGTGGCTGACGGCGCACGTGCCTGAGGACGCGGCCCCCGGTACATACTCGGGCACGATCACCGTGACCGCGGATGGCGGGATGACCGAGGAGCTGCCGGTGCGGCTGCGAGTGCTGCCCTTCACGCTGGACGACTCCGCGCTGGAATACTCGATCTACTACCGCGGGAAGCTCACCGAATCGGGCGCAGGCAGCATATCGTCGGAGGGCAAGTCCGAGGATCAGTTTCTGGCGGAGATGCGGGACATGGTGGCGCACGGTGTGACGAACCCGACGATTTACCAGAAGCTCGATGAGACGCTGCTGCCCCGTGTGTTCGAACTGCGCGAGCAGGCGGGAATGCACGAGAAGCGCGTGTATTCGCTGGGGATTGGCACCGGCGCGCCGAAAAGCGAGGAGGAGTTGGCGAACCTGCGCGAGGGCGTGCAGAGATGGCGTGAGTTCATCGAGGGGCGCGGCTACGAGACGCTTTACGTCTACGGGATCGACGAGGCGAAGGGGGAGGAGCTGCAGGCCGAGCGCAACGCGTTCGAGGCGGTACATGAGTCGGGCGCGAAGGTCTTCGTGGCGTGCTACAAGGACTGGTTCGACCTGGTGGGCGATCTGCTGGACCTGCCGGTGTGGTCAGGGCAGCCGCTTGCTGAAGAGGCGGAGAAGGCGCATAGCGTGGGTGGGCGGATCTTCAACTACGGCCATCCGCAGTGCGGCGTGGAAGAGCCTGAGACCTACCGCCGCAACTTTGGTCTGCTGCTGTGGAGTGTCGGCTACGATGGCGCGATGGACTACGCCTATCAGCATTCGTTTGGGCACGGTTGGAACGACTTTGACAGCACCCGCTACCGCGATCACAACATGACTTACCAGACCGTGGACGGTGTGATTGGCACGGTGCAGTGGGAGGGCTTCCGCGAGGGCGTTGACGATGTGAGGTACGTAAGCACACTTCTCAATGCTATTGAACGCACGAAGCTCGATCCCGCGAAACGCGAAGTGGCCACCCGGGCGGAGACGTGGCTGCAAGCTGCAGCCGAGCGCGTGGCCGCCGAGGAGACCGTCGACATGACCGACCTGCGACGTCAAGTCATCGTCTGGATTGAGCGGCTGCAGTGACCCGGCCGGCCGTCAGCCCCGCCGTCGCGCGAGTCAATTCGTTCGAGGACCGTCCATGCAGGCCCCGCCATTTCTGGAGGTCGGCCATGACCATGCTTGGCATGTTGCTCGTCCTGATTGCGCTCAGCCCTCTCATGCTCAGGGCCGATGACCTGCCGCCTCTCGTGCAGGTCAAGCCTCTCTATCTGCAGACCGAACTCGTGACCGACGGCGTCCCCAAAGCCCTGTTAGTGGCACCCACCGGGACGGCCTGGCAGCCGGCCGTCGAGCGGCTGCAGGCGCGTTGCCGGGAACTGACCGGGGCGGAGTTGCCCGTGCGCGCGCCCGACAACGTGAGCGCCGAGGACCTTGCCCAGTGGCACATCATCGCTGTCGGCAACGTGCCTGACAACGCCTTCGTCGAGCGTCTGTATCTCGAGTACTTCCTGCGCGAAACCTGGCGCTCCGGAGACGCCCGCGTGGTTGTCCGCTCGCTGCACAACCCCTACAACACCGGGCGCAACGTGATCTTCGCGGGCGCGGGGGGCGCGGAGACCGCCATCTCGGCCGTCGACGTGCTGCTCGTGGAACTCCAGCACGAAGACCGTTCGTTGTCGCTGCCGGGCTTCGTGCTCGCGTTCGAGCCGGGCCGGCAGACCCCGACGCTATCCGATGAATCCAAAGCTGGCCATGCCAAGCGCACCGCAGAGCAGGTGGGCTTTGACAACGGGCGCGGGCTGATCTCTGGCGCGGCGATGATGGCGAACAACTACGCAACAACTGGCTCCCCTGACTACGTCGAGATGTTCAAGCTCTATATGGCTCGCCACGCTGAGCTCGATGGCCCCGGCTCGGGCACGCACATGAACCTGTGGGGAGCTGTCGTGGCATGGGACCGCATAGAGGAGAGCCCACTGTTCACTGACGAGGATCGCCTGCGCATCGCCAACCACCTGCTCTACCTGCTGCGCTCCAAAGAGGGCACCCGCTACGGCTTCTTCCAGAGCGGCATTGAGCAGGGCGGCGTGCGGCACAATCACCAGACGCTGCCCGGTCTCGACGCTTGGTTCGGGGGGCGCTACCTCCTGACGTGGGGCCTGCAGGACGAGGGCGAGCAATACATGCAGTGGGCGCGCCAACTGTTCACCACCCAGTCGCAGTTCCATAAGCCCATGTGCGACTGCAACCAATATGAATGGACCACGCTCTACCAGACCGCCTGGTGGGCGCTGGCCAGCGGCGACACCACAATCTTCGACAACGGGCAGTTCCGTGTAGCGGCCGACCGGGCCATGATCGCGGTCGATAACCTCGGCTGGGGTACGCTCAGCGGCGACTGCTGGACTGCATGGTCTTTCCCGGCGGAAATCATGCGGCTCGCCGCCTGGCGCTACGGTGACGGGCGCTACCAGTGGATGACCGACAAGCACTACGGCGCGGGCACTTCGGGAGTCGACGACCTTGCGCGCGGCGTTGAGTCCGTCGAGCCGACGGACCTGCTGGGCATCGCGGTCGCGCCCATGGATAGTGGCTTCTACCGGCTGCACGAAACCATGCCGAGCGAGCCCGAGCCCAACCTTCCGCTGGAACGCTGCTTTGACAAACTCTCTTTCCGCGCCAGCTTCGATCCTCAGGACGAGTATCTGCTCATCGACGGGATTGGCATGGGCAGCCACGGACACTTCGACACCAATGGCATCACCCAGATGACCGCCCACGGGCGCACCTGGCTGGTCGACATGTCCTACGCCGAGGGGCCGAACATGCGCGACCACAACACGGTGACCGTGCTGCGAGACGGCATGGGCGCGGCCTCGCCGCCACTGGCGGCCCTGGACACGGCCGCGAACCTGAATGCCTTCGGCCTGACCCAGACCTCCGTGCCCGACTACAACGGCCTCGACTGGCGGCGCCACATACTGTGGCGCAAGGGCGAGTACTTCCTGGTGGTCGATGAGTTGCAGGCACTCGAAGACGGTCAGTACAGCACGCGCTGCTACTGGCGGACTCTGGGCGAACCGGAGCTCGACGGTCCCGATCTGCGCGTGACCCAGCGACCGATGAGCGGCCGGGGGACGGTCAAGCCGGTGGCCCTGGCGGGTGCCGGAGGAGGGCAGGTCGTCGAGTACCTGACCAAGGCCGGCGAGGTCCGCTGGCCAGTTACGCTCGACGCGGGCGCCTGGATGCTCACGGTTGATGCACGCGGCTCGCACTCCGGCAATGATTCACTGTACGTGGACCTCGACGGGAATCGCGTCGGAGAGCTGCACGTGTCGCAAACCGACCTGACCGCCGCGACCCTCGCCCTCAGCGTCGAGGAGGCCGGAGAGCACGAGGTGACACTCACCTTGCGCGAGGGAGCCGGAACCTTGGTCGACCGGCTGCAGTTGCGCGGCCCGGGCGGTGAGGCGCTGGCGATCGAGGCCGAGGACGCCGTGCTCGGGCCGACGGGAGGCGAGCAGGTCGATGCGCTGACCATCGCCAGTTCGGGCGCGCAGTCGCTGAGCATGGTCCGCGACCGCGACAACTTCGGCAAGTGGTGGGTCGACTACAAGTATGCCGAGCCGGTCGTCAACATCCTGCAGCAGCAGACCGCGGGATCCATGCGGGCCGGGGAGGTGCGCAGCGTCGCCAACCTGCTGTCAGTCTCGGGCACGCAGCGCGTGCGCGACTACCGGCTCGAGCGTTACGAGCGCGCGTGGGCAATTCGCGGGCAGGCCGACGAGGATGTGACGGTTGTTGCACTGCGCCCCGGGGCGACGGTGGCTGGGCTGGACACGGATGCGGAGGCAGTCGTGCTCAGCGCTGACCGCGTGGTAGCACGTGATGCGACGCGCCTCGACTACGGGCCACTGAGCCTGCGCGCACAGGCGCCGCTGAGCTTCGAGCTCAACCCGGTGACCGGCGAGGGCGTGGCGTTCGTCGGCGACGAGCCAGTGCGTTTCACCTTGGCCGGTGTCGAGCAGGAGCTTGCGCCTGGCCGCAGCGAGTTCACCGGCCCGAAGCCCGGGCTGCTGACCAGGCAACTGCGGGCGACGATCGATTCGCTGCACACGACTGATCGCCTGACGCCCCGCGCGGCGCCCTTCGCCGGGGCGGAGGGCATGGGCGTCCGCTGGCAGGCGGACGTGGGCGCGCCGGCACTGAGCGTGGCGGTCGCGGACCTGGAGGGCGATGGCCAGCGGCGCGTGATCGTGGGCTGCGAGGATAACCGCGTATGCCTGCTCGACGATGCTGGGGCGCTGATGTGGGAGTTCGCGGCCGACGGCAAGATTAACTCGGTGTGCACTGCGGACGTGGACGGCGACGGAAAGCTGGAGATCGTCGCTGGCTCCGACGACCGCAGATGTTACTGCCTGGGCCGCGATGGGGAACAGCTGTGGAGCTACGAGGGCGCGGCCACCGACAACCCCTACTGGCGACGCTACTGGAAGGCCGGCGAGGTCGAGAAGGTGATTGCGGCTGACATCGACGGTGACGGTCGCGACGAGGTGGTCTTCGGCGCGGCGAACATGAACCTGCATGCCCTCGACAGCGATGGCTCGCTGCTGTGGCGCTTCACCAAGTACGGTGTCATGACCTCACTGCTGGCGTGGGACATGACCGGCGATGGCGGCATGGAGATCGTCGGCGGCCCCGCGAAGATCACCTGCATCAGCGAGGTCAGCATACTTGACGCCGAGGGGACGCGGCTGGGCTCGCACGGCAATGACGGCTGGGCCTCCGCGCTCACTGCCGTTGCGGTGGCCGATCTCGACGGCGCCGGCGTGCTCGCGGTCATCTGCGGCACCAACTTCAACAACGTCTTCGCGCATGACAGTAACGCGGGTCAGCTCACCGAGCGATGGCGGACCCCGCTTGGGGACGTGGTGACCGCGTTGTGCGGCGCCGACTTCACGGGCGATGGCAAGCAGACGGTTGTCGCCGGCTCGGCCAGCGAATACGCCTACTGTCTGGCGGCCGACGGCTCAATCCAGTGGGCGAGACCATTGGGCGGCCCGGTCCTGCGGCTGCTGCCGATCACACTGGACGGCGGCCCCCGCCAGGAAGTCATCGCCGTCACCGACAGCGCCGCGGTCCGCCTCGACGCTGACGGCCGAGGAGTGGCCTGGTTGTCGGAGATCGATGGGGTCACGGACGCCGCGTGGGCCGAGGGCCTGTTCCTGGTCACCGGCTCGGGGAAGGTGCTCGCCCTGCAGAACCTGTGAGGCGTGAACTTTTGTGGCCACAGGTCACGGTTCTTCGCGCGCTTGCACGGGCGCCCTTTGCGGTTGACCGAGTGTGAACTCAGGGCGCTGCGGCATCTCGATGGCAGCGTGCGTATAGAACGGATACACGCTCCATTCTGTGTAGCAGAGCAGGTCTGGCCTGCCGTCGCCATCGAAGTCGCCGGCCCACGGGTGCGGCCCGTGTCGCGTAATGTAGATGGGCTCGCCAAAGAACCGCAGCGGCCGCTCGGCCTCGAAGATCGGCTCCTCGTTCGTGCCGATGTTGCGCGCGATGAAGATCGTGTCCGCGGTCGGATCGTTCGTGGCCCTGGCGTAAACGATGTCCAGCAGACCGTCCCCGTCCCAGTCGATGGCATTGGGGCGCGTGCCGTGGAAAGTGCCCCCGCCGCTCACACTGAGATTGTGCTGCCTCTTCAGCCTCAGTGCCCCATCCTCGCCACGATACTGCATGAACAGACCGAAGCTGTATTTACTCCAGTTCCTGGCCACCATGTCGATCAAGCCGTCGCGATCGAAGTCTGCGAAGCCACAGCCCGAGCGCCAGTAGAACGGCTGGCTCTCGTCCGGAGGGTAGACGTGAGCGTGGCCGGCCACGAGTTCGGCGGTGGCGGTGCGTAACTGGGGCGAGTCGGGATACCCGTCTGCGATGATCTGCCGTTGCTCGCCAAACTCAGGTGCCTGCCGGGTGCCGATGTTCTTGTACCAGAGGATGCGGTTGGTCTCATTGGGCAGGATCAGGTCCGGCAATCCATCGGCGTCCCAGTCGACATATGCCGGGAAGGTGTACCCCATGTTGTGCCAGCAGGCAGGCGGCCCGAGTATCTCGTCCCGCAGAAGTCGGATTGGCTTGCCTCCGGACATGATCAGTTGGGCCTCCGCGAAAGCGGGATGCTCGTCGTCGCCCTCATTGATCGCGATCCGGGGCCATCCGTAGCCTCCTCCCACCAGCAGGTCCTGATCGCCATCACCCTCCCAGTCGCACACAAATGGTGCGGCCTGATCGCTCAGAGACATGATCGCCGCGTCGGACTGGGCCGTCCCGAACAAGCGGAAGCGCGCGCCGTCGTCATCGGGTGTGAGCAGCTCGAAGAACATCACTCGCTGGTAGTCGCGGGTGGTCACGAGAAGTCCCTGGCGTGGCGGCGTGCGCACGGCCGCGATCTGCGTGGGACGCCAGGCCTGAGCGTTGATCTCGCCCAGTAGCTCGACATCCCCGAACTCCGGCGGCGTGCCACCCAGGTTCTTCTGCCAGCCGATCTCGAACCCGCTCAGGCCGGGTTCGGAAGCGGTAGGCACCAGACTCACGGCGTCGAGCCGTCCGTCCCCGTCGATGTCGAGGAAGTCGGTGCCGACGCCTCCAGTGCTCAGTGCCGCCGCGTCGGCTGCGGAGAATGGCCACCCATCCGCGTTGGTGTTCCGGATGTAGATTGCGCTTTCTGCGCCTTCGCCCAGAGCCCCCGTCTCGGCCCCCTCGTTGTAGACGCGCCATTTCCCGAGCGTCAGGTCCCACGCGCCGTCCGCGTCGAGGTCGACGACGCGTATGGGCATCCAGTCGCCCCCTTGGGCGGGCGTGGTGCCGGCTCGGCTGAACGTAGGAATGCCCCCCTCAGTCACGTTTCCCGTGTTCAGGTGCAAGCCCACCGAGGCGGCGCCACGTTTGGTGCGCACGAGGTCGACCAGCCCGTCCGCATTCACATCACCCGCCGCGAAGGTGGCATAGACTGCGGCAGGCAGCCCGGGCAGGCGCACCATCTCGCCGAAGCGAAACTCGTCGACGCTGCCAACGCGCGGGTAGTAGACCGGGCCGCTCCACGCGTCGCCGGGGCGGTGGGCGTAGTTCCACATCCCGAGCAAGTCTCGCTTCCCATCCTGGTCGACGTCCACCAGCCCCGTCAGGTATATGGGGGTTATCGGACGCGGCTCGCCCGCGTTGTAGCGCAGCAGATCGCCGACGCCGATCCGTGGCGTATACTTGCGGGGCACGAGTGCGGGCCGCTGCTTCATGGTCCGGAATCGGATCTCGTATTCTCTGTGGGTGGGGTTCTCGATGACCCACTCCACGCGCCCCGTGTCGCCATACTGGAAGTCCTCGATGGCACTCGCCACCGCTTCTCCGGTGGCCACGTCGATGACCTCGATTGAGTTGGGGTCAAGGCGTCCCGGCATTCCCCCGAAGCTGATTTTGGGGTCCATGGGAACTCGGGGGAACGCGAGGTCGGATGTCACGGTCACCCGCACCGACCATGCTCCGTCTTCAGCCCCACCCAACCCGTCGGGCAGCGCGACCTTCCGGGCATCGGGGTCTTCCTCGGCCTGGGCGAGCTTGTCGCGCATCGCGTCGAAGCTCGCCCGGACTTCGTCGGCGCTCAGCGCGCGGTAATGGACCGCGAGTTCATCGATGTCACCCAGATACTTGTACGGGTCGGCACTTCGCCCCAGCCGGAAGGAGCCGTGGATCTGATATGTTCTCTGATCGGTGCTGACCGGGGAACCGTCGACATACAGTGTTACGGTGCCGGCTGAATGAGTAACGGTATACAGCGCCCACTTGTCGGCAGCGAGCGCCTCGTTGTCGGGATAGAACTCCTTGTCACCGGCGAAGTTCACGCAGAAGCTGCCTGAGACGAAGAAGACATACCCCGTTGTGTTGCCTGCAGAATCGAGGGTCTCAATGGGCATCTGTCCGTTGCCGCCGCGCCACTTTGCCCAGAAGGAAATCGTGAACTCATCGCGGGCAGCATCGTCGTCGGTGATGATGTCGACGTGGTGATCCGCGCCGCTGAACTCCAGCGCGGCTCCTGAGACGCCGCGTGTCCACTTCGCCCCGACGATTGTGCCGTCGGGGCCGTTCCCGGAAGCCTCCCGGGCGGTATCGCCCTTCGCTTCATCCAGTCGCCACAGTCCGTCAGGGGACGCGGCGCTGCCGACCATGGCGCAGCCAAGTTGCGTGATCACGCACAGGGCCAACACTGCGAAGTCGAGGAACGTCGAGCGGGTTGATGCCATCGTGCCGGCGACACCTCGTTTCCGATATGCCCGGCATTACGCCCCAGCGCAGGTGGATTCCTCCCGCTGGCAGGTTTTCGGCCATGCGGCGTCGTATACGATAGGCGGTCCGAGTCGAGCGCCGAGGAGGATGACCATGCCCATTCACCTGACGCGGACACTCGCCGTCTTGAGCGCATCCCTGATCGCCTGTCTCGCCCTTGCTCAACAAGCCGAAGTAACCATGGGCGAGCGCTCCTTCACTATCCGCTCCCCCCGGCTGGCGGCCACCGTCCAGGACGGAGTGATCGTCGGCCTGCGCAGCCTGGCTACAGGCGAAGTGCATGCCGATCCGGCGACGGCCGATGTCGCGATCCCCTGCGGGATGGGGCACCTCACTGGCGACCCCGAGAAGGCAGCGGCTCTTCACACGCCATGGGGCACGCAGACGATGAACCAGAATATCGAGGCGGGCTCCAGCTTTCCCACCATGCATCATCCGCATCCTGACTCTGCCTACGAGGCCCGGCGCATCAAACGCGGCGTCCGAGCCACCTGGCGAGGCCTGACCAATGGCGAGACCCAATTCCCCGACGAGACGCTGACCGTTGAGATGTGGGTCGAGCAGGGCTCCGGTCAGCTGCTCTACCGCGCCTCGGCCAGCAGTCCCGACGGAGGCGTTTACGGCCTGCAGGTGCCCTTGGCAAACCTTGCCTCGAGCCATCGCTTCTACGTGCCCAGCTTCGGCGGCGTGATGTACACCTCCGACATGTCGCCCGCGCTCATCACGCTCATCGGTCAGCCCTTCTGGGAGGCCCCCGTGGTCGGCATCGAGGGCGCGGAGGGCAGTCTGGGGCTCTGGATCGAGGACGAGCAATTCCACCCTCAAGGGTTCTTCCTCAACTGGTCGGGCACCAGCTTCTCAGTAGCCCTCGAGAGCCAGAACCTGATGCCCTTCGAGGACCATACCAGCGCGGACTCGGTGACTTGGCGACTGGACGGTTTCGCGGGCGGCTGGGTCGACGCGATGACTCCATACAAGAACTGGTATGCCTCAGTCTTCGCCGAGGAACTGGAAGCCCGCGCGACCAACACCTGGGCCGACCGCATCCGCATCATCGTCGACCACTTCGACAAGACCAATGAGGCCTATCGGGAGATCGCGGCCAACTTCGACCCCGAGACCGTGCTCTTCCACGAGTGGAACGCGAGGGCGCCCGTATTTGACCAGGACCACCCGGACATGGAGCCCCGAGAAGGCTACGTCGAGCGCGTGGCCGCTCTCAAGCGCCACGGCTTCCACACGATGGCGTACGTCAACACCTACTGCGTGAACTACAAGTCACCCGTCTACCAGCGCGACGGCGTCGGCGAATTCGCGTTGCCTCGCACGATCAGAAGCTTCTGGAAGTACATGATGCCACGCACGAGGCTCGAGGACCTGAAGGAGGGCCAGCTCGTCTACCTCGACCCCTTGCCGGCCGGCTGGCGCCGCTACCACACCGACATGATGATCGAGTGGAATAGCGCCACCGGCACCGACGCCAACTACGAGGATACTGGCGGCTATGTCGGCGACTTCGGCAACGGTGTCATCGACGGCAAGTTCGGCGCCCAGGGCAGCGTCGCCATGTTCCAGGAGTTGCAGACGCGCAACCCGACCATCCCCATGGCCTCGGAGTACTGCCCCGACGCCATCGCCTTCGCCGTGCGATGGCCGCTGCGTTTTCAGCAGGTCTGGGGCGTCGATCGCACTCGCGAGTGGTGGATGGAGCGCATGCGCCCGGTCTCGGCCTACATCTTCGGGCCGCAGCATCGCCCCTGGGTGCCGACCATCCGTGCCGAGAGCAACTTCCTGCGCCATGTCATCATGGCCTGCTCAGACTCCCTCGGCGGAATGGCGCAGTTCCCCTGCACCGCCGCCGACCTGCGAGCGACCCGTGGCGTCATGGTGCAGATGAAGCAGCGCGCTCAGCTCTTCGCCGCTCGCCAACTCAAGCCAGTCTTCACCCCCGAGCGCCTGGCAGACGATCTGGCATGCGTGTATGAGGATGAGGCCGGTCGCCAATACCGCTACTACGCGGACGCCAACAGGCACCGCATGGTCGGCCCGGACGGAAAGTCGCTGTATGAGCGCGTCGCCGGACTGAACCAACTGCGCACAGACCTGACGATCCCCGGCTGGCCTGCTGCCGCCGATGGCAGGATCATGGGCCTCGACCCGGACATCCACTACGCGCTCGTGCCCGGCTCCCACGATCGCACCAAGGTCCAGGTCACTGAGTTGCCAGAGGGCGTGCGCATCAACCGCTTCTACGAGACCGATGACTTCACGGTACTCGGCCTCGCTCCGGTCGGCGACGACGGCCCTGCGCAGGGCCAGATCACTCTTCTCGCCAACGCAAAGTTCGGTCAGGTGCTGATCAATGACCAGCCTGTCGATCCGCCTGTGGGCGAGGGCGACGGCCCCTTCGAGCCCATGACGCTCGACGTGCCATTCCCCTCGACCTTCGTCTTCATCGAGGGCCGCGTTGAGGCGCCGGGTCTGGCCACCGCTTTCGGCGAACGAGACCAGATCGCCCGCTACATCATGCTCGCCAGCGGTCTCGACCGGGGCGGGGAGTTCACTCGCGTCCTGATCCGCCCTTGGGAAGTGCCGGGCGAGGAAGCTGCGCTGGACTTCCGCTACCTGAACCTTGGCGGCGACGCCGAGACCACGCTGGACTATCTCGTCCGCGTTCCCGACGCCACATCAGCCCTGAACGTCTACCTGCGCAACGCAGTGGATCGGTACGGGAACGGACAGATAGGCCGGCTCTACATTAACGGCCGGCCGGTTCACGAGTATAGCGCCGGGCCGTGGCCCAACCCCGACTGGGAAGAGGGCATGGACAAGTATGCCAAGAACATCTGGGACAACGATGTCCACCGCTGGCGCATCCCTGTCGGACATCTGGCGGGCCAGCCGATCCTCGTCAGCATCGCCACTGACGGCAAGGGCAGCAACAACGCCGACAACCTGTGGTGGACACGCCCGACGTTCGTCGCCGACCCCGACCAGCAGGCGAGCTTCGTGCAGTTCACCGAAGATGGCCAGACCATCGAGGAGCAGCCGCGTGAGCAGCAATAGCCAGGCGCAAGCCGAGCGGGGCGATCCAGGGAGGAGCAGCGACGGATGTTGAGGTCAATAGCAGCCGGTCTGGTCTTCGCGGCCGCGATCGCGCACGCAGATATGCCCAACATGCTGGCGAACCCGGGCTTCGAGGAGATCGCGGGCGACCTGCCCCGCTCCTGGCAGGCCCCGAACGGGCTGGACGACGCCGCCGTGGACGCGGAAGTGGCCCACGGTGGAGAGCGCTCGGCGCGATTCGATGGCGATGGCGTTGCGCGCGGAGCTCGGCAAACCTTGACAGGCTTGGAGGGGCGACCGTTCACGGTATCGGCGTGGGTGCGCGCGGAGGGGATGCAGCTAAGCGGCGACAGCCACGCCTTCCTCTACGTCCACGTGCTCTACCGCGACGAGCCCTACAGCGCTGCCACCCACGGTTACCACCGCATTGAGCCCGGCACCTTTGACTGGCACCGGGTGCGGGTGCGAGTGGACCCCAACCCCGCGCACCAGATCGAGAAGATCTACGTCACCTGCACCGCGCGTCTCGCTGGCGGCACGCTCTGGTACGACGATGTTGAGTTGGTGGAGTCTGTGCTGGGCTCGGCAGCAGCCTTGATGGGTGAGCACCTGCAGTGGCTGAACGAGGCCCTGGCGGCGACTGGTGAGCAGGGCGCAGATGTAGCGGGGGCGCAGCAGGTCGCCGCTGAAGCCAGCCGACTGCTGGAACTGCTGAGGGCGGAGGCGGCGGCCGGACCCGTCGTGGACGGTGAGCAGCGGCTGGCCAGTATCTCCGAGCGCGTGGGCTCCGCGCTGGCACCGCTGTCCGCAGAGGCGAGGGCGGCCTTCTGGCAGGTGGCTTCGCCCACTACGGACCGCGAGATCCGGGCCATCTACCACGGTGGCGGGCTGACGCTCGAACAGGTGAATTCCGTGCTCGACCGCCTGCATCGCATCGGCGCCAACACCATGTATCCATCGCTCGGCGGATGGCACATGGTGACATATCCGAGCCAACTGGCGCCCACTTTGCCCGCATGGCAGGGCAGTGACGGGCGCAACATATTGGCGCAAGAGGCGCGGAAACGTGGCGTGCGGATCATTCCTTACCTGGCCTTCTACCATGACATCACGCCGGGCGATCCGATGCGCGATGACCTGCCGTCCGGCTTCCTGGCGCAGCGTCATCCGCTCGACCCCAAGCGCGACCGGCTCTTCCCGGCACCGTCGCATCCGGAGGTGCGGGAGTATCTGGTCAAGCTCGCGGTCGAAGCCATGACCGTCATTGACCCGGATGGTCTGGGACTTGACTACATCCGGTACCCGGACGGTCGAGCGGTCTGCACCTGTGAGCGATGCCGCGAGCAGGTGCGTGAGCGTTACGGGTTCGACGTCTTGGATGGCGACCCGTGGGCCGATCCGGAGCGGAGTGCGGCGCTGCAGGAGTGGCGCGCTGAGCACATCACCCAGACCGTGCGCGAAGTGGCCGAAGCAGTGCACCAGGCCAAGCCCGACGCTATCGTGATGGCCCACTGTTTTGTGGATCCGGATTACGCCCGGCGGCAGTGCGGGCAGAACTGGGCTGGCTTCGCCCAGTATCTGGATCTGATCACCACCATGAACTACGGCAAGAACGGCAGTGACGCGGGACTGGTGGGCAAGCAGGCGGGAGCGGTCGGCGAGAGCTGCCTGTTCGTGCCTGCCATCGGGGGCATGCCCGACCAACACGCTGCCGCCGGCCCGCGCGACTGGATCGAGCGCATCGCCCTGGCACGCCGGTACGGGCAGGGGGTAGCGATCTACGCCTGGGGCTACATCAGCCCGGAGACGGAGGAGCTGCTGAGCAACGGACCGTTCCGCGAGCCGGCACAGTGGCCCGAGTGAGCCTGCGCAAGGGATAGCACAGGGAGGGAACTCAACTGAGCATACCAGCGGTCCAGTATGAGCCCGAGATGTTCTACTACACCTACGGGCCCCATCCGGCAGCGATGAGGATTGAGCCGGGAACGGTGGTGGAGACCTGGACGCCGGACTCGGCCAATGGTGACATGGCTGGGGAGCAGTTACCCTCGTCGCAGCGCCAGCCGGGAGAGGGCCTGCTGCCGCACAACCCCGTCACCGGGCCCTTTCACATCGAGGGCGCGGAGCCGGGGGATACGCTGGTGGTCCATTTGCACGCAGTCGACGTGAATCGGCCCGATGCCTTCGGTGCCGTTCAGGAGCACTTGGCGGTGCTGGGTGACGACATGCATTTCGTCGGCCCGACGGGGCTCAAACCCCCGATCACCGGGCGCAGGTACGAGTGGGCGCTCGATGTCGACGCCGGGCTGGCGCGTGTCGCCCTGCCCGACAGTCGGATCGGCGAGGTGAGCATTCCCATCCACCTTTTCCTGGGGTGCATCGGAGTGGCCCCGCGTTGGGGTGAGCACATCAATACCGTTGATGCGCGCAACCACGGGGGCAATCTGGACTGCCCGGAGGTGTGTACTGGCGCCCAGGTGCACCTGCCCGTGAACGTCCCCGGCGCGCTGCTGATGTTCGGCGACGCGCATGCCGCCCAGGGCGAGGGTGAGATCGCCGGGGGCGCGCTCGAGACCACCGCTGGCGTGCGCTTCTCCTGCGAGGTCATCAAGGGCCATGAGTTGCGCTGGCCCAGGATCATCAACGATGACTGGCTGATCACCGTCGCCAGTGCGCGGCCAATGCTGGATGTGATGCGTATCGGGTGGGTGGAGATGATCCTCTGGCTCGAGGAGGAGTTTGGCTACGACCGCTGGGACGCGCTGCACCTGCTGTCACAGGTCGGCAAGGCGCGGCCGTGCAACGCGGTGTCGCCATGCTACACGGCCATCGTCAAGTTCCCGCGTCGCTACCTGCCCTGAGGTCCGTTCCCAGAAGAGTGCGCATAGTGAAGGAGTGAGCCGTGGATATCAATGTCCCGGACGGGTTGGCCCCGCCCATCGCCGAAGCCTACCGTCAGGCGGCGGAGAAGAACGTCCTGGCCGCTCTGAACCCGAGTGTCTTCTTCGGCTACTTCTCGGTGTGCGCGGACGGCAAGGGGCATGGCGGGAACAACACCTTCCCCGGGCTCGACTGGGGCCAATCCGCCGAGGCCTTGCTGTGGCTCGGCAGGACGGCGGAAGTGCTGGCCAGTTGGGAGTATGTGAAGCGGTTCCAGCGTGAGGACGGGCTGGTGCCGTTCGCCATTCTCCCCGATCAGGCCGGGCAGTGCACGACAGCGCCGGGAAGATGTCCGCTGGACGTCAAAGCCGACGGGGCGCTATTCGTCCACTGGGTTCCGGGGAATCCGCTGCGCACTCTGGCTAATGTGACTTTCATACTGCTGGCGGAGGCGATCCACTCACACACGGGGGATCGCGCCTGGCTGGCTGGCCAGCTGCCCTGGCTGCTGCCGGCGGCGGACTGGTTGCTGGCGCAGATCACCCCCGAGGGGTTGATGCCCGGCGGCGGGTTCTACGTCGAGCGACCGACGCGTCTGGAGTTCGATGGCGTCAACCAGTGCTACTGTGTTCATGCTCTGCAACGGGCCGCCGGGTTGTTTGACGCGGTGGGGGAGATGTTGCCGGCGGCCGCCTGTCAGCAGGCAGCCGAGCGGTTGAGGGCAGCCTTCCGCAGCCATTTTTGGGCCGGCGACCACTGTGTCGAGTACATCCATCCGCAGCACGGGCCCATCAGTCACCACGGTCTCACCGATGTCGACTGGGCCGCGATCGCGACCGGTGTCGCCGACGAGACCCAGACCGCAATCCTCTGGCCGCAACTTGAGGATAACCCGGACTTCATCTACAGCGGAATCCCGACCGGCATCGCCACGCGGCCTGAGACCTACGAGGACTGGGAGATGCAGGAGATTGACCGGCACGACCTGGCGGCCATGGGGCGCGTGTGGTACCTCGAATGCTGGGCCCGGTCGCGGATGGGTGACACGCCCGGCCTCCTCCGCTCTCTCGAGCGCGTCGCGAAGGTCGGGCGAGCCAATGGCTGGTCATGGCGAGAGCGCTACTATTCTGAGCGGACCGGCGACCTGGGCGTCTACCACCACGAGTGGTACTGTGAATACCCGGCCAACCTCATCCGTGTCGTGCGCCGTTTCCTGCCGCGCGCGGATCAGTCGCCCAGTCGGTAGATGCCGACGTCGTCGAGGTAGATCTGTTCCCCTTGCTCCATGTTCGACAGGACGGCAGCGAACTGAACCACGGCGACTGCCTTGCCCCCAACCTCCTCGGGGACAATGAAGGGGCGCGCGGTCGTGCGCCACCCGCCTGGTCGGATACGCACGTGGACCGCCCGGGGTTGCATGCCGAAGCTCAAGTCACGCCCCTGCGAGTCCTTGAGAAGCACTGACATCTCCAGTTGGTCGCGCTCCAGCGTGTTCGGCAGGCGGTAGCCCACGAGCATGAGATAACGCCCGGGGCTGGCCCCGACGGCCTGGACGGTGCCTCCTCGCTTGAGCGCCTCGATCAGAACGCACCTGTCTCCGGTTCGGCTGTCCGGCGCCTCGACCCAGTCCATTGTCCCGTAGGGCGGGTCGCCGAGTGGCTTCACCCAGAGCATCCAATTATCGGGCTCATCGGCCCCCGTCTCGAATGAGGCATTCCTGGAGACTGGCTGTGTTCGGCCCTCGAGAACGTCGAGCAGCGCCTGCGCCTGCACGCGCTGTGGCTCGGGCGGCTGCAATTGCAGGAAGCTGGTCAGCATCTGTGCGGGAGGGACATCGCCCGTGTTCGCCTTGTGATACAACACTGCGCTCTCGTAGCCAACCAGAGACTCCAGCAGCCGGCTCACACGCGCCCTCTGCCCGGATGTGTGCGTCTTGTCCAGAGCCGACTGCAACCAGCGTCGGCACTGGGCCATCTCCTCCATAGTCACTTCATCAATATAGCGCTGTGAATGGAAGTCCAGATACTGGCTGCGACCGAACCACTCCGAAGTGAGCACCCGACGCGTCCAGAAGTCCTCCCAGTGCTCGTAATAGCTGGCGAGATCGCCCGCACCGTCCTCTCCGGCGCAGTTGACATACCAATCCTGCAGCAACTCGTCCACGTCCGCCTCGGGGTTCCACAGCAACTTGGCCGCGATGTAGAGCTTGGGACCCTCGCCCCAGTTCGGGTAGGCTTCGGCGTAGAAGGCTTTGACGCCGTGCTTCTGGGCGTAGCGCAGGTTTTCGGCCATCACATGGAAGTACACGCGCGGCAGACTGTACTGGCGGCCGTAGATGTAGTCATACCAACCGATCGACGAGGCTGACTGCTCCCATCGCTCCTGCAGTCCGTGCCCGAGCTCACGCAGCTCCGGGTCGGCCCACTGCATCCTGTCCAGAGTTGTGTACGGAACAAGCCTCGGATGGACCTGAGCCTGTGACGGTGGGTTGATGGCGTTGTTGTAAGCGAGGCAGCCGAACCACTTGTCCGGATGCTCCGCGAGAACCGCCTCGATGACCTCTCCGCACCACGCATAGTAGGGTTCGGAGTAATCAGGGGTCCCGATGAAGTTCTCCTCGCCGCTGTATGCGGCGCTGCACTCCGGGCACTGGCACCAGCCGGGGCTGCCCACGTCATTGATCCCCAGCGAGTATGACAGGGCCGCTGGGTTCTCGTCGAAGTACTCGCAGATGACTCTGGCGGCTTCGTCCACGATCCCGGGTGCGGAGAAGCATGGCTGCCACTTGTAGTCACCGTTGGAGGTCGGCACCCGCCGCTGTCCATCGACCAGCGGGTAGAACTCGGGATGCGTGCTGCCGTAGGTTTCGGGCGGGAAGAGCTTGTTGAGGTTATGATGGAACCGGATGCGGCTGCTCATGCGGACGAAGCGCTGCCATTCTCCCTCTTCCTTCGTGGTCAGGCCGCTGAACCTGCGGGAGAAGAAAGCGGGCTCCTGTCGGATGTCTGCCTGGGGTACTCCGATGCTACGCTGCTGGGGCACCACGACGCCGTCGGGGCCGGGCATCAACCAGCGCACGCCCACGTATCGCTCAAGAAACTCGTACACGCCGAAGACGGTGCCAGGGTCGCTTGGCCCGACGATCACAACGTGCCGGTCGCCGACTGTGCGGATCACGAAGCCCTCATCGTCGAGATCGCCGAACTCGATCGAGAGCGATCGCACATAGGACGTTGGCCCGACGTGAATGACCGGGGCGTTCTCGGGGAGAGCAGCATACTCAGCGTTGCCATCGATCATAACCGGCACCGCCGTGCCGGTCGACTGCTCCATGTAATCGGCAAGCACGGTCGCAGCGCCCTGCAGGCTCTCACTGGCATCGGCGGAGATGACGATAGCCGAAAGGGTCTCGTCCCCGTTCGCTGCCTTGATAACTGAACCCGTCGCATACAGCAATGCTCCGGCGAGCACTGTGGTCGCCAGAAAACTCTTCAGTGTCACGGTGGTGCCTCCTGGTGTACTGTCCCATCGGCCAACGGCTCATTCAGCAGGCCCCGAAGCTTCGCCTGAATCTCCGGGCACTCCTCCGCCAGCGTCGCACGGGCCTGCGTCCAGGTGCTGGGCAGGAAGTCGATGAGGGCAAGCGCAAGACGGCGCTCATCGGTCTCGGGAATCAGCGTAGTGATTATGCCATAATTCTGCACAACCGGCCAGTCGGGCCGAGGAGACACGCCCATCGCCAGCTCGACGCTCGCCCACTGCTCCGGCAGCAGCACGAGGGCAGACGGCCCGTTGCTCGGCCTGACCAACGGATCTGCGGCGCGATCCGTGTAGAGTATCCAGGCACTCTCGTCGCGCTCGACTGTCTCCCGAAGATCGTCATAGTGCTGCAGGTCACGGCGGGCGGTGGTAATCCAGCGGTCCCGCGGCACCTGGAACGAATTCGGGTAGCACAGCAGCTTCAGCTCGCGCGCCTCGCCGGCGGGCAGATCGACCACCGTATAGAGCACCGGATCGAAGGCAAACACGCGCAGGTCGACGACCACTTCACCCGCCGGATGTGGCCAGGCCTCCAGCGGCTCGACGGTTGCCGGCAGTTGCGCCAGACCCATCGCGTCCACGATGACATCGAAGAATCCACCCGTGTACCAGTTGGCTGGCGAAGGCGTGATCATGCCCACTTCTGACAGCGGCGAGCCCATCGGCAAGCGTCGCCCCTGGTCGTCTTCGAGGCACGCGTACTGCAGGCCGTACGTCGCTTCGCCGGTGGTCAGAGTGACCGTGGTTTCCGTCACTTGCTGGTGACGCGCGTCACCCTTCCCCGCGATCACTCTGGTCGTCACTTCGACGCGCGCCGCCTGGGCGATCTCCTGCTGCGCCTCGACGCGCAGCTCCGACAGCAGCTCGGCCGCGGGGCTCGCGGAGACGCTCACCAACACCAGCAGCAGTGCAAGGCCATGTCGGCAGATCATGGGAGCACCTCCAGGGCTGCGCTGCCGACAACTCCGGTAGCGGCGTCCCGAGCCGTGATGATCCACCGTCCCGCGGGATCGTTCAGAGCAAACCGCAGCACGGTCTCCGCCACTCCGGCCTCTGCCGCCACGGTTCTGGCGAAGCCCTGCCGTTCCCGGCCATCCGGCGCCGTGAGAGTAACGCGCAGGAAGTGCGTGCCCACGGCGCCATCTGCGTCGATCCCCAGCCGCACGGTCACAGCAGCGCCCGCCGACACCGTCGCAGCTTCGGGCTCGACCGAAATGCCTTGCACCTCGTACGGCAGCAATGCGTAGAGGAGAATGTGCATGGGATCAAGCGTGGCGGTAACCTGTTGCGTCAGCCCAAGCGGCTTGCCCTCGCGCACATCGTAGACGAAGGCCTCCTCGGGAAGCGTGATTGTCGCCATCGGGTGGACCGGCTCCCAGTCCGTGGTATCGGTCTGCAGGCTGATCAGTCGCTGGTCGCCGTTGTGGTACACGATGGTCTCGGTCGGCACGAATCCCACGTTCTCACAGTCCACTGAGATCGGCGGTTCGAGGCCACACTGCGCCAGCGCGTTACCCACCGAGTCTGCGCACTGTGCCCGATCATCAGGCAGTTCCCCGAGGGTCACGACGTTCGCCCCGTCGATCACCGGCGCCTCGGGCCGTGACCGCCCATGTGCATCCAATGCCCCCGGCTGGCGGTCCCAGATCACTGCCCCTCCGGCCGCTGCGAAGGTCTGGATCGATGACAGTTCCTCGTCTGACAGAGAAGTCGCCCCGGGCAGAAGCACTGCCCGATAGCCGCGTTCGGCCAGAATGCCGGCCTCAAGCTGCTCGGGCGCGATGAAGTCATACTGGAGCCCGGCGTCCTCCACCGCCCGCGCCATCGCCACGCAGCCGTCACCCCACGCCCCCTCCTGCCCCAGCGCCGAGGCAACGTGCAGGCTTGGCTGGGACTGGAGTATGGCGATCCCACTGTTGTCGCGACGGCTCTGCCAGATGAGTTGGTCGAGGCCCCCGCGCAGTTCGCGCACGCCTGCGCCGCCGTCAAGTGCGCGGCGGCTGAGCGTGAAGTCATAGTCCATATACGGGAAGTCCTTGTAGGAGATGGGTTGGCCAGCAAAGAACGCGATTCCGTGCGAGTCATGCAGCAGCAGCTTGAGGGGCTGGTCACGGTAGAAGTCGCTGCCCTGGTAGCCGACCCAACATGACAGGAGAGCGCCAGGCTGCCGGAACGAGCGCTGGAACTCTCGCTGCAGACCGCGCATACCCCGGTTGATAATCGGTGTCGAGCCAGCATCACCGTAACCGCATATGAAGTCAATCGAGTTGCACAGTTGGTACCAGTCATGGCCGAACCAGGTGCTGTTGGACTCGGTGCCGCACAGGCCCACCTTCGCCCCCGGGTCCATCTCGCGGATGGCCTCCGCGAACTCGGCGAAAGCCGTTGGCCCCACCGTATCGAGGAACAGCCGGTAGTCAACGAACGCCGACAGGTTCAGCGCAGACCAGTCGACATCGTCCAGGTCAACTCCCGCCTGCGCCTGCTCGAGTTGCGCCGGCGCCACCTCGTCCCAACTGGCGAAGTTCGTGCCCCACTGTGCGTTGAGCGCGGCAACGTCCGCATACTTCTCCTGCACCCACGTGCGGAAAGTGCTGATCGCCGAGTCAGAATAGTCGGTTCGCTGCTCCGGCGTGCCCAGCACCCACTCATCCATCAGCGAATAGCCCAGCGGCTGCAGTGGAGCCACATGGGGCACGTAGTCGTTGAGGAACGCGACCTCCTTCGCGATCGTGGCCGGGTCCGTGATGGGCCGGGCAAGCTTGACGGGGTCCTCGCCCGCAAGGTGGGAATGGCGACAGGCGACCACGTTCGTGGGCACCGTGCGCAGGTTCATCTCGGCCGCCAGGCGTCCCCCGAATGGGTAGTAACTGGCCGCGCCGCCCGCCGCCAGCACCGCGTCAACCGCCTGGTCCTGGATGCGGCGCAGGTAGTCTCGCGTGTAGTAGGTTTCCCCCTGCATCCACGAATATGCGAAAAACTGGCGCGGCGGCCCGGGCGCCGCGAAGACTGCCACCCTCTCCCGGGACAGGACCCGCTCGCCTTGCTTGAGCCTCGCCTCGAGATAGCTGACTACGGTCTGGGCGCCGCTCAGACTGAAGTTGGCGGCGAAGTTCGCCTGAGCGGGCAGGCTGCGTTCGTCCAGCAGTCGCCCATCGGTCCCGGTGAGCGTCATCGCCACCTCTACCTCTGCCCCGGCGCCAGTCACCTCAATCGTGGCCCGGACCGGCTCGTCGGGTGCATAGCGTTCTTGATGCAGCTTCAGCGTGAGAGTAGCCTCGGCCGGCGTCTCAGCCCAACCGGTACCGTACTCCACGACCTTACCGTCCCGGCGCGCCCAGACGTCCACGAAGTAGAGCCCTGACGCAGGGCGCTGTGCCGGCGGCAGGTCGACGGCGACTGTCGCTGCCTGTTCGGGCGATGGCGATGCCGTGGCTTTCACGATGCCGCAGGTGTCGTGGAAGCGATCGCGCACCACGGCTTCGATCTCGACCGGTGCCGCTGCGGCGTCCGCAGCCACCGTGATGGTTGCCAGCGGCGTCGCAGCATCGGCTTCACCTGTGGCCTCGACGGTCAGCCGCACGTCGGGGTCCCGCCCGGCGCACCAGCGCACGGCTTTGCCCAACAGGGCGTGACAGTACTCCCAGTACGGGTATGTGCGCAGGAAGGGCAGGTCCTGCTGTCGCACCGCGGGGGTCAGCGAATACAGGTAGGCCGTGGTGCTCTGCCCAACCGAGTAGTTCAGCAGGCATATACGCCCCTCGCCAAAGCGCGCGCCGCTAACCAGCTCATCCGGCGTGGGAGCGGGATGATCCGCATCGGGGTAGATGGTATGGTCCTGGCGCTTCGGATCAAGCGTGACCAGCGGCAGCAGGGGAAGCGGGATCCCGTCGGTCACTGCCCGGGCCGCATCCGGCGCGGGGTCGGCGGCCATCACTTTGGGCAGCGTCGTGTCCATGCCCATCTCCGGCGCGTCCACCTTCAGCAGGCCCATGCCCTCCTGGACGTTCTCGAGAATAGCCAGCCTCAGAGTCGCAGGCATCTTGTTCCAGTAGATGCCACCGACCACCAACACGTCGACCTCACCGGTGGCCAGTTCGCGGCGCGCGAGGCCAACCGCTGTGGAGGTGACACTGTACTTACTCGAACGGGGCGCCAGCACTATGCCCTCCGCGTCGAAGCGCCGCAGGAACTCCAGCCCCTCCTCCTTGGCGCTCTGCAGCAGGAGCACCACGCGGATCGGGCCACCCTCCAGCGGCTTGCCCCACTGGATGACCGGCGACGGCTCGAACGGTGGCGCTGTTGCCGGTTCCGCGGCGAAACCCCAGCAGCACGACAACACCACCGATAGCACGATCAGATTGCGCATGTCGATCTCCTCTAGTCCGGCAGCGATGCGAGCGCCTCACGCGCGTCCTGCAGAGCGTCTTGCGATGTCGCAGCGACTTCGTCGACGGCTTCCTGCCATGGCACCAGCGGGAACTCGCGGATGGCGAACAGCGCACTGGTTGCGCCCGCTTCCAACGTGTAGAAGGGTATCACGGAGTAGTTGCCCTTTATCTGGGCCCCAGCCGAAGCGATCCCCTCGGGGCTGGCGGCTATCGAGCACGGGCCCATCGGCCGCATTGTTACGCCCGCCCAATGGTCCGCGAGCACCATCCATCTGTCGACGCTCGGGTCGATGCTCAGCTTCGCCAACTCCGGACCGGCGTTGGCCAACACGTCGCTCGGCGTATGGACCCAGCGATCGAAGGGCGACGTAAAGCCACCCGGGTAGCAGCGGAAGTCAATCGCGAGTTTCGCGTCCTCGGCCTCTGGCTCTGCGCTGACCAGCAGGAATAACTCCGGACGTGTCGCGGTCACGAAGAAGCGCAGCGTCACCCGGCCAGTCGCAAGCGTCCACACGAAATCCGCCGCGACCGTATCGCCTTCATCGACCACAAGGTCGACCTCGCCACACACATCGGAGATACTGTCCGAAGTGCCCGCCCCCGACAGTGTGACCCCCACAAAGCCATTGCTGTACCACCCGTGCACCGATGGCTGCACCATTCCCAGCCCACTCGATCCATCGCTCAGCTCCGAGCGGTTCAGCCCCGCGTTTGGCGGCAGAAAGCTCTTGTACTGCAGTTCATAGGTCGCCATGTCGCCCGCCAGCTTCACGGAGTGCCTGACATGCATCGGGCCGCCATCGCCCTTGCGCGCCTCCCTCGACGAGTGGGTGGCGCTCGCGGTGATGGCCGTCACTTCCGCGCGCAGGTCTGCCAGCAGGTCCTCCTGCGGTAGCGCAGGAGGTGCGAATGCCAGAACTGCTGCCAGCAGCGCCAGACCCAGGCGTACCGTCATGACGTAGCCTCCAGATCAATGTTGCGGATCATGCGCCAGTGTGCCACCCGCAGGCGTCCAGTGCCGCGTCGTGACCCGCGTGCTTCATCCCAAGCCGCCCTCATTCTTGCCGTTGCCACTGCTTCTCGGCCACCCACGCTACCGCCCGCTGCCGATCGGCCTGTTCCCGCTCACGACGATCCTGTGCCGCGCTCAGGAACTCCTCGACAGCTGATCGCGAGTCCTCTGCCCGCAGTTCGCGGGTCTCACCGAGCCACCCACTGAGCGCGCCCTCCTGCGCGAACCACCGCGTCCGCGTGCGGTCATACGGCTCGCCCACCCAATCACCCAGCACCAGGGAGATGGCCGAGTCCGCAGACGTCGCCGCCAGGCGCAGCCGCACGTAGTCGCCCTCTGTCAGGAGCGCCACGCCGGACACCGTCTGGCGGTCCAGCGCCAACGTCACGCCACTGTCGGTCTGGGCGAAACGGTTGTGCAGCACAACCTGCCACTCGTCGGCCAAGTCAAGGGGCAGCGGCTCCTCGGACATCGGTTCATCACGCGCTGGCGTAGCGATCCAGCGCTGCCGCTCCCAGTGTCCGCGGTCGGAGTAGTCGTACGGGTGTGCGGTCATCACCCACGTCAGTTCCGCGACGGTGCGGCCCGCCGGCGGCCAGTACCGCGCCTGCAGCCCAAAGGCGTCCACTCCGCGCCAGCCGATGCAGCGCGCCCGCAGGTAGCCACCTGCAGTGTCACGCCAGATGAAGTCAGCGGTGATGCGCTCGTCGGTCACCTCGCGCAGGCCCGCGAAGACCAGCCGACCGGTCAGCGTCGGTGATGGCACCGTCTCGCCGCCATCGAGCGTGATCTCGGCGGACAGGAACGACCACGGACTCCAGTTCGAAGCCATGTAGACGGCGGGCTTCTTGCCCCTGATCCCGACGAAGCTGTCGCCCCAGCGCCGCTTCCCGGCCTCGGGCATGTTCGTCTCTGGATTGATGCGCTGCGTGACCGTCATCCCGTAGGCCCCAAAGCGCACACTGTCCACGTGTTCCGCCCAGCCCTCGCGCGCCGCCTCCTTCACCTCGGCGACCGAATGGCTCTCGCCGGGCAGGAAGAACGAATCGGAGGCGTCAAAATCTGGCGGCGGGACGTACGTCTCCGCCGCTGCCATTGAGGCCAGCATCATCGCGCAGACACTCAGCCACCTCATGTCCTCACCGCTCCTGTTTTGCCGACAGCGCCAGATCGACGATCCTCGCGCGGCCCGTGATCTCGCGCAAGTCGGCATCGGCTTTGATCATGGCGTCGCCCAGTCGGTCAAACGTGCCTAGGGTCAGCATGTCCGCACGCGTCTGCGCCAGCAACTCTTCGGCCGCCTGCCGGGCGGGATCAAGCTCCGCGCCCAGCTTCCCTGCCCGCGCATCGTCGTCGGGCAGCGCCGCCACCGCGGCGGCCGCCTCATCCAGCCTGGCCTGCAGCGCCCCAGCCTGTTCGCGCAGCGCCTCGCGGAAGCTCACGGTCGCCTGCCCGGCGGCGCTGAAGGTCACGAAGCCATCCGCGCCTGGTACCTGAATCCGTCTGCCAGTCAAGTCCGGGTAGACCAGCGCCACGTCTTCAGCCGTCACCGCCCCGCCCGCCTGCGCGCCCTCGGCGAGGAAGACCAGGTGTCCCCACGCGTCCATGTTCTTCTGGCGCCCACTGCCCGCGAAGCCCCATGCGGAGAATTCCTGCTGCTCAGCCCCCAGCCGGAAGCGGCAGGGGTTGAACCCACACACGGAACCAGGCGTGGCGTCGATGTCATAGCTGCGCGCGACGATCGCCACCTCGACCGTCCAGCGATCTTCGGCGCGCGCCACCGCGCAGCGCCAGTCGGCCATCATGAACCAGGCGGTGTCGTTGACCCACCCGGCGCCATCATTGACCTGCCGCCCCCAGTAGCGCTGCCCGCCGCAGTCGATGCTGAGTTGGATCGAGCGCGTGCCGTCATGCGCGGGGTCGAAGTAGAGCTCCGTGCAGTCGTTCGAGAAGGGTGACTTCGACGGGTCGAGCCGGACCGATTCCATCTGCTCATCGAAGAACGTGATCCCCAGATACAGCGATGACCCATCGCAAACGATGACGAACTCGGAGGCCTGTGTGGGCAGTTCACCGGTCAGCGGGCCGAGGAAGTTGCGCATGCTGCTGAGCGCCACGCGGTTCTCCCAGACCGACTCATCCAGCCGCCCGTCGATGGTGGGCGCCTCTGTCGATCCGATGCGCTCGACCTTGTAGAGCAGGAAGCGCTCCGGCTCCTGCGCGCCCGCCAGCAGGGGCGTCGCCAGCATCGCCACTATCAGCGCGCGCCTCATCCCTCACCACCTCCCAGTGTCACGGTGGTCGTCGCCGACTGGCCCGTGCTGATGTCGGTCGCGGTGAAGGTCCACTCGCCGGGCATGTCGCCCAGGGCCGTGGTCAGGGGCACTCGCAGCGGGCCGGCCTCGGGCATCCTCAGCACTCGCCGGAAGGGGAAGAAGCTCTCGCCGTCGGGCGCGCGCGTCTCGATGCGCAGCACATGCAGCGCACTGCGGCCGGCCGGTTCGGTGCCCACGTCCGCAGTCAGCGTGATAGTCTCGCCGCAAGGGGCACTGGTCGCGTCCGCGTTCAGGCTGACCGCACGTACGCGGTAGGGCAGAAGCGCGTAGGCCCGGTGGCCACGCTCTGGGATCTCGTCTTCGATAGTCGCGCTCTCGCCCAGGTAGCGCCCGCTGCGCACCTCGTATATGTGCATAGGCGCCGGGCAGCTCACCCGGAAGCTCCGCCTCCCACCCTCGCCGCCGAAGCCCAGATCCGCCACGCCCACGAGGTAGCCCGCGCCGCTGCGGAAGCCGCTGATCTCCATGCCACGCATCTCGCCCCCGACCTCGTAGGTGAACGTAGGCTCAATGCTCGCGGCGCGCATCCCCTCCCGCACCACCTCCGGCCACGCCCGCCACACATCCCCGGTCTCGTTGCGATAGGTCACGTAGCTTGAGAAGGACGCGTTCAGGCACAGCGCCCGCCCCGCCCCGCTCTGATTGACGAACAGCGCCGCCACCGGCTCGCCCTCCTCCGGGGCAAGCGTACCCAGCGCGCTCGCGCCGTCCGCGATCACTCTCGGGTCCGCGAGCGCCGGGCCGAAGTCAAGCGTGGGGCCAGCGTCCGTCGCGCTCCCTGCAAGCGTCCCGCGCACTCGCGTGGTCTCGGATGTCGCGTCGAACTTCACACCGAACACGTCCAGCAGCGGCGGCGCGTCGCGCAAGTTGCCGTTGGGCAGTCGCCGCCCCGGCAGCACATCCGCGATGACCGTGCCGCCACCCTCGACGAAGGCTCGAATTGCCTCGGCCTCAACGTCGGTCAGGCAGGTCACTCCCGGAAGCAGCAGCGCCCGGATGTCATTGTCCGCCAACCAGCCCTCAACCAGTTCGGGCGTGGTGATCGTCCACGGATTCAGGCCCAGGTCCTCGAGCACCCACTGCGCGGCCGCGAGGCTGTTCTCCTGGATAGTGACCGGCTCGCCCTCTTTCTCGAGTTGATCGCAGATGCCCGAGGTCTGACTGTCGAGGATGGCGACAGCGTCAAAGATGCGTTCCGCGCTCGTGAACAGCTCCCCGATGCCTGACGCGATCTCCTCGATGACCTCACACTGGTAGAGCGCGTGCTTGTCCGAGAGCACCATGCCCTCGCTCATCCCCACGCCCATCGTCCAGTAGTAGAGGCCGTTGCCGCCAGCGAAGAGCACATCCCAGATCTGCCCGCGCCGATCGAACATCTTCGCGCGCTTGTCACCATAGCTTCCCAGACACCCTCCGTAATCGCCGTCTCGGCGCATCCGTCCGCGTGCCACAGCGACCTTGGTGCCTCGGCCATCGCGGTAGTATGGCGCGAGGTAGTCCAATTCCCCGAACATGGCCGAGAGCGCCGATCCGTAGTAGCCGGCGTCTGAGCCCACCACCGCGTCCGGGTTGACCTCGCGGACGACATCGCGCAGGTCTGCCAGCCTCCGTACCCACAGCTCCTGCAGAAAGCGCTGGGCGTCTATCCAGGGCGCGGTGTTGCCGGCCTCATACTCGGCCTGCACCATCTCGCGATGCACGCGCCCGAAACTGTGGAAGCTGCGTTCGTCCATCCCCCAGGCCACGCCCACGGCCGCGATGTCACCGTACTCGCGCTTGAGCCACTCGTGGAACTTCTGCGTGGTATACCCGCATCGCCTCCTCCAGTTCCGCGCGCACCCGCGGCTCCTCCCAATCGGTGATGTGGTCGCCCTTGTAGTCGTTGACCGCGCCGCGCAGGTTGAAGGGGAAGGGGTGCATCTGAATGTCAGACCAGGCGCTCGCCTCAGCCATGAGCCGGTCACCGGGCGTGTAGGGCCGGTTGGCCAGGAAGCCCAGTCGCCGCAGATACTCCCGCCGCGCCGCCTCCTCTGGGCAGGCCATAGCCGCACAGGTCATCAGCGGGTGGAAACCGCCACGCGTGGCGCGCGTGTGTGGGCTGGTCAGGTTCGCCCATGATCGAGCCAGGATGCTCCCGTCCGCCGCCAGCACGTCCGCCTTCAGCGTCCATATCTGCCCGTCCAGCCCTTCGGTCGGGAACTCACAGGCCATTACTCCGCCCGCAGGCTGCTCGATGCGCCCCACTTCCCGCCAATAGCGGTCCACAAGCGTGGCGCGCACCACTGAATCGCCAGGCGCGCCCGGCGCGGTGATGCTTGCTCGCAACGGCTCGCCGCGCGAGGTGCCCTCGGGGGTCTCAGGGGTGATCTCTGGTGCGGACACCCCTCGGTCCGGATTCGCGAAGGCTGAACCCCAGTCCACCACCTCGCCGTCGCCACCCAGCACCCACATGTCCACGAACTGCCGCCCGGCATCGGTCACCTGGATGGCGTCCGGCAGCCCCACGCTTGCCGCGGCGGGCACGTTCAGCGCCTCCTCGCCCCACGATCCCCCACGTATCCCGCACCTGCCAGCGCAGTCTGCCAGCAAAGTCGGCGTCGGTGATGTTCATCAGTCGCACCGCCGACGGGTCGCTCTCGCCCTCGGCAGTCGTCACCTGCACCGCGGGGGCGTAGCCGAGCGATTTCAGTATCGCCTTCGCGGTGTGACTGTAGAGGTAGTCCGTTTCGACGTACATCGAGCGGTTCTGCTGGATATGTGGCAGCAGCGTGCGCCCCGATCGCCGGGCCCGCGCCCAGTGCGTCCCCGTGCCGACCCACACGATCCGCCCCGCGCCAAACGGGTAGACCGTCACGCTGTCATACTCGTATGCGCTCTCCTGCGGGTTGAAGTGCAGTTGCCCGCGGGTGTTCCAGTAGTTGAAGGTCACGTAATCGCGCGCCTCGGTGGTCTCCCACTTGCGCAGGCCGTCGTAGGGGATGCCCTGGATCAGCCGTGCGCCCTCCTCGGTGGCCTCAAGCTCCAGGAAGCGGGGAGTGAGCGTTGGCGACCGGTCGAAGCAGTCCACAACGACCATTCCGGCGCCGTCGCGTACGCGGCTGAGCATCTCGTACTGCACATCGGCAGGGATGGAAGCGTGGTTGAAACGGCTGAGGACGAAGCAGTCGATCTTTTCGCGGCTCTCCAGGAGCTCGCGGAAGTGCTCGCGGGAGGTGAACTTGTTGTCGCTGGGCGGATACAGATGCACGACGTCCATGGGCAAACGCCGCGCCAGTTCGTGGACGGTGTCCACGCCGCCGTAGTTGGTGAGGAACATCACCGTGGGCGTACCGCCCGCGAAGTCCTCGGCGAAGTCGATGGTCCGAGGCCAGACTTCCTCGACCCAGCCCGGTCCGCCCTGCAGCGTCGGCCCACCCCGGTCCGAACCGGGGTCATCGTAGCCCACGGGCGGCTCGCCGCGTGCCCATGTACCGGTCATCAGCACGAGCGCGGCGATCGCCATTGCCCAGCCACGCGACATCCGAATCACCCTCCGCGGTCAGGATCGGACCGTCGTCTAGCTTCAGCGCCACAGCGCCGCAGACCTCCCGATGGTATGGGTGGCGCTGGCGCTGATCGCGGCCACGCAACTGCCGGTTCACGCTCGACGACAACATTGAGGATGGCGACACTACGTGCGCCATACACTCGCGGCCTGACCCCGGGGGTAACCGAAACACGATAACGGTGATCGATGGAAGCATGGCGGCGGAGTTCGACGAGGCGGTCATGGTGTCGCCGGGTGGTGTGGAGCCGGCGCTGCAGGATGTGGCTGGGGGCCCTGCCCCCGGAGCGGGTCTCGCGACTCCAGGGAACTCACCACGCCCGGCAGCGTGTAGCGGGCGCGGCAATCGACCACCTCGACCGGCAGGGCCTCAAAGCTCTCGACGCCCGATCGGCTCACCTCGCAGTGCAGGATGTATCCCTCATTGCCGCCCCAACTGTGCTGGTCGAAGACCAGGTTGCCCAGGCAGTAGCAGATCAGCGCGCCGCGGTAGCGCTCGATCTCGCCGCGCACATGCGCGTGGTGCCCCACCACAAGATCGGCCCCCAGATCCACCGCGAGGTGGGCCGTGCGCCGCTCGAAGTCGCTGACCGCGCGCGAGCCCTCCTTGCCCCAGTGGAAGCTGACCACGAGCACGTCGCAGCGCTGCACCAACGGGGGCAGGCACTCCCGCAGCGCCTCTTCGCTGAGCATCGAGATGCCGGCGCGTGGCGGGTCATGCACGAAGTTCACGTAGGGGAAGTTCGAGAAGCCCGCGAACCCGACCCGCAGGCCGCGCACGGTGACCACGCGCCCCGCTTTCGCCTTTTGCAGCGTTCGGCCCGCGCCGATGGGAGTGATGCCCGCCTCCTCCAGCGCCGACAGCGTCTCGGTCAGGCCGGGGCGGCCGTAGTCAGCCGCGTGATTGTTGGCGAGGCCAAGCACATCGAAGCCCGCTTGAGCCAGCACGCGCGCCATGTCCGGGGAGGCGCGCAGGGAGTTCACTCGCGGCATGCGCGTGCGGACGTCGGTCAGTGGGCACTCGAGGTTGCCCAAGGTCAGGTCCGCGCGCGCCAGTTCGGCCGCGACCTCGGCCAGCGGCCAGGCCGGGCCATGCTGCTCGCAGGCCCTGGCGACGTCGCGACCCAGCATGATGTCGCCCACGCAGGTGAGGGTGACCGGCTCCTCGCTGTCGGTTGCGCGCAGACCCAGCACGACCGCCATCAGGGCCGCCAGCACCACGGCCGCGAGCGCCTGCGCCGGTCTGATCATGCGTCAGCAGCCTCCCTTGGTGAAGGCCGGTGCCTGGTCCTCGACGTTGGCGCCGGTCTCGCCCTGCAGCGGCGTGTCGCTCAGGAAGCTGTCCACCCACTGCGGGCGCTTGGGCGGTGAGGGCGAGGCAAGCATCTCCTGCCACTTCTCGTCGGTCAGCCGGTCCGCGACGGGCTGGATGAACTCGTGGTAGGAGAACACCGCCCCGCGGCCGATGAGCAGCTTGCCCTCGCAGGGATAGACCACGTAGATCTCGTCCGCATGCCCGACGCCCTCCTCCAGCGCGAAGTACTCGGTACCGATCACACCAGTATGCACGTCCGCGATAACCGCCATGTCCTTGTCGGTGGCGCTGGTTATCTCGTCGCCCTCATCCCCCAACTCCATGTAGAGATTGAGGCGCGCCAGTGTGTCGCCGTAGTACTCGATCTGCCGATACTCCTCCGCGGTCAGCGTCTGGCCGGTCAGCTCCTTGACAGAGGTCTGCTCCAGGAACTCGAGCAGCGAGATGAGGTCGGCGAACTTCGCCGTCAGCCGCTCATCCGCCAGCAGGCCCCGCTGCTGCAGACCGTCGCGGAGCTGGGTCGCCAGCAGCTTCAGGCGCCAGTAGGTCATCACCTCCGGCTCCACGTAGCCCTTGGGCGGAGGCGGCGGGTCCTGTTCGCCGCCCTCGCCGCCGCACTCGGCAACCACCGACTGCTTGCGGTAGAGGATCGTGTCGTGGCACAGCTCGGCCCAGCTCCCGAGCGCCGTGTTGAGCTGCTTGTCCACCCACGCCTGGTCCTGCATGAAGGTGGGGTAGCCCTCGCGCTTGACCTCAGTGAGGTACCGGAGCGTGTGCAGCCAGCCGTAGTAGAGGTTGCTCGTCCACTCCTCCTCGGTCAGCGCCGCGACCTTCTGGCGCAGCTCCTCGGTCTGCTTGTCGTAGCCCGCGAAGCCCGGTTGGTCGTATACTTTGTCGGCAATCTGGTAAGCGCGCTCCGAGCCCATGACGCTGAACAGGTCCAGGCCCATGGGGAAGGTGCGTAACAGCCTGGTGCGGGCGTGCTTGCCCACATGCGGGTAGACCATCATCTGGAAGATGTGCGAGTCGAGCACGAAGCGCTGGCCCATCACGCGGAACTGCGGGATGCCGGGAAGCTTCGGATCGTTCGTGACGGAGGCCATGACGATGCCGGGCGGGCGCAGCGCCAGCACCTGCTCGGCCAGCTTCTTCAGGTCCTCCTCCGGCACCAGCTTCTTCGCCTCGATGGGGTCGCCGAACAGGCCGGGGATGACCTTCCCGTAGTCGCCGGGCGTGTTGTCATCCGCGTAGCCGACCATGAACGCGGTAGGCTCGTACACGTCCTCCCACACCTTGCCGATGGCTTCATCGCCCACCTTGCCATTGACCACGATGTCGGCCAGCAGCACCGCTTGCCGGGCCTGTACAGGGGCGAAGACGCCTTTGATGTTGCGCAGGGCCACAGGTACCAGGCCGTACCACATCACGGCCTTGAAGTAGCGCTTGAGCTTATCGCTGCGGGTGTAGTGCCCGCGAGGGATGAACTGCGAGTAGTCCACCTTGAAGCCAACCGTCGGCGACACCGCGAAGCCTGCGTGCTTGTCGATCAGCGCCAACTCCTGCGCCACCAACTCCTCCACATCGTCGGGGACGGTCACGCCCAGGGCCTCGGTCGGTATCTCCAGTAGACGCGCGGGCACCACGCAGTAGGCGAAGTTGTTGCGCGCCGCCTCTTTGACCTCGGCGATTGTCTCCGTCTCGTAGCGCTCAGCGGCGTGTGCCACCAGACCCTTCGCCAGTGTCTCGGCGCGCTCGTAGAGCGTGCTGACCTCAATCGTCCGCAGGCAGTAGTCGAAGAACACGTGGAAGGTGTGCAGAATCGAGTCCGTGGTCACGAAGCTCGGCCAGTGTTCCCGAGGGTAGTTGTTCTGCTCGTAGATGAACTCGGTCTGCTTCCACTCGGCGGCCCCGACCACGAAGCCCCTCTCGGCCATGGCTGCGAAGTGCGCGGGCTGCAGGCGCTCGCCGAAGAGCTTGCGGTTGGCGACGTTATCACAGCCCGACCGGACGTCGTATGACTTCACCTGAGGGGTGAAGGCCGGCGGGTCGCCCAGGTCCACGCTGAAGGCGGCCTCAGCGCCGAACTGGTACTGCTGCGCCAGGCGGCCGTTCGAAGTGACCTCGGACCCCGTTTGCACAGGAATTTCTCCGACGGGTACCTGGTCGGCAGGGCGCGGGCAACCCAACACACACACCATCATCGCGCACAGCATAGGCAGCAACCACGTGCTCTTACGCATCACTGCTCTCCTCCTCAATCACACGTTCCATCGCTACGGATCTCGGCCGGGGATCGCCCTGCCTGTTCCATTCAACCAAGACATCGCCCTCGACGCGCTCAAGCACGGTGATCTGCGTGGTGTCATCCAGCGGCGCGCTCTGCGACACAAGTGCGAGGCGGTCGTCAATACACGCAAATGCCAACGCGCGGCGCACCGTCCCCGGCGCAGTCGGCGAGCTGGGGTTCCTCCACTCGCGCGAACGTCTCGCTGTGCCCCAGCCCCCAGAAGCCGAACTGGTTCCACTCATACGCGACCAGCAGCGCCCCGCCGTGGGGCGGCACCTCGACCGACACGAGGCCGTCCGGGCGTCCCTCGCCAAGTCCGCTCAGACCCGCCTGCTGATAGCGGCGGCACAGCCGGCTGCCGCGCCAACGAGGATACAGCTCGCCGCTTTCGTCCCACCCGTACACGAAGAAGCGCTGGGCGTAAGCGGGGTCGCGTGCGGTGTAGCTCCAGGTGCACAACGCCAAGTCCTCGGCATCGTCGCCGTCCACATCGCCGGCCGAGGCCGCCCAGAAGTTGTAGCCGCTCTCAGGCGCGAGCAGTCGGGGTGTCTCGTGGCCAGCGGGGTCCAGCAGATGCAGGTGGCTTGTCAGCGGGCGCTCTCCCGAGGTGTCTTCGGCGCTGAGCGCCAGCACGCGGGGCCCGCCAGAAGTGGGTGGTCTGACCGTGAGCAGTTGCAGGATATCTTGAGGGGAGCGCCAGATGCAGGTGACCTGTCCGGCGAGCGAATCGATGAGATACGCGCCACGTCTGCTCCAGGCGAGCGTGGCGTCACCGGGGCCGGGCGCCAGTCCGAGCAGGCGATCGTCCACACGCAGACGTGTCTTCGGTGCGATGTCACGGGCGGAGCAGCTATGCAGCGTGAGGACTGTCCCGGCCCCGGAAGGCTGCGCGGTAAGCAGCTGCGCGGGTCCGCAGGCGACCGCGAAATTGGGGAGCATCGCCGAGTTGTCGGACGGGCCGCCTGGCCACAGGCAGAGCCCCGCCACGGCCAGTGCACCCACACCAAACCAGGCCAGCCGCGTCACAGCACGCGCCTCCCCGTCTCAGTCGTACTCTACCTGTCTGCGATCATTCCGCAACCGTACATCCATCACTGACTCTTCTCTGGCGAGAAGAGTTCCATGCCTGACCTGAGCGTGCGCATCATCGGCCTGCCCAGACATGCAGAAGTCGATGCGCTACCGGTGCGACGATGGAGCCTCTGTGGGTGAAGACCGGTGTCACTGACCAGAAGCACTACCGCCCGCGCGCTTCGGCGGCAGTCAGTTGGCGGAGGTCGGCCAGAGAGGCAACACCGGGCGCCGGGGCAAACAGCGCGGTCAATGTCTGCCAGCGATTCACCAGGAAGTCGAGGGCGGCGCCCGCTGGCGACATGTCGCTGCGCTCCGCGGTCACAAACGATACGTTCATCTCCCCGGCGGACGTCCATGACACCAGGGCGGTCAACTGCTCGTCCTGCAGCAGCTGTCCCGATCCGGCGAAGCGAGCCGTGAGGGAGGCCTCACCGACCATTCCGCCTCCGAAGTCGGCGACCATCGTGGCCCAGCGCTGTTTGGCGACGGCGGTTGATGACAGAGTAAACTCAATCCGAGAGTCCGCGTCGGTGTAGCTGCCGGTAGCCGCCTGGGAGAAATCGGGTCTCGCGCGGACCGAAGCGCCGTCACTCCTCCTGCCGTGCGCACGGTGAACTGCTGGGTGAGCCCGCTGGGCAAAGTCGAGGTGCCGACCAGATCCACCGTGTCGTCGCTGGCGTCGAAGATCGTCCCCAGGTCATCGACAATGGTGGTGTAGCTCACCGTCGGGCCGTCGGTGGAGGTGACCTGCCAGTCGATGCTAGTCACCGACACGCCGTCGAATTCGGGTCGCGACTGCACCACAGTTTGTGTGGAGCCGTCGGGATGCGTTACGTCCAGTCTCATCGTGCCGTCCAGCAGTGCCGTCAGCAGAACCTCGGTGCCGTCAACGCCCCTGTAGCTTTGACTGACGGATCCGTCGGGGTTGACGACAGGAGTCCCGAAAGAAGGAGTCTCCGTCCCGGTCTGGCTGGCCACAAGCCCCCACAGAATCTGGCCCCACTGCTGGACGAACAGGGCCGCAGCCACCTGGGAAGGCGCAGACTTTGAGCCGGCGGACACCGGCCCTCGGCTGGTGCCCGTCGAGCAGCCCACCAGTGTTGCCACCAGATACGCCAGAGCAAGCAGATGCAGCGGTCGCACAGTCGGCCTCATCGGCCCCCTCCTCCTGTCCCGTCAGTAGCGGTAATCGGCGCCACCATAGACAGTCGCCCCGGCCTGTGGAAAGCCAGCGAAGGTCTGGTAGTTCCGTCCGGTCAAGTTCAGCACGTCCACGAACCATGTCTGGTGCACGTTCACCTGGCGCTGGACCCTCAGGTTGGCCACCGCATAGCTGCCCACACGCTGGGTGTTCTGCGGGTCATGGAACCGGCTGTCGACCCAGATGCCCTCCAGGCCGATGCGCCAGCCGTTCTCGTCGATGTAGTCCAGCCGCCCTCCGGCCTGCCAGTCGGGCGCGTACGGCCAGTCGGTCCCCATGATCTGCGGCTGCGGGAAATCACCATACGTGGACTGCCACCGCACCCAGCAGCGGCCGGTGAGAGTCTCAGTCAGCCACTGTTCATAGGCTGCCGACGCGACCCACCGCTTGCCGCGGTCCATCAGCACGCGCGTCGGCAGGCCCGTCAGCGCCGGGTCTTCGACGTCCACGAGAAGGCCGCGCACACGCTGGTGCGTCAGCGATAGTGTGGTCGTGGCGGAGCGGCCCGTCTGTCGCTGGTAGCGCAGCTCATAGGAGCGCCCCGCGCCGCCCTCAGCGAAGTTGAGGTAATCAAGCCCCCATGGATTGGCCAGCGCCTCCACCGGAGAAAGCTCTGCAGCGTCGGCGCGGAAGATCGGGTCTGCGGTGAGTGACAGCCAACTTGCCTCGTCAGGGCGATACAGGACCGTCGCTTTCGGCAGCGCCACGCTCGGACTGCCCGTCTGCTTGCCCCAGTATCCGCCCGCCACGACGCTCAGTTGATCGCTGCAATGGGTGGTCGCCTCGATCCATGCGGTGGCAGTCTCCGAGTCTGCAGCGGCGGCGAAGGGCGCGAAGGCTACATCCCCGCTCCCGAGATCAACAGTACCAGCCGTGCCGCTCAGGTCACTGTCCTCCCAGATGTGGCTGTAGCCCGCGCGCACCGTCCAGTCGTCATTGATGTCAGCATCCACGCGGATTTCGGGCGAATGCTGCGTCTGCTCCCCCGTCAGTTGCCTGAATGGACCGGTGTCCGCGGCGGTCAGGCTGTCGGGGTTCCGGAAGCTCATGCGGCTTTGTCGATAGGAGTACTTCACGGTGCCGGTGACGTCCGCCGACAGTCTCTGGCGCAAGGCGATGACGGTGTCGCAGCCCGTCAGTCCCTCGCGGTCATCTGCGTCTCCCGCGGAAGCGGGCGTGACTGGTCCGGGGACGCCCGCGGTGCGGTCGAACCAGGAGCCGAAGAGCACCAATTGCTGCGTGGGTCGTGACTGGTGCCCGGCAATCACCTCAACGAACGCTTCGTCGGAATCCTGGTTCACCGCCCGGAAGCCGTCCGTGTCCTCCACGACGCCGCTGACGAAGTAGCTCAGGCGACCGTCGGCGGCCTGGTCGCTATGCCGGGCGTCGAGGTGAAGGCGCTCATCGCTACCGGCGGCCAGAGTGCTCTCGGTACGGGCGTAGAGCCGGGTCTCAAGCATGGCCGATGGGTCGGTGGTCGTGGCGCCGAGAATCTCGCGCACGGCATCTCGGGAGCGGTCCTGCGCCACATGCAGTTGCGCCAACTGGAAGCGCGCCGGGGGGTAGTCCTCATCCAGTGTAATCGCCTGGCGCAGTTCCGCCAGCGCGCGATCGCTGCGGCCCTGGCGCATGCAGATTCGGGCGAGCACCGTGTGCACGAAAGGCGAACGTTCGCCCAGCTCCACGGCCTGTTCGCCCGCTTCGAGTGCTTCGGGGTAGCGGTTCTGCTCGAGGTAGACCAGTGCCAGGTTTGCGTATGGCATCCCCCAACCTGGGGCCAGCTCAATCGCGCGCTCGAGTCGCTCGATGGCGGATCCCATCTGGCCGAGGGACGCGTATACGCCTCCCAGGTTGTTGTGGGCCGACGCCGAGTCCGTGTCGAGGGAGATGGCGGCCTTCTGCTGATTGAGAGCTTCGCGGAAGTGGCCGCGCTTCGTCAGGGCCTTTCCCCAACCGGTGCGGGCTTCGGCAAGGTCGGGATCCACAGCCAGGGCCTGCTCGAACTGCTCGCCAGCCGCCCCGGGGTCATTGTTGAGCAGCAAGAGTAGTCCGAAGGTGCTGCGGGCGGGCGCGCTGCGGGGATTGAGTGCGACCGCCAGACGGGCCTCCGCCAGCGCCCCCTCGATATCCTGCTCGGCGGCCATGAGTTTCGCGAGTGTCAAATGCGCGCTCGCCGAGATTGGGTTCAGCGCGAGGGTCTGGTCCAGCTCATCGCGAGCGTGCAGGAGGTCGCCGGCGAAGAAGTGGGCCGTTCCGAGCGCCTCATGAGCCAGCGCCGATCGGGGGACCGCGGTCACTGCCACGGTCGCCAACCTGACCGCCTCGTCAACGTTCCCCTGCACGAGGCGCACGTACGCGAGATAAGCGTTGGCCACAGCCAGGTCGGGCTGCAGAGCCACGGCCTCAGAGCCCGCCGCATCGGCCTCGGCCAGATCGCCCGCTCGCAGGTGAGCCGCCGCCAGGTAAGCTCGCGGCAGCGGGTCATCCGGCGCCAGTTGGGCCGCCTGCTGCAGGTTGGTCATGGCCTGCTCGGTCTCGCCCTCAACAAGTGCGAGCAGCCCCACGCCGAGCTGCCAGCGGGCGTTGCCTGGCTCCGCTGTGGTAGCCTGCGAGAACTGCGCGCCTGCTTCGGACAGACGTCCGGCCTGCAGGAGCGCGTACCCGAGCAGTCCCTGGTACGCCGCATCTCCTGGCGCAAGCTCAACTGCGCGTTCGGCCGCGGCTTGTGCCTCGTCGGTGCGTCCCAGGTCCAGCAGAACCCGAGCCAGGTCAGCATGCGCCGCAGCATCATCGGGGCGCTGCCGCGCGTCCTCCTGTTTGCGCTTGAGTTCCTGGTCAAGCTGATCGGGGTCTGTGCCGACCTGAGGTGGGTGTTCCAGCTCGATCATCAGCGTCCGAAGGCTGGCCTCCCACGCCATCAGACTCGACGGGTCGACGACGATCGGGCGCGTCGGGGCCTCACCGGGCCGAGCCGTGCTCTGCTGGGCGGCCGCCACCGTCACGGTGCCCAGATCATTGAAGAACGACACTTCGCCCTCCGCCACGGTGAGCACCGTCGTCCCGTCATCGGCTACCTCAAACTGCAAAGTGGTGCCCTTGACGGCGGCAGTTGCCTGCTCGCCGGTCACCGTGGCCGCAGAGCCGCTGATGATCCGGGCGTAGAGCTGGCCCGTGGTCAGCTGAACGTTTGTCGCCTTCTGGATGACGAGGTCAGTGCGCTCACCCATCCGGATGATGCTGCCGTTGGGGAAGGTGATCTGGCACTTGGAGCGGGGCCCGGTACGTATCCTGCTCCCCACCGGCAACTGCACCCCCACCCGGCTCTTCACCGAAGCGCCCTCGGGGCCGATCCGATGCTGCACATCGGCCACGAGGGCGCTGATCCGAACCGTCTGTGCCTCGACGCGCCCGTGCGCCGCAACCACGAGTGCGGCAGCGATAGCCAGAGCCACCCAGAACACGAAACGCGGGCCCTCATGATCCATAGCGTCCTCCCCTGTCAGGCGTCTCGGCGTGCACCCTCCCGACGCTGCACCCCCGCTCGCGATCTATGCTACCTCGCCAGGCTCAGCGGGCAAAGTCTGCTGGCCTGTCCGCCGTCCTCGGTTAGCGCTGTCACGCGGACCAGATACATGCCCCCGGGAACCGCCAGACCTCGATCGCTGCGGCAGTTCCACACCAGGCTGGTCAGCCCCGCGTCACACTCGCGGTCGCTCACCACCGTCTTGATTCGCCGACCGGCGATGTTGAGCACCTCCACCTCCACCTGCCCGCCGCACGACAGGCCGAAGACGATCTCCGCGGTCTGACCGCCCGTGGGCACCGCCGCCAGTGAAGTGATGGCCGTGGTTGCGGTGCCTTGGTCATGAGGCACACGCACCGTGACCACTGCCGGGTCCTCCGTGTCATTCGGGTCAGGGCGCGCCGAGACGAGCCCCGCGCCGTCTATAGCCCGGAGAAGCACCGTGTAGACGCGGTCCGGGTCATGCTTCTTGCCGGACCGTTCCGCGCGCAGCCAGACCGATTGCGGATCTACGTCCGGCACCAGGAGCCAGTCTGGCGACCTGTCTCCCTTCCCGCGTCCGTCCTCCGGCTGGTTGCTGCTGATGCCGGCGGGGTCGATATACCAGGTCACAGCGCCAGTATTGTCCTCTACCGTGACGTCGAAAGTGACCTTGACCATCTTGTGGTTGGGCGGCCACAGGGAAGCAGGCGTGGCCGTCGCCGCCACAATGGCCGGCGGAATCAGGTCATCAACCGGCGGATTGATGGGATCATCAGCCGTGAATAACTCCACCGAATCGATGACATCTGCCGTCAGGGAATCCTGCATGGTTATGATGGGTGGGATCGTTACCACGGGGTATATCACCCGCAACATCAAGGTCTCATCCGGGTACTCATCATGGTCCGGCACCACGAAGGCCGTGTAGCTGTCCGGCGGCAGCGTGGGTGTGGGCTGCTCCTGCATCTCGTCCCACACGACGTACTCGTAGGGCGGGTCCTCTGGATCGGCAGGCGGCGGCGGTGGCGGTGGCACCAGGGGCGGCGGCAGGTCCGAGCCCGCCGTCCCCGCCGGACCGGGCAGAGCCTGGATCTCCGCGATGACTGCATCTGAAGCACTCAGCCACTCCTGCGCCAACGCCTCGGGCAGACGGATCGGCGCAGCTCGGAACAGGTGATACTCCTCCCCCTGCTCGCCGGAGATAACGTAATGCCCCGCGATGACGCCGCTGTTGTTGATGTCCTGGGCCCCGCTGCGATTCCAGCCCGACTGGTGCAGATCAATGTGGCTCCCATCGGGCACGTCCCATACCGTTGCATGCCATCTGCCCAAGACGTCAAAGGCCTCGCTCCCAGCCACCTGCCCGGCATCGTTGATCCCCTGCGCCTGAGCATACTTCCATGTCGAGGTATGGGTGCAGAGATGGTGGGAAATGCCGCTGGGTTCCCATGCGTACGCGTGCCCCTCACCATGCCCCGCGATCCAGCCCGTGTTACTGATCGCCTGGGGGTCGATGACCCCCGACGTCCCGCTGGGGCGGATGTTGACGAGGGCGCCATCGGGCTGCACAAGATAGGGCTCGGGCTCAGAGCTATACATCATCCCGGCAGCAACCACCTGCTTCAGATTGTTGATGTCACGGGGTGTGAACCCGTCCAGCCGCTTGGTGGCGTTGGGGTCGTTCAGATCCCACACCAAGCCCCCAGACCACTCCGGGTAGTAGTAGGGCATGCGGTTAAGAGCATATCCCTCGCCTACGGCCTGGCCCAAGTCATTGATCGCCCACGCCCGCCAACTGTCCAGAGCGCTAAGGGGGGCAATCCTGCGATAGGTGTATCCACCCGCTCCATCGGGATCCCACACGCAGGCCCGGTCGAGGCCGTCGAAGTCCAGATCGATCCACCCGCCGACCACCTGCCCCAGCTCGTTAATGTCAAAGGCATATGTCGAATAGCCGAAGAATCTCGGCAGTTCCACCAAACCATGTGCGGGGTCCCACACGACCGCGTAGCAGTCCCCGAGAGTTGCTGCCACTTGGCCCGAATCGTTGATCTTCATCCGATTGTCATCGGCGATGATCCCGGGGGCCAACGCGAGTGTATCCAGCTTGTAGTCGGCCGCGGTCTCGGGCTCCCTCTCGCTGAACTCGACGACCAGTGCCTTGAAGTCGTTCAGGGACCCGATGGCATCCTGCCATTCAGCCAAAGCTGAAACGGGGTTGAGAGGGTCATAGACGGACGCGCCTGCCTCCAGCGCCGTCTCCACACCTGCCAGCGCGGCCAGCAGTTGGTCGGAGTCCTCCTGCTTGAGGTAACCGGCCAACTGGGCCTGAGGCACCGCGGCCCGCAGCGGTGTGATCTGTTCGCTGATGATCGTCTCGATACGCATCGCGACCAGGTCGGGGTGTGGCAACTCCACCTGCATGGTCTGCATTGTCTCCGTGACCGGCCACAGCGACCGGGCCAGTTGCTCCAGGCTCGCGGGGGCTTGCTCCAGGACCGTCAACTCGGTGTTCGACAGGTTGATGGGCACCCCGGTGTCATTGGTTATCGTCCAGATATAGCCGCCGGCGACCGGGTCATAGACCACCTGCCCGCCACCGGGTATGCCGCCATACTGCTCGGCATCCACAACCGATCCGGCAACGTTGTTGGCGACCGTCACCCAGCGCAGGTCGCACAGGCGACAGCTGTTGTCAGCCGTGGTCCAGCCGACCTCGACAGTCTTCCCGACCGGCACCGGCGTGCCAAACCACTTCAGCTTCGTGCAGTAGAGCCCCGAAAGCAGTATGTTGCCTACCGTCGGATACGGCGCATGGTCCCAGTCCCATCGGTTCACGTAATGGCTCATGATGATTTCGAGACTGTTGTTGACCGCCCGGACCCCGCCCTTTTCCGTTGCCGTGTTGTTCGTGAACCGGTAGAGCTTGGTGTATGCTGCATCGGCCGGTGTCCCGATGGACACCATGGCTGCGATCAGTCCAAGTGCTGCCCAATGCCACACCGTTGACCTCTTCATAGTTCCTCCTCCATGTCCCCGCCCGTGGGCGCTGCACTCCCTGTCGCTCGCGACGGCTAAGACAGAACAAGCGCAGGCCCGCGCGAAGGTAGCTCACCTTCCGCGTGGGCCTGTGTGGTCAATTGCGCAATCGTCGCCCTGCTCAGTCTCACCGACATTCCCACCACGCCTGCAGGTGCAGATTACCACAATATCAGGGCAACAATGTGGCGGTTTCCTCAAGGGAATTGAGGAAGCTGGCGGCGACCGGGGATAGTGGGGACGGGGACGCTCGCATTTCTCGGTATGGCGTAGCCGCGGAAGCGCGTCTTCGACTGGATGCGACGAGAGGGTGACCCGCTGGCGGACCGCTGGTATGACCTGCCGCCAGCCGGGAGCTTCATGCCGACGGTGAAGTCCCGCACGAAATCGCGAGGAAATTGTCGATGAGATAGAGAAGGTACTGGTATCAGTTCGAGCGCACTTGGTCGGGTAACCTTTGGGGAGGCGCGTATGATGACGGGGCGGACCTGGATGTGGATGGTCGTATTGGGCATGGTCCTGAGCGCAACGAGTGTCTGGTCGCAGGAGGAGATGACCGTAACTGGTCGTGTCATCGGCCCTGGCGGCGAGCCCGTCGCTAAGGCGGACGTATGGTGGAACTACCGTGGAACTGATGGACGCAAATGGCTGAGTGTGAAGACTGCCCCCGATGGCAGCTTCGAGATCGTCTTCACGAGCAAGCCGAGGGCTACGCTCTGGCGTACGCAAGACCCGCCGACGGCCCGATGGAAATCACGCTCAGCCGCGAAATGGGTGCGATCTCGGGAACAGTCGCCGACCCCGCTGGCGTGCCACTCGCAGGCGTGGACGTTGTCGTCAGGTCGCTGGTAGAACCCGGTCGCGCCTACGGCAGTGCCGCATACTTCGGCGATTGGGACGGCGCTCCCGCCGCGTTGACCGACGATCAGGGCCGCTTCTCAATCGGCGCCCTCCCCATGGGTCGCCAGATATCCCTTTCAGCTGAGCGAGCCGGTCTGGCGAACTACCATGACACCTACTCCGCAGACTGGCCGGTCACGGGCGATGAGGTGCGGATCGTCATGTCGCCCGAGGCCCGCATCTCCGGACGCGTCACCTGCGACGGCGAACCAGTCGCTGACGTAGACGTCGGCGCGCAGGCCAATCATGAGGTCGATCGAAGCCGCGGGGGCGGGGGCGGTGGTCATGCCACAACCGGCGCCGATGGTCGCTACGAGATTCATGGCGTCTCGGCAGGCACCTTCAACGTCGCCCTCACGCCACCCGAGGGCTATACTGCCGTCGCCCACGAAGCCCTCCAGGTCGCGGCGGGGGAAAGCGCGGAGAACATCGACTTCGAGTTGATCGAGGGGGTCATGCTCCGAGGCGTCGTGACCTGGGCGGACACGGGCGAGCCCGTGCCCGAGGCGGCCGTCGCCGCGTACGGTCCCGCGCACCCGAAGTCGTCAGCTTGGTGCCAGGCCACGAAGATGGACGCCGACGGACGCTACGAACTGCGTCTGCCGCCGGGGCGCAACTACATCTACTGGCAGGGCTCACCCTCGGAGGCGCGGCACGCGGAGCCGGAGAACCTCTGGGTGGAGATCGAGGAGGGCGTTGACCAGACCCTCGACTTCCGCCTGTTCCGCAAGCCGATCATCACGCTCACGGTTTTCAATCCCGACGGCACCTCGGCGGCTGGAGTCCCGGTACACTGGGACGCCGCGAGCCGCTACGGTGGGGATCCCGGTGACGTCGACCGGGTCACCGACGCGGATGGGCAAATCGAGTTGACGTACGGCCGCCGCGCCCATCGTCTAGAGCAGAAGCCAATGGCAGCCGCGCTGGTGCAGGACGTGGACCGCGACCTCGCCGGCCTCGCCATCGTCAACGGCGAGACCGACCGCGAGGCTACCATCACGCTGCAGCAGGGCGCATGGATAGAGACCTCGGTCGAGGACCGCGAGGGCAATCCGCTCCCCGACATCCTCGTCTACACGCGGGTGGACGATCAGGGCTGGAGCATGCAGACGCCCATGACCACCTCGACCGACGCCGATGGCTGCGCGCGCATTGGGCCGCTGCCCGCAGACGTGCCACTCACCTTCAGACTCGACTACCAGTTGGCGAACAACACGCTCTCGGAGCCGGATGAGGCCCGGGACGCGGTCAGGCTCTCGCCCGGCGAGACGCGCACCCTTGAGCCCTTCGTCATCGCCCCCGAGGGCTTCTCGGTCAGTGGCATGGTCGTCGACGCTGACGGCAACCCCGTCGAGGGCGCACTCGTGTTCGCCGGTCGCACGGAAGACCTGCAGACCACCACGGACGCGGAGGGCCACTTCGAGCTTGCGGGCCTGTCCGTGCGCGCCGACACGACGGTGCTCGTGGCATTGCCCGACGGCAGCGCCGCATACGCCGAGCCGATCGACCCCGAGGTGCCGCTGGCGCTGGTCATCGAGTTGGCCGAGCCGGTGACGATCGTCGCCACCGTGCTCGACGCCGACGGGCAGCCGGTCGGCGGCGCCACTGCGGCGGCCCACTCGAAAGTCGCTGGAACGGGCCTGCCGGCGCCACTGCGCACACGTGTCGAGAACCTGAAGACCGACGAGAACGGGCAGTTCACGGTTGAGAACCTTGTTGCGGGGCTGCAGTATGGAGTGATGGCCTACACGGGAGACAGGGGCGACCCCGAACACGCGTGGGGCGAACCGATCCTCATCATCGGCGGCGAGGGCGTCATCGAGATGACGCTGCCCAAGGTGCGCTGACGCTCTCTACCCGCAGAACCGATCGAGGCAGGCCATCCGGCCTGCCTCGTCTCGTTCCCGCAGGCCCCGCCGCTGCCACTCTACCACTCGGGCCTCTCGTTGAGTTCGAACCACGAGCGCAGAAGCAACTCGCGGTCGGTAGGCGTGGGGCTGGGCTCCGTGTTGGCCTGGTCGGTGGTGTGCTCGACGCTCCAGCCAGACCACTCGCGGAAGGCGTGGTACGCCCAGTCCCACTCATACTCCTCCATGATCTCGATCAGGTCCTTCAGGTAGCGCTGGGCACTGTTGTCCGGCGCCCAGCGGATGGCGCTGAACTCGCCGATGTACATCGGCACATTGAACTCGAGTTGGTAGTCACGCGCGGGCGCCAGCGCCTCTCGCAACCGCTCCTTGTCCCACTGCTCCCCGTTGATCACGCCCGGGTAGACAAAGCTGACCTCGCTGCTGTGCACGCCCTGGTGGGTGAACGTGTGGGGCATGTACATGTGGCAACTGTAGATGATGCCGTCCAGGTCCAGGGGCTTGAGACTGTCGAAGCCGCCGGGACCACCCATTGGCCCGGGCTCGACCACCACCGGCTTGCCCGGCTCGATGGCGCGGATCACCTCGATGCACGCAGTCGCCAGGTCGCGCCAGCCCATCAGGCCCTCTGCCACCGGGCCCTCAACCGGCTCGTTGACGATCTCGTAGGCCCAGACGGCTTTGCGCCCCCGGTAGCGTGTGGCAATCTCGGCCCAGACTTCCAGCAACTTGTCCTGGTAGCGCTTCTCCGCGAAGATGCGGTTGCCGTTGCCGCTGGCCCGCCCGCCTGGGGCGCAGTGCAGGTCCACCAGCAGCAGCACACCCAGTTCCTCGGCCAGGTCCACCGCCTGATCGCACTCCGCCAGCGCTCCCGCCAGCCACTCATCGTACGCGTCGAGGTCTCGGGCCAACTCCCGCGCTTCGCTCATCGGGCGCCAGTTGATCTGCCAGCGCATGTGGTTGGCGCCCCACTCGGTGGCCAGCGTGCGGAAGTCCTCCTCGACGAAGTCCGGCCCGTGCATGGCGCCGCGCAGACGCGGCAGGTCGTGACCGCGGTCCATGGTCTCCGACCGCCTGCCGTCGGTCCACAGCCTGCCGACCCGGATCGTGATATCGTCGAACCAGGCCCTCCCGGTGACCTTCTCCAGTCCCAGGGCAAGCGTCGCTCCGGTCACGCCTCGTGGGATGCGGATGGCGCGCGTCGCTGTTCGCCAGTCATACGTGCCCACGTCCAGAGCAAGTTGCGGATGCTGTCTGCCCTCGTCCAACTCGAGGATGAGCATGACCTTGACGCCATTCCAACTGTTCGGCGGGACGCTCACGCCCTCCGCCCGCACGGAGCCCTGCACTGTGATCATCTTCCCCGCGATCTCCTCCGCGGGCACGTCGCACCGAAGCAGGAGCGAGGTGCCTTCGCCACCCTCGGGCCGTTCGACGACCAGCGCGTGGCCACCATCATGCTCGACGAGTTCGCCGCCCGCCGACCAGGCCTCAAGAGCGTCGGGCTGATCGAAGTCAGCGCTGAAAATCGGCGCTGCTTCCGGCTGGGCGCATACACTCGCGGCGGCCAGGAGAAAAGCCAGCGTCGCTATGTTCGCCGTCATGGCGCATCCTCCCGTACCTCGTCGATGGTCGGGTTGCTGAGCGTGCTGCCGTGAACGGGAATCCATTCCTCGCCTTGAGTCCGGAACCCTCCACCGCAGGTGTTGACGGAACGCTGGCGGAAGCACTACTACACCAAGCGCGAGATGGAGGCGGAGACTGCGATGATCATCGAACGAGGGCGCTCGCGAAACATGCACCGCATGTGGCTGCCCGGCTTACTGATGGGGCTCTGCGTGATCTTGGTCGCCGGTCCGGCGTGTGCACTGGAGGCCATCGAAGAGCTTCTGGACAACGAGGTAGTCTGGCACGCCGACGGCACCATCACGGCGCAGTGCTACCGCGCGGAGGCCCTGGCTGGCGTTCACTGCAACTGGTGGATTGACCTCACCACCTGCCGGGCCGTCGGGCAGACCTTCCGCTGCGCCGGCCCTCGGCTGGCGGGTGTGCAGTTGGGGCTGGGGTCGCTCAGTGGCGCGCCTGGCCTGACCTATAGGGAGACGGGGCCGTCCATGACGGTTAGCCTCTACCGGGGCGGCCCGGGCGGGGACCTCGTCGCACAGAAGCAGTTCCCGCCGGAACAGATCACCGATGATCTGCCCCTCGTTGTCGACTTCCCGTCAGACCCGGAGACAGTCTGGTACTACGAAGTTGTCGCTGACCGGCTGACCACCACCGTGCGCAAGAACAACATCAAGGCCACCGAGGGTGATGTCTACCCGCACGGACGCATGTATCTGGACGGTCGGCCGGTAGATGGCGATCTGCACCTGCGCGTGCATCGTGCCTCCACCTGCACGGGTGCGCGGACGGCAGACGCGGTCCTCTGGTCAGCGCCGCCTGAAGAGCGGCTGTGGCCGGACGCGAACGCGACAGCCGACCTGATGCTTCGCGAGGGTGCACAAGGGCCGCTGCGTTTGACTGTCGCGCGGAACGAGTGGGTGAGCGCGCAGATTACCGCATCGCCAGCGCCCGATTTCCAGGTCAGCACCGTTGACCTGGCCGTCGGGCCCTGGACCGGCCCGGCAGGCGCGACCGATGGTTCTCTGCAGACGCGAGTCGAGTGGTTGCGCTACTCGCTTGAGTATTACCGCGACCGCACCAAAGAGCGCCTGTACCCCGATCCCCTCGCGCCCACATCCCACGCTGAACTGTCGCCTGATCTCGCGATCGAGCAGCCGAACACGACGTTCTGGGTCTCGGTGTATGCTCCGGCGAGCGCCGCCCCGGGCATCTACAAGTCCACCGTCACCGCCACGGTGAACGGCACGCTACCGCTGCAGATGCCGGTGGAAATCGAGGTCTGGGATTTCGCGCTGCCACGCGAAACGCATACCCGCACCGGCCTGTTCCGCGCGACGGGCGGGACACTCGAGCGGCATCTGTGGTGGACCGAGGACCTCGCCGATTTCCGCATCGCCATGGGCTACCCGTTCCACCGAGAGGAGCACGGTATTCTCCGGAAGTCGGACTTCTCCGAGGAAGCGTACCAGCAGGTCCTCGGACCCAAGTTGCAGTCGGCGCTGGTGAGAACGGCGGAGACGCTCAACGAGCGCGGTCTGCAACTCACAATGGTCTGTCCCTGGGGGGACACGTACCGCGTGCTTCGCGGCGAGCCCGAAGCTGGCTACGAGGGGATGCGCCGGTTCTGGGAGGCGTACTATCCCATCCTCCAGGCGAATGGCTGGATCGACCAGGCGTATGCCCGGATGCCAGACGAACTCGGACCTGATCGAATCGACCAGGCGCGCGAGATGGCGGCCAAAACCCGCGAATGGGCACCGGGCGTCAAGCTCATGGTCACCTCAATGGGCACCCCCGACGCCACCAAGCTCAGCCGAGGCGTCGGCATTGCCGACATCTGGTGTCCCAGTTCGCGCTATGTCCTCGCTGCCGCAGACTTCTACAAGGGCCGGCAGCAGGAGGGCGAGCAGGTGTGGCCGTACATCCACGACTTCCTCTTCCACGTGAGCGATCCCGCAGGAGCTCGGCTGTTCTTCTGGATGCTGCAGAAGCACGGGTTTGAGGGGGTCAGCTACTGGTCACTGGGACCACGGGGGCAGTTCGAGCACGCTCCTCATGGCATCGTCCGCCGCGATGACGTCAGGCAGGGCGACGGCACGCTCTACTACCCCGGCACCGAGGACGCCAACGTCCAGGGCCTCTGGCGTTCGGCGCGGCTGCATCACATTCGCGACGGACTGGAGGACCGGGAGTATTTCTGGTTGATCGACCAACTTCTCTCGCAGGCCGAAGCCCGGGGAGCAGTCACACCCGAGGTCGCGGCACGCGTCGCCGCAGCCAGGAGCTTCCCTGAGCAACTCACCTTCCGGTTCAGCAACTTCGTGCACCGGCCGGAACTCGTCGAGGAGTGCCGCCGCGAGATGGCGTCGCTGATAGTTGAGTTGCAGCGGCTGGCTGAGGAGCCGTGAGCGATGCCGGTGCTTTGACCCGGGGCTATGGGGCCTCCGCGGTCAGCGTTACGCTGGTGCTCCAGGTCTCGCCGGGCTCCAGGCGCACCCGCTGGTGGATGGGCTCCAGTGTCGCGCAGCGCTGGGAGCCGTGGTCCCAGAACGCGATCGCCAGCAGCCGGTCCGGGTCCAGCTCAAACTGCATCGCCGGCAGCCAATCAGCGTCCAGCACCACTGCCGCGCGGCCTATCATCTCCCGCTTGTCCATTGGGAAGCCGCGGAGCACCAGCTCATCGTCTGGAGCCGGCTCATATTCGTAGAGACGTTTGACGAACATGCGCTCAAAGCGCACCGGCTCGCCCTCACCCCTCATGTCCGCCCAGCCGCGCTGGTCCGGGCGCAGCTCCAGGTGGGCGGGCATGTTGTGGTAACGGTGCGAGAACTCCAGCGCCCCGCCGGTCTCGTTGGCCAACTCCGAAGTCAATTCGATGCGCGCGCCACCGTCGCCGATCTCCCACGTCTTGGTCAGCACCAGACCGGTCAGGTCGTTGACCTCTTCGCTCAGCTTACGGCGCAGAACCACGCGTATGCCCGTGTCGGTGGCCTCTTGGGCGATAACCTGCATGGGGTTAACCACAACCTTCGCCGAAGCCTCTGGGTACCAGAAGCCGTCGAGCAGCATCGCCCACTGCCCGTCCCAACACACCAGCTCATCCTCGCCGGCCTTCCAGCTCACGAGCCGGCCGCCGCCAGCGGGGTCGATGATCACCTCGCGATCCTCGGTGCGAATCGAGATGCCCGGCCCGTTCAGGTCGAGCACCTCCAGTGGTCCGCAGGTCATCTCACCGGCGCGCACAGTCTTCAGCCCGGAGTAGTCGACGATCTCGGTCGCATCCTCGTCCTCGCGCCCGGCCGCCAACTCCTGCTCGTCACTGAAGGCCTGTTGGATCGCGGGCAGGCGCTGTGCCATGGCGGCCTGCATTTCGGCGGGCGTGACCAGTCGCGCGCCCGGCTCGGGCCCATCACCGAGAGGCTCCAGCACAAAGAACGCGTAACGCATGGCTCCCACGTGCAGCAGCGCGCCGTCAGACAGATCCGCTGCCGTCAGGGCGGGCAGACCGGTCGCGTCAGCATAGCAGCGCCCGGCGGCGGGCTCGGTCAGCAGGTACTGCCGGTCGGCCTCCAGCCCCTCGGGCTTCAGGCGGAAGAAGCACTCGCCCTTCGCCCAGAAGTTGGCGACGATGAACAGCCGCCGATTGCCAGAGCGGTACTCCCACGAGTAGACGATGTCCTCCCGACCGAGCTCTTCGACCCAGTCCGGATCGGGGGACGGTACCGGAGTAACCGGCTCGATGGCGTGATTATCCTCCCGGGCGTCCACGGAGACTGCCTCCTCGAAGCGCGCGATGAGGGAGTTGGCCCCCGCCATCGCCCGCCAGTAGCGAGCGTCATAGCCGCGCGGGAAGACGTAGGCCATGGCGCCGTCCCAGCCGTTGGCGAAGTAGGTCAGGAAGTCAAAAGCGATGGCTTCGGGCTGCGTGACGCGGTTGTCGCCCTGATAGCTGTGGGGCAGACCGATGATCTCGGGGCGCTCGTCTGCAGGCAGCGTATCGACGAACTTGCGCACCGCCTCAGCCACGGCCTGGACCTTCAGGTGATAGCCGGTTTCATAGACATACGGCTTGTAGAGGTTCTGCGAGCAGTAGCCTCCCCACGGCTGCACCACGGGGAGATACTTGCTGTAGTCGCGGCTGTGATACTGCGCGGCGAAGTCGTCGCCCTGCCCCTCTTCGGTGAACATCGGGAAAGCGACCTCCGGAATGAAGTGCGACTCGATGCCGACCTCGCGACCCAGCGCGCTCACGTCCTCCTCGAGCGTGCGCACGAGCTCCCCGTGTTGCCAGGAACGGAACTGCACCCACTTCTCGCGGTAGTTGCGGATGATGTCCTCAGGCCAGGCGGCTTCGACGTCGGCGCGGGGCAGCTCCGACCAGCGGATGAACTCCTCACGGCAGCGGTCGCAGAAGCAGCCCTTCCAGTCGAACATGTAAGGCTCCCAATTGGGCTGGAAGTGCTCCGCGCCGCGGTCCTCGACGATCACCTTGCGCAGGATGGCGCCGTAGACGTGCTCGCGGTAGTACTCGCCGCGGGTGTAGACCTCAGTCGGGCAGATGCCTCTCAGATGCGGCGTCCCATCTGCCAGCATGTAGGCGTACTCATCGGGTTTCTGACCCGCGCCCAGCCGGTAACCGTTGACCAGCCAGTAGTTCTCGGTGTAGCGCACGATGCCGCGCTGGCGCAGCGCATCGCCGAGCATGGTGGGGCGCAGGTGCGCGGAGTTGAGCCCCACGCGGTCGTAGAAATCCGCCAGCGCTTCGACGGCCGGCAGATCAGAGTAGAGGCAGTCGGCGGAGCTGAACATCGCGGCCGTGCGGAAGCGCTGCGGGCGCTCGCCGCTGATCGGCGGCAGAACCTGCAAATCGAACTCCAGCGGCTCAGTCTCGTAATCTCCGTCTGTGAGCCAGTACCGAGCGGGCAATCGCGCCTCTCCGGGGGGCAGATTCGTTGTCACCACGACCGCCAATCCCTGGTGAGCTGACCACGTTTCTTTCGGGGCCTGACGGGCCAGAACGGCCATATCAAGCGCGTAGAGGGCATTTTCGGCCCCATCTCGGTCGAGGGTGGCTTCGCTGAGGACCTCGGTGGAATCGCGAGTTGTCAGGATTTCGATGGCGCGCGGCAGCTCCAGCATCAGCCGGGGCTGATCCACCGGAACTTCGAGTTCGTTGCGGAAAGCAAAGACCATTGTGGCAACATCGCCCGAGGATAGGCAGAAGGTCTGGTCCATGAATTGCATCGGAATCAGGCGGACCGTCAGGCCGTTTTCGATGGTAGTTCGGTACAAAGCTATGTCATCGAACCATACTTCACCGCAGTTGTCCAGATAAAGGAAGAGCGTCAGCCGTTTAGTGGTCTGCGGGACGACGAAATCCATGGTGGATTCGGTCCAGGAATCGCTGAGCTGCGGATAGGCCATTTCGCTGCTACGCGTCGTTTTGGCCCCTCTGGGCTCAATTTGGTCGTAGAAGGCGACCATGGCTCGGGCGCGTCCGGGGATGCCAGGTCTGGTCTCGCCGCGGGCTGCGAGAGATAACACGTACTTGGTGTCGGCGGTTAGCTCGGGGAGAATCACTTCGGTGGCGAGATAACTGCCGAAATTGAGGTCGATTCCGGCGCGGCGTTCGTGCATCTCGTACGGATTGAGCAGATGCATGCTGTGCGCGCCCGAGTGAGGATTCTCGTCGGTGGCCTCGCGGCGGGAAAGGCCCAGAATCGCCTCCTGGAGGGTGTCACGGCGATCTTTGTCGTGAGCGGCCGCGAAGATGTGGAAGGCGTTTCGCCAACTGAAAGGCTCATTTGTAGCCGGATCGAGATCCTCAAAACCGCCATTTTCGATGAGATTCTCACCGAGGCGGGGCTGGGCTGAAACTTCGTCGGGAAGGTTTGCGGAGTAGCCTCCGGGGTCAAGAATCAGCGGAGCGGGCTGCTGCTGGGCTGAACAGGCGAAAAGCGTCGTGAGGACACCCAGGATCGCCGTAGCCGCGTTTTGGGGAAATCGTCGCCGCGTCATGGGATAACGCTCCCGGCCTGGCTTTTGCTTGTTAGAAACGGGCGTTGGGGATGTTCGCCGAGGGGGGAGTTGGGCCCTTCAGAGGGGGTGGGATGCGGGGCGAGTACCTCACAGAAGTACCTGACAGTTGTTAGTTACCACTCACACGGGGGCTCTTAACAAGGCGGTCGCACTATGGGTGCGAGCGATTGTGACGATTGGGATGGCGCTCGGCGACCGAGGATCGCGACAGGAGCCCATTGGGGGGGCAAATCGGGGGGAGACGAAAGAGGCAGGGGTAATTGTGACGAAGAGGGCGAATAAGTGGCGGACAGTGATTCGGGAGTCCATTCGAGTGAATCCGGGCTTTGAGTCGGGCGGCGAAGGCCGACAGCAGCAACTGGGCTGGATAGGATCCGGCCTATCCGGCTTGCCGCGGGTAGGAGCGCATGTAACTGCAAACACGGGCGGCCCCACAGTCAGAAAGCTAGTTGCAGCGGCCTTCGCTGCCGTCGTGTCACATGAACTGGCCGCACTTGGCGCAGTGCACGCGGCCGTTGCGGTCCACCTTGCCGCGCACATGGTTGCCCCCTTGGGGGCAGTTGCCGGTCGCGGGTGCACTGTAGGTCGGAGCCCGGTATGTGGGCTGCGCCGCCGGGGCTGTCGGGCGTACCGTGACGGGTAGCGGCTCCCACTCAGTTACGTAGGGTGGTAGTGGGCCGACCGCGACGGGTTGGGGAATCCCACCGGCAACCGGTAGCGGCTCAGCCTCATACCAACCGCCGAACGGGTAGACAACGGAGCCGATGACGAGATCATCGAGAACCCAGGTCGTGAGAAGCATGTCGTCGTAGGGACCGAGATACCAACTCAGTGTCCGCACGATCTCAGTCTCGGGATCTGCCTCGATGCGAGTGCCCGATGTCTCGTCGGCAGGTCGGCCGAGTAATGTCTCTAGCTCGGCTGCAGGCATGCCTATCCGGACGTGTGTGGCCGGCTCGATGATGGACTGAGCGGTGACTTCTTCGACTACTGGCGCTGTTTCCTGGGTGTAGGCTGAAGACCAGAAGCTGACTGCCACCAGGCAGAACAGAAGACGTGTTGCACCACGCATGGAACCTCATCCCTCTCACGCGTCCTCCCCCCATGCACAGGTTGCGTCCTCGCGGCTGCCGTCAAGTTGCTGCAAGGCTACCTATTGGTGGCATAGACGTAGTCATATGGACTGCCTAACACTCCGACCTCCCGCCAGCCGCCGACGCCGTGAGCCCTCTCACCTGCACGGGAATGGTGATCTGGCTTGGCTCCCGCGAGACCGAAGAGTGCGAACGCCTCATCGGCATTGCTCACCGGGGTCTTCAGCTCACCAGCAATCGTGCTGGTGAGCCCACCCGTGCCGCTGTAAGTGACTATGAACAGCGTGAAGCCCTCGACTTGGTATGTGGCATCCACTGCGCCACTCGGTTGAGGCTCGTCAATGGCTACAGGCCGACCGAGGATGCTGTTCACCTCAGCCATATTCTTCTGCGCTAGAGCAGAGACACGCACGAGCGGGTCCGTGGGTTTGGCGCAGCCGCCCAGCGCTCCGCTCACGACCAGGACCGCCAGCGCCACATAATACTGTTGCCTGCTCATGCGTCCTCGCCCTCCTCAAAGTCTGCATCTGTGCCTTCGTCAGCTCTCCCTTTCACCACTCACACCGTCGGTGCTATCATGCTTGCCTCGCACGTCACAGCGCTGCCCGTGCTTGGAGCCTACTCCAACCTAGCGCGATGCAGGGCGAGACCGACTACGGGATTACTGATAAGCCATGTTACGTCTCCGACGGCTGTCACTCTCATTCCTTTCGCCAGTCCCCGAGGCAGACCATCCTCAAGAAAGACGTTGACCTCGATCGGCTCAGACGCACCATACGGCCAGCACAGCAGATCAATACAAGGCGTATCACCAACATCAGGGACGGACAAGGTCGTCGCCCCTTGCACTTCGCCCGTACACGAAACGGGCCGCCCGCGGCTTACCACTGAGACCAGCGCCTGGAAGACCGCAGGCGGCGCGATCTCCTGTCCCTGTGCTGCCGATCCGATGTGGGCATTCGATAGCTCATACGTCGGGCTCCCTATGGGCGTCCCGTAAAGATCTACGCGAAGCTCACCAACAACAACCACATCCTCACCTATACCTACCGTGGGCGCGGATCCGTCCAAGAGCACCTCCACCTCGCCAATGTCGGAGGCGGAAGACTTCTCTGGCCTGAGCGTTAGGTGACCAAAAGCCCGGCCCGAGCTGAACGACGTGACCTGGCCCCGAATCGCCACCAACTGGTCTCCGCTGAGTACCGGCAGGATTGCCCCGAGCGTAACGGGTTCTCTGAGGTCTTCGCCCAACTTGCTCGCACGACCGGCAATGATCAGCATGACGACGATCAGCACGACGACGACAAGCCCTATCCCGAGGGCCCATAGCCGTGTGGCGGCTGGCTGTCGGGTGGTGCGCAGTTTGCGGAGCTTGCGCAGTTCAGTGTTGGCCTGCTCTGACAGCGGATCGAGTTCGAGCGCGCGGCGCTGCGCTTCCGAGGCACTCTTCAGGTATCCAGCCTTGCGGTCGATAGTTCCGAGGTTGGACCAGTAGCGCGGGTTGTCGGGGTCAAGCTCGATGGTTCTGACGGCGGCATTGCGCGCTTCGCCCCACTGCTCAAGCCCGAAGTGGGCAGCAGCCAGTGCGGACCAGCCGTGGATGTCATCCCCGTTTTGCTCAAGGTAAGGGCGTAGTATCTCGATGGCCTTCTGCGGCTGGCCGTTCTCGATCAGGCGTCTGGCTTCGTCAACAGGTGTTGGCACCGCACTTCCCCCTTGCCCGCACGGGAATGCTCTGTCCCTACTATTGATATAGCCAATACAGCGCGTTCGTTACCGGTCGGTCGGACTTCTCTTCATGGTTTGGTGGTGAGCGTCAAGCGGGTGAAGGCGTCCGCAGGGCGCACAGCCGTCCCGCCGAGACATCATACGTGTGGCTTAGCGCCTGAATGCTCAGGAACAATGAACTGTCATCGAGAGAGAGTTCTTCTCCTGCTAGTTGCGGCAATTAGTATGGTACAAGGATTGCCGCATGTCAACGGGGAACGGCCAACGACCGGCGGGTCTGACACCTTCGCTGAAGCTATGGTGCCCAGAGAAAGACCCGCCCTCCTGACGGCGTACCGCAACGGCACCACCACAACGCCACCACCGGCCGATTCTGACGAATCGGCCCTCCAGACGGCGACGGCAGAGGCAGACGGCCTGGCCCTTCGGGCCAGTGGGCTGCGTGGGAACGCAGCCCCTCCGGACGGCAAACGGCAACGGCAGGGCGGGGACGTAGCCCCGCCCCTCCATACCACAAAGCAACGGCCACGGCCACGGCCGGCCGATTCTGACGAATCGGCCCTCCAGACGGCGACGGCAGACGGCAGAAACAGACGGCCTGGCCCTTCGGGCCAGTGGGCTGCGTGGGAACGCAGCCCCTCCGGACGGCAAAGGGCAACGGCAGGGCGGGGCACCCACCTTCGCTGAAGCTACGGTCGGCAGGCGAGGACCCCGCCCTGCAGAACGGCCACGGCAACGGCCGGCCGATTCTGACGAATCGGCCCTCCAGACGGCGACGGCAGAGGCAGACGGCCTGGCCCTTCGGGCCAGTGGGCTGCGTGGGAACGCAGCCCCTCCGGACGGCAAAGGGCAACGGCAGGGCGGGGACGTAGCCCCGCCCCTCCAGACGGCACGCGGCAACGGCGACGGCCTCTGGCCCTGTGGGCCAGTGGGCTGCGTGGGAACGCAGCCCCTCCGGACGGCAAACGGCAACGGCAGGGCGGGGGCGTAGCCCCGCCCCTCCAGACGACAGAGGGCAACGACCGGCGGGGCTGACACCTTCGCTGAAGCTATGGCACGAACGCTGACGAATGGAGTTCGCGTGCGTGTAATCCGAACAGCCGGGCCGGATAAACATAATCCGGCCCTTCCTCGCGGATGCTTCGCATCCACGAACGGCAAAGACCAACGACCGGCGGGTCTGACACCTTCGCCAAGGCTTCGGTGCCCAAGGAAAGACCCGCCCTCCATACGACAAGGACAACGGCGACGGACGGCGGGGGGTTAGACCCAGAAGCTGTAGGTGCTGATACCCAACGTGATCCCCACAATGCACCAGAGGCTGCCAACTATGAACTCGCCCAAGACCATCCCCAATGCGAACGGGATGGCTCGCATGAACGCGCGATGACCACCATACCGCGTGATCAGAAGCTTCGCCAACCATGCAATGAATATGGGCATCCACAAACAGTTCATCGACCAACTCCCCGAGATGGCGTAACCCACCGGGTGCATCGGCCAACTGCCGAAACTCACGCGCGCGAACATCAATAACCACGTCAGGCCCAAGCCAACCCCATACGCCGCCACGCGAGGCCAGTCAGTTCCCTGCGGATACGTCAACCAGTGCTGCAAACGAGTGAAGGGCTCTCGCCCGAAGGTGGTGGCGACACCACTCATCTTCGCAGCAATGCCATACGCGTAGTAACAGTGTATCTGCGCCCAGAAAGCCGAGAAGACACCGACGAAAGCCGCAATGGTCAGCGCAATGGCCATGTGCGACTGCTTGATGCCCGTGCTGTCCGCGATGCGGAAGGCCTCGAGCTGCACCGGCATGGGGTGAGCGCGGTAGGCACGGTTGAACCAGAAACACAGGCTCAGCGCAGTGAGCTGCTGGGTGGGCAACATCGTGGGATCGGTGCCGAGAATGTTGGTGAGGATGAGGTCCGGGCCGCCTCGGTGGAGATCGTGGGCCGGTGGGCCTAGCTCGGCACGAATGCGCGTGACCGCAATGGACAGGGCGAAGTACAGCACAAAGAAGACAACAGCCAACCACGCCCACATGCCGAGCGCCGCCGAGAACAAGGCGAGCAGAGCAGTGCCCGCAACGAGGACGATGAGAGCGAGGCGGTAGTCCATGGGCTCCCCAGCGTCATCGCTCTTCCCGCGCAGCACACCGTGGAAGAGGTCACCGATGTAGCCTCGGCCCATCCACAGCGCGAAACCAGCCAGGCCAAGGTATGCGGCGGAGGACTGCTCGGCGACATATGGGAAGCCGGGGAGGCGATTGAGGCCGAGCATGGCGCTGGCCAGCGCCTGGAGCTTCCAGAGCAGGTAGAAGGCCCAGCATGAGAAGGCGAGGTCGAGCGGCAACATCATCCCGAGGCCGATGGCGAATGGATAGAAAGACATGCGCATCCCGCGCAGCGCAGACCATGGGTGGCCGATCAGAAATGAGCGCATGAAGGCGTCGAAGTGGACGACGCGGACACTGATGAGCGGCCATGCGGGCCAGAGCTCGTGGAAACCGTTGATGAGGTCGACGCCTGCGGCCAGCGCGAAGCCGATCCACATCATTTTGTTGCGCAGCAGGCCGGCGTCGGGCGAGGTGAGCTCGAGCGGCATGTGGGTGATCGGGTAGGTGAGCTTCTCCTGCTCCATCCAGCGGCGGCGGAGGAGGGAGTTCACGGCAAGCATCATCGTGGCGAGGACCGCGAGGAAGCCGCCCCAACTTGCCACCGGCGGCAGCCAGGCGAGGAGCCGGGCGCGGGTGTAGAGCGTCGCGCCACCTTCGAAGGCCGGGCGGTAGATCTGGGGATCGCTGATGGTCAGGTGGGCGGGGATGTTCTGGAAGAAGAGCTGCTCCCACTGGTTCTCGGCGGTGGCGAGCCAGTAAGGCATGATGATCTGCGGGGCGAGTACCTGCACGAGGTCATGGCCGACAAGCGCGGAGGCGAGTGTGACCATGGCGTAGATCACGAGCAACTCGCCGCGGTGCAGGGCGAGTCGCGGCGCGATCCGGCCCACGCCATCGTTGAGCACGCGCAACACGAAGAGTATGAAGACCGCGTTGAAGAACAGGGAGACAGTGGTGGGGTGGCCCTGGTAGCGCACAACAGCCATCTGCGTGATCCAGTAGGCATTGAGCGGCAGAATCAGGCAGGCGATCGTGACCGCGCGGATGGTCAGCGCGGGCACGTTCGGTGCGGGTTCGAGGTCCGCCGCGCCCGATGTCTGCGGGGCGCTCATGTGGCCGGCACCCCGAGCGGGGAGGCGACTCTGCGGCTGCAGTTCAGCGCGCGGTGGGTCATGGTAGTGTGCATGGCGTCGCCCCCCGTCTGTCCGAAGTCGATGCGACTTGAGCGGGCCTTAGTCCAGCTTGAAGACGACTACGTCATCCCACCAGGTAACGTCCTCATCGGCGCCGACACCATCGGCCCAGAGGAGCAGTACGAGGCGGCCGACTTCCTCGGGCACGGTCACTACGCCGATCATCCGCTGCCAGTCGCCCTCTGACCCGTGAATGTTGAGGAAGCGGTCTTTATGCTCGGCGTGCCACGTGCCGTCGGACTTCTGCCACCGGACGCGGGCGCTGTCGGCACCCTCGCTGCCCTGTCGCTTATACCATGCGGCGACTGCGTAGCGCTCGCCGGGCGCGACGGCCACTGACTGGATCAGGCAGCCAGCTCGGACCTGGCGGAGGGTCGCAGAGCCGGGCGCGCCATGTCCGACCTCGCGATCCCACCCCGGAGTGCCCTCGGACTTGGCCGCGGCGCTCTGCCAGAAGCCCCAACCGGCGGGAGCTCGTCCCTGCTCCCAGTCTGCGGCCTGAGGGCCGTCGGGAGCTTCGGCCGTGGCCGATGAGAAGTCGGCGTTTGTGAGTATGGTCTGAGTGTCGTCGCCAGCCTCGGCGATCACGCGTGCGGCGTATGTCACCGGGTCGATCGCCGCCCACAGGACCTCCTCGATCCCGGGGAGCAACTGCGTCCAACGGTTCTCGTTGGCCTTGGGATTCGGCGTGGACCACCAGCTCCCCTTCTCCCCGTAGAGCCAGACATACTCATCGGCGGCGTTGAGCGCGCTCTCGAGGTTGTCCGCGAAGCGCCGCACGGGGGTCTGATCGCCGGGATCGATGTACCAATTCGAGTCGGGCGGGTTGATGTAAGCGTCCAGGTAGACGCCGAAACTGACCTGGACTTGCGCCCGGTACTTGTAGCGGTTCTCCGGGGAGATGTAACGCTGGCAGGTGTTTCGGACGAGGTTCGCGATATTCAGGTACTCGACCTCGCTGTTGAACCGGTAGGCCTGCTCGCAGCCATCGATGATTGTGATGTCCTCGGTGACGGCGTCCAGCCAGCCGTCGAGGAAGCAGGCCATGAGACCGTACGTGTGACCCGCGAGCACGACGGACGGGGGTCGGGTCGACTCGGGGAGAATCGAGACCATGAAGAGGCTGAAGATTGTGATGTCGGGGTATTCCTCAGCGACGGCGGTCATCACCTCACGGCCCCGTTGCCTGACCATGACGGCGTACTCGTCGAAGGTATGTTCGTCCACGCCGGGCTGAGACTTGTAGCCGAACTGAGCACTGTTGTAGCTCTCCGGATCGAAGAGTAGGCCGGGTATCCCGCCCTCTTTCGCGACGCGCGCAGCCGCTCGCCAGTGGTCCACGATGATGGCCCATCCCTCATCGTCGAACCAGTCCACATCGCCGGGCGTGGCCTTGATGTCGAGGAAGTTGTCAGTCAGCCGCTTTGGGTCGGCGGCGGCGAGGTCCTCGATGATCTGGTCCAGGTCCTCGGTCTTCCAGATATCGCGGTTGTGGGCGAAATCGAGGAACGGGGTGCCGTTGCGGCCGGTGAAACGAAGCGAGCTGCCCCGGAAGGGCAGCTTGTCCATCGACTCGAAGTTCGCTCGCAGTCGCTCTGCGTCGGGCATGTCCCAGCCGACGGCGATCAACTTCTTCTCTCTGACGTCCGTGTCAGCACCCAGCACGACGGTTGTGCAGATGAGGGCGACGCTGATCGTTGCTGTGAACAGCCCGATCAGTTTGAGGCTCCGGCGAGATAGCATTGCTACTGACCTCCTGTTTCGCCACCCGTGCGAGAACCTCCCCAGGAAGTCGTCTATCCCCAGCGTGGGTGAACTGGTGCGTGGTTCTGATTCGGCTCAGGGCGCTTCGAGCGTCACGGGCGCGGCGAACGTGACGGTGAGGTCCAGGTGGAATCTGTCCTCGGCGCTCACTTCGCGGCCCTGGTCCTCCATGATGGCGGGGAAGCGTATCTCGAAGATCTGGTGCTCCCACTGGCGCAGGTCCTGAACGATGACGTCCGCCGCCGCGCGCAACTGAATCGTGATCGCATCCTCGGTGCCCTGTCCCACCTCAACCTTGGCGCCCTGGCCGCTCCATATCTGGGTTTTTCCCTCAATCATCTCCGCCGGCAGACCCGCGATCTTCGGGTCGCCGTGGGGCTGGGAGACCATGACCTCTTTGCCGCCATACTGACCGACCGGCAGGTTGATTGAGACCTGCAGCCCATTGAGCCGCATGGTCTGGGACATGGCGAGGTCATACTCGATCCGCAAGCCCTGGGAGAGCTGGGTGACGCTCTGAGTGTACTCGATGGCGCCGCCTTCGGCGCCGGGGACAGGCAGGGTGCCGACGAACCGCGCGCCGTTCTGGTCGGGGAGTACGCTGAAGTCAGCAGTACCAATCTCCTGCGACACATGCTGCCACGCGGGCCCGTGGGCGTTGAGCTCGATCATTGCCAACTCCACGTCACCGCGAGTGACGTGGATCGCGCCAGAGGCGTGTGGCTTCGCGGTGAGCGCTTCCTGCGCCCATGTTGCACTGGCCGCCAGAATCAGGCAGGCCGCCAGACTTGCAGCGACCGTAAACGTCCGCAGTCTGCTCATGCTGTGGCCTCTCTTGGTGAGTAGTCGTAGCTCGTCGCTCAGGGACGCACGATCTGGAACGGGATGGCAGGCAGGACGCCCAGCGAGACGCGCTGCTTGCTCGCCATCTGCTGGCCATCCGGCGCGACGCCCTCCTGCTCGGTGGACGCCTCGATGATCACGTTGGCGGCGTCCCCGGCCAGAGCTATGTTCGCGTCAGCTTTGAGCGTGAGAGTCACGCCGGTGGGCACGACGGTTGCTTCCTGGAGCGTCACACCCCGGGCCGCGTTGCTGAGTGCGAACCGGATCGCGTGAAGCTCAGACTGCCTGCTGTCGGGCAGATTCTGTGGCGCCTCGATCTGCACCTGGGCAGTGCCACCGAGGGGGATCTGGACGGGTGCGGCGCTGGCCAGCCGAACGCTGGGCAGCAGCGGGCGCCAGACGGCAGGCACAGGGCGAGATCCCGTGATCGCAACGAGGAGTTCCTGCTGCGGCACGAGGAACCTCCACAGGAAGGCCTGCATCTGGTCTTCGGCGGGGACGATCGGCCGAGTGACGGCAACACCGTTGATCTCCGCGCGCCCTTCGAGCGCCAGGGAGAGTATCTGACGAGGGGCGCCGCGCGGGGCGGTGAGCGTCGCCTCAACCGATTCCTTGTCGGCGGGGATGCGCGTATCGCTGAGCGCGAAACCGGCAGGGGCATCGGCGAGCACGACGTCCACGGCACCGTCGAAGCCGTCGTGGCGGACGACGTGAACTGTGATCGGTACTGACCGCCCGGCGGGAACATTGAGGCCCGAGGGGGTCAGGCGCAGCGCGAAATCGGGCTGGGCCGGCCTGATGCGCAGGCGGTATGCGTAGGCATCGCCGCCGTGACGCTGCGCATCAGAGAGGCGGACCTCGTAGGTGCCGTCCTGCGGGAGCTCGACGCGCATGTACGAGTCGGCCTGGTGCGTGATGAGGCCGATCGCTCGGTCCTTGTGATCGTCATTGATGGCCACTACGGCGCCGGTCGGGTCAACCAGCCGGAGTACGGAATCAAGCGGCGAGTCGAGCCGGCGAGCGTGGACCTCAGCGACCATCTCCTGGCCGGCCAGCCCCTGGAAACGGAAGGTGTCCACATCGCCCGGCTGCCCGATACGACCGTTGACGATGAGCGGGAAGGTCACTTCCTGCGCGTCGCCGGTCGCGTCGTTGGGCTCGGTCTCGGTGGCTTCGGGCAGCGTATCCACGGCGTAGCGGACCTGATTGAGAAAGCCCTGATCGAGGCCGATGCGGGCCCGCCTGACGGGATCGCCGCCGGGCTGGGTGTCGAGTTGCAGCGTCTCGGCGGGCAGGTTCCAGCCAGCGACCGAGGCGGCGGTTGATGTGCCCGCCTGAGCGCCGAGGGGGAAGATGTGAGTGACGAAGGGCAGTTCGCCGACGGCGATGCGATAGACGAAATCATCGCGACCGCGATGTATGGCATCGCGGATCTTCAGCTCATAGAGGCCATCTTCGGGCACTTCATAGAGGATCAGCGGGTCGGGGTCGAAGCGGAAGTCGTCGCTGTAGGCCACTTCGTTGCCGCTCGGGTCATAGAGAGCTATCGTCGCCTGGAACCAACCGGGCACGGCGTCGGCGAGGTATGGGATCAGCTTTCGGGCCTGGGCGCGGATGACGAGCTTCTGGCCCGCGCGCGCCCGCAGGCGGAAATAGTCGGTCTCGCCGGGGGTGATCTGACCGTTGAGCAGCACGGGGAGGTCGACGACAGGCGTGGCGGGATCGCCGGCGGTGGCGAAGTCCTCCTCGCGGACCTCGGGCAGCACGCCCACCTGGAAACACAGGCCATTGCTCATGCCGCCGGGCGTGGCGACGCGGAACTCGCGTTCGCCGGGCGTGGCGCCCGGGTCGATGGTGACCTCAATCTCGAGCTGCTCGGCGATCTGCGCGTTCGGCTGCTTCTTGGGGTCGAACAACATGGTCTGCAGGCGGGCCAGTTGCGCGGGGCTCTTCGCGTCGAGGTCCCGCAGCCACGGGTGATCCGGCAGGGCGGGCCCGTCCATCTTCGCGGCGGCAGCGGCCATGACCGCAGCGCTCCATCGCCTCTTGACGAGGTTGCGGAGGAACGTGGACGTGTCGCGCAATTCCTGGTTATCCAGGGGGCGGACGTATTCCACGACCGACGCGCGCACTCCCTCGCCGGAGACCCGGACAAGATCGGTGCCGCGGAGGGACTGGCCGCCCACGGTGATGTGGAAGGTGGTGCCCTGCTCGCCGCCGGCGGGGTATAGATAGCCGATCTGCGGCGCGCTCGCGCCGGGTTGCGCCCAGGCAAAGGCCAGCAGAGCGGCGAACGCAACCGTCAGCCAGCACTTGGGTATCTTCATCGACGCCGCTGGGTTCACATGATCTCCTTCAGACGACCGACTGCGTCGTCGGGGCGCTCGTCAGACGCCATCACTTTCAAGTCCATACCTCGGGAGTTGGGCAACGGGCCCTCGGGGTCGATGCCCATCAGTTCGCACATGCTGCCGAGGACGTCCTCGGGGTATACCGGCCGCTCGGCGACGCGCTCGCCGGTGGCGTTCGAAGCGCCGACAACCTGGCCACCCTTGAACCCGCCTCCGGCCAGCACTGCTGAGAAGCACTGGCCGAAGTGGTGACGGCCACCGTTCCAGGGGGCCTCCCACGCGACTCGAGGACTGCGCCCGAACTCGCCGCTCCACCAGACGATGGTGCTGTCGAGCAGGTCGTGATCGGCGAGGTCCTGCAGGAGCGTGGCGAAGGCCGCGTCCATCTGCGGCAGCTTCCAGCGCATGGTCTCGAAGTGCTGCTTGTGGGTGTCCCAGCCGCCATAGTTGATGGTGACATAGGGCACGCCTGCGCCCACGAGTCGGCGGGCCATCAGGCATGACTGGCCGAAGGTGTTGCGGCCGTAACGCTGGCGGAGTTCGGCGTCTTCCTGGGAGAGGTCGAAGAGCTTGCCCGCATCGCCGAGGATCATGTCATAGGCCTTGGTCTCGCGCGTGTCGAGGTTCACGGACTGCGGGTGCTCGGGCATGGCCTGCTTGAGCGTGTCGACGGAATGGAGCAGCTCGCGGCGGCCAGCCTGACGCTCGTCGGTGATGTTTCCGGCGACGATCCCCTCCACGGCGAAGCGTTGCGCGTTGGGGTCGCCGCCAGTGGAGAAGGGCTTGTAGCGCGGCCCGAGAAAGCCTGCCTCGTCGAAGCGGCCTTGAGGCCTGGTGAGCACGACGTAGGGCGGGACGAGGCCGGTGTAGCCGCCATCATATCCTTTGAACTTGGAGACGAGGGCGCCGATGGACGGGTAGACAAGGCGTCCGCCGGGCGGGTGGCCAGTCTGGGTGATGTATGCCGCGGTCTCGTGGCCGTTGATGCCGTGGGTCATGCTGCGGATGATCGAGTACTTGTCGGCCTGCTGCGCGAGCTGGGGCAGCAACTGGCCGATCTGGATCCCCGGCACGTTGGTGTCAAGCGTGCGATTGAGTGGGCCGGTGTAGTCATAGCCCGCGTCGGGTTTGGGGTCAAAAGTGTCGGTATGAGGCGGGCCGCCCCACATCCAGATCTGGATGATCGCCTTGGCACGGGGCTGCTGGCCCGCAGCTTGTGCGAAGGCGGCCGGAAGGTGATTGGCGAAAGTCAGGCCGGCAGCGCCCCACAGGATGCTCCTGAGCGCGTCTCGCCGACTCATAAGGCCTCTCGTTCGTTCGTCGTCCATATTGCCCACTCCCTGGCCTCCTCAGTGCCGGTAAAGAAACTCCATGCTGTTGATCAGTGCCCACGCCAAATCCGTCGCCGCGTTGCTTGAGCCGAGCCCTGGGGTCTGCCAGTAGGCCTGCGCGGCGGTCTGTTCGGTGGGCGTCGGGTCGCGCGACAGGAGGGTCATGTAGATCCCCGCGATCGCCTCGGCACGGTCTCCGCCCGCTGCTATGGCTATCCTGCGCAGGCGAATGCTGTCGGCGATTCTTCGGTAGATGGCGGTGGAGTTGAGCAGATACAGCCGCTGCGCATCGGTCGTCTGATTGCCGCGCTCGGACTCCAGCCCGGTATCGCGTGACGGGCGCCCGAAGGTCTGCAGGAAGGTACTGGTGATGCTGCCGTCCGAGAGCGAGATGGAGCGCTGGTCCTCGGGCACGTAGGTGAAGGGCTCGGGGATGGGGCTGACGTAGCTCTGTCCGGTGCCACCCACCCAGTCGAGGGCGTCGATGAGCACTTCCGCATCCAGTCGGCGGACGGGATAGCAGGCGAACATGGCTTCGGCGTCGGGACTGTCGCTTTGCGCAATCGAGGACTGCTGGTAGGTGCGGGAGTTCAGGATCAGCCGGTAGATGTGCGTGAGGTCGAACTCAGCCGCCACCAGTTCCTCTTCGAGATAGGCCAGCAGCTCGGGGTTGACCGGCGGGTTGTCCGGTCGGATGTCATCCGGCTCGTGGACGATACCGCGGCCCAGAAGCCATGCGCAGACGCGGTTGACGATGTTGCGTGCAAACCACGGGTTTTCGGGGGTGATGAGCCAGTCTGCGAAGACTACGCGAGGATCATCGTCCGGCCCGATGGTCGCGGTGGTGTCGTCAGGGAATACGGCCTCGAGCGTGTCCGTTGCCGTCGGGTCGAGGCAGATGATCTGTTCCTTCCACTCGTCGGTGGGCTTGAAGGTGACGCGCGAGAAGAACACGGCCATGTTGTCGAGACGGTCCGGGGGCCAACTGGCCACACGCACGCCCATGAAGGTCAGGGCCACGGCCTCGGCGAGGCCGGACGGCTCGCGGCTTTGGACGGCGCGGTAGAAGTTCACGGGGGGCACGCGGAAGTTGCTGCCGCTGGCGGTCAGCATTTCGCGGACGAACTCGTCATAGGGCCGGTTCTGCCTGATGGCTTGCCATATCCAGCGATGGTAGGCCTGCACGGCGTTGGGCCACAGGTTGATGGGGAACTCCGCTTTGACGCGCAGCAGGTCGCCCCACTTGAGCGCCCAGTAGTCGGCGAACTCCTCCCGCTGCAGCAGGTGCTCGATCAGGGCGGAGCGCTTGTCGGGGCTATCGTCCTGGAGGAACTCGCGGACATCGGCGGGGTCGGGCAGCGTGCCGATGACGTCGAGGTGGACGCGGCGAACGAAGACCTCGTCCGAGCACGGATTTGCGGGGGTGATGCCCTTGTCCTCAAGCGCGGCCAGGACGCGGGTGTCGATGCCGTTCGCCGGCACGGACCAGGTATCGCTCTCGAACGGGCGTGTTTGCTGGGCGTCCGCAGCTTGTCCTCCGTGGACCGCCAGAACGACCAGAATGGCCAACAGGGATGGTCTCATTAAAAGCAGCACTCCCGCGAAGCGACGTGGCTCCGCCGGTTTTTTGCGCGGTTGGGTAACTACTCACCCTCTAACACGCCTCGTGCGCGGAATGTTCCGCTCTTACGGTGGGCAAGTAGCACCGGTATGACCTGTGCGCCAGCCGGTGGCATCAGCGGGTGCAGTACTCCCGAGCCCCGCGGCCGTTCAGAATGAAGATGAACAGCACGTTGACCGCGATCGTCAGCACAGCCACAATCCGGCCTTCAGACGTGAGGAGTTGAGGGATCGACTGCAGGGACCAGAGGCCGAGCAGCGCCATGAAGGTGATGCGAGCCCAGTTGACTCCATTCCACAGGAAGTGACCCACGACCAGGATGCCCAGATAGATCGCAATAGCGATAAACCCAAGCAGCATCATGAGTCCTCCCATCCCCGGTCCGCCACCGGCGCTCACCGCCACGCCACCAAGCACCAGGGCTCCGATACCGCCAAGGAGTCCGAACAGCGCCCCGATGTCGCAGAGAACGACCAGAAAGCTTACGCCGAATGGCCTGGGCATCGGCGCGGCGGGTCGCTGTGGCTCCGGCCGCGACGGGTCTGCTGCAGCCCATGAGGGCTCGGCGCCCGAGGGCGGCGGCGGAATTGGTGTCGGCGAGGAGGGCGGCGGCGCTTGCAGCACCTCCCTCGAGAGGATCTTCTCGACCTGCTCCTGCGTCCAACCGCGTTCGAGCGCCATCTCCCTGATCTGGTCGTCCGTGTGTCCGTCCTCGCGCATCTTCTTGACCTGCGCGCGTGCCTGCTCCCACTCGTTACTGGACATCTCCACCACTCCCTTGAGCTTGATGTGCGCTACTGCTCTACTCAGATTTCGCGTCAGTCACCGATCCTCGCCGGGCCGCATCATCGGGTGCAGAACTGCTTCGCGTCGTCATGGTTCAGCACGTGGATGAGCTTGCCGAGCACCGCTATCCCAAACAGGATCCAGAATGGGGGGACCAAGACGGCGCCGTCGATCCGGGCCAAAATCAGGCCGAGAGCGAATTGCAGGGCTGACGCACCCAGCAGCACCATGAAGGTCAGCCGAGCCCAGTTGGCACCCCTCCAGAGGAAGTGTCCCACGACCAATATGCCCAGGTTGACGAGGAGACCTCCGAGCAGAAGCGCCGCGATCATAATGGCGGGCGTCGGCAGGTTCCCGATGCCGCCAAGCTCCCCCGAGATGAACAGCGCCACGACCCCAACCGTGAACAAGATGAGCCATAGACTGGCGCCGATGTCGGCGATTACGACCGGTATGGTCACGGCGGCCGGTCTGGTCACTGCTGCCGACGGGGGCACGGAGCCCGAGGGCGGCGGAGGAGGCGCGACTGCTTCAGGCGGCGACGGTGGCGCCTGAAGCACCCTCCTCTGGATCAGTCTCCTGACCTGTTCCTCAGTCCAACCGCGTTCAAGCGCCATGTTCCTGATCTGCTGGTCCGTGTGGCCCTGCTCGCGCAGTCTCACTACCTGCGCGCGGGCCTTCTGCCACTGGTTGGCTGACATCCACACCACTCCCCGGTTTGCCGTCGTCGACGGCAGCGGCTGGCTCGGCGGGCTTAGTCGTCAAGCCATCCAAAGACTTTCTGGCTGGCGGCGCGTCCCTCATCCATCACTCGGCCGTTGGTGCCGTATATGATGAAGTGAGGGATGCTCTGCAGCGAATACTGCTGCGCCACCGGGGACCGCCAGTCAATGCCCCTCTCGCCAGGGCGATTTATGTCGACCTTCACAACGGCGATGTCATCGCGCCTGGCGGCGAGTTCCTCAAGCTTGGGGGATATCGCCTTGCACGGTGGGCAGTAGTCGCTGTAGAAGTCAAAAATGGTGATCTTGCCAGCGATCGCGTGATCTGCCAGGTCGACGCGTTCGCCGCGGCTGATGGTCGCGACGCCATCCGACGAGCCACCGCCGGAAGACGTCGGGGCCGGGGCGGTTTCCGTTTCCGTGGCTGTCTCCGGGCAGCCTGACAGCACCAGGAGCGCTGCCACCGAGATTGCCACCAAGGCGAGCGCCGCCCATCGCGCACTGCCATTGCGTTTGCGGACCACCGTATTGATTCTCATCTTCGGCACTCCTTCTCAAACTGCCCGCGTGGTTGAGCGCGTATGCTGTAGCGCCATCTTACCCGATTTCTTCAACTTAGTGTGTCACTATCCTCCTGCAAATCTCGCACAAGTCGCTGGCAGGCGAAGCCCACCGCTCAGGAGACCGCCCAGGAGAACAGGCGCGCATCGCGCAGCCAGAAGCGCAACTGCACGTAGCGACCGCGCAGGTCGCTGAGCTTTGCGCGCTCGAAGCGAACCGGCGCGCTGAGGTGATCGCCGGTCAGGGGGACGCAATCCTCTCGCGTGAAGCCGGGCAGGCCCGGCGGGTAGTGGTCACCGAACGTTGTGGTGGGCGCACGCAACTGCCCGCCTACGGCCTCGCCGGGCAGGACCTCGACTCGGACCTCGCCTTGGGGGGCCTCGAAGTTCAGGCGCAGCTCGTCGTGCTCCCAGACCATGCGGCGGGTGGTGAACGAGCCCTCGGTGTCCGTCGCGTCCAGCGAGACGTAACCATCGGGGCGGAAGTGGTAGAGCCCGATGGCCCCGTGCGTCTGGTCGGCTGCGTGCGTCTCGGCGGTGCCGGAGGCGTATATCCACAGCCGGTCGTCATGCAGGACGGGAGCGGTCGCGCTCACCATGCCGGCGTTCCAACTCCCCGGCTCACCGGGTGCGATCCAGGTCTGCCGATCCCCGACGCGGGTGAAGTGGCGGCCATCGCGCGAGGCGAGGACCTGCACCTGGAGTTGGTGGCTCTGGGCCGGTGCGTACGTGGTGACGTAGAGGATCACGAACTCACCGGCGCGATAGGGGCGGGCCCAGTAGAACTGGAAGAGGAAGGGGTCCTGCAGGTCGGGCATGGCGACGAGTTCGGGCTGCGTCCAGTGGATGCCGTCGGGGCTCTCCATGCGCCCGATGCAGCGGACCGACCCGTTGCTGGCCCGGCAGTAGTTGACGTAGCGGCGGCTCGGCTCGTCCCAGTAGATACCGTTGGTCTCGTTGGGGCCGATGCTGTAGGGATAGCGATAGTTGCCGACGGTCTTGACGTAGCAGAAGGGCTGCGGATCGGGGTTGGCGTTGTCATCCCACTCGAGGCCCTGCCAGTCAAAGCCATCGGCGGAGGCATAGTGGCTCATGCCGATCAGCGCGTGGCAGCCGGGGTGATGCGCTTCATCCCAAACCCAGAGCCGGTAGCGGCGGCGCGGGTCGGGGGTGTCGGGGTCGAGCAGGCAGGTCTGCGGGGAGGGCGAGGAGTAGCCGCGCACGGCCATGTTGGTGTCCTGGCCGCGGTAGGCGACCTTGCCGAGCAGGGGCTTGGTGAAGTGGAGGCCATCCTCGGACTCTGCGTAGCCGACGCCGTAGCGGAAGGGCAATCCCGACGGGGGAATTCCCGTCTCCGGGACGTCATCCGCCGCTGTGTAATGGGTCTGGTACCACATGCGAAAGCGGCACCCGGCGGGGTCGTAGATTACCGTGGCGGGGCCAACGTTCAGGCTCTCCCAGGGGCGGTCAGGGATGAGCACCGGCTCGTCGCCAGAGGGCACGGGCTTGTGGAAGGTCCGCGTCAGGTTATCGAGGGCCTCGATCTCGCGGTCGTCGAGGAATAGTTCCTTCCTGTCGGGCGTGCGCATGGGCGGTGCCATCCCTTCAGATCAGTGACCAGGTCCAGACGTCGTTGTGGGCGGACGTGCCGCGAGACGTGGAGGTGCCGCCCATGACCCAGACCCGGTCGCGGAAGATCGTCATGGTCTCAGCGTGGCGTGGCTCCCACGGGAAATGGCCCGCCTGCTGCCAGTGGGCACCGTCCGTCGAACGCCAGATCTCGTCCGAGTAGACAGCGCCGCCGAAATTGCCGCCGACGAGCCAGAGGGCGCTGTGGCAGGCGAGCAGGTGATGGAAGCAGCGGGGGCGCCACGGAGCATGGGCCTTCACGAGCTGCCAGTTTGAGCCATCTGCGGACCGCCAGACGTCGTTGACATATCGGGCGCCGTGGGGCGCATCGGCATCGCGGACGCTGCCGCCAGCGACCCAGAGGGTCTCTCCCAGCGCTGCAGCGGCGTGGCACTTGCGGGGGGCGAAGCGCGGCACCTGCGCCTCGGCGTCACTCCAGGTGCGACCGTCTGTTGCCCGCCAAACATCGTTGTGGTAGAGCTGCCCGTCGGTTGCGCCGCCAATGAGCCAGATGGCCTGCTCGGTGGTGGCAGTCGCCCAGACGTGCCTTGGCGTCCACGGCGCACGCTCGGAAATGAGCGTCCAGTCGGCACCGTCATGGGTGATCCAGATGTCCGCGCAGTTGTGGATGGGGCTGACGGAGTCGAGGCCGCCGATGAGAACCATTGCGCCGCCGATCGCGAATACCGCATGGCCCCAGCGGGGCGCCCATGGCGCGGCGCCGGTCACGCGAGTCCAGTCGAGGCCGTCGGCCGAGGACCAGACGTCATTGCACTGGCGACCAGCGTCGCAGGTCTCAGTGCCGCCGAGCAGCCAGAGGCGGTCCTGCCAGGCGACGCAGGCGTGTCCGTAACGCGGAGACCAGGTGGCGGCGTGTGCGACACAGTCAAAGCTGGGTGACGGCTGCACGGGGCCTCTCCTTCAGTCCATGCGCCGGATCTCAGTCGGGCGCCAGATGCCGGCTGCGAACTCCTGCTTGGTGACACTGACCGCAAGCCGGTTGACCTGCCCGGCGCGGGCGGCGTCGGTGATGTCAACGCTCCACGGCTTGTTCCACACCAGGCCGGGCTCGTCGGATCGTTCAGCCACGAGCGTCCCGTTGAGCCAGACCTTGGCGCGACCATCGACGGCGCCGAAACGCACCACGAGCGGGCCGGGTCCGGCCTCGGGCAGTGTGAAGTCGAGGCGGTACCAGCCGGTACCGTGCCAGTCGCCGGGGTATGCCTGAGTGGTCCATGACATGTGCGTGCTGACGGGCTGCCAGTCGGTTGGGGTGATGTCGAGGTCGAACCACTTCTGCTGCTCGCCCTGCCCGGCCTCGTCCTTGCGGAAGCTCCATTGCTCGGGCAACTCCAGCACCAATTGCCCCGCAGGCGGGGCCTGAGCGCTCTGCTCGCGCCACCCGTCGATGATACTGCTGGTCATGATCTCGGAGGACCTGCTGCCATCCCAACTGCGGTACCAGACCCAGGTCTGCTCATCGCGTGGCCAGAGGGGTGTGACGTAGGGCGCGGGCTCGATGGCACGGCTTTGCACGATGGCCTGCAGGGCCTGCTCACCGGCGGCGATGGCCTGCTGCCACTCGCCATTGGCGGCGTGCCCGTAGCCGCGAGTCATGGGCTCAGTGTACTGGAATCCGGCGCGGGCGATGGCGACGCGGCGCTGGTAGCGATCGGGGGCTGAGGCAACGGCCTGTTCGGCGGCTTCGAGGTGGCTCTGGGCCTCGGCCATGATGCCCGGGGTGAACATGTCCTGGGGCCTGTCAGGCTTCGAGCCATGGTGGGTGCCCTGGTAGTAGCCGCGGATCAAGGTCTCCCAGTAGGCTTTCATGGGCTCGTATGCAGGGCCATAGGTGCCGGTGTACCACTCGTCGAGGATGGCGGCGGGGTCGGCGTCGACATCCCACAGCAGGCGGCGGGCCAGGTATTGCATGGGGGCCGAGGTGGCATAGTGGCGCGGGCCGGAAACGTTGAAGTAGAAGCACCCGTGCTCGTGCATGAGCTTCAGGTCCTCGGGCAGCGTGCGCACCATCAGTTGCGGCCCCTGCCAGTTGCCGGAGTAGGCGTAGTAGGCGTAGTAACCGAAGCGATCGCAGAGCTTGGTCCAGGGGTCGAATACCGACTGCTTCCAGGTGCTGTTGATCGGGCAGTCGGGGTCCGCGATTGCGTGCGCGTAGCAGGCCGGGCTGCCAAAGAAGCACAGCGCCGGTGTGAGCATGGGATCGGGTTTGACAGTCGTGGGCGGGCGGGTGTGTGAAGCGTAGGCGTAGAAGCCGAGATGCTTGTTCGGGAAGTCGGGCTTGAGCCGGGCGGCGATCTCGTTGAAGAAGAGCGTCAGGCGATTCATCAGGGGGCCATCGCCGAGGTCGTGGTCGAGCTTGAGGCAACGCTCGCAGGTACAGAAGTCGCTGTAGTCATTCGGGTCAATGGGGAAAGTACTGGCGTCCGGGTTGGTCCGGAAGTACGCAGTTGCGGCCACCACGAATTGCGCAATGACCTCGGGGTTGGTCGTGCAAACCTGATTGCTGCGGATGTGGCCCTCGGCATCGGTCCACAGCCAGTTCTTCCAGTCTTCGGCCGGGAGCTGCTCGCGATCGGTCAGGGCGAACCACTCCGGGTGCTGCTGCCGGTTCTTATCGGAGGGGCGGACGACGTCGCTCCAGTAGTGGCGACCGTAGAAATCCCGGGGCTGGCCGCCGGCAGAACGGTTGCCGCTGGCGCCATAGTAGTGGACGTCGAAGGTGCCGGCAGGGATGTCGGGGCCAGCGACGAGGTCCATCGGCTCCAAGGTGATCTCCTCGTGCACGGGCACTTCCTCACCGAGGCGGGTGGGCATGTACCAGCGGACGCCGACCTTCTCACGCAGCAGCCAGTAGAGGGCGTTGCTCGCGCCCTGCTCGCTGGCGCCTATGAGATCGAGGCGGGCCGGTCCGGTGCGGATGCGGAAGCCGTTCATCGGCAGGCTCTCGGGAGCGACGTCGGCGAAGGGCGGCTGTCCGGCGACGCCGAGGAAGATGGCCGAGCCTTCCCAGCCCGGCGGCACGTCGCCGATGGCCCGGGGCAAGAGCATTCGGCTCTTGCTGGCGCGGTGCAGGTAGGCCGCGAACTCGTCGGCAGCGAAGCGCTCGAGGTAGCCGGCCTGCGTGCGTAGTACCAGCATCGTGGTCGCATCGCCACCCCAGCGGCGGCTGTCCTTGAGGAGCTGGAAGGGTTCCTGCGCGTGGCTGAGGCTCAGGCAGAGCGAGGCGAGACAGAGCATGGGCAGGAGCCTCCGCAAGCGCCGAGCGATGTCTCTGATCATCGGTACCATTCCTTAGGCGGTCCGCCGGTCAGGGCGCGGTGTCTTCGGCGGCTTTGAGACGGGCCGCTCCCCAGAGAGCGTGGTCACTGTTGATGCCATCTCCGGCGTCGGTGGTGCGCAGCCGCAGGTATTTCGCGTCACCGAGAGGGACCGTCACGCTCTCGGGATCCTGCCCGCCGCGCTTCACGGCGGAGGTGTAGAGCGTCTGCCACTGCCCGTCAAGCGCATCGCTGCACTCGATCGTGAAGGTAACGCTGCCGCGACCGCCGCTGGCCTCGGTGATGCCGACGTCGGTCTTGAGGACCAGGTCGGTGCGGTCAGGGGGCAACTCGTAGACGACCTCACCGTATGCTCCGCCGCCCGCCACCTCCGGACAGAGAGTCAGACACTTCGGGTAGATGCGTCCGGCGATTCGCGCGGGGTTGCCCACGTAATCGCGGTCGAGGATCAGCCCACCGTGTGCGAAGTGACTCAGCGCGGGCAGATCGCTGAGGTAGGTCGCGTCGGGCTCGAGTGGCACCTGGTTCATGAATGACAGGCGAACGGTGGTGGCATGGCGCTCGACCGAGCGGTCCGCGAGCGCGATCTCCAGCAGGTGACGGCGCGGCTGCTGCCCCGCATCAGCGAGGGCGGCAGTGAGGTCTACCTCCACGCGCAAGGCCCGGCCATCCTCGGCGGCGGTCACGTGCACCGGCCCCGCGTCATCGATGGCCACAGGCGAACCGTTGAAGGTCACGGTCAGGGACGTCTGATCCAGCGGGTTGCCAGCGTCACGGAACTCGGCCACTAGCAGTCGCGGCGGGTCAATCCAGCCGAGGTCAGTCTCGGGGGCGAGGTCGATCTCGTCGCCATCGAGGGTGAAAGTGACCAGGGCTGGCGGGTCGGCGTCGTCAAGGTTCAGCCAGGTCGGCTGTCCGGAGATCAGGCGCACTATTTGCCCGGCGGTCTCGTCGGCGGTGAATACCTGCTTGCCCTCGGGCGCCTGCTGCCAGCGCCCCTCGCCCGCGCGGAACCACAGGCCCGAGCTAGTGGCCTCCGAGCGCACCTGCACCTCACCGGTGGCGCGCAGCGTGTGCTGCTGCCACTGCGCGGCTGGCTCGCGCCGCCATGACAGGTCATTGGCCACGGAGACGCGCAGGCCGGGCTGGACGCCATAGATCGCGTACCAGTCGCCGATCTCGATGCCGTCTGCAGCCGGGTCGACGTCGCCGATCAACTCGACCGTATCGCCTCCGTAGCCGCCGCCCAGCCGGTTGACGTGGTCGATGGTGTAGGCGATGTCGCGCTCGGGGAACCACAGCGACATGCCATTGTACCAGGGGTTGTTCGCGTGCTCTGACATCGGGCGCCACGTGCGGATGGTGCTCGGCTGGTCGGCTGGAAGCTCGACGACCTGGTGCCAGCTTGTGGCGAAGGGCACGTTGTCCTGCAGGTCGACGCGCACCAGACCGTCCGCGATCGGCGTGACGGTCTGCACGCGGAAGCCCTCGTTGCAGGCGTCGCGGAGTTCGCTCTCGAAGCGGACCAGGAGCTGGCGGTCGGCGAGGTGCTCGCCCGCAGGCCACGGACGGTCAGGGCGGATGACCAGCGCGCTCTCCTGGCGGGTGCCGGTCAGGTCGCCGATGACGTCGACGATGGTGCCGCCGAAGTCGCCGGGCATGGTGACGGAGAAATCGCCGCAAGTGAGCTCGGTACCGCGACAGGCTTCGGCAGCGATGACCTCGCCGGCGGCGTCGCGGCGCAGCACGGCGTAGCGGGCGTCGGTGCGGATGTCTCCGGGCAGTTGCACCGCGCCTGCGTCGGACTGGTAGAGCACGGTGTCAGTGTGGCCGTCGGTGAAGCTGATGGCGAGCGCTACGATGTCGCGGTCGGGACCGTCGACGGGCGTGGCGTCGAGCGGGGCCACCTCGGCGATCGCGGATGCCTCGCCCTCGCGGAACCCCTCGAGGACGTGGACGAAGAGACTGCGCAGTGGCGCGCCGTCCTCGGCGGACCGGGACTCGATGAGGAAGTCGCGCGCGTCCATGAAAGCCACGTTGCCGTTGACCTGCTGGGCGTCGGGCAAAGGCTGCCTCAACCAGCCGACCCAGGGCCCGGTGGCGCGGATCAACTCGGTTTGCCCATCGGGCTGCGTGAGCCCCAGCATGCGCAATCGCACGCGGCCAACGTCGTCGGGCATGGGGCGCACGAACTCGCCACCGTTCACGTCACGGGGGGCGTAGGCAGCGATGTCGGTGGCCCAGGTGAGATCCCAGGAACTCTCGGGCTTCGCCAGCCGCTGGAGCCCGCGCACCGGGGCGAGGACGTTGTCGGGAAGTATGTTCTCGTCGGCGGCATCGGGCTGGAGTATCTCGGCGAGAGCGTCGGCCTCGGACTGCACCGGGGGCAGATCATCGCCTGCGCGCTCGGCGAATGCGCTGCTGGGGAGCACATGACGCGAGCCGCCGACGAGTGTGAGCAGGTCCACGATGTAGGCGCGGCCATCGGGGCCCTCGACGCCGATGAGCGTGCGCCGGAAGTCCTGCACATCGCGTTCGACCCGTGACCAGGAGTAGTGGTCGCGGACGTCCAGCACCTGCAGGCCGGAGCCGGGCTCCCCGCCCGGCTCGCCGCCCTTGTAGGTGATGACCTCACCGTAGCCACGGTTGTCGCCCCAGCCACTTCCAGTGCCAGCGGCATCGACGACGGCGCCATTCTGGCACAGCGGGCTGTGTGCGTAGCGCCACGACCAGCCATCGAAGCCGCGCTCGGCCTCGGCGATTTCGTGCGGGTAGTCCATCTTGCGCAACGCGGCGAACTCGGGGCGCTCCCACTGCAGGTGGGCGTTGTGCCACGAGGCCGCGTATCCCCCGCGACGCATGACCGGGACGCCATCGACCCAGCAGCCGAGGCTGAGTGCGTCCTGGGAGTTGTGCAGAGTGGCGCGCGTGTAGCTCAGGCAGGCCTCCATGCGGTGGCCGGGCCCGCCCACGCGCAGAATGCCCACCCCGTAGTCGGCCCAGTTGCGGCTACCGACCAGTTCGTTGCGGCTCACCGCAGCCGGGTCGGTCAGGAATCCCGAAGGCATCGCGTACTCGTGCTGGTCGCCGAACTCGACCTGCATGCCCCGGACGGTAGTCAGCTTGCGCATCTCGGCGTCGGCCGCCCAGTAGAAGGGGTTGTCCTCGAGGAAGCGCGGGTAATACTGCAGCCAGCCCTTCTCGTCGCGCAGGAAGGGGTAGAAGTAGCCGCCGGGCATGGCCATGTAGTTGGGCGCGCCCTCGCCATTCATCCCGTCGCGGTAGGTGTGGTTGTAGACCGTGGCCTCCTGGGCGGGGGCGGCGAAGTCGACCAGCAGGTCGTCCTCGAGCAGCAGGCCGAGCAGCCACATGTCGACGTAGTTGGCCTCCTGATAGTTGTTGAGCAGCTTCTGGGCGAAGACGCTCTTGAACATGAGCGCCAACTCGCGCATGAGCTTGTCTCTGACCTTCTGATCGAGCGCGTCGGGGTCGCCGTAGGTGCGCTCGGAGTAGTGGCGGAAGGCAGGATGGTGGCGCGTGCGGGCGAAGGGCTCGACCCATATGTGCTCGTCCATCATGTTGAGCCAACCCTTGTTGCCGACGACCCGCCGGCGGTTCCAGGGCCCGAGGTAGCTCACCTCAAAGATGGCGGGCCTGGGCACGGCCTCCCACTCGGCGCGGGTGAGCTGGGCGCCATCGCGCCCTTTGGCGAGGGTGTTGTTGAAGCTCAGAGGCAGGCCGTAGTAGGTGTCAGCCATCAGGTCGAGCAGCACCGCGATCTTGTGCACGTAGAGCGGGTCGGCGGTGGCCTCGAACTTGCCGCCATACGCGCGCACCTGATCGCACAGCGCCAGCCAGCGGTGGTGCGCGAAGAGCGTCGGGATGAACAACTCCCACTCGACGCCCTCGGCGTCGCGATAGACCGTGCAGGGCACGTCGACCGATGTCTCATCCAGGTGCGGGAAGGTGGCGCTGGAGTTCGTCTTCAGGGCGTAGTCGGCGGGCGCGAGGTCGTCGCTCCCGTAGAGTTCGGTGCGGCAACAGCGCGTGGTTGCGTGGTAGCGGTCATTGGAGTCGTAGAGCAATGAGAACGAGCGACTGCCGCAGAATGGGCAGTAGGTGATGAGCACCTGCTCGGCCTTCGCGCGGTCGGGGTCACCGGCGCGCACACGTCCGAAGGGCGAGATGTGGCGAGGGAAATCTGCGCGCAGCTCCTCGTCGGTGGGCTCGGCGGCGGCGTGCTGCTCATAGGCCTCGTCGAGGGAGACGCCCGGGTGGTCCTGCTCCCAGCGCTGCACCTGGGCCGCTGTCCAGTCGGCGAAGAGCTCGTCGGGACTGGGGCGCGGCACTTTGCGGCCGGGGACGAGCGCGGCGACTTTCGCGGCACGGTCGGGCGCGGTCCAGTGAGGCCCGGCGGGTGGCGCCTGGGCGGAACTCACGGTGGTCATCCCGAGGAGCAGTCCGACGACGAGCACCAGACGATGGTCTCTCATGAGCCGGTCCTTCCCGTCCAGGAACAGCGACATCGGCGTAGACATTCTTCACGGCGCGACCTGCAAGTCCTCCTCATGCTGTGCAGGTTTCCGGTGCACGGATGAGGGAATACCCCCTGCGGGAGCCTGCCGCTGCACCAGCGATCGGGCCGCCTGAGACGACATGAGCAATCCGTTACGCGGAGGTCCGCAATGCTTCACGCAAACTCGACACTGCGCCGTGCCGGGCATATCGCCATCGCACTGCTGGTCGCGGGAGTGTGTGCGGCTCAGGTATCCCGCCCGCAGATCGGCCTCGCGGGCAACAAGTACAAGAACGGCTATGTGCCGGTCTGCGAGCGCCTGGGAGCGGACGCGGTGAACATCCCCGGCGCTGATCTCGAGGACGTCGCGACGCTGTCGGCATACGATGCGATCGCGGTGGTGACCCGTGGCGATGCAGGGCAGGAGCAGTATGGTTTCACGGAAGCGGCGCAAGCGGCGATCACCGAGTACGTGGCCGGTGGCGGGCGGGTGCTGTGCACGTATGGCTGCGCGCCGCCCGCGCAGATCATCGGCGGCAGCTACACCGGCTTCGGTAAGGGTCCGGACTGGAACGTGGCCAATAACGACCACCCCATCACGCGCGGGATGGACCTTGGGCAGGTCGTCGTCTACGGGGCATATCGAGGTCGAGTGAGCGGCGTCGACGAGCGGGCCACGGTTCTGCTCGAGGAATGGAATGGGTCGCCGGCGGCCTTCATCGTCGAGCATGGGGAGGGCTGCGTGCTCTTCACGTGCGGGGACCTGGCCTACGCCGGCGGCTGGGATGGTACGGCGGGCGAGTTCCGCGACCGGATGATGACGTATCTGATTTACGGCAGAGCCCAGGAGCGCTTCGGCCCGCCGATCAATGCGCCGCGGACGGTCGCGCGCGAGTGGCCGAGGGTGGTCACGCCACGGCTACTTGGCGCGAACGAAGGCCGCAGCGGGGCGACGCTGATCAGCCCCGATCTCACCAAGCCACCGACCGGGCCGATGGAGACTCTGGACTACGGCGTCGAGGCTGTTGACGGTGCCTGGCGCATCAGCGCGCCGCCGGGTGAGGGCATGTTCGCGCCGTGGATCAGCATCCCGCTGGGGAGCGAAGAGGCGGAGGCGGGCAAGACCTACAGGCTCTCAGCACGCGCGCGGATGGTGGCCGTTCCGGGGAGCGCCCCCGCGACCGGCCACTTCTACATGCGCTTCTACAACATCGACGGCATCGAGATACCGCACCGCGAGATTGCCACTGACGCCATCCCGGCTGAGGCGGGCACAGACGTGCAGACGCAGGACGTCGCGCCCGAGTCTGCCGACGGGGTCGATCAGCGTCGAGGCGGTCGAGGTGGCGCGGGCGGAGACGGCTGAGGAGCAGTTCGCTGCCGAGACGCCACTTGATCTGCCAGCCGAGCACCCGCGTGCAGTGATGAGCGCCGCAGCGGCGGCGGCGTTCCCGGCAAAGGTGACCGTCACCGAAGCGGGTGCGTTCGGCGCATCGCCGGCAGATATGTTCGCCAGCATCAGGACCCGTGCGGATGGTTACCTGGAGGAGACCGAGATCAGCTTCGGCGCGGACCAATCGCTTCCGTGGCCGCCTGCGGTGATGCCGCAGGAGGGCGGTGGGCTGAGCTGGAATCCACTCGCGGGTGCTCTTGCGGAGCGCCTCAAGAGCCTGTCGGTCGCCTATGCGGGCACCGGCGATGAGCGATACGGGAACCGCGCGAAGGAGCTGCTGCTGGCCCTGTGTGAGTGGGAGCAATGGTACGACCCGACGAACGGCTACTTCGCCCTGGAGATCGGGAATATCTCGATCGGGGTCGCGTTCGCCCACGACCTGTGCTACGACCTGCTCAGCGAACAGGAGCGAGCATTCACCGCCGAGGCGATCGGGCGGAACACGCTGCTGCCTCTGTACTCGAAGCTGTCGGCGGGGATGGGCAACAGCAATGGGTGGGCGCTGTGGGCGACGGCGATGGGCCTGTGCGCGATGAGCGTGCACGGCGATGTGCCCGGGGCTTCGCGATGCATCCGGCTGGCTGAGGACTGCGTGCTCGACTACTTCGACCAGCGGGCCACGAACCATCGCGCGGAGGCGCAGGGGTATGATGCGTGGGCGTACGGGCTGCAGATATTCCTGGTGGAGGCGCTCCGGCGCAACTGCGGAGCCGACCATCTCGACCACCCGTTCTTCCCGACCATGATCGATTTCGGCACCGCTTTCCTGGCCAATGACCGCAACCACCAGGCGTGGTTCGCGGACGCGGGTGGCTCGGTGGCGTACGTGGCCTGGCACTTCCCGGCGACCTTGCTGGGCTCGTGGACCGGCGACCCGGATGCGGGCTGGTATCTCAAGGAGACGCAGACGGTGGGTCTGCGCGGGCATGACCACATGAAGCTGCTCGCGTACGATCCGGCGATGCCGGTGGCTGAGGCGGGCCCCGAGGAGACCGGGGCGATCTTCCCTCGGGTCGGGTGGGCGTCACTGCGCTCGGACTGGGAGCGTGACGGCGTGTTCGTCGCGCTGCAGTCGAGCTCATCGGGGCAGGGGCATTGCCACATGGATCAGAACAACTTCCTGATCTACGACGGGCCGCGCATGGTGGCGATGGATTGCGGCTACGCCTCGGCGCTGGGGGCGGCGATGGGCGGTCGGGCACAACTGCATCCTCGTCGACGGCAAGATGCAGATCGCCAAACGCGGGTCAATCCCGTTCTTCGCGTCAACCGATGTCCTCGATTACGCGATGGGTGACGCGACGCAGGCCTACAGCAGCTCGATGGTCGAGCGCGCCCATCGCCACCTGATCCTCCTCAAGCCGCGGCTGCTGCTGGTTGTCGATGACCTGTGGGCAGCGGGTGGTGCGCGCGATTTCCAGTGGCTGCTGCATCCGCACTCGTGGGAGGGCGAGGGCGGGCTGGCGGAGGTCACGCGGGGCGGGCAGACCATAGAGGTCGGCGCCGCGTCCGTGCCGGGCGATGTGGACATCGTCAAGGATGGCTACGCGATGAAGGTGCGCTTTCTGGCGCCGGAGGGTATGACGTCAGAGTATGTGACCTACCCCGGCGCTGAGAAATATAACGCTTACGTTCAGGCCAATGCGCCGGGGGCGGAGCGGACCGTTCTGGTCACGCTGATCGAGATCGGGGAGGTCGGGGCCATCGACGCTGCCGCGGTGGTCACGGGCGATGAGGTGGTGTTCACTGCGGAGGTGGACGGGGAGGCGTGCAGGCTTGAGCTGCAACTGGCGGGCGATGATGGTGGCTCGCCCCGGCTGCGTTACCAGATGGGCGGCGAGACGGTGCTGGACCTCGACGACCTTACCGTGCCCGCGGATGCGGAGGGGTAGGGAGGCGGGCTCAGCGCCGCGTGAACGCAGTCTGCTCGATCTCCACGCGGCAGGGGCCATCGCCCTCGTAGAATGGGTTGAAGAGCAACTCCCAGCGGTCGCCATCGAGCGCGAAGCCAGGCTCTCCGGTGAGCTGGATCACAGTGCGACCGTTCTCCTCGTGGACGGCGGCTACTTCGTAGCCGTAGACCTCGCGATCGCCGAGTAATGCGCGGATCCACGTTCCGGGTGGCGGGGCAGCGGCGAGCTTGGCGTCCACGACGAGAGCATTGGCATCGGCGCCGTCGGCGACGCGCCTGACCTCCACCAGGGGCAGCTGGAGGGTTTCCTGCGCCGCTACTTCGGTCTCTCCGGCGCGGACACTGCCGCCGTGCGCCCACGCCCAAGCCACCTGCCCGGCTTGGTAACTCACAGCCGCCCATGGACCGGCGAACGTGGCGTCGGCGACCTCGCGGGTTTCGTCGTCAAGGCTGGCGTAGATCAGGTCCTCGCGACCGTCCGCAAGCGCCACGCGCACCGCGATTGCGGCCGTCGCACCCTCGCCGATGCGCTCCCACGTCACCGACTGCACGGCCGGCGCTGAGTCCTCGGGCCAACAGTCATAGACGGCCGCGAACAGGTTACCGTCGCCGCTGTCGGGGCGCTCCAGCAGCAGGTGCGGCGCCATGAAGTCGCTGGCTTTCCGGGCGTCGTTGCGGGCGCGGCGAAGGCTCGGCGACTGCGCCATGGTGACCTCGCTGCCGCCATCGCCAGCGAAGAACATCCGCACGGCGGAGCCGCTGTCGACGCCGGTCCAGGTCATCTCCCACGGGCCCTCGACCGTCGCGCGGCGCAGGTCATGGACGAACCACGAGTAGGGCTCGGTGCCGGGCTCGTGCTGCCCGTAGGGGACGTCCGGGCCGGCGAGCGTGCCGGGCACGGGCTCGAGGGCAAGCGCGCACTGCACGCGCATATCCTCGTCGGCGCTGCCGCGAAGCGTGAAGCGATGCCGGTCGCCGCCAGCTACGCGGAACACGTCGACGAGGTAGCTGCGCCGCTCATCGACCTGGACCATGAGGAGGCCTCGCTCGCGCCGGGCGATGTCCATCCACTCCGGGCCCGGCGACGAGGCCGCGACGAGCTGCACCTGGCCATCCGAGAGCGTGCCCGGGTCATATGCGAGGAGATCTGAGCGCGCGTCGATGAGCGGCCGCTCATTCTCGGCGACGGCCTTGAAACGCGCGACGGGATCGGTCGGCAGGTCGGTCGGTTCGTCGATTTCCGGGGGCTGGGGCGGATCGTCGAAGAGCACCTGGACCATGTTGTGTGCGGTCTCGCGATTGGCGAAGTAGCGGGCGGGCTTGCCGACATGCTGGTAGCCGATGTCGGCGAGCAGCTCCTCGTCGGCGCCCCACAGGATCAGGCTGAGTCGGTCGCGATGGTAGTGCGGACCACGATCGCGCGGGCAGAAGTGCAGGTGCGCCTGCATGCCATCATCGCCAAGGCCGCCGCCGAGCGCGAAGTGCCCGTAGGCGTTGAGCTCGATGTTGGGGATCGCCGCGTCCGGCTCGACATTCGGGCGGCCCGGCTTCCAGTTGGTGTCATGGATGTGTACCGGCTGGCCATCCGGGTGCCGCATCATTCCCCAGACCTGCCACGCCTTCGCGTGGATCGGGAAGTCCAGGGGCCTCTCACCCCGACCGATGCTGAAGCCGAAGCGCTCATCGACGTAGCCCTCGGGGTCAACGTAGCCAGCGAGCATGCGCGACGCAATGCCCAGGCGCCCGGTGACGATGCCGTGGTAGCACATCGCGCCCTCGAATTCCATCCCGTCGAAGTGGTACGACATGCGGATCATGTCCTGCATGAAGGCGACGGCCTGGTGGACGGTTCCGGGTTGGTTGAGCACGCGCCCGAGGTGGATCATGCGCTGATAGAGCGTCGGGTTGAGGTTGGTGATGTGGCCGCCCATCTGCTCATGCACGTCCAGCGCCAAGTTCAGCGCGGGCCGGAGCAGCACGTCCTCGATCTCGCGCCTGAGGGCGTCGCCGGGATCATCGGAGAGTGCGTCCCACGCGTCGGCAGCGTATGTGAGGTCATAGGCGAAGACGAGGTCCTGCGGGATCTCATACATGAACAGGCGCGTCCACTTGCCGACCGTCCACTCCTCGTATGGGGGCTCGGGCCCGATCTCGTACCGCCACAGGTAGGAGGCGGGCTTGGCGGTGCCAACGATCGGCCAGTGCGGGTATACCTGCGCGAAGCGTGCCATGATCTGCACCGCGCGCCGGGCCAGCGCCTCATCGCCGGTCTCGTGGTAGACCTCACCAAGCGCCCGCGCCGCTGCAGCCATCTCGATGTGACGCGTTTGCCGAATGCTGCCCGCGAGACAGACCAAGTTGCGGTCGACGGTTGCGCATTGGTAAGTGACGGTCTCCCCGAGCGGGTTCATGCCTGACAGTTCGGCGTCGATCGGACGACTGTCGGCGGTGATCGTTTCGCCACAGTCGGGACAGGTGAACTGGTGGGGGCTATCGAGCGAGAAGTCGAGAGTCTGACAGCCACACTGCACGCACACCGGATCAGGTCCGAAGCCATGCAGAGGCAGAATCAGCTCGCCGATTTCCTCGTCGCTGAAGGCCATCACCTGCTCGACAAGGCGCGCGGTGCGGGCATCGTCGACGTCCAGGCGCCGGTCAGTGACCATCTGAGGCACGGCAGGATGGTCGATCTGTGCGCTGGGCAGCGGCTGCGCTGCGGCGGCGAGCAGGCTGCCGGTCATCAGGCAGAGCGTGGCGGCAAGGGACAGCGCACTTGGTGCCAGGCGGGCCATGGCTTAACATGCCTCCCGAAGGTCGCGTGGCGGACGGTCTGGGCACGCGTATTGAGTTGGCACTTCGAGAGGCATCTGATGAGCACCTTCACCGGCATTGCCGACTCCGGTAGGTCACCAGGGCTGCGGCGTGGAACGAGTTCACAAGTGTGTGCGTCCCTCAGCCACTGGGCGCCGGACCGGCGTCCGGGAGGCCCTGCGAGCCCCAGGGGGAAGAGGGAAGCAGCCTGACGCAAGTGGAGGGAAGCTGACAATGATTAGTCAGAGGTCGACGAGTCGACTGGTGCGCTTGCTCTTTGCTGTCCTGTCGGCGCTGGCGGCGGTGCTCGTCCTGGTGCCCGCTGCGGATGCGGCGCCGGCGGTGGCGTTCGTCTCCAGTAAGTTCATCTACCTCGGGGACTACGACGTGGTGGCTGATTTCCGCGACGCGGGTTTCGAGGTGGGTGTTCTGGGCTGGAAGGCCGTGACGGCGGAGTCACTGCAGCCCTTCAACGCCATCGTTCTGACTGACATGCCCGGCGCTAACGAGCGGGGTGAACTGCCCGACGCGATAGTGCCAGCCGTGCAGGCGATCCATGAATACGCACAGGCCGGCGGCGGCGTGCTTGCCTGCATGGGCGCGGGCGGCTGGGACAAGAGTCGCGTCGCGGCCAACGTGCTCCTCAGTCCGTGGGACATGCGGCTGCTAGATGAACAGGTCACCGACCCGACGAACTTCTACCGGCAGACGAGGTACATCCGGTGGTCGTTCTCGTGGACGACGAACATTGCGGAGGCGCCATCGACGGCGGGCGTAAATACCGTGTTCTACCCGTCCAGACCATGGCGCGCGGACGGTCAGAAGACGCTGTATGCGCTCGACCCGGGGGACGACTGGCAGGTGCTGGTGCGGGGCGAGAGGACGACTCGCTCGTCCGCATCCGCGCCGAAGACCGGCGTGATGCTCGACGAACCCGCCACCTATGCCTCAGAGCCGCCGATGGCCGCAGCGAGGTCAGTCGGCGAGGGTCGGGCGGCGGTGTTTGCGCTGTGGCCGAACTGGACGTTCTGGGGCGCGCGGCGCAAACCGATCGAGGGCATCGTGTGGGAGAACGGGGCCAGCGGGGTATCGAGCGACACCGGGCGCTTCCTGGTGCAACTCGTCGGCTGGCTGGCGGAGCCATCGGTGGCAAGCGGGGCCTTCGGCGGCCATCTGACCCCCGAGAACCCCGAGCCGCGCCCGGATCAGTACCCTGCGCACGAGGTGGACTGGGCGACGATCACGTACCCGGAAGCGCCTCCGCGCGAACACTGGCGCGTGCTGGCGGGGGTGCGGACGGCGCTGACGGGGGGGAGCGGGACCGTGGCCGAATACTGCGAGGCCGCGCGGGCGGCAGGCTACAGCGCGGTGTTTTTCGCCGAGGGTCTTGACCAACTCACGCCTGAGGGCTGGAACGGTCTTCGCGAGCAGTGTGCAGAAAACAGCAGCGATGATTTCCTCGCATTGCCGGGGATCGACTTCGAGACCTTGCAGGGCGACCAGTATGTGGCTTTCGGCACGTTCGATTTCCCGAAGCCTCCGGGGCTGGCGCCGGACGGCGAGCACATCGATGACACGTATAACCTGTGGGGCAGCCAGATGCACATGGGCTTCATCGCCGCCACGCGGCTGCACCTTCATCCCGACCGCGATCCGCAGATGCTCAAGAACATGGTCTCGTGTGCCGTCCAGACGTGGGAGGACGGCAAGCTGATTGATGATTCGCTGGACCACTATCTGGCGCTCGACGCTCAGTACCACAACATGGTGCCGCTCGCCCTTCACCTGCTCAAGTCTCCCTCGGAGGTCGCCGGGGCGGCGCAGATGGGCCTGCAGAACGTGTGGCAGGTTCGCGACGCGGCCGACCTCGCGGAGCAGATCACACCCCAGGCTCAGGCCAACCTGACGTACTGGCGCAACCCCCATGGGACCTATCTGAGCAGTGGTCCGCGGCTCGAAGCCTGGGATGGGATCAACATCTTCTACTGGGGGCCGGCGGCCGAGGGGTCGCGTTTCTGGAGGATACGGCTCAACGTCGACTCCGAGGCAGGTATGAGCGAGGTGAAAGTCCTCGACAAGGGGGGCGACTACCTGCGCTTCGCCGGTGACGGACAGGAGATCGCGCGGGAGTTCCCGGGGCTGCAGGATGACCAGCACGTGTTCCACCTCGTGGCCCGCGACGAGGCGGGCGGGATGCTCGTGTCGTCGAACATCCGCATTCGGTTCTCCGACACGTGGATCATCCAGTGCGGCGACCACCAGAACACCATCAGCGCCTGCCTGCAGGTGAACGAGAAGGGCCGCAGCGTGTATACGTCCGGCACTACTGCCTCCGCCTACGCGGGCTGGGAACCGCGCTGGAGCGCCCCATGTCCGGTCGACCCGGCGGAGGAGTACCCGCCATACTGGGACGGTGTTGCCACGGGCACCGGCGGCTGGTCGGGCCCGGTTGCGTACATCGAGGGCGGCATCAGGGAGGGCGGCCGCGAGTTGGCCGCGACGAATATCTACCAGGTGGCCGGGCCTGAAGTGCAGATCATGGAGCAGGTGGTCAACCAGAAATATCCGGAGGGCACGCCCGATCGGCGTGACTGCGCACCGACGTATCGCACGGTGCCCAACGAGTACATCGCGTGCACACTTCGTCGCATTACTCCGACGGCCAGCTTCGGACGGCCGGGGATCAGCTTCAACGCGATCATCGTGACGGCGCTGCGGGACTTCCGCTTCGATTCCGAGGCCCGCGTCGGTCTCCACGGCTTCAGCTTCAGTGACTACGGGAGTCGGCCTGAGGGCATCGGCGACCATTTCATCGCCAGCTTCGCGGACGGTCGAGTCATCAACCGCGTCGGGCCCCGCGGCGCCAGTCCCGTGCACCCATTTGGTCAGATGGGGCCCGGCAACTACGTGGCGGCATATCCCAACCCCAACGGCGCAGGGGCGATCTTCCCGCTGGTGCCGATGTCGGCGCGGGTCACGATGACGGAGACGCTGTTCGCGGCGCTCTTCGGTCTGCCGGTCGGGGGGACGCAGGTGCGTAAGGGCGACAGGCTCCTTCTGCCATTCATGGCGGTGTCGGCGCCCACCAGTCTCGAAGAGGGCAACCAGGTGTTCGACGACATTCGCCGCACGCTCGGCATCGGCTGCGAACCGGCATACGTGGTGACGGCGTCGCAGGGGCAGGTTGAGGACACTGCGGGCTACCTGACTGCCGCCGCGGAGCGGGGCGCGTTCGCGGCGCAACTGACGAAAACGGAGATGCCCACCGGCCTGTTCGTCAACGTCCGAGGGCTGACCGATGACTGGTCGTGCGCCAAACAGGTCAACGGCGGCCCGCTCAGGCCGGTCACGGTCCACAAGAGTGTGGGCTACACCAACCTTGACCTCAACCAGGGCGACGTGGATGTCGTGGTCGGCCACCCGGTGCTCTGTGACGCGCCGAGTCTGAAGGTAGTCGCGTGGGTGACGGAGGCAGGCATCGAGATCTTCGCTCAGAACCCGGGCGAAGATGAAGTGACCTGCGAACTGTCATCGAACCCCGCCTTCGCGGGCCTGCCCTCGGTGGCAGAGACCGTCACCGTGCCAGCGGGCGGCTGCGTGAGCCTGAACTGGCCGGCCGCGCCCTGACGAACGCGCAACCTGGTGAAGCGACGGAGATGATGTGATTGGCTCGCACCAACCTGCTGAAGTCGATAAGCATCCTGCTGACCCTCGGCGTTCTCCTGGCGGTGATTCCCGTGGCAGCGCAACTCCCCGACGCCACTGACTGGTCGGACTGGGAGAAGTATCGCGATCAGGTCACGCATCCATGCGGGTCGATCAAGCCCGATGACATCGAGCGCGCGCGCCGCAATATCGAGGAGTACGAATGGGCGCGTAAGTATGCCGATTCGGTGCGCAGCTCCGCGGACTCCACGCTCGAACTGCTGAGCCCCGAGTACCTGGTGCAGATGATCCCGGCGACGACTCCGGGCGGCGTGGGTCCGTGTCCGGCGTGCCGCGCCCAGGGCCTGCCGTGGCATCCGAACGGGCAGTTCAGGTGGTCTTCGAGTCGCCCGGAGGAGATCAAGTGCAAGATATGCGGGACGGTCTTCCCCAATGAGGAATACCCGGAGACGGTTGTGCTGGAGTCCACGTGGGGAAGCGGGCAGAAGATCAGCTTCTACGGCGGGGACACCTTCAAGACCTTCGGGTATCAGTATGAGCGGCCGAGCTTCACGGGGATGATCCGGCGTTCGAAGGTCAGCCACATGCTCGGGCGGCTGCGCACGATGGGGCTGGCCCACGCGCTGACGGGCGATCCCGCTTACGCGCGTGGTGCACGGGAGATACTGTTGCGCTTCGCCGAGGTGTTCCCGGAGTATCTGGTGCGGGCGGGGTACGGGTATGGCGAGTATTGTGGGATGGACCCGCACGTGGCGGCCAAGTACATCAAGAAACTGCCCGAGGACGAGCTGGTGTATCCACCCAACAAGCCAGATCGGGTGCTCTACACGGGCTACTGGTCGGCGAGCAGGCTGGGCACGAACGGGATGGACGGCGGCAACGTCACGATCCTCGCGGAGGCCTATGACCTGACCTGCACCGCCGAGGAAGACGGGCAGCCGGTCTACTCGGAGGAGGAACGCATCCGCATCGAGCGGGACGTGTTGCTGGAGGGCAGCTACCTGGCCGCGTGCGATCGCTCGATCAACAACAAGTCGGTGGGCAATCGCGCGGGAGCGGCCATCGTGGGGATGTGCGTGGGGCACCCGGGGCTGGTGCGCTTCGGGTTGGACGGATTCCAGCGCACGGTCGATGAGTGGTTCCTGCCCGACGGGGGGACATCCGAGTCGCCGGCGTACGCCATGATGACCATGAGTGGCATCCGCAAGTTCGCGCTCGCGTTCCGCGACTACTCGGACCCGACCGGGTACGCCGCTCCTGACGGTTCGCGGCTGGACGGCTTCAATGCGGCCCGCGACACGCTCTACGGCGACTGCTGGCAGGGGCTGATCTGGACGCTGCAGGGGAACCTGCGCTTCCCGCCATCTGCCGACTCATACCGCACGACCCGCATCGCCGCCACTTACGCGGAGATGATTGCGGTGGCGTATCCGACCGACGAACACGTGGCTCTGCTGGAGGCGGTGAGCGGTGGCGAGACGCCCGGCTCGGTGAGCACAGCGATCTTCTACCGCGAACCGGGCTCGGAGACGCGCGAGGTGGCGGCCTTCAGTCTGCCCGATGTGGTCTTCCCGTACCTGTCGCAGGGATATCTGCGCACCGGGGAAACGGGGCGCGACAGTCTCGCGATGCTCAACGCGACCGGCTGGGGCGGGCACCATCACTACGACAGCCTGAACCTGTATTACTGGCAGGATGGGCGCGAGCTGCTGAGCGATCTGGGTTACCTGTGGGACCACCCGGACAAGAAGATGACCACGCGCACGTGGGCGCACAACCTGGTGATGCTTGACGGGCAGAACCAGCGAACGAAGGGGCGCGGCGGCAGCTTCGATCTGTTCTCGGTCACGCCGCGCGTCAAGGCGATGGAGGCCTCCTCGGTCGCGTACGAGCGGGCGTCTGAGTATCGGCGCACGTGCGTGCAGATTGACCACGGCGAGGCGGGCTCGTATCTGGTGGATATCTTCCGGGCAGGGGGCGGGCGGGATCGCGACTATGTCTTCCACGGACCGGGGACGGACTACGCGGTCGACGGTCTCGACCTGGGGGCAGCTGCGCCGGAAGCGGAGGAGGGCGAGGTGCGGTTCGCGCTGCGCCTGCACGTGGCGGCGCTGGGCGAGCTGCTTGTGGACGATGTCGAGATCCGCGAGCTTGCCGATGACGGCACGGAGGGGCCGAACCTGATGCCCAATCCGACCGTCGCCGAGGGGGAAGAGGACGCGCCGCCGCCGGGCTGGGGCTGCTACCGAGGCAACGGCACGGCGGAGTGGGGGGCCGCCACACCGGGGCAGGGCGATGGACGCTGCGCGCGGATCGAGGCGACTGCCCTCGATGCGGACGGACGGATGAACGCCGCGCTGATATGCGGCGATTCCGACGGTTACCGGGGTGCGAAGGCGTTGGTCGGCAGGAGAGGGACGAAGTACCGCGTGCGCTTTTCAGTGCGCGGGTCGGCCCCGACGGTCAGCGTGGGCGCGGTGGTCTGGCCGAATGACCCGACCTCCGCCAACGATCGCCACCACTCCGGTGTGAAGATGGATCGGCCGGTGGTCGCGGGCGAGGAGTGGCAGAGCTATGAGGGCAGCTTCACGTTGCTCGAGCGTCAGCAGATACTGCTTGCGGACTCGGAGCAGGCGGATGGCGCCGGACCGTGGAGCGTCGCGTGGACACTCGATGACGGCTATCGCTTCGAGGCCTTCGCGCCGGGCGATGCGGGCGAGACCGTGATGATCGGCGATAGCTGGGGTCAGCGCGATCACCGCAACTCCGACCGTGGCGGGACGCTGCCTTACATCGTCCGCCGACGCACGGGCGCCGATGGCGCTGACATCTTCGCCACGGTGTTCGTGGGCGGGCCCGCGGACGCGGAGCTGGTGCGCGGCGTGGTCAGACTGCCACTGCCCGACGACGCGCCTGCGGGGGCTATCGCGCTGGCCATCGAGACCTCCGAGGGCACGGACCTGGTGGTGAGCATGACGCAGCCAGCGCCGCTGACGGTTGCCACGCCAATGGGCGAGGTGACCTGCGACGGTCGCCTGGCGGTGGTGGTCGAGGATGAGCGGACGCCGTCCGCCGCCTGCCTGATTGGCGGGACGTCGCTGGCGGCAGGCGAGGTGCGGGTTGCGTCTGCGGAGGCGAGCTTGTCGGGGACCATCCTGGAGACGGGCAGCGAGGCGGGCAGCTCGTGGTTTGTGGTCGACGCGGCGCTGCCGGCGGACGAGACGCTGGTCGGCAGGGCGCTCTTCGTGGATGATGGCGAGTTGCGGCGGGGGTACCCGATCCGCGAAGTGAGGCAGGCCGGAGATCAGACGCGAATTTTGACGAAGCTGGACGGCGCAGGATTCGAGGCCCGCGCTGCCACTACCTGGCGCATCCCGATGACGACCACGTGGAGCAAATGATACGCAGCTAAGCGGCCAGGAAGCCATGTTGCTGCAGAGGAGATTGCCATGCATCGTTGCGTCGCTCTTGTCTTGATTCTGCTGGCGGCCCCGCTGGCCGCTGAGCCGCTGGACCTTGCCTCCGACGAGTTCCCGATCGGCATGTATTCGGTCGATTCCGAGGGGGCCATGGTGCAGGTCAAGGAGATGGGCGTCGGGTACGTGCATACGTATGGGATGGGGAACGATGCCAGTGACGAGGGCATCGCCGATGACCTCGCCTACATGGACCTCGCCGAGAAGCACGGGCTGAAGGTGATGGTCTATCTCAATGGTCGCAAATGGGTTGCCGAGCATGGCCTGGCGGAGATGCACAAGATCGTGCTGGCGCTCAAAGACCATCCAGCGCTGGGCTTCTGGCTGTTTTACGACGAACCTGCCGGGAAGCTCACCCACGCGCAGTTGCTGCCCTTCTACTGGCTCATCAAGTATGAGACGCCCAACGTGCCGGTCGCTATCGTCGAAGCGTGGACGAAGGAATGGTGGAAGACCGCCGAGGTGTGTGACATCCTCCAACTCGACCACTACCCGGTGCACGCTGAGCCCTTCCCGACCGCCCCGCTGGGCAACGTGACGGAGTTCGTCGGGCGAGCAGTCGCGCTTGAGAGCACGCCGATCATGCCGGTGCTGCAGTGCATGAACTGGAAGGTCATGGCCGACTACATGAAGTCGAAGGGCATTGACCCCGAGCAGTGCCGGTATCCGAGCGCTGCGGAACTGCACTACTGGTCATACTCCAGCCTGGCCCAGGGCACGCGCGGGCTTTTCTGGTGGTCATACTACCGCTCGATCCAGGGCGGGTATGGGTGGATAAACTCGACCTTCAAGGAAGCGATGGGCGAGGTGCGCGAGTTCGCCGACCTCGTGGCACCGGCGCACAAGCCCGAGATCTTTGAGTTCGCGCGCGATGAGGATGTCCATATCGCGATCTGGGAGCGGCCGACGGGCAAGTACATGGTGCTCGCGAACGGTCAGGCCATCGCCCGCACGATCAGCCGTGGCACGGAAGGGCGTCTCGCCGACGGCACCGGGCTGGAGCCGTGGGGACATACGCGCGATGCTGGTGCGACCGTCGCCGATGGCCGGATCACGGTGGCGGCCGAGCCGTGGGAAACGTTTGTCTGGAAGCTCTCGGAGCCGGCAGAATGACGCGCCCGAGCGGGGCAGCGCAACTCGCATCACGAACGGAGACAGACCACCCTCTGGAGGTGTCGTCGTGCGATTACATTCCCTGATGACAGTTGTGCTCATGGTGACAGCGATGTCGCTGCCGGCGTGGTCGCAAGACGCCGATACGTTTGAGAGCAAGCGCGCCGAGATGCTCAACCGCCAGCGCCGCGTCATACTCAACAACGACGGCGGCGATGCGGTGATGCAGGCGCGAGAGGCGACTGCTGAGGGAATGCTGATACCGCGCACCATCGGTCTGGAAGACACGCACGTGGACACGATATTCTACTGCACCAACCGGGGCTCGTTCGCCCGCCACAGCCATCGCTCCGAGGTCACGGAGGTCTTCACCGGCACGGAGGGGCGTTACCGCCACAACATCACGGGTGCGCTGCTCGAACAGGGCACCGACACGCTGCAGGTGATGATCGACTGGTGCAGGGAGAACGACGTCGAGGTGTTCTGGTCAGAGCGCATGAATGACAGGCACGACGCAGCGGGCTCGGCGGGGATCTCCGCGTGGAAGAAAGAGCACCCCGAGTGCCTGATGAGCACCGCAGACAATCCGCCCCCGCACGGCGCATGGACGCAGGTGGACTACACGCATGAGGTCGTGCGGGACACGATGTTCCGCATCATCGAAGAGGTGTGCCGCAACTACGACGTGGACGGGATAGAGCTGGACTACTTCCGCCACCCGTGCTACTTCCGGAGCGTGGCGTGGGGCGGCGTTGCGACGGATGAAGAGACTGAGACGATGACCGGCTTCGTCCGGCGGGTGCGCGAGATGACCGAGCAGGTGGGGCGGGAGCGTGGCCGGCCGATCCTCGTCGCCCTGCGGTCGACCGATTCGGTGCCGCTGGCGCGCGCGATGGGCCTCGATCTCGAGACGTGGCTGTCCGAGGGTCTGGTGGATATGATCATCGGGAGCGGCTACTTCAGGATGAACCCGTGGGATTACTTCGTCGAACTGGGCCGGCGGCACGACGTGAAGGTGTATGCGGGGCTGAGCGACTCGCGCGTGACCGCCGACACATCGCAGTTCGCCCGGCGCGGTCAGGACAGCTACCGGGCTCGGGCCTCCCGGGCGTGGCAGGCGGGCGTCGACGGCATCTACCTGTTCAACATGTTCAACCCGCGAATGGGTTTCCTGCACGATATCGGGGACGCGTCGGTGCTTGCTCCGCTCGAGAAGACCTACTTCGCGACGGTGCGCGGCGGGCATGGGCGGTCATACGGGAGCCCCAATTTCTGGGTGGCCGACGGCGAGCAATGGCAGAACGTGCCGGTCCTGACGCCGGAGGATCCGATCGCACTGGCTGCGGGCGAGACCCATATCGTGCCGCTCTCCGTGGGCGATGACCTGGCGGCGGTGCGGGAGCAGGGGCTTCGGCCTGAGGTCGCCTGCCACGTAGCGGTCAGCGGGTGCGACGAACTGGTGGTGCGACTGAACGGGCAGGAGCTTACGGATCGGAGGTTCGAAGCGCCGTGGCTGCATCTGCCGCTGCCGGATGGGCTGCTGCGGGCTGGCGCGAACAGCTTCGAGTTGGTGGCGCCGGCGGCCGACGATGAGGGGGACGGCGCGGTTCAGACTGTGAAGTGGACGGCCGAGGCGCCCCCGGAGATGCCGTGGCGGCATGAGCACTTCCGCGGGGGGACGGTGTTCGCGGAGATGCAGGACGACGCACTGCTGGTTGTCGATCGCGACACTGAGCCGGGCTCATACCTGTATTACCGCTACCCGTGGAACGCGCAACCGGACCGGATTGCCGAGGTGGAGGCGGAAGTCAAGGTGGTGTCGGGCTGGAACAACATCATGGCCGCGAACGGCGTGTCGAACGAACGCGTCATGCTGTATCCGGACCACGTCGGGACCTACTACTCGGGTCTGCGCTTCGATATGGACACCACGGACGACTACCACACGTATCGCGTTACGGTGCAGGGCGAAGACATCCATGTCTACGTGGACGGTGAGTTGTGCATCGACGGCACCGGGATGTACACGTACGCGGCGCCCGGCCGGAACAACATGGCCTTCGGAGCCTCGAACTCTCCATCCCAGGGCGAGGCCCTGTGGCGCTCGATCAAGCTGAGCAGCCCGGGGATAGCCGGCGCGTATATCCACGACCTGGTGGTGACGGTGGACTTCCCGGGCGATGAGTAGCCGGTGAGGTGGGGCATGCAAACGAACAGGCCGCCCCGAGATGCCGGGGCGGCCTGCTGGTGTCAGTGAACTCGATGCGAGCTACTCCCCGAAGACGAAGGTGCCGAAGCTCTTGGGCTCGTGGAAAGTGTCCTCGATGCCGGCCCAAGAGCTGAGTTCGCGGGTGCCGGCCCGGCGGATGCGGCTGAAGTTGCCGCGCCAGCTCTTGCCGGCGGGCAGACCCGGCAGGCGCATGCTGGCGAAGGGTATGGCGATCTCGACGGTCCACGAATCATCCTCGATAGCGGCCCGGCTCTCGAACTGCAGATCGTAGTCGCGCTCCAGAGCCACATCATCCCACACACCACCGGCGGCGTTGAAGGCGATGTGCCAGTAGTTGACCTCGAAGTTGATCTTGCTGCTGAAGAACAGCTCGAAGGTATCGTCCGAGAAGAGGGCCTCGGTGTCGCGCTCGGTGGTGGCATGGCCGAGCAGATCGAGTTGGTCATCGAACATGCGGGCCGCGACGTAGAGGCGCTGGTCATCGCAGGCCACTCGGACCTCGGTCCGATGGGGCGCCTCGGTGCGGCTGCCACGCAGGCGGAAGTCGGTGGCCTCGGCTGCTTCGCCCCAGGCGGCGTCGGAGAGATCGCCATCGATAACGGGCGCCTCGGCGTCGGCGGGCAGGCGCGAGATGAGGAGTGTGCGCTCCTCGGGAGCAAAGAGGATGCGGCGGCTGCCATCTTCGCGCGGCTTCATGGCTTCGTTCAGGGCAAGGCCCGGGGCCTGTTCGGCGAGGAACTCCGCGAATGCGTCCGGCGACTTGTGCAGCAGGGAATCCGGGTTGGTCTCGACGACGCCCGCGCGCACGAGGTTCTCACGCAGAAGGGTCAGCACCGCGCCGAACATCTCCAGGCGGGTGCGCTGAGGGACGGTCATCTCGGTTGCAGCCGCCGCGGTGTACGCGCCCTCGATCTCGGCGAAGCGCGGCCCGTAGTATTTGGCGACGAGCTCGTGAGTGACGTCGTAGGAGGGCTGTCGGTGGCCGGGATTGGCGCGGATGTAACTCGAGAGCGCCTCTTCGGAGAGCTGGTAGATGCGGTCAATCTGGCGCGCTGCCTCGGCTCCGTAGGCGCGGTCGAGATACTCGTGGTAAAGCTCCTGCACGTCGCGGGTCGGGTCCCACTGCAGCTTGGCGATGATGTAGTTGTGCACCCCGCCGGTGCCCCATGCTGCGTGGCCGGTGTAGTTGATGAGCATCACCGGGTGCTGTCGGAACTGCTTGAAGATCATCTCGATGATGGGCAGGCCCGGAGGCAGCGGCACGCCGTACCAGTCGCGCATCCAAGTGGAGTAGTCGGACCACGCGAGGCGGTCTGTTGATTGCGACCAGGCGGGCATGAGTCGGGAGAGTTCATCGGCGCGGGCGGGCTTGTAGAGCTTGTAGCCGTAGTGGTCGAGGGCCGCGATGTTGAGGACCACGTTCGGCTCCATGGCGACCGGCTCTTTTGGCGGGTAGGTATAGGCGTTGTAGATGAGGCCGCCGATGGTGCGGTCGGGATATTTCTGAGCGACGCGTCGGGCGACCTGGTTGTAGAAGCGCAAGATGACCGGCGTGATGGACCAGCCGCGTTCGGCGAAGTCGCCCCACAGACCGGCATCGTCGGTCTCGCGGTACTTGTTGCACTCGGGACATTCGCAGAAGCCGCCGCCATCGGCCGGGGACATGGTGGCGTGGTAGCGGTCGGGCTGAGCGTCAAAGGTGGCGATGATCGCGTCCGCAAAGGCGTCGACAAGTCCGGGCTGGGTCAGGCAGTATTTGTGGTTGAGGCTACGGCCTTCCGGCACCGGCTGGCGGATGCCGCTCGCGTACATGGCCATGTATTCGGGGTGCTCGCGCAGGACGGCGTTGGGCGGATAGTTGTGATACGCGTGCGGGAAGCTGACCCAGTAACGGTCGTGGATCCCGTGTCGGGCCTTCCAGACTTTGACCGAGCCGGTGCGGTCCTGCACATAGGCGAGGGCGCGGAACGGGATGGAGGGTGAGCGGGTGAGGTCGAGGTCCGGGACGGTGAGGGTGTCATGGTGAGGGATGTCTTCACCGGCTGCGCCAGGCATGAGCCAGCGCGCTCCCACCACGTCCTCCATGAAGGCGTGCGCACCGTAGAACGTGCCCTTGCTCACCTGGAACATCCATATCTCCTGGTCGTCGGCGGTGTCGTGGCCGACGATGAACAGGTTCTCGCCGCTGGTGAGTATGCGGTAGCCCTCGAACGGTATCTCGGTGCCGCGCAGGCCAGCGGCGTCGGCGGCGGGGCTGTCTCCGAGCGCGATCATCGGGGAGGCGGGCTCGGTGACGATGGGTAGTTCGACGCCGGTCGCTATCTGCAGCACGCGCTGCAGCTCGATTGCCGCGCTGCGGACGCTGGTCGGGGCATCGGGCGCGTGGTAGATGCTGTAGCGGGTGGCGCCGCCGTCGACCAGCGTGATCGGCTGGGCGAGCGCGACGGTGGTGAGCATGATGCTGACGGCGACGGCGGTGGGCGTGAAGCTGCGGACCATCAGGTGTGCCTCCTCGTGACTGTGTGTTGCTTGACGCTCGGAAGATGGCAGGCTACCATGATCGGGCATTTCGTGCGCTGTATTTCGGCTCGCGCGGGCCCGGCGCCTGCATGAAACGTGCGACGGAGGACACCGATGAGACCAGCTGTGCGCATCGCCATGGTAGTGCTTGCAGCGTTCACCGTCGCCGCGTGTGGCGCGCATGATGAGAAGCCGGAGACAGTGCTGCTGCTTCATCTGGACGAGGGGCAGGGGACGGTTGCGGGCGATGCCAGCGGATCGGGAGCCGACGGACGCGTCATGGGCGACTGCACGTGGGGCGAGGGCAAGTTCGGCGGTGGGATGGAGATGCACGGTGACGGTCACGTGCTCGTTGGCAGGCCGGCCGCGCTGGACTTCGGCAAAACGTGTGACTTCACCGTGGAGTGCTGGATCAAGGTCGCGGAGGGGATCGACCCGCAGTTCTACTTCATCCTGAGCACGCGGCTGCGTATTGAGGATGGTTACACGCTGTATCTGCACCCGAACTTCCGGCTTTTCGCGGCGGTCGGGGACAAGGTGAACTGGACCGATAGTCTGGCGAGTGAGGCGGCGCTCAATGACGGGCAGTGGCACCACGTCGGGCTCACATGCGACCGTGACGGCGAGGCGCGCCTGTTCGTGGACGGCGCGCTGCAGTCCTCGGCGGACATGAGCTTTCTGGTGACCGTGCGCAATGAAACGCTGCCGCTGCGCATCGGCAGCCGCGGCTACCGGTATGACTTTATCGGGTCGATCGACGAGGTCCGCATCTCCCGGGGAGTGCGCGAGGATTTCCTGCTTGAGGCGCCAGGCGTGGCCGAGGTCCGGTGAGCTGTCCGGCATCGACACCTACGCAAACCAAAGCCGCCCCTCCATCGCAGGAGGGGCGGCTTTTGATTGCGTGGCGTCAGCGGATGAGGGTTAGTTGCCCCACTGTGTTGTGGCGCCAATGAGCCAGGAGTCGTCGACGCCCGTGTCATGCTCGTGCCAGACCAGGCCGAGCTGCCAGTTTGGGCCATCGGACACGGCGCCAAAGTCATAGGCAAGACCCGCGGTGGGGTCGCCGTTGTCGACGCCAGCGCCAACGCCCCAGTTGGCCCCGGCGGGGTGCCCGCCCCAACTGACGGTGGTGAGGTCGAACATTCCCTCGACCTCATGCTGGCCGGCGAGCGCGTGCGACCAACCGTTTCCTGCACCATTGCTTGCGGCATCCAGCCCAAGGAACGCCGGGTTCTGGAGCCATGCCTCTGCCATGCCCGGTCCGCCAACCTGTGCGCGACCCGCCATGGATGTCTCGAGGTCCTGACACATACCGGTGGTCACAGCCACCAAAATCACGACGATTACTGCCACTGAGCGCATCTTGCCACTCTCCCTTTTCTGGGGGGTGAGATGGCTCCCCCCGCTGGCCTGTCACGCCAAGATCTCTCCGGGAAGTGGACCTAATCGCTCCGCCATGCGCGTTCTCCTCCGCACGAGTCTCAGTGCGTCTTGTTGCTCGTGCTCTTGAGGAAACGGAATGCGAGCATGGTGATGTCGTCGAACTGATCGGCCCCGTCGGCGTACTCGGTCACTGCGTCGCGCACGCAGGTGAGCAGACCCTCGCAGGTCTCGCCGCGACAGCGAGACAGTTGGGCTCGCGTGCGCTCGACGCCATAGACCTCTTCAGCCGGATTGATCGCCTCAGTGACGCCATCGGTGTAGATCAGGAGTGTGTCGCCGGGCTGCAGGGCGATGGACTCCTCGGCGAATGCAGCGCCCTCGAAGACGCCGATCAGAGGGCCGTCGATTGCGGGGAGCATGGTCACCGGCCCGTCAGCGGGGATCATGAATGGCGGGTTGTGGCCACCTCGGGCGAAGGTGCATGCACCGGTTCGCAGATCGACGATCGCCAGGAAGATCGTGACGAACATGCTGGCGTCATTGTCCTGGGTGAGCTCATCGTTGAGGCGTGAGAGGGTTGCGGCCGGGCCGCAGTCGGGATCCTGGAGGGCTCGGAGGAGCGTGCGAGTGACGGCCATGAAGAGAGCGGCCGGCATGCCCTTGCCGCAGACGTCGCCGACTGCAAGGCAGAGGCGGTGGTCGTCACACATGAAGAAGTCGTAGTAGTCGCCGCCGATCTCGCGAGCGGGCTCGAGAAGTGCGTAGAGATCGAGGTCCTCGCGCTCGGGGAAGGGCGGGAAGGTTTTGGGGACGAGATCCATCTGTATCGCGCGGGCGACCTGCAGTTCGGCGATAACCATGAAACTGACGACGAAGATGAGGACCGCACCGATTACCGGGTCGGGCATGATGGCGAAGATGGATGACAGCTTCGGGCAGAAGGCCATGACGATCAGCAGCCCGCCGGTGATCCAGGCGATGGTGCGGCTGGTGGCGCCGGTGGCGAGTGACATACCAATGTTGCTGGAGGAGCCGGACAGGCCATGGCCGCCGGCCACTCCGCCGACGAGACAGCCGATGCCATCGGCGAGCATTCCCTGACGGACGTTGACCATGTCCGTGCGCTGCCAGTCGGCGTCGTTGATCTTCTGGCAGGTGGTGATGTCGCCGACGTTTTTGAGCAGCGAGCAGACCGCGGCCACGGCAAAGGGCACGGCCATGGAGGCGTCAAAAGCGAAGCCGGGGTGGTCAGTGAAGGGGAATGCGATCCAGGTCGCCGAGACGATCTCATTGGCGTGTTCGCGGGTGAGCAGGCCCATGACGCCAGCAGCGGAGTAGCCGACGGCCATGCCAATGATGACACAGGCCAGGCGCGGGAAGCCGCGGCCCCAGACGCTCAGGGCGCACATCGTGGCGAGGGTGATGAGTGCAACAATGGCGCTCTCGGGGCCGATGATTCTGCCGGCGTCGTCGAGGCCGAGGAAGTGCGTCGCGGAGAGCTTGAGGACAGTGAGGCCGACCATGGCGACGACCAGTCCGACAATTTCGGTGGGGAAAAGGATGCGCAGATGGTGCATCACGCGAGATGCGCCGACAACGAAGAGACTGGCGAAAGCGGTCATGCCGCTGACAAGAGCAGCGCCACCGGTCTGGGCGGCCAGAATCGATGCGGAGAGGTACGACGGGCCGCAGACCATGGGACAGAGGTAGCCGGAACCGACGGGGCCGCGCGGCAATGCCTGGAGCACGGTGCCGATGCCGGCGGCGAGCATGGACATGTTGACCATGAACTCGGCCTGCGCAGCAGTGCCGCCCATCGCGCGGACAACAACGACCGGGAACACGAACGAGATGGCCACGACACAGAGATGCTGGAGCCCGAGCACGATCGCGACCCAAGTTGGCGGGGAGTCATTGACGGCGTAGATCAGGCCTGGGGGTCTGGTTGGCATGGCTGGTCCCCGGAGTTTGGGCATTTCGGCCAGATGCTGAGTGGATTATAGCAGCGGCGCCAGACCGGCGCAAGCAAGTAGGTGACGCAGGTTGTCCGGTGTGTGTGACCGTGCTACAATGCACACTCGACGGCTGCGGGAGCCCTCGGCAAGACGGGCTCCTGACTACGTCTGACCGGGCAGATGCGAGTCTGGAGGACTGGCCGACTCATGGGTAACGTCATGAAGCACCTATGGCTTGGGCTGTTGCTGATCTTCATCGGCTCGGCAGGTCTCCTGGTGTCGAACTGGGGGCAGCGCAGCGCCGCCAAAGCCGATCTTCCTCGAATTGCCTTCTTGCACTTCTCCAATAGACCGGCCATCATGGACTGCCTTCAAGGTGTGTACGACGGACTGGAGCGCGGGGGATATACAGAGGGGAAGCACTACCGGGGCAAGGCTTTCGATGCCCAGGGCGACATGACCACAGCGAACCAGACTGCCAGTGCCATCGTCGGTGGCGACTTCGGGATGGCGGTCACCCTCACCACGCCATCCCTGCAGACGCTCGCATCAGCTAACCAGCAAGGGCAGCTCATCCACGTGTTCGGCTGCGTGACTGACCCGTTCGGGGCCGGGGTCGGGGCTGATCGTGACGATCCGACGAAATCGGGATCGGCAAGTGCCAGGCCGGGACACGCATAGAAGATGTTGCGAACCGAGGTGACATATGCGCCTGCCTCGTTGTGTGGCGACGAAATGCAGTATGTTCCTCCTTTGCCCTGCTGTCTGCCGCACTGCGCCCACAGTGCTTGCACGGTAGGTTCCTGCGGACCCAGCGGCCCAGGATTGCGAAGCAGGTCATTGAAGGTGGAAGCCTGTCCCTCCGGGGTGGTCACCGCAGCTCT
>JALGSU010000013.1 GCA_029821735.1 Candidatus Zipacnadia bacterium | reverse complement strand
TGGCGGATCCCGGCCAAAGAGGGCGCCGACTATCCCGGCCGTCGCCGAGATGTCTTCTCGCGCGTCACCCTTGCGGGGCAGTCGGGCCAGCGAGCGAGCATTCTCGACACCTACCCCAATCCCGGGCGCTACAGCCTGATGGTCCGCCATGCGGGCCCTGCCTCGGAATTCGCGGCTGTCCACGAGGCCTACTTCGACCAGCCCATCGTCAGGTCAGTAGATGTCACCTCGACCGACGGGTGCCATGCATACGAGATCCGCCACACCGACGGTGGCCGCCGGTTGGTGATTCATCGTTCAGGCTCGGGAGAAGACGGGCCGATCCGGACGCGCGCGTCGTTAGCCTTGCGCTCCTCCGGGGAACGATGCTCCAGTACCGCGGCCTGACACTCCGCGCGGCGGACCAGACATGCCTCTCAGTGACCCTCGCTGGCGGCAAAGCAGCATTGGTCTCCTCGCCCCCAGTCGCTTACCGGACCATCGAGGGCGAACCGATGTTCACGCCCGGGCCGGACGTTGCCGTTCAGCTGACCATTCCCGCCCGACTCTCCCCTACTGGGCGCGAGGCCCGCATCGAGCGCAGCGTTCCCGGCCAGACGGCGGCGGGCCCACAGCCGGTTGAGGTGGTGCTCTGAGGGCGTCTCTGGCAAGTGATGCCCGCCAAAACCGCAGGCGGTCCGGCTGACGGCTCTGACTGAAAGTAGTATCAAGACGGCGGCAATAACAGGACTCTCGGCACTTCGCGCGCGGGAAACAATGTATCTGTGGCAGGCGTGGCGAACGACTGACTCAAATGAACCTCTCATCATCGATCCCCGTCTGGAATGGAGGCCGGAGCGGAATGGTCCCCCGCTGGGTAGTAGTGCTGTCGGTGGGCGTGGTGCTGTCCACCTGCGTGCCGCTGGCGTATCATGCGGCCAACACCCCGCCAGACGATTTCTTCGTCGGTAACTGGGCGCAGGTGCATGACCAGAGCACGTATCTGATGTGGGCCCGTCAGGTTCAACACGGGCGCTTGCTCGTCTATGACCTGCACACGACCGAGGACCATCCGCCGCTGCTGCCCTCATTCCCCTGGCTGTTCATAGGGCTTCTCGGCAGATTCATGCCCCTGCTGTGGGCCTACCATGGCATGCGCGTGCTCTGGGGCCTTACATACCTTCTGGTGGCGTGGGGATTGGTACGCCACTTCCTGCCTGATCCCACTGCGCGCACTTTCGCCTTCATCGTCATTGCTCTTGGCAGCGGACTGGGGATTGTCGTCGACCTCATCAACCGTGTGAATGGCTCGCCCCTATTCGTGTCGGCGGATGTGATGCCCGAGACGTGGGGCTTCCACTCCATCGCCGTGGTGCCTCACTTCGCGTTGGCCATCGCCCTGATGGCCGGCCTGGCATGGATGGTCATGGTGGCCTTGGAGCGTCCGTCGCCCGGATTGGCCGTCGCTGCGGGTGCAACGGCCGGGCTCATGATCCTCGTGCACCCCTTCAACATCGTCGTCTGGGGACCGCTGCTCGCCGGGCACGCCCTCGCCTGCAGGCTGTGGGGTGAGCGACGCCGGTTACCTTCCGTACACCTCGCTGCTCTGGCCGGCATGGCGCTGGCGGTGAGCTTCCTCTTCTGGCAGATCAAGACCAACCCAATCTTCGAGGCCTGGTCGGCCCAGAACGTGTTGCCCTCACCGCCCATGTTCAGCTACATGCTGGGCCTTGGCGTGCCGCTGGTGCTGGCCGTGTCCGGCTTGATGGTATTGCGCCGTCGACCGCGCCGGACCTGCGCCGACTGGCTGGTCATCGGGTGGGTGGCCATGGCCATCCTCGCGATCAACTCCGGTCCGGTCTTTGCCTTTGAGCGGCGCTGCATCGAGGGCGTACATATTGCGGTGGCATTGCTCGCCGGGATCGGCATGACGGAGTGGCTGCTTCCATGGCTGCGCCGCAGGTTCAGACTCGGCGAGGCGCCAGCGCGGCGACTGGCGCTTGTCCTGCTGCTGGTGTGCGTGTTGCCGACAAGTATGAAGATCCTGCGTGACGGATGCTTCCTGCACCGCGGCGCCATCCCGCGCGATTGGGTGGCTCCCTGTGAGTGGCTGGAAACTGGCACGCCCGAGGACGCGCGAGTGCTGACGTCACGGGTCATTGGCAACTTCGCCCCTGTCATCTCCGGCCGCCGCGTCTACGTCGGCCACATGCAGCAAACTATCGAGTTCGAGCGCAAGGCTCTGGAGGTCGACGCATTCTTCGACACAGACACTCCCGTGGCCAAGCGTGTCCGACTGCTGGCGGCATCGGGGTGCGGGTGGGTAGTGGCTCGCGACGGTGAGCGCACCGCCACCGATGCGCTGGAAATGCTCGAACCGGTCTTCCGCAACACGACCGTCACCGTCTACCGGGTCCTCGACTCGACCTGACGAAGAGCGTGTCCACCAACTCACGCGGGATCCCGTGCATCTGCCATGACTCCCGACGATGTGCACCCCCCAAGTTGTGCTAACGGTACGAAGCCAACCGTTCCTGCCATCCAGACGTAGCGCCAGATTCCATGCCAGCGTCGCGCGCAGTGGTCCGGCACGAGCGTCGGAGTGAAGCGTGGTAGCTGTCAGGGCAGGACACACAGGAGCGAGAGGCGAATGGTCTACGGGACAGCGCCGTCGGGGTGCGGCTGTCTCTTTGTACGGACGTTGGTCGGTCCGGGTCGATGGTGTGCACGCCGTCAAGAGCGACACAGGATTGAGGCGAGTGCAGATGTCCATGGGCAAGCGAGAGAGTCGCGTCCGACTCAGTCAGCTTCTGATGGCGGTGCCTCTGGCGATCGTCGTGGGGGTCTTTGCCGGCGGAGCGCAGGTGATGGCGGCCGATCTGCACGTCGGCGCCGGTCATCCGTACGCGACCATCCAGTTGGCTATCGACGCTGCAGTCACCGGCAATGTGGTGCGCGTCCACGCGGGAGTATACACCGAGAACATCGTCTGGAACACGAAGAACATCAAGGTCAAGGGCGACGACCCCTCGACCTGTATCGTCGACGGTGGCGGAGTCGGGCGCGTCTTCAGTATCAGCAACACGCCGGCTGGCGCCGAGCTTACCGGGCTCACGATTCGCAACGGCGGACCAACCCCTGGTCACCTACCCGGAGCAGGGCTGTTTCTGAGCACCTGCTCAATGGTCCTGACGGACTTGGTCGTCACTGGCAATACGGCAAGTGCAACGGGCAGTGGCGGCGGGATGGGTACGCAGTTCTGCGACCTGACCGTCACCTCGTGCCTCTTCCAGGACAACGTGGCCGATGCAGCCGGCGGCGGCGTCTACCTCAACATGGGCACTGCTGTGTTCAGCGACTGCCAGTTCCTCGGCAACGCCGCCAGCTGGTGGGGGGGAGGAATAGCCGGCAACCCTACCTCCGTCCAGTTCACCGATTGCACGATCCGCTCCAACTCCGTCAGTGACAATAGCGGTGGCGGTGGACTGTATCTGTCAGATTCGGCGGTGACCATCGCCGGGTGTGTCCTTGAGCAGAACAACGCCACCGGCGGGCCCGGGGGCGGGCTGCGCACACGTCTCGGCAGCGTCTCTGTCACCGATAGCAGCTTCACCGGCAACCAGGCTGCAAGTTTCGGCGGTGGCGCGTATATGAGGAAGCCCGCGGCCCTCACCGTCACAGGCTGCGATTTCGCTAGTAACGGTGCTGCCGGTGGCGATGGCGGCGGCCTGCGGTATGCCGAATGCACCGCAGCGGTCAGCGGGTGCACTTTCACCGCCAACACCAGCTCCGGGCGCGGCGCAGGATTGACCGCGTCGCAAGCTGCTTCCACGATCACCGGATGCAGCTTCATCGGCAACAACTCCAGCTCGATAGGCGGCGGAGTGCTCATTGAGTTGGGCAACGCGTCGTTAACTCGCTGCACGGTCGCGGAAAACCACGCCGTTAACTTCGGCGGCGGCGTGGCTGCTCTTTTGACCACGGCGCTGGACATTTCCCGCAACGTCATCTCGGACAATACCAGCGACGGCGCGGCTGGTGGCATCTTCCTGAGCGGTTGTCCAGGCTCGACAGTCACCGGGGACCTCATCGTGATGAACGAAGCAGGCAGCGGTGGTGGCATATGGGCGACCAGCGGCGACGGGACGGTCTATGCCGGCAACACTATCGCCCACAACACCGGCGGCGGTATGACTGATAGCTCTGCGGGGATCGTCGTCAAAGACAGCATCGTGAGCGGCAACGGCAACTGGGACCTATCCGTCCCCGACGCCACAGTCAGCTACTCGTGCGTTGGCGACGGCAACGCCACAGGCACGGGCGTCTTCTCGGTCGATCCGCAGTTCGCCAATCCGGCCAACCACGACTTCCACCTCAAATCAGCATTCGGTCGCTTCGACCCAGGCAGCGCGTCATGGGTCACCGACCCGACCCTCGAGCACAGCCCGGGCATCAACAACGGTGACCCCACCTCGGATCGGTCGAGCGAGCCGGATCCGGCGAGTGGCCCGGTCAATATGGGCTACCACGGCAACACGCCCGAGGCCTCCAAGCACGGGAATGTCGCGCCGACAACTCCGGTCGTGGAAATTGTCCCCGCTAATCCCGGGACCAACGATGATATTGTGCTCAACATCATCACGCCGTCTTACGACGCCAACATGGACCCGATCACGTATAGCTATGGGTGGTTCAAGGACAGCGACTTCCAGGCTGCGGTCACTGACCTCACGACCATTCCCGCCGCCACGACCGCAGCGGGCAATGATTGGGTCTGCATCGCGATCGTCGCCGACAATCTAGCCCCACCCAACGACGGGGCCTCCGACCGCGTGCACATCTCCGGCGACATTCAGGTTCCGGCGGACTATCCGACCATCCAAGCGGGCATTGATGCCGCCGAGGACGGCGACCGCGTGATCGTTGGCCCGGGTACCTACCCCGAGAACGTCGTCTGGGATGCCAAGGACATCGACGTACTCGGTGCCGGCCCTGCAACCTGTATAGTCGACGGTGGCGGCGTCGGCCGCGTCTTCGATATCAGCAACACGCCGGCCACCGCTGAGCTTGCCGGCTTCACGCTCCGCAACGGTGCGGTGCCCGTCGATGCGCCGCGCGGCGCCGGCATGATACTGCTCTACTCCTCGCTGGCAATCACCGATGTCGTGTTCACCGGCAATGCCATGGCCGTGCAAGGAGGCGTAGGCGCGGGGCTCTTCTCCGACCGCAGCGATCCGACACTGACCTCATGCGTCTTCCGGGGGAACGTCTGTGATGGTCAGGGCGGCGGCTGTTACGTCAACGGGGGCAATCTTCAGTTCATCGGCTGTGAATTCGTCGACAACACCTCCACCTCCTGGGGTGCGGGGCTCGGCGGCGTCGCGGAAAGCGTGCAGCTTATTGACTGCACAATCAGCTCGAACACCTCCAACGGTGGCGGCGGTGGTGGCGGAGTGCATCTGGTCTGGACAGACCTGACTGTCACGGGATGCGTGTTCGACCAGAACTCCGCCCTCAACGGGAACGGGGGCGGGCTCAACACCGATGGGGCGTTTCTGAGCATAGTCGACACCAGCTTCACCGGGAACGTGGCCGGGAAGAGTGGTGGACTGGTCGCAGGCAACATGGACACGGGCACGCTTACGCGAGTGACTTGCTCCGGGAACGAGGCCACCAACGGGTCCGGCGGGACTGGCTTGTACAGCGCCGCATCGCTCACCGTCACCGACTGTGATTTCGTCGGAAACACCACCGCCGAGGGTGATGCAGGCGGACTGCTCTACTGGGAGGGCAACGCAACCATTACCGGATGTAACTTCACCGGCAACGAGGCCGGGCGCGACGGCGGTGGCGTCTACGCGATCTACGCGACCAATCTGAATTTCGTCGGCAACGTCATCGCGAACAACGTCTGTAGCGCTTCTGGCGGTGGGATGCGCGTGATCAACTGTCCCGACGCGACGATAGCCGGGAACCGCGTGGTGAAGAACCAGGGACAGCCACGCAACAGTGGCATTGTGACAGACGTCTCTGATGGGATCACTTACTCGGGAAATACCATCGCCCACAACGCGAGCGGCGGCATCCTGGACTCCTCCTCCGACGTCACGGTCGCGAACAGCATTCTGTGGGGCAACGGCACCGATCTGCTGGCGCTCGATGCCACGGTGAGCTACTCGTGCGTGGGCGTGAGCGAGGGCAATTTCAAGGGCGCGGGCATCTTCTCCGCCGACCCGATGTTCGCTGACGTGGCGGGCGATGACTTCCGCCTGAAGTCAGCCTTCGGTCGCTGGGATCCCGGCAGCGCGGCCTTCGTCACTGATGCGACGGCGGAGCACAGTCCCTGCATCGACAACGGCGACCCGGCCGTCGACTTCTCAGGCGAGCCAGACTCCGGTCGCGGTCGGCTCAATATGGGCTGTTTCGGCAACACGGCCGAGGCGTCGAAGGGCGGCAACGTGGCCCCACTCGCGCCGCTCGTGGACGTCACGCCGGACCAGCCGCTGACCGCCGATGACCTCGTTGTGACGGTGACGGACCCGAGCTACGATCCGAACGCGGACCCGGTGACCTACAGCTACCGGTGGTCGGCCGATGGCGTCCCCCGACCGGACTTCGATGACCAGACGACGGTCCCGGCGTCGGCGACGACCAAGGGCGAGACCTGGACCTGCGTGGTTACGCCCAACGACGGTCAGGCGGACGGTGCGCTTGGCGATGACCAGGTCGTCGTCGGCAACACCGCACCGACGCCGCCGGACGCGTGCGCCGTTGCGCCCGGCGAGCCCACCAGCGCCGACGACCTGACCGCCACCGCCACGGGCGCCACCGACGAGGATGCAGACAGCCTCAGCTACGAGTATCAGTGGCGTTCCAGCACGGACAATGGCGCGACCTGGACCGCCTGGGGTGACGACGGGCAGGTCCTCGGCAGCGCGCGGACCTCGACGCTCCAGCTCTGGCAGGCGTGTGCCCGCAGCCTCGATGGCATCGCGAACAGCCCGTGGTTCGAGGGCGACACGGTCCAAGTGTATGACCGGCTCACATACGATTTCGCAGCGGGCATCCACCTCGCGGCGGTGCCTTTCGCTCCCAGCGATCCGGCACCGGACGTGGTCTTCCCCGGCTGCGAAATCGCCGGCGACTGGAACGGCACGGACTACACTGACCCCGCCGCCATCGAGCTGAGTCGGGGCTACTGGATCAGCCGCGCCGAGGCGTGGGAACTCTCCGCGCGCGGGGCGCTGGTGACGAACGGTCGAGCGGAGGCCTCCTTCGCCGGAGCGGGCTGGCACATGGCGGGCAACCCGTTCCTCATGCCGCTCGAGTGGGCCAACGTGAGCGCTCCGGGCCTGGTCCCGTATGGCTGGATCTATGACGAGCGGACCGCGGCCTATCAACTCGTGGCCGACCTCGACGGGCTCAACGTGCGCCGCGAGGTCCTGCCCTGGTATGGCTTCTGGGTGAATCTGCAAAACCCGGCGACGGATCTGCAGATGCAGGCCGGTGCAGCGCTCGCGCAGGTCGCGCCGCTGTCGGTGGCGCCGAGCGATCCGGGCGACTGGCTGATGCGGCTCGTCGCGTCCGCGCCGGGCAGCGTCGACGCGGACAACTGGGTGGGCGTACTGGGGTCGCAGGAGTTGACGATCCCGAATCCGCCCGCGCCCGCGGGCGCGTATGTGGACCTGTTCGTTGTCGGCGATGACGATGGCCGCAACGCGCTGTCGGTTTCGCCCGCAGCGGCTGGGGCTGCGCAGTGGGATGTCGTGGTACAGACCAATATCGGCAACGCGCCGATCGCGGTCGAGTACCCGGACCTGTCGATGGTGCCCGCCGACTACTCGCTGACGCTTGTGGACCTCGACACCGGCGCGCGCCAGTACATGCGCACCACCACGCGCTACGAGTTCACCTCTGGCGCTCAGGGCGCGACTCGACACCTGCGGATCGAGGTCACTCCGAGGTCCGCGAACACGCCCATGGTGACATCGCTTTCTGCGCGCCAGGGCTCGGGCGGGGTTGTTGTGACCTACTCGCTCAGCGCGCCGGCGAGCGTGGACGCGGTGCTGCTCAACATCGCCGGGCGTGTGGTGAAGCGGCTGCAGAGCGACACACTCAGCCCGGCGGGGGCCAGCAATGTTGTGTGGAATCTCAGCGCCGACTCAGGCACGCCGGTGCCGGGCGGAGCGTATCTGTGCCGCGTGACCGCACGCAGCGACAGCGGTCAGTTGACCAACATGATTGTTCCTGTTCAGGTGTCCAGATAGGGAGGCGTGCCGGATGCGAAATCCTCTTTGGATTCTCGTCGCGATGCTGCTTGGGTGCGTGGGAATGCTGCTCAGCGGATGCGGGTCAGCCGCGCCGACGCTTGCGTCGCCGTCCTCGGTGGTAGTGACGGGCACGGTCATCGACGGCACCACTAGCGAGGGAGTTGCGGGAGCGACGGTGACCATTGGCGGGCGGTCTACCACGACTGATAGCGAGGGCTTCTACCGGTTCGTCGACTTGCCCACCGGCTCGACCACGGTGACCATCACGCCGCCCGCGGGCTATGTGATTGCCGGAGCGGCGGATGGGGTGAGCATTGACTTGGGACCGAACGAGGTCATCGACATTTACCTGGCGCCCGAGGCCGAGGGCCCGCCGGCGCCACCGGTGCTGTAATCACGGCCCGTTGGCGGGAATGGCCGGCACCGTCGCAGAGCGAACACAACCCGTGATGCGAGTGGGTACTCGGCCGTGTCGCGTACCTGCGCGTCACCTGAATGCCGCGGTCGGCGGGACCGATGACGTTTATGCACAACTCGGCGCGCCCGTCGCCGTTCGGGTCGGTGAACAGCTCGCTAAGCGGCTCTTCCCTATCGAGCACGAAGCTGCCAGCTCCAGCGGACGCGATAGGCAGATACGCTCCGAAGCCCTCGCTGGCGAGTCTCATTCCTGCCTCGTCACGTCCCAAGAGTGGTGCAGGCGAGCAGAAGGCCGGGGCTTCAGACAGAGCATCCCATGCCGCTGGTGTAAGCAGCCGGGCTTGGATGTTCATCGGCCGGCGCTCAGGCAGCGTGAGCAAACGAGCTGACCACACTCAATTCAGACGGCGCCAAGACGTGGGTACGATCCGGGAGGCGACATGCGAATCGGGAGCAACCCGCGAATGAGGATCACGTGGCTTGCGACGCTTGTTGTTCTACTTTGGGGGGCCTCGGCGCCGTTCGCCGACGACGGGCAACGACCGCCTCGGAACGCCATCTTCAACGGCGCCTTCGTGGAAGGGGTCAGCGGATTCAGCGTCCTGGGCCCCGGCCACAAGAGCGTCGCACTTTCTACCGAGAAGTCCCAGCACGCGCAGACCTTGATCACTGAATTGATCGTCGCCTGCCCGGCGATGGAGAGGACCTTCACCATCTACAGTTCCTACCTGCTGCAAGTCGAGCCCGAGCGTGAGTATCAGATGGTCCTGCGGATGGCAGGCAGCGGACATTTCTCCTTCGGCGCCTTCGAATACGATGAAGACGGCCACCACATTGGCAACAACTACTCGGAACGCCACGCGCTCTCCCTTGAGTTCCAGCAGTTCACATTCACCTACAAGGCCTCGAACAACGCCACGGGCATTCGCCCCTCTATCGCCTTCCTGGAACCCACCGATGGTACGCGGATGGATGTGAATGCGCGTCTGCGCAGCTTCGAGCTGCCCGTTTCGGCCGATGGATTCAGTGCGATGTGCGAAAGTTGGCCGGAGTACGCGAAGGACGGCGATTTCGCCTCCTATGAAGGCCTCACAGAGGTCGAACTCAAGGCGCTCCGGGACCTTGAGCAGGCGGATGCCGTGCTGCCCCCCTACACGCCGATCACGACGCAGGCCTCGGGGGATTTCGCACTCACTACGTCTCGCATCCAGTTCGGCAGCTCCGTTCTGCCGCAGCAAATCTCGGTGCTGGGGCAGGACGTCATGGCCCGGCCGATGGAACTCGCCATCGTGTATGGCGACGGGACGCGCCTGCAGCTCGACCCGGGCGAGACGACAGCACAGTCGGGGCCCACGAGGGCAGTCCTGTCCGGGCAGTTCCGCGGCGGGGCTCATAGAGCGACCCTCAGTCTCGAAATGCACTATGACGCGTTCTTGATATACACTCTCAGCTTCCCCGCGACGCCGGGGGCTTCGGTGGCAAGTGCGGCCCTGACCATCCCCTTCACGTCGGACTGCGCGCGGTACATCAGCTATGACACATCATCCATTCCGGGCGCCTCGGGGGAGGATGGGTGGCGATTTGGGTACGGCCCGATTCCCCGACAGGGAGAGCAAGTTGAGACCAAGGCGGTTGTTGGCAGCGCTCACATGGGAGAAGCCACGGAGAACGACTGGCAGCCCGGCGTTCCAGGGGCCGACGGCCTGATCTGGGAATGGACGCGCGGCGTGCTGCCCATACTGTGGATCGGCGACGAATCGCGGGGGATCAGCTTCACGGCCCTCAGCACGGAGGGCTACCGCACCTCCGCCGACGAGCCCACCGTGCGTCTCGTCCGTGATGATGACGGAGTCACTGTGAGCTGCAGCTTCATCACCGAAGCGGCCCCTCTGGACAAGCCGCGACAGTTGCAGTTCGCGTTGCAGATCATGCCGCCGAAGCCGGTGCGAGAGGACTGGCTGGCCTCGCGGTACAACATGTTCTTCTCAGGATACCCGGAGATCGCCGACGAGAGTCTCCCCTTACTTGAGGCGCGCATGAAGCCCGGTGCGGCGCAGGAGCAGACGGCAGAGGCGATCCGCCCGTATCTCACGGCCTATGACGTGATACGTGAGGGAGCGTCACCAACCGCGTGGCAGCCCACGGACCACCGCAGATACCGTGACATCGGCTTCCTGTGGTACACGCTGTTGGTGGGACATCCTGAGCGATTGACGAGACTGGTGAAATGCTCCGATCTGATCGGTCACCTTGGTCTGCCCTACCTCGCAGGCACCCACATTGCCGCAGAGGACCCGGCCGGATACTACTACGTCGAGCAGACTGATGAGTGGACCCACCATCCACGGATTCCCAGACCGGCTTACTTGCGGCCCACTTGCCCCAACAGCCTGTTCTCGGCCTACCTTGCGCAGGGGGTCGGCAGACTCATCGATGACTACGACATCGGCGGGATATACTTCGACAACTGCGCCCCGCTCATGTGCAGCAACACGAAGCACGGGTGCGGCTATGTTGACGAGGACGGCGTGCTGCGGGCCACCTTGCCGCTTTTGGGCTTCCGCAAGCTCTTCATGATGGTGCGCGCCGAGTTCGTGAAGCGAGGCAAGCAGCCGTTCATACTGACTCATGCCGGCCTGCACCCGGGCTCGATCTCCTTCACTGACGCCGAGTTACAGGGCGAAGGCACGTACGGATCGGACCACACGCAGATGATGTCACTGGGCGAATGGCGGGCGCGATGGCTCGGACCGCATCAGTTCGGGGTGCAGATGACCTACCTGCCTGCCTTCGGCTACGGCCTCGGCCCCGATGTGGACAGGGATGAAGAGCGACGGATCGGTACACCGCGGCTGCTAGCCATGAGCCTGCTTCACGGCACCCAGGTCTGGAACCAGTATCTGGATTCCCCGCTGCTGTACCGGGTGTGGTCAGTACTGGACGAGCTGGCTGAGCCAGACGTGACCTTCGTCCCGTACTGGCAATGGCCGGAGATCAACGAGGCGCTCAACGCCCAAGATGTCTATGCCACCGGGTACAGCGGGAAGGATCGCCTCCTGCTGGTGCTCACCAATCTGTCCGACCAGGAGCGCGAGGTAGCTGTTCCGCTCGCCCAGATCGCGGCCAGGGCCGGTGCGGTCAGCCGGGCGGCTGACAACATGCACAACCTGCCAGTGCGCGTGGACACCGATGCGGTGCGGTGCACGGTGGGCCCAAAGAACTTCCGGCTGCTAAGTCTCATCAGGTAACGGAGCGAGGCATGCCCACAGGAATCTCCCGCAGCGCATCGAAGGCAATGGGGTTGCTGGCCGCATGGCTCATGATGGCTGGTTGCTGCCATGCCGCCGGAGTGGCGGCGGAAGGCAAGCCCTACACCAATTCCCTCGGCATGGAACTGGCGTGGGTGCCCGTGGGCTACTGGGTCGGCAGGTATGAAGTAACCCAGGAGCAGTACGCGGCCGTGATGGCACACGAGCCGGCCCGCTGGGTCGGCGCCAATCGACCGGTAGAGAACGTGGACTGGAAGGACGCTGCCCGCTACTGCGAAAAGCTCACTGTCAGGGACGTGGCCGCCGGCGCTCTACCCGATGGCTGGCAGTACAGCTTGCCCAGCGAAGAGCAGTGGGAATACTTCGCCGGCGATGCCAGCCTCGAGGGGATGGTCCACGGAAGATGGGACGATCTGGCTCCCACAGGGACCATGCCGGTGGGTTCCCTGGCGCCGAACCAATACGGCTTGTATGACGTGCGCGGCAATGTCTGGGAATGGTGCAGTGATTGGTGGGACCACAAGCAGAACGAAAAGGTGCTGCGGGGAGGCTCGTGGGATCTGGTGCATCCCGAGGATCTCGCTGCTTCCTACCGCCCGGTCAGCGCTGCCGTGGGCCGAAACGGCAACATCGGTTTCCGTGTCGTGTTGCAGCGAAGATGACAGCACGCCTCTTTGACCTGACCAGATTGAGAGAAGAATGACGATGCCCAGACACTGCGAGATATCAGCTCGTAGCAGCATGAAGTGGAGCAACACGTGCCTTGCGGCGATTGCTCTGGCTATGGCAGTATCCTGGGGGTTTTGCGCAGACGGACCTCTGACGCTGGTGGGTTGGGGTATCGACTTCAAGGACGTCGAGGCATTCATGGCGGAGGCTGAGGCGGTCGGGTTCGACGTATTAATCACTAACTCAAATGACCCGGACCTTCTCCTCCGTGCTGTCGAGGCGGGTGCGAAGCACAACATCGGAGTGTTCTCATGCATCTCCCCCATGGGCAGATTGGCGAAGCTGTGGACTGAGCGATATCCCGACCGCCCGGCGCCCTGGCAGGTCATGGCCGCAGATGAGGAGGCGGCCCTCAGCTTCATCTCGGCCGGAAAGAACAACGCCATTACCCCCTACCAGTGGGGCGGGGAGCCGGTCATGACCAATGAGGTCCTGACCACCCGAATCATCTGCCTGAGCAACGAGGACGCCAGAGACCTCCTCAAGCCCCCTATCGACGAGATCGCCTCTGTACCGGGACTCGAGGGGCTGGCGTTCGATGGTTTCGGCTATCAGAACTACCAGCGCTGCCACTGTGAGGACTGCCAGAGACTGTCGGCCGAGTATGTAGCGGCACATCCTGAGCTACCCGCAGAGGAAGCGGAAGTGAAGTTCTTCCGCGACACACTGGTTGGCTACATAAACCACCTCGCTAACTACGCACGCTCCAGGCGAACCGACATCAAGACGAGCATTCACATCTGGCCAGTCTTTGCCACGGAGCCGCTGTATGGCAACAGACTGGACGTTGACTACTGCGGACAGACGGCGGCGTGGTATACGCTGTGGCCGCAGGAGAAGATTGAGCAATACAGCCAGCGCATCGTTCAGGACGCTCAGGAGTACGGTCAGCGCCAGCAGGGCGTCGGCATGATCGGGTACTACGATCGCCCGGGCACATTCCCTGTGAAAGACGCCGAGTGCGTCGACATGGAGCTCAGCACGATGATCGCCAGCGGCTGTCGGCGAGTTCAGGTCTGTAGCAGCCTGCATGTCATCAGAAACGCGGACATTGCCGATGTTTTCAGGAGGCACTTCAAGTAATGAATGAGCGCGGACACCTCAACCCCAACGACTTTCAGGGCTCAGACGTTGAGCGCATCAACCAGGCCCTTCGACGAGCTGCGGGCACAGGCAGGCGCGTAGTCATTCCCCGCCGCAACCTCGCTTCGGACGGCGCGCGCGATGTCTGGCTGCTTGACTCGGCGATCCTCGTGTACGGTGACACCGTCCTCGACCTCGATAGTTGCCACCTGAAACTCACCGATCGCTGCCGGGACAACATCATTCGCAGCGCCAACTGCGGGCACGGCATCAGCGAGATCGAGCCCATCCGTGGGATCCATATCCGGGGAGTGGGCAGCGTGCTTCTGGAGGGCGCCGACCAGCCGCGCGCCACCGGAGATGGCGGGAAGACACTCGGTGAGCGGACCTTCGGCACCGATGCCGGCGTGGCGGGCGAGAGCCAGACCGGAGACTGGCGCAACATCGGGATCCTGATGGCGTATGTCGAGGATTTCAGCATCAGCAACATCCGCGTGAAGGACTCGCACTGCTGGGGTATCTCGCTTGAGCGTTGCGCACATGGTACTCTGCGTGATATCGATTTCGCCGCCACCGGCACCAAGACTATCGGCAGCGCCAAAGAAACGATCCTGAACCAGGACGGAATTGATCTGAGACTCGGATGCCATGACATACTCATCGACAACGTGACCGGGTACACCGGCGATGACATGGTCGCTCTGACGGCGCTCCCAAACCCCAACAGCGTCGCCGGCGGTTTCGACTCAACGATGGTCAGCAGCGCAGTGAATCGAGGAGATGGCCTCGATGACATCCGGGATGTCGTGATCAGGAACATCAGAGGCTACTGCGCGGGCGGACACCACATCGTCAGGTTCCTGAACAGCTCGGGAGCGCGCATGTACGATATCGTCCTCGATGGACTGGTCGACACGTCTCCTGCGGACATGCGATGTAAGGCGGCGGTGAAGATCGGAGACCACAACTACGGGGGAGGCGTGGCGCCTCTGGGCGACACTTCTCGCTTCATGGTGAGCGGCGTCATCAGCCGATCGGAGCACACGATCCTGATCGGTGGCTCGCTGCGGGACTCAATCATCACCAACATCATCCGCCACGATGTTGCCGGGGATGCGGTGACGATTGCGTCAGGACCGGAGCATGTGCGCGACGTGACAGTCACCAACGTTCGCGTCTGCAGCGAATGATCGCCGAGGTCAGCTGACCAACCACCCGGTCCGCCACAGCAATGGGCTGCCATGATCACCTTCAGAGGCCCGGAACGCGCCGACCAACAACACACTAGTTAGCAGGTCGTTGGGCGCAGGAGAGAAATGAAGAACAGATGCGAATGGTGTGGCAGAGACCCTCTATACATCGCTTACCATGATGATGAATGGGGTAATCCTATTCACGATGACCAGCTCCTGTTTGAGTTCCTGGTTCTGGAGGGGGCACAGGCCGGACTGAGTTGGCTGACAATCCTGAAGAAACGAGAGAACTACAGGAGGGCGTTCCACTCCTTTGATTGCGAAACAGTGGCGGGCTACTCGCAACGTGACGTAGACCGTCTTCTTGGCGATCCTGCAGCTATCCAGAATGCACAGGGCGTCATCAGGATCATGGAGGAGTTCGGCTCACTGGACTCATATCTGTGGAGCTATGTTGAGGGCATCCCTATACAAAACGAATGGGCATCCATGGCAGAGATTCCGGCGAAAACGGAAATATCCGGCGCGATGAGCAGGGATCTGAAGAAGCGTGGACTCAACTTCGTAGGCCCAACAATCTGCTATGCATTCATGCAGACAGTCGGCATGGTGAATGATCACACAACCGATTGCTTCCGACACGAGGAAATCAATAAGCTTGCTCAACGCGGCAGACCCGCCCCAGGCGATAGGCCGCGACGCTGATTTACGGACCGACCTGCCCCCGACCTAGCCCCCATTTGCGTGCCGCCTACAGGAGGGGGCGGGAGGACTCTCGGGTATCCGACTCGAAACACTCGCGCAGTGAAGAGACATGCACCGGGGAGAGTTGCCATGAGACGCAATACCACTATGGCCCTGATGTTCACGCTGTGTCTGGCGCTGGCATCAGCGGCCGCGGCCCAGCTTACGCCGGCGCCCGAGGGCACATTCACGGTGGTTGTGCTGCCGGACACCCAGGACTACGCCGATGGCGGCTCACCCAGCGGGGACCTGTCGGGTCAGGAGGTCTTCGGGGCCATCACGCAGTGGATCGTGGACAACCAGCAGGAGCAGCGGATCGTGTTCGTCTCGCACGTGGGAGACATTGTCAACAGCGCGAAGGTCCGTGAGGAGTGGGAGGTCGCAAGGGGAGCCATAGATGCTCTGCATGGTGTGGTCCCCTACGGCCTCACGATCGGCAATCACGACATGAGTTCGGGAAGGGGCGAGAAGCCGCTCTTTGAGGAGTTTTTCGGTGCCGACCGCTTCGAGGCGTTCGACTGGTATGGCGGGACACCCGACAACAACGCCAACAGCTACCAGCTCATCAGCGTCGAGGGCCTGGACCTGCTCTTCATGCACCTTGAGTGCAACGCCCCGGATGATGTACTCGCATGGGCGGACGGAGTTCTGCGCGAGCACCCCGACCGCCGGGCGATTATCACCACGCACATGTGGCTCGGCCCGATCACGCCCTGGGGTGACAGCAGCTATGCCGACATCCCGAAGGGCCGAATGCAGTGGACCAAGTGTCACAAGAGCGAGGACCGCGGCAATAGCCCTCAGCAGATGTGGGACGAACTCGTGAGCCTGCATCCGAACGTGATGATGGTGCTGTGCGGCGACCAGAGAGGCACGCAGGCGCTCCGTACGCAGACGGTGGGCGAGCATGATAACATCGTGCACGAGCTTCTGTCCGACATCCGAGACGGCTACATCCGACTGATGCGCTTCCACCCGGCTGAGAACCGGATCGACGTCATGACCTATAGCCCGACTCTGAAGACGTTCTGCGACGGCACGAAAGCGACGATGTCGGCGCCCCGTCAGCCGATCGGCATAGTCACTGACATCACTCAGCACCAGTTCATCCTGTCTCATGACCTCACCGGGCCCGTCCCCGGGATGTGAAGCGGGCCTGAGCTGACAGCGGAGCAAGTTCGGGGGCGGACATTCCTCTGTCCGCCTCTCCCCTCCCTCAGAACCCCACTTCTTTGAGCCACTCGCCACAGAGGTCCATCCAGCTCGCTACGTGCGGGAACTCGGGAGCCAGACCCAGGCCGTGACGACCGCTGCGGTAGACGTGCAACTCGTATGGCACACCGTGCGCGCTCAACGCCTGTGCGAACAGCAGCGAGTTCTGGACCGGCACGCTGCCGTCATCCGCAGTGTGCCACAGGAATGTCGGCGGTGTATCCTCCGTCACCTGCGTCTCGTTGGACAGCGACTGCACAAGCTCCTCGGGCGGGTTCTCACCCAGCAGGTTGGCCATCGACCCTGAGTGTCTGAACTCACCGAAGCTGATCACCGCGTAGCAAAGCACCATCACATTGGGGCGGCAGCTCTCCCTGTCGATCTCGTCGCCATCGGCACAGCCAGTGTCGTAGTGTGTGCCAGCAGTGGAGACCAGGTGCCCGCCAGCAGAGAAGCCGAGGATGCCCACCGCCCCCGGGTTTACATTCAGTGCCGCAGCGTTGGCCCGCACCCAGCGGATCGCCCGTTGGGCGTCCAGCAGCGGGTATGGATGCCGGTAGGGAGCGACGCGGTAGTCACACACACATGCCGCGATGCCGCGGTCGTTCAGCGCCTGTGCAATCGGTGCGCCCTCATGGGCTGCCCGGTGTGAGTAGCCACCACCAGGGCAGACGATGACACAGCCGGTCGGCGTGGCACTCTTGATCGTGTAGGGGGTGATGGTAGGCTGAAAGGCCGGATCGGCGGTGTCAATACCGGGGGTCTCGCCGGTCCACAGAGGAATTGGCTGGGCATTGGCGATGGTCATTTCAGTAAATTCTCCTTCGTCAACACCTGCAGCGCAGTTCGGAGATGCTACCAGAGTCCCGGTCCCCGGCGGGCTTGCGCACCTGCGGCCCACCGGTCACATTGCGGGGCAGCCGGCAATGGCTTCACCGTACTCCTCTCCACACCTTCCTTCTCTGCCGCCCACCTCCAACCATTCCATAGCCATATCCCCATGAACAAGCCGCCCCGGAACGAGGGGCGGCGCGCGGGTCGCGGGCATCGAGGCTTGGTTCGTGTTGCCCCAGCGGCCCATGTTGACCCGGCCGCCGTTGGGCAGCGCCTCCGCGCCGTATGAGCTGGCCGGATTGCCAGCGTCGACGCAGGGACTCTGGACGTTGTCGCGTACCCATTGCGTGCCGTCATACCGCCCTCCGGTGGATTCGAGGTGGAAGTCGCCGTTCGCGGCGTCCGCGAACAACGGGTCCTGGCTGATGTTGCCGGATCCGGTCGGAGTGAAATTGCCATAGTTGCCGTCGGCGTTGCCGTGGAAATCGCAGTAGGTGACCATCGGAGTGCCGGTCCCGGCATCGTAGATGCCCTCGCCCCCGCCTGAGAATGCGACGATGGTGTTGCTGATGGCGGGCGAGGAGTTGTCGAAGCAGTAGATGCCGCCACCGGATATCGCCGTGTTCCCGCTGATGGTGTTGCCGGTGATGGTCGGCGAGAAGGCGCTGCTGCAGTGGATGCCGCCGCCGTCTGTCGCGTTCTCGTTGGTAAAGGTGAAGCCCTCTACGCGCGCGCTGGCGGGGACGTTGTCCATGCCCAGGCACGAGCCCGACGCGCCCCCGTTCACCTCACACACGCCCGCCCCGGCACCGATGAGTTGAATGCTCTTGGTGGATCAGACCAGGTTCTCCGTATAGGTCCCGGCCGCCACCTGGATGGTGTCACCCGACGCAGCAGCAGCGTCGATCGCGGACCGGATGGTGGTGTATGTCTGCCCGGGGCCCACATTCAGAGTCGCTGCCTGGACGCCGCCAGTCGCCATCGCCACCGCGAAGATTGCCGTCGCCAACAGTCTCATCGGCGTCGCACGCTCCCGTCGTCCCATCGTCTCTCACCCTTTGTACCTGGCCTCGGAGCCGATCGCTGCGTCATCTCACCATTCTCAGAGCCTCGGAGCCGATTTGCCGGAACACGAGAAGACCAAGTCCCGCGCGGCACCGTCCGGTGCGGTGAGGACTTGGCCCTCAGCCTGCAGCTCGCCTCGTGATGCCCAGCAAACGGCACATCCCAGTTGCGTTCATCCCGCGAGACCGCAACACATATGCACTTTACTTCAAGCCCAATGAGCGATAGTCCTCGTGCGCAATCTCCATTTCTCGTCAATTATCACGCTATCAACAGGCACAGGCACCGCAGTCGTCGCCCACCGGGGCGGGCGCTGGGGGGGGCGGGCTCTACTGCACCTCGATGGTGACCTCCTGCCAGCTCTCGCGCGGGGTGAAGTCGTCGAGGCGCCCGGAGCGGTCGCCGGCTCGGACCTCGATGGTGTAGCTGTAGTCGATCTGCCGGGGATCGCCACCCTCCTCCGCAGGCGCGCGCAAGAGCACCTCGCTGAGCACCAGCGCGCCAGTTGCATCGCGGCCCGGTGTGCGCCCCGCCGCATCAGTGACGGCCTGGCCGAGGTCGTGCTCCGTTGCGGGCGGAGCTTGCGGCGTGGAGGCACGTACCTCGGCGCCCTTGACCGGCTTGCCCTGCGCGTCGACCACTTGCACCACCACATGTCGCTTGGCGATGAAGAACGTACCGCGCTCGGCCGAGTAGCTGCCCTTGTCCAGCGAGTCGATGTCGCAGTCGATCGCGATCAGCGGCTTGTAGAGCAGCGTCCAGTTGCGCTCGTTGCCGACGAAGGTGCAGTCGCGGAGCACGATGTCGAACCGAGAGCTGCCGACGATGGCACTGCCACAGTCGGCGAATGTGCAGCCCGTCATGGTCTGCATGTAAGTGCCATGGACTGCGCCGCCGCAGCGCTCGAAGCGCACGCCCTCGAAGGTGGCGGCCGCCATGTTGCGTCCGAAAGCCAGTCCGGCCACGTCGCTGACCGTTGCGTCAATCAGCTCGATGAGCTTCTGCCCGCCCATTGGCATGGAGTTGCTGCCTGCCGCCTTCTCACCGATGCGGACCTCACCGAGGGGCGCTATAGTGCTGTGGTACACGCACAGCTCTCCTCCATTGCTCTCGCTGCTGTAACCGGAGGGACCGCCCACGATAAGCACGTACCCGGCACGGTCGCTGTTGTCGATGAGGAGCCTCGCTCGCACGGAGGGGTCGTCTTTCACGCCCACCGTCAGACGGTTCGAGGACAGGTTGCCCCTGCGCCAGTCCTCACCGTTATCGGTGGACAGGTAGGTCGGGTGAACTCGAAGATCGCCGCGCACGATGAGGGTCTCAGCAGGGCACTCGGGGCTGCCGACCTGGAACCAGGTGTCGCTCCCGTCGTTGCGGCCGACCCACAGGCTACACCCGATCGTGCAGGTATCGCTCGCCTCATCGTACTGGACCTTGCCCCAGCCGAAGGCCGCATCGACGCGCGCCAGCAGCCCTGGTGTGCAGGGAAGCTCCGCCGGGTAATCAGTGACCCACAGCAGATCGCGGTCGGGCAGATAGTTCACCGCTCCATGGGCGCTCAGACAGATGGTGATTGCGATGACGGCGGCGCTCATTCTCATGGCTGGAACTCCGTGGGCTCACGGCCCTGCTCGAACTGCAGCGCGTCAAGATCCACCTGGCCGGAGGCCATGATGAGAAGCCACGAGTGACTGTCGGCGTGTGCGGGCACTTCGAGCTGCACCTGGTGGCGTGTCCACTCGGAGCCCTCAACCTTCACCTCAGGCATATTGTGGCCGAATGCTTTGGTCTTTACCGCGATCGCTTCGGCCGAACTGGTGCGTGCGTAGAATGACAGTACGTAGGGCTGCGGTGCGGCGTGTTGAGGGGCGACGCTGCGCAGAAACAGCCCCACGGCGATCTCCGGGTCGTAAGGGTTGATCCGCAAGAAGCGATCACCTGCCTGGGCGCCACCTTCGGCGAGGATGAGGCTTGCGTCCGGAGCGCCGACGCGGTGGTGCCAGCCGATTCGGTACGCTGACCCGTCGTAGGGCCAGTAGTAGTCGGGGAAGCCTTCCACCGTCGCTTCCTCGAAGCTGGGATTAGGCACGATGTTCCTCATGCCGACGCGGCCCTCGTGACGGTAACCGTCCTCGATGGCGCCCTCGTCGCTCAGCGCGGTGATGTTGATGGCGATAGTCACCGGGCCGTCGGCCTCAATGCGGTCGAACACCCAGGCCCGCGTGCCCCGCGCCTGCAGTGTGTCAGTGAAAGCCCCGTCCTCGATCGTGCCGATTTGCCCGGTGAACATGTCACGCGCCTGTGAGTCTTTGAGACCCTCGACACGCACGCCCACCTCGACGGCTGAGCGCCGCACGTTTGCCGCCAGCAGCACCCAGCGGCCATCGTCTGGGAAGCGCATCAGGCGCGCCTGCACGTCAGGCAACTCACCCTTAATCGGGTCCCATACTCCGGGCTGGTAGGTGATCTGCTGGGCCGGGTCCTCGGCGGTGAGCGCCGGCGCGAGCTGGTTCACGTGGTCCGCCACGGTCTTGAGCGCCTCCCACTGCTTGTCCTGGACCACCCAGCCATGAGTGAACCACAGCAGCGACTTGGTGCCATGTATCAGCGCGAGGTAGCTCTGGCATATCTGCTCGGGGCCGGTGAGCATGCGCTTGATGACGTCGCTCCACAGCGATGCCTGCGGCACCGTCCAGGGGTGCTGGCCGACCTCGAGCGCTCGGGCCACAGTGCGCGCGGTGGTCTGCGACATCCAGTTGATCGATCCACGCGGCAGCGTGCGGCCCGGCGTCCAGTAGGGGTCGGTGCCGAGGCAGTCGCCGAAGCTCGTTGCTTGAGGGCCGGGTGGGATGCTCGACGAATACAGCGCGTGCATCGGGTGGTAGGGGTCGACTTCCTTGATCGCCAGATACATGCGGCGCAAATCCACGTCCTGATCGGCGGTGTTGAAGACCGGCTCGTCCATGGTGTCGTAGCCGAGCAGGGCGGGCATGTCGCGGATGGAGCGCACGTTATCGAGGATGCCTGGCAGGTGCAGATCGAAGAACTCGGCGGATATCTCGTTGCGCTCCGTGCGCGTCAGTCTGCCGGCCAGGGATCCGAGCAGGAAGCCCTTCAGGCGGACCATGGCGCGGCACCCGGTGACGGCCTCCTGATATTCCGCGCCCTCGAAGTGGCGCTTGAGCGTCTCCATCTCCTCGGCATGGCTCTCCACCTCTTGCGGGCGGACCATGATCTTCAGCCCGTGCCGGGTCGCCATGTCCACAGCGTCCCCGAAAGGCATGTCCGTGTCCATCCACCAGACCACAGTGTTGAAGCCTGCGTCTGCGATCTCGGCGTATTGAGTGTCGTCGAGCCCTGCGAGGAAGCCGACAGGGAAGAACGGCTCGCCGTCGTATCTCAGCGCACCGGTGCGACGGTCAATCTTCCATTCGCAGCCGGGCTTTGGCCGCAGCTTCGTCAGCTCGAACTCGACCTGCGAGAGACGATGGCCGTCCTGACCCTCCAGTGCCAGGGCAAGCGTGTGAGTGCCCACTTCGATGCCATCGAGCGGCAACGGCAACTCGCCTCGCGCCGTGGGTGAATCGAGTCTCGCCAGCTCTGCGCCAGCGGCGTCGCGGACCACCACGCGCAGCTTCGTCAGCGCTTCGGCAGGCATACCCACCGTGTACGTCACGGTTGCGGTCGGCTCGGTCGTGTAGTAGCTCAGTCGTGCCAGGGCCGAGAGCATCTGAAAGCCGGAGGTGTCTTGGACCTGCACGGTCTGCAAGGGCATGTTCGTAGCCGTGTCGCGCACCACGACCTCGATCTCGCGCTGGCCAAGGGTTCGCACCGGTACCGTCAGCTTCGCCTGGGTAACCTGCTGGGGCTCCAGCGTGAAGGCCTCCGACACGCGCCGCTGCTCGCCGTCGAGGGGTGTCTCGATTACCTCGACGGTGGCCTGCCCTCCCCTACCCGTCATGGCCATCAGTGTCATGGTCACGTCGTAGGCGATCCCACCGTCGACCTCATACAGGGAGCCTACCGAGACGTCGTCCACGTTGGCCACGAAGGGGGACGCGATCTGCATCACGCCCAGACCCTCCAGGTGCACCATCTCGTCGAGGTTGAGCCACTCGTCGGTGGCGGCCCAGGTGCTGGTGGACTCGTCGAAGCCCACCTCGACGTGCTGCGCGTCGTATTCCTTGATGATCTTCTTGCGGAAGACATTGAGGCGGAACTTGCTCAGGTCCGCGTAGCCTACCATGTAAAACAGCGGGATCGCGACTTCCGCCACCCAGCCATCCTCGATCACGCTCGTGGCTGAGGGCCATGCGAGATTCGGGACCGATGCCGCCTCGGCGAAGGACCTCCCCAGTGTGTAGACGTTGCGGAAGTTCAACACGTAGCGGAAGTTGCCCCCGCCCTCCAGGCCGGGGTCGATGAAGAACTTGATGCACTCATCGCCGAACACTCGCCCGCCGTAGTTCTCGGTGACGGTCGCCTTCATGTCCGCGGGCGTGGGGTGGCGGCACTCCAGCCCGAAGTAGAGCCAACTCGCGTCGGTGGTCACCCGCACCGTCGTGTCGGGATTGGGTGCGAAGTCGCCGCCGTTCAGCTCGAAGTCGCAGAAGGTCTCGCTCACCTGCGCCGAAGCCCAGCAAACATCATCGAGCACGCCGTCAATCCTCGGCGGCTGTTCACAGATGGGCACTGGCACCACTGGCGGTGCAGGTTGTGCCAACGCGGCGGGGATCGCAAGCCCGATGAGCAGGGGGAGCAGCAGCCATTCTCGCTTCGAGCGCATCGTCTTCTTCCTCTCTCAACTGATCCTGAGGCCGAGAACGCTTCCTGTCCTTCTCCAGATGGAGGGGACGGGCCTCTCTGCTCGTCCCATTGAGGTCCGTCGCTGGCCCGTCACGGCTCCGAGCCCTGAGAAGTAGGTGCAGTCATATTCAACGGCGAACCCGTATGTTGCGCACGCACTGTTCTGGCCATGAGCGAATCATACCCGTTTGACGGACGATCGTGGAGGACAGAAAATCCTCGCTGGAGGTATGCCGTGAGATATCTGATTATGTTGGCGCTTGCCGCCGTTGTCGTGCCTTGCCTCGCCCAGCAGGCGGGCGGGCTACACTCGTGTGATACGGTTGAGGCGCTCAGTCTCGACCTTGGGAAGAACTGGGATCGCTCGGGGATTGAGGTCGTCACAGAACCCGGGTTTGAGGTCGAGGGCGCCGGGGCACTACGCCTCTATGGCACCTCGCCCGCCGGCCACGAAGGCAACAGCTACCTGAGCACGCGGGTCGCCATTCCAGCCACGGACTTTCGTGGCCAGGCACTTGTCTTCGATGCCGCCACGTCCACGCCCGCGGAGTCACAGGCGCTCTATGTCAGGGGCTTCGACGCCGAGAGCAATTGCGTGCTGAGCTGGACGAGCTGGAGCGGCCAGTTGAGGGCCGAGGCGCAGACCTGGACGCTGCACCCCGGTCTGCCGAGTGGGGGGCTGGCCTGGGAGAGCGAATACGTCAAGAGCGATGACCGTTCGGCCGTGACTGAGTTGGTGTTCTTCGTCGGAACCCATAACGCAGGGGTGGAGTTCGATATGGTTCTGGACAATATCCGCCTGGAGAAGTCCACGAAGCAGGCGTTCGCGGACGTGACCGAGCCCAAGCCGCTGTTTCCTGACACCACGCTGGTCGAGGGTGGCGAGGCACGCGCGATCATCGTTGCGCCGCAGGATGTCGAGTGGGCCGCCATCGCGGCGGAGGTGGCCTCGGCAATCAAAGAGGCCACGGGCGTAGCGCTGCCGATTGTCACTGATGACGAAGTGACCGACGAAGATCTTGCTGAGACCAACGCCATCGTCGTTGGCAGCATCGTCAACAACATGGCGCTGCTCTACCCTTACTCGCACCAGCTCACCTTCGCTGACGGCGTCTATCCCGGGAATGGGGGCTATGAGGTGCGCACGGTTCCCGATCCGTGGGGTACGGGCCGCAACCTGATTTGCCTGGGCGCGTCGGACATCGCGGGCGCGCGGGCGGGCGTGGAGGCCCTGCGACCGTATCTGACCGAAGGCGAGACGCTCGTGGTGCCCTCGGTCCACGAGGTCGAACTCACCAACGATGCGTTGGCCAGCTACGGCAACCTATTCACTCAGACGCTCGATGACGACTGGGCAGAGAAGCTCAAGCAGAGCTGCGAGGACCACCTGCGTCGCGCAGGCACTCGGGGTCTGTTCTCGTATGCAGAGAAGCAAGGCCTGTACTACGCGCTGACCGAGCGCGAGGAATACGCCCGGATGTACGTGTGGATGATCGAGCGCACGTACGAGAGCTACCTGTCGGACCCGACCACGTATGGCGGGCCGTGGGGGATGGACTCGGACTTCCACATCTACCGGAACATCCCCGCCTGGGACTGCGTCGAGGAGTGCCCGGCGGTGACCGATGAGGAGCGGCTGGCGGTCACGAAGATTCTGTTCCAGTGGGTGGGAGAACTCGGGCCGCGCAAGTCGGCCAGCCCCACCAGCAAGCGTGTGCGCTTCAACCACCAGACATTCCCAGCCCTCGGCTGCCTGTACGCAGGGCAGTACTTCAGCCGCTACTACGAAGCGGTTGAGGGCGATTACTGGATCGAGGTCGCCGACGGAACATTCCAGTACCAGCTCGACGCCAGCAAGCCACACTGCGACTGCAACACGTACCAGTGGCTGACACTGAACCACACAATGACCTACTGTATGGCGCGGCCGGATATGCGCTACTTTGAGAACGGCAACGCGCGGCTGAACGCTGACTACGCCATCATGACCATGAGCAATCTCGGCTATCAGGTGCCTTACGGCGACGTCGGCGGGTGGGCGCCAATGGGGAACGAGCTGCGTATCCTGGGCATGGCCGAGTGGTACTACCGTGATGGCCGCTTCCAGTGGGCCATCGATCGCAAGATGCAGGTCAGGTCGCGGCTGGCGCTGTCTAGTTTCTCACTTGGAGGCGATGAGACCGTCGAGCCGACGGACCTGCTCGGGACGAAGGGCTGGGCGGTCGATAGACTGTGGTATGACAGCTTCAGTGGCGCTGAGCATGTGCCGCTGGCGAACGCCGTCGACAAGATATCCTTCCGCGCCAGCTACGACGCTGACTCCCCCTACCTGCTGCTCGACGGTCTGACCCTTGGCGGCCACGGTCACATGGACGGCAACGCGATCCTCCAGTGGACCGCCAACAACCGCATCTGGCTTGCGGACACTGACTACATCAAGTCGCTGCCGAAGTATCACAATTCGATGCTGATCCTCCGCGACGGCCAGTCGCAGAAGGTCCCCGCGTATGCGGAGCTTGAGAACCTCGCCGATCTCGAGACCATGGGCGCGTCGCAGACGGTGGCGCGCAACTACGCCGGCGTTGACTGGCACCGGAACGTCATCTGGGTCAAGCCCGGAGTGTTCGTGGTGGCGGACCGGATGGTCGCCAATGAGCCAGGCGACTACAGCTTCCGCGCCGTCTGGCAGACCATTGGCGACACGGAGCTTGAGGGTTCGCGGCTGTCGGTGGAGCAGGATGGGCAGTTCGCCACGATCTCCATGACGCCTGACACCCACTGCATCCTCAATGAAGACGAATACACCGGCAAGAACTGGGCCAGCTATCCGCACATCAACGAGCCGCTGGTGAAGTCGATGCAGGGCATCATCGATGCCGAACTGCAACCTGGTCAGCAGGTGGTGCTGTTCACCGTCATGTACGCGTCCGGCGACGAGCCAGCCGATGTGCGCGTGCAGCGCCTCAGCGATAACTCCATCGCGATCACCGGCGCGGGCGATCCTGTGATTGTCGCGGTGCGGGGCGCAGATGGTGAGATGTCCATCCCCGGCGCGACCACGATAACCGGCGCGATGGCGATCATGACGCCCATCCACCTGTGCGCAATAGGCGCGACCTCCATCGAGGCCCTCGGCCAGATGCGTGAGATCGCCGAAGGAGCTGACGTTGAGGCCAATCTCGCTGCCGGATTGGCGGAACTGCACTCGCCACCGGTCAGCAGCATTGGCAGCCAGCAGAACGTGGCTACCGCTGACCTCGGGGCACAGAACTCGCGCGAGGAGGTAGCCGGGCTCATGGGCGCGGTCATGGCGTCGGCGACGCCCGCCACGGTCCCCGCGACCGCTGGCGGCGATGCACCGGCAATGACCGAGCACTGGGCATACATGGAGCGTCCCGACAACTTCCTGCTCACGGGCAACCCCGGCGAACCCGCATCGGTCGCCGCGGTGAAGAGCGTCAGCGCCAGCCCCGACCCGCTGGAGGCCAACGTGTTCTCCGGCGAGATCGGCGGCAACCTGCTCGGCAACGTCTTCGACGGTCGGGATGACGGCACTTCCGACGCCACGATGTGGGCCAATGATCAAGAGGTCACCATCGAGCTTGAGCTACTCGACAGCTACCACATCGAGCGCCTGGACCTGAGCGCCTGGTTCGCGACGGCATCGAGCAAGGGCGCGAGGTTCCAGCTTGGGCGCATACAACTGCTGGGCTCAAACGACGGTTTCGCCGCCGATGAGCGGGTCTTGGTGGACTTCGCTGACGAGGAGATGCGCGCGAACTGGGGTTCCCCCGGCCACGCTCCGGAGGCCTACGAGTTTGAGCTTGATGCGAACGCGAGGAACCTGCGCCTGATCCTCACGCCGCGCCCGGGGACGGCCGTTTACGTGGCCGAACTGCAGCTTTGGGGCACCGGTGAGGGCCTCAAGCAACTCGCAGCCGCGCAGGCGACCGACGGGAAGGCAGCTTACGCATTCAACTCCCTGCACACTGCCGACCTCGACGGCGATGGCGTGGTGGAGGTGCTGGCGGGCAACTCCAACGGGAAGGTCTACTGCCTCGACGCGAATGGCGGGGTGCTTTGGGACTACGATTGTGAGGCCGAGGTTAACTCGGTCACTACGGTCAATCTCGCCGGCGACGGCCGGTTGGCGGTGATTGCTGGCGCAATGAACGGTCTCGTGGTCGCGCTCACCGGCGAGGGCGAGCACCTGTGGACCTTCGAGGTGCCCTTCTACAAGCGAACACCGCACGTGCGCGTCGTCTTCGGCGCAGACCTCGCCGGCGACGGCAGCCAGCAGGTGATCGCCGGAGCGGATAGCTGGCGCTACTACGCGATCGACGCGCAGGGCGAGGAGCTATGGCACTACGAAAGCGTCCACGGCTCAACCGCAGGTACTGCCGCGGACGTGGACGCCGATGGTCGCGACGAGGTGGTCGCGGGCACCGAGTACTACTCCTGGCACGTCATCAACCCGGATGGCACGCGACGCTTCGGAGTCCGCACCAGTGGCGGCCCATGCGCGAACGCGGTCGCCGCGGGGGACATCGACGCCGATGGTCGCCAGGAGGTAATCTTCGGCGGCGCGGATACCACCGTGCAGGTATACGGTCCGGACGGTGATCGCCTCTGGGTCGTCAACACCGGGGACGAGGTCACTGATCTGGCCTGCATGGACGTGGATGGCGACGGCACCGACGAGATACTCGTCAGCAGCCTGTCGTTCAACGTCTACTGCCTCGAAGGCGATGCGACCGGTTGGACCATCAAGTGGCGCACCGCACTGCCCAACCAGGTCCGCACGCTGGCGACGCTGGCAGGGGAGCCGCTCCGTCTCGCGGTCGGCTGCGACGATGGTGCAGTCTATGCGCTGAACGCGGTCGACGGCTCGATGGTCGCGCGCTTTGAGACAGGCGGGCGGCTGATCGATCTTGCTCCCGCCGGTCCGGGCGAGATCATCGCCTCGAGCGAGGACGGCTTCGCCTACAAGGTGAGCGTTCCGTAGCGGGTGGCTGCGAGCACAGCAGTCACCTGCCGGGCGCCCGACCCTACCCATGCAGGGAAGGGCGCGGATGGTGTTCGGCGAGTGAGCGTTCCCAGGAGTGTTCGGCCCTCGGAGTGGATTCCGGGAAGTATGATTGAGCCCGTTGCGATCGCCAGGAGGCGTCTGACTTGCTGAGAGGATTGATCGTGTTGTCTCTGATTACGGCAGCCTGTGCACCGGGCGCAGCCAAGTCCGGCCCCACCTACTTCACACCTGAGCGAGTGGCGATTGCCCTCGAGAACATCGCCAGCTACGATTGGGCCGAACGCGAGCGGGCGCGCATCATCGAGCATGGCGACCGCATTCGCTACTACATGGGGCCGGTCTACATGTCGGCGGAGCGCTTCGCGGCCGAGAGCGACGAGTTCATCTGGCTGCTGCAGCCGACCACTGAGATCCCTCGCACCTGGAACTACACCGAACACCCGCGCGCAATCTGCCCGGTCCACGGTGCCGAGGTCAAGAAGCACGGGACCTTCAACCCATGGAGCATCGACCCTATAGGCCACCCCTATCAGATCAAGTGCCCGGTCGGCGGTGAGTGGTACCCCTCCAACCGCTACGATCAGGGCGACATGACCTCAGGCGACTTCCCGGACGACGGCTCGGGCTGTATGTACAACGGCGAGCGCTACCACTTCCTCATCGAGTACGCGCACATGGTCTACGGTTCGGTGGTAGTGCCTCTGTTGAAGTCATTCTCGGAAGCCTACCAACTCACCGGCCACACGTTGTATGCGCGCAAGGGTTGCATCCTGATGGCGCGGCTGGCCACCCAGTACCCCAACTACGGCTGGGAGGACACCGACTTCACCGACCTTGAGAACCGCTACGATCGCACCTATCTGGGGCCATACGGCGGCACACACCCGCACTACAAGGGCAAGACGGGCGGCCTGATCACCGATCTGATCTGGGGCACCTTCATGCTCGAGCGGCTCGCCTACGCCTACGACGGGCTCTACGAGGGCTTCGATGACCCCGAGGTGCTCGCGTTCGTGCAGAGCAAGGGCATGGCCGTCGAGACCGGCGACGAACTGCGCGAGTACATAGAGAACTACATCCTCCGCTCGGGGATGGTCGCCCTGCAACGCGGGATGGTGCACGGCAATCAGGGCCACCACCAGGCCACTGCCATGGGCATCGCGTTGGTGATGGACGACTACGGCGATCGACACCCCAACAGCCGGGATATGGTCGAGTACACATACCACGGCATCGGACGGTCCGCCTGGATCATGGACAACGGCCTGACCCGTGATGGCGGCGGGCACGAGAGCCCCAACTACAACCGGATCAAGCTGGATTTGATCCGCGCCTCCAGAGTCATGGACGAGATCCGCGCCCGCCATCCTGACGAGTTCCCACAGGACCGCTACCCGGATATCTTCGCGAACCCGAAGGCCCGGGAGTTGTTCAACCATCTGATTGACAGCGCCATACTCGACTACTGGTATCCGCCCATTGGCGACTGCGGGGGCTTACGCGAACCGCAACGCGTCGGACCGCAATACCACTCGCTGGTGCGCGCTCAGAACCTCTTCGCTTTCACCAAGTACGGCGACCCGCGCTTCGCTCGCGCATTGACCAACATGGAGGGCGAACTGTTCTCAGGCGAACTGTGGGAACCCTACCCGGGACAGGAACTGCAGGCAGCCCTCGAGGACCCACGCTCGGAGATCCGCCGCGAGAGCCGGCTGCTGGACGGCTACGGGATCGGCATCCTGGAAGCGGGTGAGTTCCCGAACTCGCGAGCGCTGGCACTGAACTACTCGTCCACCATCGGGCACCGCCAGATGGACCAGATGGGCATCGGCCTCTACGCGCGAGGGGTCCAGCTCCTGCAGGACCTGGGCTACCCGCAGACCTGGGAGTATCGCTATCAGTGGGACAGCCACAACATGGCCCACAACACGGTGACCATCAACGAGGCGCGCTTCACCCAGCCGCGCTTTTTCCGCAACGCGGCCAGCCTGTTCGCCTCCGAGGACGGCGTGCATGTGATCACCGCTCACCACAACCCCTACGAGAACCTGGGCTGCGACGTGTACGAGCGCACCGACATCATGGTGGAGGTCGATGAGGACCGCTTCTACGTGGTGGACCTCTTCAGCGTCAACGGCGGCGAGCAGCATGACCAGACGTGGCTGGCAATGCATGTCGAGCCGGAGGCGCCGGCGCTTGACTGGGCCGTGCAGGCTACCGGAACGCTGGCAGGGCCTGATGTGGAGGAGTTCGCCGCCTACACTGATCGCTGGGGCCATGGACACGCCCGAGGCGACTTCCCCAGCTTCCTGACGGAGATCCGTCGGGCGCCGCTGGAGACCCCGGCGGCCTGGACGTGGCCTTCGGGGCTGGAGGAGGGCGACGCACTTGCGGTGCACGTCGTGCCGGTTGACGGCCCGGTCGAGGCCATCCTGGGCAAAGGGCGCTCCCCGGTCTGGCAGGAGGGCAAGCTGGCCTATCTCCTGGTGCGCCGTCAAGTCGGAGAGGGCGAGGTCACGCGCTACCTAACGGTGCTGGATCCCTTCCAGGGCGAGCCGGAGATACTTGGTGTGCGGCTCACCTCCACGGACCCGATAGTGCTGGAGGTCGAGCGCACCGATGGCACCGACGAGATCACGCTGCAGATACCGGACGGGCCCAGTATCACCACCGCCCACCGGCCGCTGGGCGTGCGGGTGATAGTGCGCGAGGGCGATGAAGTGCGCAAGGACGTCCGGGTCGGCGCGCTGGGCCGGGAAAACCTGCCGGGGTACGCGCAAGGGCAGATCGAGGCGCTCGATTACGACACGCGCGAGATCACCATCGCGGGGGACGAGTTGAGTCTGGAGGACTTCGCGCCCGGCCGCGCCATCCGCATCTTCAGCGAAATGCGCAGCTCGATGTACGTGGTCGAGGCGACCGAGCTCCGGGACGGGCGGGTGACGGTGACGCTGGACAAGCCTGCGCTGCTGGGGCGGTTCCCCGTGGTCAGCGTCGAGGGCGGTCGGCTGGAGTTGGGCGTAAGCACGCCCTTCGTGACCGGGCACACGAACGATGAGACGGGCGAGCTGACCGACGGGGCCAATGACTATTACCATGGCGCCTGGGCAGGCGAGGGCGATGCGGCGCGCCTGGTCGCGGGCATCAGCCACACCAAGCCTCCGTGGCTGCATCTAGCCGGCCCTGCAGACGACGAGGACCTCGCGCGCGACTACGTCGACCAGGTGGTCTCGCTCTGGTACTACGGTGTGGGCGACCGGGTCGAGGTCGCGCGCATTGAGTAGCGGGACTGACAGCGAGTGATTCGGCTCTACGGTCGGCCCTCGCCGAACTCAGCCGACCCCAGCCAGGCGGTGCCCTTGCCCTTGATCGAGAAGAAGAGCACTGCCTTAGCGGCGTTCTCGGGCGCCTGGCAGAACACCGTCAGGCGCGTCCAGTCCTGCTTGCCCGTGGCCTCGGCAACGATGCCCTCCCACTCTGCCTCCAAGCCGGGGATGGCGGCCCAGCGGTCCTCTTTGGTGAAGAAGTGCAGAATCGGTATCTCAGTGCCAGAGCGGTAGTTGCTCCAGTAAGCCCTGGCCTCGAGGCCGTCCCCAGCCAGCCTGAGCGAGTAGGGCAAGTCGCCAGCAACGATGTGGTAATCACGCTCTGTGGCGCCGCCCTCAAGGGCCTGCGAGCGCCAGTAACACCAGCGCTCCAGCTCTGGATTGGCCACCCCGAAGCGTTGGTTCAGCTCTACCTTCTCGGCGGCAACCCGTGTGCCACGGACCTCCAGGCGCAGTTCATAGTGACCATCAGGGGCGCTTTCGCCCGCGGCATCGCTGCCATCCCAGGCGGCGGACACCTGCAGCCCCTCCCCGGCGAGACGCTTGACCACACGCCCGGCGGAGTCGGCGACGACCACCGTCCAGGGCGCCTCGCTGCGCAACTCCGCCTGCAGAGTCACGGTGTCATGGATGCCATCGCCGTTGGGGGAGAATATGGGCGACTGCACTGCGAGCCCCAGCACGCCGAGCGTGAACTGGCCAACCGGTGACCAGGCGCTCATCTTGCCGTTGTGGGCATCTACAGCGCGCACGCGCCAGAAGTATGTTCCGTTCTCATCCAGGGGCTCACTGACGACATAAGTGTTGGCAGGCAGGTCGGCGATGGCGACGGCCGCGCCCTCAGCGAAGTCGCGATCCGGCGACACTTCCACCCGGTAGCGGCAGACGGCCGCGCCCCCGTGGTCCCACACCAGCAGCGGGCGCCTGTCGGACAGCGTCTCATCGACTGGGGCGAGCAACCGCGGCGCCACCGGTTCGGGGGCGTCGACGGAGGGCCGCACGTGAATGACCTTGACGCGGTGAGCGGAGACCTGAACCACCAGCGCCGGAGAGACCGGGAGCGGCTTCTTCTCGTCGTAGTCGAGCGCGACGGCCGTGGTCGGAAGATCGCTCAACCGCACACGGAACTCCTGGGTGGCTGCAGCGGTGCCAAAGAGGAAGACCAGCCGCTCATCCCCCAGCACATACACCGCGACATTGCCCTCGCCACCGGCCTCAACCGTGGCCAAGCTGTCATCACGCCGTCCCTCGAGGAAGAATGGCTCAAAGTCGGCGGCGACGGCCGCCGTGCGCGAGATCGCCGCGTAGAAGCGCCCGTCCACAAACCAATCGTAGTAGACCATGAAGCCGCCGGCGCAGTCGGTCAGCCTGCGCATCAGGCGCGTCTCGGTGCGGTCCAGCGGATACCAGTTGCCATATCCCAGCCAGACGAGTTCCCCGCCCACCAGCGGCTTGCCCTGCAGCACCTGCAGTGTGTCCTGAATCTTCTGGACGGGGCGCCCGTAGCCGCACCAGGCCTGGTCCAGATGCGGGGCGACGTATTCCCAGTTGATCCCGTAGGTCTCGCGCGTATGCTCACCGTGGTAGCCGCTATAGACGAAGAACATGCAGTCCGGGTTGGCGGCCTTGATGCCCTCCTGCAGCAGCCCCGTGACCTCGGCGTTCTGGTGGCAGCGGAAGTCCACCCACTGCGGGCGGTAGTCACGTACCACGACCTCGGGGGTCAGGTCCACGTCATCGGCGATGTTGGCGAACGTTCGGAAGGCGGCCAGGTTGTGTGCGCCGAAGCCGATCGATTGCGGATAGGCGACCGGCACCTCATAGTCCCAGCTCAGCACCGGCTCGACCAGGGCCAGCTTACCGACGTAGTCCTTGAGCATCTGGCGAGCGGGACAGGTTTCGTCCAACAGATGGGCTGGCGAGATGGAGATCGGCAACGGCTTGCCCTCAAGCGTGGCGCTCTGATACTGCGGATTCGCGCGCAGGTAGTCAACGATTCCCGGGGCAGCGGCGCAGAGACCGTCAAGCGTGCCGGGGAGACCCTTGGCGGTCTTCAGCCCTCGCTCAGTCGCCGTTCGCCCCCCGTGGGCGTAGATGTTGAACCCCGAGCGAGTCCACGAATCGAAGATCGTCGACTGCTCGGCCTCGCTGAGGCGGCCCAGGAACTGATTGGCGTAGATGCTGGCGCAAGGCCAGTTGCAGACCACGACCTCGCGCGGGGACTTGCGCGCCAGCGGCGGCAGCAAGGTCAGCGGCAGGCTGCCGCTCGCCCGGCTCTGACCGTTGAGCGAGACCTCATAGGCGAGAGGGGAACGGGCCTGCTGGGGGTCCTGCTGTCCGACGTATTCGGCCTGGAAAAGCAATGGGTTCTCGACATACAGGCGCTGCTCGCGCGCCCCGGCGAAGGTGATGCTTCGGGCGCCAAACTCAAGGGTGAGGCGCCGGTAAGGCTGGCCGTCGCGCACTATGGTCTGTTCCGTCACGCTCAGGGGTGCGGGCCAACGCCGCGCACCACTCAGCGGGCTCACCAGGCGCAGGAAATGCGGCACCTCCAACGTCACGGTGGCCTCGCGGAACTGCTCCTCCTCAATTCCGGCCAGCAGCACCAGTGGCAAGACCAGCGTCTCCCCCTGGGCCACGCTGAAGTCCCCAATGGCATGACTGCTGGGATTGTCGCGCACACTCAACCACGCGATGAAGGGATTGTCGGACTGCAGCGGGTAGGCCGGCGAGACCAGCAGAACCCGGCCATCTTGAGCGACCTCATACTGCAGGGCGCCTTCGCCGGAGAGCGCGGTGTACTCCACCGCGATGGTCTCGGTCTGACCCGGGGCGATGCGGGCCAATTCCCGGCCCACCTCGCTCGAACCGTTGCCCTGACTGGCCGAGGCGGTGACGGTGACCGTATGCTCTTCGGCAGCGGGGCTGGTCACGGCCAACCGGAGGTGATTGACCCCCTTGCGCAACCCGCCCAGATCGACTTCGCCCCCGCTCAGCGCCGGCGGGCCGAAGGCGATGAGCCCGAAGCGTGCGGGGGTGTGGAAGGAGCCGCCGGTAGGAGACCAGCAGGAGGACTCGACCGAGGGCTTCTCCGTGCGGCAGAGATTCGCTCGCCACCCATCGATCGCGGAGAATTCGTCCGGTGACAGTTGCTCGCGGGGGATCGCGACCTCCACGGTCCAGGAACGCTCCCCGACCTGGCCCGCCGCATCCGCGCCGGAGTCCCAGCTCTTGTCGTATACTCCGTCGATTTCGCAGCGGGCATCGTAGATCGTGCCGAGGCTATTGATCGCGATGTGGTAGTAGGCGCTCTCCTCCTGTGAGGGCTGCAGGAACACCTCCACCGCATCGTCGCTGAAGACGTTCGAGTCATGCTCGGTTTGAGTGGCCTTGAAGGCGGCACGCTTTTGCAGCACCGGATCCAGTACGCTCTCGCGACACTCCAGGAACAGATACAGATGGTCTTCATCGAAGGCCAGCCGCGCTCTGGTCTGTTCCATCGCCGCCTCGACGCCCGAACTGAGCAGGAAGGGTGACAGCTCCAGCGAGTGCCGCCAGCACTCGTCGTCCATCACGCCGTCAATGCGGGGAGGCGTTGGAGTGCGCGAGACGAACGCAAAAGGGAGCGCGGCGTCCGCCTGCCCGTCGGTGTCCACCGAACGCAGTTCGACATCGTCGAAGTAGACCGTGCCGATGAACTTCTGCTCGTCCTTGGCCCAGACCAGACACCAGTAAGACAGGGCCTTAAGCTTCTTCAGAGGATCGGTGGTGAAGGTATGCCGGTAGGTCTTCCAGGTGCCCAGGTTTGCCTTGATTTGCGCGTCGCTGAGCCTGAAGCTGAAGGTCTTCTCCGTGTCATCGGTGTAGCGCGCGGTCACATACGCCCCGTAGATGGCCCCCTGCGTATGGGAGGCGACATAGATGCTGTTGGTGGCGGCGAAGGTGCCATGGGCCGGCGGGTCCACCACAGCCGTACTCGTGCCACCGAGGCCTTTCTCATCGGTCTGGTCGGCGCCGGTGATGCGGCAACTCCAGGGCCCGGAGATATCGGGGGCGTAGCTTCGTTCGCGAGTGCGGGTGTATCCGCACTGGTAGAGGCCCCACCCCTGCGCCAACTCCTCGTTGCCCTCGGCAGCCTGCTCAAAGGAGGGGTTGGACAGCAGATTGACGGGAGGGTTGAGCGTGGCCGCGCTGGCCGGCAGTAGTGCCGCCAAGGCGATCGCAGCGAGCAGCGTAACCCAAGTCACTTTCGTCCACATCATCTGGTCTCCATGCCAACGGTAATCAGCGAGCACATTGAGACACGGGCATCCTATTCGCCCTTCCCTGCCCCACTTCCTACCGATCTCCTGCCATTGGCCTGGATCTCGGTTCCTCGCCCGACTTGCGTGAGACTCGATGGGCGGTGCGCGCCATCTACCGCTTCGGAAGCCGCTCGTGCAGGTTGCTGAAGCTCGATTGGTGAAGCATTGCCATGAAAGCTTGATAATTCTACTGACGCCCGGGCGCTTGGTTCCATGCGGGGAAGCCCGGCTTAGACCGAGAGGAAACTGCACATGAGGAATCTGGCCTTACTGGTTGCCGTGACCGTACTGCTCTGCAGCGCGACGGCAGTGGCACAGCCGACGGAAGGCCCTGTGGGTCAGTGGTCATTTGATGAGGCGGCGGACGGCACTGTTGCCGACCTGTCCGGCAACGGGAATGATGGTGTGTTGCATGGCGCCACGCTGGTGCCGAGGGGCAGCGGTCAGGCTGTCAGCCTCGATGGCGCGGATGACTACGTCGACTGCGGCAACAGCGCAAGCCTCGATTTGAGGCAGGCCGTGACGCTCGAGGCCTGGATCAAGCCGGGGGCGCTGCCGGCCAACGAACCGATGATCCTGGGCAAGTATTACGACAGCTTCGGGCTCACTCACTACCGAGATGGCAACACGTGGTTCTACATCTCGGGCGGCGGGAACAACTTGAGGGCACGCCTGGCGATTGGCGAGTGGAGCTACGTTGCGGCGACTTTCGACGGCACGACGATGACGCTCTATGTCAACCGCGTGAAGCTCGGATCGAAGCAATCCGCCAAGCCAGCGATTGACGCAGGCCAACGTTTCCTCATGGGCGTGTTAGTGGCGAGCCCCGCATCGGCCGACCCGGGGTATGGTTCGAAGGCGCACTGGCGAGGTCAGCTTGATGACGTTGCTGTCTACGACCGGGCGTTGAGCGAGGCTGAGATCCTCAATCACTACAAGCAATCGGCGGGCGAGTACGGCGTTGACACGACGTGGTTCGACAAGATGAGGGTCATCAACTACCCTTTCCGGAGCGAAGGGCGGATGGTCTCGCTCCTGGACTTCAGCGGGGTCTTCCCGGTTCCGGACGGCGCCAAGGTCACGGCCGGCCTCCAACTCGCGGAGAGCGATCAGCTTGCGCAGACGGCCGAGTTCGCCGCACTGCCGACGTCCGGGAGGCTGCGCGCGACGTTCGAATGTAGTGATCTGCCCCCCGGTGAGCACCGAGTTATCGCCGCCCTGTCATCGCCCGAAGGGGCTGACATCTCGGGCGAGGCGACTTTCGTCTGGCCACCAGAGGCGCCCGTTGTGCCGCGTCCAGCTCAGGTCAAAGTTGATCCGCTGCCACCGGTGGCGGCACCGGCGAAATACTCGGTTCAGATCGGCGCAGGTGGAGGCTTCACGGTGGTGTGCGGAGGCCGACGGCTGCGGTTTGAGTCGTCGCTCTCATATCCTCAGGGCGGAGAGAACCGCCTGCTTCCGGGCAAGCCGGATGATGCCGGCGAAGCTGAATTCCGCGTCACCATGAAGCGAATCAAGCAGGGCCTGCACGAAGTGCTGGCCGAGGGGTCGCATTACTCCGTCACACGCCGGATATCTCGCGAACCCACTCGCGTCCTGATCACAGACACTATCCGCAACACCAGTGGCGATGACCTGGGGATCATCCTCGAGAACGCTCTCGCGGCGCAGGAGCCTTTCGACACGACAGTCGTTGCGGGCTACACCGAGGGCACGGAGCGGCGCGAGGCCAAGAGCCCGTCCGCCTTGACGGTGGTACACTCGACCGTCTTCGCCAAGGATGGCCGCGCGGGTGTCCGCGACGACAGGTTCGGCTTGGCGAAAGACGCCGAGTATACCGTCGAGTGGGCTGTCTATCCAGTCGAATCACCGGACTACTACGACTTCCTGAACCTTGCCCGCCGCGACGAGGATCGCAACGGCACGGTCGATGGCGGCTTCGCGTTCATCCGCCGCAGCGGCGTCACGCCCGAGCACCTGCAGCTACGCAACACGCTGTACGGATCTTTCGGATGCTTGACGCACGTTGCGGACGACCCGGAGATTGAGATCGAAGGCATTGACTTCCTCTGGCTGCCGAAGGAGCGCGCGAGGATCAGGGCGGAGTTCGATGCGATCCGCGAGGACAACCCGGACGTGCAACTCATGTTCCATGTCGCCCAAACCACGTCATCTACCCTTACAACTACGACGCCTGCGCCTACTTCAGCCGGGCGCGGCATGAGGCCGGCTGGCGCTGGTACATCTACTACCCGATGCCCGGCAACTCGTTCCACGATGCGCTGATGAAGAGCGTCGACGTGATGGTCGACGAGATCGGGTGCAACGGCGCGTTCATGGATGGCTTCATGCACGGTTACGGCTCAGCCTACACGTACGATCGCTGGGACGGGCACACGGTGGATATCGACCCGGAGACGAAGACAATCACCCGCAAAGTCGGATCGGTCCTGTTGATGTCGCAGCCATCGATGGTGGAATACACGGAGCGCATGAACGCCAGAGGCGCGAGGGTCGTCGCCAACGGCATCACGATGACCCGCACGATCGGCAGGCTCGATCTCATCACCGACCAGGAGTGCAGCAGCGGCCCGGACACGCATCTGGCACAGACCCCCTGCGCGCTGGGCAACCCCGGCGTGATCCACAACGAGGCCGACGTCTACACCGACGTCCTCGACAAACTGGATTGGGGCTTGCTCTACTTCTACTACGGCGAGAACCAACTCACCTATCCGTCGCTCCCCCAGCAGATGTTCCCGATCACAATCGAGTCTATCCATTCGGGTATCGTGCGCGGCAAGGAGCGCATCGTCACGAGCCGATCGGGCGCGTATGGCTGGGCTGGCGCCGACGACCTGCACTTCGCCTACCGCTACAACCCGATTGGCGTCTCCATTCCTGCGAACTTCCTGACGACGGTCGACGGCAAGGGCGTCCGCACTCAAGTCGAGCTGCAGCCGAAGGAGAGCGCCGTCCTCAAACGCGTTCCCGTTCGGGCCAGATCCGGCCGCCCGGTCAATCTCATCTTCGAACGTTACGATGCCTCAGGCGCGAGTCTGATCCTTAGCGGGCGCGGCTCCGTTCGTCTGGAGTTCGGGAGCGGCGACTTTGTCATCACGCCCGGCGAGCGCTACACGGTTACCAGCGTCGATGCTCCCGTCGTCGCCGACGCGGACGGCGTGTTGCGCGTACGGGTGCCACTGCGCGGCCAGACCGAGGTCACCGTGGCGCCCATCGATATCTGAGGCCACGGTCTGCGTTTAGCCACGTTCATGGCAGGAAGTCGGCCTGAAAGGCTGAACACTCTCACTGCAGGTGGCGCCAAGACGAGAGCAATACCACACCAGGTAGCGGAGAAGGAGCGAACGATGAGAGAGCACTGCATCGGTGGAAGTTCCCCCTCTGCCCCGAGCCATCGCAGAGGGCGCCAGGCAAGGAACGGCATGTTCGGGCTACTGCTCCTGTCCGTCGCGCTTGCGGCCTGCTCACTCGCGGCCGCCTGGGGCGGCGAATTCGGCGAGTATACCGCTCACACGGACATGCCTTCCGTTCCCACGAGCCCGGCGGACCACGAAGGCATGTGGGATCCTTTCGTGCTACGTGTGCCGGGTACCGGGGACGCGCTGGAGGTCAAGTCGGAGTCCACGGACGGCCTGAGGCCGCTAGCCGGTTTCGATAGACTGCCGTGGAACGGACGCCAGATCGTTCGGGACGCATCGGGGAACTGGTTTGTCGTCATCGAGCAGGACGGGCAGAAGATCCTTCTTGCCACGGGAAGCGGGAAGTCCACCAACCCCTACCGGCCGCGTGGCGGGGATCTGGAGGTCATGGAACTCGTGGGAGCCGAGGGGGAAGCCGTGTTTCCCGCGCAGGGCGAAGCGAGCCGCGCAAGCATGACGATCGACGGCAGCAACCGCCTGCACGTCATCTGGCATAGCGACGACGGGCTCTGGCATGCAGAGGCGGACCTCGGGAACGGCGCCCCGCCGGACCTGCGGGAGAAAGGGGCGTGGACGACTCCGCGCCGGTTGGTCGACGGCCCCTGTCGTCCCGGAGATATCATGTCCGGTGCTGACGGGGGTGTGGTGGTGAGCTACTCGAGCGACGACACGGTGTACTATCAGTCTGTCTCCGGTGGGGAGCCCGAGGCGGCGGGCGGGCTGGGCGCGGGCATGTCCGACATGGGTCGGCCGGGCGCCAAAATCCCGATGTCCGAACGCGAGAGCCAGGACGCCGTCATGGACCTGGCACCGGACGGTTCGGTCTATCTCGCGTTTCGGCGGGATTTCAGCATCTGGGTGGCGCGCCGTACGCCGGAGGGGGAATGGCTTCCCGCCGAGCAGGTTGCGCGCGAATATGCTTTCCATCCTTCCATCATGGTCGCTGACGGGCGTCCGTTGGTCACTTTCCTGCACGACGGCATTCGGAGCATGCCGCTCGATCTTGGGGAGAAGATCAGCCAGCGCGCCGGTGGCGGCTCGGCCATCGGCTATGCGAAGCTCACGGAAGACGGGTGGCGCACGGACAGCATCGTCCGTGCCGAGGAGATCGTTGTGATGCGCCGGGGCATGTGGGGCAAACGGGGTACCGGCCGGGTCTTTCCGCAGATCGAGCAGCTGGGCTGGCCGGTCATGTTCCGCGACCGGCACGGTGTGGTGTGGGCGCTTTGGCAGAACACAACGCGGCGCTGGGCCTGCACCGCACGGTGGATGGGAGAAGAGTTCGGACAGGTTCACGAATGCCGTGGGCCTTTCAACGCGCCCGCTCTCCCGGTGAACGCGGAGAAGCATGCGCCTGCCGACGCCACCGATGTCGGACTGCTCTTCTACGCGGCTGCAGCGGGAGGCAATGACCGGGCGATATTCGATCGTCTGAGAATCCCATCGCTCTCAGTTGCCGAAGAGCGGGAGGTGCTCTTCCTCGATTCGCTCGAAGTGGGAGCAACTACCGGCGTCGATTTCGCCCTCAACCAGATGACGAAGCCCAGCCAATATCCGGCGCTGTCGCCGCGCGGCGACAATCCCGTGGTCTGGGGCGCGTCGGTGAGCAAACGCGGGGATACCTACGTGATGGGTTACTCGTCACCCCTGGAGGAAGGGGGCAGCAGTTACGGGACTGCCGTCAGCCGCGACGGCGTGCATTTCGAGATGGTGGACAAGCTCCCGGATGACCTCCCCGAAGCGGAAGAGACTCCGACTCGTCCCCTGGCATACTGGAAGGGGAACCCAGCGAACACGCCGCCGCCATACTATGAGAATCCGGATCAGACTGATCCGGCGAAGAAGTACATGCGGCTCGCATTCTCGACGGAGAATCGAGGGACATACTGGGTCGAGTACTCCCCGGACGGCACTGAGTGGACCGAAGGTGCGCAGACTACCGCAACGGAGGCCATGCGGGAGAGAGGCCGGCCCAGTTTCTTCGATCCGACGGATCCGGAGCGACCGATCCGGATATACAGCCGCGTCTACACCGAGACCGGCCGCTCTTGGGGTGTGACCTGGACCAAGGACCTCGTTGGCTGGTCCGGACTGGAGCACCTCCTCGACCCGGACGACCCCTATGGCAGTGATCCCGAACAAGCCGGGATCGGCTCAACCGGCAAGAGCTACACGATGCGCGGACAGGTGTACATGGACTCCGTTGCAGGCAAAGGTGAGGACGAGATCTACGCCACGTCTGTCCGGGTCGCCGAAGGACTGTATTTCTGCTTCTACTGGCCGGGCACTACCGGGCGGCCATTGACGGACGTAGGGCTGGCCGTCAGCCGCGACGGCTTCAACTTCACGCGTGTGAAGAACGGGGAACGGGTCCTTCCGGTTGGCCCTCCCGGAGCTTGGGACTCGGGTTACATATTCCAGATGTCTCCGATGCTCGACGGCGATATTGTTCGCGTCTACTATCGGGGCACCGCCGGCCGCCGCGAAGGAACGGACGGCTTCGGGCACAACCTGACGGAGATCGGCATGGCCACGATCCGCGTAAACGGGTGGACGTATTACACGCCGCAAGCCGGGCATGACCAGGCGACGGTCACCACCATCCCCATAGAGTCGCCCGTTGGCGAACGCAGGGGACTGACGGTGAACCTTGAGGGCGCCGCCGGGAACCCGGGCGCGTTCGTGGTGGAGGTGCTGGACGCTGCGACCTTCGAGCCGATCAAAGGCTTCCACCTCGCGGCCTGCCGCGTGCAAGCAAAGGATGGTCTGGCCGTGCCGGTGACCTGGCGCGGGGGCAAGGTGCTGCCAGCCGGTCGCGACATCCGGCTGCGCTTCCACCTGCGCGCGCCGGGAACGCGGCTCTACAGCTTCGGCTTCCGAGGCAATGCTCCCGCACCCCAATAAGTTGGCAGGGCCTGCAGCTCGCGTGATCGTGCAGGAATGGCCAGAGCTGAAGCGAAGGAATATAGTGGCAACGGGGGTTGCCGCAGCATCGCTGCTATGCCTGCAGCCTGAGACTGAGCCGCAGCAAGGACCGACACGATAGACCGTTCGTGGGAGGTGCCTGCAATGTCAGGATCGGACTCCCCGACATGCCGCCTCGCGTCTGTCGTTCGCCCCATACTGCTTTCGACGATCTGTGTCCTCACCGTCATCGTGTTGTGCGCCCGTCCGGCCCTGGGCTGGGGTGTCCCCAGCACGATTGTGGAGGATCCCAAGGGTCCCGAGGACTACCGACACGCGAAGATGGAGACGGGCGACTACGGCTTCTACCACGTCAGCCCACATGCCTACATCATCGAGCACGCCGCTGAAATCCTCGAGGCCGAGAACAACGGCAACTGGGCAGGGGGCACGCTGGAGTTCCATCAAGCCCTGGTTGACGGTTGCATGTGGCCCGACCGCATGGGCCAGAACCTCACGATCTACGTGAGCCTGTGGGAGACCATCCCATTCCCAATCAAGGTGAAGACCTGGCAGTTCCGGGTGTGCAACGAAGCCAGCATGGACCACTACTACAACCCGGACCGTGCGGCCGCGACCAGACCGGCGACGCTCCCGGCGGGCCAGCTTCCGGCCGGGCAGCCCCTGGACCCGACAGGTCTGGACCTCGTCATCTGGGACCAGATCGAGGGGATGGCGATGGCCTTTGCCCCCATCCTCAGTTCGCTGGGCGCCGCGGTGGTGGGCCTCGATGCCCTGGCGTTCGCCACCACCGACATTGAGCCTGACGTCCGTCAGCACTACGAGTCCTCCGCCGTGCGCGCCGAGCAGTTCTACCAACTCGCAGTGAAAGCCTGGAACGGCCAGATCCAACCGCTGCCGGGCCGCGGCTATGAAGAGACGGCACTGTATTACCTGGGGGCGGCGTGCCACTATGTGGGCGACGCTGCGGTCGTCAACCACACCTACGACTGCTTCCTCGGGAACCACGAGGACTATGAGAGTTTCGCGGCCGGCAAGGGCGGCAACTACGAGTACCACGCCCAGAACGCGAGCATCGCCGCTCGCATCCCGATCAATGGCCTCCCGACGCTTCCCACCGCGTACGATTACGTCGCCAGATGCGCGGCCCAGGTCCATGACTACAATCACTTCCAGCAGGTCGAGGGCCCGGGCGCATCGACCACCTCTGGTGCCGATGCCCTGCGGACGATCAAGGGGATTCAGGGCGCGGATTTCGGTGCGGCGCTCAGATACGCGATGCCCATCGCGGAAGTCTACACCGCCGGGTTGATCGCCAAGTTCTTCAAAGACATTCAGGTGCCCGCGCAGACGCCGCCTCTGCTCGGCGGGGTCTTTGACACGCAGGGCAATCCGCTCCCCGGCATCTACGTCTTCTACACAGAAGGCGGTGCGTGGAGCCACACTCGCACCGACGCCAAGGGGACGTACCGCATCCCGGCTCTGCGCGGGAGCGTCATGGTCCGCCCCGCGCACCCGAACTACAACTACGAGGGCGGCTACACACAGACCATGGGCGGACCTGGTGAGGCCTTCGGGAACGCCTGCCCGGTCACCTACAACTTCAAGGGCTTCGCCACCGGCAGCGACCTCCTCAGCTTCCGCATGAAGCCGCTGCCGAAGGAGGGGGTCGTCGGGGCGGTCCTCAACTTCGACGGTCAGCAGCCAGCTCAACCCGCGCAGACACCGCAGATGGTGCAGCTCGCACCCCAGACGATGACGCAGATGGGTGCGGCGCAGCTCAGCGTGACTGGGCAGCGACTGGCGATGGAGATGCCGCCGCCGCTGAACCTACAGCCCGTCCTCGCCTCCGGTGCGTCGCTGCAACTCTCGGGCAGCCAAGTCTCTGCCCGCATGGCGGAACGGGTGTGCAACGGGCTGCTCCGGTTTGACTTCGTCAGCGCTTACCGAGTTGCGGCGCTCGCGAACCCTATCAGCCCCGAGCAGGGCATCGTGGAGCGCAACCGGCCGTGGGGCAACCAGATAGGCGAGATGGACGTGCAGGTGGAGGTCAAGCACTACATTGACATGATGACCGGCCAACTCGTGACCACGCAGGCGCAGCTCATCAACACCATTGACGCCGCGCGCGCGAAGTTCGCCAAGGCGCGAAGCGGCCAGCTCTTTCCGCAACTGGCGCAGCAGGTGCAGGGCGTGCAGAGCTACAAGCAACTCGCCCAGATCTCGCCTGGGCAGGTGCAGCCGGGCCAGATCGACATGGGGCTGGTCCAGGGGCTGCAACTTGCCGCCAATGCTCTTCCCGCGTCGACCGTGCAACTGGCCAATGGGAAGACGGTCAGCGTGATCACGGTACCGGGCAGCCGTGATGAACTCGGAGCGGCGGGTACGCTGCTCGGCCACGGTCTGCTGCCCATCCCGGCGTCCTCGGGGGTCCAGCTTCAGGCAAGCATCGTGCCCGGGCCGGGGTATGTTGGCACGATCTTCGCTCAGCCGCTGACGCTGACTACTGACGCGCAGGGCCGCGCGGCCTTCCGCATTCTCTCGGGGACACATGCCGGGAAGATGCGGGTGGCTATCCGAGTTACCAGTGACCCGCTCGTGCAGTATGCGCAGCCATCTCAGAGCCTCGACATCCTGGTCACACCGATCGGAACGATCGACGGACAAGTCATTCATCCCGCGCTGATGGCCCTGAAGCCCTGGGACGCGCCGGACTACACGCAGCCTGCGGGCGGCGGTCTCCCGCAGCAGCAACAGCAACCGGGCGTGATCCTGCAAGGGGCACCCCCGGTGCAGGGACAACAGCCGGGCGTAGTGGTCGGGCCCACGGGACCTGTTGTCGGACCGGATGGGCAAGTCACCGGACCGGGCGGGCCGATCATCCAGCAGGGGCAGCCGGCAGTTCTGCCTCAGCCGGGCATGGGCTCGCAGGTGCAGACCGGGGCCGGCATGATGTCCGAGACCTTCGACACCGCCCAGCCGCAGGGCTGGGAGCTGTTCGAGGGCGCCCAGGTTGTCAACGGCGCGCTGACCTTCCCCACGGGCGGCGGGGCTTTCTGGATGACACCACCTACCAGCAACCCCGGCCTCGCGTTCAAGTTCATGCCGGGCAACGGCTTTGGTGTCGTTGGACTGTGTGCCGCAGGAGAGCCGCCGCAGAACCAGTCATACGAACTGCACATGCACCCGGGTGAGGTCGGACTGATCCGGCTGCAGGCCGGTCAGGGCCAGGAACTCGGGGGAGCGCCCGTGCAGATGCAGAGCAACACGTGGAACGATATCCTCGTCCAGGTCAACAACGGCCAGATCCAGGTGAGCGTCGGCGGACAGGTCGTGCTGACCGCCAGTGATCCACAGCCGCTCGGGCCCGGACAGGTGATGCTCGCCGGACCGGCGGGCGGGGGAGCCAGTTACGACAACGTGGCGCTCATGTCGGGCGCGGCCGGCACGCAGATGCCCGGGGGCCAGACGATAACCGAACAGCCCCCAGGCCAACCGACCGTCGTGCAGCCGCAGCCCGGCGTGGTCGGTCCTGCACAACAGACCGGGGCGACGCTCAGCCAGGACTTCGAGGGCAGGCAGCCACAGGGATGGGAGTTTGACCCAACGGCGTCGGTCGCCAACGGGATGCTGGCCTTCGCCGGACCAGGCCATGCGTTCTGGGTACAGGCGCAAGGGCGCAACATCGCACTGAGCTTCCGGCACCGCCCTGCGGCGGGGGAATGCCAGGTGATCTTCTGCGCCTCCGGCGAGCCGCCCAACGGTTCCTCGTACAACTTCGTCGTGTCTCCAGGCGGTATGGAACTGGTCCGCATCACTGGCCAGCAGATCCAGGCCCTCGGCCGTGCGCAGGCGGCCCTCACGCCCGGTGAGTGGTTCGACCTCAGTATCGCTGTGACGAACGGGCAGATCACTGTGACCGTCGGCGGCCAGCAAGTGATCACCGCGACCGACCCGCAACCGCTTCCGGCAGGCACTGTGGGCTTCGGGCAGATCGATGGCCAAGGCGCCGCGTTCGACGACGTGAGCTTCAGAGCCCAGTAGGAGGGAACAGATCGGCCCTGCGCGCAGACGCCACTTTCCCCATCAGGCACCGACGCTGCGTTGCTCACTGATCCGGCGTGAGCACCATTGGCGTTGCGCGATCCCAGCCGTCCACCTCTGGCGTGTGGGCTCGGTCGATGCAGAGCCCGAAGCGGTCCGGTCGCGCGCGCTACCGACGAGCCGCAGGACTGAAGCCCACGTCATCAGTGATCAGCAGGTCTCTTATCCGCCCGCCGGGCTCGCGGTGCTTGATGCGCAGACGATGCTCGCCAGCTGCCAGTGCCACGTCCGCGGCGATTCGCAGCCACTGCCACGAGCCGTCGTTGGTGGTGCCCCACGACCGGAAGGTCGGCTCCTCCCCGGGATCGAGGACGAGCCAGAACGAGTCCATGGAACTGGACGGCCCCATCGTCAGAGCCCAGATCGAGTAGCGCCCGTCGGCGGGCACGCTGAAGCGCAGTTCCGCGTTCCCGTCCTCAGGCGGCCCGCTCGTCGCGATGCCCGCCGCCAGAGAGGCCATCAGGCAGACTCCCGATTCGTCCTCAGCCATCACCATGGGCGCCTGCAGGTCCCGCGCCGTCGCGGCGGACACCACGTGATAGCGAAGCCCGTCGGCGGCAGTCCTGGTCTGCACGCGCGCGGAGTCTGAGGGCCGCCTCAGTTGGTTAACCGCCCGAACCGCGTAATGATAGTCCGTGTTTGGCTGGACCCCGAAGTCATCGTAGGCGCTGCCCACGACGCCCGCCGCCACCAAGTTCTCCGCGGAAACCGTGAAGTCAGGCTCGTTCGAGCGGTACAGGTCGTAGAGATACCCAGCTCGCCCGGATGTGCCATCACGCCAGCGGAGGATGATGCGCTCACCACCTCGCGCCTCGGCGACGAGTCCGGGGGGCGGCTGAGGCGCGCTCTCGCCCTGGTAGTCGCATTCGTGAATGGTCATGGCCCGCCAACTGCCGAGGCCGGTCTGACTGATGCGCACGCCCGCACCAGATGGTGCGTCGCCGCCCATGACGCCTCGGTCGCGGTACATGAGCACGGGCCTGGGCGCGCGCGTGTCCCGGGCGTCACGCATCAGCAGCATGACTGTGGCGCCGCGCCGGATGAGGATGAAGCTGTACCAACGGTCGTCACGTGGTCTCGTCTGCTCGATCGCGGATCCGCCGTAACTGGCCAGACGGTAAGTCTGGTAGTACATGACGATGTCGGACACCACAGCCACCGCGGTGTCGGTGGCCGTCTTGCTCAGTGTGATGACGCCCGATGGTTTGCCGTCCTCAGCCACGCCACCCCAAGCCAACTCGTACCCATTGCCCTCAGCGTCGCGGGCGAAGGCCAGCTTCGCCACCGACGTGTACTCATGCGGGTGGTAATCCCAGTTCATGACGATGTCTTCCGGCGTCGCGACTTCGGGCTCGATGGCGGCGTCCGTCAGCACCAGAGTGCCGCCATCCACCTGCACTTCGCCGCCCCCCCGCCAGCCCGCAACAGGATCGCCGGCGCTGAACTGCAGGACCGGCTGACCGACATACAGTTCGGGGGCGACCGCCGAGGGCGGCGGAATGTCAGGCAGCAGCGGCGCGCCCTCGGGCGGGTCAGCGGCTCCGACCTCATCGGCGCCCGCATCGGGTGCAGAGCCACGAGCTCTGTCCCATCGGTCGACCGGCACCAGTTCCAGCGGCGTACCTGCGTCGATGGCAGGGCTCCCCGGCCCGGGACGGATCAGCGCACCTGCGCCGGTGAACAGCGGATCGCGCAACAGCGCGCCGTCGCCGACATCGCCCGCGACGGCCGATGCGGTGGTATGAAAGATGTTGCCGACGATGGGCGTGTCGCGCAGCCATTCGCCGACCAGCAGCGTGCCCTGGCTCCCTGCCAGAATGTTGGCGGCGATGGTGTTGCCCATCGCCACGAATGGCCGCATCTCGGACGGTCCCGCGGCGACGATCCCCGCCCCGCCGCAGTCGATGATCGTGTTGTGCGCGATGAGCGTGCCCTCAGTGGCCACCGTGGACCGACCGTTCTCGTGCCCTGATTCGAGGCGGATGCCCGCGACTTCCATGTCCAGGAACAGGTTGTTGGTGATCAGATGATCCGTGCCCATGACGCGCACGCCCCCCTGATTGTCCACCATCACATTGCCCTCGAAGCGCACGCTGTTGCCGCCGCGAAGCGTGAACGCTGAGTGGGGGCAATGCGCCGCGACGTTGTGGCGAATGGTATTGCCCGAGGATTTGTTGGAGATAATCTCCGAGTCACCCCAGGCGTGGTCAAACAGGTTCCGTTCCACCAGAGTCATCGGCCAGTTAGCCGGGTCCTCCAGATCGCGCTGGCCACCCCCGAGCTGAATGTTCTCCTGCCCGTTGCTCCAGAAGCGAGAGATGTCGCGGAAGACGTTGTGGTCAAAGCGGTTGTTGGTGCCGACCTCCTGGTCGTTAAACAGCCGCAGGCCTATGCTCATGTTCTGGGTGGCCGTGAAGTAGCAGTGGTCGATGCGGTTGCGGTGCGACGCTACGCCTACCCGGACGGTGTGGCTGAATGTGTTCCGCTGGTTGCCGCATCCGAAGAAATGGCATTGCGTGACGCGGTTGTCGCTGCCTTCGCTTATCTCGACGACCATCCCGGGCCCGCAGTGCTCGAAGCGGAAGCCTTTGAGGACAATGAATCGCCCGGTGATCCTCAGACGCGTGTCGCCCTTGAAGATCACGCCGCCGGGGGTCTCGGCGCGGATCACGATCGGTCTGTCGGCGGTTCCCTCGTTCGCAAATGTCACCTGCCACGCGGTGTAGATCCCGTCTCGCACGACCATCTCGTCGCCAGGCTTCAGGTCGGCGGCGCGCTCTGCCAGGGCCTCGGCGGTAGTGATCGCCCGAGCGTCAAGAGCCAGCATACCAGCCGCCCCTCGCTGCGCGTCCGTCAGCGCGTGCACCTCATGGCGCCCGGCGGGGATCTCCGCGCGCACAAGGTCATCACCGACCGCTTCGACTGGGACGGCCGCACCGTCCACCGTCAGTCCGGAGATACCCGGGTAGCGGACGAGGACCGGGCCGCCGTCGCACAGCAGGACGCAGTGCGTGTCGCTGAAATATGCCTCAAGGTCAGCGTCTGTGACCATCGGGTGCATGAATGCCGTCGCCAGCGCGTCCCGCACTTGCCCGACCGCGGCCGCAGGCAGGCCCACTGTCACAAGCACGAGCATGCCCACTGTGCAACGGCAAAGTCCAGTCATGCCCGCCACTCCTTCGGGTGCGCCATACGGCCACTGGTTGATGCCATGGATAGCTGCGCACACTGCCACCCGTGATCGCCACGGTCTATTCATTGCCGGCGGCGAAGGGCACGATCTCATACTCGAGCACGGCGCGGTCGCCTGCGGCCCATTGCGCAGGCAGGTGCACCTTGAGTTGGCGGATGACGTACTCCGCCACGTATCTCTCCCCGACCTTACTTTCGCCGAAGCTCACGCTTACTGGCGCGGTGAAGCGCAGCTCAACACCCGCGCCGGTATCGTCGGTCATGCGCACCACCTGCGTCGGGACGGTGGGCACCTCGCAATGGAAGCCGAGCTCCTTGGCGGCGTACAGCGGGAACTGCAGTACGCACTCGCGCGCGGCGACCGGACCCGTGCCCTCAACCTGCGTCTGCACCGCAATGCGGTCGTCTGCGAACCGATAGGCGTGGGAGTAAGCCAAAGGTAACCCCTCGATCTGCCCCCGCACGTCGAGCGTTTGGGCCTGCTCGTCCACATCGAACTCGACCGCGTAATAGTCAGCACTATGGACCTCGCCCGCCGCCATGTCCACGGTCACGCCCTGGTGGCAGTAGGCGTTCCAGCCCTGGCCAGCCATGGTCACGCCGTAGTCGGGCGTCCACAGCAGCGAGATGCCGCCGCCGGTGCGCACGTCGTCGCGCATCGGGTCGAAGGGCTGATCGTTCCGACCGCGGCCGGGCTTGCCCACATAGACCATAGCGTAGTAGGCCGGTTGCTTGACGCAGATGAACTCGTCGCCGAGGTTGCGGAAGAACGGCTCCTCTTCATACGGGAACTGCCCGCCGCGCATGATGCCCGGCTGGTAGTAGAGGAAGTTGTGCGAGGAGAAGCTGGCGGCTAGAGTGGGGGTCTGCGCAACGACCTCCCCGCAGCGCTCGATGGGCCAGGGCACCTCGGCAGCGCGCTTACGGATGGACTCCGCGAGTGCCGCCTGCTCCTCGGCCGTGGGCTCATCGCGGTACCACAACCCGGCCTCCTTGAGGTGCGACGCCATGATGCGGCGGCCACCACCGTGCTGCGTGAAGGTCCACGGCATGCGCACCCGGTGATTCAGGTCAGTGCAGCCGATCAGGTGGCCGCTTGGCTCCGGAGCGACGGTGTGGTTGAAGACGTGGCAGACCTTGCGGATCGAGTCCCGGTAGAACTCGTCACCGGTCTCGGCGTAGAGCATGGCGAACAGGTCGAGGGTGATACCGTTGTAGCTCGCGCACGGGCCGTAGCCCTCGACCTGGTAGCCCGCCGGCTTCTGCAGCACATCGCACAGGCGCTGGGAGGCGTAACGGCTCATCTGCGCGTAGGACTCGTCGCCCGAGCCCTCGTAGACCTGCCAGAGCCCATAGGGAATGTGCGCCCCCTGATTGGCGGGCGAGAACACGGTCATGTAGACGAGCCTGTCGGCCAGGCGCATCATGCCCTCGGTCCACTCGCGGTGGATCGCCGGGTACTCCTCGCGCACCGCCTGGCCGACGTAACCGTAGGGATCGGCGAGCTGGTAGCGGAAGATGAAGGCGAGGTTGCCCGGCCAGTCGCTCGGCCCGTGGTGGATCAACTCATCCTCGGCCATAAGCATCAGATCACGGCAGGCACCGATCACCACGCGGCCGAGCAATGCACGGTCGTGCCACCACGGGTTAACGCGCTGGTCGAGGTTATACATGAACGCCATCGAGCCCACGTAGCCACGTGGTGAGAAGCCGGTCCAGAGCGGGTCGAGACTCTCGTCGGTGAGCGGCGGGACGCTGGGCGTGGCCGCGTTCGGGTTGAGCGGGCTGCCGGGGATGGTGTAGGGCGTCATCGGAGTGCTATAGCAGACCGGCATGTGCACGCCGCCGAAGTAGGGGCTCGCAGCGTCGGTCACCTGCCGCTCGGGCCAGAAGTTGACGAATGGCAGTGACGGAGCGTACTCGAGCAGCAGATGCCGGTAGCGCTCGGGATCGGACAGGAAGACGTCGGTCATCGGCTCAAAGGACTCAATCGGCGCGAGGGCGAGATCGTCGGGGTCACTGAAGGTTTCGCGCAGCAGCCGGTCGAGCCGCACCTGGAACTTGTGGGCGACTATGGAGCCATCGTCGAGCGTCTCGACGGAGGCGCCGATGGCGCGCGCAGTCTCCTCATCCGGGCAGACGATAACGGGGAAGCCCTCAGCGATGATCTTCGCCCCTGGCCAGCTCAGCGGCATCGCGCTGATGCGCCAGACGACGCCAGTGCGCTCGACGGGGATGGTACCCGCCTCATCGCGCAGCAACTCGCGGCCAGTCTCGTCGCGGATGATCAGGTCCACGTCCGTCGGCGTGACCTGCAGCTCGCGGGCCCCCGGCGGCACGTAGATGTACCCATCCTCGATACCGCCCTCGGGCGGCATGATCGCGCGGATGGAGTTCATCACCCCAAATCGCAGCGCAGGTTCGGTGGTCAGGTCGAAGGTGGTGGTTGGTGTGCGTCCGCCGGTGATGACCACCTGCACCACGCCGGCGTCCGAAGCCGGGACCTCGATGGTGATCTCATGCGGAAGTCCCTGCTGCTCGGCGCGATCTTCAGTGGTGATCTCCCCTCGGAAGATGCGACGCTCATCGACGTCGAAGGCGCGCACCATGAGCCGATCGAACGCGACCCAGTTGACGCCCGCATCCACCATGCTCAGGCAGCGCACGCTCACCGTGAACGGATCGCCGCTGGGGTTGTGGACGTAGAAATGCGTCGACGACATCTGGTGCGTTCGCTGGCAGCTCTGGAAGGGCCCCGCGATCTCCGATGCCGAGACCTCGCTTCCCACGGACGCCGCCGCAAGAATGGCTGCGATCGCCAGCGCAACAGTCGCTCTGCATCGTGTTACCATCATCCATCACGCTCCGTGTACCAGTTCCGCCGACTTGCGTTCGTGGCAACCGTACATTACACCGACCCAAGCCGCCCCACCTGCTGTCGGAGAGACTGCTGTTGATCTCGCCCCTGCCTCGTGAGCGGAGACGGTTCAACCGGCCACCATCTAGACACGCCAGCGGGTGGTCATGAGCACGGTCTTCTCCTCCGGCGTCTCCTTCTGGTAGTAGACGCTGAGGATCGACCCGTCGTCACACTCCACCGACGCCGGATAGCCCAAGTCGCCACTGGGCCCGTCATCACGCAGAACGATCTCGTTTCCGTAGTCCCACGTCTGCCCACCGTCGCTCGAGATGCAGGCGCGCTGGCCGTATGGATCGTGCCTGTAGCCGTAGGTGAGCAAGATGCGGCCATCGCTCAGTCGGGTCAGGTGCGGCGGCTTGCCGATGATGTCGGTGGGTCTGGGGGCGGTCCATGTGCGCCCGCCATCTTCGGACTCAAACTGCCAGAGCATCGAGCGCTGACGCGCGCTCGCCGGCAGGCCGCGCTCCTCGTAGCGAGCCATTGCGAGAATGCGGTCGGGAGCGACTTCGACTGCGTGCGGCTCGCACAGATACACGTAGCTGCCTTCCACGCCTCCGTCAAATTCGGGCAATGCGTCGACCCGACTGATCAACTCCCATGAACGTCCGTTATCCAGCGACTCGGCGGCGCCCAGACACGCCCCGCCCTCCTCCCGAGCGAAGCTCGCGGTGCCGACGAAGAGCATTCTGCCGTCGGAAAGCGTGATGGGCCCGTGGGGGGCGCAGCAGGTAGACGGCACCGCGTCTTCCCATGTCTCGCCTCTGTCGGCGGACCGTCTCGTCCAGAAACCCATGCGGCGATCGGCGGTGCCGCCGCCGTCGGCATCAGTCCACCGGACCACGTCCTCCTCAGTGACCCCCGAAAGGGCCTCCTGCCACCGCTGCTCCAGGCCCTCACAGTAATGCGTCATCGCGAGGTAGTCGTAGTAGTGTGAGGTGAACCAGCTCACGACCAGTGACCCATCCGGGGCGACGCAGATGCCGGCGTCGCGGTCGTCCAGCGGCGTGTCATTGATCACGACTGCGTCGGACCACGTCGCACCGTGATCTGATGAGCGCATGAAGCAGGTCTTTCCGAAGGGGTCCACGTGGGCGTCGCGGTCGCCGGAAAAGACCACGAACAACTCGCCATCGTGAGATTTCGCGATTGTCGGCCAGCCAATGTAGCGCCCCGGCTGCCTGCAGATAACCCTCGACTCGATGACCTCTACCTGCGTTGCCATGACCAGTTTCCTCTCTGATATGCGTTTTTCGTGGCGAGCAACTCGTGCGCTATTTGATCTGATCCCTGACGAGCGTCCCGATGTTGTGTGAGGTCCGTGCTTCAGGAGGCGCCACCTTTACGGCGCCAGCCCCACCACCAGCCCCTCCGACGTTCCCGCGACCACTGCCGGGCCGCCCTGCCACAATTCCTCCGTGACCACAAGGGCCGTCACTGCTGATCCAAGCTCGGCAGCCCGCAGCACTTCGCCCGCCTCCGACATCACCAGCACCTGCCCGTCCGAGAGTCCCACCACGAGTCGCCCGCCTGCCACGACCGCCGCCGTCACTCCCGCTGGCAGCAGGCGCGAATATAGCGGCTGGCCCTCTCGGTCGAAGCAGCATAGCCACCCGTTCGCCAGCCCGACCGCGACTTCCACGCCCTCCGCCTCTGCCAGGTCGGCCGCTGTCACGGTACGGACAATCCCCACGCGTTGTGGCCCGGGCCCGAAGCTGCGCTGCCACAGGCACGCGGCGGTCGCCCCATCCGCGACCCGCACCTCATTCCAGTGACCGGTGCGCGCCGCGACGACGTCCTCCTGACCATCACCGTTCATCTCGTGCGTGAAGACCGGTGTCACGCTCTGCTGCATCCACGCTCCCATGTGTGTCGCGTCCTGCGCGATCGCGTTGTAGCCATGGCCCTGCACTTCCCGTTTCGCATTCAGAAAGCTGATGGCCGCGTGTCCTGTGAACGACTTGCCCACCAGCACGCGCGGGCCATCGTCGGTTGACAGCAGCGCCAGATCGCTCGCATCGCCCCATTCCACGGCCACTCGTTTAATCAGCTCGCCCGCAAGTGACCAATACTCAACCGTGCTCGGTCGTCCGGCCACGATCTCCGATTGACCCGTACCCGTCACGTCGGCCACCAGCAGCGATCGGATGCCCCACTTCCGCTCCGGGTCGGTAAACCACGGCGCCTGATACCGATCGCCGACTTCGTAGTCGGTCGATACGGTTGAGGTCGCCTCCCACAGGGACTCCCCGTCCGGGGTGTACCGCCGCAGCAGATCGTCCTCGCCACCCGCCAGCATCCCCTGATCGCCAGTCTTAGCGGGCACCAGCACCAGCGCATTGGCCCTCGCAGGCAGTGCTATGCGCCGCACCATCTGGCCATCCGGACCGATGATCGCCAGCCCCGGCTCCTCACTCGTCGCCGCCCACACGACATCCGTCGCTGCACCCGCTGCGGGCGCTGCCGCGAGCAGGTCCACCGGCCCACCCGCGTCTGTCCGCCACACCTCGGCCAGCGCCTCTGGCTCCGCGACACGATCCTCGCCGTCAGCGTCATCGCCTGTCGCCGTCGGCGCGCTATCGATCGCTCGAGCCACGGTCGCCGCCACATCCGCGCTCGGCGACGCCCCCTCCAGTTTATGCCTCCCGGCCGCAAGTTGCAGACTCACCAGCCCGTCGGCCGCGACGATGGCCACCGCCTCCCCATCCGCCGTTGGTGCCGCATCCGGCGCCAGTGCCAGTGCCAGCGTCACGTCCTCCGCACACTCCGCCACCAGCGTACCCTCGGTCAGTCGCCACGACAGTGACACCGGCGCACTGGCGCTGATCAGTTGCGCATCTCCCGCGAGCGAGTGTGCCTGCATCATGCTGACTCGCTCGGCCGACAGCATGGACACCTCGGCGTCCACGCTCAAAGCCGCCGCTCTCGTCGTCGCTTCCCCGACGATGACCAGCGCCTCGATCTCGCCACCCAGGACTGCGATGTTCTCGGCGACCGGCCTGATGGTGTATGGGTAGGTGTCCCGAGCCCGCGTCCCGTAGATGACATTGATGAACGCCGCGGCCGCGCCCGCCTCCAGCGTCAGATTACGTTTCTCGACGAAATGCCCGGCCTCCACCGATGTGGTCGCCGGCGTCGCGCACAGCACGGTCGCTGGTCGATCGGAGTTCTGCTGCACCCCGCGCATCCCCTCTGGCGCTGAGTGCACCTGTCCCATCGGTGCCCAGCGGCACGCAATCTCGAACTGTCCGGCCTCACGCGCGGTCACCGTATCGGCCACAATCGTGAAGCGCTCATCCACCCACAGAATGTCGCGCTGCCACGATGACCACGAATCGTTGGGCACCGTGCTGCGCACCCACGCCAGATCGTCGAGCGCCACCGTGCCTTCGAGCCGGGCTGCCCGCGCCACGCTGTTCTCGGCCATCCCGTCACGCAGGACAGTCACCATGTTCCCGTATCCCTCAAGCAACCGGCGCCCGCCCTGCCGCAGATATTTCAGCGCCGACACGTGATGTGGGTTACGCCCGCCACCGTTGTGACCGTCGAGGAAGAAGAACCCGTCACCGGGCCCGGTGCCGGTCCGGTAGCTCAAGAACTGATAGCCCTCCTCGGCTCCGAACGGTGCGCGCGCACGATCGGCATCCTTCTGCGCCAGCGGCATCACCGAGACACGATCGACCCGGTCCGTGGGCAGCTCGATGGCCATCTCCGGCCCCGGCCACCACGACTGTCCGATCCGAAAGCCGCTGAAATCGAACCCCGTCTCCCGCAGCATCCAGACGAACCGGCCGTCACCGAGCAAATACGCCCCCTTGTGCATCAGGCTTATCGTTTGGTCCTTCGTGCACTCCTCATACGCCTGCCCGCCCCACAGAATCTCCTGCGCCGACATCATCCGACGCGCCGCCCCGCTCTCCACATAGGCGTCAGATCCGGCCAGCAGCCAATACTCCAGCACCGGCTCGATTGACGTGCTGATCCATCTGAGCGTGTCCAGCTCTCCCCAGGTGGGCTCGGTCAGCCACCAGCCAAACGCCTGGCGCATGTTCTCCAGCCGCACCTCCCAGCGCGGTGCCGGGTAGTATTTCGCGAAATACCTGCTGCCTGTGAAGATGCACAGCGCGTCATACGACCCGTGCCGCGACATCCCCGTCAGGGGCTTGTAGTCATCCTCAGCGTCGATGAAATCCTGATGGTCGCGCAACTCGTTCGTGATCCGCAGTCGAACCTCGTCACTGAGCAGCGGGCTCTCCTCGATCAGGTCCCACATCAGGTCATCGAGGTGCGACCGGTAGTGGTAGTTCTCCACCAGCGGATGCTCCATGCTGTAGAACGCGCTTGAGGTCCGAACCGCCGCCGGTACGTTGTCCGGGTCAGGCAGGGCCATTCGCACGAACTCGTCCAGATACTTGCGCTCTCCCGTCATGTAGTACAGCGCCGCCTGCGCGCTGATCTCGTTCCACCCGAAATACGTGCACGGGTCATATCCTATCTGCTGACCATCCGGCCGCACCCGGTAGCTGTCCCGCCACCCGAAGATTGTCTCGCCGATCTCTGGCGCAGTCATGCCCTCCCCGAGTTCGATCTCCATCAGCCAGCCGACGCGCAACGGATCTCCCGCCTCCAGCACTCCGGCCATTACCTCCGCTGCCCGCGCCACCCCAGCGTCATCGCTCCCGCCCACCAGTATCGCGTTGCGCCCGGTGGCATACGGATTGTGCAGCGATCGGACCACGGACCCTCCGGCCCCAGGGTACTTCAGATCGAGGAAGGTGTAATACTCGCGATAGAGCGTCTCCATCACGCGCGAGCTGTTCATGTTCCCGAGCACGATCAACCCCCGCTCCGCCAGCAGCTCAGCGGGCGTCCCTGCGTCATCGCCAATTACTGGCAGCTCCTCGCCACAACAACGCTTCACCGCGGCCTGCAAGGTCGCCACAGCATCCGCATACCGTCCTTCCGCGGGTGCCACTATCGCTGCCTGCGCCTGACCGTCCGCAAACAGCGTAGTCTCGATATGCAGGTCCTTCAGCGCCGCAATCGCCTCATGTCCCGCGCCCCCGGCCACCAGCTTCACCCCGTCCACGTGAAACACGAACGTTCCCGGATCAATCCCGTCCACCGGCCGAAACGCCAGCTTCACCCGCCTGCCGCCCTCGCCGGCCGCGCCCAAGCCCAGGCGCATCAGATTCCACTCGCCCGGTTTCGCGTCACCCAGTTGCGCGCTACTGACAGTGCTCCCCCCGGCGGTCAGCGCCAGCGACACCGTCCCCGCCGGCAGCGCCCCCGCATCCGTCGGCACATGCACGCGCACCTCCAGCAGCGCGTGCGGCGACAGCTCCAGCTCTTGAGGCAGGGCGAGCCCGATCGCCGGCCAGAACCCCGGCCCTGGCGACACGTCTACGTCCACTCTCAGCGATGCCGTCCCGTCGCACACGGTCTCGCCGTCAACTGCGAAGCTGATCTTCGCATCTCCCGGATCGCCCCACGCCTGCCAGACCTGCGCCTCCTGCCCGTCTGGAATGAGCGGTTCCTGGGCGGCGCAGGTGGCCGCCAACCCCACCATCAATCCCACAATCGTCAATCGCGTCGAGAGCGCTGTCATCGCTACGCCACCTGTCCGGCGGAATGGCCGCTACTTTCATGCTACCTCTTGTGCTTCTCCCCATGCTGCCTGCTGTCCTCTGCAGCCACGCCCGGGAATGCGACGCCCGAGGACTTCGTCGGGCACCGACGCCACGGCAACAATAACCGACCCACGACAGCAAGATGTCCCCTCAAGACCGAAACGGGGGGCAAGAACGCAGAAGCATCGGTGTGCGAGGTGATCTGCCACGGCCGGGCTGCACAGAGCTTCTCGACGGCGAGATCTTCGGCGGGCAGTTGTAAGCGCAGGTGCTTGTGAGCCGATGGCGAAAGCACGACAACACGGAGGAAACACGGCTTCCTCTTAGGAGAAGCCTTAGGCTTCTCAGGCGAGGTGGCACCACTCACTGGGCTCCGGCAAGAGCACCATATGGGGACTGGTATCGTTCGTGGCGACCGGCAGGCGGCGTGAGACGTGACCCGCCATCCACGTCCGCGCCCGAGGCTAACTGCGGGCCAATCCCAACTCAGGAGGCTATCATGCCGCAAATGGACGACAAGGCACAGATGGAAGCCATACTCCGCTCCGAGGCAGTGGGCCACTTGGCCATGGCTGCCGACGGGGAGGTGTACCTGGTGCCGCTCAACTACACCTATGACGAAGGGCGCATCCTGTTCCATTGCGCCCTGCAAGGCCGCAAACTGGACATGATCCGCGCTCAGCCAAACGTTTGCTTTGAGGTCTGCCGACAGGATGGTCCGCCGCGAGAGCATCAGGGCCAGAAATGCGACCCGCCATTCGTCAGCGTCATCTGCTGGGGTTCGGCGCGAGTGATCGATGATCTCGAGGAGCGCCTGGAAGTCCTGACGTCCTTCCAGGCGCGCTACTCAACCCCGGAACAGACCTTTGGACCGATCACGCCGGAACGTGCCCAGGCCTGTGGGGCCGTGGCAATTAAGGTAACGCGTATGACTGGGCGCCAGGCAAAGGGCGACAACAATGCTCGCTGGGCGTGGCCGGCAGATGATTGAAGGCGGCAGGCGCCGCCCCTCGCCAGACGCCCCCGACCTCAGGCGTCTGGCGAGGTCTCCACTGGCGCTGCCTCACGCCCCATCTTGCCAAGCATCAGCAGGATCTCGATGGTGTTGAGCACGATGGCCGCCGCCAGCACCCAGAAGTAGACCATATGTATGGTCGCCATTACCTCGACTGCGGCCACTGCGGGGATCTCCAAGACCACCAGGAACAGCAGGTAGAGATACTGGAGCGCGCCGGTCGGCTTGCCGAACTTGGTGGTTGCCACCTCGTCGTCCTGGCCTGTGCCCTGCAGAAAGAACTGGAGGGTCAGGATCATGACCATCGCCAGGTAGAGGAAGGCAAACTGGAAGGTCTCCAGGCGTCCCGCCGCGTAGAAGGCGATGAACAGGAAGTAGATCAGCGCGAAGTCGATGGTGCTGTCCAGAGCCTTGCCGAACGGCGTCCCGCCCTGGCCCATCATGCGCGCTACTCTTCCGTCGAGCAGGTCTGTCAGCCACGCCAGGAACATGGCTCCGACTGCCACCCAGTGCTGGTTCGTGACCAGCCCGTATACCACTACCGGCAGGAAGATCAGGCGTGAGAAAGTGAGCGCATTGGCTGGAGTCCCGAAGCTCTGCAGCACCGTCTTCTCTTCAGACATCAACACCGCCGCCTCTCGTGAAAGCGTTGGCCCTAACCTCGGCTGAGCCAGAAGAACCAGAAGTACCAGTAGACCAGCGGCATGCACACCAGGATGGCATCGAACCGATCAAGCACGCCGCCGTGAGGGCCGAAGAGCGAACTGAAATCCTTGATGGCAGCGTCCCGCTTGAGCACCGATTTCCCCAAGTCGCCGAGTTGCCCGACGACACCCATCATGGCCCCGAGCAGAACGCAGTGTCGACCGGGCAGCCCGAGCCAGCGTCCGACGACCACGGCGACGACGATGGCGGCCAGAAAGCCAGCCATGGAACCCTCTATGGTTTTGTTAGGACTGACCAGTGGCGCGAGCTTGCGCCTCCCAAGAAGGTTTCCGCCGAGGTAGGCCGCGGTATCGCACGACCATACCGACGCGATGACGAAGATCAGCGCGCCCAATTCGTGGGAGAAGCCACTGGCCGTTTCCACACCCACCAGGGCGGGGATGTCCAGGTAGCGCATGCGCAGAACGAAGGATAGCATCACGCCGATGTAGACGACGCCAAAGACCGTGGTCGCTGAGTTGACGATGGGGGACCCGACGTTCCTGGGCTTGAACTGGGAGACCATAGTACCGGCGACGCAGAACAGCAGTATGAAGAGGGTGATCTGTAGAACGTCTGCCGCCGCCGACAGGCCAACGTCGCCGTAGAGTGCAGTGGGGTTGTGGGGCCCCGCAAGCGCGCGCACATCCTCGCCGAGCTGTGCGGCGAACAGAATCATGATGGCGCACAGCCATCCGAGATACTTGTCCGGGCGGATCTCTTTGGTCCTGACGGCCGAGTAGTATTCGCTAAGCGCCACCAGCGCCAGAGCGGTGACGAAAGCAAACCATGGCCAGCCCCCGAGATACGCGCTGCCAAACAGCACTGCCAGTAGAACGACGGCGACCACAGCACGGCGCAGGAACTTCCTGAGCAGTGACATTCCGTCCACCTCGCTGCCCTCTGGCGGGCGTCGCCAGGGACGCGGATCCGAGCCAGGCGCGGCGACGCCAACTACGTACCACTTCCCCCACGATTTGTCACCATCCATATCGTATTAGCCGATGCCTGCGTATGTTCCTGCCTGTGGCGAAGAATCGCCGCAGGCAACGCGCAATGCCCTCGTTTGTGGAGGTGCGCGCAGTAACGCGGGACAACCTACGCGAGCACGTATGACCGGCTGCATTCGGGAGGGCCTGTGATGCTCCGGACGGTCTTAGCAGTGGCATTGATGGTGACCGCGCTGGTCTCCGCGAGAGCAGAGATTACGCGCTTTGCAGACTCGGTGGTGGACAGCCACGTGATAGAGTACTGGCGGTTGACGCACGACCCCGCGATCCGCGATCACGCGAACTACCACAACACGAACTGCTTCAGCCCCGATGGTCGCTACATCTGCGTCACGCGCTTCGTCACGCCTGACCTGCACCACCTCGACCCACAGGAGGTGCGGGTGATCGACCTGCAGACCGGGGAGGACCGGCTTGTCGGCCTGGGCTCAAGTCCGCGCTGGGCTCAGCAACACAACTGGCTCTTCTACGTGCGCACGAATCGCGGGCCCGAGGACTCATGGGAGGCAGCCTCTGAGGTCATCCGCGTGGATATGCAGACGGGCGAGGAGATCGTGGCCACACGCGATATGCAGGCGCTGGGTTCGACCGACCGCCTGGATCGCTGGATCTTCGGCAATCGCTGGCGCTACGACAACCCCGACGAAACACCGCGCCGGATCGTGCGCGCTCGGATTGAGCCGAATGCCGAACTCAAGCAGATATGTGAACTCAACCCGGCCAACCGGCCGCTGTGCAACGCCGAACATGACATGATCTCCATGCGCTGCAAGCTCGATGGGCCCTTTGCGTCTGCGCGCATGTGGATGGGCTACGACGGCAGCAACAGGCGCGTCGGCGTGCCCATGATTGAGAACGTGCACTGTGCCTGGTCGGGCGACGGCACGTGGCAACTCATCGGCAACGGACGGGCGCGCGGGCGGCGCTGGGACCAACCCTTCCCAAGCGACGCGCACGTCCTCTCGTGGATGGGCTTCGGCGACATCAGCGCCTGCGGCCGATCGGGGCGCTGGATCTGCGGAGACTATGGCATCGCCGACCTGCGCACGGGCGACGGTGTCACGCTGCCGCGCGCGCCCTCGGAGCTGTGCTACCCGGCCAGCGTCATCGATAACTCCGGGCCCTATGACGCTGACCCAAAAGGCAGCCCGGATGGCACGAAGATATGCTTCGTCTCCAACTACCCCTTCGCCACCGCACCGTGGACGCACCTGAGTGAGACTCTCACCGACCAGAGCAGCGTGCGTGTGGCCAGCACTGCGGGCTTCCCCGCTTCCGGCGAGATCGAGGTGCTCACCGAGGTCATCGGCTACACATCGAAGACCGACACGAGCTTCGACGGGCTGGAGCGCCATCGCTACAGCACCGGCGGGCGCGAGGCGCTCAAGTCCGGGCTCGACGTCACTGACTTCGGAGCGCGGCGGATGACGGCAGAGGAGCAAGGACGCGCGATCGGGCCTCTGCCGATGCTGCTGCGCGCGGTGCGGGAGGCAGGGATGGACGAGGAGAGCCCGCTGCTTCACCAGCGGCAAACCGATGTGTTCATGAGCGTGGTGCGCCTCCCGGACGCGCCCTGGCTGCGCCTGCGTGAGGGCGTGTTGGAGGTCATCCCAGGTGAGAATCACCGCGAGACCCGCGGCTACCATCTGCAGCGCAATGGCGAGCCAGTGACCGACCAACCCTTGGCGCCGGGCAGCGAGCAGGCGTTGGGGGCGGGTGCCTACCGCGCAGTCGCGGTCGAGTGGGGCGGCCTCGCGAGCGCGCCGAGTCGTGAAGTGACCGTACCCGCCGGCGCGCGGATGCACGTGCTGGCCGAGATCCCCGACGACTTTTCCTGGGTCATGGACGAGTGGCGGGCGGACGGACACTTGATGCGCCGGGAGCAGGCACTGGAGGCGGCGCGGGCTGAGCGCGCTCTGCGCCACCGCATCGAGGGCATCTTCCGCGTCGAGCGCTATGAGGGAGGACGCCTCGCCTCCGCCGAGGACGTGAACGCTGACGGCTTCGCGTGCCGCCGGGAGAGATACGCCGACGGGCTACTTGCCGAGCGACAGACGTGGCAGCCAGGCGAGTCACCGCGGCTGCGCTCCCGCGAACTGTTCGCGGCGGATGGCTTCAAGACCGAGGAACTTCACTATGGCTACGGCGCCGGGGAGACGCAGATGATCGTCGATCATGCGTGGTATGGCCGTGGCTGGCCGTTGCGCCGAGTGCGCGGCGGCGCGACTTGGGAGAAGCGTGGCGACGACTGGGTGCGGACGGACTGAGAGCGGGCGCGGGCGCAAGCCATTTCGTGTGCGGCCCGCTATCTCGGTTCTGCCGCACTATGACGAGTCTTGAGGCGATGACCGAGGAGGAATACTGCGGAGCGGCGGAGCAGTTGTGCCGGATGCACGAGTTGTTCGTTGACAGGCTGCGGGAGGCGGGCCGGCTCTTCACGGTCGTATCAGGTGCGCCGGCGGCAAGAGTGAAGGCAGCCGTGGGCGTGATCGATCAAGTGATGGCTTCCATGAGATACTGATGCCAAGCCGCCTCGCGCAGGACGGCAACGAGAACGGTGAGGGCTATGAGGAAAGTCTCGATCTTTGTGGCGCTGATCGTCAGCGCCGTCTGCGCGCACTCTCAGGACGCCACCGGAGGGCAGGCCACCATGCATCTGGACCCGATCACTCGCTACTTCCACGTCAGCTACCAGGTGCCGGAGGGCTCCCCGGAGGAAGTGACAGTGCGCTGCTCGTGGTCGCGTCCGGAACAGGGCGAGTGGCAGCGGGCGGTCGCGATCCCACTGATGTCGGAGACTGGGTATAGGCTCATCGACGAAGCCGAGCGGAAGCGTTGGGTCTACGAGAGCGCCATCACTGAGCGGCGAGCGGCGGGCCTTGAGCGAACGGTTGTCTTCAATCCCTATCCCGAGGCCGAGGTGGATGGCACGGTCGACGTGGACTTCCGCGTCCAGATCATCGGCGAGGACGGGGCGGAGTTGGCCACGCGTGAGTGCCGGCTGCAGGCAGACAATACTGACGTCGTCTGCATCGAGGACTGGACGCAGGTCATCCAGCAGGACGAGTTGGCCGAGGCCCCCGCGCGCGAAGATCGGAAGTGGCGATTCAGCACCGACCTCGACCCAGAGGTCTACAGTCTCGGGAACGCACTGTTCGGTTCCTCGCCGGCGGATGTGCCACTGCCACAGCTCACCATGCCGCTCGACCTGGAGGGCACGTGGGCGATCTTCATGCGCAGCCTCGCGCACGGTCACGCCCTCCACATGCGGCTGACTGGCGATGAACGCGCCGCCCAAGTCTACTCGCACTACCCGCGTTGGGAGATGCCATGGCGCCGGGCACGCATGGACCGCCAGCACTTGGTGTTGCAGCAATCGCACAACTACACCGGCTACGCCACCGCGTCGATTGACTACGTGCGACTCGTCCCGCTGTCCGAGGAACTGGCGGCACAGCTTGAGGACAGATATGCGGGTGAGCGCGACAGACTGGTGGCGGGATACTTCGAGCCCTACTCGTGGGCCTTCAACGAAAACGTGCAGGACACACTACAGCATCGCGAGCCGCTGACGGCATTTGCGGACGCACGCATTGATCTGGTGGACGTCCAGATCGGACGCTTCGGCGCAAAGGTGGTCTATGAGACACGGGAGACCGATCCGCTGCTGCACGGGACAATCGGCGACCCGATCGGTAAAGTCAATCCTCAGACTGAGAACGTGGGGCGCATGCAGCAGTTCACCAACACCCTCGACGCCGGGCTTCGCTACGCCGAGGAACTGGGTATGGTCGCCCATGCCAACTTCGGCGCGACCAACTGCTACCCGGGTTCGCCGCTGGAGGGCGATTTCTCGAAGGAGCACCCCGAGTGGCGGCGCGGGGCCGCCCTGCGCTACGAGGTCCCCGAGGTGCGCGAGCATATCCTGGGGCTGTACCGTGAGGCGCTGGCGATTGGCGCGCCGGGGATCTCGATCGACTTTTGCCGCTACCCCGAGGGCATCGACACGGCCGAGACCTGCACGGGATTCCTGCGCGAGCTCCGGGCGCTGACCGAGGAGTTCGGGGGAGTGCCCATCCTGATCCGCTTCCCGGCGACCGGCGTGCGCACGTGGGACCGGTTCGATTACCAGACCTGGGTGGCCGAGGGCTTGGTGGACTACCTCTGTCCGAGCAATCTGCAGGGGCGGCACCACAGCTTTGATGTGACGCCGTACGTTGAGGCGGTGCGAGGCACCGACGTCAAGCTGCTGCCGGTGATCGACGGGTTGAGCTGGGGGCTGCAAATGCCCGGACCGTTCCTGTGGCGGGCGCGTGAGCTTCACGAGGCCGGCGTGGATGGCATCTACGTCTACCAGGCGGACTCGCGAGTGCTGGGCTGGCCCGAGGATCGGCGCGTCATGGCGCTGCTGGGCAGCAGCGAGGCGGTGCGGCGCTGGTGGCAGGACGAAGAGGCAGCCCGGCCGGGACGCACCAAGATCATCACCATCACCCCTCCCAACCATCTGGACACCTACAGCGTATGGGAGCGGCTGCGCATCTGGACTGAAGGCATTGAGCCGGGGGCGCTGGAAGTATACATCGACGACGAGCTTGTGAGCAGCTTCGATTCTCCACCGTACCTGGTGGGCACCGAAGAGCTCGATTCGGACCGAGCCATCCCGACCGGTGAGCACACGCTACGCATCCGTGCGCGCGACGGCGAAAGTTGGTTGGAGCAGAGCTTTGCGATCAACGGCCAATAGAGGCCACCTGAGAGGATGATCCACATGTCACTTCCCATCATCATGCACGTGAACTACTGCGAGCAGGGGCAAAGCCTCGAAGAGATGTGCGAGAAGGCCGTCGGTTGGGGCTACGACGGCATCGAGTTCCGGCGCGCGCGCAGCGGCGTGGACGAGACGCCCGAGCAGTATCTCGACGCGGTCGCGGCGGCGGTCGAGAAGTCGGGCCTGAAGCAACCGATGTTTGGCGGACCGGGTGTTGACATGGCCAACGAGGACGCGGCCTTCCGCGCCCAGGAGGTCAAGGACGGGTTGGAGTTCTACCGGCTGGCGGCGGAGCGTTTCGAGCTGACCGTGTGCAACACCAGCCCCGGTCCACTGCGCAGCAAGGATCCGGACGCGCCCTCGTGGGCATACGACAAGTCGGGCTCTGGCGCGGCTGAGGACAAGCACTTCGAGTGGGCTGCCGAAGGCTTCCGCGAACTGGGAGCACTGGCCGAGGAGCTTGGTTTCAAGCTGGCATTCGAGACCCACATGGGCTGCCTCGCCGACCTGCCAGAACCCACGGCTCGCCTGCTGGACATGATCGGATCGCCAGCGGTTGGGGCCAACCTGGACTACGGGAACATGGTCTATTTCCCGCAGCCGCCCAGCCTGGCGGCGGCCGTGAGCACGCTGGCCGGACGGACCTACATGCTGCACCTCAAGAACGTCTACCCCGTGGCCACTGCGGAGCGCACTATCAACATCCCGTGCGGGCTGGGCGATGGCATCATCAACCACCGCGAGGAGTTCAAACTGCTGCAGGAAGCGGGCTTCGATGGCCCGGTTTGCGTGGAGGCCCCGCGCGGCGGCGACCGTGAGTGGTTCGCGCAGCAGGACATCGCCTACGTGCAGTCGGTCCTGGGCGACCTCGATCGGGGCGATGCTTGATGGCCATCGGACCAGTTGATGGCGAGTTCCGGGCGGGAGACTGGGACACATACAAGATGGCTACGCGCGAGCCGTTCGTCGAGCTGGAGCCGCTGGCGAACGAGATCGCGATCGTGGATGAGGTGCTGGCTACGCTGGTGGCGGCGGAGATGCTGCCTGACGCTGACTACGACGGTGAGCGCTTCGCGGCTCACCGGGCTGCCGTGCGCGAGGCCTTCGAGATTCCGTGGACCGCTATCTCACCGCGCCAGGAGCGACTGATCTGGGTGCTGAACGCGATCACGCGGCCGACACACATGGTCGCGGCTGGCGTGTTTTGCGGCTTCACTTTCATCTGCAACGCCGGGGCCGCGGTCGGGCCAGGGGCGACCTTCGAGGCCGAGGACCTGGTGGGAGTCGAGATCAAGCCCGAGGAGGCGGAGCGCGCGGAGCGCAACGTGCGACTCATTGACCCGACGGGCGTAGCGCGCGTCATCACGGAGGACGCCGTCGAGGTGGTGGCCGACTACCCCGCGCCCATCGACCTGCTCTACCTCGATGCCAACGGAGACCGCGACCGCGGCAAGGGCATATACCTGGAGATTCTCGAGTCGGCTTACGACCGCTTGTCACCGGGCGCACTGGTTCTGGCGCACAACTCGGTCAACGCGGCTGAGAAGCTGGCCGGCTACCTGCAGTTCGTGCGCGATCCCGAGCACATGACTGCAAGCGTCAACGTGATCCTCGATTCCGAGGGTCTGGAGGTCTCAGCGCGCTAACCGCCCGAGGCGCGACCTGTCCCGCTTACACCCAACCCGCGGCTAGCGCTGCTCTGGCTCGAACAGGCTCAGTTGCAGGCGCCGCACGCAGAATGCGTCGTACTCCACGTCCTCATGCGTGCGTCCTGAGAAGACCAGGTGCAGCGTGGTGCCGTCATCGCTGATCCATTTGGCGGGCAGGCGATAGCCGTGGGTCTGGCCCAGCCCCCAGGCGCGGGTGGCGAGGGCTGTCGTCCACGGACCCCACGGCTCCGGGGCGTCAAAGAGGCCCCATCCTCCCTGCTGGTCGAAGCCGAGGGCCATCAGGTAGCGGCGGATGCCGGGGACGTACACGACTTCGCTGCGCTGGCAACTCCCCGGGAATGAGAACACCGGTCCGCGCTGCTGGATGTCCGGAGTCCAGCGGGGGGCGTCACGCTCGTCCACGGACACGAGGAACTCGTAGGCGGCGCGGTCCTGCAGCCGACCACGCGGCACCCGTGCCAGCACCATCTGGTCATACGGCTCGTAGGCACTTGGCCCGTCCGAAGAGTAGATGTAGACGAATTCATCTCGCGCTTTGGCGTAGTCTCGGCCGTAGTTCAGGAACGTCGGGCAGCCGAAGCTCTCGTCAAATGTGAAGCCCCATTCCCAGCTATTGCCGTGATCTCGTGACCAGGCAAGCTGGGAGTTGCCGGTGTTCCTGACCAGCATGTAGAGCACGCCATCCACCATCAACATGCCGCTGGCCTTCGGCCCCGCAGGTCCTTGGCCAACGCGTTCGGCGGTTGCTGCCCGCAGATTGATGCCCTCGAAGTCGCGAGGGCCACCGGTGATCCGGGCCAGCCCCAGGCTGAGCTTCGCGTCCGTGCGCGGTGTAAAGCCCCACCCATCACCGTACGAGGTATAGAGAGCGTCATCGTCGGCCCACGTGACAGGCCAGTTGTCGCTCCCCAGCGCCTCCCGGCGGATTTCCTCGACCGGCGCGAAATCCACGTCGCGAATCAGATGGCTTTGCGGATACGGTGGGTCCGTGATGGCCCGCATCAATGGGTTGAGCAGATGTTCCTCCACCCCTGGCCATGAACCCTTCGGGTCCAGTGCGGCGCCATTGCGCACCACGATCAGGTCGAGACTGGGAATGACTATGAGGGTCTGGTTACCGGCGCCGCTGCCGGCGAACATGTCCCGCGGCACGTGCTTGAGCGCACCATCCGAGTTTAGCCACCAGCACAGCCCCGCGCGCCGCGAGGTGTATTCCTCGTCATTCTGCGGCGGCATGCCCGCGTCGGCAGTGACCAGGTCCACGGTCTCAGGGCTGACCAGCTGCTGCCCTTCCCAGTCACCACGGCGCAACATCAGCCGGCCGACTCGTGCCACGGCATTCGGGCTGTACCCTCCCCCACCCCAGGTGGCGCAAAGCTGCAGACCATCGAGCGAGTAGGTCTTCCCGTAGCCCATGCTCCACTCCCCGGCGGGTACCCCAATCGGCTCCATTATCCGGCGGGCGAGCAGCGTCCTGATGTCGGTCTCGGGGGTTCCCTGCAAGGCCGCAGTCACGCAGTAGCCAAGCATGCCCATGCCGGGGTTGCTATAGTGGGCTTCGGTGCCAGGCTCCCACAACACGGGGGCCTCATCGCGCGCCGTCAGCAATGGGTTGGGGTCGCGCCGCCAGAACGCGCCTTTCCAGCCCGGTAACTCCCCGTGGGGCAGGCCGTCCTGCTCAGCGTCCTCAATGCCGGAGTAATGCGTCGCCAGATGTCGGATCGTGATCTTGGACTTGAGCGGATCGTCGCGCCAGGCAGGCACGTACTGGCTGGCGAGGTCATCGGGGGCAATGCGGCCATCGCTCAGTGCCACCATGAGTGAGACGCCGCCGACGAGAGCTTTGGCCAGCGACGCCGTGTAGTGTGGCTTCGTGCGACTGAAGCCGTCGGCATACCACTCGCAGACGATCCGGTCATGCCGGATCACCATGAGGGTAGTGGTACGATGCTCCTTGAGCCCGACCACCAGCTCTTCGAGCTTCGCCGACGAAAGGCCCTGCGACTCGGGAGAGGTCGTCTCCCACTCGAAGGCCTGGGACGTTGAAGACACGGCCAGCGTCAACAGAACCGACAACAGGAAGACGATGCCCCAGGCGTTCATGCGCAGCACTCCTCAACTTCGAGCACTCAGCCGAAGATGACCTGTCCCATGGGCAATACCATTCCCCATGCGGTATTCATGGCCTCTGCTTGTGCCCCTGTCCTGACAAGACAGTGTTGAGAGTGTTCAGCCTGAGGAGCGGGGTTCCTCCCGCTGTCGCCGAGGGGTACGGACAACTCGTGCGGTGAGCCTCGTCACACCCAAGGAATGCAGTCTGGCCGTGTGGAACACTTTACCGTCGACGTGCAACAACGCTGGCAAGAAAGGCCGTTGACCAGCATCGACCGTGAGCCGCCTGCGGGGGGAACGGATGAGACAGATGACAGGAAGACTCAGGATTGCCGCCGTGCTCGTTGTTCTTACTGCGCTCCCAGTGTGGAGCGGCGAGGTGACTGGCCGCGTGTTCGTTGACGCCAATGGAGACGGTGCCTGGCAACAGGGCGAAGCCGCCGTTGCCGGCGCTCTCGTCAGCGATGGGACCAGCGTCGCCGCTGTTGACGCGGACGGGGAATACGCAATGCAGGTCGCGGACGGCGACCAAGTGGTCTTCGTGGTCAATCCGCCAGATACTTGGCCCACGGCGGGCTTCTACCGGAATGTGCGCGTCGGTCCCGCGCGGGCGGACTTCCCCATGCGCACCGAGACGCAGAGCTTGCCCTTCTACTTCGTCCAGGGCACCGACCTGCACGTGCGTGACGAGCCCCTGGTTCGAGAGTACGTCGCCCGCTACGTCCAGACCATCAACGAGATGCCACTGCCCATTGCCTTCGTAGTCCACACAGGCGACCTCGTGGTCGATGCCAACGGTGCCAGACCCGAGCAGGCCCGTGCACTCTTCGAGGCCTACCGAGAAATGGTCGCCAATGTGCAGCCGCCCCTTCTCAACCTGCCGGGCAACCATGAATACACCGCCATCCGAGTCGCGGATGTACCCCCGGATGCCCCAGGATGGGGCCCCGCCCTCTACCGCGAACTCTTCGGTCCCACCTGGTACGCATTCACGTACGCGGGCGTGCAGTTCATCGCCATGGACGGCAACACCATGGAGGACGGCAAGCTGAAGTGGGACCTCTCTGACGCCTGCATCGAGTGGCTACGAACCTACCTCGAGCACGTCAGTCTGGATGCGCCCATCGTCATGCTGGTCCACGAGCCCTTCAAGACGATGGGTAAGGGCCATATCGTCGAGGAGGCATTGGAGGGCCGGAAGGTGCTGCTCGCCCTGTCCGGCCACGGGCACGGCATCGCCCGCTGGCAGTTCGCCGGGGCGACCGAGATCATGGGCGGGGCCACCAGCTACGCCTGGCACGGAGGTGGGTTCGGGCCACAGCCCATCGGCTACCACGTCATCCGCATCCGCGACGATGGCTTCGACAGCGCTTTCGCCGACTGGGCGGAGAAGTACTCCCTGACGACCAACGCGCCGTCACGCCTGAACCCGCTGACTGAAGAGACCTCGGTGGAGGCCGTCATCTTCGACCCGGCCAATGAGATCACGTCCGTTGACATCGCACTGGGAGTGACCACAACGGCTGTCAATGAACTGGGGGAGGATGGTCTCTACCGGACCATCAGTTCGACGATCAGTCCGACGGGTCTGGTGGATGGCTTCCACGACATGGTGTTCACCATGCGCGGCACAGGCGAGCCCTTTGAGGAGCGACAGTCCTATCTGGTACTGACCGGCACAGAGGAAGCGTTTGCCGCCGAAGCGCCGGCCACTCTGCGGGTGCGGATGCACAAAGTGGCAGCGCCCAACACCGTCACCGTCAACGGCACGCAGGTCGCCACGATGCCGCTCGACGCGACTGAGGGCCGGGTGCTGGAGGTCGAGCTGCCAGCCGCAGGCCTCAAGCGGCTGAACGTGGTCGAGATCGTCTCCGCTCGCCAGGCCGACGGCGCTTGGGACGACTTCTGGGTGGACGCGGTTGACATGATGTATCAAGGAGAAGCTCTGAGCGACGAGCGAAGGCGCAAGTACAACTCGACCGTGGTCCGACCGAAGGACGACCAGCCGGGTCGGGCGACCATCTACATTGATCTGACACGGGCGCACAAGCAATAGGCCGAAGACTCTCACTGCGGGCGACGCCAGAGGATTGGTGTGACCGCATCGTTTGTGGGAGGCATGCCAGCCGCCGGCATCAAGAGCCGCACACAGGAGCAGAAGGGTCATGGTGGCAGCAGGCAGGGCAATGATTCTGGTGGCGGGCGTGACGTGCTCAGTTGCGGCAGGGCAGGAGGAAGTGCAACGCCTGGTGATCTACGAATTCGCCCAGAGCACGGACTCGCAGCAGTGGCGTGACCGTTGCGCAGCAGGTCACGCGGGCGCGTCCTCCGACAGCAGCCCATCCTCGATGCGGACAATGCGATCGGCATCCTGCGCGAGCCGCTCGTCGTGAGTGACCATGACCAGCGCCACACCGGTCTCATGGTTCATGTCGTGGATCAGGTTGAAGACTTCCTGTCCGCTCTTGCTGTCGAGGTTGCCGGTCGGCTCATCGGCCAGCACCAGGCGCGGGTCGTTTGCCAGCGCTCGTACCACCGCCGTACGTTGCTGCTCACCGCCAGAGAGTTGCGATGGGCGGTTGTCGAGGCGATGGCCGAGGCCGACCCGCTCGAGCAGGCCGATGACGCGTTCGTAGTCCTCTTCACTGGGCGTGCCCTTGCGGATGGCCATCGCCATCATGGCGTTCTCGAGGCAGGTCCACTCGTCGAGGAGGTGGTGGAACTGGAAGATGAAGCCCACGCGCGAGTTGCGCAGGTCGGCCAGCTCGTCCTCATCGAGATCCGCCAGCCTCAGCCCGTCAATGATTACCTCGCCCTCAGTGGGCCTGCCAAGTGCACCCAAGCAGTTGAGCAGCGTGGACTTCCCTGAGCCGGACTGCCCGACTACTGCCACCAGTTCGCCCGGCTCAACGCGGAAGTCGAGTCCATGCAGCACCTCGACGGGGCGTGCGCCAAAATAAGTCTTCTTCAGACCGATGACTTCGGCCGCCGCATCACCCACTGTGGATCACATCCACCGGGTCAAGGTCCGCAGCCTGCCTCGCGGGCAGCACACTCGCGACGACGGCGATGAGAATTCCAGCCAGCATCGTCACCAGCAGCAAATTTGGCGTGATGATGCCGGGGAAGAGCGGATCGGGGATCTGCCCGGGGATGCGCGCCGGTTGTCTGATGCTGGCAAGCAGCAGGACTATCGCGCTGCCCAGCGCACCGCCCACGATCGAGCCGAGCACGCCGATCACGAGCCCCTCGATGGTGAAGACGATCAGAATCTGTTTGCGCCGGGCGCCGATGGCTTTGAGGATGCCGATCTCCCGGGAGCGCTTGAGCACGCTGACTATCAACACGCTGGCGATGGCGAAGCCGGAGGCCACAAGACTGAACGCCGATATCAGCAAACTTGACCCGGACTGAGCTTTCAGGGCGCTCAGCAGCCGGGGGGTCTGCCGCATCCATGTGTCAACATTGAGATCAAATGATGCCGCGATGGCATCGGCAACAGCGTTGGCTGCGAACACATCATCGACTTTCAGACTGAGAGTCGTGACGCGAGTGCCGGTGCGAAACAGGGACTGACCAGCGCGCAGGTTTATATAGACAGACGAACCATCGACGTTCTCCTGGGCCTGATAGACTATCCCCGCCACGCGGAAGGTCTCGGTAGTGCCCGCGCCCGTCGCCAGTCGCAGCCGGTCACCCAGTTCAAGGGTGAACTCCTTCGCGAGCGTGTAGCCGACCACTATCTGATCGGCGCCGAGATCGAGGTAGGTGCCCTCGATCAGGTCGTCGGTGATGCCGGATATTTGGTTTTGCCGCATCGGCATGGCACCGAGTACACGCACACTCGCCTCGCTCCCGCCAGCGATGAGCAGCGCAGTGCCGCCGACCGCCGGCGAGACCGCTGTCACGTGGGCGAACTTGGCGAGTTCGCGCTCCAGGCACTGGCAGTTGTCGACCGTATCTGTCTGCCAGAGTCGCTGCTCACGCTTCGCCACGATCGCCGCGCCATCAGGCGTGCCCTCTATGTGCTCGGGTATTCTCAGGATGCGTTCGGGGGCCTCGACCGTGATGTGTGGGATGGACCCGGTGATTGTGCTCACGAGGCGTTGTTGCAGACCGGTGATCAGTCCGCTGATGAATATCACCAGCGTCACCGCCACTGCGACTCCGCCCACGATCAAGGCCGTCTGCCATCCCCCGGAGCGCAGATGACGGACTGCCAATGCGATCTGGAAACGCATCTCAGTCCTCCGCCTGCTCCTGGGCTGGCTGCACGCGAGCGCCGACTTTGACGCTGACCGGCTTCGCCACTACCAGGTCCTCGTGGGTCAAGCCAGCAAGTACCGCTGTCCCTGCTTGGCCCGGGAGCCCGAGCTTGACCAGGCGTCGCTCGATGAGGCCCCCGCTGATGACCATCACGAATGCCTGATCCTGCGCTCGGATCACGGACGAGATCGGGATGACCAACAACTCTTTCTCCGGCTCGACCACGATGCTTGCGTCAACGGTCATGCCTGACCAGAGCCATCTGGCCTCTTCGGTCGGGACGATGACGACGTCCATCACGCCTCGCTCTGTCTCGGCCCGGGAACCGATGGACTGAACGCGCCCGGTCAGTTGCCGATCGGGGAAGGCGTCGGCGAGGATGGCCGCTGTCTGCCCCTGCGCAATCCAGGCGATATCGCGCTCATCGACCTCGAGGTGCACCTCGGGCCATTCCATCTCTGAGAGGAGCATGATGGCCTGGCCGACGCCAACCGCATCACCGGGTCGCCGCACGATCTCCGTCACGATTCCACGGAAACTGGCCTTGATCTGCGTGGTGCGCAGTTGAGCTTGCACGGTGTCGCGTGCTCGGGTGGCCTCGTCGAGGCGTCGCCGTGCGACCTCGACTCGCTCGGAACTGGGCGTGGCCATGATGCCCACAAGTCTTGCGCTGCCCGCATCGCGTGCAGCCGCCAGCGCTGCCCGAGCATTGCGCAACTCCGCCTCCTGCTGGGCAATCTGCTCACTGCGAGCCCCGCTGTCCACGAGCCTCTGGCGAGCCTGCGCCCCCTCCAGCTGGTTCTCGGCAACGGCCAACTCAGTCTGCCAGCGCTCCAACTCGCTTTCCCGAGTGATCTCGAGGAGCTTGCGCTGATTGTTGACCTCCACCTGGGCCTGCTGGTGCTGGGATTTGGCCTGCTCGAAGCTCTCCTAGGCGGTGCGGCTGGCGGTCTGTGCCCGCTCATATTCAGCTCGAGGGATGACGCCGGAGTCGTGCAGACTCTGGCTTCGTGCGAGGTCGGCTTTGGCTTGATCGAGCAAAGCTCGCGCCTGCTGGACTCGCGCCTGGGTATCGCTCGCGGCGGCCTCGGACCGAGCCAGCGCCGCCTGTGCAGTGGCGTCGGCCCCCGACAGCGCGCCCGCCCTGGCGACTTCACGCTCAGCCTGGGTCTCGCGCAACTGCGCTTGTTCCACGGCGGCCGCTGCCTCCGTGCGCTCGTCATCGCGCCCACCTGCGCGCAGCTCCGCGAGACGGGCTGTGGCCTGATCGAGTCTCGCCTCTGCCTGCTCGATACTACCGGCCACTTCCGCGCGTGTCTGCCTGATGGTCAGTGGCAGGCCCTCGGCGCTGGCGATGGCCTCGGCAAGTTGTGCCTGGGCGGTGCGGATGGCCGCTTCAGCCTGCGTGAGTTGCGCGGACTCGACGTCGGCTGAGAGACGAGCCACAGGCTGGCCCACCTCGACCGGGTCGCCCTCCTCAACAAGCACCTCAACCAGGACGCCGGGTCTCTCGACCGAAAGCTCCACTTCGCGGGCGCCTTGCACGCGGCCGCTGGCTGTCAATGCCTGCACCACCATCTGCTTGATGGGGCGCACGACGGCAACTTGCTTTGGTTGCAGCGCGCGCCGCGCCGCCAGCACCACGAGAGCCAATAGTAGCATGGCCACGATGATCCGGCCCGTGCTGCCCCTGCGCCTGCGCTTTGGGGTCGCCTCCGCAGTTGCTGCTGGCTTCTCGTCGAGCATGCTCTCCCCCTGATCGCTTTGCCTTCACTATCGCGCCTATGGTCAGACTATCAGACAATCGAATTCCCGGCTGCAAAGGCCGGCACCTGCTCCTGGTGGGTGCTCGGCCCGATGTGATCAGAGATCAATCGCCGAGCGAGTCGAAGCTTGGTCGCAGGCTGAGATTCCAGGCACGCTGATCGTCGCCGCTGTCGACGTCGCCGGTTGTGGTGGGACGCGACTGCAGCAGGAGGAGTTCATCCCCGCGGAAGGTCCATTCGACATCATGGGGCGATCCGAAGAGTTCCTCGCACCGGCGGGCCAACTCGATAACGCGCTGCACATCGGCGTCGTCAAGAGGGTCGCGTGAGGCCCGATCAGCAGGCAGCGAGTGTAGCGAGACCCCGGTCTCATCGAGCTTCACAGCCTGGCTTCTCTCGGGCTCGAAGTGCGCGGTGACGCGGCCGCCGGCGTGGCTCATTGTCCAGCGATCGGGCTCAACGGTGCCGTCCACAAGGCCTTGGTTGAGGCCCCACACAGACTCGATGATGGCCCCGTCCGCTCCTGTGGGTCACGCGTGAACGCGCCCCCCGACCGGTCACCGATCAACAGTTCCTGCACAACGACGGGCATCGCGCTCGTCTGCACATCGAGGCCCAACTCCTGGCGATACATCAGCGCTGCGTCAGACCAAAGCGACGCCCAGACAAAGCGGATGTGATCCAGGATCGCGTCTGTGCCCCGCACGTTGACATAGGCCTCATGCAGACCGGCAAAGGATGCCCCCGCAGTATCCTCCATCAACCCCGAAGACCTGACTACGACCGGGGAGGTACCAAAGGTCTGCTCCAAGGGACCCGCAGCGCCTCCTCAAGCGGCCTCGGGATGGGCTCACGCAGGAAGATGCTGCGGATGCGCAACGCGGCGTCCCACATCTCCTCCCATCGCATTTCGTCGAAGGCTTTGCGGCTGAGTTCGAGGCTGATACGAGCCAGCAGGCCGGTGCTCTGCACATAATGGCGATATGCGGCGGCCGTCAGGCACAGGGCCGGTGGGACCGCCAGTCCGGCCCGTGTCATGGTTGCCAGTGCCATGCTCTTGCCGCCAACGCGGTCGCGATCGCTTTCCGTGATTGCGTCAAGGCTGATGAGCACTGTCATTCCTCCAGCCGCAGTTCGCAGACGTTCTGGAAGCGTTCGACAATGTAGTAGGCCTTAACCTGAAGATACAGTAGTGCGGAGCCCTCAGCCCTGACGAACTCGTCAAGGCGCGGATTGCGCGCCAGATATACTCCGCGCATCTGCTCGATGTCGTCACCTTCGGGCTCCACAGCGACGCCAACGGCGGTGGCTGCAGCCGCTTCCAGGAAGTCGACGGGGCCGTGATGGGCATCATTGATGTGCATGGACGCCCGGGGGTTTGCGGTCAGGTTCGCGTACTTGCGCGTGGAACGAGTGGTTGCGAACACGAGGCGGCGGAGGTCTTCAGTTGGCGCAAATGCCACCCGACTCTGATAGGGATGGTCGGGAGTCTGAGTGGCGAGCACCGCAAGCGGCTCACTGCTGAGCAAGGCATGCAAGCGCTTGCGCGCATCACTATGCGTTCCCGTCGTGTTCCCTTTTTCGCAGCTAAGCTCGCTTGCTCATCTGGGCATATAGCTTGGCCGCCTGGGCATTGGGTACCTGCCCGGAGTGGCTGATTGATCCGCGATCACTATTCTTCAGAGGGTGAGGTCGAGGAAGGACTTCCACAAGTCCTTAGTGGATGCGAATTCGAGAGAATCTCGTGGAGGCGGCTGATCTTGGGGCCGCGAACGTCGCCGGTGATTTCATCGAGCGCAGCCATAGCGGACCGGACCGAGTTTGGCGGCTGGTCCCACTCGGGAAGCCGGTCGCTCTTCTCAGGGAACTGCCTGGTAGAGCTGCCCCAACTCGGCCGGGCTGAGGACCCGGCTGTAGATGCGCAGTTCGTCAAGAGCGGTAAGTGCCTCGTTGCCCTGGTAGTAGGGTCCGCCCACCTTGATGCTGGCGGCGTTCAGCACGTCGGGCGCCTTCCCCTCATATTTGCGGGTCGCGTGCCTGCCATCAACGCTTAGCGTCTGCTCTGTCTGGTCCCACGTGAACGCGACGTGGTGCCACTGGCTGGGGACCCAAGTCTCATCCATCACCATCTCCAGCAAGCCTTCACCCGCGAGCCACTGCTGCATGCCATAGGCCAGCACCATGTCCCAGTCGCGGAACCTGTAGAGCAGAACACTGAAGGGGCGCGCCTCCGGGGGCAGGTCCGCGGGATCGCTCTGGACGCTGACGAAATGATGGAACAGCTGCTGGTTGACGTTCCAGTTCAGCGGCTTCACCCAGAAGGAGATGGTGCCTGCAGCAAGCTTCACGTTCCCCGCTGCCGGGTAGTTCACAAAACGCTGGTGGCCGATGACTAACGCCATGCCCCGGCGGCCCTCGGTGTATTGCGGGTCAAGCGAGGCGGCGGCCTCACCCGCTCCCCGCTGCACCTCCGGCGCGGTGGTACCGTCCCATGAGGCATAAAGCAATACCTCGGGATCGTCGACCGGCGGGCGCAGCACTCCGACGCTCGCGGCCCCGGCCTCGCCGAACTGGATCTCGCCGAAATTCGCAGGATCCAGCCATTCGCCGTAGGTGGCCCAGTTGGACCATGCACCGGCGCTATCCTTGCGGGCAAAGTTGATCCCCCATACATCTCCCGGCTGAGGCGTCTTGCCCAACGTATCGAAGGGTAACTTATACTCGGCTACCCACGACGCTTTCCAGTTCAGGTAGGTCTTCACCTCATAGTCGCCGTCCCAATCGTGGGAGCGTCCGGTGGTCAGCGACTGCAGGTCCTCGATGGTCCCGGCGGGATCCACCAAAAGATGCGTATACCGCGTACCGTCACGGTAGGGGTCGAGATACAGCTCAACGTGATTGGTGTTCCAGATGGCCGTATCCCGCGCCTGGCGAGCACCAAGAGCATCAATGGCCTCCAGGTTCTCGAAGATGATGTAGAGGTTCTCAGAGTCATAGCACACGCGGACCTTGGTCTTGGACTCCGAGACCCGCGGGCCTGAGTAGCCATAGAAGTCCGTCAGGACGGCGGCGTTCTGCCAGCATGGCTGGTTGATGTTGCCGTTCAGAACGGGTGGTGTTGCGGCTTGCTGCGCCACGAAACGCTTCTTCCCCACGACCTGCTCGGGGAAGTCGCCGGGACCCGGTGGCAGAAGGTGCATGTTGGCGACGCGCGTGGTCTGACCAGCCGTCGGCTGACAGTCCAGCGACAGCGAATAGATGACCTCCCACTTCTTCTCGGGGCCCGCAGTGGCCATCTGCTCGCGACGAATTGCGAACTCTCGCCAGCCAGTGAAATCATCCTCGATCTGGTAGGTCCAGGAGTCGCCGGCGCTCATCGTGACCAGCAGTCGGCCGCCGCTGTTCTGGCCCTGCATCTGCAGACTGAAGCCGCCCGCCTCAACGCGCGGGTAGTAGGCGAACATGGCCGAGCCGCTGCCGCCCAGTTCTAGGCAGCTCTTGCCGTCCTCTTCGTAGGCGCGGTACTCCAGCCCCGAGTAGATGACTCGGCCGGCGGCCTCAGACCAAGTGGCGCCCTGCGGGTTCTCATAGCTCACCGGGGCAGACTGCGCGCCGGCGTCCCCGATGTCGGTCAGCGTCACCTCACTGCGGCCCGGGCCGAGGTCCAGAAGCAGACAGTTGGCGCTGCGCACCCGCACCGTCGTCGCTGTCACCGGCTGACCGTTCATGGTAGCGCGAGCGCCCGACCAGTCGCGAGGCACGTAGGCGAGAACCTGCGCGGTCTGGTGCTCGTTGGTCACGGTCAGCCGGTAGCTGCTCGCGCCAACAGCCACCGAGCCCGTTACGCTTACCCCGCGGTTGTCCGCCAGCGGCAGCGCGGTGCGACGCGTACCCCACGAGTAGACCCAGGCAGGCGTCTGCGTAAGCACATGGTAGTAGTTGGTCAGTGGCTTCAGCTGCAGCCGCCGGGCGTACGTGGCGGGGATGCTGCGCCGGGCCCGGAAGCTGGTCAGCGAGACGGTAGTCTCACGCCAGGGCGGCGGCTGGAAGGGGTCGAGACGCACCGGGGCCGGAAGCTCCAGGTCGAAGCTGAAGGTGTAGTGGTCTGGCTTCAGCGCCAGATCTGCGGTTGGTAGAGAGAACTCCTTCTCCGCAGGCTGGTCACCATGCAGGAGGATCGGGATGAGGAGGCTACTGCCCTTACGCAACGCGCTGACTTCCAGATCATCGGTCTGCAGCTTCCACCACGAAGGCGATACCTCGATCTCGCTGGGTTGTGTTTCCAGCAGCTCATCGACTACGTTCTCGCGCGAATGCCTGGCGGTTGTAGTGGACAGGAAGCTCAGCTCCGACCGCGTGCTGGAGCAATTGACGCACCTGTTCACCCAACGCGGCGCACCGGCCTACACACGGTCCGACAACGGCTCTGAGTTCACTGCTACGAGGGTATGTAAGTGGCTGGCTGAACTGAGCGTGAAGACGCTTTGCATCGAGCCGGGCAGTCCGTGGGAGAACGGCTACATTGAGTCATTCAACGGGAAGCTGCGCGAGAAGTTGCTTGATGGCGAGGTCTTCGACACGCTGTTCGAAGCGCAGGTGCTGGCTGAGGGCTGGCGAAGGTATTACAATACGGTGAGGCCCCACAGCTCACTGGGCTATCGCCCCCCGGCACCGGAGGCGCGCCAGCCCAGAACTGGTCTGAACCCCGTTTCTTGGTCCACCTGGAATGAGAGTGAATGAAGGGGTATATTGGTTCCAGGAGGACTGATGTCGATGAAGCGCAAGCGCTACACCGAGCCGCAGATCG
>JALGSU010000001.1 GCA_029821735.1 Candidatus Zipacnadia bacterium | reverse complement strand
TCTCCACCGCGCCACCTTGCGTGCGACGCTTACGCTTTCGCACGCTCCGGGCGGCTTAACGCAAGCTTCGCTTGCGTCGGGGAAGCGATGGAAGGCTCTTCTCCACCGCACCACACGGCAGAGACAGACAGCAACGAGCGATAGAGTGAGTCTGAGGACAGATGGACCGAGACGACGCAAAAGAAGAAATACGAGCGCGGGTGGACCTGGCAGAACTGATTGGCCAGACAGTGCGGCTGACGAAATCTGGCCAGCGATTCCGCGGGCTATGCCCATTCCACGACGAGAAGACCCCCTCGTTCTACGTTGACCCGGCGCGAGGCTTCTGGCACTGCTTCGGGTGTGGCGCGGGTGGCGACCTGTACGGATTCCTGATGCAACAAGAGAACGTGGACTTCCCCGAAGCCATGCGGCGACTGGCCGAGCGGGCCGGGGTCACGCTCGAAACAACGCCCCAGGCTACGCGCGCGCGTGGACGGCGGGAGATGCTCGAACGGGCCAACCAGCTCGCCCGAGACCGGTTCATCCATAACCTGTTCAAGCACCCGGCCGCCGAGCACGCGCGGCAGTATGTGCGAGCGCGAGGATTCACGAAGCAGACTATCACCGAATTCGGGCTGGGCTTCGCGCTCGATGAATGGGACGACATCGGCCCGGCATTGGCGCGCGAGGGGATCAACACCGAGTTGGCACGTGAGGCCGGTCTGGTGCGGCAAGGTGAACGGGGCGGGCACTATGACGTGTTCCGCAACCGACTGATGTTCCCAATCGTGGACGTGAACGACCGGGTCATCGGCTTCGGGGGCAGGACGCTCGATCCAGAGAATCCAGCGAAGTACGTGAACTCCGAGGAGACGCCACTGTTTCGCAAGGGGCGGTCACTGTATGGGCTGAACGTGGCCCGCAAACCGATCAGCGACGCGGGTCAGGCGCTGATCGTCGAGGGGTACACGGATGTGCTGTCGCTGCACCAGGCCGGAGTCACGACCGCGGTCGCGGGGCTGGGGACGGCGCTGACGCCCGAGCAGTTGCAGTTGCTGAGCCGATACTGCGATGAGATCGTGTTCATATACGACGGGGATAAGGCCGGCGCTCAGGCCGCACTTCGGAACCTGGAAGTGCTCGAGAGTGCCAAGGCGCGGGTGAGCCTGGTGGTGCTGCCCGAGGGGATAGACCCGGATGATTTCGTGCGCTCGCACGGGCGCGAGGGACTGGACGGGCTGATCGCGGACCGGCTCTCCCCCGTCGACTACCAGATCAATATGGTGTTCGCCCGACATGCCGAAGACGGCGCCGATGGGCGAGCACAAGCGGCCAGCGAAGCAGTCGAGGTTCTGCTCAACGTGCAGGATCCCACGCGGCGGGAGGATTACCTGGCGCGCGCGTCGGACCGCTGGGGCCGGTCGAACCCGGGGCGGACCGAGGCGATGCAGCGGGTGCTGCGCATGGAGTTGCGGCGACGCCTCGCGGAGCAGCGCGGCCGGGGAGCAGCGGCCGGGGCCCGTGACCCGGGGTTCATCTCCAAGACCCTGACGGATGGCTCGCGCGGGCTGATGCGGGCGGAGACAGAGCTGCTGAGTCTGGCGCTGGACAATGAGCCTATCGCGCGGCTGGTGGCGAGAGCTTTGCAGCCAGCGGACCTGGTGACGACCGCTGATGCGGCAATCGTGGAGGCGTTGTGCGAACGTCTGGCCAGCGACGAGGGCCTCGATGCACGCGGACTGGTCGCAGGATTGCCAGAAGAGGGAGGGGTCAGGGAGCGCGGCGTGGAACTTCTGGTGGCAGAGACGCCCGGTAGCGCGGAATCCTCGATGGAAGAGCTTGAGGAACTGGCCCAGGCGGCGATCTGCCGGCTGCAGGCCTCCCGGGCTGCGGCCGGTCAGGGCATGCGCTATCAGACGACCGCGACCTCCGGGGCCGAGGCAATCAGCCCGGAGGAGTTTGCGGAGATGCGCCGTCAGGTGCTGGAGGGCATAAGCGCCGGCACGATGACCCAAGAAGATCCTGCGTACCGGAAGTATTGCGAGCTTGCGGCGCTGCTCAAGAGCACCACAGGCGGCTATGCGCAGGACTTTGTGAAGGTCGAGGCGGAAGAAGACACCGGCGAGGGGAAGCAGCCCCCACGGAGCGTTACCGCTGCGGAGGTGGCGCCCCCGCGCGCTGAAACGCCGAGCGTTCCGGCGACAGTGCCGGAAGCTGAAGCATGGGCCGCTGAGGAAGGCGACCCGTTCGGGGCCAACGATGAATAGGGGAACATGGCTGGGGAGCTCGGCATAGGGCTGCGGACGTTGAAGGATGCCAAGCGTCGCCGGAGAAGTGTAAGTATACCCGTGCAGACGCTTCGCGGGATGTGAAGAAGGGAGTGACGTGCTTGGCCAAGGGGAAGGCGAACGTGGTCAAGGATCTCGCCGAGGTTAAGGCGCTGCTGCGCAAGGGACAGCAGCAGGGCCACCTCACGTACGAGGAGATGCAGGACGGCCTCGGCGAGTGTGAGGACCTCAACGCGGAGGAAATCGAAGAAATCTACGCTCTACTGAGCGATGCAGGCATACGCATCGGGCAGTCACCTGATGGCTACCTGGACGAGAGCGATGACGATGATACTGACGACGATGATGACGATGACGATGATGATGACGATGACGATCACGATGACGAAAAAGAGGTAGTGAACACGTTCGCGCAAGCGGACGCAGTACCGATTGACGACTCGGTACGGATGTATCTGCGCAATATCGGCCAGGTGCCGCTGCTGAAGGCCGCACAGGAAGTGGAACTGGCGCAACGCATCCACCGAGGCGAGGGGCAAACGCATTTTGACCCGGCACTGAACCGGATGGTGTTTCGAGCGACAGAGCGCCTGCGCCCGGGGACGACCTACACGATCACAATTGAGGGCGCAGATGACGGCATCTTCGACATAGCTGGCATGCGTCTGGATTACTCAACGGCGAGCAATCGGTCACAGGCGAACGGCTCGTGGTCATTCGTGACGGCGACTGCAGAGGCCCCCTTGAGCGTAGTGAAGACCAGCCCGGTGGACCGCGAAGATGGTGTGGAAGTGCACCGCTCGATCTCGATCCTGCTCAGCGACGGGGTAGATCCGGCATCGATTTCACGGGACGCAGTCACGGTTGCGGACAAGCGCGGGCGGAAGGTGCCCGGGAAGCTGAGTGCAGGCGAGACGCCCGATACAGTGGTGTTCAAGCCGACCAAGAACCTGCGCCATCGCAACGAGTTCGTGGTAACGCTGACATCTGGCGACAAGGGCTTGCGGGGCGAGACAGGCCGGATGCTCAGCTCGTCCCACAAGGTGAGTTTCGCAACGACGAGTCAGAGGGCAGCGCCCCGAGTGATCGAGACGGTACCGAGCGCGACGAACAACGTGCTGGCACCGGCTCAGGCGGTCGTGGTGCGTTTCGACCGCGAACTGGCCAAGCGCAGCATCAGCCATCGCACCGTGACGGTCACTGACAGTATGGACGGCGACGTCGCTTGCGCCATGCACTACAGCGCCGAGGAGAGGCTCCTGCGGATCGTGCCCGCGGAGGCGTGGCAGGCGCCAATGACCTACTCGGTGTCGATTGCGGGAGGCGAGAAGGGCGTCATGGGTGTGGCGGGCTATCCGCTGCAGGAGGACGTGCATATCGACTTCACGGCGGGGCCTCTCGAGGAAGACCCGAAGATACTGGACCGGTACCCGGCAGACGACGCGCGTGGGGTGAGCTTGCGGCCCGAGGTGACGGCAGCATTCACATGCGACCTGGAGGCGAGCAGCGTCTCGCCCAATGCAGTGAAGATGCGGGATGAGGAGGCCGTTCAGGCGCTGGCGGACGCGAATCTCCGGCTAGTGGTGAGCATCGCCCGCAAGTATGCGGGTCGCTCGACGCTGAGCTTCCTGGACCTGATCCAGGAGGGCAACATGGGCCTGATGCGGGCGGTAGAGAAGTTTGACTACCGCAAGGGCTACAAGTTCAGCACCTACGCGACGTGGTGGATTCGGCAGGCGATCACGCGGGCCATCGCAGATCAAGGGCGAATTATCCGGATCCCCGTACACATGGTGGAGACGATCAACCGTGTGGTGCGCACCTCGCGGCAACTGCTCCAGCAACTGGGGCGCGAGCCGAGTCTGGAAGAGGTCGCGGCAGAGATGGACCTGCCGGTAGAGCGCGTGAGCGAGATCAAGCGGATCGCGCCGGACCCGCTCTCGCTGGAGGCCCCGGTTGGCGAGGAAGAAGACAGCCACCTGGGTGACTTCGTGCCCGACGACGAGATGGGTACGCCAGTGGATGTGGCGTCGAACTCAGTGCTGCGCGAACAGCTCGAGAAAGTGCTGGAGACGCTGACGGAGCGAGAGCGCGAAGTGCTGAAACTGCGCTTTGGTCTGGAGGACGGATACTCGCGCACGCTTGAGGAAGTCGGGCATATCTTCGAGGTCACGCGCGAGCGCATCCGACAGATAGAGGCGAAGGCGCTCAAGAAGCTGCGACACCCGAGCCGAAACAAACTGCTGCGGGATTACCTGGAGTAGGGGGAACGACAGCAACGATCGGTAAGACAGGCCGGGCAGTTGCTCGGCCTGTTTCGTTTGCCGGGTCGGAGTTAGCTATCGAGCGGGTGGCGCGGGAAATTGACCTGTGTCGCGCCTTGGTGGTATAATTCGCCCGCAAGTGGTATCGGGGGATACCGCCCGAGAGACCGGGCCCGTAGCTCAGCGGTTAGAGCAATCGGCTCATAACCGATTGGTCGCTGGTTCAATTCCAGCCGGGCCCACCACAGGGCAGCAAACATGGAGACGGCACGGGTGAGGTCCATATACAAAACACTGCCAGACTACGATGGGGCGGCCCTTGGGCCGCCCCACTTGACTAGGACAACGTAGTAAGGTGGCGCGAGGGCCGGTCAAGCGACCGCCCCTCGACAGCACAGAGCAACGGCGCACCAGCGCCGAGGACAGAGAACGCACCGACGGGCCGCGTCTCGCACAATCAAACGAACTGACGGGATTGACACGGAATGCTCTCCGCGATCGCGGATTACATCAAGAGCAGACGACGAGAATTGGGCAGGCATATCCTCTACCTCGGCGGAGCTGTACGTACGTCTCCGGATGAGACCCGAGTGGTGGACGTGCTGGGTGAAGTGGCAGTCGAGTGGGCCGCGAAGCAACAGATCGAGCTGCCCGAGGAACAACCGGGCGTTGCGGCACTGGATCTAATGGCCGAACGTGTGAAGGACCCGCTCGAACGGTGTCAGTTGGTCCGGGATCACACGGCCGACGCTCGGCCAAGCGAGGGGCACACGCGCCTGGCACGTATGATCGCGGATGGGTATTTCCCGGCAGTGTTCACCAGCGACCCCACCGACCTCCTCCAGCAGGCGCTGCACAACCACCATATGGAGCCGGAGAAGGACTACCACCTGCTGGTGGCAGGGCTGGATGATCCTGCGGATATCGGGTTGGCGCTGGCGAGCTCAACCCGAATGGTAGTCGTCAAGTGCGCGGGCTCGGTTACTCGAGAGGCAATGCCGCTGTCGAAGGCCGAAGTGACGAGCGCGATCGACAGCATTGCGCCAGTCATAGCGAGCGCGTTCCGGACGCTGGCCCTGATCGTGGGTTACACCGACCGGGAGCAGGCGTTCATCAAGTGGGTGCCGCGCGAGGGTGATCGGGCCTTCTGGATCAACCGGGTTATCCCGATGGATGACCAGGACCTGTATCAGGAGCTGAAACTCGAGAGCCCCGATAGCGTGGACTACCACATGCTGCAGCCCGACGTGATGGAGATGCTGCGGGCACGCACATCCGCGCGACATCTGATCTGCCGGGAACCGGGCGAGCCGAGCGCGTTCTTCTCCGCGCTGGAGGATCGGCTGAGCAGGCACCGGCGCAGCACGGGGCGGGCGCGCAAGAACGGGGCACAACTAAGCGTTCTCAGCGGCGGCCCGTACAGATTCCTGGACCACTACGAGACCGAAGACGCGGAGATATTCTTCGGACGCGAGCAGGATACCGAGGCCGTTGTCGACCTCGTCAAAGAGCATCAGTTGAGCGTGCTTTTCGGGACATCGGGGCGGGGCAAGACGTCGCTGCTGCTGGCCGGGCTGATCCCCGCGCTGCAGAAGGAGACTGAAAGCGACGAGGGCACCGACTGGCTGCCGGTGATGGTTCGGTGCGGCGAAGACCCGATGGAGAGCAGCATCGAGGCGGTGACGGCGGCGCTGCGGGAGATCGGCATCAACGAGCCCACTGACGCCGATGACATGGCCGATTTCATGGGCAAGGCCATCGCGAAGTGCGAGCGCACCGTGGTGCTGATGCTCGACCAGTTCGAGGAGTACTTCGTGCGCCTGGGTGACCGACTGCGGCATGACTTCATCGAGCAGTTGCAGACGGCGCTTCAACTCAACCCCGGAGACTTGCGCGTGCTGGTGAGTATTCGCGAGGACTATCTGGGTGAGCTATGGGAGCTGCGTGAGCAGCTGCCGGAGATCATGCACAATGCGTACCGGCTGAGGAAGCTCAAGCCACTGCAGGCGAAGATGGCGGCGATGAAACCGGGCAGCCGGTTCCACGTGAGGATCGAGGAAGAACTGGTTGACCGAGTGCTCGCGGACATTTCGCGAGAGGATGGCGTGGAGCCCACCGAACTACAGATCGTCATGGACCGCCTCTACCAGAGCATGAACCCGGGCGGACACGTTCTGGGGGCGCACGCGTATGAGCAGCTATCCGGGGCAGACCGGATCCTGGAAGACTATCTCGAGTATGCGCTTTCGCAGCTGGCGCAGTCCGAGCGGCGATCAGCGCGGGCGATTCTGAAGAACATGGTGGGGTCGTCGGAACTGAAGGCGATTCGCTCCGCGGATCGCATCGCATCCGACATCGGTCAGCCGTATGACCAGGTGGAGAAGCTGCTGGCACGTCTGGAGGACCTGCGGCTGGTGAGGCGTGTCGGCAAGCCGGAGAAGCATGAGTACGAGGTCATGCACGAGTACGTGGCCACCAAGATCGAGGAGTGGATGAGCGAGCAGGAGGTGGAGGTCAAGGACGTCCAGGACCTCCTGACCCGTGAGCTGAACAACCACGATAAGTTCGGGCTGCTGATGCAGGAAGGCGCACTTCGGATCATGCATCAGCACCGCGATGAACTGACGATCTCGCCTGAAGAGATGCGGCTCATCGTGCGGAGCTCACTGGCGCGCGACAATAACGTTGATTATTGGCTTGGGCGCGCGGACGAGATGGGGGAAGAGCTGGGCCCAGTGCTGCGCGAGCTTCTCGACAGCGAGGACACACGTGTGCGGTTGGCAGTGCTGGAACGCCTGAAGCCATACGTCACCGGGGAGTTCCTGCCCGAACTGGTGAGACTGCTAAGCGATAGGGATGAGGAGATCCGGAGACGGGCAGAGGAACACCTGCGGTCGCTGGACCGGGAACTGGTGGAATTGCTGGGCCGGGGCACTGACGAGCAGCGACATCTGGCCGCGTTCGCGCTGGGGCGGATTGAGAGCAGGCGGGCTCTGCGCCCGTTGGCGGACGCGCTGGATGACAGCGACACGGATATGCGCGATGAGGTAGCGGGCGCGCTGCTGGAACTGCACGACACCTCGACGACCCGGCTACTACTCAGGCGACTGAGGGACGATCCGGACGCGCCGTGGGCGGTGGCCTACGCGCTGGGCCGCGTGGCGCAGGAGCCACGAGCCATGGCGGAGATCGAGAACGCGCAGAGGAGTCTGCCGAGTTCACCGCAGATCGCCTTCGCGGTGGCGATGGCGTACGCGCAGCAGCGCGACTGGGATGCGGCACTGTCGCACCTGGATCGCGCCGACCAGAACGTGAGGACCGATACTGGCCGAGAGATGATCACGAGTCTGCGCGATGAGATCGCGGCGGAACGTGAACGAGCGAGCAATCAGAGCCGATGGCCAATGTTCCACCGAGACCTGGCGCGCACCGGTGTGACCGATGAGCAGGTTACGCCGCCGCTGCAGGAACTGTGGAGCTTCCGGACGCGCGGACCGGTGGTGGCATCGCCAGCGATTTCGGACGGCCTCGTGTGCGTCGGTTCACGAGACAGTTACCTGTATGGTCTGGAGAGCACGACGGGTGTGCTGCGCTGGGAAGTGCGCACGGGAGACCGGCTGGAGGCCGCGCCATGCCTGACGCGTGAGACGGCCTACGCCATATCGCGCGACGGGAAGCTATACGCGATGTCGACAAGTGACGGCAGTGAACGGTGGTCCCTGGATACCGGCGCGCCCAGTCGCTCATCGCCATGTACCAACGATGGGCTGGTATACGTGGGGAACCAGGACGGGCAACTGCTGGCCGTGGACGGGCGCAGCGGACGCATCAAGTGGGCGTTGCAGGCAGGAGACGAGATCTCAGGCGCTCCCATGATTATGGACGGCATGGTCGTGGCGGGCTCGTGGGACTCGACGCTGTATGCGGTGCGCGCAGACGACGGGGAGCGAATGTGGACCACGGACACGGGCGCCCCGGTGGCGTCCAGCGCATCGGCGATGGATGGGCAGATATACTGCGGCTCGGACGCGCAGGTGCTGCTGAACCTGGACGCCGCGACGGGAGAGCTTATCTGGGAGAGCAAGCTGGGCGGTCGGGTAAGATCATGCCCGGCGCTCACCGGTGAGTTGGCGATCGTCGGAGCCATGGACGGCAACGTTTACGCGGTGCGCCAGGATACCGGCGAGCAAGTGTGGTCGGCGGAGACAGATGAAGAGGTGCTGGCGTCGCCAGTTGTCTCTGGTGGGATCGTGTACATCGGGTCGAAGGACGGTACACTGTACGCGCTGGAACTGGCAAGCGGGGAACAGATATGGACCCGCGCCACCTCGTATGCAATCTACTCGTCGCCGGCAGTTGCCGAACGGATGATCGTGCTGGGGATGAACTACTACGACGTGGTGGCTTTCGTCGGTGCAGAGTACAAGCTCGGGGCGATTGTGTGAGACGCCTGCTGGCCGCAGCAACCGGCCTGATAGTTGCGCTGGCGTTGAGCGGCTGTGACAGCCCGGACGCGATGCGCACGCAGTTCGTGGCCCTGCGTTACCTGCAGAGCGCGGAGGGACATCTGGCGTCCCTGCCGCGTGACGCGCAGCAAGCGAGGAATGAACTGGACCGGGCACTGGCGCTGCAGCCGGATGATATCGGGCTGCGCGACCGGGCCGCGCCGCTTTACGTCATGGCGCGCGCCTATGAAACGGCGATCCCGCTGCTGGAGACGCGGGCGAGCGAGGATCGGCTTACAGCCGCGCTCCTGGCCCAGTGTCTGCTGGCAACGGGCGAGACCGAGCGAGGCACAGAGATTCTACGATCGATGCTGGAGCAGGCAGGCCGGAAGCACAAAGCTGGTGAGATCGGTCCGGGGGATTTCGCGATAGCCATGAACACCGCGGGATACCTGCTCGCCGACGGTGGCCAGGAACTGGACCGAGCCCACCAGGCGATCAAGGCGGCGGTGAGCTTTGCCCCGACTCAGCCGGCGTTCATCGACAGCCTAGGGTGGGTGCTGTACCGCAAAGGTAAGTACCAAGATGCAGCGTTCTATCTTGAGCGGGCCATGCGCCTGAGCCAGGGCGATGACCCGGAGATGCTCTACCACCTGGGCGCAACATACGCGCGGCTGGGGCGTTTGCGGGACGCCGACCGGCTGCTGCGGCGAGCCCGGGATGCGGACCCCGGGACGGAGTCAGTCGAATTGGAGCTCAAGCGCCTCGGTCGGACACTGGTGCCGCCGCTGGTGCAGGCATAGCAGACGAGCGGGCAGGCGGCGTCTGCCCGATTGAGATCGCAGGACACAACCAATCTACGCGACTACAGTAATGCAGCGCGTCCGAATGTGAGGTCGATAGCCATGAAAATAGCCGCCAGGATGGATCGAATCAGCCCTTCCGCAACAATGGCCATGAAAGCCAAAGCTGACGCGCTCAAGGCCGAGGGTAAGGACGTGCTGTCGTTCGCAGTGGGCGAACCGGACTTCCCCACACCGGACAACGTGGTGGAGGCGTGCAAGCGCGCACTGGACGCGGGCGAGACGCGGTACACCGCAGCGAGCGGTACCGCTGAACTCAAGCAGGCAATCTGCGACGCGACCGCACGCGATATCGGCGTTCAGTACGAGCCGGCCAACGTAATCGTGTCGTGTGGCGCGAAACATTCACTGCTGAACATCTTCCAGACGCTGGTCGATCCGGGAGACGAAGTGGTGGTCATCGCGCCTTACTGGGTCACCTATCCTGACCAGATCAGGTACTCGGAGGGCACGCCGGTCATCGTCTCCACGAGCGGCGACAAGGGCTTCCAGCCGGATCTGGACGAAGTGCGCGACGCCGTGACCGACAAGACCGTGGCGATGGTCATCAACAGCCCGTGCAATCCGTCCGGGGTCGTCTACACGCCCGAGGCGATTGCGGGTCTGGCGGAGATCGCAGTGGCGAAGAACATCACACTGATCTCCGACGAGATATACAAACACATCATCTTCGACGGGGCAAAGCATGTGAGCCCGGCGTCGGTGAGTGACGAGGCCAGGATGCAGACGCTCGTGGTGGACGGCGTGGCGAAGACGTATGCGATGACCGGCTGGCGCATCGGCTGGTTCATGGGCTGCCCGGATGTGGTCAAGGCAGCAGGGCGCTTCCAGGGACAGGCGACCAGCAACCCGGCCAGCATGGCACAGGCGGCGACTATCGAGGCACTGAACGGACCGCAGGAGTCCGTGGAGGCCATGCGAGTGGAGTTCGAGGCGCGGCGCGACTACGTGGCGGCACGGCTGGCTGAGATGCCGGGCGTCAAGTGCGCGCAGCCGATCGGCGCGTTCTACGCGTTCCCGGATGTGTCGGAGCACTACGGCCGGGAGATGGGCGGCAATACCATCGACGGTTCCAGCGCGATGACCGAGTATCTGCTGGAGGCGGCGCTGATCAGCCTGGTCCCCGGCGAGGCATTTGGCGCGGACGACTACATCCGCCTGAGCTTCGCGTGCTCGATGGAGCAACTCGAGATGGGCCTCGACCGACTGGCCGGAGCGCTGGCGTAGGTCAGACAGCCACACTCAACAGCGACCAAACAGGGGCGGGGGCGCGATGACCCGCCCCATTTACTCGTCAGGAGTGAGAAACTGTGTACACCATAACGCTCATCCCCGGAGACGGGACCGGACCTGAACTGACCGACGCCATGCGGGTGTGCGTGGACGCCACCGGCGTTGATATCGAGTGGGAAGTCCAGCACGCCGGTACGGACGTCATGGAAGAGAAGGGCACGCCGCTGCCCGACGAGGTACTCGAGTCCATCCGGCGCAACAAGGTGGCCATCAAGGGCCCTATCACGACACCCGTGGGCGGGGGCTTCCGGTCAGTGAACGTGGCGCTGCGCAAGACTCTGGACCTCTACACCTGTCTGCGGCCGAGCAAGTACTACGAGGGCGTCAAGTCGCACTACCCCGAAGTGGACCTCGTGCTGGTGCGCGAGAATACCGAAGACCTCTACGCGGGCATCGAGTTCGAGCGCCGCACGCCCGAGTGCGTTGAGGCCATCTCGCAGATCGAGCGCCTGAGCGGCGCGAAGATCGCCGAGGGTTCGGGCCTGAGCATCAAGCCGATCTCCGAGGAAGCTACCGCGCGAATCGTGCGCTACGCTTTCGACTACGCCATTGCCAACGGGCGCAAGAAAATCACGTCCGTGCACAAGGCCAACATCATGAAGTTCACCGACGGCCTGTGGCTGGACGTATCGCGACAAGTAGCCGAAGAATACGCTGACAGTGGTATAGAGTTCGAGGATCGCATCGTGGACAACATGTCGATGCAGCTCGTGCAAAAGCCCGACCTCTACGACGTGCTCGTGTGCCCGAACCTCTACGGTGACATCCTCAGCGACCTGTGCTGCGGACTTGTCGGGGGCCTGGGCATCGCACCGGGCGCCAACATCGGCGAGGAACTGGCGGTCTTTGAGCCCACCCACGGCAGCGCGCCCAAATACACCGGGCAGAACAAGGTCAACCCGACCGCCACGATCCTCTCAGCGGTCATGATGCTCCGCCACCTCGAGGAACACGACGCCGCCAACCGGCTCGACCAGGCAGTGTCCGACGTCATCCGCGAGGGCGATACCGTCACTTACGACCTCAAGCCCAACCGCGATGACCCGAGCGCCGCGGGTACGAGCGAGATGGCCGACGCCATCGCCGAGAAACTCACCAGCAACTGATCCACCAGCACAAACCCGAGCGGCCGCCTCCACCACAGGAGGCGGCCGTTCGTCGCGTTATGGTCCTGGTCAGCGGCGACGGCGGCGCAGGAACGGGCCGAGAAGAACTGCGGGGATCATCACCAGACCAACCGCCATGATTCCGAAGTCGAGGACCGACGATACCCAGCTCGTCAGCCACCCGAGGTATATTACGAAGTCGTGCCGTAGCCGGGCGTCAGTCTCAAGCGTCGAGATCACCGCAACCACGCCAACCAAGATCAGTGTGGCTACCAGCAGCGAGGGCAGGCTCTTGCGCAGGTCGACGTCGCTCGGCGCAAGCTCCGCGCCAATGCTCATCGCCAGATACAGGAAGACCCAAGTCTGCCAGGCCTGGTAGTCGAGCCCGAGCAGTATGTCGGGGATCTGGCGCCAGGGGACGCCCTGCGCGAGCGAGTCGGGATCGCCAGGCACGCCCAGCCACGACGAGACCCCTCGCAGGACGAGCGCGCCGGTGAGCAGGGGCATCAGCGCGGCAAGGCCAGTGGCCAGCCACGGCAGGGCCAGCGGCGACCAGGGACGGCCGGGCTGGCAGATGCCACGTCCCTCGCGGTCAAAGAAGAAGGGCACGATGCGCCGCACACGGTAGCCGGACAGCAGGTAGCCGAGGGCGTGGCTGACCTCGTGAAGGATGTTCCCCGGCCCCCGCAGAATACCCACGAGGAACCGCCGCCAACGCGCGCGTCCCGCCGCTGACTCGAGCACCCAGATGAAGATCAGGCGCGAGGCAGTGTACAGGATCGCGGCCTCGGCAGCGACCATGACTATTCGTCGAATGAGTTCAAGCGCAGAGGGCATGGGGCGCATTATAGCATAAGGCAGGCATTGGGGATTGGGCACTGGGGAACGGAAACAGCAGACGAAGGCAATCCGAAACGGAATCAAGGAGCGACAAGATGAAAGTAACAGTAGTCGGCGCCGGTAACGTCGGGGCCACATGTGCGCAGCGTATAGCAGAGTCGGACGTCGCGGACGTCTACCTGGTCGATGTGGTCGAAGGGGTGGCCGCAGGCAAGGCACTCGACCTGGCCGAAGCCGCGCCGCTGGCCGGACATAGCCGCTCCATCACTGGTGGCACGGAGTACGAGCCGGCCGAGGGCTCGGACGTGGTCGTGATTACCGCGGGCGTGGCGCGCAAGCCCGGCATGTCGCGAGATGACCTGCTGCAGACCAACGGCAAGATCGTGACGTCCATCACTGAAGAGGTCACGCGCGTCGCGCCGGACGCGATAATCATCATGGTCACGAACCCGCTGGACGTGACCGCACATATCGCCAGGCAGGTGTCGGGGCTGCCGCGCGAGCGGGTCATCGGGATGGCCGGGGCGCTCGACACCGCGCGCTTCCGCTGCTTCATCGCCGAGGAACTGGGCTGCTCGGGCGTGGACGTGCAGGCGATGGTGCTGGGCGGGCATGGCGACTCGATGGTGCCTCTGCCCCGCCATTCGACGGTGGGCGGCGTGCCCATCAGCGAACTGATCGAGCCGGCGCGGCTGGAAGAGATCGTGCAGCGCACGCGCGACGGCGGTGCCGAGATCGTCGGGCTGCTCAAGACCGGCAGCGCGTTCTATGCGCCCGCGTCAGGCGTGAAGCAGGACGAGCACCGCCTTCTGCCAGTGTGCGTGTGGCTGGAGGGTGAGTACGGCATCGACGATACGTTCGTGGGCGTGCCGGTGAAGCTGGCTGCGGGTGGCGTCGAGGAGATCATCGAGATCGCGCTGACGGACGAGGAGCTTGCGGCACTGCAAGCGTCAGCGGCACACGTGCGCGAAACCGTGGCGAAGTGGGAAGAACTCAAAGCGGCTCAGTAGCAGCGGCCGAGGGAACGGATGAGCGAGATGAGATCAGTGTGGGTGTGCATGGCGGCGCTGACGATAGCGGGCATCGCCGCGGCCGACGATGGCTGGCGGACCGAGCCGCCGATTACCTATGTGCTTGATTACGGATATTCGCATCTGGGCCACCCGGAGTATATCGAGAAGGTCGCCAGCTCGCCACCCACGCTGCTGCACCTGGGCAAGGATGTGGTGATGAGCCACAACTGGGGGCCTATCGAGTGCATGGGCGGCGAGAACCAGGCGGGTGGCAAGGGTGACTGCATTCGCCGCCTGAGCCCCGAGGAAGCGCGGGCGCGCGGGCTGCACGTGGGTCATGCCCTACATCTGCTCAATGACGCTCGGCGGCAGCCACCGTACACGCACCGGGTTCTGGGAATTCTACGACCACTGGTACGACTATGAGGGGTTCGGGCTGCCCGAGAGGCCGGAGCTGGATCCGGAAGACTGGATGCAGCGCAACCCCGATGGATCGATGAAGAGCACCTACGGAATCAAGCCGGACCAGGACGATTTCTACCCGCCCTATGAGCCGAACATGCGCTACGCGACGTGCGTGAATAACCCGGGCTGGCGCGCGTGGCTCGACACTGTGGCGCAGCAGGTGGCGCGGGTGGGGTATGACGGAGCGTTCATCGACAACGGCTGCACGCAGGAGTGCTACTGCGAATTCTGCCAGGCGAAATACCAGGACTTCCTGCGGGCGAAATACTCGGCCGCTGAGATGAGCGAGTTGTTTGGGGTCAAGGGCGACGAGCGCGTGCCGCTCACGCCGAAGCCCGAGCGCGGCGGAGCGACGACCGTGGGCTGGGCTGAGACCCAGCGGTTCTTCATCGAGTCAATCCATCAGCACGAACTGGCCATCCGCAAAGCTGCGGAGGAAGTGGGCGAGCAGTTCCTGCTTTTCCCGAACGCCGGCCGGCCGCGATACATCAAGTCGGCGCTTCACGAATGCGACTACGCGATGTTCGAGCTGTCGCATGGCGACTACGGCAGCAACCCGGGGCTGGTGAAGTCGCGGATCGTGGAAGACATCCACCTGCGCGTGCATAACGACCACGCGTTCGAGTACAAGTATGTGCAGGCGGTGCGCGCACGGGTGCGAGCACTATGCCTCACGCGTGGCGGCTATCCGAAGTCGCTGCCGGCGCTGGCGCTGAACGAGGATACGGCGCGCCTGGCGATGGCTGAGTCGGCGGCGTTCGGGAGCGGCGCGGGCTTCTTGGTGCGGCCAGACTGGGGCCGGTTCGGCGAGCCGATGGCTGAGTATCGCGGGTTCTTCGAGGAGCACGCGGCGCAGTATGCAGGGCTGGTCCCGTATGCGCAGGTGGGCATGGCGGTGTTTGCCGATCAGGCGATCTACGGGCACAGCGCGCATCTGGCGACGACCAAGGCGCTGACGCAGGCGATGCTGCAGGGGCACGTGCTGTTTGATTACGTGCTCGAACATCGCTTCACGGCGGACAACCTGCGCGAGTTCGACCTCGTGGTGCTCCCGGACGTGCGCTTTGCGACGGTCGAGCAAATGGAGGCGCTGGCGGAGTATGTGGCCGGCGGCGGGGTCGCGATCGTCATGGGGCAGCCGCCGACGCATGATCTGCAGATGCGGCCGCTGGCCAAGGGCGTAGTGCCGGCGAAGCTGGCTGCGCTTGCGGCAACCGGTCAGCCAGGCGCGGCGAGCGACGGGCAGGGCCGATGGGCGTTCCTGACGACGGCACCAGATATGGCCGTCATCGAGGCGCTCGAGCAGGCGGCGGGGCGGCCGCTGGCGATCATGGAGGCTGAGGTGAGTGGGGCGGCGCGGGCGAATGCTTTCATCCGCCCGGAAGGGGACGCGGAGATCATCGTGCACCTGCTGAACTATGACACGCCGCTCGGCGCACTTCCCGACACCATAGACGTGAAGGAAGACCTGACGATTACGCTACCGTTGCCGGAGGGCGCGCAGGCGACGGGCGTCACGGCATGGTCGCCGGACCGCGAGGGAGCGATGGACATCCCGGTGCGGATGGACGGGGGTGCGGCGGTGTTCACGGTACCAAGCCTGCGCATCTACGAGATGATACGCGTGGAGCTGGGGTAGCCCCGCAGACCAGACATGAATGAGGCCGGCGCGGTCAGTGACCGCGCCGGCCGGTGGTTCTGGCGAATGGTCAGCGACTGTACGAGAGGCCGAGGAACTGGTGGCGACGGTCATCGCCCTGGCTGTTGTTGAACTGGACGCGATATGTCATGCCCAGATGCTCGCCGACGGCGTAGTTGAGGCCGCTCGAGAGCGAGTAGATCAGTTGCTCGTCTCGCAGACGGGTTTCGCCGAGGATGCCGTAGCTGGCCTCGGGGTGGACATTCCAGGAGAGCCTGCCCCAGTTCTGCTCGAAGCTGAAGAGCGCCCCGACGTCACCGACCCAGGGAGCGGCCGTGCGCACGTCCTTGCTCACCCCCGCGGTCAACTCGATGAAGCCCTTGCCCATGTATTTACGCCAACCAAAAGCCCCCAGCGTCTGAACACTGTCGAGGCCGTGGTCGCCCTCAGTGGAGATGACGATCAGAGGCGTCCAGTCGGCGCGGGGATCGCCACCGATCAGGTAGCGGGACCAGGTCTTCAGGCGGTCGAAATCCTCAGCGTCGCCCTCGAAGCTGCGATCATAGTCCGAGTCTACAGTGAACTCGAAGCGACCGCCACCGATCGGTCGGGACACGATCGCGTCAAGGGTCAGGGCGAGGTCACTGCTGCTCTCGCCATCGACGTACTCTTCGGAGAGATTGACGGCCACGGATAGTTTCTCGGTCTGCCAGCCCTCAGCGAGAGCAGGCGTCAGGGCACCCGCGATGCCCAGCAGAGCAAGTGCGATCAGCACGACTGTGTGTCGCGAACTCATTCAGGACCCTCCATGTGCGGCAGTAAGAGCGGCGATTGGCAACTATGCATCTGACACGTGCAGGCCAAGAGCGGTTCCATCGGCGATGCGATCCGCGTTGGCGTCGATCCAGTCAAGCGGCGTGGCTAGATCGCGAGCGATGAACTTCAGGCGCCGCTCGCGGTCAATCTTGCGGGCGGCCGCGTCGATGCGGCAATACAACCAGCGTGAGCGCATCAGGTCGGGCAGGGCGGCCAGTTCGGCGGGCGTCGGCATGATGTGCGTGCGGTATCCCTCGCCGAAGGCTACGACGAGATCGGCGTCCATGCGGAAGCTCTGGGTGAGCGACCAGATGTCTCCGGGGACGATGGGCTCAGCGCGGTGGCTGCAGAAGAAAAGGAGCCCGTCCGCGAGGTCGATCATGCGCGGCTGGCTGGTGCACCAGTCAAGGTCAAAGACTCCGGCGACTGCGTTGCCCGCGAACTTCAGATTGCCTGGATGCCAGTCGCCGTGGACAATGGTCCGAGGCAACGACCAGTATCGATCATCGGGGATACGGGTGCGCAAGCCCTCGGCGACGGACGCGGCAAGTGAGAGAGCATCTGTCTGGGCGGCGGTGGCACGCAGTGGCTCGGACTGCAACGAAGCAAGCCCGGAGGCGATGTCAGTCGGGCTGTGGTAGCGCGGCCACCTCTTGTCAGCGGGTGCGTCGAAGTCGGCGGAGGCGAGATGGAACCGCGCCAGCATCTCCCCCGCCGCGTGCACCTGCGCGAAATCGCCCCAGGCGTGCTCGTCGCCAAGCATGAATGGATACAACTCGTAGACGGCATCGTCAGTCGCGGCCCACCTGTTGCCGTCGCGGGCGGGCAGAGCGACGGGCACCGGGATGCCGCCGGCGGCGAGGTGCGCCATGAGGGCGTGGTCGAAGCGCACCCAGGCGTCCTTTGCGTAGCGCGGATTACGGCGCTTCAGCAGGAGGGTGTGCGCGCCCGCGCGGACGATGACGCTGGCATTGGCGGTTCCGCTGCCGGGCTCGATGGCGTCAACGGCACCGGGAAGCAGCCAACACTGCAAAGCGAGACGGGCCTCGGGCTCAGGCAATGAGGTGTTCGTCACAGACACGGCGGACCACACTTCCTCGCGGCAGCGCCAGCGAACGGCACCCGCACCGTTCCGGAGGGGCGGGAGCGGTTTCGTCAGAGGCGGCCCACAGACCTGCTAAATTCTTCGCGAGTCAGGAGGTGTCAGGAGGCATGTGGCGAATATGGCCCACAGCCGCAAAGCACCTGACGCAGGAGGTAACTGTAATGAAAAGCCCAGTAGTAGACGCTGACACCTGCACCGGCTGCGGCCTGTGCGTCGATGTCGCCGGCGCCACCTTCGAGGTTAACGATGACGGCATCGCCGTCGTCATTGCCGCCGATGGAGACGACGAGGACACCATCCAGGAGGCCATCGACAGCTGCCCGGTCGAGGCCATCGCCTGGGCGTAAGCCGCGCGCTGCATCTGAGCACGGCTGTCTGAGGGCAGTCCCGGGCATCCGGGGCTGCCCTCTTCTTTACGATGGGCAGGAGCTCGAGGAACACGCGGGGAAACCCGACAACGAGAGCACAGGCGCTGACCGCGTCGACGGAGTGTAGCGATGCTGGGGTTCTGGTGGGCCATAGCTGGACCGCCTGATGGTGACGAGGGCCGATTCGAGGAAGGCGCGGGGGCCGCCTTTGAGCCACCACATCCGGGCGTCGCGCACCCACGGGGGCGGGTGCGCGGTGAGTGGTCGAAGCTAACAGACGGATTGATCATCGGGGTGCTGGGGCTGCTGGTGTTCATCGCGCTGTTTTCTGCGGCAGCGTCATCGCCAGTGGGCAAAGTGCGCCGGTGGCGGACGGTCGAGGGCCTGGAGGGGCAGTTCACAATCGAGGTCCCGGCCGGGTGGCGGATCGATCAGGCGGGCAACGCGTCGGATGCGTACATCATGCTGATCAGCCGGTCACGCTGGGTCAGGACGTATGTGGTGATCTACCAGGACCTGGCCGCATCGGCGGCAGTGTGGAGCACATCGCAAAGCTGCGAGGATCCGCGGACACTGACGATATTGCACCAGAGAACACACACGACGTGGTCGGACTACTTCGGGCAGTTCCAGAGTGGGCGCCCCGCGCCGACTCGCGTGGGCAACAAGCAGGCCATCTGGTCGCGACTGCACTTCACCGACGGGGCGGAGAACTACGCGGGCCGGGAGATGCGGGGCATCAGGACCACGATGGCGCACGGGAAAGCCGGAGTGCTGATCGCGACCGTGTCGCCGGCTGAGAACTGGAGCGAGTTCGAGCCGATCGCCATGCAGATCACCAAGAGCATCCGCTTCCGGGCTCCGGTCAGTCAGCAGCGGCCGGGGAACCGCGTCGCCCCTGCAGCTCGCGCCAGATGATGATGGCTCCGAAGATGAGGATCATGGCAAGGCTGGCAGCCTGAGCCTTGGTGAAGACCGGCATGAGACTGAATATCTCTGCTGACGCTCCCCGACGGTAGTGCTCAACCCCAAAGCGCAGTATAGATGAGAGCACCATGAAGAGCATGAACCGGCTGAATGGCTGGCGGGTCCAGCGCGTCAGCAGCAGAATGAGCGGGATCACTATCAGCACCGTGCCAAGCGCCGAGTAAAGCTGCGTCGGATGCAAAGGCAGCGCGGGCGGCGAGCCGGGCCCCCACTGCGGGAAGGTCACAGCCCACGGAAGCGAACACTCCTGGCCGTAGCAGCAGCCATTGAGGAAGCAACCCACGCGAGCAATCGCGTAGCCGAGCGCGAGGCAGGGCGCGATGGTGTCCATCATGCGGGCGAAGCTGATACGTTTGGCAGCACAAGCGATCGCGACGGCGCCGAGAGACCCGGCCAGGCCCCCGTGCCACGACATGCCGCCCTGCCAGAGATTGGCCATGGCGCTGGGATGGTCAGTGTAGCGTGCCCACTCGAGGAGGACGAACCCGATCCTGCCGCCGATGATGCCGCCCGCGAACCCTACCAGCGGCACCTGGATGGCGTCGCGACCGGCGATCCCGTACCGCTTGCGGTCCAAGTAGAGCCAGATGGCGCCGGCAATGAATCCGAGCAGCATCATTGCACCGTAGGAGCGCACCTGCAGCGGCCCGAGGCGATTGACGAGGGCGTAGGTGAGGCCGGTGGGGATGGCGGTCTCGAGGAAGATCTCGCCGAAGTAGAGCACTCCCCACTTGCGCTGGCGCCCAATGGCACGATCCTCAAGCACCGTCCACAACCACACGATCGCGAAGAAGAAAGCGAACACGAGCGGGATGTCAGTAGGCTCCCAGGGACCGACGATCGCGATGGTCGGGTGCACAGCGCGTCACCTCCCCTGTCGGGTCTGATGGGACCGGGTCATATGCGGATCTGGCACGGGCCCGGGAGTACAACGGTCTCGTGAAAGGGCCGCCGAGCTTAGGCCCGGCGGCCCTTCGGGAATGCGGCAGCCGGGACGGTTCAGCCCTTAAGCTCTTCCTGTAGCTTTGCGTAGTCGGCCAGGAACTTGTCGAGGCCCTGGTCGGTAAGCGGGTGGTTGAAGAGCTTGCCAAGCGTACCGAACGGCACCGTGGCGATGTGGGCGCCCATCATGCATCCCTGGACGACATGCCACGCGCCGCGGACGCTGGCCACGATGATCTCGGCGTCGAAGTAGTCGTAGGCGTCGAGCATAGTGGCGGTCTGCTCGACGAGCTCCATGCCGTCCCAGCCCACGTCGTCGTGCCTGCCGACAAAGGGCGAGAGGTAGCTTGCGCCAGCCTTGGCGGCAAGCAGGGCCTGGGGCAGCGAGAAGATCAGGGTCGCGTTGACCCGGATGCCCTCAGAGGTGACCTTGTTCATCGCCTTGATGCCCTCGGCGATGAGGGGGATCTTGACGACGATGTTCTCAGCCCACGCGGCGCGCTCGTAGGCTTCCTTGAGAATGCCCTCGTAGTCGGTCGCGACGACTTCGGCGCTCACGGGGCGTTCGGGGCCGACGAGATCGCAGATCTCGAGGACGGCCTCCTTCATGTCGCGCCCCTCTTTTGCGATGAGGGACGGGTTGGTGGTGACACCGTCGCACAGGCCCCAGTCGAGAGCCTGTCGAATCTCATCGACGTTCGCAGTGTCCAGAAAGAACTTCATTGCAGCTTCTCCTGTCATAGAACGACATTGCTGGATTGTGTGCTCAACGCACGCACTGCAATGGAGCAGGCCTAGTCAACTGCCCGCAGGTCCTTCATCTCGGGAACTTCCTGGCGCAGCACGCGGCCGATGCCCATCGCGAGCGTCATCTGCGCCATGGGGCAGCCTTTGCAGGCGCCCTGAAGCTGGACCTCGACGATGTTGTCTTCGGTGATATTGATCAGCTCGACGTTGCCACCGTCCGCCTCAAGTGACGGCCGAACTTTGGCGAGTGATTCCTCAACGCGATCCCACAGCGGGTGCTTCTGCTCCTCAGTAGCCATGTCTATCCTCCTGACGACTCGTTGGTCGTGTATTATCCGGGTGTGTCGGTCTGGGGACCGATGTCATCGAGCTCAACGGGCTCTACTGGCCCGACTACGGGTTCGACGACGTCGGGCTGGGTCTTGACTATATCGATCCGCCAGCCGGCGGGTTCGAGTACGCAGTCAATCTCATCGGTGCCCGCCTCGCCACCACTGTAAACGACACGGACGTGCATCCAGCCGACGCCCTCGGCAACGCTCAAGTGGCTGTCAAGGACACGAATACCCGCGACGCCGCGCCCACCCCAATGAGCCTCGACGATGCTCGGCGCGTCGCTGCCCACATCCTGAGCGATCTCTTCCTGCCTCGCGGGCGAGTAGAGATCCCAGTGCGGCGTGGTGGAGGTGACCTCCGGGACTTCGACGAGATCGTAGTAGCGCACGGCGACGGCCCACATTTTGCCGAGCAGGCTCTGCGGGTGGGGCGGAATCGCCATAACGGCCTCGATCTCCTCCTGGGGCAGACTGAGCTTCATCTGCCGGCCCTGAGCTTCGACCCACACGCCGAAGCTCTCCGCCACAAAGCGCAGTGGCACGAAGAGGCGATCTGAGAGCAGTTGGGGCGCGACGTCGAGTCTGTACGGTGCGCCAGCCACTTTGGCCTCGGCGCTCCCCAGCCACAGTTCGACGAGCGGGACGGCCGCTTCCTCGGACCGGAAGGCGCTCAGGTGGCCATCGTCATAGACGACCTTGGCGCCAAGCCACTCGAAGATCGGGCGCAGCGGCACCAACGTGCGACCTTCGAGGGTCACCGGTTGCACGTCGAAGACCAGTTCGCGATCGGCGGCATGGGCTGCGGGCGCCATCACGCACAGCGCCGTGACCAACGCCATCAACACGACTTCAGCCCGGTATCCTCTTGCTCTCATGGCACGTATCACTCCAACCAGCGGGCCGAAGCCCGCGCACTGCAGTCATGCGGACGAAGGGGGGTGCACAATGGTTCAGCCCCTCATCGCTTCCCAGCGCTCACCCTCGTGTTCGACGAGGAAATCAATGGTACCGTCAAAGTCGCGCACGCCCGCGGTGGTGCCGATGCCCGTAACGCAAAGGGCGCCAACCGCATTGGCGAAGTGGGTGGTGTCCTCGAGGTCCCAGCCCTTGAGCAGGCCCTGGATGAAGCCGGCCACGAAAGCGTCGCCCGAGCCAGTGCCGTCAACGGCGTCGATCGTGAAAGCAGGGACGCGGATCTCATGGTCAGGGGTGCGGACGTAGCAGCCCTCCTCGCCCATCTTGAGGGCAACTGTGCCGACGCCGTGGTCGAGAAGAACGCGGGCAACTTCCATGGGGTCAGTCTGGCCCGTAATCTCAACGGCCTCGGGGAAACTGGGCAGGAAGTAGTCGGCGTAGGGCAGGCAGGGCTCCATCATAGTCATCCAGCTGCCGGTGTCATCCCAGACGGTGTCCATGCAGGTGAGCACGCCGGCGTCCTGGGCCTGCTTGAGGACGCTGGCTGCGGGCTCGCCATCGAAGCCGGGCATGACCAGCGCGCCGCCGAAGTCGAAGACCTTCGCCCCGCAGATGAGGTCCATGTCGAGTTCCTCGGGGCGGACGGTAGCGTTGGCGCCCATGCAGTGCAGGAAGCTGCGCTCACCGTCACTGTCGATCATGATCATGGTGGCGGAGGTGTTGATGCTATCGTCCCAGCCAATACCGGAGACGTCAACGCCCGCGGCCTCGATCTCGGTGGCAACGAAAGTGCCGAAACCGTCGCGGCCGAGCTTGCCCATCACAGCAGTGTCCACGCCAAGCTTGGCGAGGGAGAGACCGGTGTTGGCCGCACAGCCCCCAACGCCAATGCCCATCTGGTCTACCAGCGAGAGCCGACCCTTCTGAGGCCAGGTGTCAATGGGACGGCCCCAGATGTCGGCTACGAGAATTCCAAGGCATACTACATCGCTCATGCAAATACGCATCCTTCCGCTCAACAGATACCAACGGCAACCCGCTTGGGGCTATTCTCCCCCATCGCCGGGCAGACCTTCCTCCCCGTGCACTCGTAACGCCGCGCGAGTGCGCTCGATCTGGGTGGCCACCCGATCACGCCAACGCATGAGAACCTCGGGGTCATTCGTGTACGAAACAGCGCTTTCCATCAGCTCGTCGTGGCGGCGGAATATCCAGGAGTTCTCGCGGTACAGGCGCGTGTTCTCGCTCGCTCCGCCAACCCGCCCCAGGCGCGAGTTCAGGCGGCTGAGGAGTCGGAGATACTCGTAATCTTCGAGGCCGTCGCGAAGCATCTCGATGTACATGGTCGGGACGGGCGGATCGTATTCGGGAGATCCCGGGATGAAGTACATGCCCCCGCCGGGGCCTGCATGCAGCAAACCACTTGCGGTCCATCCCGATGGCGGATGGTCAAAGAAGAAGGCTTTGGGGTAGACCAGGAGAGGCGGCTTGTATTTAAAGGCCAGCCAGCCCATCATCCGCGCTTCCCACACGCCGGACGGCCCCAGGTCCCACGCGAGTCGGGGTTCGTGCTCCGTGATGAGCGAGCGTAATATCGCGAGATCATCTTCCCACCTGTCTAAGCTTCCCGTGGCCACTCGCGGCGGCACGGCCCACGTACCGAAATGCTCACTCTCGGTACGGGGCTTGCCGTCCCAAGTCAGGCCGGAGATGAGGGACTGCTCAAGCATCCGGGGAGAAAGTGCCACGGGGTCTCGAGGATAGTCTGAAACGAAGACGGGAGCCAGTCTCTCACCCAATCGCCGCCGCCAATGGCGTCGTGCGATGTCCAATTTACGGACGGGGTCGGTCATATTCATGAGTTGAGACTCGTTGGCGAGCATGAGAGCTTTCGGGTTAACGCCGAAGGTCTCGGCGCGAGCCAGGGCCTGATCGGCGAGGGCGAAGTCCGGCTTGTCGCCCTGCCAGCGGGTGAAGTCGGCCAGCATCTCGGCGGGGGCAATTCGGTGGCGGAGGAGCTGGTCGGCCGCGCGCCAGTATTTGTCGGGGCTGATGGCGAAAACGTTCTCGCCTGCTTCGGTCACATGCACGTTCTGGAACGAGGCAGCGACAGGTAGCGATGAGGTCAAGGGCAGCGCAAAATCGCGGACCGTGAGCTTGACGCGAGGCAGCCACGCCCAACTACCGCGTGCGAGTCGGCAGTCATACTTGCCGGGGTCCATCTCCCGCGGGACCTCAAGCAGGCACCACACCTGCTTCGGCTTGCCGGGCTCGAGCACAACTTGGGATACAGGGAGGAGATGACCGCTGACGACCTCATACCACAGGAAACTGACGGGGAGGTCCACTCCGTGCCTGGTTGCGAAGCGGGTCGGCACGGCAACCGTGATGGGTTCGTCGCCCAGCGGCAGTAGATACAAGCAGATGGGCTCGTACTCGCCACGAGCGGCGGACACCTCGATGACGTCCGGCACGTGAAGCGTCTCCGGCAGGCCGTACGCGGTCCGCACCTCGGTGAAGTCGAATGGCGACGCCACCGCGACACCACACTCGGCTGGATACGGGCGCGGCTGTTCCCGCAAGGTATCCCACGCCAGCACCGTCTCGGCGCGGTCGAGCCACTTGTCCATCCGCTCGATCTGCTCGCCGATGGCGACCCACTCGTCGAAGTCCGGGCGGTCAGCTTCGGCGCGGGAGCGCAAAGACGCGAGGGCTTCGGCCACTCCCTCGGTGCCATCGTCAATGCCGTAACGGCTGCTGGGCACCAGCGCCGGGCGGTCGGCGCGGATGTACATCGAACTCCAGCGAGCATCAAGCTCATCGATGGCACGCAAGGCGAACTTGCGGTAGCCGTCAACATAGTTGGGCTCGAAGCCGACGAGGTGACCGTACTGGTGGACCTGGTGGAAACCGGGCTTGCAGTCAGACCACGACATGCCCTCGGCCAGCACGCGGTCGTTGCGCGAGAAGAGGATGCCCGCGACGTCGCCGGTGGGCAGGGGCATGTAGCCGGTGGGGTTGCCTCGCAGGTCGCGCTCCTCGTAACTGCGCAGGTCGAGCGCGATCTCGACCGTCCAGGCGTCCTCCTCGATGGCGACCTTCCAGTCACCGAAGTAGTGCCAGTCAGTCTGGTAGACGCCGCCCTCGCGGAACCACTTGGAGTCGAAGACGACCTCTTTCGGGGTCACGATGTACTCGTAGTATTCCTGGTGATCGTGCGAGGGATTGAAGAATATCTCCGCAGAATCATCGCGCCACGCCGGGCCATCGTGTTTGACGACCTTGTCGACGAGGTCATCCGGGCGCGGGGTCATGCAGCGGAAGGCCACATACAGGTGCTCGTCATCGTACGCGCACCAGACGTGGGTGGCGGCCTTCGCGTCGCCGGGCAGGTTGTACATCCCCCAGTAGGGGTCTTCGGTGTAGGACGCGTCGTTCCAGCAGGCGTCCGAGAGGTCGCCGTCGATGACCGGCGGGGTGTCGATCTTCGGCGGCTCGTGCTGATAGAGCGGAGTGACCGTGAAATCGTCCAGAGCAATCTTGCAGGCAGGCTCAGCGGGTTCCTCGATGGCGCGGAGGTACAGGTCCTGCAGGACGCTATTGGTGTCTCGGGGGCCCGGATTGGCGCGCAGGTGCAGCGACACAGGCTCCCAGCCGTCGGTTGGGCCAATGATCGTGCGCACGGCGGTGCGACCGTCGCCGTCGTAGACCAGCCGCAGGCTTGCCTCGCCATCGATCTTGACCTGCGTCTCCAGGCTATACTCGGCGGTCGGGAAAGCCCCCTCCACGACGCACCACGAGTGCTCGGCGGCGTCAGCCGTGCTGAGACCATCCGGCGCCACAAGGCCTACTGCGAGACAAGTGAGGACGAGCAAGGCGGACGTCAGGAAACGCATGATCTTCTCCCCCATTCGTCCAGTGCGATGCGTGCACGAAAGTGGCTAACCGGCGGCGAGGCGCTTGGCGACTTCGAGCATGCGCAGGAAGTTGTGGCCCGCGTGCTCGGTGAAGGTGCCGGACGTGGTGCCACTCAAGCAGAAACCGTCCGGGCCGCCCTCGAGAATGCGCTCCTCCGCGAGCTGGTCAATGGTCTCGCCGTCGACCTTGTCAATGATCTCCATGTCGTCGAGGTTACCCACCAGGCAGACGCGGTCGCCGATGGCCGCCTTGGCCTCGGCAAGTGAGCAGTCGCCCCACGGGGGGGCCTCGATGGGGTCGAGCGAATCGATGCCGATGTCAGCGAGGGATTGCAGGAAGGGCTTCATCGCACCGTGGTTGTGGTAGTGGCAGAGGGCGCCATGCTCGTGCATGATGTCGGCCATCTTGCGGTCAAAGTCGAGCATGGTGCGGTCGAAGCCCTCCGGGCCGAGCTGAGTGGAGGCGAACTCGCCGCCGATTACGCGGAAGCAATCGACGCCCTGACGACAGACCTCCTCAAGCCACGGGTAGAAGCGCGCGGACGCCACGCGCACAAAGTCGATGAAAGTGTCGGGGTCGTCGGCCCACAGCAGGGAGTAATCAGCGGGCGAGAGGAAGCGCGCGGGCATGGAGCCGGGATTTGAGATACCTACGCCGACCAGACCGTCCTCGCCGACTTCGGCCTTGGACTCGTGGAAGGCGGAGACATCTACCGTGGGTGGTTCGTAGGGGATGGAGAGCAGCGCCTCGATGTCCTCGACGCTCTTGCAGTAGAAGACCATCTGCGCGCCGGTGACCTCGGTGCGCTTGAACAGCGAGCGCAGTTCGCCCCTGGGGGTCTCGAGGACGCTCCAGGTCTCGCCATCGACCTCTTCGGCGTGGCTCGTGGCGGCACTGCCGAGGAACCAGTCATACCCGCCGATGCCAATGCCGATGAAGGGGTCGCATTCCTTGATGAGGCGATGCGCCAGCTCGGACTCGGGAGGGATGTGGCCAAGGCCCCAGGGGGTCACGGGGACGCGGTCTGGGGTGCCCTTGTTGATGGCGCAGAGCAGGCGTTCGCGAGAGGTCATCGGCATGGCGGCTATTCTCCTGGAGATCGGGATGTCGGCGAACAGCGCCCGGGCCTCAGGGGTTCCAGAGGTTCTTTGGGTTGGTTGTGTCCTGGGGCCTGAGCCACTTGGCGTGACCGTCAAGGAACGTGTAGTTGCTGCCGCAACCATGGCGGTCCTGAGCGACGCGCTCGAGACCATCGTCGTCGTGGCAAACACCGAAGGTCCGATAGCTGCCCTCGATCTCGCAGAAGAGGATCGCCTGCGAAGGCTGAGTAACCTGGTACAGGAGCAGCGACGAACCGTTGTAGCCGCCCACAAAAGCGAGGGCGAAGTTGATGCCGTAACTGTGTGGCAACGAGATCCGGCCTGGGACTCTGACCGTCGGGTTCTCGTCGCACGGGCAGATGAGTATCTGCTCGTTGCGCAGGTAGGTCTGGATGGTCGAGTCCCAGCAGATGCCGTAGTAGCCCGGCGGGCCAGCGATGCTGGCGGGCACTATGCGCCCATCGTTGTCGTCGGCGTAGAGCCGGGAAGCCATCCCCAAATTGCGCAGATTGCACAGGCACGAAGTTCGCTCAGCCTTGCCCTGCACCGCCTCGAGGACGGGAAAGAGCATGGCAGACAGGATCAACATGATCGCAACCACCACGATCATCTCGATCAACGTGAAACCCCCGCGCCCCCCAGCTTCCACGGTTAGCGTTTGCACCCCCCGCTTGGAGCCGACCAGCCGGCGACTGCTACGCCAGCAGATTCGTTGCCGCCAGCGCGGGGACCTCTAGGCAGGTGCCGACGGGGGCGGGGCGAATTCTATGCGCCGACACCAGTAGGTAGGCAGGACGTCGGCAAACAACGGGGAGCGTGCAACGACCATGAACGGACGGTATGCGACTATCGCGGCGTGCCTTGTGGCGACGCTGTGCACAGGAGCAGCATTCTCAGCAGTCATCGGAGTGCCTGGGGATTGCGCCACGGTGGCCGAGGCCATCGCCACGGCTCAAGCAGGCGACGTGGTGAAGCTCGCGCCAGGTACCTATACCGAGCAGATAGTGGTAGACAAGCCGCTGACCATTAAGGGCTCAGATCGCGACGCAACGATCATCACCTGTGGGACCGGCGAGGGCGAAGTGGCCATCAGCGTGCAGGCCGATACGCTGATCGAGTATCTGACGGTGGGCCCGGCGCGCAGCTGCATCTTGGCGGCGGCGGGCGTATCGCTGCATCTGAACAATGTGCTCTTGACGGGGGGCAAGGATGACGGCGTGGGGTTCGAGGGCTCAGTGGAGACGCGGCTGTATATGACCGAGTGCGAAGTCACCAAGTGTGGGGACGGCGTAGACCTCGAGAGCACACAGGGGCGGGCGCTGCGCTGCAACTTCCACGATAACACCGACGACGGGCTGGACTATGACGGGAACGCGGGGTTCGTGTGCGTGAGCTGCCAGTTCATGGACAACGGCGACGACGGGATCGAGGTGCGGCTGCGCGACCGCGCTGTGGTTGTGTTGGTGGGTTGCACATTCGGGGGCAACCCGGAGGACAATCTCGAACTGATCAACACGCCGAACCTTGACCCGAAGAACAACGTGGTGATCGTCAATCACTGCCGGTTCGAGGGCGCGGGGCGCTGGGACATCGGCGCGGTGGACCTGTATAAGCCGGACGGCTCGCGGGACGAAGAGGGCAGCCGCGAGCCGGCGCACGCGGCGCTTTACATGTATGCGAACGAGTTCACGCGGCCACTGGAAGAGGCGCTGGCGCCGAACGTGCTGGCCGCCCACAATGACGCGGGAGCACCGGCGGAGACGCTCACCGTGCAGTGGACGCGAGCGGGCGGGCAGCCTGAGAACGTGGCGCTGACGCCAACTCAGCCGGTCTGCGTCGGGGTCATCGATACGCTCGCGAACTTCGCCGGAGGCGGCGTCGGCGACGCGGAGGGCCTGACGCTGGACGATCGGTGCATCTATGTGGGAGACGATACGGGCCGCCCCGCGGGCCGGATACACTGTCTGGACCGATCCACGGGAGCGTTGCTGGCGAGTGTGTCCACGAACCCGTTCGAGGGCACCGAGGTGAGCATGACCGGTCCGGAGGGCCTGACGATACTGCCGGACGGCAACCTGTTGGTGCTGGATGATCAGAGCGACAAGGGCGCGCGCGCGGCGGCTGTAACCGCCGGGCCGGATGGCTTCGGGCGATTCCTGCGCGACCTGAACCTACCAGACCCCGATCATGCCGCCGAGGGCGTGACTATGGTTGGGGATGACACGATCTATCTGCCCGAGCAGGAGCGGGTGGGGATGAAGGCGTGCAGCCTGTCGTCGTGCGCCGTGAAGGCTGGCTGGCCTGTGAGCTACCTGTTCGATGGCGTGCGTCGACACATGGCGGGCGTGGGCTATGACGGCACTGATGTGATCGTCAGCCTGACTGCGTATCCGCCGGCCAAGCCGAACCAGAACGATCCGGTTTCGCAGAACTGGCTGCTGCGGATAAGCCCTGAAGACGGGCGGCCACTGGCGCTCGAGTGGATCGGGGCATGCCTCAATGATGCGCGCGGTGTGGGCTGCGCGGACGGCCTGACGTATGTTTCGGACGGGTGGTCGCACCGCGAACGCGAGGGCGGCTTCGTGGATACTCGCGGCCAGAAGATCATGATCTTCGCGGCAGATGTGGCGGCGGCCGAAGCTGGGATCGATCAGTTACCGGTGCGTCATGGGGCCGCAGGAGAGGGTTAGCCGAAGCAGGCCAGAAAAAAGTGTGCCAGTCGGGAACCTGCTGGCCACTGCATGGCGTTGAACCGGGTGAACTCATTCCAGATGACACCTCAGACGCGAAAGCCCGCGGCGGAAAAGCCGCTGGGAGGTGGCGACGATAGCTCTTTCCATACGCACTGAGAATCTGACCAAGATCTACAAGGTGGGCTGGGGCCGCACACAATTGGGCCTCGACAATCTGTCCTTGGACGTGACAGAGGGACAGATCTTCGGGCTGGTCGGTCCAAACGGCTCGGGGAAGACCACCGCGCTCAAGCTGCTGCTTGGCCTGGTCTTCCCGACATCGGGGACGGGCGAAGTTATGGGCCTGCCACTGGGCAGTTCCGAGTACAAGCAGAGGGTCGGGTATCTGCCGGAGGGCCCGTATTTCTACGAGCACCTGACGGCGCCCGAGCTTCTGCGCATGTACGGGAGCCTGTTCGGGATGGGAGGACCGACGCTCGAGAAGCGCATCCAGGAGCTGCTGGAACTGGTGGACATGTGGACGCGGCGGCACTACCGGGTGCAGAACTACTCGCGCGGGATGCGCCAGCGCGTGGGCGTGGCGCAGGCGTTGATCAACGACCCGGACCTGGTGTTCTTTGACGAGCCAACGTCGGGTCTGGACCCGATCGGCGCGAAGGACATCCGCGAGGTCATCCTGAAGCTGCGCGATCGCGGCAAGACCATCTTCCTGTGCTCGCATCTGCTCAAGGAGATGGAGCCGCTCTGCGACCACATCGGGATCCTGGCACGCGGCAAGCTGATAGCCCAGGGCAGCGTGATGGAGCTGCTTGAGGGCGATGAGAAGCGTTACCGGATGGAGACCACGGGCCTGAGCGATGAACTGGAAGCGAAGCTCGCGCAGCGGGCGACGGGCGTTGTGAAGCTCGACGACACCGTGCGCTTCCTGTTCGACGGGCAGCAGAGCGCCTTCGAGGCGGCGGGCGTGGTGACCAGCGAGGGCGGCACGCTGCTGACCGTGGGGCCAGACCGCCGAACGCTCGAAGAGGTCTTCATCGAAGTTGTTGGAGAGGAGACAGCCTGAGATGCGACCGATTTATCGAGTGGCGAAAGCCACCTTCCATGAGGGCTGGCGGCGCCGATTCCTGAACGGGATTCTGGTGTTCGCAATCCTGATCATCGGTTCGTCGTGGGTATTCACGTATCTGCAGCCGGGCGCAGAGCTGAAGATGCTGATCGATGTGGGGCTTGGCTCCATCCGGTTCTTCGGCATGCTGATCGCCATTTTCCTGGGCTCTCGGCTGATCCCCGACGAGATCGAGAAGCGCACGATCTACACGCTGCTGGCCAAGCCCGTGACGCGCATGCAGTTCCTGATGGGCAAGTATCTGGGCGGTCTGGCGACGGTTATCAGCAACATGGCGCTGATGGGTGTCACCTTCTACGTGGTGTTCGCGATCAAGGCGCCTCAGTTCAGGGACATCGCGAGTTCGGCGCCGGGCGAATCGGCCACTTACTCGATGAACTTCATGTATGCGAACGTGGCGAAGGCGATCTGCCTGAACTTCGCGGAGATGGCCGTGGTGATGAGCATTGCGGTGGTGGCGTCGGTGGTCTTCTCGTGGATACTGGGCGCGGTCTTCACCTTCTTCGTGTATTTCGTGGGCCAGATGAGCAGCTTCTTCGGCCACCTGGCGGACCCGTCGCACACGGACACGAGCTGGATCGCGCGGGCCGTGCTGGGCACGGTCTACCGCATCCTCCCGCACTTTGAGAACTTCGACATACGCGAGTCGATACTCAAGGATATTCCAGTGAGCTGGGAGCACCTCGGTAAGGTGGCGGGGATGGGCGTGATCTATGTGGCGATCGTGCTGATGCTCGGGTACCTGTTCTTCAACGATCGCGAAGTGTAGGCGACACAGACCCGAGGGCTGCGGCCCTGGAGCGGTGAGACTATGAGCAGGACAACGGGAAAACTGGTTGGGTGGTTGGTGGTCATCGCCCTGTGGGTGGGTATCCAGCCGCTGTACAAGCATATAGACTACGAACGGACGGTGCTGGGGTATGCGCCGCCGACGACCGTGACGAAGGTGCTTCAGTACGATGCACCGGCGATGACGGGCGTCATCGTGGGAGCGATGCTGGGCGGCTTCCGCGAGATAGCGGCGTCGATGATGTGGATGAAGACGCACTCGATGTGGCACGAGGGCGGGGGGACGAAGTGGGACGCGCTGAGCCTGATGCGAATGACGACCTTGCTCGACCCGCACTGGCTGGAGCCGTGGCGAATCACAGCGTGGCACTGCGCCTACAATCTGTTCGTGGAGACGGAAGAGCCAGAGAAGCGAGCAGACCTGCTGGAGACGGGAGTCAACGCCCTCAAAGAGGGCATCTCGTGGAATCCCGACAGGTATGAGCTATACTTCGAGTTGGGCTGGACGTACTTCGACAAGATCCGCGACTATGAGCAGGCGAGCCGGTGGCTCGAGGCGTCGCTGCAGTTCGAGCACCCTGAGTACATAGAGCGGATGATCGCCCACTCGTGGGAACGACTACCGGAAATCGACCAGGCGCTGGAGTGGTACGACTACTGCCTCAAGCGCCGACCCAATGACCACACCGCCGTGGGCGCGACCATCACCATCCAGCAGCGATACGTGCCTGCATGGCGGATGATGGAAGCTCAGCAGTTCACGGAGGCGCACGCGGCGGTGGACGAGTACATCGCGGTCTCGCCAAACTCGATCATCCCACTGCACCTGAAGGCCCTGATCTACGAGCGATCCGGAGACTACGAGCGAGCACTGACGCAGTGGCAGATGGCCGCGGACACATCGGCACTCAATGCGCACGCGCGGTCGAAGGTGGCCTATCTGAGCGAGCTACTGGGGCGCGAAGTGCCGCTGGAGCCATCCTATCTCTACCGCAAGCGGATGGCCGAGCGAGCCGCGAGCGCACAGCAGATAACTCCGTAGTCGCACGACGCAACCTCCGTCACAAACCACGACACCCCCGCCTCGATGGCGGGGGTGTTTGGTGTTAAGGGGGTCGGGTCAGTGCCGGAAGATCTCGGATTTCGTGTCCATGCAGTAGCCGACGAGTTGGCCGTCCTTCTGGTAGATCATGACCCCGCCGTGGCTCGCGGAGTAGACATAGGCCGCGACGGTCGCCTGCGGAGGCACGAAGGCCTGCATCCCCCGGTGCCAGAAGCGCTTGAAGCTCCCGTAGCAGGCGTGTAGCAGAAGCTTGCGCAGGCCTGCCTCGGGGCGCGCCTGTTGGCCCTCAACGGTGACGAACGCCTCGTAGTCGTCCGGGTGGAAGCGGAACATCGCGCCGTAGATGTCGTCCTCGAAGATCACTTCGCCGCCCTGCTCGATCTTGACGACGCCCGCGCCGAGGGCCTCAAGGCCCGTGACAGCGGGCTGGTTCTGGCCGGCCTCGTCAGGCAGTTCGACCACGATCGGGCCACAGTAGCCCTCAGCAACGGTCACGGCTACCCCGCCTGATGCGTAGGTCAGGCCATCGAACACAGCAACATTCTCGACCGGCATGTCCCATGCGTAAGCGGGCATTTCCTGGGCGAACGCCAGTGACGTGACGAGCAGACAGGCCACGACAAGTGACGTCAGAAGTGCGCGCGGGCTCATCCTCAATACCTCCACAATGCAGTTCTGCACGATTGTGCATACAAACAGGCCAAACGGGCAGTTTGTTCCGGTACAGATGAGAGCCCGGCCGGGTGGCCGGGCTCTCGGTTGGGCAGGTTCGCGGGACAAGCGGGACTCAGTCATTCTTGAAGGGCAGGTACGGGATCATGCGGTGGGCCAGGTTGCGCAGCGGCATGCTCTGCAACCAGACGCGGCCCGGACCGGTGACGGTGGCGAGGAAGAGGCCTTCGCCACCCATGAAGATGTTGCGGATGCCCTTGACCATAGTGATGTCGAAGTCGACAGTCGGGTCGGTCATGGCGACGTGACCGGGGTCAATCTTGAGCTGCTGACCGGCCTCAAGGTTGTACTCGATGATCTCGCCGGAGAGTTCCATGCACGCCAGGCCCGGACCGGTGATCTTCTGCAGGAAGAAGCCTTCGCCACCAAAGAGGCCAGCGCCGATCTTCTTCTGGAAGTGCATCTCGAGAGTGACGCCCGCCTGCGCAACCATGAAGGCGTCGCGCTGGCAGATCAGACTCTGCCCCGGCTCGAGCGGCATGGCCATGATCTTCCCGGGAGTTTCCGTGGTGAAGGTGATGAAGCCGGTCCCAGAGTTGCAGGTGTAGTCAGTCATGAACAGGGACTCGCCCGACAGCGCGCGGGTGAGGCCCGCCATCAGACCGCCCTTCATCCCGCTTTCCATGTCCATATTGGTGGTCATCCAAGCCATCCCGCCGGCCTCAGTGAAGACCGACTCGCCCTGGTTGAGCGAGATTTCGACGCTCTGCATTACGGTCCCGCGAACGGTATACTCCATGGTTACTCCTCCTCGTGGGTTACGCTTGCGCGCCCGAACTACTTGATGAGTCGGCCCTGATCGAGCTTGGCACCACAATTCATGCAGAAGTTATCAGCGTCCGTTATCTTGTCCTGACAGTTGGGGCAGATCAGGTCCCCATCGGCGTCATAGTCAGGTCCGGTCTCCATCGCCCCACTCGCAGTCGGCTGCACAGTTGGTGCTGGCGCGGGTCGTGGAGCGGGCTGGGGCGCAGGTTGCGCGGGCGTGGCCATCGGCGTGGCGACTGCCCCCGCGGCAGGCATGGCCACCGCACCGGGTTTGGTGCGCGGCGAGGAGAAGCCCTTCCAGATAAGCAGCGCAATGCCGGCGATCGCGAGGATGAGTAACACCCAGAAGAGCTTGATAAGCAGCGTGGTGATGCCCACTGCCACGATCGCGAAGAAGAAGGCGCCGAAGACGAAGACGCCTGAGATGCGTTCGCCGATAAGCGGGATGTAGCCCACGATGGTCAGCAGCGGACCGAAGATCATCAGAATCCCGATGGCGATGGCGAAGACCGCGCCACCCTTCATCAGCCAATACGAGACCTTGTACTCAGTGTGCAAGGTCTGAGAGGTCGCCGTCTCGGCGAGCGTGCTGATAACGAATGTGGAGCCGCCGCTGATGCCGTCAGAGGCCATCTCACCGACGACGATGACGTTCTTGCGGGCGTCGAGGACGTTGACCGTGAGGCGCTGGTCGCCGACCTGGGCGGAGCCGCTGGATCCGCCGCCCTCGGTGAAGGAGTTCATGCCACGAGCCTTGTAGCCCTTCCAGATCTCTTCCTCACCCACGGGGTTGGCGCCCTTGGGTTTGAGCGGGATGCCACCCACGGAGAAGCTAGCCCACTCGGATTCGGAGCCGACAGACTTCCATTCGTATTCGACCTTGCCCTCGTCGTCCTTCTCCTCTTTGTACTCCTCAGTGCTCTCGCGGACGTAGAGAGCCGGGCCGTCCCAATATTCCGTATTGAGGAAATCGCCATCAGCCGCGCCAGAGGTCTTCACAAGCCCCTCAGCAGCTTTGGCCTGTTCTGGAGCAACCATCTCAAGACCGTCGAAAACCTTGCCGTGATTGACCAGCTTGACCTCGCCGTAGTAGACAAGGTAGAAGCCCAGTGGCACAAGGAGCAGGCCTATCAGGACACCGAATATCGAGCCACAGCCGCCCTTGGCCGCTTTGCCGGCGCCACCAGCAAGCGCACCACCAGCCGCGTTCCCCAAGTTGATGTTCATGACAACACCGTCCTTCCGTGGGTCAGGTTGTTTAGGGAATTCGCCGGACTCGGGCGGTTTCCTGCACGTGGCGGGTGAACAGGGGGCAACGAGCACGACAGGCCCTTCACAAGATCACCCGCCAGACGACATGATTCAGGCCAGCAGTCACGATGGCGCCGGCAAGCGGTTGGTGGCTTGAAAGTCGCGGGGCGGTATGGTAGACTATCGCCTCAAGATGGGTATTGACGCCGGGACTGCACGTCGCCGAGCCTGAGACGCATCAGGTTCGGCGGCTGTACACTGCCGGCATTATGTGTACAGGCGGACACTCGACCGATGGCGCGGCGGGGCGCCCCCTGGTGATGAGGCATAAGCGATGGACTACAAGCAGACGCTGAACCTGCAGAAGACCGGTTTCCCTATGAAGGGCAACCTGCCCAAACGCGAGCCCGACGTGCTCGCGATCTGGGAGGATATGGATATCTACGCGCGCGTAAGAGAAGCTCGGGCGGACGCGCCAAAGTACATACTCCATGACGGCCCACCCTATGCCAACGGGAATATCCACCTGGGGCAGGCGCTCAACAAGATTCTGAAGGACATCACGCTCAAGTACAAGACGCTTCGCGGCTTCGACTGCCCGTATACGCCGGGCTGGGATACTCAGGGCCTGCCCACCGAGCAGAGCGTGCAAAAGGAGAAGGGCATCGACCGGCACGATGTGAGCGTGCTGGAGTGGCGGGGGCTGTGCCGGGATCTGGCGCTCGGGTACGTGGATGTGCAGCGCGAGCAGTTCAAGCGCATCGGCATCCGCGGCGACTGGGACAACCCGTATCTGACGCTGAACCCCGACTACCAGGCACGACAGATCGAGGCTTTCGGGAAGTTCGCGATGGGCGACATGGTCTACCGGGCATTGCGGCCGGTGTACTGGTGCTACCACTGCGAGACCGCATTGGCCGAAGATGAGATCGAGTACGGCACCCGCACGTCGCCTGCCATCTACGTGGCCTTCGGGGTGCCGGACACGACGAGCCTGCCTTTCGAGGACGTGCCCGAAGGGCCAGTCAGCTTCCTGATCTGGACCACCACACCGTGGACGATACCCGGTAACACAGCCATCGCCTTGCACAAGGACGCACAGTATGTGCTGGCCCGCACCGAGAAGGGCACAGTGATCCTGGCCGAGGAGCTCCTGGGCCGCTCGATGGCTGAGTGTGGGATCGAAGACTATGAGGTGGTGGGCCGAGCCACGGGCGAGCAGCTCGAAGGCCTGGTAGCGAAGCACCCGATGTATGAGCGCGACTCGCGGGTCGTGCTGGCTGACTATGTCACCGTGGAGGACGGCACGGGCGCGGTGCACACCGCCCCGGGGCACGGTCTGGAGGACTATGAGACCGCGCTGAAGTATGGTCTGGACGTCATCAGCCCACTGGATGACCTGGGTGTGTACACGGACGAGGCAGGCCCGGAACTGGCGGGCAAGGTGGCCGACCAGTCAAACGAGGCAGTCAAAGACATCCTGCGCGCAGCCAACGCCCTGCTGGGCGAGGCGGAGATAGCGCACGAATATCCGAACTGCTGGCGCTGCCACCGGCCAGTTATCTACCGCGCCACGAAACAGTGGTTCATGAACATCGACAAGATCCGCCAGCAGGCGCTGGACGCGATCAAGACCGTGCACTGGAACCCGGCGTGGGGCGAAAGCCGCATCGCGGGTATGGTGCAGGCGCGCCCAGACTGGTGCATCTCGCGCCAGCGGCAGTGGGGCGTGCCTATCCCGGTGTTCTACTGCGAGCAGTGCGGCGAGATGCTGCTGACGGAGGAGACTATCGCGCACGTGCGGGACCTGGTGGCCGAGCACGGGGCCGATGTGTGGTTCGAGCGCGATGCGGCTGACCTGGTGCCGGCAGGGGCGACCTGCCCGGCCGAGGGCTGCGAGAGCACGAGCTTCGTCAAAGAACCCGACATCATGTCGGTGTGGGTGGACTCGGGGTGCTCGCACTACTGCGTGGTGCGTCCGCACCCGGAACTGAGCTTCCCCTCGGATCTGTATCTGGAGGGCGACGACCAGTACCAGTGTTGGTTCCAGACGTCACTGTGGGTCGCGATGGCGCTTGGCGATCCGGCTCCGTATAAGACGGTTGTGGGACACGGGTTCTTCGTGGATGAGACGGGCTCGAAGCTTTCGAAGAGCAAGGGCAATATCATCAGCCCAAGTGAGATATACGACGAGTTCGGGGCGGACGTTCTGCGCCTGTGGTTCACGTACGCGGACTTCCGCCAGAAAATGGCGCTCTCTGAGAGCATCCTGAAGCAGGTGGCGGACGCGTACCGGCGAATCCGCAATACGGGACGGTTCTTGCTGCAGAATCTGCAGGACTTCAGCCCGGCCGAGGACGCCCTGGCGCCCGCCGAGATGATGCAGATCGACCGGTGGGCACTGGACCGGTTGCAGCGGCGCCTGAAGGCGATCACCGCGGCGTATGACAAGTGGGACCTGCACATCGTGCACCGGGACCTGCACGCGCTGTGTGACGCGGACCTGAGCGCCCTGTACCTGAACGTGCTCAAGGACCGGCTGTACACGGACGTGGCGTCTTCACCAGCGCGACGTTCGGCGCAGACGGCGATGTGGGCTATCCTGCAGGCACTGGCCAAGATCATGTCGCCGGTGTTGACGTTCACGGCTGAAGAACTGTGGCAGTCGATGCGCGAGGAGATCGACCCGAGTCTCGAGGATAGCATACAGCTCACCGACTGGCCCGAGGCGGATGAATCGCTGATCGACGACGCGTTGGCGGCGCGCTGGGACGGAGCCATGGAGCTGCGTGCAGTGGCGATGGCGGCACTGGAAGAGGCCAAGACGACGGAGATCGTGTCCAACCCCGTCGAAGCGCAGCTGGACATGTATGTGAACGCAGAGGCGAGAGAACTGCTCGAGAGTCTGGACGAGGAACTTAACGAGTTCTTCATCGTCTCAAAGGTGGTGCTGCACGAAGCAGGCGAGTTTGACGGGGAAATCGACGCGACGGTGGGGGCAGCAGCGAAGGCATCGCTGGCCAAAGGGGAGAAGTGCACACGGTGCTGGATGCGGTCAGAGACAACCGGCGCACAGAGCGATCACGTCGAATTGTGTAAGCGTTGCGCGGACAGGGTAAACACGATTGTAGCTCAATGAGTGGAGCAGGAAGGTCGCCTGATGACCTGGGGGAATTAGGGTGCGCTCTCATCTCGATATTGGAGGCAATCTACGTTGGCGCGTAAACGAAGCCTGGAGATAGAGAAGTTCAAGGAGCTGCTCGAAGTTGAGCGAGATCGGCTGCGAGGGGATCTCAAGCGCCTCGATGACCGAGCGGCTGGACGCGACCGTCTGCACTCCGAGCCAGTCGGGCAGGACTTTGACGAACCCGGAGGAGACGCCGCGACGGAGACGGTAGAGCGAGCGCAATCGATCGCGCTGGGCGCCAGCTTGCGAGAGCTGTACGAAGAGGTCAACGCGGCGCTGGCAAAGATCGAGAACGGTACTTACGGGACCTGCGACAGTTGCGGCAAGCAGATCACGAAGAAGCGACTGAACGCCCTGCCGTGGGCGACACTATGCAAGGACTGCCGATCGGGCCTGTCGGGGATATAGAGCCGACCGCGCCGTCTGAGGGCGGAAGCGGCGGAAAGGCATGCCCGCAGGGAGACCGTGTCCGCAGGCCATTCCTCTTCTACCTGCTGGCTCTGGGTGTACTGTGCCTGGACCAGGCCTCCAAGCTGGCGGTGGTGTCGATGCTGGCACCCCGCGAGCCCTACCCCGTCATCGGCGGCATTCTTGACCTGACGTATGTGACTAATACCGGGGGCGCGTTCAGCGTGCTTCCGTGGGCGACATCAGCGCTGGCAGCGGTGGCAGGCGTGGTGGCCATCGGGCTGCTGCTATCCGGACCGCGGCTGGCGCAGGCCGGGCGGATGGTCGAAGCCGCCGCAGCGATGCTGCTTGGGGGCGCCGTGGGCAACCTGGTGGACCGGCTGCGGCTGGGCCATGTTATTGACTTCATTGATCTGCAGGTCTGGCCTATCTTCAACGTCGCGGACATCGGCATCACAGTGGGAGCGATCTTGTTTATCATCGCCGCGCTGCGCATGCCGGGAGCGGCGCCCGGACCCGAGCAGGAGTAAGCAAGATGCGCTCGACGCTCATTGAACTTGGTCCATGGCCCGACTGGGCTGCCGCGCTGGCGATTGTGCTGGGCGCGGCCCTCGTGTTGTACGTGGACCTGCGCGGCCGACAGGCTGACGGCGAGGATGAACCTGCGCCTACCGGCCGTCTGGTCGTGCTCGGGCTGATCGGCGCGGCTCTGGGCATGGGGCTATGGCTGGCGGTGAACCGCTGGGGGCCGGTGAAAGTGCGCTCGTGGGGCACCATGCTTATGGTGGGCTTCGGGCTGGGGCTGGCGTGGGCGGCGCATGCGTCGCGGGATGAAGAGGATATCACCTTAGAGACGCTGATCGACCTGACTATCGTCATCCTGATCGGGGCAATCGTCGGCGCGCGCGTGGTGTCGGCGCTGCTCAACTGGCAGGACTTCGCGCAGCATCCGGGGCAATTGCTGCGCGTATGGGAGGGCGGCCTGAGCTTCCACGGAGGCCTGATTGGCGGGTGGGGCGCGGGCAGCATCCTGATCGTCCGCAGAGGTCTCGGGTACGGTCGGATCGTGGACCTGGTCATACCGAGCGTCGCACTGGGCTACGCCATCACGCGCGTCGGGTGCTTCCTGAACGGCTGCTGCTACGGCATACCGACCGACGGGCCGCTGGGGGTCTGCTTCCACGAGTTGGCGGGCAACGAAGGGCTGGTGCCGCGTCACGCGACACAGCTCTACGCGGCGGCACTCAATATCGGGATCTTCTTCATCCTCATAAAGGTGAAACCGCGCCTGCGACGCCCCGGGCATCTGGCGCTGGTGTATCTGGTGCTGTATTCGGTCTACCGGTTCGCAGTCGAGTATCTGCGACGGGGCGCCACCGCGCACTCCTACGATCTGATACCGTCGCTGACGCAGGCGCAGGCGGCGAGCGTGTTGATGTTCGCGATCGGGGCTGGGTGGCTGCTGGTCGACTGGCTGATGGCACGCCAACAGGGGGCACGTGAAGGGATTGATGACGGTGAGTGAGACACTCGTTACCTACGCATCGCTGCGCGCGGACGAGAGCGTCCGCGAAATGCTGATGGCCGCTGACGCACAGATGGCGGCGATCGGCTACACCGAACACGGCGTGCGCCATGCGAGCAAGGTGGCGGAGACCGCCGAAAGGATACTGGCCGAGCTCGGACGCTATGACGAGCGCGAGATCGAGTTGGCGAAGATCGCCGGACTCTTGCACGATGTGGGCAACGTGATTTCACGGGCCACGCACGCGATGTCAAGCGCGCTGATCGCTTTCGACATGTTGCGAGAGCGCGGGATGCCGCTGGCCGAGGTCACGCAGGTGATGGCGGCGATCGGCAGCCATGACGAGGCGGAAGCAGGCGAGCCGACGACGGATATCGGCGCGGCAGTCATCATTGCCGATAAGGCGGATGTTGCGCGCGAGCGGGTGCGCAACCCGGTGATGGCGGCTTTCGATATCCACGACCGTATCAACTACGCGGCGCGCAACACACAACTCTCCCTGCCCTCGGATGAGTCGCTCATTGTGCTGGAGATGGAGATTGACACGGAGATCGGGTCAGTGATGGAGTATTTCGAGATATTCCTCGACCGCATGGTGATCAGCCGCAAATCAGCACGTATGTTAGGGCGCGACTTCCGGCTGATCATCAACGACGTACCCCTGATGTAGAAGCGCCTCAGGCGCGATCCCTCGGCGTGCAGACCGCAACTTGTGGCCTCCGAACAGGTCTAACCAACTGTTCGGGGAGGGCCCCACAGGCGTGGCTTCAGGCTGCCAGTTACCTCATCTGAGGGGCTCGGCGCCTGTTTGACACCCCCAGAACGCGTCATGTATAATCGCCGCGCCTTAGAATCCCGGTTCCAAAGAACGCCTGGGAGCGCGGACGGGACACCGTTATGCGTGCCTGGGTTGGCGCGTGCCTGACTGGAGGCGCACAGACATGCTTCAGGCCAAGGAAATCATGGACATACTCCCGCATCGCTACCCGTTCCTGCTCGTCGATAGGATGATAGAGCTCGAACCGGGGAAGCGTGGTGTGGGGATCAAGAACGTGACCGCGAACGAGCCTCAGTTTACGGGGCACTGGCCGGGGAACCCCATGATGCCGGGCGTGCTGATCCTCGAGGCAATGGCGCAGGTGGGCGGGATTCTCCTGCTCAGTCTGGAGGCCAATCGTGGGATGCTGGCACTTTTCGGCGGCCTGAATGACGTGCGCTTCCGCCGGGCCGTCCTGCCGGGCGACACGCTCCGCATTGAGGTGGAGCTGACCAGATCGAAGGGCCGCATCGGGAAGGCGCAGGCGGTTGCGACAGTCGACGGAGAAGTGGCGGCAGAGGCCGAGATCCTGTTCGCACTGGCCGACGCCGAGTAAGGGCCGACTGCACCCGGGAAACATCACTTTCGTTGAGGGCGCGTGGCGCTCTCGGGGACGGCCAACGCGCGGGCAGATTGCGGCAGTTCCCAGCAGTAATCTGGAGGGTAGAGATGAAAATACACCCATCGGCAATCGTGGCGCCAGGAGCGGTACTGGGCGAGGATGTCGAGATCGGCCCGTTCACGATCATCGAGGACGATGTGACCATCGGCGACCGTTGCCGGATTGGGGCGCATTGCCACGTGAAGCGGTACGTGACAATGGGGGCTGGTTGCACGCTGGATACGGGCGTGGTTCTCGGCGGCGAACCGCAGGACGCGAAGTTCAAGGGTGAAAAGAGCTTCGTCGAGATCGGCGAGGGCAATATGCTGCGCGAGTACGTGACCATTCACCGGGCGACCGGGGAAGGTGAAGTCACGCGGTTGGGCGCCAACAACGCAGTGATGGCGTATTCGCATGCGGGCCACAACACGATCATTGGCAACAACGCCATGGTGGGCAGCTACGTGGGGATCGGCGGGCACTGCACAATAGAGGACCGAGTGAACATCGGCGGCTTCGTGGGATTGCACCAGTACTCGACCATCGGCACGCTGGCGATGCTGGGGGGCATGACGAAGGTCAACGCGGACGTTCCACCGACGCTGATCGCAGATGGGAACCCTATGGAGTTCCGCAGCGTGAATATCATCGGTCTGGAGCGCAGCGGAGTCGGCAAAGAAGAGCGCCGGGCCGTGCACAGGGCCTACAAGACGATCTACCGGTCGGAGATGAACACCTCCGAAGCGATCGCGTCGTTGCGGGCAGATGGTGAGCCTACCGATATGGTCAAGCGATTCATTGAGTTCATCGAGCGCATCGACCAGGGGTACCGGGGGCGGCAGAACAACCCCCATTAGCACTGGCAGGCGCGACGCGCAGGGAGTCACCTCATGCCGGGCCGCCCGACCGTGTTCGTTGTGGCAGGTGAACCGTCCGGGGACCAGCACGCTGCCATGCTGGGCAGGGCGCTGACGGCCCAGGCGGACGTGCATCTGGCGGGCGTGGGCCAGCAGGGAATGCGGGACGCGGGTTTCGAGCTGCTCTTCGACAGTAACGAGTGGGGCGGGATGGGGGTCCTGGACTCGCTAAGGCGTCTGCCAAAGCTGTCGGTGCGCATACGGCAGACGGCGCGCTGGCTGGTGGAGCATCGTCCCGATCTGCTCGTACTGGTGGATTTCGGGGCCTTCAATGTGCGCCTGGCCCGCTTGGTGCGCAAGCACGCCACGATACGCACACTTTACTACTTCCCGCCGAAGTCCTGGTCACGCACGGCACACGGCTACGGACGGCTGGCGGCCATCATAGACCGCTGGGCGACGCCCTTTGCGTGGTCGGCCGAGATTCTGCAGAGCGAGGGTCTGGACGCGACGTGGGTGGGACATCCGGTGGTGGATCGCATCTCCCCCGTCGGGGATCGCATCAGTTCGCGCGAGGAGCTCGGGTTTGCTGCTGACGCGACGGTGATCGGGCTGCTGCCGGGCAGTCGGGGCTTTGAGATCAGCTGCAACGGTCCGGCGCAGTTGGGGGCGGCGAAGCTGATCGCCGAGCGGATGCCCGGGGTACAGTTCGCCATGTCGGTGGCCCCGAGCGTACGACCGCAGCGACTGGAGGCCCTGGCGCGACGAGCGGGCGTGGCCGGCGTGCGGCTGGTGGCGGGGACGCCGAGCATAGCGTGCGCAAGCGACCTGGTGATCACCTCGGCCGGTACGGCGACGCTCGAGGTGGCGGCGGCGGGGTGCCCGATGGTCGTGATGTACCGCGGGACCGGCCTGATGTATCTGGAGAACCTGATCCGGCGTTATGACAGAATCATGGTGGGAATACCAAATATCATAGCCGGGAAGATGATCGTACCAGAGCTTCTGGGAGCGCGAGCAGCACCGGAGAACCTGGCAACTGAAGCGCTGGCCCTGCTCAGTGACACGAGCCGCTACGCCGAGGTGCGCGAAAACCTGCTGGATGTGCGGGCACAACTGGGCGAGCCGGGCGTGTCCGATCGCGTGGCGTCAATGGCGCTGGACATGATGGACCGCAAACAATGATCGAAGACTGTGGGAGCGAGATGACGGACTCAGAGCGCGCGGGCGACTGCACGAGCCCACGCGAGATGCTGAGGGCGCAGATGGAGCAGACGCAGGGAGCCGCAAAGGCGCTGGCCTGGGTGAAGCTGGTGCTGGTGCGGCGGCGCACATTCCTGATGCTGCTCGTGGCACTGACAATGTTGGTGGTGGCGGAGCCGGTACCAGTGATGTTCTGGTGGGGCACGGGGCTTCTGGTGGTCTCACATGTGTTGCGGGTGGCGTGCGCGGGGTATCTCGCTAAGGACAGACAGCTAGCGTGCAGAGGGCCATACGGTTGGTGCCGCAACCCGCTGTATGTGGGCAATCTGATGGTTGGTGTGGCGCTGGCGCTGATGTCGGGTCGCTGGGTGATGCTGGGTGTGGCGGTGGCGGTGTGGCTGGTGACGCACATGGTGACGGTTGCCAGCGAAGAGGAGTTCCTGAAGGCGAAGTTCGGCGATGACTATACGCAATACTGCGGGACCGTGCCACGCTGGACACCGCGGCCGCCTCGCACCCCCAATGGAGGGGGCGCGTTCAGTTGGCGGGAAGTGGTGAGCAATCACGAGCACACCAACATTCTCAGCGTCTGGCTGCTGGCAGCTATTATGTTCATTGAGATGGTGAAGTAAGCGAATGAGCGACCTCTGGCGCCTGAGGGTATATCTGAAGCCCTACTGGAAAGGGGTCGTGCTCGCACTGCTGGTCATGTGCGCGGCGGGGGCCCTGGCGCCTCTGGCTATCAGCAAGACCAAGCACCTTTTCGATGCAATCATCGGTCCGGTGGCGGGTTCGGTCCCGGGCGACATGCGCGGGATGGATGGCATAGGAATAGCCGAGGTCGAGGCACCCAAGGAGCCAGCTGGTGAGCCTGTCGATCCGCTTGACGCCGCGCTGGAACTCCTGCTTTTCCTCTTCCTGGCGGCAACCGCCACCGGGGCCTCGATCTACATGGGTGAATATGTCGGCCAGCATCTGCTGATGGAATTGCGCCACGCGCTGTTCCGCCACCTGCAGGGACTGGCGATGTCGTTCTACGATCGACAGCGTGTCGGCGACATGATCTCGCGCATCAACACCGACACGATGGTTCTGCAAAGGGCGCTGGGGCCGAACATGGGGTGGCTTGTCGTGGCTCCCGTCACGATTGGCTATGGCATAGTCTGGATGGTGCTTCTGTCGTGGCGACTCACTGTGGTTCTGGTGGTGCTGCTCCCGGTGGTGGCGCTGATCACCTGGGCGATCGGGCTACGAATACGGAGTCTGGCGCGGCGGATGCAGGAGAAGATGGGCGACCTGACGACGGTGCTGCATGAGGCTCTGGCGGGCGTCCGTGTGGTGAAGATATTCGGTATCCAGCAGCAGATGCAGGAACGCTTCCATGCAGAGAACACCGGCGTGCTTGTCACTGAGATGAAGGCGGCGCTGGCCCGAGGGCTGAACTCGCCCATAGTGGGCACCACGATAGGCGCGACGATCGTGGGGGTTCTCTACTACGGATCGCTGGAGGTAGCCGCGAACCGTATCACCCCCAGCGAGGTGATGATGTTCCTGTTCCAGCTGCAGTTGGTGACGACCCAGATCAACCGGCTGTCGCGCGTGAACCTGAATCTGGCGCGGGCCGCAGCCGCCGCAACCCGGCATCGCGAGCTGCTCGATGTGGCTGAGCATCTTCCCTCCCCGGCCGAGCCGCTGCCGGTGCCTGCGGTGGAAGGGCGCGTGACTTTCGAGAACGTGTCGTTCTCGTACGCGGACCGGTCACCGGCCATCAGTGAGTTCAACCTGGACATCGCACCAGGCGAAGTTGTGGCCCTGGCGGGCCCGAGTGGCGCAGGCAAGACGACGGTGGCCAATCTCATTCCGAGACTGTATGATCCTACCGAGGGCCGCGTGCTGGTGGATGGCGTCGACGTGTGCGCGGTAGACCGCCAAGAGCTGCGAGCGCATATGAGCATTGTCCCGCAGGAGACGCTGCTGTTCGGGGCCAGCGTGCGGGAGAACATCGCGTACGGGAAGCTCAACGCAACTAGCGATGAGATTATCGACGCAGCGAAGATGGCAAACGCCCACGAGTTCATCATGCAGATGCCCGAAGGCTACGACACACAGGTCGGGGACCGCGGCACGCAGTTGTCGGGGGGCCAGCGCCAGCGGATCGCCATCGCGCGGGCGGTGCTGCGCAACCCGCGGATCCTGATCCTGGATGAGGCGACTTCTTCGCTCGACAGCGAGAGCGAAGTGGCCATCCATCGAGCGCTCAAGAACGCGATGCAAGATCGCACGTCAATCATCATTGCGCACCGCCTGTCAACGATCCGGGACGCAGACCGGATCGTGACCATGGAGCAGGGCCGGATCGCGGAAGTGGGGACGCACGATGAGCTCCTGGCACGCGGCGGGCTCTACGCGCGCCTCTACCAGATGCAGCAGGGAACCAAGCCCGACTAGCGAGCGCAATACCGACAGGACAGGCAACCATGACCAGTGAGACACGTCCAAGGCACCGGCCCGAACGCGGCTACTGTGTTACGTGGGTTCTCTACAACGTTGTGGGGGTTCTACTGCTGCCGCTGCTGGCGCTTGCTCTGCTGTGGCGGATCATCGTGCAACACAAGCCGCTGGCCCGGATCAGCGAACGCTTGGGGGCAGTGGCTGAGTTGCTGGCACCCGTCAAAGACAGCGCGGACCCGGTCGTGTGGGTGCACGCGGTGTCAGCGGGCGAGGTGGCAGCGGTGGCGCCAGTGATCCAGCAGATTCGTCTGGCGGAGCCGATGGCGCGCATTGTGGTCTCGACGGTGACCGACACCGGCCGCGAGATGGTCGCCAACCGCAACATTGACCCCGATGCACTGATCTACTTCCCCTTCGATCTCCCGTGGGTAGTCGAACGTGTCCTGGATCTGATGGACCCTGACATCATCGTGCTGGTGGAGACCGAGCTGTGGCCAAACCTGATGGAGGCGGCCGACCGGCGCGGCATCCCGTCAGTGGTGGTTAACGGGCGCATCTCCGACCGCTCGTTCGGGAAAGCGAAGATCGCCCGGCCGATATTCCGATGGGTGCTGTCGAACATCAGCCTGATCTGCGCACAGTCGCAGATCGATGCGGATCGTTTCACGGCGCTGGGCGCTGACGCGAGTAAGGTCGTGGTAACGGGGAACTCGAAGTTCGACGAGCAGTTCCCGACCGTCAATGAAGCGGACACAAACAAGTATCTGCAGGACTTCGGATTCGGCAGCGAGGATCAAGTTCTGCTCGCGGCGAGCACGCATGAGGGCGAGGAGGAGATCGTCTTGCAGGCGTTCACACGGCTGCGGGTCTCGCGCCTGAACCTGCAACTGCTTATCGCCCCCCGGCATCCGGAACGCGGCGGCGCGGTGGAGGAGCTTGTGCATGAGCATGGCTACAACGCCTACCGTCGCAGTCGGGCGCTTGCGGCTGGCGGGCAGGACCCGCTGGCGCCGGAGGGCGACCCGCAGGTATGCGTGGCGATCCTCGACACGATGGGCGAACTGGCGCGCGTGTATGCGGTGGCCACACTGACTTTCGTCGGCAACAGCCTGGTGCCAGGTGGCGGGCACAACGTATTGCAGCCAGCCGCGCAGGGCAAACCAGTGCTGTTCGGGCCGCACATGCAGAACCAGCGGGACATCGCGGCGATCTGCCTGCGAGAAGGCGTGGCATCACAGGTAAGCGGGCTGGATGCGCTGGTTGAGACCGCAGACCGACTGCTGAACTCAGAGGGCGACCTGGCGCTGATGGAATCGCGGGGCCGGCTGCTGCTGGAGCGCTACGCGGGAGCGTCAGAGCGCAACGCCCAGCGGGTTATTGACATCCTGCTGGACGAGCAGGTTGGCGAGTCCGTCCAGGCGGAGGAGTAGGCTGTGGAGGATCAGTGGCACCGAGCGGTGTCGCCCGGTCACGCCGGGTGCGCGACGTGGCTGCTGCGGGCGGCAAGCCTTCCCTACACCGCCGGGCTGAAGGCAAACCTGGGACTGTATGAGACAGGCCTGAAGGCGCGCACCAGGGCCAGTCTGCCGGTGGTCAGCATCGGGAACCTGACACTTGGCGGCACAGGCAAGACGACCACGACGCGGACGATCGCACGCGAGTTGCTCGACCGCGGTCTGTGCCCGGGGATCGTACTGCGTGGACATAAGCGCAAAAGCGGATCCGGGCCAGTACTGGTCGCGGACGGCGAAGCGCTACTGGTCTCAGTGGACGAAGCGGGCGATGAAGCGACGATGCTCGCGCGCACCACTGCGGGCTGCCCGGTGGCCGTGGGGAAGCGACGTGAGAAGGTCATTGATCTGCTTGCCCAGAGCGGCGCGCAAGTGGCGTTGCTCGACGACGGTTTCCAGTATTTCAGGATGGCCCGGCAAGTGGACCTCGTGCTCCTGGACGCGACCGCCGAACTGGCGCGAGCGCGAGTCTTCCCGGGCGGGCACCTGCGCGAGCCTCTGAGTCACCTGCGCCGCTCCACACACGCGCTCATCACCCACTCGGACCTGGCCCCCGAAGCGCATGTGGCTCAGATCACGCAGACGGTGGCACGCCACGCGCCACATGTCCCAGTGATGCGTTGCAGACACCGCCCCACGGGCCTCTACGCACTGAGCGATCCGAGCGAAGAACTGCCCGCCGAGTATTTGCAGGGCAAGCGCGTGCTGGCGGTGTCGGCGCTGGGCAATCCGACGGCGTTCGAGGGGACGTTGCTGGGGCTCGGAGCTCGGGTGACCGAGGGAATCGCTTTTGATGATCACCATCAATACGCAGATGAAGACTACCGGACGATCCGGCGGGCCGTGCGCGCGGATGAGCCGGATATGATCGTAGTGACCGAGAAGGATGCAGTCAAACTCCCGCCGCCACCCGAGGGTCTGCCGCCGGTGTTCGCGCTGCGGGTGGATCTGGAGATCACCGACGGCCGGGATGACTGGGACGCCATGCTGGGTCTGATATGCAATGCCGCAGGATAATCCCGGGTTACTTAAACGGATCAACCGGCGCGTGGTGCGCTGGCTGACGCAACTGGGCGCGGGACTGGTGCGCCGCCTGCCGATCCGCTCTGTGCAACGGCTGGGCGACTTCGTCGGCTGGCTGATCTTCGTGTGCATACCGAGCCGCCAGCGGATGGCCGACGACAACATAGCGCTGGCGATGGGCGACCGGTTGACGGCCTACGAGCGCAAGCGGGTCCGGTACTTCAGCACCCGCAACACGGTTAAGACGATGCTGGAGCTGTTCAAGCTGCCGGCGATGAGTGACGCGGATTTCGATGCCCTGGTGAGCTTCGAGAATCCGGAGGTGCTCGAGGCGGCAGCGGCTCAAGGCAAGGGCGTCATCGTCACCACCGCGCACTTCGGCAACTGGGAGATGCTGGCGGCTGGGATAGCGCGGCTCGGGTATGAGTTGGCGGTGGTGGCGCGAGACTCGAGCGACCGAGAGACTGCGTCGGTGATCAACGAATCGCGCGAGAGCGCGGGCGAGCGGGTGATCGAGCGGTCCGAAGTGCGGGAGATGTTCCGCGTGGCCAAGAGCGGCGGCCTGCTGGGGATACTGCCCGATCAGTATGCGAAGAAGGGCGGGGTGCTGGGGGACTTCCTGGGGCGCAGGACCCGGACGTTCACCGGCCCGGCGACGTTCGCGCAGCGCACGGGTACGGTTGTGCTGCCCGCTTTCGGGCGCCGAACTGGTGACGACCACATAGTGTGCTATTTCCTGCCGCCGCTGGAGATGCCTGACACCGGTGATCGCGAAGCCGATGTTATAGCGGGGACCCAGCTCATCAACGACGTGCTGGGCGCGGAGATCATGCGGCACCCGGCCCAGTGGCTGTGGCTGCACAATCGCTGGCGCAAAGAAGACGAAGACGCAAGCGCGTAACCCCCCGAAATGAGCCCCGTCGGTACGCCCTACCCCGCGTCAGAAGTCCACGTGTATGCGCGCCATGGATCGATGGTGACGTCCTGGCCGTCCGGCAACTTCACCGTGTGCGCTCGCTCTTCGTCGTGATTAACGAGGATCAGGAGCTTATCGCCCGCGTCCGTGTGCCACATTCCCGCCTCGACGAAGTAGCTACCTGTGTCGTAGACTTTGCGGCAGCCGAGACCAGCGAAGAGATCGTCGAAGACAGTGTAGGGGATGTCGGGCGTCAGGTTGTTGGCGACCAGGCCGACGTCCACACCGACTGTCATTGCCATGCCGGTCCCGAAGCGGTTCATGATGATCGCGGGGGAACCATCCTCGAATCTCACTCCCACCTGAGCGCCGTCGGCGGGCACCAGCGATGCACAGCAGGCCTCCTGGTTCGCCCAGCGCCCCTCGTCCACGAGCGCGTTGAAGGGCGCGAGTTCATACGTGTACTCGGTGCCGATGATCTGCGTATGACGCGCTGCGCCGCCGCCGGATGCGACCCCGAGGACATCGCCGAGGTGAGTGCGCGCGGGCGGGCTGGTGAATGACATCTCGGCCGCGCACTCGGCCACGGGTCCGCTGAACTCCCAGCCATTGCAGCCGGGGAAGCCCTGTCCCTGGGCACTGTAGATCGCCACGACGACCCCGCCGCCAGCGACGTATTCGCGGATGGCGTCCTGCACCTCCGGGGCAATAGGGACAGAGCCGGCGAGCACGAGGACCTTGTGGGCGCGGAGGTTCTCGACGGTCATCTCCCAGGTGGTCAGAGGCTCGCAGTGGTAGCCAAGTTCGCGGATGAAGGCGTAGATACCGACCTTCGACTGGCTCAGTCCCATGCCGATGCAGCCGCTGGCGCGGGTCTGGAAGGCGGCGTCATGGTAGACCGCGATGTCCTCGAAGCGATCGTAGTGCTGCATGTACTTCGCCAGCGCGGTTGCTTTGCCCATGACGACCTGAGATGCGCGACCGTTCTCGGTCATGGTGCCATCGCTGTTGACCAGTGAGCCGCCCGCCCAACGCGGGCCCCAGTTGTTGAAGAACGGCTGGACTTCGAAACCCGAGCAGCCATTGGCGAGCTGGGTGAAGACGTTGAGCTCCCACTCCTTCTCCCCCATCTGGGCGCGGCGAATGTCGCCGTCGATGGTCATGCCTACCGAGCCGCCACGGGGGAAAGGGAGCACGCCGCAATGGCCATAGATGCCAGTCCAGATCTTCCGGCCAGAGCCGTAGTTACCGGAGACGCCCTCGGCGCTGAGATGCCCGTAGCAGTAGTTGTAGTCGAAGTCGACGAGGCCGGAGATCGCACGCCCGTGCGGCGAGGCCACATACCGCTGCGTGACCGGCAGACCGGGCGCGACCTCGTTGCAGTGGTCACGCAGGGCGGCGAGGTATTCGGCGTTGGCCTCGGTGGCCCAGGCGAGTTTGAGGAAGCCGACGCGCTGCGGGAAGCCGTAGGCCTCGTGGGGCTGGTAGTACTTGGGGTAGGGGGCCGCCGCGAATGAGTCGGCGCCCCGCACTCCACCGACATAGCGATCGAAGGCGGACCAGTCGCCCTCGAAGCGCGACGCCAGCCACTCGCGGAAGCTGGCCTGCGCAATGGCCGACTGGTCGTCCCAAAGAGCGATCTCATCCTCCTGCCCAAGGACGAGAATCGAGGCCTGATCGCGGAAGGGCTGCAGCCAGCCATCGAGCCCACGCTTGTGGATCTCGAGCGTCATGGGCTTGATGAAGGACGCGTGGTAGGGCTTGGGTTCGCGAACGGAGTGGTCCTCCAGGCCCAGATCGTACTTGGCGACCGCCCAGTCTGGCAGGAAGGGAACGCAATGGGCCATGCTGCAGGCGGTCTTGTAGGGCAGGTCATACTTGCGGCAGAGCCAGAGGTCGCGGTAGACAGCGCTGGTCTCGGGGAAGACGACGCCGAGTTCCTCGGCTTCCTCACTCCACAGCCGGGTCATGGACGCGCCCTCGACGTAGTAGAGGTTGACGCCAGCCTTGACCTGCAGCGCCTGAGACCCAGTCCCGTGGCCCTTCGCGGCATAGTTGATGTAGGGCAGGTCTCCGTAGAAGAGGGCATCGTAGCCGTCACGGGCGGTGACGAGCTTTTCGGCCGGAGCGGGGGTGAAGTCCATCGTGCCGACAATCTTCCCGTTGGGACTGAGTTGACGGGCCTCTTCGCGCGTACCGAACTCGCCGTCGCCCTCGACTACCAGCGCCGACCAGTTGAAGCCCCGATGGCCGACGAACTCCACCAGAATGCGGACAAGCACGTCGCCGGCGCCGCCCTCGAAGTTGACCGTCTCTTCTGACCAGTTTGTTTCGGCGAGGCGCACGCTGGACTGGGCCACGACGTCTTCGTCTCGCACAACGGTGATTCCGAGCGACGTGCCCTCGCCGCCCTTCTCGTGGAAGATATCGCACAGCCCATACTGGAGCCGAAGTTGCGAGCCGCCATGGACGACGAACTCAGCCCACGCGCCATTGATCGAGCTGTCCGGAGTGAGCAGTATCTGCCCGCGGCGTAGTTCGCCCGCGACCTGCATGCCCTCGGCGTAGGGGATCAGCGTCCCATCGGGCTGCTCGCTGGAGGTGCGCAGCAGGCGCGCACGCGCACCTTTGATGAGGCCGGGGGAGTACTCGAACTCGCCCATGGTCAGCGAGTCATACATGAGGACGCCATCAATGTTTTCGGCGAGCGTCCAGTCGGCGACCGCGGGGAGCGTGATCAGCAGCGCGAGCAGGCAGCAGTGTACTCGCTTCATGATGGGCCTCCGAAACGCTGGTTGAGTAGAGCCAGTGTGGCATCAGCGGACGTGCAGAGGCTGCGGCGAATGCCACAAGGGGCGACGAGGTCGAGCTTGAGTCTACAGGTTGCTCAGTCGAATGACGTCGTCGTTGTAGTCGGTGCTCAAGTCAGCATACAACTCCATCAGCCCGTCGATGCCGATGATCCCTGAGCGGAGCTTGGCCATCGCGTCGGCAGTCATGGGCACCATGCCCTCAGAGACGGCCGCGTCGCGGAGCGCTTCCTCGTCCACGGCCTCGAGGATCATCTGCTTGAGGTCGGGACTCATGCGCATGAGCTCGAACAGGCCGGTGCGACCCGCAAAGCCGGTGTTGCGGCACCTGTCACAGCCCTCGCCAGCAGCCACGGCAGTGATGCGGTGTTCGTTCAGCAATTTGCGCAGCGCCGGCGCGTCGGCGAGCACGTCGTCAACCTTGCGGCTGATCTTGCACTCGGGGCAGATCTTGCGCACGAGCCGCTGGGCGATGACCGCACGCAGTGCCGAGGACACGAGGTAGGGCTCTACGCCCATCTGGAGCATGCGGGTCACGGCGGCAGGTGCGTCGTTGGCGTGCAGACTGGTGAGGACGAGGTGGCCGGTGAGCGCAGCCCGGTAGGCGGCGTCCATGGTCTCGAAGTCGCGCGACTCGCCGACCATGATGACGTCGGGGTCCTGGCGCAACATGGCGCGCACGTGCTCGGCAAACCCGGCGCCGATGTCGGGGCGGGCGCTCGACTGGTTGATGCCCTCGAGTTGATACTCGATGGGGTCTTCCACGGTTTCGATATTGAGCGCCCGCTGACGCAGGGCGTGGAGAGCAGCGTAGAGCGTGGTGCTCTTGCCCGAGCCCGTGCCCCCAGCGATGGTGAGCAGGCCACGTGACGCGCGCAGGATACCCTCAAGCTGGTCGCGCAGGGACGAGGACATGCCAAGTTGCTCGAACGTGATGTAGAGGCGGTTTTTGTCAAGCAGCCGCAGCACGATGTTCTCGCCGAAAGCGGTGGGGCGCAGGGCAGCGCGGACATCGACGCGGCGGCCCGCCGCCTGGGTGGTGAAGCGCCCGTCCTGAGGCAGGCGTGCCTCGCCAATGTCCATGTTGGACATGATTTTCACGCGCGAGAGCAGGGCAGCCTTAATGGTGTCCGGCAGGTCCATCGCATGTTCGATCATGCCGTCGATGCGGTAGCGAACGGTGACCCCCTGACGCTTGGCCTCAATGTGGACGTCGCTGGCGCCGCGGTTGACGCCTTCGGTGATGAGTGTGCTGGCAAGCTGAACGACGGCGGGAGCGTCAGAGAGATCGGCGATGCGGTCGACCTCTTCGCTGAGGCCTTCGACGCGGCCGGCGACCTTGGTGTCAAGTTCGGTGACGTCGTCGTCGGCCCAGTACGTGTCCATGGCCCACGCGACCTCGGGGTCGCTCACACGTAGCGGCCTGATGCGATGGCCGCTCTGCCGGCGCAACTCGTCGATGGCAGCGACGTCGTCAGGGTCGCTCATCGCGACCGTCAAGTCATCGCCCGCAATGCCGACAGGGAACGCGCGGAGGCGACGGCCGAGGTCCGGCGCGATGAGACTCACTATCGAGGGATCGATATGCATCTCGCGCAGATCGGTGAGTTCCTGGGCGGGGCCGCCCCGGACCTCGTCGATCTGATCGCCGGTCACGTAGCCGCGCTGCACGGCCAGATCGAGGGCGGATATCTCGCTGCGCATGCCCTCCTGGTAGACCTCGCGCGCCTGATCGGCGGTGAGGGCTTTCTGCTTGTGCAGCAGCTTCAGTACAGTCTGCTCGCGTTCCCAGTCAATCTTGCTCATCTGATCCTCACCGCGACGTGGTATGATCGACCGCTATACGCTTCGTCGCCATGCGCGAAATTCCTGCGTGGGCGGGTTAGCCAAACTCGCCGGGAGTGCGCCCAACTGCGATGATACTGCAGCCCTGGATGACCTCGACGCCAGCATCACTGAGCTTTGTGACGAGTTCGGGGCTCTCGGCACCGGGGTTGAGGTGCACGACCGGAATGCCCTTCTCGATGACGGCATCGGCCACGGACAACCCCCACTTGGGGTGCAGGTAGAAGGTCGCCTCATCGATCTCGCCGGGCACATCGGCCACTGAAGCGTATGCGGCGAGGCCCTCGATTTCGGTCTCGTTGGGGTTGATCGGGTAGACTGTATATCCCTCGGCAGCAAAGGCTCGGACGGCCTTGTTGCCATACTTATCTCGCTTGCTGGACGCACCAATGACGGCGATGCTCTTGCCCACTGACGGCACCTCCATGGGATTCGGCTGACTGCAGGCGATAGCTTGGGCATGAAGGCGGCGGATTCCTTCATGTGGCGAGGACGAGTGGGCTCAGTGGTGAACGGGCGCGTGCTTGACACTGCGTCGGGGGACCTATAGAATCAATATCGTTAAGCTTGCGCACTGAGGAGCGAGTCGGGTTGACCTGCCCCAAATGCCGCGTGGCCATGAAACAGCAGCGAGGCGTCCACCACAACAAGCGCAAGTTCATCTGCCCCAGATGCAGTATGGTGCGGATGCAGAGGAATCGCCCAAAATGAGCGCCGAAGCCGCGAATGAGGAGAAGGCCACCGTCAGCCGCAATGGCTGGCTGCGCACCGTGCTGGTGATGGCGGTGCCGCTTGCGGTGGCATGGGGCGCGGCGTTCTGGGTGACCGGCATGCTGTGGTGGCGAGCACCGGCGCCCGACGAAGCTGCGGCCGCCACACCACCGCCTGCCTCAGTGCATGAAGTGGACTCGGCGTGGGTGGATATGCCGATGTACAAGCGCTCCAACCCACAGTGGCATCCCTGAGGGACCACTGCAGGGGACAACGCAGCCCATGAATGCAGCCAGGAGCCAGCACGTCACCGTTATCGGCGGGGGCATCGCCGGGTGCGCAGCCGCGTTAGGCGCGGCCCGAGTGGGTGCACCGGTGACCGTCTACGAGCAACGCCCCACATACACCTCTCCCCTGTACAGCAGTGATCTGCTCGCAGAATTGACCGGTTCAGTCGACTTGGGGGCGGCGGGCCTCGAGAAAGCCGCCGGCTTGCTGCGCGCGGAATTGGCGCGGCTGAGTGGGCCGCTGGCTGATTGCGGCGAGCAGACCAGGACCGGTCAGATCGATCTGACCGTGGACAGGCAGGCGTTTGCGCGAGCGGTCACCCAGCTCATCAGCGAACACCCGGGCATCGAGGTGCGTCGAGAGAGTGTGGAGACGCTCCCCGCTGACGGCCCCGTGGTGGTGGCGACAGGCCCGGCAACGTGGTCGCCGCTGGCGCAGGATATCTACGAAGCAGCGGGGCACGCCTACCGCTTCGCGTGGTGGGGTCGGGCACCGCTCGTGGCCGGGGAGGCCCTGGATGCAGAGCCGGCCGTGTGGGCTCCGCAGTATCCGGGGGCGGAGCAGAGTCTGTTCATCCCACTGGCTGAGGACGAGATCGCCGAGGTGGTCGAGCGGCTGAGCACCGGCGAGCGCGTGAGTGTGCCCGGGATCCCCGAGGGGATACTGGGAGACGAGACGCCGCTGGCCGAGGAACTGGCCGCAAGCGACGTCGGCAGGCTGCGCGGGCGGGTGCTGGCAACGCCGCGTGGGGACGATTCTGTGCAGGCGCCCGGAGCGCTGCGTCTGGTGCCAGATGATGCTGAGCGAACGCGCTACGCGCTGGCCGGCGTCGCCACAACGCTGACCGCCGAGGCGCAGGCACATGTGCTGGCCGCGGTGGCTGGGCTGGCCGGGACGGAGCTGGTGCGGCCGGGGATGGTACATCGGCTGCCTTGCGTGCCTGCGGAGGCGCTGTTGCCCACGCTGCAACTGCAGCGCACGCCGAGCGTCTTCATTGCGGGTATACTGGCCGGAGGGATGGGCTACACCGAGGCCATGGCGACGGGGCTGATGGCGGGCGTGGGCGCGGCCCTGGAAGCACTGGGCGAGGAGCCGAGACGAGCGCCGTGGGAGACGCTGACCGGACACCTGTGCCGAGCACTGACCGAGGCGCCGACCGCCCCGAACGGGCTGGTGCAGGCGAACTTCGGGCTGCTCCCCGAAGCGCCAGAGGGCGACGACAACACCAAGGAAGCCCGGCGGCAACGGCAAGCCGAGCGGGCATTGACAGCGATGGAGGAGTTCGCAGCACAACTGCCGAGTATTTGAAGCAGCCATCGAGGCACACTATCGCAGCACACATCGAGGCAGGAGACAAAGCACATGGGCTCTGCGTGGCAGGATGCCTTTATCAGGTACCTGACGGACGTGCGTGGGGTATCGCCGGCGACGGCGGAGGCATACTCGGCGGACGTCAATCAGTTCACGGACTTTCTGGGTGAGCACTGGGGGCCAGAGCGCGCGGGTGACTGGGCGTCAGTGGACTACCGGACGGTGCGTGCGTTCCTGGGGCAGCTGGCGCGGCAGAGGTACTCGAAGACGAGCGTCGCCCGCAAGCTGGCGGCTCTGCGCTCGTTCTTCCGCTACCTGCTCGCAGAGGAAGCGGTGGGCCACAACCCGGCCGCCGCTGCGCCCACTCCGAAGCAGGAGAAGAAACTGCCTGAGTTCATGTACCCGGCCGAGGTGGAGGCACTCATCGGAACGCCGGACACCTCGACCACGCTGGGCATGCGAGATCGAGCCATACTCGAGGTCTTCTACGCGACCGGCGTGAGAGTGAGTGAACTGGTGGGGATGGACCTCGGCGCCATCGACCTCGAGGATCGACAGATCCGGGTGATCGGCAAGGGGAACCGGGAACGCATCGTGCTGATGGGCGAGCGAGCTGCGAATTCACTGCGACGGTACCTGCAGGGAGCGCGTAGGGCATTGCTCGGCGCGGCGCAGGATGCGGACACACAAGCAGCGTTTCTAACCGGTGGCGGTAAGCGGCTGTCAGTGCGAGCGGTGCAGCAGCGAGTGCACAAGTATGTGCTGGAGTGCGCGCAAAGCGGGCGGATTACGCCGCATGCCCTGAGGCACACCTTCGCGACCCACATGCTGGACGGGGGAGCGGACCTGCGCACCATCCAAGCATTGTTGGGGCATCGCAACCTGGGCACCGTGGAAACGTATACACATGTAACAACCGACCGGATGAAGAAGGTCTACAAGGCGGCCCACCCGCTCGCCAAGAGTGAGTGAGCGCGCGGCAAGGAATGGGAATGTATGAAGATCCGATCAACGACGGTCGTGTGCGTGCGACGCGGGAAGCAGACCGTGATGGCCGGGGACGGCCAGGTAAGCGTCAACGACACGATCATGAAGTCAACAGCCGAGAAGGTCCGGCAGATGCGTGGCGGCGAGGTCGTCGCCGGGTATGCCGGGGCAGCCGCCGACGCGTTGGCGCTTTTCGAGCGGCTTGAGGAGAAACTGGACGAGTATTCGGGGAACCTGCCGCGAGCTGCTCTGGAACTGGTGAAGGTGTGGCGGACCGATAAGGCCCTGCGACACCTTGAAGCGTTGCTGCTGGTGGCGGACGAAGAGCGCACCTTCATCATCTCGGGCACCGGCGATCTGATTGTGCCAGACGATGACGTGGTGGCCATCGGCTCCGGGGGGCCCTACGCCACCTCCGCCGGCAAGGCACTGTGCCGGCATACCGAACTGGACGCGAAGGAGATCGCCAAGATCGCGATGGGCATCGCGGCGGAGACATGCGTGTTCACGAACGACCGTGTGACGATGCTTGCGGTTGGCGAAGAGCCCAAGTAGGCAGGAATGACAATACGCCGTTGAGCACCCACGGCATGGACCGGGAGACGGAAGATGACAACTCAAGACCACGAAGAGGGCGTCGACCTGACGCTGTCGAGCGAGATGACGCCCCGCGAGATCGTTGCCGCACTGAACCGCTACATTGTCGGACAGGACGAGGCAAAGCGTGCAGTGGCGATTGCGCTGCGCAACCGCGTGAGGCGTCAGCATGTTACCGAGGATCTGCGCGACGAGATCATCCCCAAGAACATCCTGATGATCGGCCCGACAGGCGTGGGTAAGACCGAGATCGCGCGCCGACTGGCACAGCTTGCACGCGCGCCGTTCGTGAAGGTTGAGGCGACCAAATTCACCGAAGTGGGCTACGTGGGGCGCGATGTTGACTCTATAGTGCGCGATCTGATCGACGTGGCCTATCGCATGGTGGAGAAGGAGCACATCCGGCGGGTGCGGCCCGAGGCCGAACGGCTGGCTCAGGAGCGGCTGGTGGAGTTGCTGGCGGGTGGCGCGCCTGAGGAGGAAGCGACGTCGGGCTTCCCGTGGCCGATGCCCGGCTTGGGAGGGACGGCGCCGGATACGACGCCAGTGGAGACAGCAGCGGCGGATCAGCAGCGGCACGAGGAGCAGGTTCGACAGTACGAGAAGGTCCGGCAGTTCACTGCTCAACGGCTGGACCTGGGCGAACTGGAGGACCAGGAGGTCGAGGTCGACGTCGAGGAGACCAGTGGCCAGAACCTGCAGATCTTCTCGCCCCAAGGCATGGAAGAGATGGGCTTCAACATGCAGGAGATGCTGGGCAACCTCTTCCCGACCCAGACGACGACGCGGCGGATGACGGTCGCCCAGGCGCGCGAATTGCTGACCGAGAGCGAGGCACAGCGGCTGGTGGACTCAGCAGCCATCGCGTCGCAGGCGGTGGAGCGGGTCGAGCAGGGGGGCATCGTCTTCCTGGACGAGCTCGACAAGGTGGCGGGGCGCGAGGGCGGGATGGGCCCGGACGTGTCGCGCGAGGGCGTGCAGCGCGACATTCTGCCGATCATCGAGGGCTCGACAGTGCAGACCAAATACGGCCCGGTGGACACGAACCACGTGCTGTTTATCTGCGCGGGTGCGTTCCATGTGAGCAAACCATCGGACCTGATCCCGGAATTGCAGGGACGGCTGCCGATTCGCGTGGAGCTCGACAGCCTGTCGGGCGAGGACTTCCGCCGCATCCTGGTGGAGCCGGAGAACTCGCTGGTGCGACAGTATACGGAACTCCTGGCGACCGAGCAGGTCACGATCACGTTCTCGGAGGACGGTCTGACCGAGATCGCGGCCCTCGCCCAGGAGGTCAACGAGAATACCGAGAACATCGGCGCCCGCAGGCTCTACACACTCATGGAGCGCCTGCTTGAGGAGTTGTCATTCGAGGCGCCGGAACTCAAGGGCCAGGAGATCAGCATCGACCTTGATTACGTCAATCGACAGCTCGGCGACTTGGCGGGCGACGAGGACCTGAGCCGATACATGCTGTGATCGCCCGGCCCTGAACGGGATCAGGCGTTGACCCACAGAGCATACATGAACAAGGCGACCGTGATGCGGTCGCCTTGTTTCGTTCGTGTTGGTGGGTGGCACCTGACTACTTTGCCAGCAGGCGACGGACCTTGAAGTTGTCGATGAACTCGTGGTTGCGCACGGTGCGGAAGCCGAAGTAGCCCTCCGTGTAAGGGTCGGCGTCCTGCAACTCGAAGATGATCTCCCCGTCGCGGATGTACTGCACCAACCCGTTGAAGCAGACGAGCTGGAACTTGTAGGTGTGACTGGGGACGATCATGTAGTGCGGATTGTCGTCGTAGTGCTGAATGGGGGGCGGCGGCGCCTCGAGGCCCGTGTAGCGGCGGAACCGACAGGTGGTGTTGTTGCCGCCACCGTAGCCTACATAGTATTGGCTCAGCGTGGCGTAGTTCTTGAAGGCGCCACCACGCCAGTTTGAGCGAGCCCAGAAGTCATTGGGGTGGGTCGGGTCGAGTGCCATCCAGAAGCAGTTGACGTCACGCGAGTGGTCGTTGGGCCCGCCGCCCGCCCAGACCTGGCGCTCATACTCGATCACGATGTCGCCCGACAACTTGGTCTTGAACCAGGTGGTTAGACCAGTCTGGGTCTCGCACTCCATGCGCCCCTCGGTGATCTTGGGCATGATGTCGCCCTCGGCGCGCCAGTTGAGGAGATTGCCGGAGAAGTCATCCTCGTAGAGCACTTCGCCGACCGTGTAGGGCTGGTCCTCGATGGTCGCGTGCTCGATGCGCGGGTAGAGGGCGTCGGCGCCTGCGGTCATGACGGTCACCACCAGTGGCAAGAGTATGAGTGTTGTGATTCGCATCGGTTCAGCCTCCCTGATTGCCTGGAGCGATGGGCTGCCCGTCCACGCGGACGTCGGTGCCGCCCATCACACCAGCCTGCACGTCGCCGGTAGCAGATCGGCGGACCACCACAAGCTGGGCGTTGGCCGACACGCCTGCAGCCTGCATATCGACCGGACCGTCGAAAGCGTAGAGTATGACATCCTCGCCGTCCTCAGTAGTGACGCGCACGCCAATCATCGAGCCGTCGTCGGCGACCAGTTCGGCCTGCAGTTGAGGAACGTCGGGCGTCGGGTGGGGCAGCATCACGGTCACGAAGAGTTCCGGCGCAGCCCCGGTCTTCTCGTAAATGGCGGTGGGAACGGGCCTGTGCTTCTGGCGCGGGATCCAGCCCTGCACGGGGTCCTCCTGGCCCTTCACCATGCGCAGCGAGAGGCCATCGGTCGCGAGCGGCACGAGCGTCAGGTTGGGCGAGTCGGCCTGTGCGCTGGTGACGGTCATGGTCGCGTCATCCACGATCGCTTCGTCGGCGTCGAAGTGGAACAGGTTCGAGTATAGGTGCGGCTCCCCCCCATCGCCGAGCATGCGGTCGATGACAAGGTAGTAGTCGGGGCGCACGAAGATTACTGCGCGCTCGTGGGTCACGTCGGTGATGTCGTTCTCGCGACCGAGGGACTTACCATCATCGCCGACGCGCGGCCCGTAACCTTTGTCATATGTGCCGCGCGCCCAGTCGAAGACATCGTTCGTCTCCCAGCAACCAGCCATCGGCTCGGTGGACTGGTATGTCTCTTTCAGGCCCCGCCGGTGCTGGCCGAGGCCGTCGACCATGATCGTGTTGTGGGAGGGCGTGGCCAGCGCGTAGCGGCGCCACTTCGAGCGATCGTAGGTGTACGTGCCGGCTTCAGTGAGCAGCGTGCGACCGTGGCTGTGAAGGTAGAGACCCAGCTTGTCCTCATGCTGGTGGCCAGTGCCGAAAGGCCCGACCTCGAACATCAGATAGCGGTCATCGGTTTCCCAGCCGCTACGCATGATCGCCCAGCCAGCCCATGGGAAGAAATATGAGGTGAAGTCGAGCGGTTTGCCCTCGGCGCCAGCGGTGGCGCCCCAGAGGAACTGCTCGTCACCCCAGGTATCGTGGGCCTCTCGCAGCGTGCCCTGCACGCCGGTATCGCCAGAGTCGTTGAGCGGAGGCAGGCGCAGGTCAGGCTTCATTGCGTACAGGTTGTACCAGTACATGCGCTTGAGTTTGGCGAGATACTCGGCGGGGACGTCCACGTCATTACGCTGAGCGGGCTCAAGAGCGCGCATGAAGTTCCCGCGCGAGACCTGGTGGTAGCCGGTGGAGAGTTCGTGCTGGGCGCCGTCGGCGTAGACCTGACGGTCGAGCTCCATGAGCATGCGACCGTAGGCGACCTGTCGCCAGCGCTCGGCATCGGTGAACTCGGGGAACATCACGCCGATATGCGCGAGACCATTGCACTCCATGGTGACCCAGTTGCCGCCATGTTCGGGGAAGTCGACGGTCATGCGGGTGAGGGTGCGGGCGTGGTCAACGAATGACTTGAGGAAGGTGGCGTGCGCCTGCGGAGTCATGGACGGGGAGCCGAGGAAGTAGTGGTAGGCGTCCATCCACGAACCGGCAGTGCGTATGCCCTGCTCGATCGTGCGCCAGCAGGGGGAAGTGTTCGGGTTTCCGAGATCGGGCGGCGGCTGGTCGCTGATCCAGTCGAGCATCTGAGTGATGAACTCCTCGGCGTATTTCTCGTCACCGGTCGCCCAGTATGCGCGGCCGAGCGTCACCCAGTTGCTGAACCGATTGAGCTGGTAAGTCCATTCGGGAGTGTACTCGGGCTCATCACGGTCAAAGCCGTTCGTCGACCAGTCTATGTCAGGCCCGAGATCGGCCTCGCGACCGAACCAGTTGACGACGTGAGTGATGATCGTGTCGGCCTTGGCGGTGTTGTACTTCGGGTTGCGCTGCTTGTCCCACTCGTGCCAGTCGAACTTGTGCACGGGGGTCTCTCGCGCGCGCATGTACGCCAGCAGCGCCTCGGCGGCGAGATCGTAGTCCTCCGCGGCGGCGGCCTCACGCACTGGCGTCAGCGCGTCGATGTCATCGCGCAACATGCCATAGAACTGCGCGTCGTCGAGGCCCGGGCCGACGCCCCCGATGCGATTGGTGAGTCGCAGTTCGTCGATGTAGACCACCGCCTCAGGATGAGGAGTGTTGTCCCAGCCGGACGCCGTGAATGTGATGTTGTCGATCTGGTCCCAACCACGCGGGCTGCGCGCGCCGCCGCCAGGTCGGATCAGCAGACCGAACATCTTCCATCCCGTGAAGTTCAGGGGTATCTTAACGCCCCAGTAGTCGGGACCTTCGGTGTCCGGGTTCTCAGAGGTGATTATGCACATGAAAGCGGTCGGCACGGGCTTGTCGTTGTGGACCCGGAAGGTGAAGGCAGACCAGGCGGACCAGTCGTGGGGGATGTCGGAGTTGCCGACGCGAGGGGTCGCGGGCATGTCGCGCCACAGAGCAGCGGTGTCGCCCGACCAGGCCTGGTCGGCTGAGATCTCAAAGCCGCCCCACGCATCGGCGGCCTCGAAGTCCTCGAAGACTAAGTCGTCCTGGGCGAGACATACGGTGACGGCAAACAGCGCGACGGCCGCTGAGAACCAGCGCTTCATATCTACACCTGCCCTGTTGCGTTGGCGGTTGGGGGCGCCGCCTATCGTGAGTAGGTGCCAGTGAGTGTGGCCTCGTCGATGATGAGGCCGTGCATGGCCTGGGTCAACTCACGTCGGGTCGCTCCCGGCTCAAGTTCTGTGGGGCCGCTGAGCGCGTAGACGGTGAACTCGTAGTGGTGTGTCCCGCTGCCGGGCGGGGGCATGGGCCCACGGTATCCCAGCTCCGACCAGTTGTTCAGTCCCTGCAGGCAGGCGGGATTGTTTATCTTCGACTTAGCGATCAAGCCCTCGGGCAATTCCGCAGTGTCCGCAGCGAGCCCGTAGAGCACCCAGTGGGTCCACTCGCTCCCGGCTGCGTCGGGGTCGACGCATATCAGCGCGAGTTCCGTGGCGCCCATCGGCACCTCGCCAAAGTCGATGGGCGGGGAAACGTCCTTGCCCTCGCCCGTGTACTTCCGGCGCATCTCCGCACCGTCCTTGAACGCGCCAGACGTGATCGTCCATCCCATGGCTCTCCCCTCCTCCGGCGGCACCTCGTGTTGAGCCGAGACCTCGACCGCCTCCTGCTCGCCCGGACAGCCACCCAGGCACACCGTGTGCACAACCATCACTAGCACGACCAACCACCGGCTCGCCGAAGCCATCTGTATGCACCTCCACGCCCATTCGCGCTACAGACCGACTCGCTCAAACCACCACATCAACGCGCCCAAAGCAACGCATACGGGCACGATGAAAAGCCACGGGTTGATGCCGAGCATCTGCCACCAGGTTCGCTCGCCTATGTGACCCAATCTATAGATTCTCTTCGCGTCCGGATAGACCTGCGCGAAGAGCATGCCTCCGACGACCATGCCCGCGAGCCCGACCAGCGCGTCCAGCCGGCCCTCGCCCAGAGCGCCAACAGCGGTGCCGGGACACCAGCCCAGCAAGGCCATGCCGACACCGAAGATCAGGCCACCGATGACGTTGCGCCCCACTCCAGCAGGGCGGACCTCAAGCTCCACAAGGCCCGCCGAGCGCAGAGCATAGATGCCGATCGCGTAATCCTCATTGCGGTGGGTCTCGAAGATGTGCGTGATTTGCATGCCCGCGCGGCTGGCGATCTCCACGTATACCTGCCAGTCACGGCGCGGGTCGATGACAGCGGCGCTGCGGCCGTCGCCAACGAGGTAAGACAGGTGTGCGATGCCGGGCGACTTGATGGTCTCAAGCAGCACGGTACCGCCTCCCTCGCGGAAATATCAGTTGTCGGTGGGGCGCTCCTGCCCGCGCTCGCGCTGAAGCTTGGCGGGTGGCCAGTCACCGTACAGCAGCGGATCGTTGGACTCGACCATCCAGTTTTGCACACGCGTGCGAAGCGTCCAGGCCGTGTCGGCGTAGACGGGGTCGTCAATGACGTTGTTCATCTCCAGCGGGTCCTTGGCCAGGTCGTAGAGCTCCTCTTCAGGACGGCGCGATGCGTAGAACTCGTCCTTCATCTCCTGGCCGGCGGGGGCCTGGTAGATGTCGTATGGCAGATACACGAGCGGGCGGTCACCGAAGTTGCGGACATACTTGAAGTCGTTGGTGCGAACCGCGCGCATTGGGTTGTACTTGTCGTGCCAGGTCATCTCGGCGAAGATGTCCTCACGCGGCTCGTAGTCGTCCTGATCGAGCAGGCCGAGGTAGCTGCGACCGTCAAGACAATCAGGCGGCTGCACACCAGCGAGGTCGAGAATGGTCGGGAGCGTGTCGCAATTAGTGAGCAGTTCGTTCTGCACGCGCCCGCCCTCAAAGTGCCCGGGCCAGCGCCAGATCAGTGAGGTCATGATGCCCGGATCATAGCAGGTGCCTTTGGCGCGCGGCATTGCGATGCCATGGTCAGTGGTGAAGACGAAGACGGTGTTGTCCTCGAGACCGCTGTCCGCGAGGCCCTGGCGCATGGTGCCTACGGCCTCGTCGAGGCGCCAGATGAGCCCGTGCAGGCCAGCGAGGTCCTCGCGGATGCCCGGGCGATCCGGCAGGTATGGGAGCACCTCGAGAGTGGCCTCGTCGTCGCGATCGTATCCCTCCACCTCGTAGGGCCGGTGAGGTTCGCCGATGCCTGCGGAGATGAAGAACGGCTCGTCACCATCGACCGTATTGAAGAACTCGCATACGTTATCGGCGACGGTGCGCGCGTCATGCTTACAGGGGTTGATGTTCTGGTAGCCCAGGCGCGCGGCCTCGTTGTGCTCGTGCTGGTGGGCGATCAGGTTGGTGGAGTAGCCGGCGCGGTTGAGGTACATGGGTGTGGTGACTTCGTTGGCGCCTATCTCCCAGCCGATGTGCGCAAGGCCAACGAGGCCGTTGTTGTGCGGGTAGCGGCCAGTCATGATGGAGCCGCGGCTGGGCGAGCAGGAAGCGGCGGTGCATGCGTAGTTTGAGAACAGCACGCCGTCGCCAGCCAGAGCATCGATGTTGGGTGTCTCGATCGGGGCGCCGAGGGCGCCGATGTACTGGCCGAGATCATGGCAGATGACGAACACGATGTTGGGTCTGGAATTGTGGCTTGGGCTTGGCATGTGCGTTGTGCCTCCGTTCGGATCTTGTTTGATGCAACGGCTGGTGCGCTACAAGGCTACACCTTACGGTGTGATCAATGACACCGGCTGGCCGAAGACCGTGGCGGCATCATCGCCGTCGAAGTGGCAGAGGACGGCGGTGTTCTCGTCGGCCTCGAAGGGCGCCGCCGGGCGGTCGAAGCTCTCGCTGTAGCGGGCGACGTCCGAGACGCGCAGTTCGTCAACGAACATGCCGGTGGTGTCGGCCGGGAGAAGCAACTCAGTTCCGGGCCAACCCGCCTCCGGATCGATGACGCGGGTGAAACTGGAGCCGATGAGCACACCATCGGCGTAGAGGGCGACCTGTAGCTTGCCCTCGGTCTTGTCGGGACGCCAGGTGGCGGCGAGGTGCGTCCAGCGGCCATGTGGCAGGACGAAGCCCGTCTGATGCCCGCCGCCGATGTAGATGTAGGTGCCAACGCCGATGCGCCGGTAGATGTTGAGCGCGCCACAGCGGATCAGTGCGCGGTTGCTCAAATCGGTGTGCTGGCGACAGTCCTTGACCCACATCTCAACGGTGCCCTCGGTCTCGCTCATGAGCAGGGCACCATCGGCCGAGGCTATCTTCGCTCCGACGCCCGCGGGCAGTGCGGCCGCCTGGCCCATCGAGGGCGGACCGTCGACGTAGTAGAGCGCGTCACCCTCAGGCTGCTCAATGACGGGCAGGGCGACGCTTCCCTCACAGGCGAAGACCTCTCCGAGAGAGCCGGCGACGTAGGGCGGAATGCCGTCGAAGCGCATGAAGGTGGACATGGGCTTGATGCCGCTGATGGACCATACCTGGTCGGCTGCGGGCGCGCCAGCATCGAGATCGATGGTCTCCCAGCTGTTTCGGCAATTGCTGGTGACCGCCCACTCGACATGCGCTTTCTCGTTGCCATCCTGGTCACGCACCGTGAACTCCACCGGCGTGCGCAAGGCGAGGGCCTTCACAGTGATGGAGAAGGCGCCCGTCCCGGCGGGAACGCGGAAGTAGTGCGACGCGCCATAGACCCACCCGTCGCCGCATTGCTGCATGCGCTTGGGCAGGTTGCTCTCGTGGACCTGCAGGTAGAGGGGGATCGCGCTGGTGGAGGGGACGAGGGTGTATACGCCCGTCTGCCCATCAGCTGGGGCCTGGAGATGCACCAGGCCAACCTTCCTGCCAGTGTCGCCGGCGAGCGTGAGCTTCTGCTCGATGCCGGTCGCCATGTCAACACGCGCCACTTCGGTGCCGTCGGGGGCGAGCAGAAGCAACTGCGGTCGGTCTTCCCCTTCGAGCCGCGCGAGCCACTCCGCCGAGTTGGTGAAGCTGGCCGCTCCCAGGCCTGCCGCGGCGTTGCACAGCTTGGTCTCAACCCACAAGTCGAGCGGCTGATCCTGTTCCTCCTGCAGGAAGATGGCCCAGTTGCTCTTACCCGACGGCCCTGCCGCGAGTGGCAGATCGCCCGAGTCAGTCATCATGGACATGAAGACGGGAAGCTGGTTCCCGAGCGTGGAGTTGTAGGCGTGTTCGAAGGTCCAGACCGCGGAGCCTATCTCGTGGGGCTCGCCCTCGATGGGCACGCGAGACTTGGCGACCTCGAGCTGCCACGAGGCATAGGGCAGGAAATCGCGGTCGCCGGTGTACCAGAAGGCGTGCGCCAGACCCCAGAGGGTGGTGTGACGGCAGTCGGCGAAGACGTCGGCGTCGCGCCTGCGGGTGAGAGTGCGCATGTCATTGAGGAACAGGTCCCGCATGCGCTCGTCACCGGTGAGCTGGTAGTACTTGACCTTGCCCTCGTTCATGTAGACATCATCGTAGCGGGTGTAGCCAAGCTCATCCTGCGCTTTGTAGAGCGTGTCGGCGTGCTGCCTCATGCAACTGAGGTGCTGGGGGTTCCAGGTGGCCTCGTAGGCCTCGGAGTGGAAGCGGAGCGCCCCGCCAGTCATGCGATGCTGGTAGCGCGCGTGGTAGGGATCGTGGCGGTTCTTGAGGTAGTGGTCCATGAACTCACCGGCCACCTCCCACGCACGCGGGTTGCCGTTGGCGTACCAGTCCCAGAGCATAAAGCGCAGGTGGCAGTCACAGCCAAGGTGGTAGATGTTCGCGGCATAGTGGCATATCCCACCGTCGCCCCCGTAGCGCCCGCCGCGCACCTTGCCAAACTCCTCGTAGTCAAGGTGGCAGATGTCGAAGTCCATGACATGGCGGGCGTTGACGCGGTGGAAATCCCAGGCGTCGCGCCGTCCCGAGCGCAGGTAGAGCAGCGGCATCGCGTTTGGGCCGCCGTAGAACATCTGCGCCCAGTGCCGCCAGTGACCGTAGGTGATGAGTTCGGGGTCGCCGGCGTTGCTCAGGTTGTAGTTCACGTCGCCGAAGTTGATCCAGCCATAGTTGCCGAGGCGGTCGCGCAGCCAGTACTTGCGGTGAACCAGGCCGTCGATGGTCTTCTCCAGATGCGGGAAGCGCTCGGGGTCAGGCGGATGCACACGCCCGAAGGCCTCCGTAGCGCAGGCATACGCGGGGTCGGCGTTGGCGATCACCGGCGCGACGCAGAACGCGCGAGTCGCACCGCCCGCCGCGATACGTGACCGTCCCGTCCCCGAGAAGTTGATACAGACATTGTGGGTCTTGCCCACTCCGTAAGCCTGAGTGTGCTTATCCAGCCCGCCCTCGTACCACTTCCGCCAGAAGATTCGATCGCCGGGATATTCATCGCCCATGACCTTGGAGGGCGTGAAGTCGAGCGCATCAACATCATGCGCGGGCCAGAGGTGGGCGATCAGGCGACCGTCGGCGGCGACCTCAAGCTCCATCGGGTACTGTTCACTGAAGTCGCGGATGCCGATGAAAGCTGACCACTCCGGCACATTCATGCCGCACCAGCCGCCCGCGCTCTCGCCGTCGGCGACCTGACCGTTGGCGTCGATAAGGCTGAAGTGCGCCAGCCCGTCCTGCACCAGACGCGCCGGACAGTCCTCGGCGTTCACCCATGGGATCCGGTCGGTTGACCTCTCAGCCGTAGCTGAGACGGGCTCCTCGGTGGCGCCAAAGATCGCGACCAGCGGACGGGCAGTGGTCACTGGCACCGTCAGGCGGATGTCGCGGATCTGGTTCTGCTTGGAGTCGAAAGCCGCCACCAACGTGTGGTCATGGCGGATGCCTGACGAGCCCGCGTCGAACCACGTGTAGGTGATGAACTGGCAGTAGCGAGTGCCATCATCGCGGGTGTACCAGCCCTCGCGACGGATGACCGTCTGCGTCGGGCCCCGCCGGGTGAACGAGACCTGCAAGCCGTCGGCGGAGGCCGGGCAGTCGTTGCCTTCGCCATCCACAACGGTCGGCAGGTTCGCGGCGGCAAGCTCGGGGGTGATGAGCGTCTCATCGACGCCGAACTGCCCGTCGCCGTCGAGGTCCAACGCGCACTCATCTATGAGCGTCGCGCGCGCCTTGCTGATGGTCGCGCGCATGGTTCCCGTGTTGATGACGATCGAGTCGTCGGACTCCTCGACGGTCATCCCGCCGAGGTCAGCGCGTTGCACGGCCGTGCCATACTCGATGAAATACTCCTGGTCACGCTGGAACGTGCCGCTGACCAGCGCCCAGCGCACGGGCCCGTCTTTGCCCCACCAGGTGGCCATCTGGTCAAACTGCGCGGGGACTTCGGTGCCATCGGCAGTGATGAGGCGCGCATTGCCGATGGAGGGCAGGGCTCCATCGCCGAAGGGGACGCCGAAGGTCACAGGCGCCGAGTCCAGCACGTTATCGGCCCAGTCGACGTTCACCGGAATGCGCCCACGCTCGGGCTTGTCGACCGGCCGCGCGAACTGCGGCGCCCAGTGCATGCCGGGGTCGAGCTGGTCCTCGGCGGGCGGGTACTTCGCCAGCAGAGACTCGGGCGTGGGCGCGTCCTGAGCGTGTGCGGGAATGATGCACAGGCAGATCATCGCGAAAACGGCCAGCGACAGGACCGGGCGTGTGGTCATTGTGGCCACCTCCGGGTCTATGGGCGCGAGAACGCAGTATTTCCCGCCATCGGGGGGCAATCCTGCATGGTGGGTAGCAGGTCTTGACCGCCGCCCGGGGAATTGACGGCGACACGCACCGACCTGAGGAGGATCACACCCATGAGCAGGATGGACCAGATAACGCAGCAATGGGATGAGTGGCTGCCGCCTACACCCCACCGCGAGGCGGTTGTGGAGTTTGTCGCCAAGGGGCGCGCCAGCATCGTGCAGCCCAATCCGGATCAGCCGCCCCGGCTGATGTTTGAGGACGGCGGGTCTATCGAGCTGCCGCTGATACTATATGATGGGCAGCAACCGTTCTACTCGGCCGAGAGGCCGGACGCTGCGCCTGACCCGGAATTCCGGTCGACTAAGTATTCGGACGTGTGCGGAAACGTCGATGAGTTCAAGCGCCTGGTGGCCGAGGGATCACCGATCTTCCGCGAAGACCCCGAATATGTCGCCGAGCGTTTCGAGGACATTCGCTACATGATCGCGCGAATGTATAAGCGGCAGCATGAGTACACCGAGTTCGCGGAGGCCCTGCGCAGTCTGGCCGAGGAATTGGCCGCAGTACCGATCGTGGACCGTGCGCCCGCCGATGAAGGGCTGGCAGCGCTGGAGAGCATGCTCGAGGACCCGGCGTGCGTGGCAGGCGAGAGGGAACGGCTGGACCAGTTGGCAGAACAGGTGCGAGACGTAGCGAGCAACCAGGAGCAACGACTGCGAGAGCACAAGCAGGTGGCCATCGAGCTGTTCCGAGCCTACGAGCAGGTCAAGGGCCCGCGTGACTGGAGCACGGAAGAGTGCGCCGAGGAGGAACAGGTATGAACCGACCGATTTGCGTCGCACTGATACTAAGCGGGTTGATCGTGAGCGCAGCATGTGCCCAGCAGGAGATCGGCGTCAATCTGTGCCCGAACCCGGGCTTTGAGCAGATCATGGAGGTGGCGGAGGGGGACGGCATGCCGGTGGACTGGGGAACATACATCGGCAAGGGCGAAGCCGACTTTGCGCTGGTCACCGATGAGCCGCACGCGGGCGAGCGGTGTGCGTACATCAACGCGCACGCGCCCAATCCCAGCGGCTACTGGACCAGCCCGCGCATCCCGGTGGAGGGCGGCAAGCAGTACATCTTCCGCTGCTGGTACCGGAGCAAGGACGTAGAACCGAGCGCGCGCGGGATCGTGTTCTCACTGAACTTCCGGCGCGAGGACAACAGCGCGTGCGGTTGGGTGAACGACTCCGCCGACCCGTTCGACAATCCGTGGACGATGTTCGAGATCAAAGCCCACGCCGGGCCCGACGCGGCGTATCTGAACCTGGTGATCGGGCTCGCGGACTCGGCGGGCGAGTTGTGGATCGATGATCTGGAGTTCATCAACACGGGCGAGGTCCGCGAGGACATGGTGCCGACCGAGGACATCCTCGTGCAGCCCTTCCCGCAACACTGGCTACCGGAGGATCAGTCGATCGGGCTCATTCAGGGCGAGGCGCAGCCGCTGCTGTTCCTGGTGCAGAACATGACCGAGAAGCAGGTGACCGGCCCGTGCGTTTCGCTGCTGCTGCCAGAAGGCGTGTCCGTGGTCGGCGGTGACGGGCGGATCGAGCCACCGGCGACGGGTGAGGCGGTCGAGCAGGCAGGTGAGAAGCTGGTCAAGTGGCTCTGCCCGATCGAGGACAACCGGCATATGCGACCGAACTACGATTACTACCGAGGTAGCCTGGTGTACCTCAAGGCCGAGGTCGCGCCGGGCGAATACACAGGCTACTACCACTTTGAGTGTGATTCCGAAGCGCAGGAGCCGCAGCCGATCACGATCAAGGTCCTCGACCCGCTGCCGGAGGCGCCGAAGCTGGAGCGCTACCGGATCGGCATGCTGCTCACGGACGCGTATCGTGCAGGCCCCGAGGCACTCGAGGGGCTGGCTGACCTGTACGCGCACACAGGAATGAATGTGTGCACATGGAGCGTGAACCCGGATCCGACGGTGCTGGCGCAGGCACTCAAAGAACGTGGGATCATGCGGCACTTCCTGATGCCCGGGCAGGGCGTGGTCTACAACGTCGGCTACGGGAACAAGGACGCGGCGATCGCGGCTGTGGACGCCGAGGGCAACCCGAGCTTCGGCGGCCTCTGCCCCACCTACACGGCCAACCGTGGCGAGCACTTCGAGCAGGCCTGCCTGGAGGACATCGTCGCGAAGTGGATCCGCGCGGACGCGATGGACGGCTTCGCCATCAACTGGGAGCCGCCAGGCGCGTTCAAGCTGGAGCAGTATTGCTGGTGTGACCGCTGCCTGGAGGCGTTCGCTGCGTATGCAGATATTCCGCTGGCCACGCTCAAGGAACTTGGGCCGGCGGGGATTCTCGAGCAGCACAAGCTGGCATGGGCACGGTTCCGGGCTGAGACAGAGGGGCGCATCGCGAAGACCTACTTCGATAAGTGCCGGGAGTTGGAGGAGGAAGTCGGCCGCGATCTGATGTTCATCCCGTGGACAGGCACCGGGCGCTACGGGACGGCCGCGCCGACGCAGGATGAAGTGGACGAGCAGATCACGACGAGCGGCGATGTGGAGCATCCCATCTACTACAAGGACTGCATCGATGCGCACGGGCCGTTCACTTACGTATACTACGACGTGGTGAACGATCGCTGGCGAGGCAGACACCGCACGACGGTCGAGCGCGCGCGGCAGGTCGTCGATTTCGCCGAAGCGCAGCATCCAGACGCGCCGGTTCCGGTGTGGCTGGGCATCGAGGGCATCCAGAAGGGCTCGATGGCGACGCTGTGCTGGGCGACGACGCCAGATCAGATGGCTATGGAGATCGTGACCTCGCTCGCGGAGGGCTGCGAGGGCATCTATGTGTATACCGGGCGCGGCATGGACGGGCACTTCTACGCGGCCGCAGCCAAGGCAGTGCGCCACGCGGCGCTGCTGGAGGAATTTGCCGACCAGCCGATCGAGGATGGCGTGAAGATCGGCGTCACCGGCAGCTCGATGGACGACAAGTATCTCGGCCACGTCGCCTACTGCAAGCTCTTCGGCGAGGGTGAGCGTCGCCTGCTGGTACTGGCGGGGCTGGATACCAAGCGGACCTTCCCGGTGACGGTCAAGATCGCGGGACTGGCGGAGGGCAACTACCGCATCAGCGATCCGGTGACCGGCATCGTGTTCGGCGATATGCGCAGCTACTCCGCCGAGCAATTCGCGGCAGGCGTGGAGACAACACTCGCGCCCGGCGAGTTGCACACATTCGTTCTTCAGCGCAACTGAGGACAGAAGGACAAGTGCGAGCGACGGGCGAACTTGCACGACATTACGCCACACATCCGGCGCGCAACAGGCGCCTGTCAGACCAAGTAATCAAGGAGATGAGCCAGATGGCAGTTCGACTGGGATTCGTTGGTACCGGCGGGATCGCGAACCGGCACCTTGGGTGCGCCATGAAGCATCCAGAGATGGAGATCGTCGGCACCTGCGATATCGTCAAGGATCTCGCGGACGAAGCGGCAGCGAAGTACGGCGGCACGGCGTACTCGGACTTCGTCGAGATGTATGACAAGGAGAGCCCGGACGCGATCGTGATCTGCACGCCGCCGTTCGCCCATGGCGACATCGAGGCCGAAGCGGCCAAGCGCGGCATCCACATCTTCGTGGAGAAGCCCGTCGCGATCAGCATGGAGATGGCGAAGGGCGTGCTGGATTCGGTGCGGGACGCAGGCATCATCTGCCAGGTCGGCTACATGTTCCGCTTGTCCGAGCCGATCAAGCACGTGCAGCAGATGCTGGCCGAGCGCGCGATCGCGATGGTGCAGGCGCACTACTACATGCCCGGGATGCCCAACAAGGGCTGGTGGACGAAGATGGACATGGGCGGCGGGCAACTTGTTGAGCAGGCCACGCACATGCTGGACCTGGGCCGCTTCCTCGCCGGCGACGTCAAGAGCGTCATCGGCAAGACCACGCAGGTTCGCTCGTGGGAGCCGCCGGCGGGCTACGAGGAGCCAGAGGCGGGCCTGGTGGGCTACAAGGATGGCTTCGAGATCCCGGATACCACCGCGCTCATTCTCGAGTATGAGTCGGGCTCTCTGGGCACGCTGTCGTGCTCGATGATCCCGCAGGTGGCGTGGGACAACGGCTTCAAGGTGGTGGCGGAGGACTGTCTGGTGACCATCGACAGCCAGAACGCGAGCTGGACGAATGAGGACGGCGAGGGCTCGATGGACGCTGGGAGCAACTGGGCCGACGCAGTGTTGACCGACTTCGTCAACGCTGTGCAGACCGGTGGGAAGAACGCGGTACCGTATGAGGAGGGCGTCAAGTCGCTGGCGCTGTCGCTCGGCGGCTACCTGTCAGTGGAACGTGGCTGCGTGCCCGTGGAACTGGCGGAGATCCTGCCCGACGGTCTCTGATCGCCGCCGCATGCAAATACACAGATGCCGAGCCCGCAAGGGCTCGGCATCTTCGTGTCGCCATACCGCGTGATCGTCATTGAGCGACAGTCAGCTCGAACTGCTGGTCGGCTTTGCCCTCGAACTGGTTGGTCACCTCGACGCGAACCGTCACCTTGCCCGCATCGCCAGCGGCCGGCGTGCCGGACAGGACGCCGGTCTTCGGGTCGATGGTCAGCCACTGTGGGCCCTCGGCGAGCGCAAAAGTGTTCTCCTCGACATCCCAGAACTGGTTGCCGGGCGCCTCGTAGTGATGCTGGAGGTCATTGAGCGAGCGCAGGCTCATGGTCGGATAGGAGTACTGCTGCCCGACCTCCGCGGCCGCGACCGGGTCGGAGTAGACGAATGGGTGCGGGGCCTCGGCGTAGTCGGACGGACCGCTTGGCGTGCCTGCGGCGTCGATCGCGACCACTCGGTAGTAAACGCGGTTCATGTTCTCAGCCTGAGCGCCCGACTTGACGACCACCATCGACGTGTCCGTGGTCTCGGTCAGGAAGTTGCCGGGCACATCGCCCAGGTTGTAGCAGGCGTAGCCCTCCTTGCGAGCCGGGAAGCCCTTCTCGTCGCTGCCGTAGACCTCGTAGCGCACCGGACGTTCACCGCGCGGGTTCGGGTCCCAGCGGAGGGTGAAGACACGCTCGGTCTGCTCGAGGCGCACGTTTACCGGCACGCGCGGGCCGCGCCAGGTGAATGTCCAGGGCTCGCTCCACTCACCCCACGTGCCATACCGGTCCTGACAGCACACTCGCCAGTAGTAGGTGGTGTCTGGACTGTAGATGCCCGTGTGCGGCACCGACCAGGTGGTCGTGGGAATGATGACGTCCAGGCCGGTCCGGTAAGGGAAGCGGAAGTCAGCCCGACGGCTGACCTGCAGATGGTAGTTGACCGCTCCCTCAACCGCAGGCCACGAATACTCCAGCACCGCGTCGGTGATGTCGCCGCCCTTGGGTGGGTAATCGCGGGTTGCAGGGGGCGCGAGCGGCGTGACCGCGTCACTCTCCTGCCACTCGTGAGTGATGCGCAGGCGATGCGGCCCCTTCGTGGCATCGGTGTAGACCACGCGGTTGTCGCCGAGACTCAAGCGCGGCAGGGAGACCGGCGCGGCCATCACGTCAGTCTCAATCTTCAGGGACCTCAGCCCCGCGCCCTGGACAGCGGTCGCCGAGCCCAGGCCGACCTTCACGTAGTAGAGATACTTACCGGGCTTGTTGTGCACGTCCAGCGCTTCGGCGAGGTCGACTTCGGCTTTCACAAGCCCCTCGCTCTGCTGCTCCCAGAGCGGCTTCCAAGTCTCCCCATCGAGCGAGAGGGCCAGGGAGAAGCGATCGCCAGCGTCGTGCCCGAGGAAGCTGGCACTGAGCGTCCCGCCGCACGCGGCGTAGGCCAGCTTCATCTCGTAGACCAGTTCCGCGTCCGCCGAGAGACCTGCGAGCGCGGCGCCGTCGTCAGCCACCGGACCGATGTCGGTTACGGTGTGGGCATCGGCCGCGAGCCGCTCGGGAGTCAGCTTCGGCTCGTAGATGAACTTCGAGTTTCCCCAGAACCGGGGCGGGCGAGCACGGTCGGCGTTCTCAGCGTTGAACTTGCCGACATTGTCCCAGCGGAACTGGGCTTTCTCGCCCGGACGAAGCGTGTAGGCGATTTCGTGGCCGCGCAGTTGAGGAAAGGCCTCTCTATCGTCTGGCCCAAAGAGCGAAGCGGGGCCTTCGCTGTCGACCCACCGCCCGACCACAGGCCCGTAGTTGAGTTCGCGACGCACTAGGTCATGGTCGCGCGCGCAGGTGTCGCCGCTGACCGGGCGCTCGTTCTCGTAGTCGAGGTAGAAAGCGTCCATGTCAATATCCATGAACTGGAGGTCGCCGTCTATGAAGGCCTCACACTGCACGTGCCCGTGGAGCGCGCGGTTCTTCGAGCCAGCAAACCCGGAGTGTATGAAGAGCGAGCAACCGACGTTGCCGGCATCATCGCACAGGTTCAGGCCGTACACGTTGAAGAGCTTGACCGGATCGTGCGGCTCGCTGTCGCCGAAGAGCGGACTGTTGTGGTAGAGATTCTCGCGCATCGTCTGCCAGATGAAGTAGACCTTCTCCTGATCAGTCTCGGCGCCACGCGTGAACTCATCGAGCAGGCTGTCGAAGGTATACCAGTTGCCGCGGTCGTTGATGACGAGGCGCGGATTGACAACCGGCGTGTCACCGGTGTTCTCGAGAGTGAGTTGGATGTTGGGCTGGAAAGTGATGTAGTAGTTGCTGCACGCGACGGTCCGGGTGTTCTCCATGTCCAGCGTGCCGGCCATGGGGACGGTGTACTCGGCCGCCGAAGAGGTGATCTCCTCGACATGTGTCCTCAACTGAGCGGGCAACGCCTCCAACCCGCCGAGCGTGCTGACGGGATTGGCGGAAGCCACCTCATACTTGCGGCCATTGGTGCGAGGATCGGTGTTGTCGGAGGCGGAGAAGTAGAGGCCCTCGCGCGTCCAGTGGGAGTAGCGCCCACCACCCTTCTCGCGGATGTCCGCGTGCATCGAGTGCGGCGGGCCGAGTGGTTTGCCGTCCTCGAAGACCTGCAGCATGGACTTGGCGCCGGTAAACTTGTCGCCCTCTTCACCGAAGTCCATCCCGGCGGTGTAACAGAAGCCGTTCTCGGGGTGCATGTACTCAGCCCCGAGCGTGTCGCGCCTGACATCATCGGAGCCTGCGTTCGGAGCGATGACGAGGGCGAACGCCATCGTGGTCAGTATCGCGGTGCAGATGTGAACTGAGCGCATCATTCTCAGTGCCTCCGGGGTCCGGCTACGTGTATGCGACGATGTGCACTGACTCTGCATTCCACGCCGACCGAACATGTCCTCCGATCACGGCGTCAGACAAATGAGAGCACGTGCAGGTAAGGAGAGCGGTGATGGTGAAACACGTGCTTTTCCATCATCTGGAGGTATGTACATGCTCGTTCTAGTCGCATACGAAACAGCGCACGGAAGCACGCGCGAGACAGCCGAGACAATCGCCGACGTCCTGCGCGAGTTAGGCGCCGAAGTCGACGTGATCCGGTGCCGCAAGGTGGAGTCGGTGGAGGGCTATGACGCAGTGGTCGTGGGAGCGCCCATCTGGTTCGGCGGCTTCCTGCGGCCAGCGCGCACCTTCTTGACCACACACGCCGAGGCGCTGTCCGAGATGCCGGTGGCCATGTTCTGCGCGAGTTTCTCGGGCGCCATGGAAAAGTATGAGAAGGATGTGACCGAGAAGTACATCCCCAAGGTGCTAAAGACCGCGCCATCCGTTGAACCGGTGGACTTCGTCAGCTTCGCGGGGGTCCTCAACTACCCGAAGTACAACGTGTTCATGCGCCAGTTCGTACGCGCGCTTTGCGGCGCGGGCGGCGGGCCAACAAGCGGCGTGACGGACTTCAGGGACTGGGACGCGATCCGCGCCTGGGCCACCAAAGTCCACGGGATGCTGGCGGAAGGCTAGCGTTGGGACAACTCCACCTCTGAGAGCCAGAGATAGCCCGCGCGTCCGGGGTGTCCGGACAGCGCCGGCTGTAGTACGCGAAGCGCGGTGGTCTTCGTGGGCGCGAAGCGGTGTTCGCTCTTGCCAGCCTCCGCCTGATCCCGGACCGGCACCTGGGTCACCCACGCCTCACCGTCCCACGTCTGGACATCGTAGGCCACCGATGTGCGCCAGACCTGGTAGTACGCCCAGTATAGATCGATGCCGTCAACCGCGCGTGGCTCGGGGAAGTCGAAGCGGATCCAGTGCTCGGTTTCGTGATCGGCCGAGAGCCAGGTCCGATCCCGAGTGGTGGTCTCGTCATCCCGCATCGGTGAGCCGTCGAAGATGACCTGCCAGTCACGCCAGCCCTCGTCTTCGGAGGAACTGTCCACGGTGACGCGCGTGCCATCGTCGAGTGTGATTGCGGGCGACAGACTCCATGTCACCTCGCGGCGAGCCTGCACCAGGTCGAGCGCCGTGTCGTCCACCGAGAGGATCACGGAGGCGCTGCCGCCCTCGTCAGACAGACCGGCCTGGGCGGGTATGAACTCGATGCGTGCGTGGCGCGGGCCCTTGGACGTCACGCTCACGCCCGCGTCACCGGGACGGAGCTGGCGGTTCTGCCACTGGACCAGCACCGAGCCCTGATCGAGGCGGTTGCGCTTGTCGCGCACCTCCATAGTGATCTTCACGGGGGGGGCCGGCAGCCAACCAAGGGATACCTGAGGCACATCATAGGTAACGCCATCCACCGCCAGACGCTGGACAACCGGCGGCTCGTTGTCGGTCATGTCCAGCCACTCGGGAGGATCGAGCACGATCACTGCCGCGCCCGAGCGCAGGTCCTCACCGGTCAGCGAGACGCTCAGGCGTCCGTCCGCCCAGGCATCACTGACCTGGCGCCAACCACCCGTCACACTCCCAACGCTGGTGCACTTGACGGCCTCGGGGGCGCCCAGAGTCACCTGCACCGGCCCAACGCTCTGGACCAGATAGCTGACGGGGCGCTCGGCCCACGCTGTCGCAACGGTCAGTGCGAGCGCGATCACGATGCCTACGACCGACGCTGTCGTTTTCATCTGCGCTTCACCCTCCGGGCGGAGCCATTGGCGACGTCTCTTGCCTGTAGGTTCGCGATGCAGGGCCGGGGGGCCTCCGCCGAGCAGGTGTAATGCGGGCTCACCGGGAAATGCTCTATGGAGACGCGCCAATCGACGCGCTGCAGTACAGGGAGGAAGAACGTGCGAACGGGTACACTTATCATGACGCTTGTTGCTCTGGCGAGCCTGCTCGTGCTGTGCGGCTGCCCCCAGCCTGACGTACCGGAGGAGCCGCCGGTTGACACCGCGCCGCCAGTCGACACAGCACCAGCGGACGCTGACGCGCGGCAGTCGCCGGCCGAGGACGCCGAGCAGACAGATGCCGCAACCACAGACGCGCCTGAGGAGGCACCCATGGGTATCATCACCACCGAGTCCGGTCTGCAGTACGAGGACCTGGTCGTCGGCGACGGCGCAGAAGCTACGTCCGGCGCGAAGGTGTACGTTCACTACACCGGTTGGCTGGAAGATGGCACGAAGTTCGACAGTTCCCTGGATCGAGGCGACCAGTTCGATTTCACGCTTGACGCTGGGAATGTCATCCCCGGCTGGGACGAGGGCGTGCAGGGCATGAAGGTTGGCGGCAAGCGCAAGCTGACCATCCCGTCAGAGCTTGGCTATGGCGCGGCCGGCGCGGGTGGCGTCATCCCGCCGAACGCGAAGCTGATCTTCGAGGTCGAACTCTTCGAGGTCAAGTAGCCCCACCCGATCGGCAGGCAACGAAAGAGGGGCGCGCCCATTGGGCGCGCCCCTTTCATGTGCGTGGTGTGTATCAGGACGGGCGCTACTGCCACCAGCGCGAGTGGATTGAGTCGTCGCCCTTCACGCTCGCGTGCTGCCACTTGGCCCGACCGTCACAGCAGGCGAAGTTCCGGCCACCCCCGTGCTGCTGGCCCGTGCCGTCACCGTAGTAGTCCTGGAAGATCAGCACATTGGACGGATCGGCGATGTCCGAGTCAGTGACCGGGCCCGAGTGCGGTCGCCACGAGCCTCCAAAAGTGTTGATGACGATCATGGCATTGACCTCGTAGTTGGTCTCCGGGCCAATGTCAGCAGGCTGATCAACCAGAGAAGGACAGAAGGGCAACTGACCATTGGCCACGTAGGGCATCAGCGCCCGGACATACGGCGCCCCGTCCCAGCGGTTGGTGCCATCGGGGCTGCCCGAATCACCTTCCCCGGCAGGCGCGCGTGGGCCGAGATTGTAGGGATAGAGCCCATCGTAGTCGGATATGTATTGGTTCATGGCCATCGCGAGCTGGCGGAGATTCGACAGGCAACTGGCCTGCCTCACCTTGCCGCGCGCCCGCGAGAAGACGGGGAAGAGCATGGCCGCCAGGATCGCGATGATCGCGATCACCACCAGCAACTCGATGAGTGTGAAGCCGTGCCGCGATACTCTCAGATGCATCCGGGTTACCTCACAGCCGCTACGTCAGCCGGGGCCACTCGGGCGGCACAGACTTTGTACTCGGCGGTCTCAGTGATGTTGTCGAAAGCGTCGATGGTCAACTCGTTTGCCGCCTGCTCGGCGAAGTGGAAGGGCAGCCAGATGCGACCGCCCTTGAGCCGATCGGTCACCCACGCGGTGACCTCGATCTCGCCGCGGCGAGTGGTGACCTTCACCTTGTCACCGGTGGCCACGCCCATCCCGGCGCCATCTTCGGGGCTGATCTCCACGAAGCATTCGGGCTGGCGCTCGTTGGAGGCGGCGCTCTGGCGGGTCATGGTGCCGACGTTGTAGTGATACAGCGTGCGGCCAGTCATCATGATCAGCGGATACTCGTCGTCAGGCATCTCCGCTGGATCGCGATGGTCGATTGCGTAGAACCTGCCCAGCCCGCAAGCGAATTCCTCGCAGTGCAGGAACTGCGTGCCCGGGTCCTCGCAGTCGCGACAGGGCCACTGCAGGCCGTGCTTGTCGATGCGATCATAGTTGATGCCCGCAAAGATCGGGCTGAGCGCGGCGAGTTCGTCCCATACCTCGGACGCGTGGCTGTAGCTCCAGTCATAGCCGAGCTTCTTGGCAAGGTCGCAGAGGATCACCCAGTCGGGTCGCGAGTTGCCGACGGGCGAGACCGCCGCGCGCACGCGCTGGACGCGGCGCTCGGTGTTGGTGAAGGTCCCGTCTTTCTCGGCGAAGCTGGCCGCAGGCAGGACGACGTGCGAGATCTTGGCCGTCTCGCACATGAAAATGTCCATGCAGACAAGCATCTCGAGATTGGCGCAGGCCTCGCGCGTGTGGTCCATGAAGGGCTCGCTCATCACGATGTCCTCGCCCATCACCACGAGAGCTTTGATCTCGCCGGACTTGGCGCGATTGAGCATCTCGGTGGTGGTCCACCCGTTCTCGGCGGGCAGCTCGCGCCCGTAGGCCTCGGAGAACTTGGCGGCGGCCTCGGGGTCGACGACCTTCTGGTAGCCGGGGTAGGCGTTGGGCATGGCACCCATGTCGCAGCCGCCCTGCACGTTGTTTTGCCCGCGCAGGGGGTTCACGCCGGTGCTCTCGAAACCCACGTGACCGGTGAGCATCGACAGATTGGCCAGCGAGCGCACGTTGTCGGTGCCGCAGGTATGCTCGGTGATGCCAAGGGTGTAGAAGATCGCCGACTTGTCGCCCTCGGCGTACGTCCGAGCGGCCTGCTTGATGAGTTCGGCGTCAACACCGCACTGCTCGGCGACCTCGTCGATGTCATACTTGCTGACCGTCTCGGCAAGCTCCTCGAAGCCCATCGTGCGGTTCTCAATGTACTCCTGGGCGTGCAGCCCCTCGCTGATGATGTAGTTCATCATCGCGTTGATCAGCGGAATGTCGGTGCCGGGCCGGTGCTGGATGTGTATCGTGGCGTAGTCGACCATCTTGATTCTGCGCGGGTCGCAGACGATGATCTTCGCGCCGCGTTTGTAGGCTTTCTTCATCTCAAGCGCGATCACCGGGTGGGCCTCGGTGGTGTTCGAGCCGATGATGAAGAGCACTTCGCAGTTCTGGATCTCGCCGATCGAGTTGGTCATCGCGCCCGAGCCAAAGGACATCGCCAGACCGGCGACGGTGGGCGCATGGCAAGTGCGGGCGCACTGGTCGATGTTGTGCGTGCCGAAGATCTCGCGCGACATTCGCTGCATCAGGTAGTTCTCTTCGTTGGTGCACCGGCAGGAACTGACAAACCCGACGCTGTTGGGGCCATGCTCGGCGACGATGCGCTTGAGGGCGTCAGCGGCGGTACCGAGCGCTTCGTCCCACGAGGTCTCGACGAGCTCATCGCCCTTGCGCACCATGGGCTGCTGGAGCCGGTCGGGAGAGTTGATGAACTCGTAACCGAAGCGGCCCTTAACACACAGGTTGCCGAAGGTCGGGAGCTTCTCGGTGTCGGAGGTGACGCGCACGACCTCGTCATTGTGGACGTTGAGCGTCATCTGACAGCCGACACCGCAGTACGGGCAGGTGGTCTCAACCTGCGTCCAGTCTTTGGGCCGACCCTTGTTGAGGGACCTGGTGACATTGAGCGCGCCGGTCGGGCAGATGTCGACGCACGCGCCGCACAACTCGCAGTCGCTGTCCCAGGTCAGGCCGCCCTTGGGCGGATGCACAATGGTGTCGAAACCTCGGCCGGCGAAGTCGAGACAGCCGTTCATGCGCACCTCGTGGCAGATGCGAACGCATTTGCCGCAGAGGATGCACTTGGCCGGATCGCGGTAGATGACGGCGTTGCCAACGTCCTGCAGTTCGCGCAGGAGGGGCTTCTCGTGTTCACCCGCGGGGAATTCCTCGATGCCCGCGTCGTAGGCGCTGTCCTGCAAGGTGCAGGTGCCGGTCTGCGGGCAGGTGAGGCAGGAGCGCGGGTGGTCGTAGAGCAGCAGCTCGAGCAGCGCCTTGCGGGTCTTCTCGAGACGCTCCGTGTCGCTGCGCACGACCATGCCCTCGCGCACCAGAGTGGTGCATGAGGTCACGGGTTCGGGCATTCCCTCAATCTCGACCAGGCACATGCGGCAGCCACCGTAGGCGTCAAGCCGCTTGTCCCAGCAGATGTGCGGGATTTCGATGCCATTGTCGAGGCCCGCCTGAAGCACGCATGTGCCCTCCTCGGCCTCAATACGCTTGCCATTGATCGTGAGTGTTACCACCAGCATACACCCCTGCTCTTGGAGAGCTAGCTCTTCTGGATTGCGTCGAATGGGCAGACTTCGTAACAGGTTCCGCAGTGGATGCACTGCTCCTGATCGATCACGTAGGGCGGCTTTCCCGGCTCGCCGGCGATGCACTGGACGGGGCATTCCTTGGCGCACCGATCGCAGGCCCTACAGGCCTCCGCATTGACCGTGTAGACTGTCAACGCGGTGCACTGACCGACGGGACAAGTGTGGCCGGCAACGTGGGCGTCGAACTCCTCGCGGAAGTGGCGCAGCGCCGATAGCGCGGGGTTGGCGGCGGTCTTCCCGAGGGCGCAAAGCGACGCGGTCTTGATGACCTCGGCAAGCTCCTGGAGCTCTTCGATGTCGCCGGGCTTGCCGAGGCCCCGGGTGAAGCCGTCCACCATCTCATACATCTTCCGCACGCCAATGCGGCAGGGCGTGCACTTGCCGCAGGACTCTTTCTGACAGAAGTCGAGGAAGAAGCGCGCCAAGTCCACGATGCAGGTGGTGTCGTCGATGACGACCATACCGCCCGAGCCCATTATGGCGCCGACCTCTTCGAGCGAATCGTAGTCGATCGGGGTGTCGAGGAACTTCTCGGGGACACACCCACCCGAGGGCCCACCGATCTGAGCGGCCTTGAAGTCGTGGTCATCGGCGATGCCGCCGCCGATTTCCTCAACGATGTCACGAAGGGTAATGCCCATCGGTACCTCGACGAGACCGGTGTTGACCGTGTCGCCAGCGAGGGCGAAGACCTTGGTGCCCTTGCTCTTGTCGGTGCCCAGGGCAGCGAAGGCCTCGGCGCCATCGTTGATGATGGCGGCGATGTTAGCCAGGGTCTCGACGTTGTTGATGTTGGTCGGCATGCCGAAGAGGCCGGACTGGGCCGGATAGGGCGGCCGCGGCATGGGGTTGCCACGCTTGCCCTCGATCGAGGCCATCAGCGCGGTCTCCTCGCCACACACGAAAGCCCCGGCCCCCTCGACGATACGGATGTCGAAGCTCATATCGGTACCGAGGATGCTCTCACCGAGCAGCCCGAGTTCGCGGGCCTGAGCCAGCGCGATGGTGAGATGCTCGATCGCGATGGGGTACTCGGTGCGCACGTAGATGATGCCCTCTTCGGCGCCAATGGCGTGCGCGGCGATGATCATGCCCTCGATGACCGCGTGCGGATCGCCCTCGAGCACGGCGCGGTCCATGAAGGCCCCGGGGTCGCCCTCGTCAGCGTTGCAGATGAGATACTTGCGCTCGCCCTCGGCGTCGCTGCAGAACTGCCACTTGACGCCGGTCGGGAAGCCTGCGCCGCCACGGCCGCGCAGACCGGCCTGCTTGACCTCGTCGATGACCGCTTGCGCGTCCATTTCGCTGAGGACTTTGGCCACCGCACTGTATCCGCCGCGGACGAGCGAGTGCTCGATCTCGCGGGGGTCGATCTGGCCGCAGTTGCGCAGCACAGTCTTGTGCTGAAGCGCGTAGAAGGGGACGTCGTGCGCCTGCTCGATGGGCTCATCGCCGTCGGGCGACGTATAGAGCAGATGCTCAACGACTGCTCCCGAGTCGAGGGTGGAGTCGATGATTGCAGGGATGTCGTCGACACTCACGCCCTGGTAGAAGTAGCCGAAGGGGTCGACCTCCATGACGGGGGCCTGTGAGCAGAAGCCGTGGCAACCGGTCTCGATGAGCTCGATTTGATCCTCGAGACCGCGCTCGGCGATTTCTTCGGCGATGCGCGCGCTCACTTCCAGCGCACCGTAGGCCCTGCAGCCCGTGATGCACACACGCAGTCGCGGCTTGTCAGCGTCCCAGTCGCCTTGCAGGCGCTGGATGAGTTCGGTAAGCTGGTCTACGCTCGTCAGCGGCTTGGCCGGGTTCATCAGTTGCTCGCCTCCGCGGTGACGCTGGCGGTATCGCGGTATTTGCTCAATACCTGCTCAACGCGATCCGGGGTCATCTTGCCAAAGTATTCGTTGTCAATCATCATCACCGGAGCCAGTGAGCAGGTGCCCAAGCAGGCCACGGTGCTGAGTGTGAAGAGACCGTCTTCAGTGGTACCGCCATCACCAACGCCGAGCTCTTTCTCGACCGCAGCGAGGATACCGGTGGCGCCGCGCACGTGGCAAGCGGTTCCGCGGCAGACGCGAATCAGGTGCTCGCCGCGTGGCTCGCAGTGAAAATGTTCGTAGAAGGTGACGATCCCGTAGATCTCAGCGTATTTCATGCCCAGTCGCTCGGCGATTTCTTCCATGAGCGGGGGCATCAGACAGCCGTAGACGTCCTGCGCTTCCCTCAGGATCGCGATCACGTCAGACCGGCCGCGCCCCGAAGAGATGATTGTGTCCAACGCCTCGTCGTACATGCCAGCATGCTCCTGTGCCACTGTGGTATTGGCCATCTCGTTCCTCTCCCGGCACTCGGGCTGGTGTCACGATTCCCGTGCGTGGGAAGCCCGGAGCGCCACATTGCGGCTCGACAAGGGCCCGGAGACTACTTTGTGATATTTTTCGCAGAGTCGATCAAAGAAAGTGCCCGGGCGGGCGCATTCCCGGGACGCATTGGTCCGCGATTTGTTCCCCGCCCCGCAAGACCAACGCGGCGATTGTATCACATCACTCGCCCTCTGCATAGTGCCGTTTCCGCCAGTATTGCGGCGCACGGCGCGAGCTGTTCTTGCGCCGCAGAGGCTACTTCCCGAGCGCCGCCACGAGTTCCTCCGAGGTCGCGCTGAAGCCTGTGAGCATTTCGACCTCGAGGATCGCCGCCTCCGTCAGGGCCATGGTCGGGTAGGTGGTCTGGGCCTCAATGGCCGATGTGCAATCGCGCAGGAGGACGAGGCCGTAGCCACGCTGATTCATGGCGCGCATCCCATAGTCGCGGCCGGGAACGCACATATTGGCCGCGAAGCCGCAGTAGAACAGATGCAGAATCTCGCGATGGCGGCAGAGCCGATGGAGCTGGTCGCCCGTGGCGACAACGAAGTCATCGGGCTTCGGCTCAAGGCTGGCCACGATGCAGCGGCCCGCCAGGTCTTCGTCGAGCCAGCGCTTGAGTTCAGGCTCGGGCCTCTTCGCGAGCTTCTCGTACTCGCCGGATCTGCTCCGGAACTCGGCCGGTGGCCAGGCAATCTCGCTGGCAGGCGGGCCCCACAGCTCAACATCGGAGGCATACTTCGTCCACTGCGGGTAGAGGCGCGCCTGGCCGGGGGAAGGGGCGTGGATGACCGTGAGGCCGGCATCTCGGCAGGCCTGAGCCGCAGGGGCGATCAGTTCAACGCAGATACGTGCAGCGCGCTCCTGGTGGGTGACGATCGGGTGGCGGTCCCAGCAATCCACCATTACGAGCGCGGCCTGCTCGGGCTTGAACGAGACGTCCATGGTGGTTCGCTCAAAGTTCGGTTCGGCGTAGGCGACGCCAGTATCGACGGAGTGTCGCTGATAGCGCACCTGCAGCGTGACCTGACTCATTGGACGGCCTCCCGTCACGGCATGCCCCGCGACATCGCGGCGGAATTCCCGCTCGGTACCACTGACACCTTCGAAGGCCTCAACACGAGTGCTGGAGAAATGCCTGCCGGTGATTAACATGAAGACGACCCTTTTCTGCCTCGCTCTGCTGATCTCGGCGGCTGGACTCGCCTGTGCCGAGACGCTTACGCTCGCGACCAACGGCGCGCCGGCGATGACCATCATCAGATCGGCCGACGATGCCGCTGCCGTTGCGGCGGCAGATAAGCTGCAGGCCCACGTCCTCAAGCTGATCGGCGTCGAACTGCCGATCGCGGACGACGGGTCGACAGTGGAGGGCCCCAAAGTGTACGTCGGGGAATGCGCGGGAACCGTCGAGGGTGACCTGCCACCGGCGGACGTCGGGCCAGAGTCATACGCGGTGCGCGTCCGCGATGGGAACCTGATCCTGACAGGGCGCAAGCCCTATGCGGTTGAGTTCGCGGTCTACTCGTTCATGGAGGATGAGCTGGGAATCCGCTGGTTCGTCCCCGGGCCACTGGGCGAATATATCCCGGAGCATGAGAAGGGCGAGCTCGTGGTCGAGGTCGCCGACCGCGTGGTCACACCGGACTTTGCGCCGCGCGTGTGGTCGGGCAACCACTTTGGCGATTCGTGGAAGCAGTGGAACCGGTACAACAAGCTGAGCCTGAGCAACGACCTGCCATGGCGGCAGTTCCAGAACAACATGCACCGGGTTATCGCCCCGAGCAAGTATGCCGAGGAGCACCCGGAGTATTTCCCGCTCATCAACGGGGAGCGCTGGATACCGCCGAGCGACACCGAGCGCTACTGGCGCCCCTGCGAGAGTAACCCGGACGTCATTCGCATCACGGCCGAGTACGCCCACGAGTGGTTCAAACAAAACCCCGATGCCAACGGCTTCTCGGTGGGCATGGACGACATTTCGCGCCTGTGCCAGTGTGAGAACTGCATAGCGCTTGACGCAGCCCCCGAGGCGTACAAGCGCCGCGAGTATTCAGACCGCCACTACTGGTTCGTGAACTCGCTGGCTCGCGAACTGGCCAAAACCGATCCTGACAAGTATGTCGGCACACTGATCTACAATATCGCGCGCAAGCCGCCGACGACCATTGACACGCTTGAGCCCAACGTCTTCGGGTTCATCACGCAGAACGAAGCGGGATGGTGGCGCGAAGGGCTGCAGGAGGAAGACGAGGCCATCACACGCGAGTGGCGGCGGCGATGTCAGCACCTGTGCCGGTATACCTACTGGGGCCTCGGGTGGGCGACACCGCGGTACTTCCCTCACTATATGGCGGAGGCGCTGAAGTTCGACCATGCACTGGATTTCCACGGTGAATACGTCGAGGTCTACACCAACTGGCCCAATACCGGGCCGATGATCTGGGCGGCCAGCAAGCTTTTCTGGGACGCTGACCTGGACATCGACGCGCTGCTGGGGGAATTCATGGAGAAGATGTTCGCGGAGGCGGCGCCCGAGATGGCGGCCTACTACGACTGGCTCGAGCAGACGTGGGTCGGCGGCAATCCAGGGCGGACAAACTGGGGCCACCGGCGTCTGCCTGTGCAGGCCTACTCGATGACCGTGGAGCAACTCGATGAGGCGGAGCGCCTGCTCGCCGTTGCCGCTGCGAAGGCACAGGCGCCAGGAGTGTCTGAGCGTATCACGATGGTCGAGCGCGGACTGCGTACGGGCGCTTACGTGATCCGCACCAACGCGATGTCCGAGCAACTCGCATCTGACCCGATCAACGACATGGCAGGAGCGCAGGCGCTCATTGACAAGGTACTCGTGATGCAGGAACTCGTGGCTGACCGGCGCGAATACTACGCCGAACTGCGTGAAAGTGACGATCTGCCCGGTGAGACGATGACAGGCCTGGAATGGTATTTCAAGGGCGAAGTGCCCGTGGTAGCGCTGGAGGGCGGGCTAGCGGTGGGAATCTCTCGCGCGCTGGGGTGGCTGCAGATCAATGCCCCTGAGATGGTTGGCGAGGTGAGCGCCGGCCTGCGGGAATCAGCTCCGGCTGAGGTGGTGGGACTTCTCGACGGGCTGACATATGTCGCGGAGAACGACCCGCCGAACATGCTGGCCAACCCGTCTTTTGAGGAGATGGGCGAGAACCAGGCGGAAGCAGAGGCGGATTGGAGCACCAAGGGAGCGCCGCCCGGCTGGTCGGTCTGGACGAACAACGTGGAAGCCACGGAATTCGAGGCTGTGGCCGAGGCCTCGGACGGGGCCACAGCGGCTTCAATAGTCAGTGCGGGCTCAGCGTGCTACCTGCAGACTGTCGAGGTGGAGCCGGGCGCGCGCTACCTGTGCGAACTCTCGGCCATGCGAGTGCCACAAAAGAGCAAAGGTGAAGTCCGGGTGAGCATCCGCTGGCGAACGCCTGACGGCGCTTGGCTCAAGGATCGCTCAAGTGAACGGAGCGCCATGTTGGCCCCTGATGCAGAAGGCTGGCAGCCACTTTTCGTCTTCGTGACAGCGCCCGAAGAGGCGGGGCGCATGGTATTCATGTGCTCGACTGCGGGGCAAGCGGAGGGCGTCTCGGCCCGATTCGACGATTGCGCCGTGTACCACATCCCGGAAGGCTAGCGACCCAAGCACCGTTTCGGCCTGTAGAAGCCACTCAGAGGCCACGGATCGCGGAATTCACACTTCCGCAAATGTATTGCATTGCGGGGGCGGATGGTGTAGAATTCTTAAGACGGTCAGGTTGTCCATGGCTGAAGGTACAGGGGTGATGTCGCTGCTCGTGACGCGATCGTGACCCGCGGAAGCCAATAATCGTTTGGGCTTTCCGACGTGTGTTTGGCGAAGCGGGCCACCTCACCGTAGAACTGAAGGCACTACTGTCCCGGGCACCGCAGTTGTATCACAGCAGCAAGCGGGCCGCGGGACAACATCGAAGCAGGGAGGCAGCAACCATGCGTTCGCGAATGCAGTGCGCCGCCACTGTACGTGGTGTCAGGTCCGTCGTAGTCAGGACATCCCTCAGTCGACTGATTCTGCTGTCCGGGCTCATCGTTCTTTTCGCCTCGCTAATGGCCGCGCCAGGCTGGTCGCAGGGAACCCCGGCCGAGATCGTCCGAGACTACAGTCTCCCCCACCTGTTCGGTCTTCCGACCGCCACGACGACGCGCCAGTTCGGGATGGGCGGCACGACGGCGTGTGTTCTGGACAACGGCTTCGCGAACCCCGCGTTCGCAGGCGCTCTGGAGCAGTCGCATGCCGGCGTACGCTACTCGATCACCGAGTTCGACAGCGGCCTGCAGCTCAAGGGTGCTCAGGGCTGGCTGAATACCCCCGTCGGCGACGGCCAGGGCGTTCAGTTGGTGGGCTTCTGGCTCGACTCCGACCGAGGCCCGGTTCTGCCGGCCCCCGGGGCGAATTTCGTCATGGCCGAGTTGTATGAGGGCGACATCTCGCTGCACTACGGCCGCCGCCTCAGCGACACATGGCTGGTGGGCATCGGCGCCTCGCCCGTCTTCAGCACCTCCACGAACATCTACCATCCCACCACCGGTGCGCTGCTGTCGAGGGTGGACAGTTCAGTCGACGCCGGCGGGCGCCTGGGCGTCCTGTACCAGTTCGCACCCGAGGGTTTCATCGGCGGCGTTGTGGACGTCTACTCAGAGGACGTGAAGATGGTCGGTCCGGGCCTGCCGGGGGCCATCATGAGCGAGTTCGACGCCACGCAGTATGCGCTGGGTGTATCCGGGCGCGTGGGCGATCGCGTGCTTCTTGCGCTGGAATGGGCTGAACTCAAGAGCGAGAGCGGCGTAGTTGAGAACGTCGCCTCTGGCTGGCACGCAGGGATCGAGTTCGACATCAACGAGCAGGCGAAGCTCCGCGCCGGTCTCGACGACGGCGAACTGACCACCGGTTTCGGATATGAGTCCGAGAACTGGTCCGCGAACTTCGCGTATATCAAGGACTGGAACGAAGATCTGGTCGGAGCGGCCCTTGGCGAGTCGGACACGTCACAGATAGAGATAACGACCTCCTGGTAGATGCACACCGGAGGGCGTCTTCGGACCGCCCGGCGCCCCCGCGCACGGGCGGTCCGATATCTGGCATGAGGTGTAGCGGGACATGGCAAACGCCAGACTCAGCGCCAAAAAACGGGTCGTCATCACCGGACTGGGAGTGGTATCCCCGTGCGGTGTGGGCATTGAACCGTTTTGGGACTCAGTGCGCAACGGTCGTTCGGGGGTAAGCTGGGTCACCAGCTTTGACGCCTCGCAACTGTACTGCCGCATCGCCGGTGAGGTGCGCGACTTCGATCCGGCTGACTACCTGCCGCGCTCGGATGCCCGCAAGTCCGGGCGTTTCGTGCATTTCGGGGTCGCTGCGGCCACGCTTGCCGTTCAGGACGCGGGGCTGGACAGCGTTGCGCTGGACCCCTACCGCTACGGGGCGATTTTTGGCACTTCGGTGGCGGGGAACGGGAACGTTGCTGACGGCATCTACGCAGAATACCTGAGCAAGGGCGCGGAGTACTGCGGACCGACCGATTGCGTCCAAATGGCAGCCCACGCAGCCACCGCACACGTCCTTATCGCCCTTGGCATGAAAGGCCCCAACGCGTCGACCGGTACCGGCTGCTGCTCAAGTCTTGAGGCCATTGCGTTCGGGCGGGATATGCTGCGCAGCGGTCAGGCAGACGTCATGGTCGTCGGGGGCACTGAGACGTGCGTCAGTGAGTTCGGGATGTCGCTGCTGTGCAAGACTGGCGTATTGACGCACTACAATGAGGAGCCGGAGAAGGCATCACGCCCGTATGACGCGACGCGCGACGGTCTGGCACTGAGTGAGGGCGCAGGGGCACTCGTGCTGGAGACCGCCGAGCACGCAATGGACCGTGGAGCTCACATCTACGGTGAAGTACTGGGCTACGGCACGGCTACAGAGGGAAAACACCTGGTTATCCCGGATCCGAGCGGGGTCGAGCTTGCACGCGCCTTCCGCTTTGCCCTGACCGACTCACGCCTCTCCTCCGACGACATTGACTACGTCTGCGCACATGGTATCAGCAACCAGGGATACGATGCGGCGGACACCCGTGCGATCAAGATTGTGCTGGGTGAGCGGGCCTACAACATACCGGTCAGCTCGATCAAGTCGACGACTGGACAGCCTTTCGCGGCGGGGGGAGCGTGGCAGGCAGCAGCGGCCTGCATGACGATGCAGGAGAACGTCGTGGCACCGACGATCAACTACCACACACGAGACCCGGAATGTGACTTGGACTATGTACCGAATCAGGCGCGAGTGGCGCGCATCGAGACGGTGATGCTCAACTCACACAGCTTTGGCGGCACACACGCTGCCCTGATACTGCGGAAATTCGACGAACACGGTTAGGCCGTTCGGGGATGTCTCTGAGGAACGTCACATGCACGCAATCAACGAACAGAGTGCAGTCTCCCGCATAGGCGGGGAGGACTGAACGGTGGACACCAACCAGACCGCGCTTCTGATAACGGCAATCGCCTCTGTGGCGCTCGGCATGATCGTGTGGCAGAGGATGCCAGATCGGGTCTGGAATCGGCTATTCGCGATTCATGCGACCGGCGGCGGCCTATGGACCTTCCTGAACTTCCTGATCATGTCGTCAGATACGCCAGCGACGGCTGAGTTGTGGCTGCGATTGACTCACCCACTGGTAGCGATGGTCATCTGCACGTGCGTGGATTTCGCGTGGACCTTCCCCGAGCGCGCCGAATTCGTCGACAGCCGGCGACGAATAACACTATACGCCATAGGCGCGCTGTTCGGGTCAGTGGCATTCGCACCCGGTCTGATCGAGTCGATCGTCCTGCAGCCGGGCGCGGTCGCCGTCGTGGATGTTGAGTATGGGGCGACCTTCGTGCCGTTCGCACTGTTCACCGTCTTCGCCCTCGCCTACGCGGATTTCGTTCTGCTGCGCAAGGCGATGGTGCTGCGCGGCGTGCAGCGCGTTCAGGTCATCTATGTGCTCGCAGGTTTGGCGGGCAGCCACATTGTCGCGATTGTGACCATCCTGGTCATCCCTGTGGTGTGGGGCACCACCGCCTATAGTGGTTGGGGCGCTGGCGGGTATGTCATCACACTGGCGGGGATGAGCTACGCAATAGCCAAACACCGGCTGATGCGCCCGCAAGCTGGCTTGCGGCGCCTCGGGGGCGCTGCGGTTGCGGTGGCCGTGGTGCTGGGCATCGCTCATCTCAGCTTGGGGTTCGTGAACACACACGTGGCGCGAGAAGAGGCCCAGACGTTGCTCCTCGGCGCAGGCATCGTTCTGGGGATCCTGTTTATCGCGGTACAGGCACGCCTGCATCAGGCCCTGGAGGGCAGCGGCTCCGCTGAGCGCAGCGTTGCCGCAACGCACGAACGTTCGGCGACACATGTTCTGCGGACGCTGGACGCTCGCGAATTGCTGGACTTCCTGGCGAGGACGCTGGTCGAGCACATGGACGTGACGCGCGCAGTGGTGTATCTGCGATCAGATGACGGCGATGACTTTGTGCCCCGTGCATGGCGCACGCACAACGGGAGCGATCCCGAAATCGGCGTTCCGGACCTGGCGGCCGCCAATCCGCTGATCTCGACGATCGCGGCTGAGATCGAGGGTGGCACCAACCCGGCCCCACTTTCGCTGGATACGGTGCGACGTTTCAGCTCACTGGGCGAGGCGCGACTACTCGGGAGAGAGTTCGATCAGCTGGGAGTGCAACTCATCGCGCCGATGATCTGGGAAGAGCAGTTGATCGGTCTGGTGGCGGTTGGGCCCAAGGAATCGGGCGACATGTATGATGAAGAAGACTACGCGTTCAGTTCACATATGGCCCTGCAGGCCTCTCTGGCGCTGAACAACGCGCGCCTGTATGCGGAGAGCCTGCAGTTGAAGGACTTCCTGGAGAGCATCCTGCGCGAGATGGACAACGCCGTCGTCGTCACGAACACCGACTTCGAGGTGGTAGTGTTCAACAACGCCGCGGAACGCCTGTTCGGGATACCGGTTGAGGAGGCGACGGGAGCGCACTTGGATGTGTTGCCTCCGGGTGTCGCAAACTGCATCCGCGCCACGCTCAGCAGCGCCCGGGTTCTGTCGAACCAGCACACGTTCGTTCGCCGATCGGACGACCGGGCAGTGCCTGTGGCGTGCAGCGTCTCGCCGCTACTGGCGGAAGGGGCCGTTTCGGGCGGGGCGATCGCGGTGGTCAGCGATCTGACGTTGACCCGTGAATTGGAGCGCGAACGCCGTGAAGCGGAACGCCTCTCGCTGATACGGGTGATTGCAGCGGGGATGGCGCACGAGATCCGCAACCCGCTGGTGGCCATCCGCACGTTCACCGAGTTGGCACCCGACCGAATGGATGATCCTGAGTTCCGAACCACTTTCCTGACGGTGGCCCAGCAGGAGATCGACCGCATAGACAAACTGGTGGGCGACCTGATGAGCCTATCCAAACCCGCCGACGCAGTGGTCGAGCCGGTGCCCATTGACCTCATCTGCAAGCAGGTGGTAAGCTCTGTCAGCGGCATCACAGAGGCGCGCTCGATCAACATGACGCTCGAGACGGCTGAGCTGTCCGGCCTCCCGATGGGCGACGCCGCGCGCATACATCAGGCAATACTCAATCTGGTGACGAACGCGCTGGACGAAGAGCCCGAGGATGGTACGGTGCGCCTGACAACCACAGAGGCGATCGATGCCGAGGGCAATGCGGTAGTGGTGATCCGGGTCTTCAATGCGGCAAGCTACGTGGAGCCCGCGCAATTGGAGAACATCTTCAGGCCCTTCTATAGCCGCAAGGAGCGCGGCACGGGTCTGGGGCTGGCCATTTGCCAGACTATTGTCGAGGAACATGGTGGCGAGATATCGGTGGCATCGACGCCCGGCTCGGGCACCGAGTTCTCCATCCGCCTGCCGCTCAATCGCGTGACTGCTGCAGCAACACCGGCTGGTGAGGCGACTCTATGATCGTAGCGGTTCTTGCCAATCTGAGGCCAGACTGGACACGGATGGTCCGTGAGCGCGTCGGCGCGGACGCCACCGTGCTCGAAGCCGCAAGCTTCGACGGTGCCGTCGACCTGTTGCAGTCAGTGCCCGCCAATATGGTGATCATGGACATCCCAGTGGTGACGGCCGAACGCGTCGAGGCCCTCGAGGCGATGCGCGACCGCGGGGGTGACGCCATCTTCGTGGGCATCGCGCCGCGAGAGGTGATCGGGCAGATCCGCGATGAGGACTTCGCTGCTCCCGATCTGTGGATTGAGGAGGACGCTTCGCGCCACGATTGGGACCATGTGGTCTCACAGGCCCTACAGTCCGCCCGATTGCGGGCGGACCAAGCGGAGATCACCTCGTCAGCCGGCGATAGCTGCCGCCGTATCGTGCAGGGCGAGGACGATCACTCTTCGCCAGAGATGACGGCTTTCCACCGGCTGATGAGTGGCGTGACGGGCGGCTTCGATCTGCAGCGGTTGCTGGAGGCCTACGCGGACGCGGTAAGCCAGTTCGCCCGATGCGCGAGCTTCTGCCTGTTGTGGGAGGAGGGAACGCGCGGCCGCTACGGGGTCAGCGCCCAGCGGGGGATGCGCCCGGAGATCGTGGCCGGTGGACGGCTGTTGGCGACCGATGGTCTGCCAGCCTGGTACCGGCGCAATCGCCGCATGATCTCACTTGCCGAACTCAGCGAGTGGCCGGACCACGTGCAGGCGATGGGGATGAAGCGCGAGATGGAGTTGTTCGGCGGACAGGTGGCCATTCCGCTGGACGTGCGCGGCCGCCTGGCCGGTATCCTCTTCCTGGGCGACAAGATGCTGGGCGAGAGCTACGCGACAGGCGAGTTGGAGACACTCTTCGCCATGTCCAACTACGTCGCCCTGGCGGCCGAGGGCATCGAACTGCATGAGGAGCTACGGCGCTCCAAAGCTTACACTGACCGGATCGTCAAATCGATGAGCGCCGGACTGATCACGCTGAGGCCAGACGAACGAGTGGGAGTGTGCAGCCCTTACGCGGCGGACGTGCTGGGCATGGGGGTCGAGGACGTGGAGGGTGCCGATCTGCGCTGTCTGCCCTCGCCGCTGGGCGACTACCTGTATGCAGCCCTGCAATCGCCGGAGGCCAGCGTCACTGGCGAGGAGGTAAAGATTCGCGGCGGTGAGGTGACGCTGCGGGTAAGCACGTCGTCACTGGTGGACGATGACCAGAACGTGCTCGGCGGCATCCTGTTACTAGACGACATTACGGCCGAGATTGAGCTTGGCGAGGAGCGCAGCCGCCGGGAGCGCCTGGACGTGCTCACGCGCATTGTAGGGCGCATCGCCCACGAGGTGAAGAACCCCCTGACGGCGGTGAAGACCTATGCGGAGCTGATTGGCGATCGCGGGCCGGACGAGCAGCTCGCACAGTTCTGGTCACGCACGGTTCTACCTGAGATAGACCACCTGGACGACCTGCTCAAGAACCTCCTGCGCATGGTGGAGCAGCCCGAGCCGCACTTCGAACAGGCAAGCCTCGCCGACCTGATCGCCGCAGCGGTGGATCAGCTGGCCCTGCCCGAAGAGGTGCGGGAGACGGCGATCGATCTGGACGTGGCGGGGGGCCTGCCACAGATCATAGTGGAGCCGGCAGCGGTTACGGACGCGCTCACGTATCTGCTGCGCTACGTGGCTGGCGACCGGCCTTACCCGGTCCACGTGAGGGCGGATCGGTCGCGAGCCGAGGGCCATGACGGGCTCGAGGTCACGATGACGCGAATGAGTCAGGAGAACGGTGCGCCCAGCCCCGAACACGTCTTTGACCCACTTTACGCCATGCAACATCCTGAAGCCGATCTCGGGCCGGTCATCAGTCAGAAGATAATCATGAACCAGCGGGGGGTGGTCGAGGTGCACCACGAGGACGGGCGGATGGCGATGCGCGTAATCTTCCCCGTCGCCAGCTCGGTGGTAGCGCCTGCGGCCAGGGAGGTGACACTTTAGTGCGTGCCAATGTGTTGGTTGTTGACGACGAGGCCGGACCGCGCGAATCGCTGCGCATGATCCTGAACCTGGACCATGACGTGCGGCTCGCGGCAGGTGGCCCTGAAGCGCTAGAGATGATCCATGAGGAAAAGCCTGACCTGGTGTTCCTGGACATCCGCATGCCCAAGATGGACGGAACGGAAGTGCTGCGACGCATCAAGGAGATGACGCCGGACGTCGAGGTGGCGATGATCACGGCGTATGCCGCGATCTCGAGCGCGCAGCGCGCAATGCGTCTGGGTGCGCTGGACTACATCACCAAACCGTTCGGAGTCGCCGAGGTCAAGGACGTCGTGGTACGCGCCTTGGCTCGGCGTCAGGAGCAGCAGGAGCAGGAGCAACTTACCGGGGAGCTGAGCACGACCATCGCGCGCCTCTCGGAGCAACTAAGCGATGTGCATCAGGGCGAGGTAGACGGCGAGCCAGCCGATCTGATGCAGGGCCTGGCCAGCGCGCACAACTCCATTGAGGATCAACTCAACGAAGTGCTGCGGCTGAGCTCGATAGGCGAGGTCGCGGCGGAAGTGGCCCACGACCTGAACAACTTCCTCTCGACCATCCTTTTCCGCATCGAGATCATGCTGCTGGACGTGGATCAGGGCCAGACACCAGACCCACACAGCCTGGTCGAAGGTCTGCGCCAGATTGGTCTGGCCGCCCGTGACGGTGGCGAGGCGCTCAACCGCATCTCGATGTTGGCCAAAGTTAACCCCTACGATCCCAATGGCGAGGCGGACCTGAACGAGATTCTGCGCGAAGCCGTCGAGCTCAGCCAGGGCCGCGTGGACCGCCCCGAGCGACATCGGGTAAGCTACGAGCTTGAAGAGGTGGGGACTATTGAGGGCAGCTCACCCGGGCTGCGCACGGTGTTCACGAATCTGGTCATCAACGCCCATCACGCAATCGAGGGCGAGGGCGAGATATGCCTGCGCACCTTCGCCGATGGCGAGTGTGTCTGTGCCCAGGTGATCGACAACGGGATGGGTATGTCAGAGGAGATTGTGGCCCACCTGGAGGAGCCATTCTTCACCACTAAAGGCGAGGCGGGGACCGGTCTCGGTCTGACGGTATCCCACAAGGTCATCAGCCAGCACTTGGGGACGATCAGTTTCGATAGCGAACCGGGTCAGGGCACCACTGTGACTGTGCGGCTGCCACGAGTGCATGAGCCGGCTCCTGAGCAAGTCGGCGCAGCCCCCTCGAGCGACGCGGAGGAGAGCAACTCGTCAGAGACTGACGGCGCTACAAACATGCGCGTGCTGGTCGTTGATGACCACCCGGGGATGCGACGCGTGACGCGTCAGCTTCTTGAGGCCAACGGCTTCGTGGCGGAGACGACGGGATCTCCTACCGAAGCGCTGGCAATGTTCGAGGGCGGCTCTGCGGACGAGGTGTGCGACATGCCGCACGCAGTCATCACGGACCTCCGGATGCCGGCCATGAGTGGGGTGAACCTGCTGGCACGGATCCGTGAGCTTGCGCCCGAGACGGTGATCCTGGTGGTGAGCGCGTATCTAGAGGAAACGCCCGCCGAACAACTGGCACTCGCGGACGGCTACCTGGCAAAGCCGTGCGATCTGCAGGGGCTGGTGGACACGGTTCGCGAGTTGCTCATTGAGCGAGGCCTGACAGAAGCGACGCCCGCGCCGGCTTAGCGGCGCACGATATTGCGGTTTGCCGCAGCGACCATAGTGCCCATGGCGTCGGCGTCGCCGATGGTGCACCATAGCCGTGTCCGGTCGCGGAAGTCGCGCGCGCTCATGCCAGCGCATCGCGCGATGAGCGCATTGTCATCGGGCACCCCCACGAGTATGCCCCGATCCTCCAGTTGCTGCGCGAAACGAAGCGTCCTCGCGGTGAACTGCGCAAAGTCCATGCCGTCGAGCCGATACGGAGCCGGCTCCCACATCGAGGGCGGGAAGAGCAGCTTGATCTTGTAGTCCATGCCCACCATCGCCAGTTCTTCGGGATCGACGTCGAACCCGTATCTCTCCGGCTCCTGGCCCCAAGGCGTGGGCGGCACGACGCCAGGGAATTGCACAGGCACCGAGTCCGGACGCACCTCCGCGAGGAACTCGAGGCTCTCACGAATGGTCTCTTCGGTGTCAAAGGGCAGCGGGACGATCATGCTCGCGACGACGAAGATGCCCGCGCGCTGAGCGGCCAGTACAGTCTCCTTGACACTGTTGAGATCCACCTTCTTGCCGACAGCCTTCTCCAGAACTTCCTGACAGCCAGACTCAATGCCGAAGAATATCGCGTGCAGACCCGAGCGCGCCATCAGGCCAAAGTGATCGGGGTCAGCGCTACGGAAATGTCCGAAGCAGGTGTAGATCACGTCGAGTTCGCGCCGCAGGACCTCAGCAGCGACTCTCGCCATCAGATTGCCGGGCGTTGATGAACCAGAGAACCGGAAGGCCCGGACACCGTATCTCTCCCCCATCTGCTGCATGCGGTCGACGAGCAGCCCGGCTCGGGCGGTGCGGAGGCGGTTGCCGCTCTCAATCGGGTGCATGCAGAACGCGCATTGATAGGGGCAGCCGCGGCTGTCGTCAAGGACGATGATCTTGATCTTCTCGTCGCCAGCCATCGCGGGGTAGACGCTCTCATCGTAGATCGGTTCGGGCAGAGAGTTCATGTCAAGGCCGTCGCCCAATTCGTTGCGGACGATGTGGCCACCATCTCGGTAGATGACGCCCGGGATGCTTTCGAGCCCACGCTGGCCCCGGGCGTTCTCGGCAAGCGCCTTGATGACCTCCTCGCCCTCGCCATGTGTGAGCGAGGTGAAGGCGTCCGTGCGACGATAGATGGATTCGCCGAACCACGAGCATTGGGGGCCGCCAGCGTGGATGGGCAGATCCGGAAACTGCTCGCGAAGCCTCTCAGCGATGAAGACGCTGCCGGTGAAGCCGTCACCGTTCCACAGCTTCATGCCTACGAAGTCTGGGGTGAGCTTGCGCACCTCGTCGATGACCTCAGCCGCGATCAACTCCAGTTGCGCCTGCTGATGGGCCCCAACCATCGCATCGAGGTCCTTGAGCTGCCGGACCTGCTCGGGCGTTGGGGCGCCTGCGCTGGCCATCAGTTCGGCGGCTCTGACCCGCAACTGTATGGTCAGCTTCTGAGGAAACATGCGCCGCATGAATGAGACGGTCGCGAAATCACGGATGTGGGGCTCGTAGCCGATTTCGGCGAGGGCGCCAGCTAGATTGGCCAGACCGTTATCAGGCGTCAGACTACTGGCGGTGGCAGGATAGCCACCATAGCTGATCAGGAGCGCGCTCGGCATCGTGCTTCACCTCAGAGTTCTGCAGGAAGGTACAACCAGCGCGGGGATCGCCGACAGTTCGGCATTTCGGCGTCCGAGGCCAAAGACCTTCGTCACGGGCGGCCCCAGGAACTGACCGAATCCGCCCCCGGGCCGATGGGTGGCCCGAGGGCGGAGATTACGTTGCTGGATGAGATGCGGCGAGTCGCTCAGCCTTCGCCGTCACCATCGCCTTCGGCGTGTCCGTGACCATCTTCGCCGTCGCCATCACCGTCAGCGTGTTCGTGATCGTCGTCACCGTCGCCATCGCCTTCGGCGTGTTCATCCTCAACGGGAGCCGCGGCCAGAGCGGCCACCGCTTGGTCGGTGCCTAACCAGGCGAGGACCATGCGCGCGGCGGAGCGGGCCGTCTCGTTCTCGGAAGTCAGCGCGTCAGCCAGCGTCGCTACCGCGCCATCGCCGCCGATGACGCCGATTGCCCATGCGCTGCCCCAAACGTCGGCCATCTCCTCGGCATCGAGATTCTCAGCCAATGCGGCGAAGTCGCCCTCGCCCGCCAGTGCGCCGAGCGCCCACGCAGCGCAGCCGACGACGACCACGTTCTCGTCCTCGCCCAACGCGCTCAGAGGCGCGATCGCAGCCCGGTCACCAATCTGCCCGAGGGCCATGGCCCCCCGCCAGCGGACCTCCCAGTTCTCAGACTGCAACAGGCCGATGAGGGGCTGCACGGCTGTCTGGGCCTTCATCACGCCCAGAGCGACCTCGGCCGCTCGCAGGGTCGCATCGTTCTCTCGGGCCAGCATCACGAGCAGGACGCCAAGCGCCCGGTCGTCGCCGATGTTGCCAAGGGCTTCTGCGGCTGTACCCCGGACCGCGTCGACGGGATCTTGCAGGAGCCCAATGAGGCCATCGACCGCCTCCTCGGCGCCAATGCGCCCCAGCGCGAGTGCCGCGTGGGTGCGCACGTCCGAGCTCTGATGATTGAGCACCGCCATCAGCGGGCCAACTGCCTCGTCACCCATCTTCACCAGGGAGCGCACCGCCGCGAACTGAATCTCCCAGGCACGCTCGCCCTCCGGGTTGAGGAGCGATATGTAGTCCCATGCCGACTGTTCCTGCGCCACTGCGGCCCCAGCGCCAAGCGTCATGACAAGCGCCAGCATTGCCGCCACCATAGTTGACCTACTCATCTTGGGTCCCTCGTTTCTCTCGAATCATGTTTCCTGCTATGAGTACTGCAGTACTTCCCCTCCACGGTGGATTCTCCTGCGTCGTGGCCAGCGGCGAAAGGATTCCGCGGCCAATGAGGGAAGCGGGGAATGGACGAAGTGCAGCAACTCGCCGACAGCCAATAACCAGGAGATACAGCAATGGAACGCACGATCGCCCTTATCATTATGCTCACAGCCGCAAGTACGGCCGCATGGACACAGCCGCCGGTTCTGGACCTGACCGGCGCCACGGCGGTGGCCACGCACTACACGCCTAATACAGGTGACAAACATCAGGCCGCGCTGATCATCGACGGCGATGAGGAAACGGTTTGGACCGGCGACCAGCACGATCTGACGAAGTTGATCACCAACATCTTCATCACTCTGCCTGAGGCGACTGAGGTGGGCAGCATCGAGGTGCTGACCATCAACGCCAAGGCGAAGATCAGGCTCACTGAGCTGGAGGTGTATGCGCAGGTCGGCGATGGATGGGCGCTGCTCGGGGCGGTGGCGGACAACCAGGAGGAGCGATTCACGCTTCCGCTGGCGCCGGCGAAACTGACCCGCTTGCGCCTGCGCGTGCTGGACACCGCGCGCGATGACCACGCTTACCCGCGCATCCATGAGATCAAGCTTTCCGGGCTGGAACCTGGCACCCCTGTAGCTGAGCTGGTGGCCGGGACAGTCGAGGGCGAGGGCCTGGCAGAGCAGTTGTTCATGGCCGAGGCCCTTGGCACCGAAGAGACTTTGCCCGAGGGGGAGTATGACCCGGCGAAGGGCTACCTGTGGTATGTGCGCAGCTTCGCAGACACGATGATCAGCGAGGGCACCGACTGCTACGGTGAGACGCATAGCCCAATGTTCGTGAGTATCCTCGGGTGCAAGACGCACGGCAACCCGGGCTGCGAGTTGCCGCCGATCGAGGGCCAGCGGCAGGGGGATCGGGCGATGCGGGGCGGGAACCTGCAGCACGACCTGCCGCTGCTGGTGGCGCTGGGCGACCTGAGCCGACTGACCGGGGAGGACAAATACAGGGAGGCGGCGGACGCGTACCTGGGGTTCTTCCTCGAGAACTGCACACAAACACCGACAGGGCTCTGGCCATGGGGCGAACATGCCCACTGGGATTTCTATGAGGAGCAGGTTGGGCACACGATCCATGAGCATCTGGGGATGGCGCCGCGGAGCTTCTGGGAGAAAGCGTGGGAGCTTCGCCCGGAGGCGATCGTCGGTGAGGCGGACGGACTGATCAATCACGTCGTCAATCTCGAGACTTTCGACTTCAATCGACACGCGAATGTCCTCGAGGCGCTGCCCGAGCCCCGAGCGGAGGGCATGACCTTCCTGGATTTCCCTCGCCACGGGGGCTTCTATATGGGCGTGTGGGCCTTCGCATATTCGAAGACCGGCGACGAGAAGTATCTGGACTGGATCACGGCGATGATGGACCACTTTGAGGACAACACGCATCCCGACTCGGGGCTCATGCGCATGGCCACGGCCGAGCGCGGTCGGGAGAGCGCGCGACTGACGACGGCGGTAAGCGCCGGGCTGACAATGCTCGAGTCGGTGCCACTGCTGGGCGACACCCCCCAGGCCGAGCGCTGCGGGACCATGGCGCGGCGGCTCATCACCTCAGTCGCCAACCTGCCGCATAGACTTGAGGAGCGCGAGTTCGTGCGCGCGGCGGCCTATGCCGGCCCGTCGGTTGTGGACAAACTGAAGTGGCACGCTCCGGGCTTCGCCGCCCATTACGGTGGCGGGACCTTCCTCGGTACCGAGGCGCGCATGTGGGTGCTGGCGTGGAAACTCACGGGGGAGCAGCGCTGTCTGGACATCGCGCGAGCGATGGCGGCGTGTTACGCGGAGGTCGAACTTCTGCCAGAGACCGAACACACTCGCGCGCAGGTATTCGGCACGCTGGTGAACCTGATGGTGGATATGCATGAGGCCGATGGCGGCGAGCAGTGGCTCCCGGCGGCCGAACGATATGGTCAGCAGGCCATCGGGAAGCTCTACTATGACGGGCTCTTCCGGGGCGCGACCAACTTGTGTTACTACGAATCCGAGCTGTGGGTGAGCAACCTGGTGCACAGTCTGCTGCGCCTCCATGCGGCCACCAGCGAGGGCGCGGAGACGGTTGACTCACTGTTCTTCGCACGGTAGCACGCAGCACCGACGGCTTTGTGTCCGGAGGTCAGACCGATGCGTGTTGAGAGACTGACGCTGGCATCACTGGTGCTCCTCATTGTCGCGAGCGGCGCGTTCGGGCAGAACCTGCTGCAGAATCCGGGCTTTGAGGACGCGGCGGCAGACGGGCAGGCGGCTGCGTGGGTCCGTGGCGGCGACTCGGATGTGATCGCTGACGAAACGATCGCCCGTTCCGGCGAGCGCTGCGGGAGGGCACGCTTCGACGACGCGCTTGCTCAGCAGGTGGCGATCGAGCCCGGCGGATCCTACCTCATCGCGGGCTGGATACGGCGAGCGGAAGCTGGCGGGGCGGAGGTGCCGAAGATCAAGGTCTACTTCCTGACGCCGGACGGACAGCGGGCCTCGGTGGCTGCGACGGAGTTTCCCGGCGTGCCTGCCGACGGGTGGCTGCGCTGGGAGAGTATCATGCGCGCACCTGAGAACGCGAGGATCATCAATCTAACCTTACGCGGGTTCTTCGGCGGCAGCGAGTGGTTCTACTGGGACGACCTGAGTGTGGAGAGAGTCGAGGCCCCCGACTGGCCTGCATGGGACAAGACCCCCGATCTTGACGATCTCACCGTCACGGTTCCTGACCTCGCGGACGTGTGGACGGACGCACTGCTGCGGATTCCGCCGGCGTCGCTGACACCCATTGACGGCAAACTTGGTTCGTCAGCGCTCAGCCGAGGGCATGACTTCCGCGTCGAGTTTGGCGCGGAGACGCCCATCAACTACGTGCTCGTGCACGCGATGCAACCGCTGCAGAACCTGCGGAACGCGCGCGTCGTGGGCATCGGTACCGCGGGGAAGCGCGAGTTGTTCACGACTGGCGGGGCCGCAGAGCTGGTCTCATCCGAGCGATTCGACGCTACCCCTTTGCACGAGTTGCGCATAGAGATTCCCGCTGACCAGACGGTGTGCATGACCGAGATACAGGCCTTCGGACTGGGCCCGAAGTCGCCGCTACCGGGCGAGGGCGTGATCTTGGGTCTGGGACCAGGTGAGGCCCCCGAGGGCATGGCTGAACACCTGACACACGCGCGGGCGAAAGAGAGCGACCGCCGAGTGCTTATCGGGGGCGGAGGGGCAGGCCGGGGCACGCTGTCGCTGGAGGCAGGCTGCTACATCAACATACTTGCGACGCCGATGGCCGGCGAGTACGGCGTTGGTTCGGTGGAGATGCGGCTCGGGCTGAGCAGTGAGGCCGACGATGCGGCTATCGAGATCAGCATGATGCAAGCCGATGAGTTGGACCTGGACATCAACCACGCGGTGGGGAGTGACCGGGGCGCGGACGTGCTGGCGCGCATGACCGCTGAGCACCAGTACCAGCGCGAGTACGCGACCATATTCCGGGCGGTCAGCCAGGTAGGCAGACAGAAGAACCTGAGCGTGAGCTTCGACATCCCCGATACACTCTACGCGGCGGGCGAACCGGTGTGGTTAGTGCTTCGGCCACGGCGGGATATGGTTCTCGACATGGGCGCGGCGTCCTCAGTGATAGTCAACGCGCTCACGTCGGACCAGACGATGGGCGAGTATCTACCCCGGCTGGAGCGCCTGTTGCGGCGCCTATACAGCAACCACACCGAGGCACACGCATGGAGCGACTATCAGGAGAAGTTCATCGGGCGCTACATCGCGCGCGTGCTGGCACTGGCCCCGGAGAACGCCCCCGCGAACCTGATCTACAACCACGTAGCCGGCCGGCGAAGCAACGTGCAATTGGCGCGGCCGGGCCCTGCCGATGCGCCCGACTGGGCGGTGTGGTCACATTTGGCGCTGCAGAACATGCATGCGGTGCCGATGTGGTGGCTGGACAACCGCCAGCAGGCGGACGGACAACTCGCCGGACATATCAACGACGACGGCGAGTTTTCGGATCGCTGGCCAACGGACTACCTCATCACCGGCGAGCCGCGGATCCTCGACGGACTTCAGAAACTGGCTGATGTGGCGTGGCGGATGAGCGGCGACAAGGGATACACCGTCGGCAGCCGCGATGTGGAGCATGCGGCGGAAGACCAGAGCTGCACTCAGCCGCAGGTGCTCCTGACCCGCTATGGCAGCCCGAAGGCCGTTGAGCGACTGATGAAGATGAGCTGGTACGTGGACTTCTGGACGGCAATCAACGACGTAGGGCGGCGGCAGTTCAAATCATTCATGTTCACCTCCGACCAGATATGGGGCGATCCGCCCAACGATATCGATCAGGCCTACTGCCCACTGGCACTGGTGGGCACAGGCCACGCCGTCTGGTACGCCAACCTGCCTGACTTGCGCCGCATGTTCCTGGAGGAGGCGGACTCGTGGAGGCTGGCAACGGAGAGCACCGACAAGGGCAAACGTGCAGGTGTGATCCCGGGCGAGGTGCGCTTCAGCAACTCCGAAGTACTGCCCTACATGCCCTACAACAAAAGCAATCCGGTGCTGAAGAACCGACCGGTGCTCTACATCGGCGGCGGCATCTACATCATCCAGCATCTGCTCAGCGGCGCGAGTTGGCTGACCGGCGACGACAAGTATGCGGCAGCGACGCGCCTCGACGACCCGACGCAGGAGGAGCAGGTTGCTGCTGCGACGAGCACGCTCGCAGAATACACGCGCGAGGTCCCGCCGCCTGCGATCGGGCCCGAGAAGCGCTACACGATGTCGGCCGGCGAGGCGACCGAAGTGGAGGCGCCGCTGCGCGCAGTCCGAGAGGGCGCGATGGGAGCCACCGTCGAGGAGGGCCAGGCAGGTGCGGCGACTTTCACGGTCAGCGTGCCGGAGGATGGACAGTACGCGATCCGGGCGCTGGTCGGTCGGACTGACCCCGAAGATACCAGCACCGAGGCGGCAAGCTTCTTCGTAGACATGGGCGATCACCCGCTCAACCGCCTGCGCGGGCGGGTGGGCGGCGAGAACTGGCGTGAGGTGGTCACGTCGGGGGCCTACGAACTCAAGGCTGGTGAGCACACCTTCAGACTGCGTATGCGCACGGCCGGTTCAGCGGTCAAGGAGGCGGGCTTCACGACCGCCTACACGCTCGACGGCTCGTGGACGCCAAGCCAGAGCGAGGACCGTCTCTACAACGCATGGCGCATCACCGGCGACCGGAGCTGGCTGATCGAGGAGCTGCGCGAGGTGGTGCGCCAGCAGGAGCGTTCGCGCTGGCTGGCGACCGAAGCCGAGCCCTACACCGACCGCGTGCGCTGGGCCGGCGAGAGGCTGCTGGGGAAGACCTACCTGGGTGAAACCACGGGGCAGAAGAGCCACGTGCCGGGCAACTGGATCAGTTGGGAGGGCGGGGGGACGCAGTTCGCCGGGCTGGTCGTCGACAAGCAACTCGATCGCCTCAAAGTGCTCTGCTACAGCTTCGCCGACCGGCCGCTGGAGATGAAGATGCGGGTGTGGCGGATGCCGCACGGGCGATACACCGTGAAAGTGGGCATTGACCGAGACAACGATTGGATGGCCGATGAGAGCGTTAGTGAAGGGGAGCGCGAACTGGCGCGCTTCGACGCGGTGGAGTTCAGCGCGCAGCCGGGCACGCAGTACGTCATTGAGCTGGACCTGATCGAGAAGCTGGACGACATTACCAGCCGCGCGGACCTGGCAATGGACCCGTGGGATGTCAGCTACGCCGACGGGACCGTCACCGCGATCGTGCACAACATCGGCGGCGCCCCTGCACCGGCGACGACCGTGCAGGTGATGGACGCGAGCGGTGCGGTCGTCGGGCAGACACGGGTGCCGGCTCTGGAAGCGCCGCTGGACCTGAAGCCGAGGACGATCGAGGTGAGCGTCACGGTGACCGGCCAACCGCAGGAGGGCTGGCGGGTGACGGTCGACCCGGGTGACGCCATCGCCGAGATCACCGAGGTCAACAACACGATGCCGGTGCGCTGAAACGTACCGAAGCAGGAGGCGTTCAGGTGACGCGCGCGTGCAATTGCGCTGGCCGATGGAGGATGAGGTGCGCATTTTGATGGTGCTCGCGTGATGATGTGGAACATCTCGGGGGGGGGGATGTCATTATCATTGACATCTACCGCAATTGTCGTGGGAGGGTGGGGACATTGATGAGGCGATCTCTGGTTGCGCTGATGGTGGCTGTAATCGTGGGAGCGACGTACGCAGGGGCGGCGGAGGTCACGTCGATCGTCGCCGTCAAGCACCTGCCTGTTGCGTCCATACAGAACTGGATCAATGGACTGCTTGAGGACGGGTCACTGGGGGTCGACGTGAAGCAGATTGAGGTCGTCATCAGAGACAACGCCGTGCTGCTTGCGGGCGAGGCCGCCTCAATCGAGAAGCTGACGGCCGCCATTCACGCGGCTGATGTGCGCCTCTTCCAGGTAGAGATCAGTGTGACTGTACTGCAGATGGCTGATGCGACACCGCTGCTGGAGAGCGCTACGCCCGAGCGCACGGTCATTCTGGCCGACGGAACACAAGTCGCCGCGCCAGAGTTCGGACTGCCACGAGAGAGTGGCTTTTACCTGGAGCCGCGCCGCACTACCGTGGTGAACACGCTGGTGGACGAGGCCCTGATCTCCGAGCTCGTCGACAGCGGTCAGGCGATGGTCATCATCCAGCCGCGCGTCACTACAGTCGAGGGCACGCCAGGCACCATCAGCTTCATCATCGGCACCGAGGCGACGGATGATGGAGACAGGCATTTCGGCACCAGCTACACACTGACTGCGGCCACGAGTGAAGGCGACACGGTGACGGTGGAGGCCGATCTCCTCTGGGACGAACCGCAGGGGCGGCGTGAACGGGTCGGCCCGATCCGATACACCGCCAAGCTCGGCCAAGCCATAGCGTTAGCAACACTGGGTGACGCCGACGAAAGAAGCTTGGTCCACATCATCACGGTCACGGCAATCAGGGACAAGGACTGAGCGCCCCGCTATTTCGGTTTGCGGGCGAGGATGATGAGGCGGGTGCCGAGATCGTGCACCCGCGGGCGGGAGAAGCCGGCGGCGCGCAGTTCCCTGCGCCACTCGCCCTCAGTGAGCGCCAGCAGAGCGTGGAAACGGAGGCGCACGAAGGTCTCCACGCAGACCTTGAAGTCGAGGCCGCCGAAAACTCCGCCGGGCTTGAGCACACGATGCACGGCCCGGAAGGCCGCAGGCACGTCAGGCATTTCGTGCACCGAGTTGGAGGCCACCACGCAGTTGAAGGCGTCGCGGCGGCGTAGCGCAGTTACGTCGGTGTGCCGGAACTGCACGAACACGCCCGCTTCGCACGCGTTCTTCTCGGCCTCAGCGAGACTGCCGACCGCGCCCTCCTCAGCCCAGCGATCAACCGCCATCACATCGAGCCCGGCAGCCGCGAGTTTGCAGGCCATGAAGCCACCACCGGTGCCGACGTCCAACGCCGTGGGCCGGTCGATGCCCAGAGTAAGCGCCATCCCTATCGCACCGGGTGGCGCCAACATGCTGACGAAACGGTCGGCGGCGTCATCCTTCTCGACCTCAACGGTCTCCGCACGGGCCTGAAATTCGGCCAGAAGCTTCTGCCCCGCCTCACTGACGACCCAGGCGTTGGCGCTCCGGTCGCGCACGATGAACCCGCCCTGATGCAGGCGCCCCAGGACGATGTTCATCTGTCGCGGACTCAGGTGGACCGCACCGTCCACCCGATACGCCAGATTGCTCGCGCTCTGCTCAGCCAGGCGCTCGAGCAGGTCGCCGCATGTCCCCGGGCTCTCAGCCAGGTCCAGCAACGCCCACGCCTCGATGACCTGATAGAACTCGGGTTCACGACGCTCGGCGCGCGGCATGGCGGTCGCCTCAATCTGGAGTGCAGCAGGTTTAGCTTCGCTGGCACAGAATATCCCCGGCGCACCGGCAAGTCAAGCAGGCGGAGGTCCGAACGATGGGTCAACTCAGAGTCGGTACATGCAAGCGCAACATCACGCCACCGGTGGGCGCGTGGATGGCCGGGTATGGCGGACGCGATCACGGCGCGGAGGGCGTGCATGACGAGTTGTTCGCCCGCGTGATCGTGCTCGATGACGGCGAGACCCAGTTGGCGATCGTGATCCGGGACCTGTGCTTCTCAGAGAACAACGAGTTGGCGATGCTGGCCGAGCGCGTGCAGGAACGGGCGGGCATCGGGCGCGAGCATCTGTTCGTGGCGGACACGCACACGCACTCGGGCCCGGACACGCACTACGGCGAGGACGCGAAGAACCGCGTCTATCTCGAAAACCTGACCGACGTAGTGGCGGGAGCCATCGTTGAGGCCCAGGGCCAGATGCGTGATGCGACGGTCGCGCACGCGGTTCGTCCGGTGCAGTGTGGCATCAACCGGCGCGAGAAGACGGAAGACGGGCGCACGATTCTGGGATGCAATCCCGACGGGCCCTGCGACACGGTCGCGAATGTCCTGTGCTTCGCGGACGCAGAGAGCGGGGAGGCACTGGCGACGCTCTTCCGGCATGGTGTCCACGGGGTGGTAATGGGCGGCGACAGCTACCTGATCTCGGGGGACTGCCCGGGCGCGGCAGAGGCGTTCGTTGAGCGCAATGTGGACGGGGTCGCCGCGTTCATGGCGGGCTGTTCGGGCGATATCAACGCGCATCCGCGATTGAGCTTCGAGGCCGTCGAGATGCTGGGCCAGCGCCTCGGAGGAGCGGTGTGCCAGGGCATGACCGAGTGCGACGAGCCGCGGCGCGATGTGAAGCTGGTGGGGCTTGTGCGCGAGGTGGCGCTGCCCGTGGAGGCGGTGCCGCCAGCGGCGGAGTCTGAGGCGATCATCGCTGACTTGGAGCCCAAGCTGAGGGCAATCGAGGACGGGACGGACACCGAGGATCTCAGCCGGTGGCATACCGAGCGCGAACTCGAGCACGCTCGCGAGCGGCTTGCGGCGGCACAGTCAGGGGAGCCAATCGCAGGCAAGCCCATCGGTGTGCACGTGCTGGCAATCGGCGACATCGCGCTAATCGGCTACCCGAACGAAGTGTTCTTCGAGACCGGCCAGGCTGTGCAGGAGCAATCACCGTTCGCGATCACGCTTCCCGTCACCCATGTGGGCGGGTGGGCTGGCTACGTGCCAACCGCTGCGGCGTATCCGGACGGAGGATATGAAGTGGACGTCGCGCGGGCGAGCCATATGGGCCTGCGCATAGTGCCAGAGGCGGAGACGGTGCTGAGAGACGAGTCACTGAAGGCGCTCGAGCAGGCGAAGGCGCTGGTCGGGTAAGTCCTGCCGACGCCCTACTGCATGTTCCCGCTGGCCTCGGTGTTGGGGCCGGAGGTGCTGACGCCAGGGCCGAGATTGCCTCGGCACTGATTGCCGGTGATGAGGTTCTGGTCGCTCTTGTCGACCTCGACCACGCCGCCGGATTGCGTCTTCGTCTCCTGATCGTCGAGACAGCGGTTGCCGGTAATCACCGAGTCAGTCGTCTGGATTACGCCGATGCCCGGGAAGCGACCAGGCTCAGCCTGCGAGTTATTCAGGCAGAGGTTTCCTGTCACCACGTTGTCGGTGCCAGCGTAGACGTGAATCCCCCAGCGGCCGTTCCGCACACAGGTGTTGTTCGAGACCACGTTATACTTGTCGCCCCCGCCGCCAATGTGGCCGATCCCGCAATGGCCGTTGTCGGCGAGGACGTTGTTAGAGATGATCGAGTGCATCACGCGCATGCAAAAGAACAGCCCGTCCCAGGTGTTCTCGCGCGAGATGTTGTTGATCCAGACGCTGTCCTGCAAACCCGTGCCGGGGTGCATGCCGTGACCGCGGCAGTTCTCGATCAGGCACCCCGAGATGGTAGCGCCGCGGCCAGCTTGCACCGAGATGCCGTCGCAGATGTAGTTGCGCACACGGCAATTCTCGATGGTCAGATCGCGGCAGTCGTAGAAGTGCAGGGCAGCCCAGGTGAAGTCCATGACGCCCTCGTTGGGTTTGCCCGCGCCGCCATCGATGGTCAGGTCACGGACGGTGAAGTCGCGCCTGTGCTCGGCGGTGATCATCGGGAAGTAGTTGATCATCCCCGCGTTCTTGTCGGGGTCAACGGGCTTGTTCAAGCCCCGGCTGAGGGTCACCGCGTTGCCGTCGATGGCCTCGATGTGCGCGGTGGTCGAGTGCCAGCCATGCACACCGTCAGCGTAGACACTGACATCCGCGCCCACCTCCAGGCCCGACGCGTCCTCGACCTGGATGACGCTCTCGCCGGTCTCCGCCGCAGCAGTTACGCGCGTCTGCACTTCCGTCGGGCGAAGCAGCACGGTCGCTCCGCCGGCGCCGCGCAACGTGACGTTGCTGGGCACCCAGATCGAGCGACGCAGCAGGTAGCGGCCGGGGGGGATGTAGACCTCGCCCCCCTCTCGAGGCAAGGCGGCGATGGCCTCCTCGATGCCGCAGGTGAGGGAGTCGGGCGAGGCGTAGTCAGCCACCGTGACTAACGCACCCTCGGTGGGCCCGAAGTGGGCCATGCGATTCGCCAGAGCCGGCGGGGAGGCCACGTATGAGCGGTCGGCATGGTGGGCCGAGACCGCTTCAGCCGAGAGATTATCGCGGTAGATACGCACCTCGTCAACGATCATGCTGTAGGTGCGTCCCCATGAACTGGCACCGAGGAAGATCGCCGCATGATCGGGCAGGTCAAAGCGCACGTCCTCCTCGGCAACCAACGCACCGTCGACATACAGTTGCGTGCCAAGACGCCCCCAGTTGGCGACGATGTGATGCCATTCGTTGAGCGAGGGCCCCGCGTCAACCCGCGCGCCGTCCCAAGTGGTTTTGCATATTCCGAAGCCGAACTGGACGGGGTCGTCCTGCGTTACGCCGGGGAACACACCGAGAAGCGCGTAGTCGTTGCGCTCACCATGGCGCTTGCCGAAACCAACGATGCCAAACTGCGAGGCGCCCATCTCCTCGAGGGGTTTGACCCAACACTCGACGGCGCCAGTGGCCATGGGGCCAAGGCCCTCTCCCTGCAGATAGCCACCCTCGCCAGTCTGTACTGCCGCGCCGAACAGGCCCTCGACGCGCCGGGCGCCGCCCATGAGCGTGAGGTCGATGAAGTCCGTGGTGCAATCGAGCGCCAGGTCGCCCTCGGCCTCGTCGAAGTGCCACACGTGGGCGGGTTCGGGGTCGCCCCACGAAGCGGCCGCGCAAGCCAACCCGAGGGTCAATACCCACGGCGACCAGCTCAGGCAGTCCATCAGTGCACCTCCCACGACAGGCTGCGCGGGTCAGACTGTGGCGTCGAAGTCGGCGAAGACATCCTCGGCGACAGTGGCGGGATCCGGGTCGGGGCTGGTGCGGGCGAATTCCACAGCCGCTGCGATGTCGCGCTCGACCTCGCTCGCGATGATGAGCAGTCCGTCTTCGCTCAACACACCATCTGCCAGCATCCGGGCGGCCAACAAGTTGAGCGGGTCGCGCTCCAGCCAGCGGGCCTCCTCGTCATCGGTGCGGTACTCGCACTGGTCGCTCTTGGAGTGACCACAGTGGCGGTATGTGCGGGCCTCGACCAGCGTCGGGCCCTCTCCCCCACGTGCACGGGACGCGGCTTCGGCAACGGCCTCGTGCACCGCAAGCAGATCGTTGCCATCGACGCTCACGCCGGGAATGCCATAGGCACTGGCCCGGTCGGCGACGCTGGTCACCCGGAATGACTCCTCCACCGAAGTGCTCATCGCGTAGAGATTGTTCTCGCACAGGTAGATGATCGGCAAGTCCCACGCGGCTCCGATGTTCACGGCCTCGTGGAAGGCGCCCTGCCCGGTGGCACCGTCGCCGAAGAATGCGAGGACCACGCGGCCAGTGCCGAGGAGCTTCTGCGAGAGCGCCGCGCCAGTGGCGACCGGGATCATGCCGGCAGTGATACCGTGCGAGCCGAGGAAGCCGAGCGAGAAGTCGGCCACGTGCTGCGAGCCGCCGCGGCCACGCGCGTAGCCAGTGGCCTTCCCCGAGAGCTCGGCCATCAGTCGCGGAGCGTCGGCGCCCTTGGCAAGGAAGTGGCCATGCCCGCGATGGTTCGAGGTGACCATGTCGTCGGGGCGCAGCGCACTGACCGCGCCGACCGCCGATGCCTCCTGCCCAATGCAGAAATGCGCGGTCCCGACGATGAGGCCCTGACTGAACATGTCAGCCACGGCTTCCTCGAAACGCCGGATGATCAGCATCATGCGGTATGAATCGCGCAGCATCTCTGGGGTCATCCGCCGAGCCACTCCCTGACGATGATTGCGCATGAGTCGTCTGGCGTACCTGCAGCGAGGGGGCCTGCGCCGCCGCGTCCGAGCAAACCAACGCCACACGCCGCAGCCAGCGGTACCGAGGCGCCGAAGGTGTGCCCGCAGGCCACCGGGGCGGTGACCGCGCGAGCGTCCGGCAAATCGGCCTGCGCCAGCGCGGCCGCGAGTGCTCCCGCCGATCCCGGCGTCAGGCAGACGCCGGCGGTCAGTTCGGCCTGAGGCGTCACGCCGCGAGCGGCCGCGTGATCGGCGGTCTCGAGCACAAGCACCGCGGCCGCCTCGCCGACCGGGCGATCGTCCTCGGCAGCGTCCAGCGCAGCCAACAACGGGCGGCTGACCGTGTCCACGCCGCCGGCAATAATCAGGTCAGCGCGCCCGGCCTGCAACATCGTCACCGCATACGCGAGCGCGGCGGCACCGGACTGGTCGCCGAGGAGATGTGTCATACATGGCCCCCGGAGGCCATACTCGATGGAGGCGAGCGCCCCAGGGGCGTTCACGAATGTGTGGGTGAAGATCATAGGCGAGCCGAAGCGGAGGCCCTTCTGTTGCACGCGGCCGGTCATGTTCAGCATGGAGTCGGTCGGACCGAAAGCGGTGCCCACTGACATGCCGCAGCGTGTGGGGTCGAGGGCGGCGGTCGCCATGCCCGACCAGTCAGGATCCCGGTCGCGCACGGCAAGCCAGCATGCGCCGAGAAGCAGATCGGCGCACCGATCCATGTAGGTCTTCGAGCTCTCGCGGTGCTGCTCGGGGTCGAAGCCTTCGCACTCCACCACGTCGCCGGGCTCGAGCGGTTCGTCACCGGCATCGAGTTCCGCAAGCAGCGAGGCAACATCGAGGCCCAGGCCATGCACGACGCCGAGGCCGGTCACGGCCACGCGCGCAGGTTCGGGAGCCATCAGGTCACCTCCCCGAGCGCCACGCATGAGTTGTTGCCGCCAATGCCCGCTGAGATGGAGAGCGCCACAGCCACGCGACCGGGGCGCGATGAGTTGGGTACGTGATCGAGATCACACTCGGGGTCGGGCTCATTGTAGTTGAGCGTGGGCGGGATGATGCCCCGAGCAATGGCCAGCACCGTCGCGATGGCCTCGGCACTGCCCGCCGCCCCCATCATGTGTCCTACGGACGCCTTGATGGAGCTGACCGGAATCTCACGAGCGCGGTCGCCGAGCACAGCCTTGATCGCCTGCACCTCGGCGGGATCGTGAGGCCTGGTGCCGGTGCCATGGGCGTTGATATAGTCGACGCTCGCGGGATCGATGCCCGCATCAGCAACCGCGCCAGCCACCACGCGCGTCATGCCTGCGCCATCCTGGTCGGGGGCGGTGAGATGGTACGCGTTATTGTTCTCGTGCCAGCCGAGGACCTCACCGAGTAGAGTGGCGCCGCGCTCGCGAGCACGGTCGAGATCCTCAACGATCAGCGCCGCCGCACCCTCGCCGAAGATGGTGCCGGAGCGATCGGCGGAGAACGGCCGGATCATCTCATCGCTGATGGTGCGCAGCACGCTGAGCCCTGACAGCGGCGTCGGGGCCAGCGCATCGTAGCCCGCAGCGATCACCGCGTCGGCAGCGCCTGAGTGCACCAGGTCGGCGGCCATGCCCAGGGCGGCCGTGCCCGACGCGCAGGCGACTGACATCACCGTGCACGGACCGGTGGCGCCGAAGGTTGCGGCGACATGACGGGGGCCGGAGTCAAAACCGAACTCGGCGAAACTGTCCGCGTCCGCCTCGCCTGCCAGCAGGCCGCCAATATAGTCCTCCCAGGAGTTCCCGCCACCGAAGTTCGTGGAGAATACAGCCCCCAGCCGGGGATCAGCGCCGGAGGTGTCGATAGCTGCGTTGACCAGCGCCTCGCGCGTCGCGACCAGCAGATACTGCGTGGCCAGATCGGGGGCGCGGTCAAGCGAGAAATCAGGAGGGCTGAACTCGAAGTCGCGCACCTGTCCACCGTTGACGTTGCGCAGGCCCTCAGTGTCAAAGCGATCAAGCGGCGCAATGCCAGAGCGGTTCTCGGTGAGGCCACGCCAGAAGGCATCCACGCCCTCGCCGAGAGCGGAGATAATGCCCATTCCGGTTATCACGGCGCGTCGCGGCATACGCAGTCCTCGCGGGCAGAGCATATGTGGGGGCAACGGACGAGCCCCGGGGGAGTTAACGCCCAAGGGTGCGAACGCGTTCCGACGATGGGTAGTTCGGTAGCACAGAGGGGCGTTCCTCCATGCACCTACATGCGCAGGCCACCGTCGACCGAGATGGTCTGGCCGGTGATGTAGGCCGCAGCGTCCGAGCAAAGCCAGACGACCAGCCCGGCAACGTCCTCGGGGACGCCGAAACGGCGGAGGGGGATCATCGACATCATCGCTTCGGCGCGCTTGTCATCCATGTCGGCGGTCATGTCCGTCTCAATGATGCCGGGAGCGACCGCGTTGACAGTGATGCCCTGGCCCGCGAGTTCACGCGCTGCGGCTTTGGTGAGGCCGAGCAGCCCCGCCTTCGCGGCCGAGTAGTGCGCGCGCATCAGGTCGCCCATGAGGCCAGCGTCTGAGGACATGTTGACGATGCGCCCCCAGCGGCCCTTCATCATCGGGCGGACCGCAGCTTTGGTGCAAAGGAAGGCGCCAGTCAGGGAGACGTCAACGACTTCGCGCCACGCCTCAGGCTTCATGAATGTGAGGTAGGCGTCAGCGATGATGCCCGCGTTGTTCACCAGGATGCCCAAGCCGCCGAGCTCGGCCACGACCTGTTTGACCATGGCGGCGACGGCGTCAGCGTCGGTCACGTCAGCCTGCACAGCGATCGCCTGCCCACCGGCGGCGGCGATTTCGGAGCAGACTGCCTCTGCAGCGTCGGCACGCTCTCGGTAGTTGACGGCAACCGCTGCCCCGGCTTCAGCCAGCGCGAGCGCAACGCCTCGGCCAATGCCGCGAGATGCGCCGGTCACAAGCGCGACCCTATCGGTGAGGTCAACCATATCGGCCTCCAACTGACGATGCTGCGGGGCTACTGCTCGAGGTACCGGCGAATATCGTCTTCGCTGACGACGCCCTGTACATCCAGCGCCTGCGCCACCTCTTCGATGACCAGGTCCTTCTCGCGAGCGAGGCGGCGCGCGGCTGGGGTCGCTCGAACGCGCCCGCCACGTCTCGCGCCCCGCCTGCCAACGGTCGCGGGCAGATCGAGTTCCAAGTCCAGTTCGGCCTCGGCCTCTGCGCGGTGCTTTTCGAGAAGCGCCGCGTTCTCCTCCGCCACACCCGCCGGGGGCTCGTCATGGGGGCCGCCTATGAAGGCAATCACATAGCCTACGGGCACAGTGCTGTTCGGCGGGCAGTAGATCGCTTTGACCGTGCCCTCGAACTCGATCTCATACTCGAAACTGGCTTTGTCAGTGATGATCTCGCACAGGCCATCCCCGGGCGTGACCTCGTCGCCTTCAGACACGAGCCAGGCACTGACGGTGGCCTCGTCGAGGTTCTCGGCCCACTTCTCGATGATGCACAGTTCGGGCATGAGCGCTGATCTCGCTTCCACAGGTGTACTCGAGTGTCGACCGCGGGAAGGATAGCATGAGGCATCAGGTGAGTCAATTGGCGGGCCGACTCCGGCCCCTCGATGGAGGAACTATGCGGGGGCGGGCGAAGTCTAAATGAACTACCATGCCTCAATTCCCCGGGACCACCCGAGACGAGGACGAACGGATGAGACGGTACTGCCTGACAGCCATCGTATTCATCATTTTGGGCGCACCGCCAGTGCTTGCGGACAACGTGCGTCAACTGGGCTTCGAGCGACTTGGGCAGGACTGGGTCGGCAGCCCGCTCGACGAGGGCACCGGCACGCCAATGCCCATCGCAAAGACCAGCGGCCAACACGGGCGCGCCGTCAAGGTGTACGGCGCAACTCCGGACGCGGTCGGTATCACCTACTATCCGTGGGATGACTGGACCGGTTACACGAAGCTGAGCTTCGACATCTTTCTGCCGCCGGAGATGCCGAAGAAGGCCACGGACATATGCGTCTACATCAAAGACCGCCAGTACTGGTGGTACCAGACGTGGCCACTGCATGATGCCAAAGGCAAGCGCACGAGGAGCATCAAGCCGGGCAAGTGGGTGACATACACGCTCGACATCTCGGAGGACAGCAGTATCTGGGAGCCGGGCGGGCATAAGCGGGCGTGGCACCGATCGCTGCATAACCCGCGCGAGTTCGGCATCCGGGTATTCTGCAGCGACGAGTGGTCGGGCGCGCTGCTGCTCGACAACGTGACCCTCAGTGGCTCCGATCCGCCGCTCGGGCGCATTCCCGAGGGCGGAGAGGTCAAGCAGAGCTGGGGGCTTGAGCTGGATGTGAGCGCGGCGAGCGTCCCTGTCTCCGAGAAGCTGGAGATCACGTTCGACCCCGGTCGGGTGTACGAGAACCCCTTCGACCCCGAAGTGGTGGATGTCAACGGTCATTTCCTGACCCCCGACGGGGGTGAGATGGTGGTGCCGGGGTTCTACTACCAGGACTACGAACGCACCCGGACCGCAGAGGGCTTCGAGAAGCTGATCCCGAGTGGCGAGCCATGCTGGAAGGTACGCTTCATGCCCGTCGTGGAAGGCCGACACCGCTTCTACGTGAGCGTGCGGGACGCGCTGGGCGAGTTGCGGTCTAAGGAGCAGGTCTTCACCGCAACCGCACCGGTGGACCCGCGCGGGATGGTGCGAGTGAGCGAAAAGGATCCGATGTACTTCGAGTTCGAGAACGGTGACCTGTTCGTGCCTAACGGCATCAACATGCGAGATGGTGGCGACCAGGCTGAGGCGCAACAGGGCACGTATGACTTCGACCGGTTCTTCAAGCGCTTCGAAGAAGAGGACCTGAACTTCGTCCGCACGTGGATGTGCGCGTGGTGGGGCGGCATCGAATGGAGCGACAAGTATCACTCGCGCTTCGATGGTCTGGGCCGGTATGCAATGTACAATGCGTGGCGGCTGGACTACATGTTCGACCTCGCTGACGAGCACGACCTGTTCATCGAGCTCACGCTCAACTCCCACGGCCAACTCCGGCGCGACAAGTACGATCAGGAGTGGCAGTACAATCCCTATGCCGCCCGCAACGGCGGCTATCTGCCCAGCCCATCGATGCTCTTCACCAGTGAACAGGTGAAGCGCGACTTCAAAAACCGCTACCGGTATATCGTGGCCCGCTGGGGCTACAGCCAGCATCTGATGTCTTACGATATGTGGAACGAGATCGACCTGTCCGAGGGCTCGAATGGCGCACAGATCGGGGCATGGCACAAGGAGATGGCGGCTTACATCAAGAGCATTGACCCGTGGAACCATATGGTCTGCACGCACGTGTGCCTGGCCGGGGGTTTCGGCGACAACCTCTGGGATCTTGACGAGATCTCGTACATCCAAGCGGACGCCTACTGGCAACCGTGGTGGAAGAAGATGAACGAGTTCTACCAGGGCAAGCTGCAGTATCGCAACAAGCCGATGTTCTTCATCGAGTACGGTCCGCAGACGGCCGACCTACCTCAGCCGTACCCGGTTTGGGCGCGCGAGTGGCGGGTCGCTGGCTGGACGGGCAACATGCTGCCAATGGCCGCGGCACCACAGTTCTGGTATCATCAGGAGTGGGACGAGCACGAGCTGTACCGGTTCCAGCATGCGATGGTGGCGTTCAATGAGGGGCATGACCTGCGGGGCATGGACGTGCAGAAGCTTACCCTCACGGCCGGACCGGCCAAGAAGGTCTTCGCGCAGGCCAAGCAGGCCGGCGACGTGGCGTTCATGTATGCCTACCACTGGGACAACTTCGCGTATGAGGCGCCGGATAAGGTTCCGGCGGAGGAGCTGTGCGGGGATGGCCAAGTCATCATTCAGGGCCTGAAGCCGGGCAACTACGCGCTGGAGTGGTGGGACCCCTCCACAGGCGAGATCACGGGAACGGGCGAGGTGCAGGCCAGCGGCCCACGGACGACGGTCGAGTTGCCCCAGTTCGCGCAGGACATCGCCTGCAAACTCAGACGCACGGATGCGTGACCGTCCGCTGAGCGCATACTGCTTGAGGCCGGAGAAGATGCAATGAGAGAACATGACATTGTCGTCGCGCTTTCGAACCCCGACAAAGTGCCTGCGCTGATGCGGCTGGGGTGCATGATGGCGAACGAGTTCGATGGCAACGTGATAGCCGCGACAGTGGTGACCGTAGCAGGCGAATTCTGCCCCGACGAGACCAGCACGAGCCGGATGAGTGGGGCTGACGAGCTTCTGCGGGCGGCGGAGCAGACGGCGACGGAGATGGGGGCGCGCTTCGAGGGCCGAGTCGCGGTCTCCCGCGGGATCCAAGAGGTGCTCGACGAGATCGCGAGCGCCCGGCACGCCAAGGCGGTCGTTATGGGCTATTCGGGGCACTCTCGCCCAACAGAAGGTCGGAAGCATGACCGCCTCATAGACGAGGTCGCGGCGCACGTGCCGTGTAACCTGGTCGTGGCAAAGTTCAGGAACGGTGGGACAGGCTACAAGAGGGTGCTCGTGCCAGTGGCGCGACGCCTGAACATGGATGTGCGGCGCGATCTGCTCGCCGCGCTGCACCAGCAGGCCGGCGCTCAGGTTGACCTGGTACACTTCGCATGCGATGCGGAGGAGGCCGGCAAAATCTGGGAGGACCTGCAGGAATGGCTGGTGGAGCGCGAGGTGAACGAGTGGATCACCCCGCGCGTGGACATCCACACCGACCCAGGGCAGGCGATCGTGGACGCCTGCCGGGGCTACGACGCGGTACTGCTGGGCACCCCGCCGCTGCAAACGCTGCGCAGGCGGCTGTTCGGGTCCATCCCGGAGTACGTGGCGGAAAATGCGGCATGCACCACACTGCTGATCCGCCAGCGGGAGGGCCTGAGGCAGTACTGATCTCACGCGCCCGGCGGAAAATGATGCGAGCCGGTGGCAATTGCCACCGGCTCGCATGGTTAAGTCTACGGACAGTTTTCCAGCGCTACGCCTGATGCCTCTTCAGGCGGCGTCGACGAGACGCCCGAGCACTGCGCCAATGGCGCTGAGGAAATTCCCCGCCTTGTCAACGAACATACCGTCGTAGTCGGAAACGCGAACGATGTCCGACGATGAGTTCGCGGCACCGCTCACGACGATGACGGGAAGGTCGCGCCAGAGCGGATTGGCGCGCACCGCCTCGAGAACCTGCCACCCATCAACGCCTGGCATTATGAGATCAAGTACCATAGCATCATACATTCGGTCTTCAGCCGTTGCGCGGGACAGGGCCACGAGTGCGGAGCGCCCACCACTGGTCGCGTCGAAGTCTATTCCCTCAGATTCCAGCATCAGGCTCAGAGCATCCCTGATGCCCGCATCATCGTCAACGATCAGCACACGTGCCACATGCTTCACCTCCTCTCACAGTGCGGTTGCGTTGAGTGAACTTAGTCTACCGGCCACGACTGTGATCGCTTATGGCCTGATCAGTGCGCCTCTGCTCGTCGCGAGCTTTGAGGGCCTCTCGCTTCTCATATTGGCGCTTTCCGCGACACAGTCCCAGCTCAAGCTTAGCATACCCGCGCTGGTTGAAATACATGCGCAGCGGGATCAGAGTGAAGCCCTTCTCCCGCACAACGCGCTCCAGACGCCGGATTTCGCGTTTGTGCAGCAGCAAGCGACGGGCCCTGATCGGGTTCTGGCCCTCCTGCCGGCCGCCCGCATCATAGCGAGACATATGCATGCCGTGCACGAAAACCTGGCCGCCCTCGACCTGCGCGTACGCCTCAGCCACGCTCACGAGCTTCGCCCGCGCTGACTTGACTTCCGCGCCAGTCAGCTCAATGCCCGCCTCAAGAACGTCCTCAATGTGATATTCGTGACGAGCCTTCCTGTTGGTCGCCACAACGACCTCGGCAAGCATGTGTGTCTCAATCCAGTAGACAGAAAATGGGCGGCGTCCTGACAGGATCGCCGCCGGCGACTGGAATCATAGTCCGCGAGGGAGGACGTGTCAAGAGGAACCGCGAATGGCGCGACGGAGGTCGATGAGCATGAGCAAACCACAAATCAAGCGTGGCATCTATTTCATCGCGGATACGGACGTGCTCGCCCCCGACAGACTGGTGCCAGTGACACAGGCGGCCCTGACGGGCGGCGTGACGCTCGTGCAACTGCGAGGCAAAGGGCTGGCCACCGATCGCGTGGTGGAACTGGGCGCGCAACTGCTGCAGGTAACGCGCGCGGCAGGCGTGCCGTTGCTGATCAACGATCTGCCCGAGATCGCCGCCCAGATCGGTGCAGAGGGTGCACATGTGGGCCAGGCGGATGCGCCGGCGGCACGGGCGAGAGAGCTTCTCGGCCCGGACGCCATCGTGGGTGTCACCACCAACACGTCGTCTGAGGTGCGGCAGGCCGAAAAGGACGAGGCGGACTATGTCGCTTTCGGGGCGCTATTCGCGTCACCGACGAAGCCCGACGCCGAACACATGCCCCTCGAACACGCGCAGCGGCTTCGGGACCTGACCGATCTCCCGGTGTGCGCGATTGGCGGGATCAGTGAGGCAAACATCGGCCAGCTCGAAGGCATCGGGATCGATCTGGTGTGCGTGATCTCAGCAATCGCGCTGGCGGATGACCCGGAGGCAGCCACGCGCCGACTCGATGCAGCCATGCGCGCCTGGGATCAGTAGCGCCTACTCAGCGTACACGAACTCCAGCAGCGTATCGCCCACCTGATACAGCGACCCCGCGTCGCAGTTCTCGGGCGTGTCGTGAGTGGTGTCCCACTCGGGCGGGACAAAGTCAATGATGTCGATGGCCGCGACGCCGCGCTCCTGAAAAGCAATGTGATCGTCGCTGACAGCCGTGCCGGTCCGACGCTGGAAGGCGGTGTGACCACGGCGCTCAGCGATCGTCCAGACACGATCGACGAGATCGGGCGCGTTCTGCAGCGAGTGCGGCTCCATCGGCAGGTCGAACACGTCGTTCGACCACGTGGGAGTGCCCACCGCGGCGTTGTGCACGTTGTCGCCGCCGATCAGGTCGAGCAGGATCATCTCGTCAGGCCATGGCAGCGCCTCGGGCCAGTTCGCGGCCAGTTCGCGTGAGCCGATGGCCCAGCCCGATTGCGGCAGACCCGATCCGCTGACGCCCTGATCTTCGGCATCGAAGAAGCAGATGATCGTGGTGCGAGGCGGAGCGGCCTCGGTGAAGGCCCGTGCCATCTCGAGCAGAACGCTGACTCCGGACGCCCCATCGTTGGCGCCAGGCACCGGGTCGATGCGCCGAGCCGGCTCGGGATCGCGGGTGGCTTTGGCGCGGCTGTCCCAGTGCGCAGCGAGCAGCAGGACCCCGTCGCCTTTGCCCTCCGAGAAGACACCCAGAATGTTCGTGAAATCATACTCACCATCGCCCAGCGGCGTGGTGGAGGAGAAGTCGTGGGTCACGACTCGCGCGCCGGCAGTGGTCAGGCGGCCGATCAGGAAAGCCTTGCACTCATCGTGGGCGCGGCTGCCGGGGGTCCGTGCGCCGAAGTCAACCTGGGCCACCAGATCAGCGAAGGCACGGGTCTGGTCGAACGTGGGTCGCACGACCGGCGGTGGGTCCGGGCCCGGGGTGGTCTGGGTGCCGCCAGTCCCGCAACTTGCGGCGAGCGCCGTGCAGAACGTCAGTATCGCGAGCAGTCTCATGGTTCTCACCGTGCCTGTACCGCCTCATAGAAGATCTGTAGAAACTCAAAAGCGCCGACCCCGCGACCGCGGAGTAGGCGCGAACGGTCTGGTGAGCCCGGGCGACCGAGGGCCTTAGTCCAGATCGATGCCGGCCGAGTCAGCGATCCACTCGCCTGTGCCAACCTGGTCGTTTATGGCCGCCGCCATGCGACCATACGAGGCCGTGGAACTGGCCTCTTCACCAACGTCGAGCTTGCGATATTCGGATCGGCCGAAAATCCGCGACGACGCGATGACGGTCTCACGTTCGGGCGTCCGCGCAACTGGAGGCTCAGCACGCGGAGTCAGGGGGGCCGCCACAGTACGCGTCGGCGTTGCCACCGGAACGCTGGTGACGGGCGCGCTCACAACGCCGGCGGGCTCAGCGGACGACGGTGCAGCGGCGATGCGCGCAGGGCCGACCGACGCAGGTGGCGCAGCAGCCGCCACGACGGGCTCCTCCACCGGCGCAACAACCGACGTCGCCGGCGTCACAGGTGGCGCCGGGGCTGCAGGCACCGTATCAACTGACGGGGCCGGCGGCGTGGCCGCAGCGGCGACTTCAGCGGCCTCGGCGGGGGCCGGACCGGGGACGTCAACGACCGTCCGCTCAACGGCTCGGGGGCGCTCGCCAGTCCGGGGCACGGCCGGCACCGCGGCGACAGCATGAGACGTTGATGCGTCCAGGGCCGGCTCCTCGGCGGCAGTTGCAGGTTGCTCCGACGGCTGATGACCCGCCACCGGGGCCTCGATTTCCACGGCCACGGGCGCGGCTGCGATCATGGGTACCGGCGCGCTGCGAAGACCGGGAACGATGACTGCCATCCACATGGCAGCGGCTGCAGCGATGCCAGTCGCGGCGGCTGCAACGCGTCGCCATGTGAAGACGGGCGCGGAACGGTCTACGCGTTCGACGGCGGCCAGGATTCGCTCGTGCATATCTGCCGGAGCGGCCACTGGATGGACAACACGCAGGGAATCGACAAGGTCGCGAGTGCGCCGGAATCGGACGTAGCACTCGTTGCAGGAGAAGAGATGGGCCTCAAGCCGAGCACTCTCGGCCGGGGTGAGCTCGTCGTCAACGTAGGCGGAGGTCATTTCGCGAGCGTCGGAGCATTCGAGGGGCTCTACGCCGCCCGAACGCGCAACGGCCTCGAGTATTCGCTCGCGGAGATTGGCGGGCGGGGCCTGGGTGCCCGTGGCAGCCAGCGACCGGCTGAGCAGAAGCAGACGGGCAGCCAGACGGGCGCAGACGTCGCACCTCTCCAGATGTGCCTCGCACTCCTGCAGGCCGACGCCGTCAAGCTCGCCGTCTACATACGCCTGAATGTCCTCGGATGAGCAGTGTCTATCCATCATCGCAGCGCCCTCACGCATACAGCCACACAGTAGATCTCTACGGCAATGAGGGGGTAGTTCAGCGTGCGGCAGCGATGTTTCCCTCAAGCACTAGGGTTAGACAAAAAGCTGCGACAGAAGTTTCATCGGGAAGGGCCATGGGAGGAGGCACTTCACACGCGGGGCAAAAGGCGGTCCCACCACTGCATGATGCGGTCCACGAGGCCGACGTTCTCGGGCTCGGGCGGCTCGCCGGCCCACGACTCATCCTGGGCGGCCATCACGGCGAGGCCAACACCGGTTGCGTGGATTGGGCTGCTCACCAGATCGACACGGCCGGTCAAGCCGCGCGGGGAGCCCACGCGGACGGGGAGGTCATCGAGTGCGGCGGAGACGATGTCGGTGGTGTCGGGGAGCTGCGAGCCGCCACCGGACAGCACGACGCCGGCGCTGGCGTCAGTGAAGGTGCCCGAGCGCACCACGTTGGCTTTCACCAGAGCGAAGATCTCCTCGAGGCGGGGTTCTATGATCGAGGCCACCAGGTGCAGGGGCACGGCCTCGGTCTCGCCGCCACTCGCGAGGGTCACCTGGATCATCTGGTCCTCATCGACCTTCTCGGGACGGGCGCGCGCGTGCTGGCACTTGAGTTGCTCGGCTTCCTCAAAGCTGCAGCGAAGCAGCCTGGCCAGGTCACGCGTAACGTTGTCGCCGCCGACTGGAATGGCGGAGGTGTGGGCGATACCGCCGCCGACGAAGACCGCCACATCGGTGGTGCCGCCACCCACATCGATCAGGATGACGCCCAGCTCGCGCTCCGCCTGAGTTATGACGGCGGTGCCCGTGGCGATGGGCTCGAGGCCTCGACTGCCGACCTTGATGCCGCACTCCTCGACAGAGCCCTCGATGTTCTCGATGATCGTCGCGGTGCCCGTCACCGCGTGCAGTTCGACGTCCAGCCGGCGACCGCTCATGCCAATGGGCCGCATAATGCCACCCTCGCCGTCTACCGCGAACTCGCGCACCACCTCGTGGATAATCTCGCGGTCCTGCGGCAGAGGCACGGCATCGCGAGCGCTCTGAATCGCCCGCTGCACGTCGGTGTCGGAGACGGCCGGTCCCGGCGAAACGTTGGTGCGGCCGGTCACGTTGGCTGAGGCGATGTGCGCGCCCGTGACGCCGACGTAAGCGCTGTGAATCTCGACCTCAGCCATCCCCTGGGCGAGATCGATCGACTGGCGAATAGTGCCTATGGCGTCTTCACGGTCGACAATGATGCCGCGCTTGAGGCCCGCAGACGGGGTCACGCCAACGCCCACCACCTCCAGGCGACCATCTGCCTGAGGGCGGCCGACGACGGTACATATCTTTGTGGTGCCGACATCAATGCCGGCGACGAAAACGTCCTCGGCCAAGTTACAACCCTCCCCCCGGTGACAGACGTGCGTCATCCAGTCACCGGCAGCAGCGTCGCATTTCGCCAACAGCAGTGATGAGTCCTCCCCCCTCAGCGGGGGTCAGTTGACCGGCCGATAGGTGGGACGCGAGGGGACGCGAAGATCGATGTAGAGGGGCTCTTCATGCGAGGAGCGCAGACTGTCTATGAGTTTGCCGAACAACACGACTTTCTGGCTCAGCAGATGGGGATCGCCCAGCTTGCCGAGAACACCGTCGGCGGTGAATACTTCGATGCGATGGATTGTGGAGATGTCCACGCGCGTGCCGCCCTCGATACCCACCTGACGCAGACCCTCGCGCACCTCGCGGAACAGTTCGACATCACGCTCGCCCATGATGTCCCCAACGCTGAGCGCCCAAGGATCCGCTATCCGCAGTATCGACATGTCGGCGGCCGCGCGACCGGTCCAGTTCAGGCACACGCCGTCCGCGTCCAGCATCATCAGCCGGTCGCCGATCTCCATCACCGCCACCGGCGTTCGGGGCTGCACGTGGATAACGAGCGCCGATGGTGGGTCGCGGCGGATGCGGACCCCGGCCGCCCGCGCCAGGCCGCCGATCGAGCGCTCGATGTCGTGCGTGGGCGGAAACCAGATGTTGCCGTATGAGAGCGCGTCGGCCTGCTCGGCCGCCTCCTGGCGCAGACTTTCATCCGCGCAGTAGACGCGCACTTCGTCGATGAGGCAGTAGTCAGAACTGCCCACACCCAGGAGCAGACCGGCAAGGCCAGACAGAAGCACGGCCCACAGTGCGCCAGCCGCACGCGCTGTGCGAGCGCGACTGTGAGCGGCACGCGGCGGCACGTGTCGGGCCATGCTCTCTCCCTCCGTGCGTGAGTACGCGGTCAAGCGGTCAGTCCCCCCCGAGCCAGTGTCTCGGCAACGCGGCGGATGTCGCCCGCGCCGAGGGTGATAATGAGATCGTTGGGTCCGGCGATCTCGCGCACCCGATCCGCGATCTGTCCCTGATCGGGCATGTACTGCACCGGCATGTCGGGCGCGAGGACGCGCAGCCGTTCAGCAATCTGCCCGGCGTCGACGCCCTCGATCGGCTCCTCGCGCGCTGCGTATATGCTTGCGACAATCACCACGTCGGCGGCAGTGAGCGCGCGCGCGAACTCCTCCATGAAATCGCGGGTGCGGCTGAACAGGTGCGGCTGGAAGATAGCGATCACGCGCCGATTAAAGCCGTCGCGTGCGGCCGTGAGTGTAGCAGCTACCTCTGTCGGATGATGGGCGTAATCGTCCACGACCAGCGCGCCGCTCAACTCACCGAGGCGCTCAAAGCGCCTGCCAACGCCATGGAAATCAGCCATCGCCCGAGCAGCTTCGGATACGTCCACGCCCAACTCGCGGGCGGTCGCCAGCACGCCGAGCGCGTTGGCGACATTGTGCAGGCCGGGCACGCAGAGCTTGATCTCCGGGCCCTCGATCCCGTCCAGAATCGCATGGAAGGTCACGCCAAAGCGCTCTTCGCGCACGTCGGTGGCAGTGACCTGAGCGTCCCGGGCCACTCCGTAGCTGATGCGCTTGCCAGCAGCCTCGTCAGCCATCGCGACCAGATCGGGCGAGTCGGCGCAGTAGACAAGGAAGCCGTCGTCCGGTACCAGCCCGATGAACCGACGGAAGGAGTTCTGCAGGTTCTGGTAGGTGTGGTGCTCGTCAAGATGGTCGGCTTCGACGTTGGTGACAAGCTGCGAACAGGCCCCATAGCGGTGGAAAGTGTTGTCACTTTCGCAGGCCTCGAAGACTGCAAGCGCCTCGGAGCCGAGACGGTAGTTGCCATTGATGTCCGGAGCGTCGCCACCCACAATGACCATCGGGTCGCGCCCGCACGTGATGAGCACCGACCCCAGGAGCGAGGTCGCCGTCGTCTTCCCATGGGTGCCTGTTACCGCGACTTTGCGGTGGCCCTCAAGGACGGCGGCCAGCAACTGAGAGCGATGGTACACTGGGATGTTGCGCTCACGCGCACCGATGTACTCCGGGTTGGTGTCGCGCACGGCAGTCGAACGCACCGCGACGTCTGCGCCAGCGGCACCGTCATGCGTCTGCCCTATCACGGTCGTCACGCCGAGGTCACGCAGACGCTGCAGCACGGGCCCGTCACGGTTGTCCGAACCGGACACGCGAAAGCCGCGTTCAGCGAGGACTCCGGCGAGCCCGCTCATGCCAATGCCGCCAATGCCCATGAGGTGATACGACTTCGTCGGGTCAAGTTCCATCGTGTCTTCAGACGCCATGCAGTAGTCTCCAGTATCAATGCGACGGGAAAAGTGTCCTGCGAAGGTCTCAGGATTCTACCTCTTCCGCGCCCTCGGGGCAAGCCGCGAATCCGGCGACGCGCGCCAGCACCGCAGCGACCTCAGAAGCGGCCTGCGGGTTGCCCGCCTCAGCGGCCGCTCGTGCCATGGCAGCCAGGCGCTCGGGGTCGCCGAGCAGCTCGCGCGCCAACTCAAGCAGGCGCTCACCAGTGAAGTCGGCGTCATCAACGAGTACCGCCGCGCCTGACTCCTCAAGCGGCTCGGCGTTCAAGCGCTGGTGCCCACCGGCATGCGGATAGGGCACGACTATCATCGGGGCACCGTGCAGGCAACTCTCGGCCAGGCTGGCCGCGCCAGCGCGCGTGATCACCAGGTCGGCCGCAGCCATCAGCGTCCCGAGGTTCGGCGTGTGGTCGATGAGCGTGTAGCCCTCGTGCTCGCCAACGCGCTCTTGGGATTTGTGTTTGAGGTCATCGTAGTCTAGTTGCCCGGACAGGTGCACGACCCGCGCGCCGAGTTCGCCCAGCAATTCGGGCAGCGCTTCGAGCACCGCGTAGTTGAGTGTCCGCGCGCCCTGGCTGCCACCCGTGACAGCGATCAACGGCTGGTCGGGCGCGACGCCCAGCTCCGTCCGCGATGCCTCGCGCTCAGCCCAGGCGACTTCGCGGCGGATCGGGTGACCGGTGACGATGACATCGCGCTCCAGCCGCTCAGCAGCGGCGGGCGAATTCACAGTGATGGCAGCCGCCCAGCGGGCCAGCATCCGGTTGCTGCGATCCGGTAACACGTCCGAGACGTGCAGGACCGCGGGCACCCGGGCGAGGCGCGCGGCCAGCACCACCGGAGCACCGACGAAGCCGCCGGTGCTGAAGACCACGTCGGGCTTCAGACGGGAGATGATTCGTCGGGCGAGCCCGGTGGACTGCACCAGGGCACGGAAGCCCGCGATAGCTTCGGGGGACATGCGATACGGCAGCGGGAGAGCCGGGATCAAGTCGTGGGGCAGTTGACGGTCGGCGAGAATGCCCGCGTCTATCCGCCCGACCGCGCCCACGTAACTGACCTCGACGTTCGGCACCAGTTCAGCAAGTTCCTCGGCAACAGCGAGGCAAGGAAAGAGGTGTCCCGCCGTCCCGCCACCCGCCATCAGCACGCGCTCGGCCATTACTCACGCCTCGCTTCCGGGCGGGTGAAGCGCGACACCGAGAGAATCATGCCGGCCAGCATCGCTGCCGAAACGAGACTAGAGCCCCCGTATGAGATGAAAGGCAGTGTAAGGCCAGTGCAGGGGACGAGCGAGGTGTTGACCGCGATGTGCAGGATGGCCTGAATGCCAAGAGCCACTGCGGCACCAGAAGCAAGATACCAGCCATAGGTGGACTGTGAGCGCCGCGCTATGTCAATGCCTCGGCGGACCAGATACCATATCGCCGCGAGCAGAACCAGCCCGCCGAACAGCCCCAACTCGCCGCCGATGACTGAGAAGATGCTATCGGTGAAGGGCCATGAGAGCGAGTTCCATTTGTCTGGACTGAGGCCGAGGCCCTGTCCGCGCACCCCGCCACGCGCCACCGAAATGAGCATACGGATTATCTGGTAGGACGTATTGTCCATGTCTCCCTCGGGGTTGAGGAAGGCTGTGATGCGCTGCCACCGGTACGGCTCATGGTAAGCCCACGCCAGACCCACTGTGAACAAGGTCGCGGAGATCCCGGCTAACCACCGCCGATTCGCTCCGGCCAGCCACGCCATGGCCAGCGAGATGATTACGAAGATAGTTGCCATGCCCTGGTCCCTCTGGGCCATGAGCAGCGCGACCATGATGAGGGTGCCCCAGATGACAGTGCGCCAGGCTTTGAAGGGCTTCTCGTCGCCCTCGTCTTTGCGGGCCAGGGCAGCGGCGATGAAGGCGATGAAAGCAACCTTGGCAAGCTCGGACGGTTGGAACTCCGGGAGCAAGGGCAGGTCCAGCCAGCGGCACGAGCTGTTGCGCTGCACGCCCACCTGCGGGATGAAGGTCATGCACATGAGGGCGATACTGATAAGCAGTGCCCATGGAGCGGCCCGGCGGATCCTGTCAGGGCGGGCGGCTGCGATCCAGATCATGACCGCGAGCGCCACGACGGTGTGCTCGAGCCGACCGAAGAGCAGCTCAGCCGGATTGCCGGCAACGCCCTCACCAGTGGGCCGACCCGAACGCGGGTAGCTCGCCGAATAGACGAAAGCCACGCCGGCAACCATCAGCCCCCAGATCAGGAGCGCGAACTTGCGGTCCGCCGGAACAGGCTGGTCAGATTGCTGGCGCTGCTTGACTGCCACTGCCATCAGCGTCTCCCGTCGATCGCGGTCATCGCCCGAAGCCGGCTTGCGCCAGTTCCCGAGCGACGCGCATAAAGACCTCTCCGCGCTGTTCATAGTCGCGGAACATGTCGAAACTCGAGCAGGCCGGCGCCATGATTACCGCATCGCCGGGCTCGGCCATCTCGGCGGCCCGGCGCACGGCGTCCTCCAACGTCGCTGCCCGTTCAGGCGTTGCGGCCGGCCCCATTGCCGACGCGATACGGTCCGCGGCCTCGCCGATGAGCACAACTTCACGCGACTCGCGAGCCAGAAGTCGGCCAAGCGCGGCGAAACCGGCACCTTTGTCCTTGCCGCCAACGATCGCGACATAGGGTCGGTCCATGCCCGACAGGTCAGCCATGGCCGCCGCCGGGTTTGTAGCCTTCGAGTCATTGTAGTAAGCGACGCCGCCAACCTCGGCCGCCAACTGCATGTGGTGCAGCGGCGGCTGATAGGCCCGGACCGCCGCGGCTATTGCGTCGGGCTCAACGCCGGCCATCGTCGCGCAGGTGGCGGCGACCAGAATGCCGGTCAGGTAGTGCCGCCCCGGTATGGGGAAATCGTCCACGCCGCACACTCGCCGCGACGCGCCATCAATGTCCACGATCAGATCGGGGCCCTCAACGCGTGCATTCGCGGACGAGGGCTCGGCGGCGATAGTCAGCGCGCGCGACGCCGCACCCTCGGCGATGTAGCGCGCCAGATGATCGTCCAGATTGACCAGGGCCACGTCGTCAGCGAGCTGGTTCCTGAACACCCGAGCCTTGGACCGGACGTAGTGGCGGAAGTCCGGGTGCCAGTCGAGATGGTCGGGCGTGATGTTCAGCATCGCAGCAACGCGCGGGCGGAAATCGACGGTGCGCAGAAGCTGGAAGCTGCTTATCTCCACCACCGCGAGCTGAGACGCCGACGCCCTGTGCAGTTCAGCCGCCAGCGGGTTGCCGATGTTCCCGGCGAGAATGTGCGCTACCCCGCCACGCTCGAGCATCCCGGCCAGCAAGCGGCAGCAAGTGCCTTTGCCGTTGGTGCCAGTGATCGCGATGATCGGCGCGGGGCACAGCCGCCACGCGAGTTCCATGGTACCGATGACTTCGATGCCCGCGTCCTCTGCGGCCAGTATTGCGGCGTGGTCTGGCGGCACACCGGGGCTGACGACCATCAGATCAGTGGCGGGCAGCTGATCCAGTTCGCCGAAGCCGCCGAGGAAGTCGACGCCGGAGGCCTGCGCCAAACTGGTTGCGTCAGCGAGTTCCGCCTCGGACTTCCTGTCGGCCAGCGTCACGCGCGCGCCGGCCTCGGCGAGAAGCTCAGCGCAGGCAACGCCGCTGCGTGCAGCACCAATCACGGCGACGCACGTCCCGCGCAGGCTCTCGCGATACGCAGCGATCTCTTCAGTTGTGCGGACCGAATCAGAGATCATAGCTTGACCAACCACATCATCGCGATGGAGATTGCCGCCAGTATGGCGCCGACTACCCAGAAGCGGACCACTACGGTCTGCTCCGCCCAGCCGCACAATTCGAAATGGTGGTGCAACGGAGCCATCTTCAGAATGCGCTTGCCGGTGGTCTTGAAGCTGACGACCTGGCCGATCACAGAGAGGGCCTCCGCGACAAAGATGAGCCCGGCGACCAGAAGGACTATCTCCAGGTGGGTCGCCAGGGCTATACCGGCGAGGGCGGCACCCAAGCCGAGGCTACCGACATCCCCCATGAAGACCTTCGCGGGACTGGCGTTGAACCAAAGGAAGCCCGCCGAGACGCCTGCCAGAGTCAGAGACAGGAGGAACCACTCGAGCTGACCGCTCGCAAGACATCCGATCGCCAGGGCCGTGGCACACAGCGCGGTCAGACCTGTGGCCAACCCGTCGAGACCATCTGTAAGGTTGACGGCGTTCGAGGTGCCAACTCCGACGAAGGTGGCGAAGATCAGCCAGAGGATGCCGGACCTGGGGATGAAGCTCAGCGACAGCGAATGGCCCAATCCAGCGTTGTCGCCGAGCGCCCGAGACTGGGTCAAGAGCCAGGCAAAGCCCAGCGTGAGGAGTATCTCGACGACGATGCGTTCCCGCGCGCCAAAGCCGTACGCTCCGCCGCGGCGGACCTTCTGGTAGTCATCGGCGAAGCCCACCGCTGCCATGGCAAGGACGTAGCCGAGCACGTAGAACACGCGGTATGACAGGGGAGAGTTGACGATGACCATCATCGGCACGGCCACAATGACCAGGGCCGCGAGGATGGCGATGCCGCCCATCGAGGGCGTGCCGGTCTTTTTGAGATGAGTCTCGGGCCCATCTTCGCGAACGACCTGACGGATGTTGAGGCGGCGCAGTGGCTCAATGATAGCGCCCGTGAGCACAGCACTGAGCAAGAAGGACAGGCCGCAGGCCAAGGTGAGGGCGAGCACGACGTTAGCCATCAGCCCGCACCGCCTCAACCACGCGCTCGAGCCCAATGCCTCGGGAGCCCTTGACCAGCACCACGTCGTCGGCGGCCAGTTCGCCCCGCAGGACATCGGCTGCCTCGGCAGCGTCCGCGACGCTGGTGGTGCGCACGCCTGCCGCGGCCGCCTCTTCGGCGGCCAGCGCCGCAAGCTCGCCCACGCCGATGAGCCAGGCAACGCCAGCAGCCGCTGCGCGTTTGCCGACTTCGTGGTGCGCCTGCTCGGACAGGTCGCCCAACTCCAACATATCGCCGAAGACGAAGATCCGCCTGCCCTCGGTTTCTGCCAGCAGCTCGAGGGCGGCCCCGACCGAATCGGGGCTGGCGTTGTACGCGTCATTGATGATGAGAGCGCCGGCCATGCCAGGAACGTGTTCCATGCGCATCGGCGTACCTGTGTGACGCGACAGCCCGTCCACGATCTGCTGGAGGCCGGCACCCATCGCGTGGGCGGCCGCCGCAGATGCGAGGGAGTTGGCGACGTTGTGCAGTCCTGGCACGCTCAGCGTGACAGGCGCCGTGCCTATGGGGCTGACCAGTGTGAAGGACGCGCCCTCAAGACCGCGGGAGACTACGTCGGCGGGATGGAAGTCAGCGGATGGCAACATGCCGAAGGAGGCCACTTTGCACTCAGCCAACTCGCGGAAGAGCGGGAAGAAGAAGTCGTCGGCGTTGAGCACAGCGACACCGTCTTCGGGCAGCCAGTCGAGGAGTTCAGCCTTGGCGCGCGCGATGGCGTCGCGCGATCCCAATCGCCCGACATGGCTCTCGCCAATGTTGGTGATCACGCCGACGTCAGGGCGGACGATCTCGGCGAGATACGCGATCTCCCCCGGCCCTCGCATCGCCAGTTCAAGCACGCAGAAGCGATGCGCGCCGCACAGGCGGACAAGCGTCTGCGGTACGCCGATCTCGTTGTTGTGCGTGCCCGGCGCGCTGAGGGTTTCGCCCACGCCCGCCATAACCGAGCTCAGCATTCCCTTGGTGGTAGTCTTCGCAACGCTCCCGGTGATGGCAGCCACGATCGCTTTCTGTGCGAGGCGATGCGCCGAGGCGATCCGGCCGAAGGCTACGAGAGTGTCGGCAGCTACGACCGCAGGCCGCCCCTCGGGGACGGCACGAGGATCGGACACGAGTGCGGCCGCCGCCCCCGCGTCAAAGGCCCCGCTCACATAATCGTGCCCGTTGTGGTTGACGCCCTTGAGGGCGACGAAGAGGTCACCCCGCACCAGGTCGCGCGTGTCCGTACTCACTCCCGTGGCCAGAAGTGCGGCGTGCTTCGCCGCGACTGAGCCCGCGCAGGCGTCAGCAACCTGTTGCAGCGACATGCTAAAGCACGACGGCGCGTCCGGCACGTCCGTCACCTCGTGTTATAGGGTGCAGCCAGAGCGATCAATAACCCAGTTCGGTCAGGAGTTCGCCGGCCACCTCACGGTCGTCAAAGTGGATGGTTTCGTCGGCGAAGATCTGATAGTCCTCGTGTCCCTTGCCCGCCAGCATCACCAGGTCGCCGGGGCCGGCCATCGTCAGCGCGAGCTTGATGGCCTCGCGGCGATCGGGCTCGACGACGCACTCGCCGTCGCCAACGCCCGCCTCAGTCTCGGCGATGATCTCCAGCGGGTCCTCCGAACGCGGGTTGTCGGAGGTGATGATTGTCATGTCAGCCGAGTCCGTAGCTATGCGCCCCATCTTCGGACGCTTGTCCCGGTCCCGATCTCCCCCACAGCCAAAGACACATATGAGGCGCGTGGGTTCCAGCGTCCGGGCAACGCGCAGAGCATTGGCCAATGCCTCTGGAGTATGGCAATAATCGACAATTATGTGGAATGGCTGCCCGCCATCAACGCGCTCAAAGCGGCCGGGGACGGACGCCATCTGCGACAGCCCGAGAGCGATGGCCTCGGCGTCAATATCCATGGCATGAGCGGCTGCGGCGGCGGAGAGGGCGTTGTAGACGTTGAAGGTCCCGGGAAGCGGGAGCGCAACCTTCAGGCGTGCGCCGGGCACGCCGAGGTCGAAAGTCGAGCCCTCACCGCTGCTGACCACCGAGTCAGCTCGCACCTGGGCTTCCTCGCCCCGCCCGTAACCCAGCACGGGGCAGGCTGCCCGCTGCGCGATGCGGCGCCCGAAGGGGTCATCCATATTGATGGCCGCGATCATCTGCTTGTGAGGCGCCGCCTGCTCGGGGTAGTCAGTGAAGAGCAGGAGCTTGGCGGCCAGATACTCATCGAGGTTATGGTGGAAGTCCAGATGGTCCTGGCTGAGATTCGTGAACACGCCCACGTCAAAGGCGCACTGCCACGGCCTGCCGAGCACGAGGGCATGTGAGGACGTCTCCATGGCCACGCCGCCGACGCCCTCGGTCACCATTCGCCTGAGTTGGCACTGCATCTCGATGGCATCAGGAGTGGTGCGCGGAGCTTCGGTGAGGTGTGATATCGAGCCATAGCCGAGAGTGCCGATCACCCCGGAGCGGATGCCGGCGGCCCCGAAAATCGCGTCGATCATGAACGAGGCGGTGGTCTTGCCGTTGGTACCGGTGATAGCAGCCAGGCGCAACTCACGGGAGGGATGCTCGAAGAATGCGGCTGCCGCCTCGGCGCAGGCGATGCGCGCATCAGCCACGCGCGCCCAGGGCACGCCCTCAACGGTCTCCTCGTGGCGAGCGTCCTGGAAAAGGACCGCCACCGCACCGTTCATCAGCGCGGCCTCGATGAAACTGTGCCCATCGGCCTCGAAACCACGGTAGGCCACGAAGAGGTCGCCTGGCTTGACGTCACGGGAGTCAGAGGCTACACCCGTGACTGCGGCATCTCCGCGCGCTTGGACCACGGAGGTTACCTCGGACAATATGGACGTGAACTGCTTGCTCAGGTTCATGATGGCCCCGGCTGGTCTCAGGAGTCGGTCCGCAGACCGGTGTCGACCTTGATCTCAGTGGCGGCAGGCAGCAGATCGGCCTCGCGGAGGGCCGCGATGGCGACGGTACGCGCGGTCGGCGCCGCGACGTCCGAGCCGTGCTGGCCGCGTCGCGGTGCGTCAGCCGTGACAAGGACTACGAAGCGCGGGTTGTCGAGCGGCGCCACCAGTACGAAGGACACTATGTTGCGGCCCACCATGTAGCGGTTGTTCCGCGCATCCCAGCGCTGCGCCGTGCCGGTTTTCCCGCCAACGGCCACATCGTCGCTGATGAAGGCGTTGGCGCCCGTACCATGGGTAACCACTTCGCCCATCATGCGTCGCACTTCGGCCGATGTCTCCGGTGAGCATACCGCGCCCAACTCGACCGGCTTCACCTCACGCTGTGCCTCACCAGTTTCGGGATCGAGGACCGCCTTGATGATGTGTGGCTGAACAAAGCGCCCACCGTTGACGACTGCTCCGATCGCGCTGGCAAGCTGAATGTCATTGACCCGCAAGCCCTGCCCGAAGCCGATGGAGGCGACGTCTCGGGCAGACATGTCGGCGGGGTTCAGGATCGAGCCTCTGACCTCGACGGGCATGCCTGCGCGCGAGTAGTCGCCGATGCCTACCGATTTGAGGAAAGCCCAGAGCCTGTCCGCACCGACCTCAAGCGCAAAGTTAGCTGCGGCGATATTGCACGACTGGGCCAACATGCGCGTGAGGTTGCAGCTCTTGTGGCCACCGTTGAACTGCCAGCGCCCCCAGCAGCGCAGCGGCGAGCCGCCGAGCTGAGTGACCCCGCCACAGTAGAATGTCTTGTTCGGCGAACAGGCCCCCGTTTCCACGACCGCCGCAGCCAGCAGCACCTTGAAGATACTTCCCGGCTCGTACGCGCGCGTGACGGGGACGTTGTCCAGCATCATCCTGAGCTCTTCCGGGTTCTCGGCTGTGACATGCTCGGGGTGATAGCTCGGCACAGATGCGGAAGCGAGGATTTCGCCAGTGTTCGGATCGAGCACGACACAGGTGGCCGTGTCTGGCGCAAACCGCTTCATGCAGTCATCGAGCGCCATCTCCGCGGCTTCCTGCAACTTCGGGTCGATGGTCAGGACAAGATCTGATCCCGGCTGCGCAGGCAGCACACCGCTGGAGTCCCGACCGAGGATGCGGCGGCCGAAGGCGTCGAGGTCGGCGCGGGGCGTGCCCGGCCTGCCAGCCAGGACGAAGTCCCAGCGCTTCTCAATGCCCTCCAGAGGCTCGTGATGGTCGCTGCAGCGGCCGAGGATATGGCAGGCGAACGTCCCCCGATTGTGGACGCGCTGCCACTCTGATTTCAGCCAGACGCCGTCGAGGTCGAGTGCCTGCAGACGGTCTGCCTGATCTTTCGGGAGCAAGCGTTTCACGGGGTAATACTCGGAGCCTTTGGCCGCCTTATCCCGCAGGACTTTGGCCAGCGCATCCGCGTCGAGGTCAAGTTCGCTCGCCAGCTTGCTGGCGGCCTCGTCGACGCGATCTCTGCGCCCCTCACCGGCCACCAGAGCAGACGGGTCGGCACACACCGAGAAGACCTCAACACTTTCGGCCAGGGAGGACATGTCTCTCGCCAGGATGCTACCCCTGACGGGTGCCCCGGACTTCGGGCCCTGCTCAATGATATCGCTGACGCGCAGATAGTGCTCGCGAGCGACCAACTGCAGATAGACGAGACGCAAGGCGATGAGGGCGAGGAGAATGTAGATGAGGATTGAGATCCCGTTGAGGCGTGCATCAGCGCAAGCGTGGGGCGCGTTGGGGGCGCGTCCGGTTCGCTCGCTGGCTGATGACATCTTTTCACCACTGTCGCCGCGCTCAGCGGCATCGAGATGGGAGCGCTTATGGAGACTTCGGCACAGCGGCGATCAGGTTCCCCTCTCCCCTGTCGGCACCCGCCGCGCTCGCGACGTCCGCCTCAATGCGGCCGCCCGAACGTGGCAGCTCTGCCAGGAGTTCCTCGGGCACGCCAGTGAGGGTCACGTCCTCGACGGCGGTCTCTTTGGTGAGGCGGCGATCGCGTATGTGCTCGCGAATGTTCTGGGCAGCACGCAGATCGGCGAGTTGGCGATTCAGATCGAGGATGGTTGACGCATAGTCACGTTCCTGCGCCTCGAGCCTGCGCAGGTCCCACTCGATAACTGAAACGCGCGCGCACGCGCTAATCTGCAGCACCGCGGCAAGACCAAGAGCCGCGATGATGAGAGCCGGCTTGATGAGTTCCGACCACATACGTGCGATCTGGGACCAGCGTCGGGGTCGCAGCGGTCGCGGTTGCTGCGTCGGGGTATTTCTTCGTCGCATCAGGCTTCCCTCCCACTGAAGCCTTCGAACGTTACACAACTCGTGAAGGGGCCAGAAAGCCACCGGCCTCATCTGCAGGCCAAGTGGCTCCGACCAACCAGGCTGGATGGAAAGGTTGGGGTGGGGGGGCGAATCTAGTTCGATCCAAGCTTTCAGTGGACCGCGTGTCCTGGAAGCCGATCGCTGCGATGTTGCTGCGAGTGCTGGTGCGATGTCTGCCGCGATGTTGCGACTGTGCTGCTGCATCTGCTGCGAGCATTAGCCTCCCCCCACCCCTCCGGAAGATGGCCGCCTGGAGCACATCTCCCGAAAATCGATGGTGTGATTAGCGATGGTTTCACAGTTTGCGCGCGGCATGTAATCGAGCGCTGCGCGCGGCCGGATTGCGGGCGACCTCTTCATCCGAAGGGAATAGCGGCTTTCGCGCGAGGACCTCAATCAGTGCTGGCCGCTCGGGCGCGCCAATGAGCCTCGGAGGCCCGGTCGTGCCGCCCTGCAACTCCCGGAAGAGCCCTCTGACCAGCGACATCTCGGCTCCGTGGAACGAGATGACCGCAAGAACGCCCCCAGGTCGGAGGACCTCAATCGCAGTTCGGATGCCCGTCTCAAGCCCCTCGAGCTCAGAATTGATGCCCGCTCGAAGCGCCAGATAGGCCGCCGAAATGCGCTTCCCGGCTTTGGGCCCGCCGGAACCGAAGACCGAGTGCAGCAGCTGCGTGAACTGCCCGGTGGTCTCGATCGGTTCCACGTCTCGCTGACGGATGATCGCTCGAACCACTCGCCCTGTCTCTCCGGGCCGGAGTATCTGGCCAAATACCTCGCGGAGCTCGTCCTCGTCAGATTCCGCGAGCAGCCTGGCTCCGGTGCGCCCCGAATCGGGGTCGTAGGACATCAAGAGTGGCTCGTCGCCTCGTCGCGAGAAGCCTCTGCCCCGACCAACGTCGCCCTCCGGTGAGAGCTGATCGAGACTGACGCCGCAGTCGATCAGGAAACCATCTACGTTTTCAACGTGCGCTTGAGCAAGTATGTCGGCAGCGTCTTCGTAGCTGCCTCGGACCAACGTGGCTCGGTCGGAAAACCTGGCCAGGCGGGCCCGCGTAATCTCAAGCTGAGAAGGATCTCTGTCGCATCCGATCAAACGGCCGTCGGGCGATGAGGCCTCGAGAATGGCCTCTGCGTGCCCCCCGCTTCCGAGTGTCCCGTCGAAGATCGTGCTCCCCGACACAGGTCCGATGTACTCGAGCACCTCGTCCAAGAGCACCGGGATGTGTGACCACTCGGTCACGACACGGCTTCCTCCGTCGCGGCAGGGGTGCCCCAGAGGCGTCGCGAGACGTCCTTGAGATCAGCACTCCGGCCGGCGAGATACTCGCGGTAGGTGTTCACTTCCCACAGCTCATGTCGCACGCCGGTGTCCACGAGCATGGCGTGAGACTCGCCCCCGGGCAGTCCGGCCCAGTTGCGCAGCGTCGTGGAAAGCTTCAGTCTGTCCTGCTTGTCTATGGTCACCGTCTCTGCCGGACCGACGTACATCCTGCGCAAATCAGAGGCGTCAGGATCCATCGGCGACAGGTCCAGGATCGGAGCCGAGAAGGACTCCCAGCCGGCTGGGGTGAAGAGGAGCAAACAACGGTCCGGATCCTGGGTGACAACTACAGTAACGGGGAGCTTGGCTTTGACCTCGTCCTCACTGAAACCAGCAGCAGTGCGAATAGCCTCACCCTCATGCTTCTTGAGGGTGATGCGCCCGGTGCTATCCACCGGATGCGGACTCGCGCCCTGCAATTCTGTGAGGTCCTGGTCAGGCATGTTAGCGACGGCTACCCACCTTGACTAACCAGTTTCAACCATTTTTACTCACATTTTATCCAGCGTCAACAGAGCATAACACGATCACACATGCGCTGTCAAGCGGATAGGGCATTGTCCGCTTGCCGATTGTTCGTGATGATTGGGAGTGAGGACCAGTGATCGGCCCTTTGCTGCTAATCTCGGCGGCCCTGCTGTCGGGGCCGGGCGCGTGGGCTCAGGCGCCCGAACTTATACATAACCCATCGATGGAACTCGACGCGGATACGGACGGGTGGCCCGATGGAAACCCATCGATGGAACTCGACGCGGATACGGACGGGTGGCCCGATGGATGGCGGACGTCCGCCGATGTCGAGTACAAATCCCCCTCTCGGCTCGGGGATACGCCATACGTGATCGAGCGCTCGGGCCAGGCACACAGCGGGCAGTGGTGCCTGCACTACAAGGCCGCCGAGATCACACCGCCATCCGTGCCCGTGGAACAATGGTGGGACCTGACGGCCTGGCAGCAGGCGCGGGCGAGTCTGCCGCGCGGCTGGGCAATGCCAATCATCACGAACCGCTTCACCGTGATGGGCGAAACAGAGTATCAGTTCAGCATGTGGATCAAAGCGGTGGGCGCGCGGAAGCTGCATCTGAAGTACATCGGCCACTACGCGTCATCGCCCGAAGAGAAGACACACTGGACCCAGCCGCTGCTCAAGTCCCCCACCGGCGAGACGCACTCGGATGGCTCGTGGGAATGGCAGCTGTTCCAGACGAAGCTGTTCGTGCCCGGCGAACAGAACTGGGGCCGGCTGGAAGTGTGGCTGTGGCAGGACGGTCAGCCGTGCGAGCTATGGGTGGACGACGTCTCGGCGCGCATGACCATGCAGGGAGGCGATCGGCCGTGAGAGCATTGGCCATCGCGTCCTTGGCGCTTATCGCACTGGTGCCAGTGACCGCGGAGACTCTCGCTATCGGCGAGGACGTGACCATCGAGTTGGTGCGCGACGAGGCGGGCAACTACCTCGGTCTGGGCGCCATCAAGATTGGCTTGTTGCCCGTGTGCGCCCCGCGACCCGCGATGCGCCCACTCGTGGAACTGGCGAACGGGCGCACTCACGCGAGGGCCACCATCACCGACATCCGCGAGGGCGACCGGACGATCGTGACCATCAGCCTCGCCGCGACCGAGGGCGACGCGACCGATGAGCTGCGCCTGCTACTGCGCCCCGCCTCCGAAGAGATCGCGGGCCGCGCTTACCATGGCTTTGCCTATCGGTATGAACTGCGATGCGAGGACACCACGGCCACGCGCGTATTCGACCTCACGCATTGGGAACTGGGCGGCCGGTCAGACTGGCTCTACATGTCTCCGCCGCAACGACTGAGCAGCCGGGACGCGCTGCAGGTAGCCCGCCGACCGGAATTCCTGCGCACCCCCTGCATGTATTTCCAGGGCAGCAACCGCGGCCTGCTGGCGATCGCGTACGAATTCGACGAGAGCGCACCAATGATCTATACGGAGATGCAGAAGCGCGCCGGTCGTGGTGCTACGGAGTTCGTTGACGAGATACATTTCGCGGCCGGTGACACCGCGCGCACGCCGTGGCGGCAGATATTGGTGTGCCGGAAACCCAACCTCGAGGGGCTGCAGTTCGCTGACGAGGCCGCGCTTTGCTCGGACCACTTCGCCGCAAAGGTGCGCGAGCATTTCGCGATTCCGCCCGAGCCCACCCGGCGGCTCTGCATCCGCGCAGCAGAGGGCGTCAGGCCAGGGGGCACCACGGAGACCTACGACGATGTGATCGAGATGCTGCCAGCGATCGCCGACCTCGGGTTCGAGCGCGTCTGGCCGGGCTCGATCTGGGACAACGCGGGGGCGTACAGTGAGCCGCCCAAGCCCAATCTCTCGATCATGAGCATGGGGGTGTCGCCTCACGGCGGCGGCGAGGAGGGCCTCAAGCGGCTGTGCGACGCGGCGCGGGAGGCGGGCATGGGCGTTTACACATGGGCGCCCACTGGACAGCTCGTCACCGACTCGGAATTCTGGGAGAGCCAACCGAGCTGGTTCCCGAAGAAGCAAAACGGAGATCGCTACGCCTATGGCGGGGGCGCACTGACTTGGACGGACCTCAACAGCGACTACTACGACTACTCGGTGGAGGGCTTCCGGCATGTCCGGGAGTTGGGCGTAAGTGGATTGTGGTTTGACTCATTCCGCTCAGTGGCGTCGGCAATTAACTACACAGACCCGCAAGATCCGACCTTCAACATTGTCCCCGCGTTCCGGCGGATGAGGGTCCTGCTTGAGGAGATGGACTACGAGAACATCTACCTGGAGAGCGAGGGGCCAGCCGGGATCGATGGCTACCCGACCGGATATCTTGACACTGGCGGCCACACGTTCTATCGGTCGGGGAAGTTCTGCTACTTCATCAGACCCAGTGACACCAACTGGTATTTCCGCATGCTGGCCAACCACGCCACGCCGCTGGTGGCCATGCAATTCAGTATGCGCACCTACACCGGGAACGCCCTAAGTGACCACCCCCAGCAGATGGAGCGGGTCAAGTACGCGAACATGGCGTTCCGCGCAACGCGAGATTACATGCACGAGCGGACATTGCTGCGAGCGGGCAATGACGCGTGGCGATGCATCGGCACCGAGTGGGGGTCCGCCGATGGCACGGTCGGCGTCTGGTGGCCATATGAGGAGATGCGCGTGCGCGTACCCAAGGGCAGGCACGCGACCGAGGCAGTGAGCGGCGAGCCCGCACAGACCGACGGCGAACTGGTCGTGATGCAGGCGGAGCGTGTCTATCTCGTACGCTGACGATGCCCGCGCCAGAAATGGAACAGCCCCCGCCAGACTTCCGGCGGGGGCGTTGTGTTGCTGATGGGGTCGGCTACGCCTCGCAGGCGCGGAGGGCTGCGACGGCACCTGCGTAGCCACCGGAGTGCTTGAAAAACCATGAGCCTGAGACGAAGACGTCAGCGCCAGCGGCCGCAAGCGCTCCCGCATTCTGGTCGCTTACCCCGCCGTCGATCTGCACGTGCATCGCCCCCCATCCCTCGGCCTCGCACAAAGCCCGGACCTCGGCAACTCGCTCGATGCTGCCCTCGATGAACGATTGTCCGGCGAATCCGGGGAAGACCGACATTACCAGGACGAGGTCGAGCATCGGCAGCAGAGACCGAAGATCGTCCAGCGGCGTGTCGGGACTGATGGCGATTCCTGACTGGCGATCCGCGCCACGGACGCGCTCGAGGAACTCAGTGACGTCATCCTCGGCCTCGATGTGCGCGCAGATCAGGTCGGCGCCTGCCTCGATGAACCCGTCCACGTACTGAACGGGATGGGAGATCATCAGATGGGCGTTGAAGAACATATCCGAGTGTTCACGGAGAGCCTTGACCGGGAGGGGACCATGGGTGAGATTGGGGACGAAGTGGCCGTCCATCACGTCCCAATGCAGCCAGTCCGCGCCGGCTTGCTCGAGAGCACGGGCCTCCTCGCCGAGGCAACTGAAGTCGGCGCAAAGCATCGATGGTGCGATAAGCATAGCGGCATCCCTTCCGGGCGTTCGTAGAATTCAGCGCGGCTTGTAGTCATCGCAGGTCCTGGCGTTGGGGCGCTCGGGTCGGGTGCAGGCGTCGCCCCAGTCATACGCGCATGAGTCGCACAGGAAGCGCCCCGGAGCTTTCTTGCGCAACCACCACGCGCGCAGTCGCTCCCGCCAGCCGCGCTTCTTCGCCTGCCCGTCCTGCTTCATGGGCTAGTCTCCGAGGCCACCCGCCGCAACTCGTCAGCGATCAGACCGGGCGTCGGTCCGGAAGGGGTGAGCGCAGCCAGCACGCCGGGCCCGCCCGCCAGTTCCGCAGCGCAGGCGGTCAACATTGCGCCATCAGCGGTCAGCGCCAGGTGCGAGAGTTCGCCCAACTGCAGTGCAGCCACGAAGTCGGCGGCTGCATCTACCGCGCCCGCCAGCGCGACCGCCAGTTCCGAGGGGTCCGCCCCTTCGGGTGCGGCGATCGCGACGCGCAGCCCGCTATCGGCCGCGAAGGCCGACCAGCGCGACGGCAATGCGCCACCCAGTCCGGCGGCATCCGATACTGCGCGAGCCAGCACCTCATCGGCCTCAACGGTCACGCCGCCGTTGGCGCCATTGGGGAGCGGCGCTTCAATGGTCCCGGCCAACTCGGCGAGTGCGTCCGCGACCTCCGCGACCACGCCCGGAAGACGCTCGGCGGCGTCCTCGCCAGTGCCTGCCGCCATGACCAGCAGCCCGCCATCCTCATCGAGCGCGCGCAAAGAGCACGCACCGGCGTCCGCCGCCAGCACCTGCGTGACCGTGGGCGACTCGCCCAACCAGCGGCACATTGCCACGTGACCTCGCACGACCGCATCAGCGCATCCGGAAGCGTCCGCCGCCGACGGCCCAGCGGGGATGGCCGCCAGAACCGTGCGCTGGTCACCGGTGCGCCAGACCCGAATCCCCAGATCACGTTCGGAACTCGTGCGCGAAGCCACTACGTCGATCATGCTCTGCAGCGAGCCGACCTGAGCGGTCGTCGGCCCATCGTCTGCAGTCACCGGATCGAGTTTGGCCGTGTCCTCAATAGCCGGCTCATCCGGCTCGGAAGCTTCGCTGGACTTACTATCTTCAACATCGTCAGCAGCAACGGCGTCCTCGATCTCGATCAGAGGTGCGACGGGCTCGGCGGGCACAGTCGGCTCGGGCTCGATTGCTTCAGGCGCCGGCGCCGGCTCCTCATCGGGTTCGTCGGCATCGCCCTCCTCCTCGAGAAGGGGAAGCATCATCTCCCAGCGGCGGTCGCTGGGCTCCTCTTCATCCTCCTCAACGGGCTCGGCCAAGTCGCCAAGCTGACGCTCCTCGAGGACAGTGGTGCTCTCGGGTGGCGCATCGGGCGAGTCCGTCAAAGCGGCCAGAAGCTGCTCGCGACGAGCGGCGGAGTCCTCGATGGGCTCGCCTGAGGCCGCAGGCGCGCGCTTGGGACGTCGCAGACGCCGCCGACGAGCGATGACCGGTCGTATCAGCCGAAGCCCGCAGGCGACCAGCAACACACTCGCGACCGCAGCGGGCCAGTATGCAGCGTAGTAGAATTGCCAGCCCGCGAACAGGTCGCCGGCACCGGCGACGGGCGAGAGCATCTGCGCGAGCATCGCGATCCCCGCACGCACGATAAAGCCAATCGCCCAAGCGGTGAAGAGCGCAGGCGCGGCAACACCGCCGCCCCCGAGCATGAGGAGGTAGATCAGCCCCTCACCCATCACGAAGACCGGCAGAGCCCGAGCGAAGCTGACTGTGGCAAATTCAAGGTCGGCCAGCGCGGCGCTCGAGAAGACGCCCAGCACTACGGTCGCCAGCGCCACCAGTACGGCGATGACCGGCGATGGACGTGTGCGCCGAACGGCGGCACCGTCCCCGGCCGGTGAGGCCTGAGCCATTCGCGTTCCTCCCGCAGAGTCGGTGGCAACCGTTCCGGCCGCCAGTGAAGTCGGGCGCAGACCGGGCACGCAGATGCGCCGCGCCGGTCACAGCCCGCAGGGGACTTCGACGCAAGCGGGGCCGTGCCCTTCGACGCAGACAAGGTAATCGGACGAGGAGCGCTGAATACACACCGAACACACCATCCCGGCGTGGAGGTCGGCTGCCACCCATGAGCAATGAACCGGACCCGCGCAACAAGCTGAACGAACTCACCAACCGGGAGTGGCTGATCGAGACCAAAAGCTTCTGGCGAGCGTTGGGGGGCCAGCCGCGCCCCGAGGGCATCACGGATGAGTTGCTGGCCGAATTTGGCGCGTGGCTCACCGATCGGCATGGCCCGGAGCGCGCCTGTGAGTTGATGGGGCAGCCGACCGACAGCGTGATGAACTCGGTGGCGCCGCCGCGAGATGAACTCAAGGCCACGCATCCGGCCACCTTCTCTGAAGCCGACATCGAGCGGCTCATCGAGTTCTTCACCAAGCCGGGCGAACGAGTGCTGGATCCTTTCGTGGGCACGGGCTCGACACTGATCGCCTGCCATGCGCGAGATCGGGTGGGCGTGGGAATCGAACTGATCGACCGTTGGCGAACGGTGGCGATCGAACGTCTGGCGGCGGCGGACGTTGAATGCATGGAGGCCGAGGCGTGGTGCGGCGACGGCACCGGGCAGACTGTCCTCGGTGGCGATGCGCTCGCGGCCCTGCGGGAGATGCCGGATGGGTGCGTCGATTTCGTCGTTACCTCACCGCCCTACTGGCGGATACTCAACAAGAAGGGCGGCGACAAAACCGCCGCCGAGCGGACCGGCAGGGGCTTGCCCACGAGCTACAGCGACCAGGCTGACGACATGGGAAACATCGAGAGCTACGAGGAGTTCCTGGCGCGACTCGGTGAAGTGTTCGCCGAGTGTGGCCGGGCGCTCGCGCCCAAACGATACATGTGCGTGATTGTGTCAGACTTCCGCCACGGCCCGAAGTTCTACCTCTTCCACGCGGACATCGCGCGCGTCGTCGAGGAACAGGGGCTGGGCCTCAAGGGCGTCACCATTCTCATCCAGGACAGCAAGAACCTCTATCCTCTGGGGATCCCCCACGCGTTCGTCTCCAACATCCACCACCAGTATGTCATGGTCTTCCAGAAGCCCGAATGAGGAGGAGGCCCCGTCCGCGAAGACGGGCCCCCTCCGTGCGCCGCGGACACGCGGTCTGACAGCGGAAAGCTTCAGCGTACCAACACCTGTTCGGAAGTCAGGGCCAGCATGAGCCCGCGCTTGGGCACGGTCACCAGCAGGTCGCGCCCGTCGGGAAACAGGCCAACAAGCTTGCTCGCAAGCCGGGAGCGATGCGAGTATATCTGAGCGGGTTCCACGAAGTGCTCTGCCCCCCACATCCCCTGATAGATGTCCTCGTAGGAAACGCAGCGCCCCGGCTGATCGGCCAGTACAGTGAGCAGCTTGAACTCGGCCGGTCGCAGCGACACCGGATGATCGCCGATCATGATCTGGTCGGGACGGGTGTGATCGACGACCAGTAACTGCGCTGCGGCCGGGAGTGGCTTGGGGGCTGCGGTCGGCACCGGAGCCACGTTCGGCGCGGCATCCACGACCTGCAGCGCACGGCCTGCGAGCTCAGGGCCAAGGAGTTCGGTGAGGAGCCCGGGATCAGCGGCAGCCAGCTTCGGTCCGTCACAGATCCCGTCAGCCAGCAAAGCCAGGATGTAGCCGCGTGTGAGGCCAGGGATGTGCAGTCTCGCCAGCGGCAGACCAGCGGCAGGCACCCCGGCAGCGATGCTCTCACCCAGGCGCAAGAGCCGCTTCCAGCCGGACTCGGGCCAGCCAAGTTCGCGGCCGATACGCCCCAGGAGTTGCACCAGCCAGCCGATGGTGTCGCCGAGGACTCCCAGCCGTCCGGCGGGCACACGGAGATCGCGCTCGATCGCCATAGTGCTCTCGCGCCCGTGCCAGCGCAGGACGGTCAGAGTAGCGCGCAAGGCGCGATCGCGAGCGACGGCCGATCCCTCCGGGCCGGTCGCCATGATCTGCTCAAGCCGCCGGCGATCGTCATCAACCGGCGAGTCGATCGCGGACATCTCGTTGATGAAACTTCGGGCGGCATCCAAACGCCCAAGCGGCACCGACTGCGCCTCCTCGCACAATGCAGCGACCGCCAGGGCCTCCAGGTCTGACGGTGCCTCGCCACCGCCCGCGCGGGCAGCGGCGAGCAGTGCCCGGAAGCTCGAGGGGGTTAAGCCGCTGGCGCCGCACAGCGCACCCAGACTGGTGGCACGCCACCCCACCTCCGGATCGGCTGCCACCAAGCCCTCGTCCTCGGCGAGACTCGCAGCCCTGGCCAACTCATCGGGAAGGCCATCGCCGCGCTCGGGCGACAGCCTGGCGGCCAGCGTACGAAGCCAGGCACCCGCGAGGCCCTCACCTTCGCACGCGGCGCCCGATCCCATGAGCAGGCAGAGCTGCCCGAGCGCAGTGCGATCCGCCATCCGGGAGGAAAGCTCATCGAAATGGCCGTCGAGGTATGCCTGGGCGAGGATGTGGCGTCGCAGTTCGGTATCGGCCACCAGCACCGCGCGCCCGAAGCGCTCCTCATAGCCCAGCCGCCCCGCGCGTCCGGCCATGTTCTCGAACTCCGCGCGAGTGATTGCGCCCAGAGTCGGTCTGCCGCCGCTGGCATTCGCGCGCCAGCGCCGAACGTCTATGATCACGTTGCGCGCCGGCAGGTTGACGCCCATCGCCAGCGTCGAGGTGCACACCAGCGCTGAGAGATCGCCCTCCGCGAAGCCACGCTCGATGGCCTCGCGCTCATCGAACTGCAGATCGGCGTTGTGGAAGGCGACACCCGCGGCGGCCAGTTCGCGCAGACACTCAGTCGCCTGAGTGGGTTCGAGTGAAGCCAACCGCTGCGCTGTGCGTTCTGCCGCGGGGAGCTTGCCACGACACGCGATCTCGCGAGCCAGGCGCACCGTCGAGCGCTTGTCTGGCACGAAGACGAGCGCAGAACCATCTCGTTCAGCCAGCCAGGCTGCCACTTGTGCCAGACGCTCGCCCGGGTCTTCGGGACCGTGGGCAATTTCGGGCCACTCCTCCTGCTCCTCCTCTCCCGAGTTGTGGCGGCGGTAGTGCCAGACGCCGTCCGAGAGCACACCCTTGCGCAGCTCTATCGGCCGACGGTCGTCTTCCACAATCTCGGCGCCAAGCCAGCGAGCGACTTCACTCACGCGACCGAGCACCGCAGACAAGCCAACCACCTGCAGGCCAGGACTCTCCGCGACGAGGTCTCCGAGCAGCAGCTCCAGGCATGGACCGCGCTGAGCATCTCCGAGCACCTGCAACTCGTCAGCGATCACCGTCCCGATGCATGGCGCCATGGCAGGATGGTCGAGCAGAAGCGCGCGCATCTTCTCTGGCACCGCGACCGTCAGGTCGAACTCGCCGCGCGCTATCATCTCCTGCTGACCGCGGCGATCACCGGTGGCGATGGCCACACGCAAGCCCAGCGGCTCGTAGCGATCGGCGAACTGCCGGTACTTAGCTTCGGCGAGAGCCTTGGTGGGGACGAGGTAGACAACGCGGCGACTGTTGAGGGCGGCCTGCGCCGCAGCCAATTCACCGATGAAGGTCTTTCCGGAACTGGTGGGCGAGGACACAACGACGCTCCGGCCATCGAGCACTCCTGCCGCCACCGCCCGCTCCTGAACAGGCAGCAGATCGCTGCCCAAGTCTCTCTCCCAGCTCTTGAGCAACACTGACGGTACGCCATACGCCTCGAGCGATCGGATCATCATGGTTATCAAAGCCTGATCTTCCAGTGCGTCCGGGGGACTGCCGCGGTCCCCTCATCCCGGCGGCCCGGACAGTATATCGAACGTCTGTTCGACAGTCAAGGGCAATGGCACGATTCCTGCCTCGGAAGTGTGGCGACAGATGGAACCGAAGGCATCATCGGGCGTCCAACAACCATGATGAGTCGCGCAGTGGCCGGCGCTGTTGATTGCGGTCGAAGCGACGGGTATAATGCGCGCAGGCATGGCAAGCCGTGGAAAGCGAGGGCACACGATGGTGATCAGGAGCCGAGCACCAACCCGCATCGACTTTGCCGGAGGCACCACCGATCTGCCATCATTCCGCAACCAGGAGACTGGGGCGGTCGCGAACGCGGCGGTCAACCGTTACGCCTACTGTGTGCTGCGCGAGATCGAGGGCAACGGCGTCCGGATCGTGTCACAGGACCTGGGGCAGTTCGTCGAGGCGGAGGATATCCGAGAGCTCGAGTTTGACGGCAACCTGGATCTGCTCAAGGCAGCGGTGCGGGCGCTGGATCTGACGGGTGGCATGGAGATCACCGTGCGCTGCGATGCGCCACCAGGATCAGGGACAGGCTCGTCGGCATCGGTCGGGGTGGCAGTGCTGGGGCTTCTCGACAAGCTCCGCCAGCTTCGCAGCGGCGAGCGCGGCGCGTTGATGACTCGCTCAGAGTTGGCTGAGCTGGCCTGCGATCTTGAGCATGATCTGGGCATCGTGGGCGGCAAGCAGGATCAGTATGCCGCCGCGGTCGGGGGCTTCTCATACATGCGGTTCGTCGGAGACCTGGTTTCAGTCGAGCGTATCGAGGTGGCGCCCTCGACGTTGGCAGAACTCGAGAAACACTTGGTTTTGTGCTATACGGGCGAGTCGCGGCTGTCGGGTGACACGAACACGAAGATGATCACGGCCTATGAGACTGGCGATCCGACGGTGGTCGGCGCGATGCAGTCAGTGGCGCGCATCGCGGGCGACATGTGCCGGGCGCTGCTTGAGGGCGACCTGATCTGGTTCGGCGAACTACTCGCCGAGGAGTGGCAGTCGCGCGCGCAACTGCACTCGGAGGTGGTGACGCCGAAGATGGCGCAACTGCGCGAGGCGGCGACCTCGGCCGGGGCGATCGGCGGCAAAGTGTGTGGCGCGGGCGGTGGAGGCTGCATTGTGTTCCTCGCAGGCCCGGACAGTGAGGGCGAGGTGCGCGCGGCCATCAAGGGCGCGGGCGGCCACATCCTGGACTTCAGTTTCGATCACCTTGGCCTGCAGGTATGGGAAAGCCGAGCGTAGCAGGAGCGTCGCATGGCTGACGATGGCGGCAACGGGGACGAGCGAGTCCCCACAGAGACAGAGACCGAGAACATGGCGGCGGGCGAGACCGGGCAAACCGGTGCGCCCGCCGCTGAGTGTGCTTCCCTGGATACGCAAGGCCGGCCTTGGCCGACCACTCTCTTCGGGCTGCTCGGGGATCCGGCCACGGTTGCCATGGCGGTCTCCACAGTGGGCCTGCTCATCGTCTGGTATGGGAGCTTCGATTACGAATGGCTGCCGAAGCTGGCGCGCGAAACTCGCTTCGGCTGGTTCGGGGCGAACTTCCTGCTCCTCTTCGTGGCCCCCGCAGTGATCATGCGCGTCGCTTACGGCATGACTCTCGCGGACCTGGGCGTGCGTATCGGTGACTGGCGCACATCGCTGCGCTACGCCGCAATCTTCGGCGGGGTGACGATCCCCCTCATCCTGCTTTCCTCGCGCTGGCAGGCCTACCAGCGCTACTACTCTCGCTACATCGACGAGCCGAGCGACCTGACCGTAATCGTGGTGGGTCTGGCCGGCTGGTTGATATACTTCTTCGCTTGGGAGTTCCACTTCCGCGGCTTCCTGCTCAATGCGCTCGAGCGCCGCTTCGGAGCCCTGGCGATCATCGTGCAGACGATCCCCTTCGTGATGATGCACTTCGGCAAACCGTGGTCGGAGACGGCGGCCGCCGTGGTGGCGGGTATTGCGCTCGGCTGGTGGGCATGGCGCAGCCGTTCGTGCCTGGGGGCGTGGCTGTTGCACTGGGCGTGCTCATCCACAATGCAGCTTGCCGTCGCCTTCTGGCCGGTGCACGGGCCGCGCGGGTAGACCTGTCCCCAAGCAAGACCTCTGCCAGAAAACTACCAGACCCCTGCAAGATGCCGCGAAGGATTTCAAGGTGCCCTCTGCCCTACACTCCGGGCTGTTGATACAACACCCGTATGTGGCGAGGGATCACGATGGCGCGATACACCTGGGCCGCGAACATACAGCCGGAGCACGACGAGACGTCTGGCGCGACGTTGGCGCTGGAGATACAAGCCGATCAACTGCTGGGCGCAAGCGCACAGGACGACGGTCGCGGGGATTACCCCTTCTATACGCAGCGATGGATGGAACTGCTCAGCGCGCGCGAGCGGCCCGTCGACGACCGCCTGTCGGCGACGCCGCCCACCACAAGTGAGCCCGCCGACCGAGCTCTGGTCGCTCGACTCGTGGTCGACGGGCAACTCACACGAGCCCAGCGCACGGTCATCAGGTGGATGCAACTGGGGAGGTCGCAGCGGCAGATCGCGGAGGCCATGGGCGTCTCGGAGCCAACAATCAGTCGGCTCAAGCAGACAGCGCTCGCGCGGATGCGCACGGCCGCAGACCGGTCGTGACGCGCGGGGTCAGGCCTCTGGACGGGCGACGTCCAGAACGTACAGACCCAATCCGCCAAGCGGCTGGGCCATCATGCTGTCGTCCCACATCGGGTGCGGCGCGGGGACCGCGTGCAACTGGCGAGTGAAGAGTACGTAGCTGGGATGCTGGTCGCGCAGGCGGACCTGATCGAGCGCCAGAGCCAACTCATACAGCACATTGCCATCAACCGCTTCATAGATCTCAATCAAACCGTTGGGCGCGTGCAGGTTGGCCAGTTCGCTCTCCACCTCCGCCGCCGAACGCAGCGCGCCTTCATCGCGGCGCTTGACGCGCAATCCACCGCCCATCTCGCCCAGCACACTCTCGATGCGATGGATCTCCTCGTCATCAGCCCCCAGCACGATTTTCGGCTCGACGAACTCAGGCCCCATCTCCCACTCCAACTGTATCTGCGCAATCAGGCCCTCAATGTCGGTCACCCGGAAGTAGGAGAGCACGAAGTCGTCGAAGCCGAGTTCCTCGCGCAGCCGCCCCAACACGTTCGGGTCGCCCGTGCAGAAGAAGTTGGCGCACTTGGCGGGCTTGCCCTCACCAGCCACGCATCCGACCGTGGACAGGTAGAAGAGGCAGGCCGGCGGGGCGAATCGCCGCGGACTGGCCAGGCGGAAACTGGCCTTCCCCAGCGCATGGCGCACGAGCGTGGGAGGACCGGCGGGAAGGGCCAGGACGGCGTTGAGCGTGTTGGAGCGGATGGCGGAGAAATACAGCAGGCGCAGCATCTGGTCGTAGTCGAGTGGGAAGTCCGAGCGCACGTAGTCGAGGAACTCGCGCCACTGCTCAATGCCAGTGCGCAAGGTCGCCATCGCAGCCGCGTGCTCCTTCTCGGCGCCACCGGCCTGCAGCTCCGCGGCCGTCTGCTCCAGGGCGCGGAGATCGGCCTCGAGCTCGTCGGAGCGCTCGCGCAGACCGGCGCGCACCTGCAATTCAAGGTCGGCGTCGAGCAGCATCTCTTTGACCAGGCGGCGCAGATCCTGGCTGCCCATCATGGTCATCTGGAAGCAGCACTTATTGCCGCAGCTCCCGCAGACGTCGAAGATGACGCCAGCGCGCTTGAGCCGAAGCTGCTTGACCATGCTCACGAGTGACGGGTCAGCCATGCGATCGTGCTCCTCGGGCTACCCTTGATCGTCGCGGTAACGCGCGACGAAATCCTCATTGACTGTAACGCCGAAACCAGGTCCCTCGGGCAGCACCAGGAAACCGTCCTCGAAGGTGAGAGGGGCACCCAGCAACTCCTCGCTCACCGGGGTGACCGTGGCCTCGACTTCGGTGATCGTGCAGTTGGCGAGAGTGACTGCCGCGTGACTGCTGGCGACAGCGCCCAGAGGCGAGGACCAGTTGTGCGGGCTGATCTGTACACCGAACCAGCGGGCGAGGTCGGCGATCTTCACGAGGCCAGTGATGCCTCCACACAGCCGCACGTCAGGCATGGCCACGTCGAGCGCTCCCGCGACGAAAGCCTGCATGAACTGCCCCGGAGTGCGCAGCGTCTCACCGCCCGCAATTGGCGTGTCGAGGGCGTTGCGTAGCGTCACGTAGGGCGACCAATCGGTCGGCGGCGACGGCTCCTCCAGCCAGAATAGTTCATATCGGTCCAACTCGACGCCCATCGCGAGCGCGTCGTCTCGCTCTGGCCACGCCTGGTTCGCGTCAACCATCAGCCGCACCTGAGTGCCAGTCACGTCCTTGACGGCCGCCACCGCCGCGAGGTCCTGGTCGCGCCCGGCGCCCACTTTCATTTTGATGGAGCGGAACCCTCGCGCCAGGAAATCCTCCGCTTTGCGCACCAGATCGTCGACCGGCTCCAGGTAGAGCCCGGTTGCGTAAGCGTCCAGTCGGGCGACGCGCTTGCCGCCGAGGAGTTGGTGCACCGGCATGTCGAGCGTTCGGGCAGCCAGGTCCCACAGCGCCTGGTCAATGGCAGAGAGCGTCCCGGCGCCGCCCTCGAGCGGCTCCTTCTTGGAGCGAAGTCGATCGACCATCCGCTCCCACAGGACGCCCCGGTCGAGCGGGTCCGCCCCGACCAGTATCGGGCTGAGGGCATCGACTGCGTCACGCATGGCTGACCAGTCGCGACACCACGCTTCGCCCCAGGCGACCGCGCCGTCGTCGCACTCGATTCGCACGAGGTGCACGTCCAGCGCCTCAGTGAGCGGGCGCGCCACACTGGGAGGTATGGGATCTTCGAGCGGCACATGCAGACGCACCGGCTCGACTGAGACTATTGCCATGCAATGTCACCTATCCTCGCGGGCCGCCTGGCCCGCTGTACACACTGATGCACCGGCCGCAAACTCCGGCCGGAGAGGAAGCGCTGCTCTGGATTCGGCCGGTCAGGCCGCGAGTTTGTAGCCCACGCGGGGCACGGTCACGATCAGACTGGGCTCATCGGCGCTCGGCTCGATCTTGCGGCGCAGCCGGCCGATGTGCACATCCAGCGTGCGGGTGCTGATGCCCTCGTTCAGCCCCCATATATCAGACAGCAGTTCCTCGCGACGCAGGAGTTCACCCGGTCGTGAGGCGAGCGCCATCAGCAACTCGAATTCCTTGGGCGTGAGCTGCACCGGCTCGCCCGCAACGGTCACTTCATGGCGCTGGCCATCGATGAACAGATCGCCGCACTGCACACACAAGCGCTCGGCGACGGAGTATTCCTTGAGGCGTCGCAGCAACGCACGAATGCGAGCGACCAACTCCAGGGCGCCGAAGGGCCGAGTCAGGTAGTCCTGAGCGCCAGCTTCCAGCACCTCGGCTGCGGGCGGCTGCCCGTCCTCGTCGGCGATGGCAATGAGGCTGGCCTCACTCGGAGCACCGAGGTGATGGCATGTCTGTGTTCCCGAGACCTCATCCAGAGCCATGTCGAAGACCGTCACGTCGGGTTGCTCCGCCAGCACTACCTCCAGGCCGTGTACCAAACTGTCAGCCACATCCGCCCGAAGGTTCTGCTGGGCAAGTCTACCGGCGACCCGATCGCGGATACGGTCAGGTCGCATCATCAGAAGTATTGTGTCACGCATGGTCGAGATCCTTGAGGGCGCGGTGGGTGCGGTGCGTCGTCTACTGGGAGCGGTGGAAGGATCCTGCGCTTAGCGTTGTGCGTGCCTGACGGGCGACGACAGCTATATCTCCTCGCGATCGCGACGCTCCATGAACTCCAGAATGTCTGAGAGCCGGAAACGGCGCTGATTGCCCGGCGTGCGGTAGCAATTGAGCAACCCGCGGTTAGTGTATCGGCGAACCGTCGTCGAGCACACGTCGAGCAAAAGTGAGGCCTCACGCAAAGTCAATGTCGGGTCGAGCAGTCGCCTCACCAGGTCTTCGCGAGTTTCCGTGGCTCCGCGCGAACCATCCCCGTCCTCTGTCTCTTCACTGTCCTCCACGTCCATCGGGAGCTGTCTCTGGCGGGCCTGAAGCTGCGCGAGACGCTCACGCACACTATGCCCCGTCTTCTCCATCTCCCGTTGGAGTGATTCGAGCAGTTCTTCCTTCTCCCTGTCTATACTCTCGGCATCCGGGGACGGACCTTGAGCGTCATCGACCGCAGCCGCCTGGTGCTCGTCGACAGCCACGTCGACGGCATCTTTGGCGACCGCTTCGGTCTGCTGTGTCTCGGCGTCAGCGTCGCCCTTCTGGTCAGCCACCCGCTTGACCTGGGCGTTGCGATATTTGATCCAATCGTGCATCAACATGACAGCTCGTCGCCCTCCTCACGGCGTGGCGGCCCGCTCTCCAGCATCGATCGACGGCATCAGCCGGGCTGTGCGGATCAGATGGTCCCGCGCAACCCCTCGAGTTCTGCGATGGCCTCACGGCAACGCGTGAGCGCGCGGTCACGCATCTGGTCGCCGCCCAGATCAAGGTAAGACAGCGACGTAACAGCCGCCTCAAAGGCCAGTGAATACGCAAACTGGCGCCGCGCGTGTTCGGTCTGCATTGCCTCAGGCGCGGCGATGCTGTCGGCGAACTGGACTGCCTCTTCCACGTGTGCGCGGCAGATCGCCATGCGCTCAAAGATCAGCTCGCGCTCGCCTTCGCCGTCGCGCACAAAGGACTCGAAGGTGCCCCACGCTTCGGTCAACTCTCCGTAGACAGTCTCGTCGGCGGCGGCCATGACTTCCTCATAGCGCCGCGTCACAACGCTGCTGCGAGTTGGGTTGAGTTCGGCAGCCTGCAAGTAACACGTCAGCGCATCGCGGTGTCTGTGTCGACCCACATAGAAATCTCCGAGGCGCTCGAGCGCGACCGCTTTGGACTCGTCGTCGCTGAGGGCCATCGCGCGCAAGTAGGCCCCCTGCGCATCGACGTCAGCGCCGTTGGCGGCGAAGAGGTCGCCGAGCAGCATGAGTGCGCCGGCGTCGGACGCCGCGCTCTCCGTGTTCTGCAGAATATCTATGGCTTTCTGCCGATGACCGTTGTCGCGGTACAGACGAGCAAGTCCGAGCAGGGCCTGCCTGTCATCAGGGGCGAGCTCAAGCGCCACTTCGTAATGCTCAGCCGCCGCCTGCCACAGGCCACGTCGGCCAAAGACTCGGGCCAGGCGGATGCGTGCCTCAACCATGTCGGGCGCAGCGTCCACAGCGCGGCGCAGCGCGCTCAGCGCCTCTTCCTCCTCATGCAGCGCCAGGTGGCAGCGTGCCTGCAGCAAATATGCTTCACCATCCACGCCACCGGCCCCCAGTACCGCACGGATCAGACCCAGCGCCTCCTTGTGCTCACCCCGGTTGAAAACTGCGACCGCCTCCGTCAGAGGCCCGTCCGCGCCTTCGCCCACGCCCGTATCGGGCGCTGGCTGTTCGGGATCGGTGATCGTCGCCGGCTGGTCGGCAGGAACGGCGGGATCAGCTGGCGCGGGGGTGGTCGGCTCGGGTTGATCAGCGGCCGGGTCGGCGGGCTGCGCGGGAGGCTGGACCGGGTCGGCGGCAACCGGCACGGGCTGGTCACCGGCTTCGCCTGGCTGGGGGAGCCCATCGGCGATTGCCTCGATGATGCGCCTCGACATGCGCCTGGCGGCCGAGACGGCCAAGCTATCGTCAGCGGCGGGCTCGTTGTCGAACGATATCTGAGCCGCGCCGCCGCCGCGCACCACTATCATGCCCTGCACACGAGATGCCTCATCGCCGGGCATGAGGGCCACGACGGCCAGGTAATCAAGCTGTGTTTGCGCGGCGAGCGCAGCAAGAACCGGCTCCAGGGGCGACCAGTCCTCGCCAGGATCGATCACGGGCAACCGGACATCGCGGGCAGTCACCAAGGGCGATGTGGCGTGCAACAAAGCGGCCTCGATACCCACTGCTTCAGCCAGCTCTGCGAGCAGGGCATCAGCGCAGGTGATCTCCAGCGCGGTGGGTTCGTTGCCAACCGTGGCCAGGAGCACGCCGATGGTAGCAGGCGCGGCCTGAACGGTCGCGGGGATGGTGCCTATGATCAGCGCCAGAGCGATGGCAGTGACGGCCAGCGCCTTGTGTGGCCAGTTCACATGCCTCACTGTCCCTGTCCGCTCTGACAGATGCCGCGAGCGCGCTCGCAGGCTTTGATGGCTGCTTCGTTGGCGGCTTGGGTGCCGGGATTGGCCTCGGATTCGGCGCGGTAGGCGTCGATGGCCTGATCGTAAGTTTCGGCCGCGGCCTCACACCGGCCACCGGCACGAAGTTGATCAGCCTGGTCCCGCAAACCGGCGGCGCGACTGGCTTGCGCGGCTGAGGAAGTGGCCCCGCCGGACCCCGTCGAGGCCCCGCGCGGAGGTGCCGGCTCCTCAGACACCCATATATTGATCTCGCCTCGTTTGGGCGGAGCTTCCGAACTGGCGGTATAGTCAGGCGCGTCGGCTGGTGTAGTAGTGGTCGGCGGTCGATCGCCGGGGTCGTCCAACGGGTTCTGGAACTCGATCGCACCATCACCAGTGGTGGCGGGCGCGCGGGTGGTGCCCACGACTGGATCGGTATTCACTCGAGGGGGAGGCGTGGCGCGAGCCGGACGCGTTGTCTGCGGCTGCTCACGCGGGTCAGGCTGATTGGTGGCGCGCTGCGGTCCGATGGGGATAGGCAGGAAGGCGTTCGGTCCGCGTGAAGGCAGAATCGGGGCCAGCGCCTGTCTCGGCGCCGCGCTCCCCGTGGGAGCCGAGGCCGAGGCGGAACGCGTGGCGGCCAGCTTGCGCTGCGCGTACCCGCGGCCCTGCTCCGCATCCCTGTCTCCCGGTCGTGCGGCAAGCGCGGCCTCAAACGCGGTCACAGCCGCTTGATAGTCTCGCTGCTGCAGACGCGCTTCACCAGCCGCCATACTCTCGCTGTAGGTACGCTCGGCAACTCGCGTGCCATGCACTCTGTAAATGATACCGGCCAGCACCATCATCACCAGAAAAGCCGCAGCCAGGCCGATCACAGCCGGTGCCCACCGCTCGAGCCACGAGACGCCCGACTTGCCGCCACGCTTGGGCGCGGGCTCATGCGACTCGTCTGCGGCGTAGAGCAACTCGAGCTTCTCGCGCTCGGCCGCTCTGCCCGGGTCAAGTTGAAGTACTCGACGGTAGGCGCCGGCGGCGGCGATCGTGTTGCCGCGCTGCTCCTCGGCCATCCCGAGCATCGAATACGCCGCTACCATGTCCGGGGCGAGACCGATGGCTTCGCGACACCGGGCTGCAGCATCGTCGGGCCGGCCCTCCCCCATCAGGTCTGCGGCCCGAGCCAGTAACGCCTCCGGGCCCACCGCCGCTGGCTCGTCAGCCACGATTACAGGTTCGACCTCGGGGGTCGAATCCTCGGGCTGGACGGGGTCCAGACGGTCAGTGTCGCTACCCGGTGCGGCCTCGGCACGGGGAGTATCTCCCGCTATCGCCACACCGCAGCGGACACAGAACGTACTGCTCTCAGAGTTCCTTGCTCCGCACTCTCTACACTCCACCATGAGGCTTCTACATCTCCCGGCGCGACAGAGTGGAAGTTTGTCCCAGTTTTGCATCCAAGCTTGCACACGCGTCCAAGGGTAAGTTACCCAAAAGCCACGCCACTGTCAAGCAGACGGGCGCACCGTCTTTGACGGTGCGCCCGTTGCGCAAGTTCCTGACGCCGGTGTTTGCTCAGCGTTCAGACAACGACCTTGGTCAGGGGGTACTCAATGATGCCCTGCGCCCCGGCCGCTTTGAGTCTGGGGATGAGGTAAGTGACAGTTCGCTTCTCGACGATGGTCTCCACGGCGACCCACTTCTCGTCGCCATTGGCGAGCGGAGAGATCGTCGGGTTCTTGAGCGCGGGCAGACAACCGGTGACGGCGGCCAGATCGGCCTCGCGAGCGTTCATCTTCAGCCCGACCATCTTCTCGGCCTCAAGCACTGCATTGAGGAGCAGCGAGATAGACTCGATCTTCTGCCGTTTCCACGGGTCCTCCCAGGCAGCCTTGTTGGCCACGAGCTTGGTGCATGACACAAAGAGCGTGTCGATGATCTCCAGGTTGTTGGCGCGGATGGTGCTCCCTGTCTCGGTACCCTCGACCACCGCATCCACCAGGCTGGGACACTTGGCCTCGGTCGCGCCCCAAGAGTACTCCACCTCGGCCTCTACACCGTTGTCCGCAAGATAGCGACGGGTCACCTCAACGAGCTCGGTGGCGACGCGCTTGCCCTGCAGGTCCTTCACCGACTTGATATCGGAACTCTCGTGGACTGCCAGCACCCACTTGTAGGGGCGCATGCCACCCTTGGCGTAGACGAGGTCGGCGACCTCGACGAGGTCCGCGTCGCGCTCAAGGATCCAGTCGTAGCCCGTCAGGCCACAATCCAGCACGCCGTTGACGATGTACATGGGTAGTTCCTGCGCGCGCAGGAGCACGCCCCACAGGTCGTCGTCACCAAGGTCCGGTGAGTAGGCACGCTCGTCCACCGTTACGGGGAAGCCCGCCTTGCGGAACAGTTCAATGGTCGAGGTCTGCAGGCTGCCTTTGGGCAGACCTATGCGAAGTTGTTTGTCAGCCATGATATGAGTCACTCCTCCAGTTGTGATGTGGCCGTAGCGCGTGCGGCCACAGGCAGGTCAGTTTCGTCGTTATCGTCTCCCGCGCCCAGCCAGGTGAACCTGATGCCGGTCCAAATGAACCAGAGGCCAAGCGCGAACACTGCACTCCCGCAGGTGATGATGAGCCACGTGTAGACTGTCGGCGACAGCCATTGTGAGCCAGTCACCACAATCAAACCGATGATCGCGTACCAAACGAAATCAGACAACTCGTGCCCGAGGTAGAAGCTGATGTAGTCTGCCGCTGAGCGTGGCGCGGCGTGAGCCAACTGCCCAGTCCCGACCGTCGCCCACCAGCCGATGTAGTATGGGTTCGCCACACACGCCGCTGCTCCTGTGAGCGCGAGTTCGAGCCATGGCATGCCTGCGGAATCAGCGCCCATCTGCAGCGCGGCGTGTCCGGCGCTGCGCACCATGTCGGCACCCATGTAGACCAACCCCGCACCTCCGACAAGGCCGATGATACCGCGCACTCTCGGGCGCTGCAGTATCTGGCGCAGGCCAGCCATCAACAGGAGGACGGTAATGATCTCCAAGGCAGCGTGCCCGCCGACGATTGCGCCTGTCTGGCCAACAACCAGTGCCAGCATGGGCCCCGGCATCATGGCCCCGGAGAAGCCGGTAATGAAGGCTATGCCGAATATTCGGGCGATTCTCATGTCGCGGCCGCCTGCGAACCAATGCGAGGGTCTGAAGTCATATCGTGACCAAAACGGAGCCGCACGGGGCGGCTCCGTTTTCTGGTTGAGTGTGTCCGCCTCGGAACGCTCGCTCAGCGCCCAGTTGCTGCCTTCACGGAGGCCTCGAAGATGTCGAGGGTCTCGTGGGCCTGCGCCTCGGTGATCACCAGCGGCGGCGCGACGCGGATCACGTTCTTGTACATGCCGATGGGCGCGATGCACACGAGGCCGCGCTTCATGCACTCCTCGACAATGGCCCGCGTGAGTTCGGGCGCCGGCTCTTTGGTTACCGGGTCCTTGACGAACTCCAGACCGCCCATGAGACCCAAGACGCGGGCGTCGCCGAACTCCGGCACGTCCTCCTGCATCGCCGCGAAGCGCGCAGCGAACATATCGCCCATCTTCGCGGAGTTGTCGACCAGCTTCTCGTCTTCCATGATCTCGATCGCCGTCAGCGCAGCGATGCTTGAGACCGGGTTGCCGCCGTTGGTCGAGCCCATCGAGCCAGGCGGAAGGGCGTCCATGATCTCGCCGGTGCCTACAACGGCCGAGCACGGGATGCCGCTGCCGAGACCCTTGCCGAGGGTCACCAGGTCGGGCTTGATGTCCCAATGCTCCATGCAGAAGGTCTTACCGGTGCGGCCGAAGGACGACTGCACCTCATCAAGGATGAAGATCAGGCCCTTGCCGCGCAGCCACTTCTCGAGGCCCTCCATCCAGCCAGCCGGCGGGATGATGCCGCCCGCGCCGCCCTGGTAGGACTCGGTGATGACCGCGCACAAGCTGCCGCAGGACTCCTTGTCGACCACCCAGTCCATGTAGTCGAGACAGAAGAGGTCGCACGTGTCGCACTGCTTGCCGAACGGGCAGCGGTAGCAGTAAGGGAAGGGAGCGTGGATGTAGCCGGGCACCAGCGGGCCATAGCCGCGCTTGACGCCGCCGGAGCCGCCAGCGGAGGCCGCGCCGAGCGTGCGGCCATGGAAGGCGCCGTGGAAGGCCACAATCTCCCAGCCGTCGCTCACGCTGCGCGCGTTACGCATGGCCGCCTCAGTGGCGTCGGTGCCGGTGGTGACGAGGAAGGCCTTATCGATGTGGTCGGGCGTGATCTCGACGAGCTTCTGGGCCAGCTTGGCCCGCGGCTCAGTCAGGAAGTCGTAGCAGTTGAAGAGCCTGTCGCACTGGGCCTTGACGGCCTCGACGTAGCGCGGGTGGCAGTGGCCCACGTTGGTGACGAGCACGCCGCTGCACCAGTCGAGGAACTCGTTGCCATCGACGTCTGTGATGACGCAGCCCTCCGCCTTGCCCCAGACGACGGGCATCTGGTCGGCCATCGACTGCGGCTCAAACTTGTCGGCAAGCGCGAGCAGTTCTCTGGACTTCGGTCCGGGCAACTCCGTGACGATTTTGGGCATGGTGGTCCCTCACAAAACTCACATTAGCGCGCCCCGCGTACAGCAAGAAAACGGCAGCGCGAGCCGCGATGTGACGTCATGATATTCTATCGGCAATGATGAGTATACTCACGGCAAAGAGGCGTGTCAAATGAGCGCGGCGGCCCCGTGGACCGGGCCGCCGCGCTGCTGTCGTCGCGTCAAGCGCCGATCAGAGAACCGTCAGATCGACCAGTTCGCCGGTCTCAATGGACTGATGCACACCAACCCCGATACGCGTCGCCTCAAGACCATCGTAGCCGCCCGCGTAGTCCCCCAGATCGTCCATCGTGCCGCCGTCGAGCAGCACGTTCACGTTGAGGGCGAAGTCCGCGATCGACTCCATGCCGTAACCGTCGAAGATCTCGCGGCCCTGCTTGTCGAGGCGCTCGCGCAGGAAGCTCTTGTTGTGAGTCGCCATGCCCTCGTCGTAGGTGCAGGTGATGGTGCCGCGGTCCTGTGAGTCGCACTCGAGCATCCCTTCGGTGCCGACCATGCGAATTCCCTGATTCACGATCGCCTCGAAGGGATCGGGCATGATCCAGGATGTGTCGAACATGATCGTGGCGCCGTTGTCGAACTCGACCTTGGCCGAGATGCTGTCCCAGGCGTCCACACCGAGGCTCTTGAGCTTCTTCTTCACGCCGGTGGCCCACACTTTGGTCCCTGTCGCTCCGCCCATGAGGAAGCGCGCGACGTCGTAGAAGTGAATCCCGAGGAACCACGCGGGCGAACTCTTTTCCGCCGCGGCCGGCCACCAATCGCGCGGCACCTCGATGCGATCCTCCATATGCGCGTATCCATACTCGATCTCGCCGAGGTCCCCGGCATCGATCTTCTGCTTCATGGCAACGTGGTACTCGTCGAAGCGCTTGTGGAAGTCCACCTGCAGCAGCACGTTGTTGGCCTCGGCCACCTCGATCATCTCGCGGCAGCCCTCCATGCTGACATCGAGGGGCTTTTCCGACAGCACGTGGATGCCGCGCTCAGCAGCGGCGACCACGAACATCCTGTGCAGGTAGTCGGGGGTGACTACGGTAATGCCGTCGAGATTCTCCTTGTCGAGCATCTCCTCGTAGTCGGTGTAACCATTGAAGTCGAACTCCGCCATTCGCTCATTGAGCAGGTCCTCGTTGAGGTCAGCGGCGGCAACGAGCTGAGCCTCGCCGCGGTAGCCCATCTGCCGGAAGCAGCGCAGATGCTGAATGCCGAACTCCCCGAGACCGATTACGCCTATGCGTGCCTGTGCCACGTCGAATTCCTCCCTGTGTCCGTCCGATAAGACGCGCGACACGCCCCCGGGCCTCAGATGCGCGGTCAGAAGGGCGCGCGACTGCTTATGCGCAAATTTGTGTGTGCGGTACTGCGACCGTCACGACGGGGATAGTTCGCCGTTGGCCGCGGAATTCCTCCCCGCCCACTCGGGTCAGTTGGTGAAGCCAAGTTCGGCGCGGACCACTGCAAGCGCCTCAGCAGAGCCCTGCGCAAGCACCGTGCCGCGCCCTGGTCCGAGCGTCAGATTGTAGCAGCCATCATCGCCCGCTGCAAGCCGCTCCCCAGTGCGCAGGTCCCAGACGGGCTGGTCGCCCTCAAGCGTCAGCGAGAAGCTCAGCGGCGCAGCTTCGTGGAGACCCGCGAGCCCGTTCTCGTCGAAGTGAAGCTCAGTCTCGCTTCGGGGCAACGCCGGGGAATCATCGTCCCATGTCGCGATGCGCTCGTTGAGGACTACGAGGTAGCGTTCGGCGCCAAACTGGCGGATGAATGAGCGCACCTTCACTTGGGGATTGTCCGCTTCCGCACGCGGCAGCGCCTCTTTGTGCCACGATGAGAAGAGAGGCATCAGGGGCGTCATCTCGGTGAGGCACTCGCCCCATTCGCGCCAGAGCCGGGTCTCCTGGCCCTTCTTGTCCACGAGGGCGATGTAGGTGGGCAACTCGTCGCGCCTGAGCCCCCAATAGTGGTAGGCGAGTATCCCCCGGGCCCCCTCGGAGACAGCCATCCAGCTCTGCAGGAACATTCCGCCGGGCGGAGGGGGGTAGCGATCCCAGCCGCGCCAGACGCCGGGCTCGACCTCGCGGAAGCCACTCCACGGATCGAGGCGTTCCATCGCGCCACCTGTCCACTCGACGATTTCCTCAGTGGTGAAGATGTTCTCGTGACCATAGGATTGCAGGACGAAGATCATCGGGCGACCGCGGCGCTGCGCCTCCGGGTAGAATTGACTGAGTTCGTCGCGCAGGCGCGTGGCCATGTCGCGAGGCGTCGAGATGAGGAGCCCGTAGTGCGCCCGCAGGCAGCGGAACCGGTAACGATCGAAGCCGAACCACTCGGGCAGCGGATCGGTCTCGGCCTGGAAGGGTGCGAGGTGATTGTGTGCCGTGTACTGAGCGTGGGTCGGGTCGAGGCGTCGGATCTCGGCGCGGTACTCCGCCACGAGCGGCATCTCGTCGACTTTCGCTTCCTCTTTACTCATCCAGCCAAGCACGCCGGGCAAGTTGCGGTACTGTGGAATTATCTCGCGAACGGTCGGCAAAGTGACCTGCTCGTAATGCTCACGTCCGCGCTCAGGGCGCAGGTACAGGTCAGCGGTGAGTTGGCCGAAGACGCTGACGCCGTGTCGACGGGCGGCAGCGACCGCGCTCCTGAACAGGTCCGGGTCATTGGTCAGGTTGGCGTAATAGATCGTGTTACCGCCATGCGCGGCTACGTCAGCCGCCATGTGGTCGAGGAACTCGTCGAGCGTCAGGCCCATCGCCTGCGCGCGCTCAGTCAGGGCCTCGCGCCTGCCGTACACATAGGGCCCAACCGGGAAGAGGGGTGGAGCGAACTCGCTGCGCACCCAGGTCGTGCCGGCACTGCTGGCCTCGCGGAAGCCCTCGCGCTTCATGGCCTCGCCGGGGAAGGTGCGCCAGTAGCAGCGCTCGTCAGGCTTGATCCCGACGAGCAGATCACCCTCACGGGTGGTCTCGTAACCGTCCGCGCGCAGATCGGCCTCGAGTTCGGCAAGGAGCTGCTCAGTGGGCACGAGTTCGGCGGCTTGGACCGTCGCCGACTGCAGAAAGAGCGTGCCAATCTTGTTCGAGCGGTAGATGGCCAAGCGGGCGGAATGCGCTGCGGGGTCCTCGATCTTGACGTCCTCAGTGCAGACCTGGAAGTCGCGGCCAAGCGGCTGGCCCCAGAGGGAACCGGCCGTGCCGATCTTCTCGCCAGCCTCGTCGTAGAGCAGGAGCTTCGCGCCAAGCGTGCAGCCGTCGGCTGATGCGGCTGCGACCTCAATGGTGAGCGTGGTGCCAGCGAGGTTCTCGCCGAACCGTCCGGATACATGCACCGCGTATCCGTCAGCGAAGCCCGAAGCGCGTGTCCCGTCGGGGGCCTCTGTGACATCCTCGGCATCGGAGAAATCCCGCCAGAACAGCGGCTCGGGCTGACCCCAGGCCGCCGCGCCGAGCGTGATGAGAATCGCTGCAGCGAGTGCCCTGAAGCCAACCCGAGCTGTCATTGGTATCTCCTGTTACGTGACCTGCTTACTCGCCGTTGCACCAGCGAGCGATGCCGAGCGCCAGACCACGCGCGCCGTCGAGCAGTTCGGCCATAGAGACCTTCTCGCCGCCCGAGTGGGCCTGCTGGATGTCGGCCGCGCCGAAGACCAGCGTGGGCAGGCCAGCGACCCGGTTGTAGAGCCGAGCATCACAGCTCACGTTCCAGCCGAAGATCTCTGACCCGGGGTGGTATTCCTTGACCGAGTCGTTGAATGTGACTGCCAGCGGATGATCGCCCGGGATCTCGTATGAGTCATTGTGCAGCTTGTCATACTTGATCTCGAAGTGGTCGCGCAGCCACTCGTCCTCGGTCTTCATGATCTCGGCCCAGAGCTCCTCCTTGACCTGAGGCATGGTCTTGTTGGGCAGGAAGCCAATGCCGCCCTCCATGTAGCACTCGCCAGCGACCATCGACGGCCAGCCCTCGGCGCGGATGATGCCCAAGCACAACTGCACCGGGGCCGCGTAGTGCTCGAAGAGCGGATAGTTCGCGCTCTCGGCGATGATCTTCTTCTCGTAGTCCTGCATGTGCGCGATGACCTCGACCATCTTCTCGATGGCGTTCTGGCCCTCGTGCCGCCGGCCCATGTGCATGGGCGTACCGGTGGTTTTCGCCTGGAACCACAGAGCGCCGCGGTTTGCCGGATAGACGTTCAGCGACGAGCCCTCGCCGACGATGACGCCATCGGCGGTGCAGCCCTGGCGGATCAACGACAACGCACCGTTGCCACCGACCTCCTCCTCGATGACCACCTGCTGCTCGACGTCGCCCTTCAACTCAACGCCGAGGTCCTGCAGCACCGCCATGGCCAGCGTCTGCATGATGACCTGGCCCTTGTCATCCATCGCGCCACGTCCGATCACGTAGCCGTCCTCGAACTTGGGCTCGAAAGCATCGACCCAGTCGGCACCGGGCACGACGTCCACGTGCGCCTGGAGGATGAGGCTGCGCCCGCCACCGGTGCCCTTCGTGGTGGCCACGATGTTGGGGCGACCCTTGTAGGACATCTCGTCCTCATTGTGGCTGTACTCGGGGTCGTCGAAGATATCGTCGGAGATCTCGCGATACTCGGCGTCAAAGCCCAAAGACTTGAGCAGCTCGAGCATGTATGCCTGGATCTCCGCTTCATTGCCCTGGACGCTCTCGAAGGCGATCGCATCCATGAGCCAGCCGCGGGCCTCGTCGGCGCGCTTGTCTATGGCTTCTGACACTTGCTGGGGGGTTACTTCACTCAACATACTTCACTCCGATCGTCAAATGGCTTGATTGTCTCGTGATGCTTTACTGTATCAACTGCGCGCCATCGGCCGAAAGCGAGACGACCTCGGCGCGTGCGGTTACCTTGGCATCGGCGAACGCATTCACCATCGCCTGCGCTACTTCCTCCCCGTGCCCGGTGACAAATGCCGCGACTGTCGGCCCCGATCCGCTGAGGCAGGCGCCGTGCGCGCCGGCAAGCAGCGCCGCCTCGATGGCGTCCTGCAGCCCCGGGACCAGTGGAGCGCGGTAGGGCTGGTGCAGCCGGTCACGCATGGCCTCGCCGAGAAGGTCGAACTCACCCGACACCAGCGCCGCCACAATCAGGCCGCAGCGGCACAAGTTGAAGACACCGTCGGCGTGCGGGATGGTCTCGGGCAATGCTTTGCGGGCAGCTTCGGTGCTGACCTCGAAGTCCGGGATCGCCAGCGCGCAACTGAGGCCCTCCGCCACGTCCATGCGCCGCACCAACACTTCGCTGCCGACCGCGCAACACACCGTCAGGCCGCCGAGCAAAGCTGGAGCGACATTGTCAGGATGGCCCTCGACCTCGGTGCAGATGTCGAGCATCTGGCGCTGACTCAGTCCGAGATCAAGCAACTCGTTGGCCCCGACCACTCCCCCAACGATGGCGGCCGAGCTGCTGCCCATCCCCCGCGCCAGTGGGATGCGGTTGGCCTGCGACAAGCTCAGGGGCGGCAAGGTGGCATCCGCGCCTCGGGCAGCAGCAGCGGCGGCGCGCAGCACCAAGTGGCTGGCATCGCGCGGCAGGCTGTCAGCACCCTCACCGTCAATGCTCACCGATGTCTGATCAGCGATCGCGAGAGTTACCTCGTTGTGCACCGACAGAGCGAGGCCCAGGCAATCATAGCCTGGCCCCAGGTTCGCGGTCGTCGCGGGAACTCGTACCTGCACCGCATCGCTCATGAGTCGCCATCACCTGTCTCGCCCAGAAGTACGCGTGGTAGCCGGTCGGAGAGTCGAGCGACGATGTCCTGGACAATTGTGCCCGCCCGTCGGGCTGTTTCCTCCACTGTAATGCGCTCGCCGCCTTGAGCGCCAATGAGCACGGCTTCATCGCCAAGCTTCGCGTCAGGAACATCAGTGATGTCCACCGTTATCGCGTCCATGGACACCATGCCCACAAGTGGACACCGGCGACCGCCCACCAGGACGTCGGCGTTGTTGGATAGCTGCCTGCTGTAACCGTCCGCGTAGCCGATGGACAGGACTGCCAGCGTGGTCTCACGCTCGGCCCGCCATGCACAACTATAGCCCACCGGGGCACCCTTCTCGATGTGTCTGACTATCGCCACCCGAGCTTTGAGCGCCAGTGCGGGCCGGAACTCGGGCATGAGACTGTCGTCAAAGCCGGGGTTCAGTCCATAAAGGATTGCGCCGGGGCGGACGTAGTCAAAACGCGTGTCAGGCATGCGGACGATGGCGCCACTATTGGCGATATGCAGATCGGGCTTGTCGTCTCCCACGTGCGCCATGATTGTGGGCAGTATCTCATTGAAAGTCGCCAGTTGCAGGTTGGACGTGGATAGATCGGTCGAGCAGGCGCTGGAGAAATGGGAGAAGATGCCGTCGACAGTCAGTTCAGGTTGGGCGGCGATGAAGGCGGCCAGTTCACCGGCGGCGTTGGCGCTAACGCCGTGCCGGCCCATCCCGGAGTCAACTTTAATGTGCAGCTTCACGCCGATGCCCCGCCGCTTTGCCGCGGCCACCAGCATCTCGGCGTGCTCAATGCAGCTTACAGTGGAGATGATGTCATGCTCTGCATAGAGGTCGACTTCATCCGGGGATGGCGGGCCGAGCACGAGCACAGGCGCGGCAATGCCGGCCTCGCGCAGGGCTACTGCCTCTTCAGCGATGGCGACGCACAGCATGGGAGCACCGGCTTGCAGGCATGCACGAGATACCGGCACGGCGCCATGGCCATAGGCGTTGGCCTTGACGATTGAGGCCTGCCGGGTCGAGGCGCCGATCATCTCCTGGGTTCGGCGAGTGTTATATCGGATGGCGTCAAGGTCTATCTCGAGGTATGCGGAACGCAAGGTGGGTGTGGCCTCCTGTCAGTCAGCGCACGTCCGCGCTGTCGTGTCTCTCAGCCCACTGCAGAGCCCTGAGAAGAGTGTTGATCAGCAGAGCCCCCATCACAAAGATGCCCCCGGACCATAGAATCGCGCGGTGGTACCTTTCGGCTTCGATGAGCGGGTTTACTACTTGCCAGATGACCAGCACCACGAGTATGGAGAGCGCAATAGCGGTCAGGCACGAGCCCGCGGGCATGTGTTCGGCAGCAACGCCGTCGGTGGCGTCCGTCGGAGGCAGGCCGAGTACGGGGGCATCCAGTGGCGTTGATGATGCCGGCAGGTCAATCCACGCCAGAAGCTGGCCGAAGAGCGCAGCCGTCGCCCGACGCGCCTGCCGCATGTTGCGCGCCTCACGTGAGACGAAAGTGAAGGCTCGGCCGGGCTCACGGGGGGCGTGCCAGCGCACCGTGATGCGCTCCATGCCAGGGGCGACCTCGATGACCTCGATGTCATCGATGCGCTCGCGCGGCAAGTGCCATGAGAAGGCGTCACCGAAGTATACGAGGGTGTCGCCCCAGGCTGCAAGGAAGCCAATATCCTGGTCAGTATCACCATGGTAGAGCATCACGTCGTCGCCGGGGGAGTAGCCCACGAAGACAGGCTCGATGCCATCGGGTGAATCGGCCAGACGGCCCTGCACTCGCGCCCAGAGACGGGCGCGCAGGCGCGTATTGCCACTAAGCCCCAAACGGTTCTGGATCACGAATGGCCCCAAAACGGCCAAGAGCAAGGTACATACCACCAAGAGGCCGGACATTTCGTCCTGCCCCTCGGGCCACAGCACCTCAAACAGCAACAGCGCAACCACGAACGGCCCGAGAGCCGATCCGAAGGTTGCCACTGTCAGCAATAGGCTGTAGCGCCGTCTGACTGCGGCACTGAATATTCTGTCCTGTTGCATTGTCTCGTCGGTCGGCCCAGATCCTCTGGCCGACAGCCCTCAGCGCGGCACAAGATCGAATGCGGCGTAGGTGTTGCCCCCGTTGATGAGCTGCACGTTCCGGAATCCAGGCTTGAACGCGTATGCAAAGCAGTCGAGCCGGACGGACCCGGGCGCTCCGCGCATCTGATAGCCGCCGCCAACGTCACTGAGGGTCGCCAGTTCAGCCCAACTGAACCAAGGCGAATCTCCCAAGTTCATGCCGGACGCCCCAGCGATGATGTCGATGACCGTCTGAGGCACAACCGGCGCGAAGGGAACGCCGCGCGTGGCTGTAATGCGCGTGTTGGCCAGCGACTGCGAGCCGCCAACGATAGCCCCCGTGACACCACCAGTGAACGTGCCCGAGGGAGACGCAGTGTCGCGATCGAGCGTCAGGTCCGCGCGCAGCGTGCGCCGCTGCTCAGGGATATTCAGCAGCTTGACGTCAGTCGTGTAGCCGGCTACCGCGGTGGTTACCAGGTAGTCGCCGATCCCAACAGCGTCGAGGGAATAGTCGCCATTGGCATCGGTGAAGGCAGCGTAGTAAGTGCCGACGGGCGGAATGCTGATTGGCACGCCCTTGGATTTCTGCAGATCTGCCGCGCCACCGGGAATGGCCACCACCAGCACACGACGTGCCGGCGTGGTCCCAAGCAGCACCGTGCCTATGATGCGCCCGCCAACGACCGCTGTCTGGGCAGGGATGGTGACCCGCGCATCGCCCTGCACGTTGATGACGCTCACCGAACCCCGGAAATGGTTGTCGGCGTTGACTTGCAGCAGGTGTCTGCCCTCTGGCAGGCCAGAGAGTTCAAGATCACCGTTTGCTTTCGGCGCTACAGGCAGCACTTGGCCATCGAGAAGCACGGTCACCGTCTCGGGATCGTCGCCGCCGATAATGTCGTCGACACGAGTTATGGCGTCGCCGGCCTCGATGAGTGTGAGAATGGTCGCGAGCAAACCGCCACTCGCACAGCCCACCAGCAGTATCGCTGCAAGTAGTGCACTCACGCATAGTGTGATCCAGCGTTTCATCATCTCTGAACTACCTCCGCTTGCTTCGATGTGAGCCGTCGCTCTCCCCCATCTTACAGTATATGGTTTGACGGGGCCAGTCCCCGTTTCGTTCCGGCACGCGGTTACTGCCCTGCGCCTGCACCGGGGGTGTTTACAGGGCGCACCCAGACCTGTGCGCCTGCGATAACCAGCGAGAAGTCCAGTCGCCCGCGATGATCAGCGGTCACGGTCGCGGAGCGGGGTTGCTGACGGACCTCCTGCCAGGTCACCTGATGAGTTGAGCCCGGCGATACCGGGTAGGTGCCGTCCTCGACGCCAAACCGGATAGTGGACGACTGACCGTCGTGGAAGGTCGGCGCCTGTTCGCGACGCGAGCGCCAGACGGCTCCCTGGCCGCCCACGTGCATGGCGATCAGCCCTGGCCCGTAGCAGCTCATCCGGACGCAACACTCGCCCTGCGCGGGGCGCAACTGCACGGCGGTCGCCTCCACGTGTGTGAGTGCCCCAGCGGGAAGATCAATGTTCAGGCGCACTCGCCCCGTGCGGCGACCTGTTGCGTCAGTCTCGGAAGCTGAGAAGACAGTGATCGCGCCCAGGAACGCGCGATGGTCGGCTGTAGCGCACAGCACCTGAGCCTGCGTCGCCGCCCCCCGATTGAGTAGATGGGCCATGTCTTGGGAGCTCGATATTTGCACGCCCTCAGTGAGAAGACCGGGCTTGAGCAGTCGCCACGTTGCCCGTCGCCGGATCAGATCCAGGTGAAGGGCACCGTGCAGCGTGTCCTCAGCCGGCCAGTACGTCCACAGGGGAAGCGCCCCAAACACGGCCAGCCCGTCGCCGAGACCGTTGGCCACCAGGCCGAGGAAGTGGGGAATGCTCGCGTCATCATAGCGCACACTCATTGTGGCAAGCGGGATCGCGCCATCGCGCAACGCCACAAAGCAACTCGGTCCCTGGAATGGGTGGCCCTGAAACTGCGTCGCTGCTCCCGTGAAGGAGCCACCGCGCGACGAGCCCCCGCCCACGTCGACCGGCTTGCCCGGCACGAAGATCCCTGTGGCCTGCAGGCCTTTGGTGACGGACGGGAGTTGGGGATGCGGCTGCCCCACGCGGAAATCGCCGAAGCGTGCCGCTATCGCCATGTTGCCCGCCACGCCAAGCTGCGGGGCGAGCGCCGTCGCCGACGGGGCCCAACTACCGGCCTGGTACATGCCCAGACCGATGTCGGCGAGCAGAGCACCGCCCGCGCGCAGATAGCTGCTGAGCGTCTCCACCGCATCAGCTGGCAGTGACAGGCACATGGGCGCAAGCAGCACACTGTACCGCGACAGGTCGACCTCAGGCAGGTCTTCGGGGCAGAGGTAGTCGAGGCCGCCGAAGATCGTGCCGCCACGGTATCCGTAGGCCAGCGCTGCCAGATCGCTGTCCTCGAACTCTGGGAGATACCCATAGGGCGTGCCGAGCTTGCCCGGCCCTCCCGCATAGGGGGAGTATATGACGGCAGCGACGGGCGCCGGGGGTTCCTGCGTGAATGGCTGCATGGCCAGTGCGCCTGGTACCTGCTCGGCGACGTCATTGATCGATCTGTCCGACGCGTTGATGCGAGACCAGTCCTCGAGGCAAACCCCGATCGCGCCTCGCATCCCGGCCTCAGCAATCCAAGCAGAGAGTGCCCTCGACGTGGCCGCCTGCGACAGTGGCAAGGGTACCCTCAGCCACGGGATCACCTCGAACTTGCCGCCCCGCCGCGCAATCTGCACGGCCTGGACATTGTGCGTGAGGAGATCGCGTTCAAGAACATCAGGCCGGGCGCAGGGCAGCACCACGTCGAAGGCGTCGGGCACCGCGGTCAGCCCGCGGTAGCGCGAGATGCGCCCGGTGAAGAGCAGGTGGCCCGAATCATGGCGCCTGACCTCGTCGGCCCATATCTGCATCAGTTCGCGGAAGACCCCACGTCGGTACTCGGCCAAGTCGATCGACGCGCGCCCAACCCCGAAGGGCTGATCAGCATCAAGCTCGGCCACGGCACTGCGCCCGACCTGGGCCATGGTGAGGAAGCGAGTGCCCCAAGCGAGGTTGAGTCCGTCCAGAGATCCATGCGTGGTCAGCAGGTGACGGCGGAAGTCAGCATCAGAAAAAGCGATATCACGCTCAAGGTCGTGGTCAGTGGCCCAGCCGACGATGCCAAGCTCATCGCGCAGGCCCCCGACCACCCCTCCCACCCATTCGCGCATTGCGGCGAGATATTCGGCGTCGGTTGGCGTGACGGGATACTGACCTTGCATGCTCGTGCGCAAGCCAATGATCACCGAAAGATCGGCTTCGTGGGCCTCGGCGATGAAGGCGCGGACGGAGGCGATGTTCAGGGGGGCGTCGATGGGCAGATCGAAGTAGATGGTGTTGCAGCCCAGTGCCGGGGCGATCTGCGCGGCGTCGCGTCCCTGCAGACCGTGGATGAAGATGAACGGGCCTGGACGGTCGGCGCGACAGCCCAAAGCCGACAGGAGCGCGAACGCGGCGATCACGCACACGTGTCGAGCTCGGCCCGTGGCAGTGCGGCTGCGCCAGTTTGCGGCAGTGCGGCGGTTTGCGGACATCTCACACGCCCCGATGCGCACGTTGCGTCACTGCGTCAACCACTCGTCCGCGGCCGCAAGCGCATTGGCCGCCGCCTGCTGTTCGGCATCGCGCTTCGACGCGCCAGAACCCTCACCGATCACAGCGTCGGAAAAGAGAGCCTGAACGCGAAACACGCGGTCGTGTGGCGGGCCCTCGGTCCTTACTACGTGGTAGTCGGGTGGCTGAGCACCGCGGCCCTGAACCAATTCCTGCAGACTTGACTTGCTGTCCCGCAAGGTCTCACGGCTCTCGGCATCTGCCAGCAGTTCCCCGAAGTGATCGAGCACCAACCGGCGCGAGGCGTCCCAGCCGCTGGCCAGGAAGACGGCACCGATGAGGGCCTCAACAACGTCGGCCAGGAGAGAGTGCTTGTCACGGCCGCCGGAACTCTCTTCACCATGCCCGAGCAAGAGGAACTCGCCCAGATTGAGGGCAACGGCGATGGAGGCCAGAGCGCTCTTACGGACAAGTGCGGCCTTCAGTCTGGTGAGCTGACCTTCAGAGAGTTCGGGGTGATTGAGGTAGAGGAAATCGGCGAAGATCACGTCCAAGACTGCGTCGCCGAGGAACTCGAGGCGCTGGTTGCTGGCAAGATCGTCCATGCCCTGTTCGCGGACGAAGGAAGTGTGCCGGAACGCCTGCTCCAGAAGCTCCTCCGACACGTCAGGGAGCCCCAGACGCTCTCGCAGACGACTGAATCGGTCACTGTGCACTTGCAGGGCTCCTCCCGAAGCCGACTGACGGGCATGTCCTTGGGGGTACGCAAAACGGGGCCCGGATTTCCCGGGCCCCGTCCGTTCTCAGGCTTGGTACTTCTTCAATATCATCGAGACGTTGTGCCCGCCGAACCCGAAGGAGTTGCTCATCGCGTTGGTGACCTCGGTCTCCAGCGGCTGTCCCCTGACAATGTTGAGCGGCTCGGCAACTTCGTCGGGGTTGTCGCAGTTGAGCGTGTGGGGGATGATCCCATTGTCCATCGCTTTGACGCACAACGCCAACTCAGTGGTGCCAGTCGCGCCAAGCATGTGTCCGTGCACGGGCTTGGTCGAGCTGATGGGGACGGTGTCTAGGCAGTCGGCGAACACTGTCGCGATCGCGCGCGCCTCGCTGGCGTCACCAGCTGGAGTGCCAGGTCCGTGAGCATTGATGTAGTCGATGTCACCCGGGACCATGTCAGCGTCCTTGAGCGCTTTCTCCATAGCAAGAGCCGCGCCCGCTCCGTCGCGTGTCGGCTCAGTGATGTGGTGCGCGTCGCCACTAAGCCCCAAGCCGGCGATCTCCGCCACGATGGGCGCCCCGCGTTCGAGTGCGGCCTCAAGCGGCTCGACAATCATGCACGTCGAGCCCTCACCCATCACGAAACCATCGCGATCGCGATCAAAGGGACGACACGAGTGCTCGGGGTCGTCATTGCGTGTGGAGAGAGCGCCTGCCGAGCAGAAGCCCGACAGGGAACTCTTGCTGATTCCGGCCTCAGCGCCGCCCGTAATCACTGCTATGGCCCGTCCGGCGATGAGCACGTCGATGGAGACCGCCATCGCGTGTACGCCTGACGCGCAAGCCGTCACAGCCGCGAGGTTCGGCCCCATGGCGCCAGCCTGGATGGACACCAGTCCGGCAGCCATGTCCGCGATCATCATTGGCACCAGAAATGGGGATACCCGGTCCGGTCCGCGCGCGATAAGGCGCTCGAATTGAGACTCCCATGTCTTCATGCCGCCGATCCCAGAGCCGATAATGACGCCGACGTCAGCCCGGTTGCTGTCATCGATCGTCAGCCCGGACTCCTCGACAGCGACATCAGCCGCCCAGAGCGCGAATTGCGCAAAGGGGTCAGCCTTGCGGCCCAGTTTGGGATCCATGCGATCAGTCAGATCATACTGCCGGGCTTCAGCGCCGAGACTGGACTTGTACTCCGACGTGTCGAAGTACGTTATGTTGCCGATTCCTGTGCGGCCAGCAATAGCGGCCTCCCACAGGACATCAAGCCCTAACCCGAGCGCTGATACGGTACCCATGCCTGTGATGACAATGCGCCTGCTCATCGAATCCGGCCCTCACAGCAAAAAGACGTTAGCGTGCGCTTGCAGAGCGTTTGCCCCCGCGTCTACCTACTCCCGGAGCGCACGCCCACATCGGCCGCGCGCTCCCGCCGCAAACCAATCTGATCCGGTGAGCGACTACCCGGAGTCCTTCTCCTCGAGATAGCGAACGGCGTCGCCCACGGTCTGGATCTGCTGGGCGTCGTCTTCGGGGATGTCAACGTCGAACTCGTCCTCAAGGGCCATGACGAGCTCCACTACGTCCAGCGAATCGGCCTTGAGGTCGCCTTCGAATGTAGCGGATTCGGTGACCCAACTCTCGGGGACTGAAAGCTCTCGAACGATGACCTCTTTGACCTGCTCGAACAGTGCCATGCTTTTCCTCTCCGTTTCTTGTATTGAGCGATGAGCAGCGGCCGCGCACGCGGTACGCTACTCAACCTTCGCGGCGAAAACGACCTACATGATCAGACCGCCGTCGATGTTGATGACCTGACCGGTGATGTACGCGGATGTCGGCCCTGCCAGGAACAAGACCGCCTGGGCCACGTCCTCGGGGGTACCCGGACGGGCGAGCGGGATACGATCAAGCCATACCTGGCGTGCTTCGTCGGGAAGCTGCCGGGTCATGGCCGTGTCGATGAAACCAGGTGCGAGTGCGTTGCACGTCACATTGCGCGAAGCCAACTCCTGAGCGGTGGTTTTGGTCAGCGAGATGAGACCGCCCTTGGAGGCGGAGTAGTTCGCCTGACCAGCGTTGCCGCCGACGCCCGAGACGGACGCCATGTTAATGATGCGCCCGGAACGGGCCTTCATCATGGGACGCGCGATGGTCTTCGTGCACAGGAAGGCACCCTTGAGGTTCACGTTCAGGACCATGTCCCACTGGTCCTCGTCCATTCGCACCAGTAGTCCGTCACGGGTGATCCCCGCGTTGTTGACGAGAATGTCGATGCGACCGAACTCCTCCATCACCGCAGCCGCCATGGCCTGGACCTCGGCCTCCTTGGTGATATTGGAGGTGTCTACCATCGCTTTGACGCCGCGGGACGTCACCTCGTCGGCAACGGTCTGCGCGGCCTCCTCGACGACATCGTTGATGACGCAGTTGGCTCCGGCGTCAGCAAGCGCGTACGCGATCGCCGCGCCAATGCCCCCGCCCGCGCCGGTGATGATTGCGACCTGATCGTTCAACAAGTGCAGGACCTCCTGCGTTCTCGTGGCCGGTGTCAGTTCAGGGCCTCGATGGTCTGCTCGAATGTGGCCATGTCCGCCACACCATGCACGTCAACGTCGCGGCTGATTCGCCGCATGAGCTTCGCGAGGACCGTGCCTGGGCCGATCTCGATGAAGGTATCCACGCCCTGGGCTACCATGTGCTCGACGCACTGCTTCCAGAGCACACTGTGAGTCATCTGCTGGCCCAGCGCGTCTCGGACCTCGCTCGGATCGGTGTGACCAGTCGCGTCCACGTTCGCCACTATCGGCGCGATGGCAGGCTGCAGATCGACCTGCGCCAGCCGTTCGGTAAGCATCTCCGCCGCAGGCTGCATCAGCGGCGAGTGGAACGCGCCACTGACTTGCAGGCGCATGACGCGCTTGGCGCCTGCCTCGCGCGCAATTGCCTCTGCACGCTCGATCGCCTCAACCGTCCCGGACATAACGACCTGTCCCGGGCAGTTGAAGTTCGCCACAACGCACACGCCCTCCTGCCCGGCTTCAGCGACGACCGCCTCGACCTGATCGTCGTCGAGGCCAAGCACGGCGCTCATCGTGCCGGGAGCCAGCTCATCAGCACGCGCCATGATCTCGCCACGGTAGCGCACAAGACGAACGGTTTCCTCCGGTCCCAGCGCACCGGCAGCCGCCAGCGCTGAATACTCGCCCAAGCTGTGACCAGCCACGAAGTCCGGCGCTATACCGGCCTCCTGGACGAGTTGCAGCGCGGCGAGACTGTGCGCAACGATAGCAGGCTGCTGGTTCTCGGTGGCGGTCAGCGCATCCTCCGGGCCGTCGAACATGGTGGCCAGAAGGTCGCCGCCTGCTGCCAGGTTGGCAGCGTCAAGCACGCCGCGCGCGACCTCAGAATTATCGTAGAGGTCACGCCCCATGCCGACCGAATGCGAGTTCTGGCCCGGAAAGATGAAGGCGATCACGTATCTAGACTCTGCCCTTCTCTTTGAGAGCCGCAACCATCGCGGGGACGACCTGGAAGAGGTCGCCGACTATGCCGTAGTGCGCCACATTGAAGATCGGCGCGTCCGGATCCTTGTTGATGGCCACGATGCAGTCCGAGGAGGACATGCCGGCCAGGTGCTGCACTGCGCCAGAGATGCCGCAGGCGATGTAGAGTTTCGGGTGAACGGTCTTGCCGGTCTGCCCGACCTGGTGCGTGGCCGGAATCCAGCCCGCGTCAACAGTCGCACGTGAGGCGCCCACGGCCGCCCCGAGGGCGTTGGCGAGTTCCTCGACCACTGCAAAGTGCTCGGGACCACCCAATCCGCGCCCACCCGAGACGATAATGTCAGCTTCGGTCAGGTTGACGTCGCTGCCACTGTCGTCGTGAATGACCTCGAGTATCTTGGTGGCCACTGTCTTTTCATCGAGCGAGACATTGATCGGGACGACCTCTGCTTCGGCGCCCTCAACGAAATCCTGCGGAGACATTACTTTGGGGCGTACGGTCGCCATCTGCGGGCGAGTAAACTCACACAGGATGGTGGCCATGACGTTGCCGCCGAAGGCCGGACGCGTCTGCTCGAGCAACTTGGTCTCGGGATTGATGCTCAGTTCGGTGCAGTCAGCCGTCAGACCGGCTTTGATGCGGGCGGCAACTCGCGAGGCGAAGTCGCGACCCTTGGTGGTCGCACCGTAGAGCACGATCTCAGGCTTGTGCTTATTGATCAAGCCGGTGAGGACGTCCGTGAATGGGCCGGTGCGGTAGCGCGCCAACACCTCATGGTCGACCATATAGATCTTGTCGGCACCCCAGCCAGCTGCCGCGGCGGCCAGATGGTCGATGTTGTGGCCCATCACGACAACGCTGACCTCAGCATCGTCGAGATCGGCGGCGAGACGCTTGGCCTCGCCAAGCAGCTCGGCGGTGACGCCGGCGAGCTCGTTGTCACTGGAGACCTCGCCCACCACCCAGATGCCGCTGTACTCAGTGGTGTCCACCTCATCGCGGGCACCCATTTCAAGTACAATCGCGCCGGTCGGACAAGCGTAGGCGCACGCGCCACAACTCGTACAATCCTCGGTGAAGGTGGCGATATCGTCCACCATCTCGATCGCCGCGTACGGGCACGCCGGGATGCACGCTTCACAGCCGATGCACTTTGCCGCTTCTACGTATATAGCCATATGCTCCGCTCCTGAATTTGCTGGAAAGCTGACCGCCTATACGAGCTGTGCTGCGATCAGGCGGTCGACGACCGCCCCGGCGACATCACGTGGCTCGCCTTCGAACTTCTCTGTGGGGTGATCGTGCGTGGGAGCAAAGGTGCGCATGACGCGTGTGGGCGAGCCGTCGAAACCACACAGGCACGCCTCGGCCTCGATGCACGCTGAGTCCCAGACGACGATTTCCTTCTTCTTGGCCGCGAGCTTGGACTTGATGCCCGGGCGGCGCGGGTCGTTGATCTGCTTGACAACGGTCACCAGCGCCGGCATCTTGACCTCAGTGATCTCGAACTCGTCTTCGAGCAAGCGTCGCACGCGGACCTTCTTGCCATCGATCTCCATACCGATAGCGAAGGTGATCTGCGCGATGCCGAGGTGCTCGGCGATGCCCGGAGGCACCTGTGCCGTGTCACCATCGAAGGCCTGCTTGCCGCAGAAGATCAGGTCGTATTCACCGATGCTCTGGATGGCCGAGGCCAGGACATAGCTCGTCGCAAGCGTGTCGCTGGCAGCGAAGCATCTGTCGGACACGAGGATCGCCTCATCGGCACCCATTGCCAGGGCCTCTCGAAGAGCGGTCTCGGCCTGCGGTGGCCCCATGGTGAGGACCGTTACCTTGCCGCCATTGTTCTCGACGAGTTGGATGGCCTCTTCGATGGCGTTCTCATCGAATGGGTTGATGATCGCCGGGACGCCCTCACGAATGATCGTGTTGGTTTCCGGGTCGATCCTGACCTCAGAGGTGTCCGGTACCTGTTTGATGCAAACGATTATATTCATGCTTTTCCTCAGTTGCCCTGACGCTCAGGGCCTCTACTAGATTCGGTTCTCTTTGAGCAGGCGGATTGCGATGATGTCGCGCTGGATCTCTGAGGTGCCCTCGACGATCTCGAAGAGCTTAGACTCGCGCATGTAGCGCTCGACGGGGAACTCGCGGGTGTAACCGACACCGCCGTGAAGCTGGACGGCCTTGTTGGTCACGCGCGCGCAGACCTCTGAGCCGTAGACCTTGGCGAAGGCCGCGACCTTCTCGAACGACTCGCCCTGGTCCTTAAGCCACGAGGCCTGCCACGACAGCATCCGGGCGGCCTCGATCTCGGTGGCCATGTCGGCGAGCGCGTGCCGGACGGCCTGGAACTCCATGATCTTCTGGCCGAACTGTTCGCGGACCTGAACGTATTCGATGGCCGCGTTAAAGGCCGCCTGCGCCAGACCAACCGCGCCTACGGCCATGCCGATGCGCCCGACGCCGAGAGTGTCCAGCGCCACACGGAAACCGCGACCGGGCTTGTGGAGCACGTTCTCGACGGGGACCTCGGCGTCGATGAAGACCAGCTCGCGGTTCGACAACGATCCGTACGCCATCTTCTCTTCGTCTTTGCCGAACTCAAAGCCCGGCATGCCCTTCTCCACTATGAACGCGGTCAGGCCGCGAGTGCCCTTGCTCAAGTCAATGTTCGCGATGACCACGTATATCTCGGCGTCACCACCATTGGTGATGAAGACCTTCGTGCCATTGAGGATGTACTTGTCGCCACGCAACTCGGCTTTGGTAGTAACCGCGCCGGCGTCAGACCCCGCGTTGGGCTCGGTCAGGCCGAAGGCACCGATGGACTCGCCAGTCGCCAGCGGAGTGAGGTATTTCTCCTTCTGCTCGGGTGTGCCAAAAACCATGATCGGGTACTCGCCGAGCATGTGAGCGCCGTAGACCGCACCCGTGGTGGTGCAGGCGGTGCTGAGCATCTCGCCCACCACGCCCCAGAGCAGGAATCCCATGCCCAGGCCGCTGTACTCCTCGGCCGCCGGAATGCCGAACAGGTCCATGTCGCGGAGCAACTGTACCTTGTCCCAGGGATACTCGCCCTTCTCGTCAGTCTCCTTGGCGTTGGGCTTTAATTCCTCGTCGCACAACTCTTGCACTGCGTCAATGATCATCTGCTCATCTTCGCTGAATCTGAAATCCAAGGGATTTCCCTCCTGTTGATCGGATCGCAATCGCTTCGTAGCTGCGCTTGTCAGAGTCACTTGTCCGAGGCGGACCCACCGCCCGGTCTTGCCGTCGTGTCTATGCCCAGCGTATGACGGCCCCGCCCAGCGTGAAGCCAGCGCCAAATCCCACTAGAAGCAGGTTGTCGCCGGACTTGAGCTTGCCCTCGGAGTAGACCTCGTCGAGAGCAATGGCCATCGACGCCGCCGAGGTATTGCCGTACTTGTCGACATTGATAATTACTCGGTCTTCCGGAATATGCAGTCGCTTGGCGGCGGCCTCAATGATTCTGAGATTGGCCTGGTGCATTATGACCCAGTCAATGTCCTCGGACGTGAGGCCAGCCTTGCTGATGACAGTCTTGGCGATCTCGGGTATCCCGCGCACGGCCAGCTTGAAGAGCTCAGGGCCCTCCATCCGGATGCAGTGGTCGTGGCTGGCCACCAGTTCCGGGGTGATGGGCTGCCGCGAGCCACCGGCGGGGATGCGCAACAGACGGCCGTGTTCGCCGTAAGTCTCCAGCGCGTAGGCGAGCAGGCCTGTTTCGCCCCGCTCACCCTCGCCCGCCGACATGACCGCAGCGCCTGCGCCGTCCCCAAAGAGAATACAGGTGGATCGGTCGGTCCAGTCAGTTACGCTGGTGAGTTTCTCAGCGCTGACGACCAGGATGTTGTTCATGGACCCGGACTCGATGAACTGAGCAGCAACGCTAAGCCCCATGACGAACCCGGTGCAGCCGCTGACCAGATCGAAGGCGGCGATCGTGTTGGGGGCGCCAAGCTTGTCCTGGATCATGCAGGCTGTGGAAGGGAAGACCTGGTCGGAGGTGACGGTGGGGGTGAGTATCATGTCAAGGTCTGAGGGCTGCAAGCCGGCGTCATCGAGAGCACGCTGCGCCGCGATCAGCCCCAAGTCGGAGCTGGCCTGATCTTCGGCCGCGATGCGTCGCTCACTGATCCCGGTGTGGCTGACGATCCACTCGTCGTTGGTGTCAACGATCTCCGAAAGATCCTCGTTGGTGAGGATTCTGTCCGGCAGATATGAACCAACACCGGTTATGATTGCTGGCCGGCAAGACATTGTGCGACATACACCCTTCGAGAACTGACCTCTATATCAACCTGATACGGTAAGGTGGCGCCGCTCGCGCCCGGCTGCAATGTCCACCGTGCGTGCGCTGCGCCACCAGTTATCGACTACTGGCCGTGCCCGGAACTCTCAGGACCTCCGCTGACATCATGCTTCCACCTCGTCCAGGTTCGCGAACACACTCGCCAAGTGCTCGACCAACTGGTTCTCCACCGCTCTGTGCGCAAACTCGGCCGCGCTGCAGATAGCGTCCGCGTCGGAGCGCCCGTGGCAGACGATTGAGACGCCGTTGACCCCGAGGAGCAGGGCCCCGCCCGCTTCGCTATAGTCAAAGCCCGCAACGGCTCGTTTCAGGCTCGCGCGCAGCGGTCCCGGCATGAGTCGGAGCACCCAACTACGCTTGACCTCTTTGCCTATCTGGGCCAGAAGGCTCTGAGCGGCCCGCTCGCAGGCTTTGAGGATGACGTTCCCGACGAAGCCATCGCAGACGATGACATCACACGTGTCAGAGAGCAAATCGGTGCCCTCAACGTTGCCGAGGAAGTTGAGATCGGTATCCTCAAGCAACTCATACGCCGCTTTGGTCAGCTCGTTGCCCTTGCCCTTCTCCTCGCCGATGCTCATCAGGCCGACACGCGGGGGACTGATCCCAAGCGTCTTCTCAGCGTAGACACTGCCCATGAGAGCAAAGTCTCGCAGGAACTCGGGCCTGCAGTCAGCGTTGGCCCCGGCGTCCAGGATAACCTGGTGACCGTAGGGTGTGGGGAAGGTGACGGCGATGGCAGGGCGTGAGATGCCCTTGATGGTGCCAAGGCGCAGAGCCGAAAGGGCCATGAAGGCCCCGGAATTGCCGGCGGATACGACCGCCTGGGCCCGGCCATCGGCGACCATCGCGACAGCACGAGATACTGACGAATCCTCGCGGCCCCGCAGCGCCTTACGAGGGCTCTCGCCCATCTCGATGACGTCTCGGGCTGGCTCGATCTCAAGCCGTGGGTGGCCCTGGCCGATGAACGGAGCCATGGCGTCGGGGTCTCCCACGACAGTGATGTCGGCGTCAAGAACTTCAGCGGCCTTGATCGCGCCCCCCACTACCTCTTCGGGGGCGTAATCACCGCCCATGGCATCTATCGCAATTCGCATTATTGACTCCCGCCAATAAGGATGCCGGTCGTCCATCCGGAATGGAGATTGGTGTTCATGCCGGGGGACTACCCGCCCGCGCTGGTGGCTTTCTTCTCGCTCTCGGGCTTGGCCGTGTGATCGACCTTCCGGCCCTTGTAGAAGCCACACTTGCCACAGGCATTGTGCGGCTTGACCCACGCCTCGCAGTTCGGGCACTGGGTGATGGGCATGGCGGCGACCTTCTGGTGGTTGCGCCGGTTTCGTGTCCGCGTGTTCGAGTGTTTGCGTTTCGGAAGAGCCATCTCGCACCTTCTCCGCCCGGACGCAGACGCGCCCCGTGGCCTGGACTACTTCAGCAGTTTGCGCAATGGGGCCAGTCTCGGGTCGATCTCGTCGACTTCGCACTCACAGGCGCCCTCATTGAGGTCTGTGCCACAGTGCGAACATAGCCCCTTGCAGTCGGGTTTGCACAGCGTGTGGGAAGGCAGATGGACGATGAGAAGCTGGCGCACCAACTCGCTCAGATCAACCATCTGGTGGTCGAGAATCGGTATGGGGACAGACTCGTCGTTCAACTCAGCCGAGTACGATATGGGCTCATCTATCTGCGCGAGACTGCAATCTTCGCAGAAGTCGAACTCGATCGGCACCTGATGCTTCACCAGGCAACGGCTGCATTGTGCAACGACGACAGTGCGCATACTGCCGCGGGCTACAATGAAGTCCCCGGTAGTGCGCAGGCTTGCCTGTCCCTTGACCTTATCTGCAAACTCGACCCCGGTTCCCGCCGGCGCAGACGCATCCATAGCGCACTTCACATGCGCGTTCGCCGATGATAGCCGGTCCCTGATGTCATATCTCATAACTGTAAACGCCGCCAACCACTGGGATTGGCGACCAGACGTGGAGGAAGTATACTGACCGTCCATGCTCTTGTCAAGACACTACGAGGGCGAGTGGCTACCCTCCCCCGAGGCGCACCGTAAGCGCTACATCTTCGGCGACCTGGTCGGGCTGGTTCTCCGTATAGACACCCACGCAGACGGGGTCGCTGGGCTTGATGTTCTCGAAAGCAAACCGGAAGGCAGGCTCGGCTTCATTGCGCCCGGCTGCCATGATCTTGAAGGCGATGCAGGGCTTGTCGATCTGCCGGATTGTGCCCACCATGGTCTGCCGGTCCTCTTCTTCGTAGTACTCTCCCCCACGCCCGTACAGGTCGTAGAAGCAGCACATGTAGAAGTCGCAGCCAAGGTCCATCTCCTCGGCGCGCAGGGGGAACTGCCAGTTGTGCGAACCAATCCCCGCCTGCATTCCGAGCTCTCTGATGAGCGCGACCCACGGTCGCAGGCACTCGGGATCACCGTCGCGGAAGATGCCGTCGACCATGCCCCCGTGCAGGTAGCAGGCCTTCGCACCGGAGCCGTGGATCTGGCGAATGTTGGCCTCGACGGACTTGCGCTCAGGCGCCGTCTGAGCGATCCACTGGATGGCGCCGCCCTCGTTCCAGTACTCATTAAGGAGGCGCTGGATGAAATTGTCACCGCGACCAAGGAAGGTGTTGACGCCGAGGCGTTCGCACTCGGCGAAGGTCTCCTTGATGCGCGCGACGGTCCACCAGTCGCGCATCTGCTGGCTCATCTCGGCGCTCTGGTGCGAGCCGCCAGAGAAGGGGTTGCCTCCCACGATGAGGCGCGACACGTTAAGCGGCCCCAGCGGGACCATGGGCATCTCAGTCATTGGGCCCGGCCTCCGGTGCATGCTACTCCCCCAGCGTCGCGTGGGTTTCCTTGAGCTGCTCGATGATCGGGATGTTCTGCGGGCACTTCTCCTCGCACTCGCCGCACTCCACGCAAGCGTCCGCCTGCAACAAGCCCTGGCGACTGTCAGGCCCGAGGCGGGCGTAGCGACCCTTCGCGGCCTCGGTGAGGCCCCAGACACGGTGCATGTTCATGGCGGAGAAAGCCTGCGGGATGCCCACGTTCTGCGGGCAGGGCATGCAGTAGTTGCAGCCCGTGCAGTACAGCTCCGAAAGGCGGCTGTTCTCCTCGAGCGCCTGCTCGATGCCCGCGAGTTCATCGGCGCTGAGCGGCTCCGGACGCGCGGCGGTCGCGCAGTTCTCGTCAACCATCTCGATGGTGTTCATGCCCGAGAACGCCGTGGTCACGTAGGGGTTGCTGAGCACGAAGCGAATGGCGAGTTCCGGCGTAGACATCGCGTCAGGCACGAGTTCGTTGATCTTCTCGGAGGACATGCCCAGCCGCCCACCACCAACGGGGCCCATGATGAAGACCGCCATGCCGTGCTCGGCAGCATACTGAATAGCATCCTGGTTACTCTGGTCGAGCAGGTTGTACTGCACGAGCATTGACTCGAAGATGCCCTCGTCGATCAGCTTCATGATGTTTTCCGGAGTGTCGTGGGAAGAGAAGCTGAAGTGGCGGAAGAGTCCCTGGTCCTTCGCCTTCATGGCGGCCTCGAGGCCGCGACCGGCGGGCTGGAAGCGCTCGACATAGCCATCCCAGCTCAGGCCGTGGTACACCTGGTAGAAGTCGATGTAGTCGGTGTCGAGGCGCGTAAGAGACGCCTCCATCTGCTCCCACCAGACGTCCGCATCGCAGTCCTCGCCCACCGAGTTCTTGGTGGACAGGTAGAGTTCCTCGCGGGGACGACACTTGAGGGCGCGACCGACAAGCACCTCTGAGTAGCCGCTCTTGCCTTCGGGCCCCGCGGAGTAGCCCATGGCGGTGTCAATGAAGTTCAGGCCGAGGTCGATCGCGTGCGTCATGCACTCGACCGCATAGTCGTCGTCCTTGGGAAGGCGCATGGCGCCGAAACCCAGCGTCGAGAGTTGAATGTCCTCGTGCTTGCCATAGGGGCGGTATTGCATGGTTCCCATCCTCTCTATATACGTGGGTTTCCCCGCGGGTCAGTCGTTTCGGTCCGCCTGCGCAGCCAGCAGCCGCGCGAGTTCGTGGTTTTGTCGATGGCCTGTGTAGAACGCCATGACGCGTCCCACCACGGGCCTGCCGAGCAGGAACAGGTCGCCGATCAGGTCGAGGAGTTTGTGGCGGGCGAAGGACTGCGGCAGCGCGGGCTCCTCGGAGATGTGGTCAGCGTACACGACCACCGAGTTCTCCTCACTGCCCGCCGCCAGCAGGCCCACGTTCTTGGCCAACTCAGCGTCTTCAGCCGTGATGAAGGTGCGCGCCGGGGCGAGGTCGGCGGCGAAGTCGCCGGAAGCAGGCAGGAATGTGGCCATTTCACTGCCCATTAGATGATGATCGAAGGACAATGCGTAAGTGAATTCCGCCTCGCCGGGTAAAGCGCAGAGTGCCGCCCCGTCCTGAGCGATCAGGGCCGGCTCAGCGACCACGATCGGCTCCCAGGGCGCATCCGAGCGAGCAACGCCCGCGGCCGCGATAGCGGTGACCAATGGCAAGGCGCTACCGTCCAGGAGCGGCACTTCCGGCCCGTTCAGCTCAATACGGCAATCGCTGACCCCACAGCCAACGAGGGCTGCGAGAATATGCTCGACGAAGTGCACACCGGCGTCGCCCTCGCCGGAGATGGTGCAACCGGGCCCGGGCTTGGAGTGCGCGAGGTCGAGCGGCCAGTTGGCCCCCAAGTCGTTGCGGGCTATCGTCAGACCCGACCCTATCTCGGCTGGCTGCAACGTCAGTGCCACTTCGCCGCCGAAGCGCACGCCCGTACCAGTGATGCTGGCCGTCTCGGCCAGAGTCGCGCGTCTGGTCAACTCAGCCACTGCCGATCGCTCCTAGAAACTTGCCTCGAGAAGTTCGATGAGTTCGTCACGATCGAGCCCGCCGGGCGTCTTGCCCAGAGCGCCGAACATGTATTCCAGAGTGTCATCGGCGATAGTGGGAAGCTTGTCGCGCTCAACGCCCAGTTCGCCGAGGCCGATGTCGAGGCCGACTATCGCCAGCAGGTCCTTGATGGCGCCCGCAGCCTGCTGCGCAGCCTCCGCCTCGGTCAAGCTGGCGACGTTGCGGCCCAGGAGTTCGGCCAAGCGGGCGAACTTGCACGGCTCGCGCTCCCACAGGCGCTCGGCGTAGCCAACCATCAGGACCGCCAGCCCAGCGCCGTGGGCCACGTCGGGGTAGTGCGCGCTGATAGGGTGCTCCAGGGCATGCAGGACTGTCACGCCCGCGTTTGACAGCACGTAGCCTGCGAAGACGTTCGCCAGCGACAGATCGTACCGATGCTGTAGACTGCTGCCATCCGCGTATGCGCCAGGAAGTGCTTCGCCAACAAGCTCCATGGCCTTCTCAGCGCAGTGGTCGGTCAGTGGCGTCGCGCTGGTGGAAAGGTAGCCCTCCACCGAGTGGCAGAGCACATCGATGCCGGTGCTGCCAGTCACGTAGGGAGGACAGGTGAGCGTCAACTCAGGATCGACTATCGCGACCTTCGGGTAGGCGTAGTCACTGCGGATGGCGGATTTCTGCTTGGCCGCCTGCACGGTGATGACGGCAAAGGGCGTCAACTCGGAAGACGTGCCCGAGGTGGTCGTTGCGCACACAAGCGGCAAGGTGGCGTCGGTGGGCTCAAGACGGTCTTTGGGTTTGAGGTATTCGGCGACGGGGCCGTCATGCGTTGCGGCGACCGCAATCCCCTTTGCAGCATCCATCGTGCTGCCGCCACCGACCGCCACGACGACGTCACAGCCCTCGGCGCGAGCCAGTTCGCCACCCTCGTCGACGGAGGCGTCCGTGGGGTTGGGCTCGACGCGATCGAAAACGGTGACCTTCATGCCATTGTCCTGCATGAGCTTGCTGGCCCGGTCAAGCAGCCCGCTCTTTCGGGCTGACGAACGCCCGGTTACGAGCAGAGCATGACTGCCATGCTCCGCGGCCTGCTCGCCGAGACCGTCGAACCTGCCTGCGCCAAAGCTCAGACGAACGGGATTGAAGAAGTCGAATTCCAGCATGATGGGGTCTCCCTCCGGCCCCGTGGGGCCTGTGTGTCGGGGCAGCGCGACGTTGCCTACAAGGGGCTGCCCGCAGTGGGAATGAAGATCGGGTACGCTATTCGTCGCGCGTCAGGGGCAGGCGAATGGTCATGGTCGTGCCGACGCCGACCTCGCTGTCTACGGTGATGGTACCGCGGTGAGCCTTGACGACATCACCAATGATCCGCGTGCCAAGGCCGGTGCCGCCGGGCTTAGTGCTCACAGCGTCATCGGTGAACAGCTTGTCGAGGACGTCCTCGGGTATGCCACTGCCCGTGTCGGCGACCTCAATGAGCGCCATGCCTCCCTCGGGCCATTCGCCCTCGGGTATCGCGCTCGTGTAGACCGTTACGGAGTTGCCCTCGCCGCACGCCTGGATGGCGTTGTTAATGAGGTTGTAGACGGCGTTGTAGAGCTGCTTGTCATCGGCTACGACGAGCGGCATCTCGCCCTTGGGCGCGTGCGAGAGCGCCACACCCGTGTCCCCGGCGACGAGCATGAGTGGCTTGACGGCACGATCAACCAGGTCGCGGACGTCCACGGGCTCAAAGTGAGGCTTGCTGACCATGCCCTTGATGCAGTCGGAGATTTCTTTGGTGCGGGCCTGCACGTTCGTAGAGCCGTCCATGATGATGTCGATCATCTCGGGGTAGAAGTCGCGCACCTCAGAGGTGAGTTCACGGACCTGCTTCACCTCGGGGCCCTCGTCATCAGCCGGATAAGCCTCATCAAGCTGAGCGTACATGTCGTCCATCATGAACTGCAAGGTCTCGGCGCCAGTTTGCACCGGGGTAACCATATTCTTGACGTCGTGACTGATGTGGCCGACGAACTGCACCACTTCGGCGAGACGCGCCTGCTCGTGCAACCGGCTGGCCTCGATGGCGTTGGCAATCTGCCCGCCGAGAATGGCGAGGACATCGGTGTCGCCTTCATCGAAGTTGCCGCCCGCCTTGTTGAGCACCTGCATGACGCCCGTCGGGGCGCCCTCAACGCTCTTGAGGGGAACCGTGACCATGTTCTTGGTCTGGAAGTCAACCTTCTCGCCGACCTCTTTGTTGTGTTCGGCTTCGTCCGTCACGTCGTCGCTCACGCGCAACTGCCCGGAAGCGAAGACGCTGCCGGCGATTCCCTGGTCGGGGTCAAGCTCCATGCCCACCAGGTCGTCTGCGGTCGAACCAACCACATGAGTGAAGACCAGCTTCTCCTTGTCGGCGTCGTAGAGGATGATCGAGCCCGCACAGGCCCCCACCAACTCCATGGAGACCAGCAACGCCTCCTCGATCAGATGATCCTGACGCACGATGGAACCCAGAGCGGTACTGATGCGGTGGATGGCGTCGATCTGGTCTTCCCGCCGCTTCAGGCTGTGCTCCAGTTGCGCAATGCGTTCCTCACAACTGTCGGACATACCAGCACCTCACTTGCTGTGGGTGTTGCTCGGGAAACGGTCTTCGCCCGAGCGTATACTACGCGAGTTTGCAGACGTACGCAAGAGCGCATTGATCGTGCGCCACACCATCCCCGGCCGGGAACTGACCTTGCGCAATGCCCTCGATAGCCCGGTGTACCTGGGCCAGAGCAGCTGCCTCCAGTTCACCTGTATCACCAAGATCCTCGACCTCGTGGCTGTCCAGATAGACCAAGGCTGCCTCAGTCGGCAGATCGCCTGTCGCCGCACGTACCGCCGCGCAGTATAGCCCTATCTGCAAGCGGTAGTCATCAGTCCCGTCTTTCCTGAGCGTCCCGGTCTTGTAGTCGATCAGCCGCAGCGCACTGCTGGCATCCTCGGCCAACGCGTCAATTTTGCCCTCGATGATCGCACCATCGAGAGCCACAGTGAATGGCACCTCGGTGCGCAGGCGCACAGCAGAGGCGATCCATTGGTCATACATGTCACCGGCGAGGAAATCGCCAATATGCGCCGCCAACTCGTCCAGGTCGCGTTCCTCGACACGCTCGCGCAGAGCACCGGGGAAGCTCGCCAGATCGAGCGCGCGGGGCAGTTCGACGACGCCATCGCGCCCGACTAACTCCATGATCTTGTGGGCCAGGTCGCCGCGGTCAGTCGCGGACATGCGCCCGAGCCACTCACCGGGCTCGCCCTTCTCGGGCAGGTTCCGTACATGCCTGAGCCAGTATGAGCGTGGGCATCTCAAGTAACGCGTCAGAGCCGTGACATGGTAGCGGGGCGGGTCCGCAGGAGGCACCCGGATCGGCTCAATAGCCCGACGCAGATCCGCATGGGCGTCTGGGCTGTGCGGCTGGTCAGGCTGCAGTGCCATGGTCAGGGCGCTCAGGTCAGCTCGGGCAAGCGCCCGCGAGCCGGCCCAGACGGGCTCCGCCGGCTGCGGCCGACGCACCACACCACGCCATCCGTCACCGTCCAGGACAGCGCCATCCTCGGGCACGGGGTCGAGGCCCAGCGCCTCGGCAACCCAAGCCAACCAACGTTTAGGGCTCTTCAGGCCGCCGTCGTCGTCGATGGTGCAGGACGTGGACAGAATCAGGTGATCCTCAGCCCGCGTGAGGGCCACGTACAGCACGCGTCGGGCCTCGGCCTCCTCACGCCGATCATTGTCCTCCTTGAGCAACGTGGCGACTGCGCCGCTGTGGGTCCGGCCCAACTCGTCCTCGATGGGCGGCACCGGGCCCGTCTCTGATGACGAGAGGAGGCCATCACGTGAGCCACCGGGCTGGCGATTGATGTCCGGGACGACCACGATCGGCCATTGCATACCCTTAGCCTTGTGGATGGAGAGAAGCTGCACGACGTCCCCGGCTTCGGCGTGGATGGTGGCCAATCCCTCGCGCTCTTCGTCCATGACCAGCCGGCTCAGGTAATCGATGAACTCGCGCAGACTGAACTCGCCACCAGCCTCGAACTCGCGCGCGAGGTCTGTGAGCTTCGTCAGGTTCGCCGCCGACTGCGTGCCGCCGAACTGCGTCAGAAGCAACGCCGCGAGGCCCGTGCGAGCAAGCATTTTCTCGACCAGTTCGGACAACGAGAACCGGTTCTTATTGGCGCGCAGGTCCGCCAGCAAGCGTTCAGCGCGGCACAGACGCTCATGCTGGTCGGCGGCGAACATCTCTGCCCCGGGCAGGGAGTCGTCGACTGCGTTCTCAAGTGCCTGCCAGAGAGAGCCATCGGCTTTGCGCATCCAGAAGAGCGTGTCATCGGAGATGGCGAAGGCCGGCGAGCGCAGAGCCGACGCCAGCGCGAGATTGTCAGAAGCGTTCTCAAGGGTCCGCAACAGGCTGAGGCTGTCGCGGATCTCCTGTCGGTTGAAGAAGCCCCGCCCGGCCAAAGTGTAATACGGCACGCCCCGGCGACGCAGCTCAGCCTCGTAAATCGCCACGTCCGGCATGGCTCGGAAGAGCAGAGCGAAGTCGCCGTAGCGTGCCGGCCGAGGCGTCTGCGGACCGGCGACGCGGTCCTCGGCGACGATCTCCTCGCCGCCCTCGACGATCTCGGCAATCCGTTCCGCGAGCGCTCGCGCTTCGAGCCGCCGCGCTTCACCGACGCTGATCTTCCCGCCGTGGTCGTCGGCTGCTTCGGTGAGCATGATCTCCACGTCATGGTCCTTGTGGAGTTCGCCGCGCCATGCGAGCAACTGCTCGTAGTCGGCCTCGTATGGTTGGCTGTTCTCGGGGCCCATCACAGACGGGCAGCCGAAAAGGTGGTTGTGAAAGTTGACGATCCCGGGCGTGCTTCGTCGGCTCGTGTCCAGCCCCACCAGCCCGCAAGTGGCCGCCTCGTCGAATTCACCATGGGTCGCGTTGAAGACGGTCACGTCTGCGCCACGGAAGAGGTAGATGGACTGCTTGGCGTCGCCAACCACGAAGAGCTTGCCCGGATAAGGCTCGCGACCGGCGGTCACATCGGCACTCGCTTGCGAATCTCGGGGCGATCACGCAGCAGGTCTCGCGCGAGCACCTGGAGGTCGTCGAAGTCCAGTGACGCGGCGGCCTGCTTGGCTTCGGCCCACGCTGCCGCCGCCACCGCCACCTCTGCGCAGATTGCCGTCGCCAACGCCGCTGTCTGCTCGTCCTCGATGATCGCCAGCGCGGCCAGGCGCTTGGCCTCATTGTCGCGCACGGCTTTCAGGCGCTTGAGGGCATCCTTGAGCGCGGCCAAATCTTCCTCGCGCCCCTTCCACTTCGCCTTCGCACCGTTGCTGCCGCCCTGAGCGAGACAGGTTGCGAGAGCGGCCAGTCGCTCGCCGACAGAGAGCGATTCATCGGCCACGTCCGGCAAGGCCTCGAGGAACGCTATCTGCTTGGCGGCGCCCTTGTCCTCAGGATCGCCCGGGGCGATGGCAGCGATATCGCTCGCTATCTGTTGCCATTCGGGGGAGGCAAGCACCTCAGTCAACGCATTCTGCCTCCCCATTGCGCCGAACCGCTCCCAACTCGCCTGAATCTCGGCGGGGGATGGCGCCTGGAACCAATGTTCGAGCTCCTCGCTCTTGCCGAGCGCGTCTCTAATGATATTCTGGGCTTTCTCCAGCCCCCAGAAGCGTCGTGCGGACCGTTTCACGCAGGAGTGTGCTCTGCTCACGCTCGTCAAGCTGGCCGAAGCGCGGGTCTATGCGCGCAGCCAGGGCGTTCTCGCGCAGCAGGCGCGCGCAAAAGCTGTGGATGGTGCCAATCGGCGCAAGCTCAAGCTGTCGAGCGGCCTGTTGCCACATGGGCGCATCGTCGCCGCCCAGAGCCGCCTGTTCGCGGCAGTCCTGGCGCACACGGTCCTTGAGTTCGGCCGCAGCCTTCTCAGTGAATGTGACCGCGACTATGTCGGTCACGAGTATTCCCTGAGAGACGAGGTGGCGGTAGCGTTCCACCATTCTGTAGGTTTTGCCGCAGCCTGCGCCACTGCTCATCAGCAGGCTCCGAGCGAGGTCGCACACCTGGGCGGTAACGAGATCATCACTCATCCCCATCACCTCCCACGGCGCACTTGCGCGCGAAACGCCATTCGTCCCACCGGCAGAGCGATCTGAAATCACAGTAGTCGCACTTGGCGGGCATCGGCGCGAACCGTGCGCCACGGATATTGGCGGCGTGCTTCAGCGCATGCGCCTGCATCTGCTCGATCAGTTCCTGGATCTTGTCGGGAGCCGGTCTCGTGCTCATGTCGATGGGGCGACGCAACTTGTAGTAAGCCCACTCTTCGCAACGGGCCTGCGGGTCCTGCGCAATCAAGTCGCGCACGGCGAGCGCATACGCAGGGAGCTGGAAGTCGAGGCCCTCCGTGATACGCGGGGGCGCAGGGCCATCGCTGCTCTTGTAGTCATACACCGCGAAAGCGGGCGCTCCGTCTTCGGCGACAAAGCGGTCGACCCGGTCGATCCTCCCGCGCATGAGCACCTGGGCTTCGCTCTCACCGATAGCCAGCGGGGGAACCCGACCGTAGCCGAATGCTGCCTCCAGGTCAGTTGCACTGTGGCCTCGCGACTGCGGCCCATCGACCTCAAACTCGAGCCACAAGCGCAGGTCGCGACGCACCTCATCGCGCATGACCTCGAAGACCGCGGCGTCTCCTACCACCTGCTGGGCGAGTGTGTCACTGAAGACATGACCGACGACCTCGTCCATCATCGCCCCGGCGGCGGGGAGGTCGGCCTCATCTATGCGTCGGTCGACGGCGGCGTCGACATCCTCGGTGACGTCAGTGAGTTCCTCGAGCCGGAGCACACGCGAGGCAAAGAACGCGAACGGGCAGTTGCCGTAGTCGCCAAGCTGGCCTGTGCTGAAGAGATGGTCAGGCCCGAAATCCGCAGCGACGCGAGCCGCGGTCTCTGGGGCGTTCAGGGCGCCGTCGTATTCATCGGGGGCCCGCTCAGACTCCCGCCGGTCCTGCACCTGCATGGCCCACGTGAGCGCCTGCAGAATCTCGGACTGCTCCTGCGCCAGCAACTCCAGCCCGGCCCCCGCCTGCGCTTCGCGTCGCTCCCCCGCCACGTCTGGTCCGAACAGCTCAAGCATGCAGCGCCGCAGGAGCGCTCCGGGTCCAGTCAGCGAGTCGAAATCGGCAACTGTCTGCGACACGTCATAGCGACTGCGCGGCACGGCCTGGCTGAAACAGCGCTCGACCTCCTCGACATAGTGCGAGCGCAGCAACTCATGGCCCTCGGCGTCGACGGTGGGATAGCTGAGCCAGAGGCGACGGTGAGCGGCGGTTACTGCGGAGTAGAAGAGGAATGGTTCGCGGTGCCGATCCGCGAGGCGTGGCTCAAGCGGGATGTCAGCTCGGCAGAGTCGCTCGCGGTCAGCGTCACTGTAGATGGAGCTTTCGCGCTGACCACGCGGGAAGTCGCGCTCGGTCATACCAAGCAGGAAGACGTAGTCGAAATCGAGCTGACGGGCATCCTCCACTGGCACCGCGAGCACACCATCCGGAGCACGAGAGGCCTGCTGACAGCTTTGGCTGCCCGCCATGCGGATGGTGGCGGCGCCGAACTCGGCCAGACTCATCGTGTCGGATACGCCAAGCTGCCGGTCCGCTCCCCACGAGTCGCGAAGGGCCTCCATGAGGGCGCTGAGCGCCCGGATGTTGGCCGCCGCAGCGCTGATGTCGCCGGCTTCGCCGACGGACTGCTCGATGCCCAGTTGGCTAATGAGCGCGTAGAGCGCCTCGATGAAGTCTGCGAGGCGTGCATTGTCGGGCAGCGTCCCCAAAGCATCGAACACGCCCTTGAGCAGCATCTGCGCGCGCTCAATCAGACCGCGTTCAGCGGCGAGTTCATCAGTGCGGCCGCGCAACCACGGCTCGTCCTCGTCGCGGTCATCGCGCGAGCGCGCTGCGAGCTCCCGATCCACTTTGGACATGTACCGGACCAGTCTATCACCCCAGTAAGCACGATCGCCGCCGATGATTCCCGCCGCACGTGCGATGCGCTCGACTTCGTCGGGCTCGATCGGTTCGGGGGGCTGGAGCGAACTGAGGTCGACGAAGTTCGACTTGAGCAGGCGCATGACATCGGCGCACCGACAGCCGGCCATGGGGATGCGCAGAATGTCGAGGACCGCCTGCACCGACGGTCGAGCCGCCAGAGGCGCCGCTTCGGACAGGTTCAGCGGTATGCCCGCCTCGTCGAAAACCGTCAGGAGCGCTTGCCGATAGCTCGACAGGTCGCGAGCCATCAGGCCGATACGCTCGGGCCGAACGCCCTCGTCCCGTATGAGCGCCTTGGTCCGTAAGGCAACCTGGGCCACTTCCGCGCGCCGCCCGGGCGTCTCGATGAGCTCCACGACTCCGGCAGGGGGAGCATCACTGGGCGCCTCGTCCTCAGAAAACAACCGCTGGCCCAGCGCTACCATGGGGCCGCCGGCATCGCCACCGCGCATCCACTGCTCCTGCAAATCAGGGAAGATGCGTCTCAGATCGGCGAGCATGGCCGTGGGCGTGCCGAACAGCTCGGGCCGGCGATCCACGTCAGGTTCGCGACAGACGGTCACCAGCACGCGCTCGACGCCCTGGCCGCGCGCGAGCTCCTGAAGCACCTGGAGCTGCGTGGTGGTGAAATCGTCGAAGCCGTCGACCAGAATCAAGCGCAGGTCCTCGAAAGGGCGACGGCGCGCGTCCATGAGCACGTCGCGCGCTTGCCAGAAACGCCCGGCGTCATCGAAGACTTCCCGCTCCTGCAAGAGACGCTGGTACCGCTCATACACGGCGGCCAGCTCGCGGCTGCGCAGATCGTTGACGGAACTGGCGGCAACTCGAGCGGCAAACTGCCTGGGGTCGACAGCCGCTCGCTTGAGTTCGTCGACCAGGCTGCAGAGCTCGTCGATGAAGCCGGGGAAGCGACACATTTCCGCCAACTCATGGAGCTGGCCCGTCTCGCACAACTCGCGCGCGACCGAGCGCATCAGCAGATGTCGCTGCCAGCCTGTGATTTGCGCCACGGACTCGCCATTGGCGCGCAGGATGAGTTCGGCAAGATCGGGGAAGGTCAGAATGCGGGGGTCGAAAAGCGCCGGGAACTGTCCATGCTCGATCAACCCCAGACGTGCGCGGCGGCAGGCAAGGTCGGTGGGCAGCAACCAGAGCGCGGCGTCCTCGCCCTCGGCGTGGACCCGAGCGGTATACTCACTTACGACCACCTGTGTCTTGCCGCAGCCCGCGGGCCCGCACAACGCCACGCAGGTCGGTGCCTCTGTAGCAGAGCTCATTACCCCCGCGCTCCCCTTCCCGACAGATCAACTGACCTCGACGCGATTGGCGCGTAGTTCGTGCGACCCATCTTCGCGAGTGTATTCATAGTAGTAGTAGACGGCGTCCCCAACGGGCAGCGCTTCGACGTAGCGGATGCAGCCCCATGGCGAGCCAACCCAGGGCCCGCCCGTGGTCGTGCGCCGCCAACAGCGCAGATCGTGGCTGATCGCCAGCCCTGACTGCTCCTCATAGTTCTCCTCAACGCTGGCGCTGCCGTCGTAGAAGCCCACGAAAACCGGGGGGATACACAGCACCGAGTTGATGCGCGTGCAGTACGCGTCCCAGCCATCGTCGGGGGGCGAGAGGATGTCTCCCTCGAAGACCCAGTTGCGCCCGTCTTCGCTGGTTGCCAGTCCGGTGTGCGACTTCACGGTACCAGTGTTGTACACGTCGGCGGTGCCGTGCATCGTGTCTCTGAGGTCTGAGGTCACCGTTTCTGGGTTGGGGGCGTAGCTCATGATCATATGATAGAGCCCGCCAATGCTATAGACATTCGGATCTTTGATGCCCGCCAGCCCGATATCGTGGGGCAAGAAGACCGGCATAGCCAACGCGGGGTCGAAACCACCGGGCTCATCGGCCTCCATCACGTCAATACGCCACATGCTGGTAACCGGGTCCACATAGGAGATGTAGAGCTGCCAGGTACCGTCGGGGAGCCTGAAGATCGCAGACTTCTCCATGGACGGTGAGTTGAGGTCTTCCTGGTTCGCCTGCCATATATCTTCGAAGTGAAGGCCGTCTGTACCAGCCGCGATTCTGCACATTACGCCGCGCCCCAATTCACGGGGCTTGCGCAGGCGGTAGTAGACGTAGTATATTCCCGTTTCAGGATCATGGTAGGATGTAGGGGCGCCGGCCCACCAGCCCTGCCCGGACTCGAGCGGCTCACGCACGGTTGTGCCGTGCTCAGGATCAAAGAGCGGTGGGCGGGAGAGGTATTTCGTCGCTGGAGTTTGGCCGCTACCCGGTAACATCGCGTAGACCTCCTGACCGAGACTGTAAGGATGGTCGCGGGGGCTTCGGTATCAGGCAACTGTTCCACGCCCCGGCGATCGTTCCCTTCCGAGGGGGCGAGGAGAAGAACTGGTTCCCGGGGAACTGAGCACACGTAGTCGGGGAGGAGCTCAGAACGGGGTAGTTCACCGGGCATCTGTCGGAGGGTTCTGCGGGGTTGAAGGCCGTTTTCCATCGCTGCTCTTGGGCGCGGCAAACGGGCTGATTCTCTTTTTCCTGAACAGGGAGGACTCGGTGGCCGAAAGAAGGAATGATGGTCGGTCAGCGAGAAACTCTCGATTGTACCCTGTGACAGTGCGCGGATAGCGTGCCTGCAGGGGCGGTGTGTTGTGTCTGCGCAGTTGTGTTGTATCGTTACGGTTAGCAAGGAGCTGAACTCAGTGGACGAAAAGACCAGGCAGCAGATCACCTGGACGATCATCTCGGCCTTGGTCGTCTCGCTCATCATTCTGGCGTTCCACCGCCGGGCGGAGGTGGACAACCTGATCAACACGGTTGCCACCGGAAATCTCGCCCAGCGCATAGAGGCGGTCGAGACACTCATCGCCAAGCAGAAGTTGGCGGAGTCTCTCGAGGATCGCCCGCGGTGGGTCCAGACCAACGCCATCCAGGCAGCGACCATGGTGGGCTCGGAGGAGGCACTCTTCCAGCTCATCGGCACCAAGGTATATCTTGACACACCGGTGGCCGCGGCTGTAGACAGCTACCTCATCAGCATGGGCGAGACGGCGATCGGTCCACTGGTGCAAGCCATGCAGGACAAGGACGCCGGAGTACGCGGCGGTTCGGGCGGCCCGCTCAAGGCCATCGGCGCATCGGCGGTTGACTCGCTGATGCCGCTGATCGACGTCTACGATGACGCAGTGCGCGGTCTCGTGGCGAGCACCCTCGCTGGCATTGGCGAGCCGTCCGTGGTTCCGCTGATGAGGATCATGAAGCAGATGAAGCCGCTACCGGATCAGGAGCCAGCTGCGTTCCGACGCGCCAAGAGCGCGGCCCAGGCGGCATTCACCGGCATGCTCGCGACGGCATTCGGACCGATTACCGAGCAGGTGCTGACCGACCCCAATCCCGAGGTGCGCAGCACTGGCGCGCAGATATTGGGCACCATCACCAACCAGACGAAGATCGGCGCGATGGTTGCGGAGGACGCTTCGGCAGTTGTGGCGCCACTCGTCAGCCTCATCACCACCGACCCGGTCTGGACGGTCCGTCGCCGAGCAGCGGCCTCCCTGGGCCTGCTCACCGACGTCGCGGCCGAAAATGGCGCTGTCGCACCCCTGATCGCCCAACTCGGGCACGAACGGCCCGAGGTACGCGCCGCAGTCGCCAAGGCCCTCGGCGAGATCCGCGCGCCTGAGGCGGCCGGACCACTTGCAGTCACCCTCATGAGCAATCGCACCGGTGCTACGAACGAACTCGCGATCGCGATGGAGAAGATCGGCGCTCCGGCGATCGGGCCGCTGACTCCGGCTCTGGGACATGCGGAGCCCGAAGTACGGCTTGTGGCCACGCAGACCATCGCGACCATCGGCACCGGCGCTGCCGTGCTGCCGCTGGGTCGAGCGCTGGGCGACTCGGATGTTAAGGTTCGACGCGCGGCCGCTGATGCACTGCGCACTCTGGCCACCGCTGAAGTGCTTCCCCAACTCGCGACCGCCCTCTCCGACGAGGACTGGCAGGTCTACTATGCTGCACGCGACGCTCTCGCTCGCGTCGGTCAGCCGGCGGTTCCGACGCTGGTCAAGGCCCTCGGCAATCCCGACACGCGTGTTGCATATATGGCCGAGCAGGCCATCGCCTCGATCGGCAAGCCAGCAATCGGCGCTTTGATCGCGAACCTTACCACCGCAGACGAAAACGTTATCGAGTGGAGCGCTATCGCCCTGGGCGACATCGGGCATGACGCGGTGCAGGCAGCGGCCAGCATCCTCGTCGATACAGGCGCCGCCACGCCGGCGCGCGTGGCAGCTGCTCGCGCACTCGGCCTGACCAAGGCGAAGGCCGCCACGCAGCCGCTCATAGGTGCGGCCAGCAGTGCCGACGCTGCTGTGCGCGAGGCGGCCGTCAAGGCCCTCAACGACGTGGGCGATGCCGAGGCGACAGAAGTTCTGGCCCTGGCGCTCACAGATGACTCGCCAGACGTGCGCGAAGCGGCAATGCAGATACTTCGCAACTGGCGGATGGGCAACATCGACGAGCAACTCTCGGAGATCACCAAGAGCGACGACGCCAACGGTGCGCGCCGCGCCGCCGTAGTGATGGCCCAGCACCGCTCTGCAGCTGGTGGCGGCTTGATGGCCTCTCTCGGCACACAGGCAGCAGCCGAGCAGATCGGCGGCGCCTCTGCAGACCAGATCCGCACACTTCTGCAGGATGCCGCGGGCGATGAAGCAGAGACGATAAACGTCCGCGAAGCCTCGATAGTCGCTCTGGGCTTCGTAGGCACTGAGGCCTCTCTCGACGCGCTCGCGCCGCTGCTGGAGGCGGGCGGCGTGTATGCGGTGGACTCAGCCAAAGCCGTTGGCCACATAGGCGAACGGATGGCTGAAGCAATGGAAGACGGCCCGGACCAGGAAGTCTCGCGCCCGGCCAAGCTGCTGCTGGACATGTTCGCATCCGCCGAGACCGACGACGTGCGCATGGTTGCCGCCACTGGGCTCTCGCTCATGGGCGCGCAGCCAGTTCCCTCACTGGTGGAGATGATGGAGAAGGCGGATCCGGAGATCAGGCCGTGGATCGCCGCCGTACTCGGCGCTATCGGCAAGCCGGCGACCAACAAGGTGCTTGACGCGCGTCCGCTTGCACAAGACACCGAGGTGCGCGCATGGCTCGCCGCGACGCTCAAGCTCATCGGCGACGCCCGCGCTCTCGACCTCCTCGACAACCTGCCGAAAGAGGAGCAGCCGTCAGAGGACAAGGTAGAAGACGGTCGCGAGATTTTCACCAGACTGGTCAAGCAAGTTCAGGGCTGACGTAGTTGCCACTCCCGTACCGATGCCCGTAAATGTGAGTTGATGAACGTGAACAGGCGCACAGGACTTCTGCTCATAGCAGTGTTGATAGTCATCATAGGCGTCTACGCCATCACGCAGGTGCAGCGTGCCAGGGAGACTGGCGGGCTTCTTCAGGCCCTCCATTCCACCGACCACGGCAAGGCCATGAAAGCCATGGCGGCACTGCGGGATCGTGGCAAGAGCATAGAGGGCCAGCTCGTGGCCAACATGCAGTCGGGCAATGACCAGGTGCGCTGGCGGTCGGCAGTCCTGCTGGCCTCGGTCAACACGGCTGGCTCGCGCACTGCTCTGCGCGACGCGCTCGCAGACACCTATGACGACGTACGCATGGATGCCGCGCTGGCTCTGGGTAAGCTGGGTGACAAGGGCGCGGCGGATTCTCTCGCGCTCATGGCGTCGAATCCCGACGAGGCCGTCCCCGTGCGCACCGCGGCGGTCAGAGCGTTGACGCTGCTGCGTTCAGGCCCACACCTGCCAGAACTGGCGGAGTTGGCCAATGCTCGCCCACCGGTCTACCCCGAGGGAGAAGAGCCCGAGGAATTGCCAGCAGATGAGACGCTGCTGCTGCGGCAGACTGCGGTCATGGGCATTGGCGTGCTGGGAGTAGCAGCCGACGACGAGGTCGCCTCCCGCACCATGAACAGCGCCAACCGGGGGGCACCCACCGCAGGAGGTGCGGCGATGCAGGTGCTCTCGGAAAGCGCATCCATGGATCTCGAGCCGGATGCCGAGGTGCGAGCCACGGCGTGTGCGGCTATTGGCGACCTTGCCGATGGGGTTGGTACCGAGGAGATGGCGGGCCAGGCTCTGAAGAGGCTCATCCGCTGTCTCGACGACGATGCGGACGTAGTTCGGATCGCGGCAATCCACGCGCTCAAGCAGGTCTCGCCGCCAGACGCAATGATGGGCCAGGTTGACGCAGCCATGCAGAAGGCTGCTGCGGATGACCAGTACTGGGTGCGCGATGCCGTGGGCTCGCTGGAAGGGTAGGTCCACGCGATGGCATCCCGCACTGCAAAGCGATTCATAGACGATCGGAGGCACACCATGCGATACACGAGACTCATCTGCGCTGCGCTGGCGGCGGCGCTGACACTGGGCGGTCTGGGCTGCGCCATCGACCCGATGCCGCGACTGTCTGAGCAAATAGAGGCGGAGGACGTGCAAACCCGTGAGACAGCTGTCATTCGTCTCGCGAACATTGACGACCCGCGGGCAGTGACCGCGCTCACCGAGGTCTTTGAGGGCGACGAGGAACTCATAGACATGGCCGCCGTGGCCCTCGTGAAGAAGGGGCGCGAGCTCAAGACAGACGAGAAGCCCGACCCCATCATCGACGGCATCGCGGCGCTGGGAAACAACGTTCATCTGCCCGAGAAAGTAAGGGCACGGGCCATCTGGATGCTGGGCGAGATCGGCGACCGCGAGGCAATCGGTGCCTGCAAGACGGCAGCGGCCGCCAAACTCGGTAGCGGATACCCGGCCCCCTTCGTCCGCGCTCAGGCCACTCAGGCGTTGGAGAAACTCGGCAGTGCGGCGGCAGGACGGGCATACGAGATACCGATGGGCACACTCGCGAACCAGGAGATCAGCGTCTTCCCCGAACCGGTAGATGTCATGGCGGAGAGCTAGTTCCCCCGCCAGCCTCCTGAACCGAGCCCCAATACAACAACGCCGGCGATCGCGATGCGATCGCCGGCGTTCCTATTGCGGGTGGAGCTTGGTCTTCGCTCTCGCTACATGGCCTCGTGGCTCGCCTCGCCGCTGGACACATAGGAGCGAACCATCCAAGCCATAGCCAGCAGCAATCCCCCCAAGCCCAGCCATAGGAGCGCCAATATTGGCCCGCGCAGCGACCGCTCCACGACAATTGTCATCGGCCACAGGAGGGCCGCGCCCAGCCCACCTGCCGCGGCCGTGAACGCCGCAGCCGTCAGCAACTCGCGCATTTGTATCACTCGCTCACAGTCGGAGGAAACCGCCAAGAACACGCCCAAGGCTACTGTCGTGATCATCGCCACGTTGACGGCTGACAGGAGCGCCGAGAGCAGCTGAGTCGGCGGGATGCCATTGAGCCCCGCAGCCATCATGGCTGTCCAGACCAGCAACAGAGCCGCGAAGCCCATCGAGGCCAAGCCAATGCCAGCAAGTGACAGCCCATCTCTGCGCCGGGATGCGTGCATGGTTGGGATCAGCAGGCGCTGCAACACACCGGTCTCCGCTATGATGGTTGCGAGAAGAACCAGCATGATGATGCCTACCAACGCCAGCACGAGCTTCTGCACACCCCCCGGGTAGCGCACGCACCACACGCGCAGGGCAGTCCACAGGAAGACGGTGGCGTGCCATGCCTGCAGTTGGACGGGGAGACTGCGCATCATGGTTCGCGGGTCGCCCACTGAAGCGAAGGCCCCCACAACTAGCCCCAACACCGAGGCGAGGACAAAGCCAAGTATCGCCATCTCGACAATCGCGGTGTCGAAGAACCACACAAACCGTGGTTCGTCGAGCAACACCCGGCCAGATACGACTGTCAGACGTAGCAGGCTGTAACCAACGAGCCACAGGGCCGAGCCGCGCAACACGATCTGGCTGGCGACGGCCACGTTGGACACAGTGGGGAGGGCTGACAGGAACACGACATACAGGACCGCGACCGCAACGCTGAGAAGTGCGGGCAGCAAGGCGGCATGGTCAGCGAGGTGCCCCATCTCGATGGCCCAATTGAGCACTATGGTCAGGACACCGACAGTGAAGCACAGCGCGATGATGGCTGTGAGCAGGGGGCGGAGACGAGTGGCGGCTTCACTTACGGGCGAGGCCATCGTCCAGACTAGAGCGAGGATGATGGGCACGCAGCCCGCGATCAGTTGCACGCAGGCCTGAATGTGGACAGCCTCCGCGCCAAACACGGGAGCCACGCCAAACCCAATTGATCGCCCCGTTGCTGTGGCAGCGACAGCGACTCCCAGCGCCAGCGCGCCAAAGCCGAGGCCAAACCCAATATTGGGCAGATTGTCATACGTTGCTGCGGTCGTCTTCATTTGCGGTGACAGGACACCCGCTCTAAGTATCTCTATTGATGAGTTCGCGGAGCTACTTTCTACAGGGGTTCTATTTCGGTGTGCGACCATCGGTTACCTTTCCCGGCCAATTCCCCGCGTGGCTGATCGCCCCTTGACTCGGGGGCCTTCCACCGTTACAGTTGAATCATGCGCGCCTGCGCGCCCCACATTGCTGAGCGCCAGCTTGAGCGAGGGCTGCCACTCCCAATGAATTAGTCGGGCAAAGGAGCGTTCCACTTGACCATCAGGGCCTACGAAGAGCGAGATCGGCAGCGCCTGCACGATATCACAGCGAACTCATTCCGCGACTCCTCCGTACACGGGAAGATAGAAGCGATCCACGGGGAGCTGCGAGGCAGCACGTGGTCTGACCGCAAGGCCAAAGACATCAACGCCGATATCGACGCGGAGCCAGAGGGCGTCCTGGTCGCCGAAATCGACGGTGTCGTGGTCGGCTACATCACGACCACCAGTGACCAGGAGACCGGTGTCGGCCGCATCCCGAATCTGGCCGTCGACTCAGACTACCAGGGCCAGGGCATCGGCAAGGCGCTGATCAACGCTGCAATTGACCGGTTCACCGAGACAGGGATGGACTACGCCAAGATCGAGACGTTGGCCACCAATGATGTCGGCGGAGGGCTCTACCCCAAGGCGGGCTTCCAGGAAATCGTCCGACAGATCCATTACTTCATGAAGATGGAAGACGCCAAACGTCTCTGAACACTCACCGTCGCGCCACTGATGGAGGCCAGCCTGCATGAACTGCTCAGTCAACCCCGCGCGCCATCGAGATATCTTGATGCTTGCGCTTATGGCCGCAACGTTGGTGATCGAGAGCCCCGCGATGGCTGCCCGCATTCCCTGGCTCCCGGACCTCGACGCCGCTCTGCACGCTGCTGGCGAGTCAGGCAAACCCATTATGGTCTTCGTGCACGTCGGCGCAATGGACCGCGGCACTCGCGGAAATCCTGACTGGGTGGATGGCTACCATCAGATGGCGACCGAGACCTTGGTCGACGAGTTTGTCGTCGAGGCAGCACAGCGCTTCGAATGCCTGGAACTGGACTTGCGTAAGCGCTCCAACGACGCGTCTCGCGACAAGCTCCGGGTCGGCGCGGTACGCGACCCGAACGACCGCGACCTTACTGGCCTCTACCCCATCACACTCTTCCTCGACCAGAGCGGCGACGAGAGCTTCCGGCTGCATGGCTACCTGCCACCTCTGGCCTATGCCGTGCAACTCAAGAAAGCTGATCAGCTCATCGGCTACCAGGGCCAGTTGGCGCTAACGCCCGACGACCCGGTGGTCCGGCGCAATCTGGGGCGGACCTATATGGAGATGTACGCTGAGCCGGGCGATAGTTTCCATCTCGCGGCACTGGATAATCTCGAACGCGCCATCGCTCTGGACCCGGACAACGAAACTGGCGCCAACTACGATGCTCGCGTCGACTTGGCCATCTTCCGCCTGCCAGATGATCCGGAGGCAGCGTTCACGAAGCTTTTCCAGTTGCAGGCTGAGGACCCCGATAGGGAGCGCCGCTTCGAGATCCAGTACTACATGGCGGTGTCGCAGTATGCCATCAGCAACCCGCAGATGGCCACCCAAATCCTGGCGAGTTTCGAGACCAAGGACAGGGAATCTCCCTACTACAGCAACGAGTGGACGGCGCAAGCGTTGGGGCTCCTCGCGCACATCCGCGCGATGAACGAGGATGGTTAGTGGGTAGCAGCGATAGCGAACCGACGACGGCCCGCGCTCTGCGCGGGCCGTCGTCAAGGCTCGGAACGATGTAGCTCAGCGCTGCTCAAACGCATCCGCCAGGAACCGTGCCAACACCTCAACACCCGTGAGCAGATCGTCGATGACTATGTGCTCCTCCGGGCCATGTGCCTGTCCGTCGAGTGCCGGACCGAAGAGTATCGTCGGGATCTGCCCCATAGCGGCGGGGAACGCGGCATCGCTCCACGCCATCATCCGGTTGAAGACCGGCTCTCGCCCGGTCACCGCGACGAGGTGCCCGGCAAGCCGCTGCACCCACGGACCATCATCTGTCTGGTCAAACGGGATCAGATCCTTCACCCACGTCAGTTCGGTCGGATGCTCGCTCAACCAGGCATCCCCGGCCTCCTGTTCCCGCACCAGTTCCTCAAAACGTTCGCGAACGGGGGCGCCGCCCCAACCCCGGCCATCATCGCGCGCGGCAGCCGCTTCCTCGACATCGTAGACGATGTTCATTGACATGTGAGCCGTCCCGGGCACGACTGCGGCGTGCACGCCCGAGTCAAAGATCCCAAGGTTCACGCGGCAGTGCGGTCGCGCAGTCTCTCGCTCTTCTTTGAAGCGGTCGATGGCTTGCTTGACAACGAGCGCTTTCTCGATGGCAGACACGCCCGTCCCTGCGGCCGCATGCCCCATCTGGCCGGTGACATCCATATCTGCAGTCAGGCATCCACCACACCCAAGTGTCATCGCCAGGTCATTGCCGTCAACGAAGATCGCGACATCTCCGGTATAGCCGGCGTCAAGGCAGGCCATGGTGCCGGCCCCGCTGCCGCTGCACTCCTCGTCCATCACGCTCTCATACACGAGCGACCCGGCGAGCGGGAGGTCCAGGTCCAGCAGCACTCGGATAGCCTCAAGCCCGGCGATGAGACCACCTTTGCAGTCACTGGTGCCCCTTCCCCACACGCAGCCGTCGCGCACTTCGGCCGCAAAGGGATCGATCGTCATCCCCGTGACGCCAACGGTATCCATGTGTCCGTTGACGATGACGCGAGGGCCTTCGTCGGCGAAATTCCACTCGCCCACCAGATTCGGGCGGTGGCTGAAATCACGGTTTGCAGGGCCAATCACGCCCATGCGACCGTAAATGTCGTGCGGTGATTCAAAGCGCACCGTGGCCGCTCCGAGCGCGGTCAGCAGAGGCTCCAGATGCTCCTGCCCGGGGCCCTCTCCCGGGCAATCAGGGTCACCCGAGTAGGGGTTCCGCGTGTCTATCCTCACCAAGGCCTGAAGTCGTCCGACTATCTCATCACGTCGTTCCTGAACCATTGCGTGTATCTGCTCGTACATCATGATCACTCCGTTGTTGGCGCGCCTGTCCGACCGGGGAAAGCCCATTTCGCTTCTCACGGAGGGGCACCTGCAACGGAGGACACGAGGCCGAAGTAAGCGAATAGAGTGCCACGAGCAAGCGAGGACCAGCCCAGGACGCGGACGGGATCGCGAATGCGGAAGCCAGACAGGTACGACGTGATCAGCGTGGGAAGCGCCACTGAGGATATCATGATCGAGGTGGACAGCGCCAAGGTGGTCACGATCGACGATATGCACGGCTCGCAGTCATACATGGCGCTCGAGTACGGCGGAAAACTGCATGTCGACAGCATTCTCGTCAGCGTGGGTGGCGGGGCAGTCAATACCGGGATCACCTTCGCGACCCAGGGGCTCACTACGGCGGTCGTGAGCAAGGTGGGCCGTGACGACGGGGCCGACCGTATCCGCAGACGGTTGGAGGAGGTCGGCGCACACTCACACCTGCTGGCGGAATCCGATGAGCACGGCACCGGCTACTCAACAATCATAACCACCTACACTGGCGAGCGGACCGTGCTTGTGCATCGTGGCGCGAGCCGCACGCTGAGCGCCAATGACATGGACTGGGATGGGTTGGCTAAGGCGGAGTGGCTCTACATATCGGCGCTCGCCGGTGACAGCTGGCAACTCTACCCGATCTTGGCTGAATTCGCCGAGCGCCACCAGATCAAGTTGGCGCTCAACCTGGGCACGTCGCAGATAGACCAGGGGATTGAGGGTTTCAGTGAGATCCTCAGATGCACGCACGTGCTCTTCCAGAACGTGCAGGAAATGAGATGTCTGACCGGTGTGCCGCAGGAGCTTGGTGATCGGGATGAGCGGGAGATGATGTCCCGGCTGCATGAGGTGGGTGTCAACATCGTGGTCATCACGGACGGGGCACGCGGCGCGGCGGCCTCGGACGGCAGAACCCATTACACAGTGCCTGCCTATCAGGTGGTGGCCGCCTGTAGCCTGGGAGCGGGCGACGCATTTGCTGCGGGCTGCCTCTCATCTCTTCAGCACGGCCTCGGCCTGCAGGAAAGCCTCCGAATGGGCGCGGCGAACTCGGCGTCGGTCGTGCAGGAGACGGGTGCCAACCGCGGCATTCTCAGTTGGCAAGAAGCGCTGCAGTACGTCCGCTCCCACTGACAGATTCAGTCTGACATTCGTAACTACCGCCCCGACCAACCAGAAGGGACGATCCACTTGTGAGTATCATCGCCATAATCAGCCGCGTGGGCATCTACCTCGGTGCGGGGACCCTGGTCGGCATCATATCCGGCCTGTTCGGGATTGGCGGCGGCATCCTGATGGTGCCGCTGATCATATTTGGCTGGGGACGCGAGGTCCAACTGGCCATCGGCACGTCGCTGGCTGTCATGATTCCTGGAGCCATCGCCGGAACGATACGCCACCACGGTTACGGCAACGTGGACTTCAAACTCGCGGCGGGGCTCGCGGTTGGGGCGATCATCGGGACAGCCTTCATTGGCGCGCCACTTGCCGAGGCCGTGAACGCTGATACTCTCAAGAAAGCCTTTGGGGTTCTCATGGTCGTGTCCGGGCTGAAGATGGCCGGCGTATTCGACTACGTGATCGCGTTGGTGAAGTAAGCCGAGATTCCGTTCGCGCGGGGGCACTTGCCGTACACAGAAAGAGCGCCCCCTCAACGGGGGCGCTCCGTGATTCACATCATCACCCGCAGCGAACACTAGCGCGGCGAGATCACCAGCACGCGATCATCGCCGTCTCCCTCGCTGTATGTCTCCACGTCGGGATTGTCTTTCAGGACCACGTGCATGTAGCGACGCTCGTAGCCCTTCAGATCGGGGATGACGACCTCGCGACCGGTGGTCTTGGCCTCTTCGGCGTGCTGAAGAGCCCGGGCCTCGATCATCTCTCGATGCCGTTCACGATAGCCCTCAGCGTCGACGATGACGCGCGCACCGTCCTCGACGTGCCGATTAGCAGCGATCGCGACCACGAGCTGAATAGCGTCGAGAGTCGCGCCGTGGCGCCCGATCAGAATCCCGAGATCCTCGCCCTCCACGTCGAGAGCGACCTCTTCGTCGGTGCATTCACCAATGCGAACCGTGCCCTCAACGCCCATGAGCGTGACCATCCGCTGGAGCACCTCGCGCCCCGCCTCGGCCACGTCCCCGTGGGGAAGCTCGCCGGCGGCTTCAGGCATGGCCTCTTCTATCACCGCTGTCTCGCTCGCCTCATCGGCGACATCCGATGCGGCTTCTTCAGCCACTCGGGCACGGACGCGGAAATGTGCGCGGCCAAGGATTCCGCTCAGCCCGCCGGACTTCTCGACTACTTCGAACTCGGCTTGATCCGCGGACACACCAAGCTTCGCCAGGGCATCCTCTTCGGCTTCAGCCATTGTCTTGCCTTCGCCCTCGATCCAGTCCATAACTGCCGCGTCCTCCTTCAGACACCGCCGTGGTGAAGTCTACTTCCGCTTCCCCCGCTTGCTTCCCTTCTTCGTCTGCTGCTTGTCGTGGAAGCTGACGGGGGCTTCCTCCTCGTCTTTCCCCGATCCCATTGCCTTGAGCATTGACGAAGCGAAGCCCTTCTTGGGCTTGTCAGCGGGAGCTGATGCTGCCTCAATGACCACGCCGCCATCGTCCGAGCCGGGCTTCTTGCGCAAGAAGAACCACTGCTCGCCGAGGTAGATGACGTTAGCCCCAAGCCAATACAGGATGAACGCTGCCGGGAAGCTCTGGAACAGGAAGAAGAACATGACCGGCATCATGTAGGCCATCATCTTCTGCTGTTGCTGCTGCTGCGGGTCCATAGCCGGCTGGTTCATCGACGACATCTTCTGGAAGAAAATCATGCTCACGGTGTAGGCGATGAGCAAGAAGATATCGGGCTGGGAGAGGTTCGAGATCCACAGGAAGCTTGTGCCATCGAACTCGACGATGTAATCACGGATCCCACGGTAGAGGAAGATGAGAATCGGCATCTGCACCAGCAGAGGTAAACAGCCGCCGAGGGGGTTGCACTTGTTCTCCTGGCACAGCTTCCAGAACTCTTCCTGGAATTTCTGCTTGTCATCGGCGTACTTCTTCTGCAGCGCCTTTGTCTGCGGTTGAATTGCCTGCATCCGGCGCGACGACTCGAGCTGCTTCTTCGTTAGAGGGTAGATACACAGACGAACCAGAACCGCCATGAGGATGATGCCCCAGGGCTTGCTGCCGCCGGCGAGACGCACGAAGAAGTCGACAATCTGATAGGCGGTGCGCTTGGAGTTGAGTTGTTGCAGTCGAGACGCGATCGCGTCTCGGACAGTCACCTTCACCCAACTGCCGCCGTCCGTCGGCTGCCATGTGTGATAGAGGGTATTGCCCTCACGGTCAGACACCGTGTAGGGCTGCCAGGCGGCAGAATAGTGTTTGCTGGCCAGCTTCTGATCGCGCAGTTCGTCGAAAGCCAGTTCGCCAGCTCGAATGCGCGCGAAGGGCCCGAGTGGCCCGCGGGCCAGGCCCTGGTCTTTCGCAACAGCATCGTAGGCCTTGACCGCACCCTCGTAGTCGCTCTGCATCTCAAGGATCCGGCCTATCCGCAGGCGAAGCAGGCCCTCTGACGGAGCCATGAGTTGCGCCCGCACCAGCGGCGCCCCGTCCTCGGTCTCAACGAGCCCCTGCACGAGCACGGGCAGTCCGTCGGCGGTGCCACCAGCGACGTCGAACCCCTCGGGGGCTACGCCGCCCGCGAGAACGATCTTCACTTCATCATCGACCGACCGGATGACAGCGTCATCGCCCGTGACTACGTACATGCCTTCGACACGAACGAGTTGGCTGACCAACTCATCAGCATGCAGTTTCAGGTTAGTGACGCTGACCCCCTGCGGCTTCGAGCCACCGGAGAACATCTCGGTGCAGCCCGACAGAATGCCCGGTCGCGGATTGTACTCTTTGGCTGCGTCAGCGAGTGCACGGTGGGTGATGAGCTGCTGGCTGAGAGGAACATCCTCCGCTATCACCAGTTCCGGGGGCAGGCCTTCCTGATTCTGCACTTCTTGGATCGGCTCGGTCTGGGTCGGCGCATCCTGACACCAACTGGCACTGACTCCATACGCGAGCAGTAGAACAAGTACCCCAAAGACAGCAAAACGTAAGCGTTTACTTTTCGTCTTCCGTGCTTCCATTCATTTCTCCGGTTGGATCTTCAGCCGTTCCGTCCTCGGTAGCCTGCAGAGAGTTCACCGTGCCGGGTACAGGATCATACCCACCCTCCGAGAACGGATGGCAGCGAAATATGCGTTTTGCGCCAAGCCAGCCACCACGAAGCAGACCATGGGTCTCAATGGCCTGAAGCGCATACTCTGAGCAGCTGGGGTTGAAGCGGCACGTGGGGGGCAGGAACCGCGATACGAAGCGCTGGTAGAGCCGGATCGACCCCACAACCAGCCACTTCATCTGCGCCCGTCTCCCGACCCGGGTCCGGACCCAAGCAACCCTTCGTGCGCCAGCGCGCCTCGAATCGCCTCGACCAAGTCCACGTATCTGGCTTCATGCGCGCTTGCGCGGGCAAGTACGACAACATCGGCGCTTGTACTGAGGCCTCGGGCTGCCGCCCTGAAGGCCTCACGCAGGCGCCGCCGTGCTCGATTGCGCTTGACAGCATTCCCGATCCGCCGCCCCGTCACGAAACACACTCTGACCGGTGCGGTGTCGTCGCGCTGCAGAACCCCCACGTTCACCGACCGGGTCCGCTGCCAGCGTCCGTCCTCGAATACGCAGTCAATATCACGCCGTCTTCGCAGCGTCTCATAGCGATGCATTGCCGCTCCCACAGCCGCGTTCAGTGCACCACAAGCGCGCACGTGTAACCAAGCCGCAAGGGACAGCCGGAACCACTACTTCGACAGGCGTGCTCGGGACTTGCTGCGCCGCCGCTTGATCACGCGTCGCCCCGCGGGGCTGCTCATTCGGGCGCGGAAGCCATGCTTGCGCTTGGCTCGCCGGTTTTTGGGCTGATAGGTTCGCTTCATTCGTATAACCTTCCACCATAGACATCGAACCTCGGACCGCCTTAAACCAGAAGGCCGGGGCCGTTCGCCACCAGGCTGCTGGGATAAGTCGTCCGAGGCAGGCGCGCCATAGTATAGCACAATCGCTATCGGCGGGCAAGATGGTCAACGGCACTTCCTCAGCCCTGCGTCACTTGGCCCGGACGAAGATCTTCCCCAAGTCTGCCGTGTGATCGTGAACGCCATACCCGAGTGCCGCCAGAAGGGGCCTCATATCCACTCGTGTCACGCCATTCTCTGCCCGAGCAGCGCACTCCACACGCTCGTTCTCAGGCAGCAGGACGACGGCCGGTTGTCCCTGCGATGGCAATGACATGCCCACGAGAGCTTCCGCAACAAGCGCACGAACACCAGCCAGCGACAGCTTGGTGCCGGGACATGTTTTCGACGCGAACTCACGGTGAAACCGAATCGCCTCGGTGCCCAGGTTCAGCCGATCAAGCAGCGCGGCGATCACCTGGACGGCTGACTGCACGCCTCCGTGCTCGCCGGGCTCCTCGCTATCAAAGTTCGCGATCACTGACACGCCGATTGAGTGCGCGTTACGGCCTCGCGTGTGCGCGCCAGCGCGGTCTAGCGGCCGGCAGAGGAAGATGCTGGCATCCGGGCCCACCATGACGTGGTAGCCGTTGTCGGACCACCCACGCACCTGCATATGGTACCTGCGCACCCCGCGGACCGTCTCGATGCCCCTGTATTCTGCCGCAGTGGGCCGCCATGTGTGATGGACAACCACTTCATCGATGCGGCGAGTGATCTGAGCGTGAGCCAGATGTTGCCTGAAGCCCTCTATACTGACCGGTCTCTCTGTAGGCATCGCTGCCATTCGGCCTCCGTTCATAGCCATGGCGAACAATCTGCACAATCATGCGATCCGACAAATACGGGCGGCCCCGGCGCACAGAACTGCGCCGGGGCCCATGCATAGCTATCCCTCGCTCTGCATCTGATAGACCGTTGCCTCAAGGGCGTGACGCTGCACATCACTCATGCCCTTCTGTTTGAGCTGGTCCATCACGTAGCGGCGCTTATCATCGCCCCGGCCCGGTCCGTATATCTGCTCGGCAGACTGCACCAGATCAAGCAGCAACTGCCGCAGCCGCTCGTCGTTGAGGCGCTGGATGTACTTCCGCAACAGCGTGAACGCCGCAGTCGCGACGAGCGTACCCAGCCCAGGCAAAAGGATCTCACGAAGCCATTCAGACACGAAAGTCATATCGAACATCGTCATCGGCCTCCTTCAGCATGCGGGCCCAGTGGCTGTCCCACTGGGCCCGCTACAACTCAATGCGCGACTCCCCTGTGCATCACTTGCGGCAGAAGGACAGCAGCACCGCCATGTGGTAGAGGAGGTACAGAAGCATGAAGTAAAGTGCAGTCTGCACCAGCCACGCCCAGCTCAATTGCGGCTTGGCCCCACCGCCCAGGTAGGACATGTTCGCGGCAAAGTGAGTCCCGACAACCAGCGCCACGCCCAGACGACATGGCGTCGACGCCCTCATACCATTCGTCGCGATCCATACCAGTGCCGCCCCCGCCCACAGCAACAGATCGAAGCCGCTCACCAGTATCAGAGCACACAAGACCCCGTCAGCCTCCACTGGGACCGCCCAACTCCTTTCGCTCCAACTCAAATGCTGTCTCGATTCGCTGCTTGAATGTCCTCAGTGTGGTCGTGCCACAGACAGCCGCGAAGAACGCTGTTCGGAAATCGTGGTCTGCCACATAGGCCATCGCGATGGAGATGATCAGATTGCCCAAGAACCCCAAGTGCAGCCTGCCGTCTTCCATGCGGGGGAGCACAACCGGACGTCCCTCGAGAGCAACGTTCGCGAGCGCGCCAAGAACCCCCGCTGCGCCGCAATGCGCCATCGGCCTCGCCTCACACCACAGCCGGAGAACCACATCAACCAAGCCAGCGGTGTCAGCCATCTCCTCCGAACACCTCCACACGGTCTCGAATGGCAGAATGGCCTCTACACACCGATGCCTTCTCGCTCCCACGAATAGACCAGATCGGCCGCGGCTGCGCCGTTGTTGGTGGCTGTCACCCGGAAGCCCGTTGCCAGGTAAGTCCGGTCAATCTCCCACGTGAAATCCTCGCCCTCAACAGCGAACGCGATCGCGCCCGGCACCCGCAACGCCTCGTGTATGACGTCGAAGCTCACTTCGCCACTCGCCGGCACAGCGGCCTCGACTCCGCTCCCACTCAGGCTGCGCCACGCCAGCGCGTAACACTGGCGGTCGACGCCGTCTGCTGCGTTGTCGATCTCGACCACGTCGCCCTGTGCATCCAGCTCGATGGTCCCGAGGAAGACGCTTCCTGAGGGCCCGCTGGCCGACTGCTGCGCCTGGAACGTCACGCTACCGTCGGCTCCTGATGTGCTCCCGGTCTGGGCGAACACATAGTTCACCGCGCCGACTGTCAGCCCGTCGACCTCTCCAGCGACGCCGCTGCTGCACCAACAGGCTGCCACAAGGCCCTCACCCGCATCGACCTGTTTCGCTGCTGTGATCTCCCAGCCATCGTACGCGCCCGCCGTCATCAGACGCAGCAGGTAGTTGCCCATGACCCGATCCACGGTGTCCGCTACCCGGTTGTTGTGCTCCGGCTCAACGAAGTCGTCACCGACGACGCCCGTGACCAGGTGGTAATTGGCGGTCTCGCTCGCCATATCTGTACTCCCTCCAGCTGTGGGCTGTCATGGCCCGGTCAGTTGACTGCCGTGTACCTGGCGCTTCCGTACCTTGTCCTGGCGTACAGCGCTCCCACCACATTCGTCCCACTCGCCCAATCGTACCGATTCAGCGCAGCAGGGCGGCTGACTCTGAGCATCGCCCCGGATGGAGTCCGGTCCACGCTCAGCGTACCGCCCGGTTGCGCTGGACGGACGCGTGAATCCACCAGTTCTCGGATGAGTCGTGCGTTCATGTCGCATCTCCTTGTACGCCCGTCGCTGCCCGCCTCGCTGCTAGGCTGGCTCCTCGAGCCAGCGCGCGGTGATCGCGGTAGTAGCCGTGCTGGGGCGACCCTTCCGGACCGTATGGCGCACCGAGGTGATCCGGTACTTCTGGCCAGCCGCGCCCACTGTCTCGCCACCGTGAACAATCACCACGTGCCCAATGCGCATCTCCGGCAGCAGCGGTGTGACGATGCTCACGTGCTCCGGCCGCTTGGAGAGTTCCGCATACCGCTCTTGACACAGACGATTGACCAGATCCTGGCTCGTGTAGCTCTCCAGCGCCTCCACATGCATCTTCCGCCAGCCGACGTACCGGTCGCTGGCGGGATCATACAGCGATGCCGGATCGTACGAGACCGCCTGCACCGGACGCCCATCTGCGCCGATGCCACATACAGCCACGTAGTTCGCGAAGTCCATGCTTGACAGGGTCCGTCTCGGACGAGCGATACGCAGGATCTCGCCGGCGTCGTCTGGATCCGGAGCACTCGCGCCACGCGTGTAAAGCTCCCAGTCGACAAGTGTCGAACACGCACCATCCGCACCGCCGTCGTGCTCCATCGCGTCAGCGCCCGTGCGATGTTGCCGGCAGTACCGGCACGCCTTCACGAAGATCCCGTGCTCATCGAAGAAGATCCCGGCGTTGAAGTCGAACTTCGCCACAGCTTCCAGGAAGTCAAACCATGATCTCCCCACCTCGGGCAACCACAACGGTCGCTCCGGCTGCCCCAAACTCAGGCACACGCCCGTGTCCTCCAGGAATTGCTCACTGCGGTCGAGGCCGCACCGATCGAGCACCCAGCGGAAGACGTCTTGGACCGGCCAGCCGTCGAATACCGGGCTGCGCCCGTCAACCTTCTCGTCCCGCAACCGAATAGTCGGATCGAGCAGCGAGAGCTCGAGTTGTCCCTTCCCTCCCGCCAACACTGACGGTGGCGGCTCGACGACATAGCCTGACAGCGCTTGCGCCACCTGTGTGCTGTCGTCAGACATCTGCCAGCCGATCGATACCTGGGCACGCGTGTATTCCGCCAGATCACTGTACTGACCCAGCTGGTTGTCCAGGCCTACATCATAGGCGACGGCTTGCGCGTCCTCGGGATGGTCTCCCTCCACCGATATCACGTCTGTCGAGACCTCAGTGGTCTGGCCTTCACCGTTGTCCATGACGTCGGCGTACTGACCCATCTGCACCGCATACAGCTGCGGTGACACACACGTGCGGAAGTCTACCGGCTCGCCGCTCTCGGGATCGACGCCGACCGCGCTCTCTTCATGCACGTATGGCTCGATCGTCGCTCGCCACGCCCGCTGCGTGTCCGTCAGGTCAGAGCGTTCGGCCGTGATGTCCTCAGCCACTGCCTGCTTCAGAGTGTTCTGGTAGTCATCGACCACCGCCCCATGCCTGATCCCCAGGAAGAGCTCGCCCTCGGAATCGTCAGTGGCGTAACCACACTCGATCGGCGCGCTCTCGATCTCCGCGGTCGGCATCGTGATCGGCAGGAACGAGAACATCCATTGCCCCGCGTTGTGCTGCAGGCCAATCCGCCCTTTCGGCACCTGCAGCGTCTTCCCCGGCACCTCATACACCCACATATCCTCCACAAATCCGTCGGTCGAGACCACGATCCGACCACGGATCACCGCCACCCACAGCAGCAGCCTCTGCCCGGACGCGAAGCCCTCCAACGTCGGCACATGTACGCTGCGCTCCGACTCCGTCACTCGCCGCCAGCCATCGGCACCGTGATGCATGAGGAACATCGAGCCTGCATATGGCAGCACAAGCGCCCACGTGTCCTGGTCGCCGATACCGAAGTGGATCTCCGTATATGGCGGATGCGCCGCCCAGTCATGATCCGGCGCCGGCTCCGCGCGATACAGCGACACGCAGAAGACCGGATTCGTCGGCAAATCGAAGTTGCTGATGGCACCAGTCTGCTTGTTGGGGGCCCCATCTGATTGGTAGAGCTTGACCTCGTTCGGCAGACCGATCCCCGTCAGCGCCGACCATGTACCACTCTGCTGCGTGAAGTGCCCGAGGCCTATTGCCTGGGAAGTGTCCAGGAATGGTCGAGCAATCACGCAGTTCAGGTCATCCCTAGCCACGACCATCGCCGCCGGGTACCGGGCTGCACTCCCCCACGCTGTCTCGCCCCGCCAGTCCACGAAGTTGCTCACCGCTTCGCCGTGGCTGAGCAGTTCTGCCACGAGGTCCGCGCGCCCGAAACCGTCGTATCTGACCTGGTACCTCTGCCCGGCGGCAAGAAGCTCTACTTGTGCGATCGGCGTGACTCTCGTACTCATCTCATCTACCTCACATGGCGACGGCGGTCTGCTTGCGAGTGGCACAGCTACGCGGGCCCCGCCTCCTGCTGCCACGTCTCACCATCATCGCAGGACACGTATACGTCGATGTCAGGGAAGTTCGCGACCCCCACCACAAGCGCCCGTCCTTGGGCGCTCATCTTCACCAGCGCCGCCCGCTGATCATCCGCTGGCGCCGCCACCAGATGCTCGATCTCGCCGTCGGCAAAGCACATCCAGGTTACGCCCATATCCTGGCTTCGCCGCAGGTAATGTCCCCCATTGCGGTAGCCCAGCACATACAGCAGCGAGTTGTGCTCAAACCCTATGGCATGCGAAAGCCCGGCAATCGTCGCCAACTACTCCGCCTCCTCCCAGCGTGCCCCATCGTCGCAAGAGGTGATGATCTCGGTCCGATCGGCTCCTCGCCGACACATAAGCACCATCCGACCGCTGGCGTCCTTTGCGGCCCACGGTTCGTCCGCATCGTTGCCCTCGGTGACACGCCGCGGTGCGCTCCAACTGCCCGGCAGACCAGGTCTGCGCGACATGAACACGTCCCCGTTCGCCACCCAGAACATGAAGAGCTGGCCCACCGCATCGTCCAGAACGTGCGGCCTGCCCCACACCCCCGTCACCTGCAGAGCCACCGGCGTCGCTGCCCCCCCGTCGATCGGCACTCCGGCCGCGGACGCCAGGACCGGCCCATCATTGACGATCGTGAACGCGCAACCCGGAGCCGTTGCTGGCTCAACCAGCCGCACGTCCGTCACAGCCACGTAGTGCCCGGTTCCCGCGTAAGGCGATGCTGCGCCCTCTGCCAGCAGTTTCTCGATCTCCACCACTGGCACAACATCCCCAAACTCATCTCCGCTGCCCGGACCGGCCAGGCCCGCGGGCACGGTCACGTTGCGCGTCTCGGTTGAGCCATCTGCCCTCTTGCAGTCAATCGCCACGGTGTAGGTCGCCGGATTCACGTACCCCGGCGCGAACGCCAGTTTCAGTTGAGTGGCCTCAAACTCGTGCAGCACTTCAGGCAGGCCCTCGTAGTAGGTGATATCATGCCCGGCCGCGAACGACGTGCCTTCGTCTCCGTCGAACGTGCCGAAACCTTGGCTGTCGTCAAGCTCATCCACATGGCGCGCGACCCACCTCGGAGCATTCGTCGGCTGCCCCGGACCGCTCTGCGTGAGAAAGTCATCGGTCTCCTCATACAGATCCGGCCGCCAGTGATTGCGCACTTCACGCGACCACGTCCCAGCGCCGTCCCACAACTGTGTGAGTCGCAGGCGGTAGCCATCAGAACCAGTCGTTGCCAGAGTCGGCGTCTCGAAATACCCTCGACAGTCCATGGCGTCAGCGCGATTGAACGCGACGGCGCACTGAATGCAGAACCCTCTCAGGAACGCGCCGCTCGGATCTCTATGCGCTGGCCCCCCACAGTAGGGGCATACCAGGTCGCCCACGCACGAGCGCGCCTCCCTGCCAGCCCCCAAAGCTCTCACTTCGACGCAGGGATCGTGTTCGCCAAACTCAAGTCCCACCCGAGCGGCTTCCGGCAGGTTGGCCTTGATCGGTTCTCGCTGTCCCTTGACCACGGCGCCATGCGCCTTGCCGCCTACGAAGAACTTGATCTCTGGGTAGAACCCCGCCGCGCGCAAATTGCCGGCTGCGGTGTCTGAGCCCTCAAACGGCTGGCTCCTCAACTCAATGTCAGCGATGGCGACCTCGCCGTCCACCAGCAGATCATACTGTCGAGTCTGCGGGCCGTAGAACACCAGGTCTTCGACGTCGTCCACATACTCGTGCTTGGGGAGTGTCGCGGTGGTCACCCAGCCTCCGTAGTCAGTCGGGACCGTGCTCAGACTAGATCCGCCCGGATCCCGTATAACTACTGTGTCTGGACAGAACTGGAAGTTCTTGTGTCCTCGCTCGCGGCAGCGCCAGGCTTCAGGCTTGTAGTTCTCGTAGTGAGCCGAGTAAGCGCGCGCCCCGAGCACGATGTCTGAGTAGGGCATGCCCAGCACAGGCACCGAACCCCAGTTGACGTCATGGATGCATGGCTCGCCGCCCAGCCCCTCTGGTGGAATCGTGACGGTCCAGAACCCTCCACCGTCCGTCGTCGCCAGAGTCCCTGCCACTTCGAGCGTCTCCATATCAATGGCGACGATGCTCACGCCGACTGCTGGAACGCCCGGGCGTTCATACACGCGCCCGCAGATCACATCCAGGTCGGTGTAATGCTCCATCGCCGACATCGTGATCTGGGTCGTCGCACCTCGCGTGACCTGAGCCAGCGCGCGCGGGCATCCCCACGTCTGATCCCACGCTCCCCATGGCGTCAGCTTGAAGGCCACGATCGAGTGCTCAGCTTGAGGCAAGTCGTCGATCGTGACGACGCCGCCGCTCGGAACCGTGTAGAGCTGCCCAGGGTTGTCCAGGGCGCCGACCAGCAATTCTGCCCCCGGTTCTGCTGTGATCGCCAGGGAGCCGCTGAGTATGTCCAGCACCGCTTCCACACCCTCAACGACCTCGACCGTCCGGCCGCGGTAGGCACACTCCACCCGCTGCACACACCGCGCAAGACCGCGCGCCGCTGTCTCTGCTGTATCATCCCGCAAGTCTTGCGCGCGCTGATAGATCGCACCGTGCCCCTTGGGGGCGATGAACTCCCACCGGCCATCCTGTCCGGTCCGTATCGGCGACCGCACCACCGCGCCGGCCACGTAGGTCTCAAGCTGCGAGTCATACACCAGCTCGTTGTACTCCAGGCTGTCCCAGAGCACCACCGAGCCATCGTCGGCCGTCTGCAACTCGATCTGCAGACTCACGTTTCCGTCGTCAACTGCCGTGCCCGACTCGAGAACCCGACCTTTCAGCCGGTACCCCATCACCACATCAGCCTCAAATGGCGCAGCCACGAAGGCAGCGCCCTGGATGCGGCGCCCCCAGTATGGGTCGTCCACCATCACCGCGAACCGACCGGTCGGCGTGTCTACGCCTTGCGCCGGCAACTCTTCCAGCAGATACACGGTCACGCCCTCAAGCGCCACATCCGGCGTTCGCGCTTTGTAGACATGCGCGCTGACGACGCCGCCGGCCGTCGAGAACGATGCCGTTCCCGACGTCGTCTGCGCAACCCCCACCGTAATTCCACAGGCAGCTCCAAACTCCACTATCTCACTCGGCCAACTCGTATCCTCGAGTGTCTGCAGAGCGGCCAGCGCTTGCTCGATGCTGGCGATCTCGTCCCACGACCGTTCAGGGGCAGCTTGAAGCAAATCCAGCACGCTCCTGAGCCAGCGCACGACCTGACCTTTGTAGAATGTCTCGATGGCCGTGCGGTCGGTATCTTCATAGTCCAGGGCGTTGCTGCCGTCGGGACGTTCCAGGAAGTCCACGAGTGTGAGCGCATACCCGCAGATGATTCCCTTCCCTGCGTGCCCCTCCACTGTGTTGTCGTCAGCAGTCAGCTCCCGCGCGTGCACCAACTCCATAGCAGTGCGCAGGCTGGCTGCCAGACCGGGGTTGATCTCCGCCATGGTGCTCCTCACTGGACTATCAGGTTAGGGGGATGTGTGCACATCGCGTCAGAACGCGCCTAACGGTAGGCATCAATTCGTTCGCGGCGGTGTTGGGTCGTCACTGAGGCATCTGTCTGACACCCACGGTCGATCTCGGGGATGGCCGCTACCGTCAACAAGGGCTGCGCATCACTCGCGGCCGCTCGCCGTCGAGCGGCCCAGCCGGGCAAATCGGGAACGCGCGCGACCGAGGTCGCACGGCGCCCCAACGTCTCCCCTGCCATGCCCAACTCGGGTCCAGTGGCGCGAGACATGGAGCGCACACCCGCCGCAGCCGCGCCGAAGCTCTCCAGTGCCACCCGCCTGCCGCCTGCCATGCCTCGAGCTTCCCAATCGACTGGGCTCGTGACTGCGCGCGGGACGCTGGCAGCTCTGTACTCGTCGCCGATGCGGTGGCCCTTGTCCAAGCTGCCGGCCGACACGTCGGCCACCAGGCTCTCCCGTTTCCTGCCCGCAGCCTTCTGGCGTCCACTGGTAGCGCTGATCTCTGGGCTCCGCCGCACGGGCTCGCCATGCACCACCGTCGCGCCAGCCACAGCCACGTTCCGAGCGGGCGCGCTGAGCGAAGTCAGCCACGGCCGCCACCGGGGAGTGCTTCGGTCAGGCCCACCGCTCCCGAATGTCTCACCATTCACCCGCCGTCACCTCGCTACAAGACACCGGCCTCTCTCACCATCTGCTCATCAGCGTCCAGGACGGCCGCCCAGAGCTCTGCTCGCCACGCCGGTTGCCGGTCCCACGCGACGCCATTCGGCAGCGCCCCCGTCCGTCGCAGCCAGGCAATCTCCTGGTCTATACATCTCGCCAATTGCCCGGCGGTCCCGAGGCCCTCGCGCCGCACCGGCCGCGAAGTCACCCGGTCCGCGAACTCCTCAGGAGACGAGAAATCCACTCCCTCCCGGAGCGGCGCCGCAGTCGAGTGCGACGTGCCTGCCATCGCTCGACCACCCACACCACCTGCCGCTCCGGTCAGCAACCTTTTTTTGTCTCACCCGTCAAAGCCACATCCGCCGGCCGTCTCATGTTGATGGCCTCGATGCAGTCCACGAGCCATTCCGCAACGGCCACGGGTGCGGCGTCCAACAGGTCTCCGCACGCTCTTCCCTGCGCCTCCCCGGCGCGCAGCTCCCGGACTTCACCATCTGGCCCCGGAACCGGCAACAGGTAGTCGACGATGCAGCACTCAAGATCGAGCTCGAGCATCGCCTCGAAGTCATACGTGCGCCTGAGTGCCACCACTTGGCCATCGGCCCTGATCTCATACTCATCGCGCACGCCCAGGCTGTCACGCCGGAGCTTCTCGCGCACCGTCAGCGGACGAAGCTTCACCCATGGCTGCTCATCCCAGCCCGGGATCTCAACCGGCGCAGCGAACACCATCTCCGAGTCCTCGCCCGCCGCTGTCACTACCCAGGCCTGCCATCGCCGCTCATCCATTCCTGCCAGCGCCCTCTGTCGCCCCAGCTTCCGCCAGCGACCTGCGCATCATCGCTGCCAGCTCATTCCGGCGCCGCGCGAACTCCCTTGGGTCGACGAGCAGGTGGCCGTCCTCGTACAGCGCGATGGCCGCCTGCAGCTCCTCATCGGTCACTTCGTAGCCGATCACGAAGGTGGCCCATTCACCGTCAACGTCGATGTGGTGCATGGTGTGCCCCAGGCTCCAAAGCGCCGCCGCCTGGGTCAGATCGCTGGTGCGATACACCCTCAGGGTTATCTCATCGCTCATAGTCAGATGCGCCTCCGCTCGCGAAATGGGTGGTTCAGGCAAGTATGACGGGCGCGGTCAGACCATCCACGCTGCCCAGGGCCACGAACTGCACTTGTTCGACGATCCGCTGCTCGTGGACGCCCGGCAGCCCCATGTCGCTGGCGGTATACAGGATGCGGGGCAGTGAGATGGTCGCCGCCACTTCCCCACGTGTCAACGTGATGACCAGCGCCGCCTCCATCCCGTCAGCGAAGTCGCTGTAGAGGTCGCTGTCCACGAAGTCGCGGCTCAACGCTCCCACGCACTTCACGCCCGCCAGGTTGTACAGCTGCCCCGGCGCCAGATCGGCCGTCAGTCTCATACCCTCGGCGACTGGCTCGACTGCGTTGTCGATGACCAGCTTCATGCGCTCGCAGTTGATGTCCTCGCTAAGCGCCCCGCCGTTCACACTCAGTTGCACCGTTGCCTCTCGGAAGATGTAAGGTGCCGTGGTTGGCAGCGTGGGCGATGGCGTAATTCCGCTCTCTACGCTCAGCCCGGCAACGTCGAGCAGGCACGATACCGGCTCACCTTTCACCAGGTCGACCGTCGCTTTCCGCACCTTCACGTCCGTCAACTGCTTGACTTCATTCACGCAGTCAATGACGACTGATCCCCAGCGTCCCTGATTGTCCGCGTCCCGGTCCTGGATCCATGACAGCAGGTTCGAAAGCGCGCCCGGGATCAGAGGCACCCCAATCTCGCCCTCTGCCCACTCACCCGCGCTGTAGTAGCGGCTCTCGTAGTCATTCGTATCTGCCATGTCAAACAGCGTGTAGTTCTTGCGCATCTGCAGGCCATCCGCGTTCCTCGAATGGCCCGCCTGCATCAACGGCAGCCACGTGGTCGGGGCAACATACGTCCCCTTTGCGCTCTGCAGGCCAAACCCGAAGCTGCCCTCTTGAGCCAGTGCTACAGGCATCCGATGCACCACCTTGCGTGAAACTGAAGCTCGACGTATCCGTTCAGGCGCCCAGCTCGGGCGCTTCCGTCTCTAACGATCCCACACGGCCGCTCGCTTAGCCACAACCGTCAACTCCACCACCCGCAGCGGACGCTCTCGTTCACGAAGTCGGGCCTCGACCGCCGGCGAGGGCTCAACCGTGGTCACCTGGCTGTGCCAGCAGGTGCCCCCCAGATATGTATCCCGCATGAGCAGATTGAACAGCTCGCCCGCCTCATCCAGGGCCGCCGCGTTGGCCACCTCGCCCTCTTCATACTCGCGCACCCAGTAGACGTGATACGTGTACTCCTGCTGGAACACGCGGTTGCCCCCGGCACTAAACGGCTGCTCCATCTGGCCCGGCATGACCAGGACACACGGAAACTGGTCGGTTGGCGCCCGCGGGAGCAGCTCCGGCGACCCCTGCCCCACCCAGGCCACCTCATCAAGCCTGGGGGTTGCCAATTGCAGTCGGGCACCGCGGTCTACCTGAAATGCCCCCACATCCCCTGACAGCTGCACGATGCTCAGGCCGGTCTTCCCGACGATCGTGTGTGCTTCCTGACTCGCCGAGTCACGAAGCACCACTGCATCGCCGACCTCAAACAGTTCATTGCTCCCCACACTCACGTCGCCCCCCGCACTCGTGTCGCCCTTCAGGCTCACGGCGCTCTGACACAGCAGGCGAATGGCCCGCGCTATCTCGTTGTGATGGAACATATCCAGCGCCAATGGTCCTCACTCCGTTTCGGGCGATCGGCCCGTGGGCTCACGCAGTTGACGAGCCGCCCGGCATCTTCCCGGGCGGCTCGTGTCCGCGTCCCTGCACAGTTGTCCTCACTACATACTAGGCGATCTCGCGGATCGCTGCCTTCAGATGGTGCCCGAGGCCCGCCTCGTCGTCGACCGTCAGCACTTCGTAGGTCCGAAGCACGCTGACTGTCTCGCCCGCCTCGTGCTCTTCACTCACCGCCGGCGTCACCACGATCAGGTCCACACCCACGCTGGCGACGATCCTCTCTTCGGCCTCACCGCCGCTCCCCACCTCAACGGCGCCGCCCACACGCAGCCCACTCGTGTCATCGACACAGAGCATCGCGTGACCGGCCTCCACCGCCTCGGTCAAGAGCGTCTGGACGGGGCGCAGCCATACTCGGTCACCGACGCGCAGATCGACTGGCTCGCAGTAGAGCCAGTGCGTCGCCTCCGCGCTGCGCCCCAGAAGATCATCGTCGCTGATCTGGCGGGCCGGCGTAACGCGGCACTGCAGATCCGAGAGCACCGGGTCGAACACCGGTGTCAGCGGGGCCCCGTCAATGTCCAACTCCACCCGCGCCCTGCCAATCTGCGCCTCGTGCACCAGCATGCTGCGGAACACGTCATCCCTCATTGCCATCTCCCTCACGACCCTAAATGGCGCAGAAGTCCAACTGACGATGGCGCCCGACTGCCTCCGCTGCCTCGCACGCAAGCCGCCGCACGGTGTGCGCCCACCGCCCGTCACTCCCGTAGCGCACCGTGTAATCGCCTACGCTTACCGCCTCCACGCCACCTCGCTCGCCGCTTGCGCCGGCCAGTAGCTCTGCCGCAGCCAGTTTCGCTTGCGCCATCGCGATGTCTTCGGGCACGCGCTCGTAGCCCCAGTCCAGAGTCATCTCTACATTCTGGTTGCCACGCGGGAACACCAGTCCATAGCCCACGCTGGAGTTCAGAACAATGCACGCTTCCTCTGGGTACACCAGCCATGCCTCGTCGGCAAGTGCGCTCCCGTTGATCGTGATCGAGGACACGCTAACCACCGGAACAAGTCCCAGTGGCGACAGCAACAGGCTGCGACTGCCGTTGCCGTCAACGGCGACTGCGTCGTCGGCATGCAGCAGGAAATCCCGGCCGGCCGCGCTGTCGATGGCCGACTTCGTTGAGGCCAGAATCTCGGTCGCACGAACCCTCAGCGCATCGTCATCGCCCCAGTCCGACAGATCATGTGCTGCCAGCAGAGCCAGGATGTCCGCCACACTGCAGTACGAGGTCAGATTCGCCGTCGTGAACACGCCCTTGGCTACCATTCCTCTGACCACACTCCCTCGCTGTTTCGCACTCGAACCTTCCAGAAATACGTGGTCTCAGAGCCAAGCTCAAGACCGTCGTAGGTCACCCCGGTCGCGGCGCTGTAGACCACGCCGCTATCCCACAGATCGCCCATGTGCTGCGCCACCAGTTCATCCGTCGAAGCGACCAGCACATGGAACGCCGACTGCGGCCTCTCCTCCGCGTCACCATACTCCCAAGTCAGTTCGGGCGTAGTGTCAGCCACGCGCGTCGGGTTCATCTCCCCCTCGACCTCGGGGGTCTGACACCACGGCCTGTCCTCAGCAGTCGGGGCAAGCGCTCGCCAGGCACACAGCTCCGGCGAAGCGTTGGCCGCATCCGTGCGCGTCATACGGAACTTCAGCCTGATCGCCTCGATGGCCAGCTCTGACAAGCCCGTGCCGTCCCACGTCACACGGTGCGCCGTGCCCTCGGTGATCTCATCGCAGTCCCACAGGCCGTGCCCGGACACTGTTTCCTCAGTCGCCGCATCAACAACTGCGACCAGCACAGTGCCGCCATGAGGATCGACGTTCAGCTTCAGTTCCGACCAGCCACCCGCCGGGCGCCGCAGCTCGCACGTCAGGACATCACCGCTCGTCGCCCCTGCCTCCAGCGCGTAGACCGCCTCCCCATCCAGCCTGATCGTCGCCATGCTGAAGTTCAGGCCAGATTTCGCACCCCGGTACCAGTAGAGCCGCTGGTCGCCCATCTGCACCGGCACGCTCGCGGGCGCCATGTAGTTGGCGTTGAAAGGCGCAGTGTAGTTGGCCACCAGGGCCTGGCCCGACAGCTTCTGGAAATTGACCCCGTCGTCCGCAACATACAGGTTCACATGTGAGTTCGTGACGCCGCCATCGTCAACGACGATGCCCACCGTCGATGCCGAGTACCACTCCGGATGCGGGTAGTGGAACCAGCCATAGTGCGGCACCAGCGCCGTATTGCGCCACGGCATGTTCCGCAAGTTCTTGAAGTCGCTGGTCACCACGCACGACAGCGGGCGACCTGGCTGCAGGTGATACATATCGCCGTGATGCAGTTCAGTCTTCGTCCGCGCATATCCCCAGAACCGTTTCGCCCAGTCCGTTTCGTACCGGTTCTCAACGAAGCGGTGTTCGCAGTCGCAGTTGCCGAAGAACCCTATCCCGCCGCCCTCTGGCACCACTTTGTCTCGGCCGCCGACAAACGGTCTGATCGGGTTGTCGTCCGGTTGGAAACCATGCCATCTGGCAGTCCCGGATCGGCCACGAACAACATGCTCCAGGTCCCGTCGGGGGTCTGGAAGACTCCGTTCAGGAACTCGAAGCGGTTGTACAGGCTCCCTTTGCCGCCCAATTGCTCCTGTAGATCGGACAACGTGAACATCGGGTTGCGCGGATCTGGATCGTCCACCCACTCCACTCGACCCGTGGCGTCATTCCACGTCCCGACGATGTACCCGATCCGCCCTACGCCCTCCCCATCGACCCCGACGATCGGGGCCCGCAGACACTTCTCAGTCCGGTCATACTCCATCCAGCTCGGGAAAGCCTGAAGCTCCTCACGCCATGTCCCCACCTCGGTGAACTCCGCCTGAACCGCCGCCGGATCGCTGTACTGCACGGGCGTCGATGTCACGCGCTCCGTCTGTGACGCCAGCCACACCTTCGGACTCTCACCAGTCTCCGGATCCACCACCATGAATGGTGCTCTGGCAAAGCGTCGGACCATCCATCTCGATCCGCTCTATCAGCAACGTGCACTGCCAGTCCGGGTAGATCGCCACCTCACGCTTGCCGAAGAACACCGTGCCCTGGTAGACCACGTCCGCGTAGTGCTGCACACGACCCGAATCAACGCAGAAGTAGCCGCGACCGCCCCCGATCGCGCACTCGAGCGTACTGAACCGCTCTACCTCGTCGTGAATCTGACTGAAGTTGCACTCAAGGCGATATTGCCCCCCCCAATCCTGATGAGGCTCCACCCGCTTGGGGAACTCCGCGATGCCAACAGAGCCTCCGGGCAGCGCCTCTGAGAACTCGCCTTCGACCGTCAGGCTTCGTTCACCCGCCGAGTTCGTTAGCGCTCGCAGTCTCTGTCCACGCGCCGCGCCCGTGATTACGCTCACTTCAGCCCCTGTCCAGTAGCCATCTGGCTCGAGGAACTGGTTCGCGTAGATCTTGCTGGCCGTACATCCCTCTGACGCCGTGTAGCGAACGCCGTTGCCGTGGAAATATGAGAGCGCGCCCAGCCCTATCGGCAGGTTCACGGGCGCTCCGTCAGCCACGACGTGAGCCGAAATCCGCAGATTCATCGGCTGCGTCGGTGCCGCAAGCCAAGGCGCCAGATACGCACCCACGGGCAGCTCTTGCCCCGACGCGTTGATCGCCAATTCGCCCCATTCAGCCGTGTTAGTCGCCGCCACGGCTCCCTTGGTAGACTTCTGGATGACCGCGTACAGAGGTATCCGGTCGTCTTCGCTGCCATCGTGCCTTGGCGTGCCGATCTGGTAAGCGAACCGTTTGCCGTGCTCGCGACTGCCCACATCGAGTCGGCAATACTCATCCGCGTCGCACTCAACGGTCATCGTGCCTGATCCTTCCGCCACCTCCGCGTCATACTGCCCGTCCCAGGAAGCCCGGAACAGCAAGCTGCCGCTTCCGTCGCCCTCAGCGGGGACATGCAGACGGCCCTGGCCGAAAAGGGCAGCCACTTCTGCCGCGGCCAGCGTATCGTCCCAGATAGCGCACTGGTCGTACACCGCGTACTCAGAGGTCAGGGTGTCCGCCGTCGTAGGCCCGAACTGGATGACAGCAGGCGGGCCAATCGGCGCGCTAGCATTGGTCACGGGAGATTCGGGAGCTTCTACGCCGTCTATATACAGGCGCATCACGCCGCTTCCCGGCCCGCCCGTGAAGTCCCACGTCGCCACCACGTGCCGCCACGTCACCGCGCTGTTCGGCGTCTCTATCTGTCTGTAGGAGCCTCCGCTGTCTACGCGCCAGATGTAGTTCTGCTTGTAACGACGCAGCGTGAGGCCATTCTCACTGTCCACCCCCACGATAACCATCGCGTTGCGGGGCTCCGCTGCGGATGGGTGGAACCATAGGGCGATGCTGCCCTTCTGGCCCGTCCCCGTCTGGACATTACCGATGCCCTCATACGATATCTGGCCCTTGTTGCCGAGGAAAAGCATCTGTGGTCGCGCCACTTATTACACCTCCGTGAGCCGACCTTTGACAGCCGCCGAAGAGCTGGGAGCATGATGATCCTCATGCAACGCACCAACCACGCGGACGCCGGTCTCGAAGCTGCTCACCAACACAATGCATTACGCGGCCTGCGCACTCAAGGCTCGCGGTACGCTGACGGCGGCCCCCGCAAGGGCCGCCGTCAAACCATCGCCGAGCAGGCCTACGCCGCCAGGCCCACGTTGATAGCGACCACGATGGCGTCCGTCTCCTCCAGGGCCACCGCTACCCGAGTCGTGATGGTGTAGATGTTCACACCACGAAGAATGTCCTTGTCCTTCTCGATCCGGACCTGACGGTGCACGCCGAAGATCAGGTTCTCGCGCGGGGTCAGCAGACCGAACGTCAGATCCGAACCCACGTAATCGTTCAGACCGTCCAGATCCGTCGGGATACTCGGAGCCCCCACTATCGGCACACCCATGTACGGAGGCGCCCCTGCACTCACCAGCGCGTTGTCGCCGCCGGTCGTACCGCGGTCCGCGAAAGTGTCGTGCCAGTCCTGCACCGCTGCTGGCGCGAAGTAGTACCGCAGGTCGTTGTGGTTGCGCTTGTAGGCATCCGGCAGAGCCTTATACATCGCCGACAGGCCATCCTTGTCGAGAGTCGCGCCCTCCAGGTCGATGACGTTCCCATCCCCGGCCAGCTTGCGCCAGCCCTCCTGCCCCTGCAGGAACGTGTCAGCCGAAGTCGAGTCGCCCAGAAGCGCCAGTTCCTCGAGGTCGGTCGCCGTCTGCCGAGCCATCACCCGGACCACAGTCTCTTCCATGTCGCCACGCTCGATGCTGTCCTCGAGCGCTTCAGTCGTGATCTCGAACGGCGTGATAATGTCCACGGCCGTCATCGACACCTTGGAGAAGCTCGGCTCGCTCAGCGTCGACGGCGCCACTCCCTCGCTCTTGAGCTGGCTAACCCGGCCAGTCGTGGCGATCTTGTCCAGCTCCATGACCGCGCTGTGCATCCGCACCACACGCGCGTCCTTGAGCATCACCGACTGATCCAGCGACATGTCAATGAAGCGATCTGCCTGGCCCGTGGCCAGAAGTCCGCCATCGGTCAGATCGGTTGTGTCAACTGCCTTCTGCAGCATCTCCTGCTGAGACAATTCAAGACGCTCCCTTCAGCATACTCCTGAGTAGATGGACGCCCATCGACGCCCTTGTCCGCGCTTGCACATCGGTCATCGTCGCTCACTTGGGCCGGTAGACCGCCTCAAAGCACGCACGACCATTCACTCTCCGCAGCCGGCGCGTACGTCTCCTGGCCAGGAATGGTCTGAGATCGCCCCGCCTCAAGACGCGCCTCTTCCTCCGCTTTCGAGACATCCTGCAGATCAGCCAGCGCCTTGCGCACCATCGCCAGCGTATCGATGATCTCCTCGTGCAGCGCTGTCAAATCCTCAGCCGCCTTGGCCATCTCGACCGCTTCCTCGTCCTCCCCGCCGCCATCGGACTCGTCAGACTTCCCAAACGGCCACATGCTGCGCGCTGCCTGCGCGGCTGCTCTGCCGATCCGGATGAGCAGATCGTCCTCAGCTTCACCGCCACCCGGAAACGCTCCCATCGGCGGTTCTCCCGCTATCGAGTCGGCAGCTTTCGCAATCACCGACAGATAGGTGTCCGGATTGGCCGCGGCGTCCGGCCGGCACACCGCGACGTGATCAAGTGCCACGTCGTCGATGTGGCGCACCGGTTTCCCGGCGTCATCGTCGAACTCCCAGTAGGCCTGCCGCACATGCCCGCCCACACTCAGAGCGTAAGGCCGTCCTGCCGCCACCTTCTCGAACAACCGTCGCGCCTCAGGGCTGTTGCCGTCCAAGCGACCGGCGATCCTGAACTGGTCGTTGTCCACCCATGTGTCCTCAACCACGCCCAGTTCCTCAAGCGCGCCTGCCGAGTGCGAGGGCAGTAGGTCAATCCCCGTCTGCTCCCCCATCTTCTTGATCGCGTTCGGGGTCATCCGTTCCTGCTGCTTGTCGAGGCGAGTAGATGATGCTACGCCCTCGAACCACATCTCTCCCGCGTCGTCCTGCCACACCTTCATCAGAGGCATCGTTACTGAGAACGCCCCTGTGCTCTGCATACTTGCAGCCATCACGTCACCTCCATCATGGATCCTGATGCAATACCACTGGCTGCCATCAACTGCTCTCTTCGCCTGCGGCTTGCAGCGGCGCCAGGCCCTGCTGTGCCCTGATCTCGTCGGATGTCCAGACATTCATCTCCGTATACAGCTTGGCCACTTCGGCCTGCTCGCGCTCCTCGCTCAGGTCTGTCTCTCGGAACGAGAACCGCCAGTCGCCGATCCCCATCTGCTCCCTGATGAGCCTGTTGATCTGGAACTCAATGCGCCGTTGCTCAGGCTTGATGACCTGCTCGCGGAACGTCTTGTCTTGGTCCTTGCTGTTGGCCAGGTTGGCGTTCTCCACGATCGTGATCTTGCTCGGCGGGACCCGATGCACCATCAAGATCTCGTCTCGGTTCGCCTTCCTATACCCCAGGAACCCGGCGTCCTCGGACTTGATCTGGCACAGCGGCTCCAGCCTCACTCGCACGTCATTGCCTGGCACATCGAGAATCAGCGTCTTGTGAGCCTGACCCTTGATCTCCGCTTCCATGAACTGGCGCACCTGGCGCAACAGATCCTTGGTCATCTGCCCGCCCTCGACGATGATCGCCATACGCGGCACCGCGTTGTGCTCGAAGAAGTTCACGTTGTACTCGCTCGCCGCCCGATCACCGGCAATAGCCGTCACTGCCGGCAGGATGTCCGGCACGCCGTAGTAGGTCGATTGCGGCGTGTACTTGCGGAAATGCACCATCTCGTTCTGCGCGTGTCCGTCCTCAGGATCACGCATCTCCTCAGCCCCGAGCGTGCGGAAATGCTGCTTCCTGCCATCCCGCACTTGCACGAAGCCATCTCGATTCGTCTTCACGCGCACCGTCGTGCCCGGGACGTGGTAGAAGCCGTCAATCTCGCCGCGGCTGTTGCGCGACACCTCCACGTAGCCATTCCCGATCGTCTCAACGTCGGTCCAGACCGCCCGAATCACTTCGGTGAACGTCATCTCGTCGTTGCACGTGTCGAATAGCCGTTCCAGGCAGACACGGTTGGCCGGTGCAGCCAGCTTCTCCCCAACCGCTGCCACAAAGCGGTACCCCAAACCCACGATATTGGCCGTCTTCGCGTCGACGCATGCCTTGTGTGTCGTGTTGACTTCATACAGCTCCGCCAGCGCCGTCAACGAATACGGGGGCTCCTTGACCTCCCCGTTGGCGTACGACTCCCGCCAACTCTCTTCTGGCAACTGTTGGCTGCGACCCTTGGTCTCGGGCTCACCAACGACATGCGCCTTGATGAAGCTGTCGTCCATGACGATACCTCCGCGAATGCGAAAGCCGCTGCTTGAGGGCAGCGGCTTTGTCGGTCCCGGCGGATTCCCGGTTTCATGCTACTTGGTACTCAGTGCAAGGCAACGCGTGTCGTTGGCCTCTGCCATCTGTCATCTGGATAGGTCGGCCGACATTCCTACACAATATGGCCCTGTATCTCTCGTGTACGCCAGTTCCCCACTGCCTCACTCACGGCCCCGGCAACGGCATCTGCTACGTCCTTGGACCCGCCGGATCGATGGTCGACTTTGGTCCCTTGCAGCAGTTCCAGACCCTTGCACTCCCGCAACACCGGCTCATATCGATACCACCGCGCTCGCCCCTCATTCAGCAGTCCCTTCAGTGTCTCATACGCCTCCGGCGTGCGGTCCACCGACACCAATGCGACGTCCAGCCCGTGCCGGCTCAGGATCTGCCGGCTGTCTGCACTCTGATACCCATCGAAACTCACTTGGGCGATCGCTGCCCCCTGTGAGACCATCTGCAGAATCAGATCACGCACATGCGCCAGCTCAATCTCGCCCTCCGGGGGCGGCAGCAGTTGCAGCATCAAATCCACCACTGCGATCGGCCGGTCGGCGCCGTGTTCACCCGGTTCGCAATGTGCCATGGCTATCCCGCACGCGTCCTTGCGCAAAGCCAGGTCCACGTGCACATACCGTGGCTCACCGTCCCCCGGGCTCCATCCACCAAGCAGCCGCCCTGCGGCGTCGAACGGGTGGCTCATGCTCGGGTCAATCGCCCGTTCGAGCACGCTCGCGTCCGGGAAGAACGGCGCGAAGCTCTCCGCCGGCCGTGCCGCGAGATCCCGCAAAGCTCGGCGTTCGTTGCGCTTGAACTCCGCCCGGTACTCAGTCGGCACTCTCAGACCCGCGCACTCAAATGTCTCGCCGCAATACGTGCTCTCAGGCTTGACTTCCCACGTCGCCATTCGCGATGCATACACTTGCGGATTCGCCCTGGCCTCGTCAATCTTCCGCTCCAGGAAATCCCCGCGGTGCCTCGGCGATGAGATCATCACCAGCAGACCGCGATCGAGGAACCTGCTCCTGATCCGTCTTTGCAGAGCGTTGTATATCTCCTCAGCGGAATCGCGCTGCCCGCCTCGCGACTCCAGTAGCCAGCTCGCCTCGTCGATCACGGCGCCCAGCACGTTGTAGCCGAGCGGATAGGTCTCAGCCGAGTTGCCCGAAATCACAACCACATTCTTGGGGAAGCGCAGTTCCCGGTCCAGCATCTTCGGTTCGTAGCGCTCCATGAACCACGGACTGGACCGCACTTTGCTCAGCATCTCGCCGAACACAACGCGTTTGGCTTGCTGAGCGTTCGGGGCCATATTCAGAAAGCTGATCGTGCTGCCCGAACCGATCCCATAGTGTCGCTGCGGATCCGTCAGACACAGCGTCCGATGCAGCAGATACAAGATCGCCAGGCTTGCCGTGTAGGACTTCCCGGCCCCGATGCCCCAGCACAGTGCAGCTTCGTTGTAGTCGCCGTCGAGCAGTTCCTCGAGGACATCGACGATGACGGGGTGAGCTTCGTCCCCAAGACCCAGATACTCGGGCTCGACGATGAACTCCCGCACGGATGCGGGTTCGTATTCGAAGACCTGATCCTGATCAGCCAAATGCATCCCCTTCCCGCCCCATGTGGGCGACGTGGGGTCTGTCTGCGAAGCACTTGGGCCAACGGGCCCGCGCCGATCAGTCTCACTTACTTGCTTCCTCCATTAACATAGCTTCCGGGATCCCCACCATTAGGCAATCTTTCCTCGCTGGATCAAAAAGCTCCCCTCGCCCACGCTTCCTCCATTAACACTGCCGCCGCCGGACCGCCATTAGCCACTCTCTGCCAGCCACGTACGATTAGGGCGCCGGAGCGAATAGCCCCGGCGCCCTCACGACGTGAGTTCCCATTCAGTTCAGCGCGCTACGCCTCCAGTTCGGCAATCCGCAGATAGGCATCCCACAAGGCCACGTAGTACCCCAGCACGCGGTCGCGGTCCGTGCTGTCCGGCACCTCAGTCGTGCACCAGCCGTCATACCCTTCCGCTCGCAGCAGCTTCACAAGCTCCAGATACGGGAAGTCATCACTCAGATCATGCAGATGCACATGCCCCACGTTCGGCGAGACAGTCGTGTAGATGTCCCTGATCGATCCGTCGACGGGATCGTTTACGTTGCAGTTATAGATCAGGCAGATGCCCTCGCTGTCCGCCTGCCGCATGATCTCGTTGCACTGCTCCGCGGTCTGGAAGTCGCCGTGCATCTCGAACCTGATCATCACACCAAGCTCACGCGCGTACTCCGCACATTCGTGCAGCGCCTCGCCGATCTGCTTGATCGTGTCCTCTTCAGCGACGCCTTCGTCGGTGTGCACGTTGTTCCCGAACACCTTCACACCGCCGCCGCCCAGTTCCGCGCACAGATCCAGATGTGCCTTGGTGCGCTCGATATTCTCCGCCAGCTCCGCCTCATCCATCGAGTCAAACTTGCACCCGCTGCTCAGCCCGATGATCTCCAGCCCCGCCTCCCTGAACTTGCTCACAATCGCGCTGCGCTGCTCACTGTCGGTGTCAATCTCGACACCGTGCGCATGCTCCCGGTCTGTCCGGAATTCCACGCCGCCCAACCCATAGGTCTTGCACTTCCCCAAGATGGTGTCCAGGTCCCACTCAGCTGCCATGTTAAAAGTCAGTAGCCCAAGCTTCACTTCCTGCGCCTCCCTGCAGGTCCATTCAGTCAGTTCTCGTCCGTGATCTCAGCCACAACACTTGCCTCTCTTCTCCCATCCTGACATGCCCACCTGCTCCCTTCCGCGACAGTCAACCACCAGGATAGCGAGAAAACTCTACCTCAACACTTGACATTAGCTCTATTATGGAGTAACCTACTCCAGAATATGCAGATCATCAAGCAGAACACAACTTACGCTCTGCATGCCCTGTTGCACATGGCCAACTCGCCGGCGGACACATCATTCACCGCAGAGCAGTTGGCGGCAGCATCTGGGGCGACCATCGACTTCATGCACAAGATCATGCAGTCGCTGCGCCGCGCCAATCTCGTGGCCAGCCAGCGAGGCCCGGGCGGCGGCTTTCGCCTGGACCGCGCCCCCGAAGATCTGCCACTGCTGGATGTCGTCGTTGCCGTCCAGGGCCCCCTCACTGTCACCGACTGCGTGATGGGCATCGAGGTTTGCCGCAACGCAGCTACCTGTCCCCTCCAGACTACGTGGGCACAGGTGCAGCAACTCATTGAGAAAGCGCTCACTGAAAACACTCTTGCGGACATTACCACTATGGAGGTGGGCGGCTGCAGTTCATCCGCACATGCGCCCGCCCACGACCGGAGGAACTGCAAATGTCAGTGAAGACCGTCCGGACCATTGTCCAGATTGACGAAGAGAAATGCGATGGCTGCGGCCTGTGCGTCCCTGGCTGCAAGGAGGGCGCCATCCAGATAATCGATGGCAAGGCCCGCCTCGTTGAGGACCGTTACTGTGACGGTCTCGGCGCCTGCCTCGGCGATTGCCCCAAAGGTGCCATCACGGTCATTGAACGTGGGGCCGACGCCTTCGACGAGGAAGCGGCCATGGAGCATGTCGCCGCGCAGGCCGATGCCCCCGAGCAGAAGTCGCCTTGTGGTTGCCCGTCTGCGGCGGCAATGTCCCTCGGCCTCGCCGAGGAGAGCGCAGCGCCCAGTCAGACCACCTCGCGCCCGCCGCAACTGCGCAACTGGCCCGTGCAGCTCACCCTCGTCCCTGTCGGGGCCCCGTGGCTCGATGGCGCCGACCTGCTCATCAGTGCCGACTGCGTGCCCTTCGCCTATGCAGACTTCCACGACGGTCTGCTCGCGGGCCATCCGGTCATCACGGCCTGCCCCAAGCTCGACGAAGTGGAGCCCTACATCGAGAAGCTCACTGAGATCTTCACAGAACATGACCTCAATTCCGTCACTGTCGCGCGCATGGAGGTGCCATGTTGCTCTGGTCTGGTCATGCTCGTTGAGCAGGCCCTTGCGGCATCAGCGAAGAACATTCCATTCAAGCAGGTAATCGTCACCATTGACGGCCGACTCGAAAGCTCATAGGCAGCGGCGCCATGCCGCACCATCAAGGACCAATCTCGGAGGGATCAACATGCCCGAAGTTGTGAGCGAACACGATTCTGTCAACGCCCAGTACCGCGTCGTTGCCGAGGACGAGATCACGAACGTCGCGGACCGTTTCGACGCCCAGGGCAACCGCTGCAAGTTCTGTGAGACCGGTCTGCGCTGCTCCATCTGCAGCCAGGGCCCCTGCCGCATCACGCCCAAAAACCCCCGTGGCGCATGTGGTATCGACGGTGCCGGAATGGTCATGCGCGGCGTCCTGCATCAGAACGTCATGGGCCTGGCCGCCTACACCCATCACGCACGTGACGTCGCCAAGACGCTCATCGCCACTGGCCAGGGCACCACTCCTTTCACCATCGCAGACGAGTCAAAGCTTGACCTGCTCGCAGGCGTCCTCGGCATCGACGAGCCCGACGTGCTCGCCCGCGCTGAGGCAGTAGGCAAGGGCATCCTCGAGTCGCTCTCCCAGGACAGCTCTGAGGAGTCAATCTGGGTCGAAGCCCTCGCTCCCGAGAGCCGTAAGAAAGTCTGGCGTGAGCTGGGCATCTTCCCCGGTGGCGGCCTCATTGAGATCATGGACGCAACCACACGCTCGATGACGAACATCGATGGCGATTACGTTTCCCTCGCCAAGACTTGTTTGCGCATGGGCATCGCCACCTTCTACGGCGTCCAGGTCCCGCTCGAAATGGGCCAGGACGCGCTCTTTGGCACTCCGACCCCGCACGAGGCCAAAGTGGATCTTGGTATCCTCGACCCGGAGTACATCAACATACTCCCCAACGGTCACGAGCCCTTCATGGGCTTCGCTCTCGTGCAGGCTGCCGAGGCCGAGGAGGTCCAGCAGAAGGCCCGCGATCTTGGCGCAAAGGGTCTCCGCATCGTCGGCTCCATTGAGACGGGCCAAGAGATGATGCAGCGCCTCGAGACCAGCGATGTCTTCGTGGGGCTGACCGGGAACTGGATCTGCCAGGAATACGCGATCGCCACTGGTGCGGTTGACGTCTTCGCGATGGACATGAACTGCTCCATCCCCTCGCTGGCCGAAGTCGCCGAGAAGTACGGGACGCGCCTCGTCGCTGTCTCCCATGTCATCGGCGTCCCCGGCATGCCTTCGAGAACTTCACAGAACGCAAGGGGCGGCCCACCAACCCCGTCGCGAACACCACGGACATCGTGACTGGCTTCTCCAACGAGTCCGTCGTAGCCGCGCTGGGTGGCACTCTCCAGCCGCTGCTTGACGTCATCACCAGCGGCGCTGTTCGCGGCGTCGTCGCCATGATAAGTTGCACCACGCTCACCAATGGCCCACAGGACAGCCTCACCGCGGCAGTCGTCCGCGAGTTGATCAAGCGCGACATCCTCGTCCTTTCTGCTGGCTGCGGCAACGCCGCCACCCAGGTCGCCGGCCTCAACTCCATCGACGCCCAGCAACTCGCTGGTGATGGCCTGCGCGGCGTCTGCGAAGCCCTCGGCATCGCCCTGCTGGTCGGCGCAGTCGCCGACGCTCTCGGCGTTGACCCCTCAGAGCTCCCGATGGCCGTCACCGCTCCCGAATACATGGAGCAGAAGGCCACCATCGACGCCCTCGGCGCTCTCGCCCTTGGGCTCTACACCCACGTCTCGCCGACGCCCTTCGTCGCCGGCTCGCCCGAGGTCGTTCAGCTCCTGACCGAGGACATCGAGGGCCTCCTCGGCAGCAAGCTCGCCCTTGGTGACGACCCCGTGCAGGTGGCCGAAGACATCGCCGCCCACATCGACTCCAAGCGAGCAGCTCTGGGCCTGTAGACCCGAACCGCACGCCACATCGTGGCGTCAGTCAGAGGCGAGCCGCCCCGCGCGGCTCGCCTCTTTTCGTACCCCATGCAGGGAACACGCCCGCTGCCTGCGAACCACACGGTGTCCTTCGCCAACTCATGCACCAAGGGGACCACCATGACCGATCTCAAAGCGCCTCGCTACGATGGCTGGTACGCGTATGATGAACTCACGTCCTGGCTACACGATGCGGCCCGGCTATTCCCTGATCGCTGCTCAATCTCGGCCATTGGCTCGACCCCCGAGGACCGCCAGATATGGATGCTCCAGGTCACCGACCAAGCCACAGGCGCCGCTGAGGACAAGCCCATCTTCCTGGTCCATGGCAACATACATGCGAAGGAACTCGCCGGCACCACGTCCTGCCTCCAACTCATCCACACTCTACTAACCGGCCAAATCGACGGCGTCGACACGGCCGCTCTGCTCGAAGACGTCGCTTTCTGCATCATACCCCGCCTCAACCCCGATGGTGCCGAGTTTGCCGTTACCACCGGCGGCGAGATCCGCAGTCGTCGCGAAGAGTTCCGCCTGCCCAATAACCTCTATCAACACGACGTCGACGGCGATGGCCACATCCTCTCAATGCGCGTTGAGACACCCGACGGCGACATGAAGGCCGACGATGTCGATCCGCGCCTGATGGTCCCCCGCAAGCCGACCGACAACGAGGGCCCCTTCTACCGCGTCCATCCCGAGGGCCTCATCCACGACTACGATGGCGGCGATTTCTCCTACCATGCGCGCGGCCACGACTTCAACCGCAACTGGCCCGCAAACTGGCACCAGGAGCACGAGCAGCACGGCGCGGGCGACTACCCATTCTCCGAGCCCGAGATGAAGGCGCTCGCGGAGTTCGTCTACTCTCACCCCACCATCTTCGCCGCGCTTGGGTTCCACTGCGGCACAAACGCCATTCTCAGCCCGCCCAGCAGTGGTTCCGAGACTGATCTCGATCCCGCCGACCGGGAGGTCTTCCGCCAACTCAGCGAACGCGCCGCTGAGTTGACCGGCTTTGGTCCGCTTGCCACCATCGACTACCGTAACCCCAAGGAACCTTCTCTCAGCCTGAAGGGCCATTCTGGCGACTGGGGTTACAAGCACATGGGGCTGTATCATTACGAGATTGAGTTGGGCAACATCTACAATGCTGCCGGGGTCACGGCGGAGGAGTTCTTCAACACTGAGACCCGCGAGCGCTCGCTTCTAGACCGTGATGCGCTCCGCTATCATGACGAGCACCCCGAGTACGAGATATTCGTCGACTGGCGCGACGTAGACCACCCACAACTGGGCAAAGTGCAGGTCGGTGGTTGGAAGAAGTTCTGGCTCATCAACCCGTCTCTTGACGACCTTCGAACGCGCATCGCGCCCGGCTCGGCTCAATTCATAGTCGAGTACGCTGCTCGGCGCCCCATCTTGGACATCGCCGACCTTGAAGTCGCCTCTTTTGGCGATATTCACCGGATCCGCGCGCGTGTCCGCAACACCGGGGCATTCCCCACCAACATAACCCAGCGCGCGTTGACGCTCCGCTCGCTCAAGCCAGTGCAGATTGAGCTCGTCCTCGGCGATGACGCCGAGATGGTTTCGCGCCATCGCCACTTGACCATCGGTCATCTGGCGCCACACGCCCGATCCCCCGAATGCGAGTGGTTCGTGAAGGCAACTGCGCCAGCCAATCTGCTCATCCGCGCGACCTGCCAGAGAGGCATCGACGCTGAGGCGTCCATTGACCTCGGGTGAATCCGCGCGCAGGCACGCGCCACGCACCATCCGCGCGGAGCCGGCGCTCGTTTGACACCTCCGCTGGCTGGTGGTATAAGTCCACTGAGCGACGCCCGTCGCTGTGCGCTCCGTTCCGGCCTCCGGGCGACGTAGTCTTGTCGTGAAAGGGTTTGCCCGCGCATCCCGCGCGGGCATGATCTCGCTCTTGGCCCTCAGTAGTCACGAGCCCGGCGAACTGATCCAAGTCGTGGGAGCCTGCTCCCCACAGGTAAGCGAGCACGTACTCTCGCTCGCCTCGCTCCTCAAGTCCTGGGGGTATGCCGTCAGCGTTGTCGGCGAGATACCCAAGGACTTCGCCAAGGACCTCGCACACGCCAACGTGCCCTCATTCCGAGTCCCTGTCCCTGCCAACACTTCGCTTCCCAGCAAGTACGCGGCGGCTCGCAACCTTGCCCAGCTCCTCTCAGAGCGGAAGCCCGCACTCATCCACGCACATGGCCTGCGCGCGGGTTTACACGTTCTCATGGGACGCCGGCGGGGGTTCGCACCACCGATGGTATGCACCCCCAACCTTCTCCCTCATCTCCTCCAAAACGGTGCCGACCGGTTCTGGCGAGCCAATGCGTATCGCTACGTGCTGCGTCGTTCCGATGCGATCATCGCGGCCTCGAAGGTGCAGCGCCACGAACTCGGACGTCTCGCGCCTGTTGTGGAAGAGAGTGTGGCTGTCGTCCCATACGGCATCGACGCCAGGCGCTACCATGACTCCGTGACAATCGGCCGACGACGCGAGCTTCTGGGCATCAACCCTACCGCCGCCGTCGTCGGGTGCATGGTAGACCTCACGCCACCCGCCACGGTCAAGCTCTTCCTGGACGCTGCCGCGGAGATATGCCGAGACCAGCCAAATCTCGAGTTCGCGCTCATTGGCGGCACTGATCGAGCCGATGAATACTACGAGATGGCTCACGAGAGAGGCCTGCTTGGCGCCACCGTGTTCCTCACCCAGCCCGTGCAGATCGCCAAGCTGCTCACGCCCCTCAATGCTATCGTGATCCCGCAGATGAGTTGGCCAAGTGGACAGGTCGCCTTGCAGGCGCTCATACGCGGTCTCGGCGTCGTCGCATTCGCCGGGAGCGAGACAGACGAGATGCTTGCCGAAAGCAGTGGCGTCACTATCGTGCCCGAGACCCAGCCCGAGGCCCTTGCCTATAGCATCATCGAGCGACTCAAACTGGAAGTCAAGGCCATGCGCCCCCTGCGCGATGGCGGGACGCCCGCGGAAGTCTCTCAGTTCCTCGTCTCCCGCGAGTCCTGGGATCTCGACCGCTCGTGGCAGCGACCACAGTCAATTTCCGAGGGCGCGCTCAGCCCCATCGCCGCAGAGGCGGCCGCATCGTTCAGCATTACTCAGATGGCTCGGGAGACGATCGCCGTCTACCATGACCTGCTCGACAGACATGGTCACTCGTGACCTGACGCGTGTCCGCACTCCTCTCGCGACGGGCAATGCCTCATCATGAACCGATCAATTGCTCAAATTGTGCTCGGGTCCCTCGCCCTGTGCGTCGCCGTTCAGGCGCAACAGGAGGCGGTGCCGGTCCGCCTCGTGGGCGAGATAGTCTTCATGCTCCGCGACCCCGGAGACGCCGGTGACCTGCTGCAACGCGCAGATGAGGTCGCGGCGCAGTTGCGCGAAGTTGTCGCCCAACACCAGGACGCGGGCGCGCCCCCGGTCGAAGTGGCTGCCGTCGATGGGACTCCAGCGCTGGTGGTCGGCGACCTGGTAGTCGTCCGCGTTCTCCCCGGCGATCTCGACACGCCCGACGACGACCCCGAGCACATGGCTCGAGCCTGGCAGGTCGAGCTTGAGGCGGCCCTGCTCAAGGCCATCCCAGAGGTGATGGACCTCGGCGCACCGCTTGCTGCAGACGATCCCATCGAACCTGAGCCCACACTGCCCGAAGCCCAAGATAGCGGCGAGCCCCGGCCAATCCAGCTGGGCGAGACGGTCATCGCCCGCGTGCGGCACTCCGGCGCTTCGCCCACCATCTCGGGTCGAGCGGCTGAAGTGAACGCTCGCCTCGCGCAGGTCCTCGAGGCGCGCGCTCTGGGATACGCGCCGCAGGTGACGGTCGAGCAGGTCGACGAGACCCTCGCGATCTACGTCGGCAGTTTCATGATCATTCGTGTCTTCGAGGAGGATGCGGCGGTCAATGACTCCACCCCATCTGTGCTTGCCGCCGAGTGGCAGGCGAACCTGACCGCCGCACTTGACCAGCTCCCGCTTCCCGAGCCCCCGCCAACTCCTCCGGCGAACGCAGCGGACCCCGAGGCCACGGACGGCCAGGTCATTCATGTGATGGTCAGTAGCGCCATCGTGGCCCGCATCCGCGCTCGCGGCGAAGCCCCGTCAGTGCGCGAACGCGGCGCTCTCATCGACGCCCGCATCACCGACATCATCTCGTGGGAGAACTGCGCGAAACCCGAGGTGCGCATCGTCGAAGAGGATGGTGTGCCCGCGATCTATGTAGGCAGCCGTCTGCTTATGCACGTCTACGAGGCCGATGCCGCACCAAACGGCAATACGCCCCTGCAGCAGGCCGGGGCATGGCGCAAGAACCTCGTCGAGTGGCTGCCTCGCGCGCCATCGATGGCAGCCCGCCCCGGGAGGGGGCCACGCCCAGGAACCGCGCACTGCACTGACCCGCTCGTGGGCGACGCCGGACGCGTAGACCTGCCCCCAGGAGCCTACACGGGCCTCATCATCGACGCCACTGGCATGCGCACCATGCGCAGCATCTACCCCAGGATCTTCGGGCCCCGCGGCGGTGAGGTGTGGGGAACCGTCGGCTGCTCGGCCGCGTGGGCCATCGGTCGAGGCACTGCCGCCTGGGCTCACGGACTGCAGTCGGCGCGCGCCAGCGAGAGAGCCGGCGCCAATCCTCTCGTGATCCGCGCTCAACGTGTCTTCGGCGCTGCTCGATGCAACTTCGAGATCGCCGCTCAGGACACGCGTCGAGTCCGCGCTGCCAACCGGATCGGCCAATTCCTCGACAACTGCAACGTCGTCATCGCCCAGTAATCCGCCTGCTCCGACGCGACGCCTCCACCACATACGCAAAGCGCCCCGCCGGATTCCGGCGAGGCGCTCATTTGCTGATCTTCAGGCCGCGTTCTTACTCAGCCACACGCGCATACGGCGCCAGCGACCGCAGGCAACAGGCAAGCGAACTCGCCCACACGCCGGCAAGCTTCTGGGAGCAGATGCCGCCAGCGGCCTCAGCATCGCTCGGGTAGACCGAAACGATGCGGATGTTGCCCACATAGACAGTCGGCAGGCCCCGGACCGACGCCACCTGGACATCCGCCGGGTCCAGGCTGCCATACGACAGTGCATGCACGAGTCGCGCGTCCACGATGCGCGCGCGTTCCGCCGGGCTGTACCCGACCGCCGAAGCGCGAATCCTGAACATCTTCACGCCGCCGACCCCGATTTCAACTTCGTCGGCCACATACTTGGCGTCCACGACAGGCTTCTCAAAATCAATGCCGAGGATGACTACCTCGTCCTCGACCTGCGCAAACGCCGTCCCGCCGCACAACGTTGCGCAGACGAGCAGGGATGCAACTGCAAAAAACATGATCCTGCGCATGACATTCGCCTCCGGCTCTAAGTGATCTGATGCGTCGCTCTATTCTTCTGTCTTCGCTCTCCCGCCGAAGCGTCGCTGACGACGGTTGAAGTCGTCTATCGCCTCGTCAAGGTGCTCCTCCGTGAAAGCTGGCCAATAGATCGGCAGCACGAAGAACTCGGTGTAGGCGATTTCCCACAGCAGGAAGTTGCTCACCCGCAGCTCGCCTCCCGGTCGGATCAGAAGGTCCGGCGAGGGCAGGTCAGGATGATACAGGTGCGACTGTACCGTCTCCTCGTCAATTGCCTCCAAGTCCAGAGTCCCCGCCTGCACCTCGGCGGCGATCGCCTTAGCTGCGTCAGCAATCTCAGCCCGGCCTCCGTAGTTGACGCACAGGTTCAAAACCATGCCCTCGTTGCTCGCGGTCGCATCCCTGACTTCCTCAAGCGCTGAACGCACGCCTTGAGGAAGACCTTCCATGCGCCCCGAGCACCTCAGCTGCGTCCGCTCCGCGCACAGACGCTCAAGTTCACCCACCAGGGAGTCCTGAATCAGCTCCAGCAGACCCATCACTTCCTGCGCCGGCCTCGACTTGTTCTCGGAGCTGAACACGTAGAGTGATACGACCTCGACCCCACGACTGTCCGCCGCCTCAACGAACCTGCGGGCAGCCTTCACGCCCTCATAGTGTCCCTCGAGACGCTCCAAGCCACGCTCCGTCGCCCATCGCCCATTGCCGTCCATCACCACTGCTATGTGTCGAGGGATGATCCGCTCGCCGCCTGTTGAGGCGTCCTGGGTCTCCGACATCGTGGCTCCAATCAACGTCTGCAATCGCTCGCCCACTCAAAAAACACAAGCCTGGGGCCACCCCCAGGCTCGTGGTACTCATGTCTTCGGACACGCAGCCGTTCGGCGGCTTGTCTCTTCCCTCGTGCGCCCAACTGCCTCGGACGCGACCCTCATTTCACGTCTCCCTTGCCCGTCACGGCCCAGCGCCGACAGACGGTCAACTCAACCGTTCCGTCTGCGTGGGGCCGCTGCCGGACCACGAATTCCTCCGCATTCGGGCTACTTCCCGCAGCGGGCTCAAGCCTCTCGATCGACCCTATAGCCATGCCCGCTGCGCGTAGTTCTTCTCGGGCCCGCTCCAGTCCGTACCCCACCGTATCGCCCGCGAGCGCGCTCACACTTCCATCATCTCCTGGATCTTCTCTTCCAAGATCGTGTCGATCGCCTTGCTCATCTCGTCCGTATTCCCCTGGACTTCCTTCTTACCTACCCGCACCTCGTCCTCGGAGAGCCCCTCCGCCTTCTCCATCTTGTCGATACCGTCGTTGGCGTGTCGCCTGATGTTGCGAATGGCGACTTTGCCTTCCTCCGCGCGCCCACTCACTTGCTTAGCCAGTTCCTCACGCCGCTCTTCTGTGAGTGACGGAATCTCAAGCCGGATGACGTTGCCGTCATTGCTCGGCATCAGCCCCAAATCGGAGGTCATGATCGCCTTCTCGATGGCGGGCAGTGCCGTCTTGTCCCACGGCGTGATCCCCAGAAGCCGCGTGTCCATTACCTGGATCGACGCCACCTGGTTCATCGGGACACTCGTACCATAGTACTCGATCTTCAGCCCCTCAACCAGCGCGGTTGTCGCATGGCCAGTACGGAAGGCCGCCATGTCTTTCTGCACGGCGGCGACCGTCTTCTCCATGTCAGCCTTTGCCTTCGCTATCAGTCGGTCCATGGTCTTCCCTCCATTGGACGGAATGCCCGACTAGCTGACTATCGTGCCTATACGCTCTCCCTTGATCGCCTTTAGGACGTTACCCGGAATCTCCAGGCTGAACACCACTATTGGCAGATCGTTGTCCTTCGCCAGCGATATTGCCGTCGCATCCATGACCTTCAGGTCCCGGTTCAGCGCATCGAAATGGCTCAGCTCCGGCAACTGCTTCGCATCGGGGTTCTGGCGCGGGTCACTGTCGTAGACACCATCCACGTCAGTCGCCTTCATCACCACGTGAGCGCCGATCTCCACCGCTCGCAGCACACCGGCCGTGTCGCTGGTGAAATACGGGTTCCCCGTGCCCGCCCCGAATATGACCACGCGTCCCTTCTCCAGGTGACGGGTCGCTCGGCGTCGGATGAATGGCTCGGCCACTTCGCGCATCTCTATGGCCGTCTGTACTCGCGTATCGACCCCTATCGTCTCGAGGGCCACTTGTAGCGCCAGAGCGTTGATCACCGTCGCGATCATCCCCGCGTAGTCAGCGGCGGCCCGCTCCATCCCCTCGCCCGCCGCCTCCTTGCCACGCCAGATGTTCCCGCCACCGACCACGATCGCCACCTCAACACCACTCTCGGTGGCTTCCTTAATCTCCGCCGCCAGCCGATTCACTGTCGGCCAGTGCAGGCCAAACGCCTCGGGGCCCTTAAGGGCAGCCCCGCTGAGCTTCAGCAGCACACGCCTGTTACCGCTACTCTGGCCTGCCTCGGAAGAACTCATTCACTCTTCCTCGCCAATCTGGAAGCGCACGAAGCGCTGGATGACGACTTTCTCGCCGCAAGCGCTGACCAGGTCATTGATCCTGTCCTCAACCGTGATGCTGTCATCGCGGAGGAACGGCTGCTTGATAAGGCAGTTCTCCTCGAAGAACTTCGCCAGCCGGCCCTCAACCATCTTCTCGACGATGTGCTCGGGCTTGCCCTCGGCGAGAGCCTGCTCCTTCAACACGGTCCGCTCGTGGTCGAGTACCTCTTCCGGAACATCTTCAGGGCTAACCCAGCCGGGCGCCATCGCGGCAACCTGCATGCCAAGCTCGCGGGCCACCTCGCGGAACTCGTCCGTCCGCGCCACGAAGTCCGTCTCGCAGCGCAGGTCGAGCAGCACACCGATCTGACTGCCGGCGTGAACGTAAGAAGCGATCGTGCCCTCATCCGCCGACCGGCCCTCACGCTTCATCGCCACGTCGATGCCCTTCTTGCGCAGCGCGTCAACAGCCTGCTGCATGTCCCCGTTCGCATCCACGAGCGCCTGCTTGCAGTCCATGAAGCCTGCACCCGTCTTGTCCCGCAATTCCTTGACCTGCTCAGCGTTCACTGACATCTATGTTCCTCCTGCGGGGAAGGCCGCTATCGCGGCCTTTGCCCCCTCTCTGTCTGCTATGTGATACGCGGACGGACTGTCACACGACCAACTGAGTCCGCGTTACTCTTCGCTCTTCTCGGCGTTGTCGATGTCCAAGTCGATGAACTGCTCCTCGATGAACTGGTCCTCGACCGCGCCGGTGAACTCCTCGGGCGTCGCAGCGGCGGTCTCTGCGGCCTCTGCGGCCTCTGCGGCCTCGGCTGCCGCCTCTTCTGCCTGCTCCGGCAGCTCAAGCCCTACCTCAAGCGCGATCGCCGCTGCCTCTTCGGGAGTCCCGGCGGCCTCGATGCGCTTCTGCTGATACTCGTTGCGCCCCTCGATTACCGCGTTGGCGCAAAGGTTCGCGAAGAGCCTGATCGCGCGAATCGCATCATCGTTGCCGGGTATCGGCCAGTCGATGCACTCGGGATCGCTGTTCGTGTCCACGACCGCGACGACCGGCAGGCCAAGAATGTTGGCCTCACGGACCGCTGTCTCCTCGCGCCGCGTGTCGATTACAAACATCGACTGCGGAACCTTCTGCATGTCCTTGATGCCACCCAAACTCGCCTCAAGCTTTTCCCGCTCGCGCGAGAGATGCAGGGCTTCCTTCTTCGTGAGCCGGGCCCACTCGCCGCGCTCTTCAGCGTTGGTGAGTTCGTGCAGGTGATCGATCCGCTTGCGGATGGTCTGGAAGTTCGTCAGCATCCCACCGAGCCAGCGCTGCGTCACGAAAGGCATGCCACATCGCTCGGCCGCTTCTCGGATTGACTCCTGCCCCTGCCGCTTCGTCCCCACGAACATGATCACGCCGCCCTCGGCAGCCATGCCTCTGACATACTCGTAGGCGTTCTCGATCAGCTTGAGCGTCGCATGCAGGTCGATGATGTAGATGCCATTGCGCTCATGGTAGATGAACGGCTTCATCTTGGGGTTCCAGCGACGCGTCTGGTGGCCGAAATGTACGCCGGCCTCCAACAGTTCCTTCATCGTTACGAGTGCCACTACAGGGTTCCTCCGTTCCACGGCGCCAGCTAAGTGTGCTGCCGCCGCACGTCAAAGCGCTCGGACCGGGCAGTCCGGAAGCGCCGACGTTACGCTACTTGAGATATGGTGCACCCGGACCGGCAACTCCGCGTCGCCGCCCTCGGTACACACGTTAAGGCCCTACTTACGTAGGGGGAGATGAGCATACCACAATGACACAGGACGGTCAAGACTGCGCCGGGGCTCCCCACAGGGCTCTAACGCCCTCTATGCGGCGATTTCAGCGCTTCTCATACTACCGCTGCACGCGACCGCTGCCCGTGCCCCCTGCCAGTTTCTCGACCTCGTCGACGCTCACCAGGTTGAAGTCACCATAAACGGTGTGCTTCAGGCAACTGGCGGAGACTGCGAAGTCAATCGCTTCCTGATCGCTCTTGCCGCTCGACAGCGCATACACCAGGCCGCCGCAGAACGAGTCCCCGCCGCCCACGCGATCGACGATGTGCGTGATCTCGTACTTCGGCCCCTCGTACAGCGTCTCACCATCGTAGAGCACACCGCTCCAGTTGTTATGCGAAGCCGACACGCTCGAGCGCAGCGTAATCGCGACCTTCTTCAGCTTGCTGAAGCGTTCCATGAGCTGCTCACACACGCTCCGGTACGCGGAGGCCTCCACCTCGCCGGCCTCCACATCGACGCCCTCGGCGGTGATACCGAAGACCTTATCAGCGTCCTCTTCGTTGCCGATGGCGTAGTCGACATACTCCACCAGTTCGCCCATGACCTCGCTCGGCTCCTTGCCCCATTTCCACAGCTTGCTGCGGTAGTTGAGGTCACAGGAGATCGACAGGCCCATCTCCGCCGCCATCTGCAGCGCCTCCCTGAGCGTATCCGAGGCCCCCTCGCTGATGGCCGGTGTGATCCCCGTCCAGTGCAGCCAGTCTGCGCCCTCGAAAGCGGCTCGCCAGTCGATGTCGCCAGGCTTCAGTTCCGCCAGTGCCGACCCGGATCGGTCATAGATCACCTTCGAGCCGCGCTGCACGGCACCCATCTCCAGGAAGTATATCCCCAGCCGATCGCCTTGGCGCACGATGTAAGACGTGTCAACGCCCAACTGCCGGAGGAAATTCTCACATGCATCGCCGATCTCATGCGGAGGCAGGGCGGTCACGAACCGCGCATCCACGCCGTAGTTCGCCAGGCTCGCCGCCACGTTCGCTTCGCCGCCACCATATACCACGTCAAAGGAATGCGCCTGCACAAACCGCTGGAATCCCGGCGGGGTCAAGCGCAGCATGATCTCTCCGAAAGTGACTACTGTTGCCATCTAGGTCGCCTCTCTCATGTGTGGTGCTTGTCCTCACATCTCGCAACTGGATTCTCCATTGCCGCCCGACTGACCTGCCGCAACGTCCCTACCAGCGCTCCGGGTCAGCATACGAGGCCACGATCTCCCCGTAATACACACGGTGGAAATCGCCGCTCGCGTAGAGGCCATCCACGATCTCCGGGATGAACGCCTCTGGGACAACGTCATTCTTCTGCACGATCGTGCACTCCCACACGGCTACGCACTCGTCGATACTCGGCGACTTCACTTTCTGCCCCGGCACGGCCGTGAAGCCGCACTCCTCGAACTTGTCGTGGTCGCGACCCGACTTCGTGCCACAGAACATCACTTCGTCGGCCAGCTCCGAGGGCGGCACGTTCACCGTGAAATCCCCAGTCGCTTCCATACATTGGTACGTGTATCGAGACGGCCGCACCATCACCGCGCAGATCGGTGCCCGCCACACAAACCCCAGCAGGGCCCAGCCGATAGTCATTGCGTTCGGGCGACCGTCCTCATCCAGTGAGACCAGCAGTGACCCGCCGCTGGTCAGCGCCGAGCAGAACTGGTCAAACCCATCCGTATAGGCGATATCCTGCTTCGCCACATGAACCACTCCGTTCGTGAGCTGTCGATCTACTGTTTGCCGACGGCTGTCACCTCTATGGTACCGTCTGAGTACACCAGCGCAACCCGCCGCACGCGCACAGTGCTGCTGCGCACCCGCTGGGGCTCGAACGGATCTGGCTCATACTCAGTTACTGATTCGGATGCCACGGCTGCCACAACTTGCCGATCGCCCGCGACCGGCGTCGCCTGGGCCGAAGAGAGCTGAATCACGACCAGCACTCCGACCGCCACGAGCAGCGCGATCATAGCTATCAACGACTTCGTGCGTGTCACCGCGTTACCTCCCGTAAACATCGTCCGCATCGCATGCAACGCCTGCCACGCCCCTCCCGCGGCATTCGGGCATCTGACTTGGCGAACTTGGTCATATCTTCTTTCCTTCTGACAGCCCCGACCCCCTCTTGTGTCGCCGTTTGGTCGGCTCTCAGCCTTCTGCCAGCTTGACATCACACGTGTTCGCACGTATGATGCCTGTGCATAAGGTGGTAGGCGGTTACGTGGCTCCAGCCTGACGCTGGAGCCGTTATGGATTCTGTGAATGCTCCCGGAAGAACTTCTGCAACAGGTTGAGCGACCCGCGCGCTACATCGGTGGCGAGTGGAACCAGATCGTCAAGCCGGACGCTGACGTCCGCATCGCTCTGTGCTACCCCGACCTATACGACATAGGTATGTCCCATCTGGGTCTCCGCATACTCTACGAGGGCGTCAACCAGCGCCCCGATGCCGCGGCGGAGCGCGTCTTCCTCCCCTGGACTGATGCTATCGCTCTCATGCGGGAACACGGCATCGTCCTCACTGGGCTTGAGTCGGACACGCCCCTGGACGAATTCGACCTCGTCGGCATCACACTTCAGCACGAACTCACCTACACCAATATCCTCGCGCTGCTTGAGTTGGGCCGCATACCCGTGCTCAGCGCCGATCGCCGCGGCCACCACCCACTCGTCATCGCCGGTGGACCGTGTGCCTTCAACCCCGAGCCCATCGCCGACTTCATCGACCTCTTCGTCATCGGCGATGGTGAGGAGGCGCTCGATGAGCTTCTCGACCGATTCCTCGCGCTCCCCGAGCACCTCAAAGACCGGCCCGAGCGCTCAGATGAGATGCGCCGTGAAGCGTTAGCGCGACTTGCTGAGACCCCCGGCGTCTACATGCCCGCGAACTATCGCCTCGAGCAGGCAGACACTGGCCAGATGGTGCCCGTGCCTGCTGCCGAAGATGTTCCCGCGCAGGTCACGCGTCGGCTCTCGCTCGACCTGGACTCACTTCCCTATCCAGTCAAGCCCATCGTGCCCTTCTGCGAGACGGTCCACGATCGCGCCGAGGTCGAGATCGCGCGCGGCTGCTCACGGGGGTGCCGCTTCTGCCAGGCAGGCATGGTCTATCGACCGGTCCGCGAGCGCGACGAAAGCCTGTTGGTGGACCAGATCGAGCAGATTGCCCGGAACACCGGCCACGATAGCGTGTCGCTGCTGTCACTGAACTGCCCGGACTACTCCGAGATAGAGGCGCTCCTCTCAGACCTCAACGAGCGTCTGCGCGAGCGGCGCATATCCATCGGTCTGCCCTCGCTGCGCGTTGACACCTTCAGTGTCGCTTTGGCACAGAGCGTGCAGACTGTCCGTAAGAGCGGTCTGACACTGGCTCCCGAGGCCGGCTCGCAACGCATGCGCGATATCATCAATAAGTGCGTCACCGAGGAAGACTTGCTCGCGACGGTCGGCACTGCCTTCGACCTCGGATGGACCCGTCTGAAGCTCTACTTCATGATCGGCCTCCCCATGGAGACTGACGATGACGTGCGCGCCATTCCCGACATGGTCAACGCGGTCCTGCACATGGCTCGCGGGCAACTCAACCGATCGCAGTTCGGTCGCCTCAAGATCGGCGTGAGCGTCAACTCATTCGTGCCCAAGCCTCACACGCCGTTCCAGTGGCTCGGCCACGCTGATGAGGAGACGCTGGCGGCTCGCCGCACAATCGTGGCGCGCGGCCTGCGCGACCGCCGCATCAATGTCTCATTCAACAACGCGCACCAGAGCGTGCTCGAGGCGGCGCTGGCCCGCGGGGATCGTAGGGTCGGGCCTGCCGTCCTCGCTGCTTACCGCGCCGGCGCCATCTATGACGCATGGACTGAGCACTTCAACTTGGGGCTGTGGAGTGAGGCCTTCGACGAGGTCGGACTCGACATGACCGCGGAGGCCACGCGCGAAATCCCCGTCGATGCCCACCTGCCCTGGGATGTCATCGACTCGGGTGTGCGCAAGAGCTACTTCGCAGACGAACTCGAACGCGCTGCATCAGCCGCACTCACACCTGACTGCCGGCTGGCCGGATGTCACGGGTGCGGTATCAACGCCCTCGCTGGCTCATGTCCGCTCGTGCAGGACAGCGCAGGCGACGTGCGGGAGGCCCCGGCAACATGACGGCCACCCCGCGCACATTCGCGATTGTCACGTGGCGCAAGACCGGGGCGCTTCGCTTCCTCGGACATCTCGACATCGCCCGGGCTTTTGACCGCGCCATTCGTCGCGCTGGCTTGCCGGTCGCTTACTCACAAGGTTTCAATCCATCGGCTCAGATGAGCTTCGCGGCCGCCCTGCCAGTCGGCACCGCTGCCGAGAACGAAATCTGTGCCATCCAGCTTCAGCGCCCCATGCCTGCCGAGGACATCCGCACTGCACTCGAGGCGCAGTTGCCGCACGACTTGGGCGTCGTCGACGTCCGGATCATCGCCCACAGCGGCAAGCGCATGTATGCCGACCTCAAGACCGCTGAGTACGAGGTCGAGCTATCGCCGGAGCCGTCACTGTCAACCGAACGAATAAGTGCAGCGGTCGACCGCCTCCGCAATGCAGGTAGCTTGCCAGTGGTGCGCGAAACTAAGTCTCGTCAGCGCGAGTTGGACATCCGTCCCGGCGTGCACGGTTTGGCTCTCGAGGCACCCGGGGATGAGCAAGACGCGGGCCACCGCTTGCGCATGTCTCTCGCTTTTGACTCTGACAATCTGGTCAAACCGGCTGAGGTCATTGAGTGCCTCGGCCGTGAACTGGCGGACCCCGACGGTGCAACCGAGCCGCTCGCCGTCCGCCGTATAGTCCGACTGGGCATTTACTAGTTGTGTAAGTTGTGCAGGGCGTTCCCGCAGGCAGAACTCTCGTCGAGAGGTCCAGAGAGACCGTACCCGGCGATGCTGACGGAAGCCCAGGCGAATTGCAGTGAAACTCGATGGCAGACCAGGCCGCGCCTGATGAACCAGGTTGCGCCGTCTGGTGCACATGCAGGCATCTGCTGCAGTGTGCATGGGGCCTCTGAGGAGCGCCCCGGTCCAGGCAGCCGTGCGCGCGGTGGAGATGTTTCGGGGTCTGCCCAAAGGATGCGATGATTCGATGTCACGCAAGATACTGGCGAATGTAACACCACGACAGACGCGTGTCGCCATAGTGCAAGGCGGCGAACTCTCGGAGTTGTTCGTGGAGCGCGGCGAGCGCATCGTCGGCAACATCTACAAAGCGCGCGTTGAGAACGCCGTGCCCGGTCTGGATGCCGCTTTCGTTGAGTGCGGCTTGGACAAGAACGTCTTCCTGCACGTCTCCGACTTGCTCCCCGAAGACGAGACCCGTGGCCGGGGCCGGGGCCGCAAAGGCGGCAAGAATGCCCCCAAGGTTGCGGACGTCGTCAAAAAGGGCGACGAGCGTCTCGTCCAGATCACCAAAGGACCTCTCGGCGACAAGGGCGCCCGCGGCACCTGCAGCATCTCACTACCCGGACGCTATCTCGTCCTCATGACCGATGCTTCCGAGAAGGTCGGCGTCTCCAAGAAGATTGAGGACGAAGAGGAGCGGCGCCGCCTCCGTGATCTCGGCCATGAGGTGCGTCCAGACGACTTCGGAATCATCGTCCGCACTCGAGCACAGGGCGCCACCAAAGCCGAACTGCAGGACGACGTGCGCTTCCTCACCCGCCTCTGGCAGACCATCCAGGGACGTGCGCAGCAGGCAAAAGCCCCCACGCTCATCAATGAGGACCTCAGCCTCGTCCTCGAAATCCTGCGCGATGTCTTCTCCGCCGACATCGAGGAGTTTCAGATCGACGACAAGGTCACCTACGATAAGGTCCTGAACCTGCTCCACAACATCGCCCCTCACCTGCGCGACCGCGTGCACCTCTACCGCGACGGCAAGCCCATCTTCACCCATTTTGGGGTCGAGAAGCAGATCGAGCGTGCGCTGCAGCCGAAAGTCTGGCTCCCCCACGGCGGCTGGATCAATATTGAGCAGACCGAGGCCCTGATCGTCATCGACGTCAACACGGGCAAGTTCACCGGCAAGAACCTCGAAGACACCGTTCTGCGCACAAACCTCGAGGCGTCTGACGAGGTGGCCCGACAACTGCGCTTGCGCGACATGGGCGGCATCATCGTCATCGACTTCATCGACATGGACAAGCCCGGCCATCGCAAACAGGTCACTCAGGCGCTCCGCAAAGCATTCGAGTCCGACCGCATGAAGACCCGCATCCTGCACATCACGCGCCTCGGCCTCGTCGAGATGACGCGCAAACGCACCGGCGAGAGTCTCGCCAACCGGTTGCAGGTCACCTGCCCATGTTGCGGCGGTCACGGCTTGCTACTCTCAGCCGAGACGGTCGCGGGCAACATCGAACGTGAGATCCGCGAGCAGGTGCGAGAGGATGGCGCGAAGTTCTTCCATGTCATAGCATCTCCGCAAGTCGTCCTCGCCCTCATTGGCGACCAGGGGCAGTTCATTGATGAGCTGGAGGAAGAGCTTGGCTGCGAGATATACGCGCGAGGTGACAACAGCAAGCATCCGGAGAGCTACGAGCTGACCCGTCTCAAAGACAAACGCGACACCCGCGACCTCAAGTCGCTGAAGGTGAACCGTAAACTCGAGATCACCGAGCAGCACCTCTTCCCCATATCTCACCCATCCACCGTTGCTTGTGTTGACGGAGTGCTGTTCTTCCTGCCAGAGGTATCGCCCGACCAGGAGCCGCCTATCAAGGCGCGCACAACCGTGGTGGCACATTCCTATGCCAGAGGGACGCCGAACAAGTAGCCCGGCGGCGCACGGACCGGACCGCAGTCAGATGCCGCCCCTGCCGCCAGAGCGCAGATCGAGGTTCCTTGAGGGAGCCCACTTGCGCCGCATTGTCGTGTATGTGATCACGGCAGCCGTGATCATCTACGCTGCCTACACCGCAGTTGAGTGGGCGCGACCGCCCGACGTCTTGGATCGCATCACGGTCGAGCGGCTGCACGGCTATTCGGGGCGGGACAGCGCCTCCCCCGCTGAGGTCAGGATCGACCCGGCCACAGGAAACACCTACGTCGAGGTCGACACCGGTGAAGGAGCCGCGAGGCGCTACCGCGTCGAACGAGACGACCAGGGCTGGCGCGTATACGACGACAACTGAGGGCCGTGGGACACCCCGGGGCGCTATTTCTTCTTGCGCTTCTTTTCCTTGCGGGCTGCTCTCTTGCGATCTTGGGCGACTTTGCCCGCGATCGCCAGCGCAACGTAGCCAAAGAGTACCGCGCCGCCGCCGCATAGGCCGAAGGCCACCAGTAAGCCAAGCTCCGGGCGGTCGAACAGTGTACCACCCGTTCGCTGCATGATATGCACATGAATTGCCAGCCCCAGCAGGAACCCAACGAGGATCCCAACGAAGCCGATGCCCAATTTCGCAGTCTCGTTCATTCCGTGTGCGCCCTCCGCTGGTCCTGCTGCATATGCACAGATGACATGACACAATAGCGTAGCGGCTTCTTCGCTGACTGACTGGCACAATCCTGCACCAGCGGCTTCCGCGCCGTCGGGCGACTGCCAACGCACGAGGCATTGACTATGAAGGACACGCGCTCCAGCCTGCAGACGGTGGCCGGTCTCAGCGGCCTCATTCTCGCTTGGGAGACCGACGACAGCGTCATACAGGCACGCTACGACTATGGCGTCTTCATCAGCCAGGCACCGCTTCGTGATGGGCGTGCGCACCTGCGCGCAACCATCACTACGGACGCAGATACCGACGCTCTGCTCGAGCTGAGTGCTTTCCGTGGCATCGCGGCGACCCTCAATGGCGAGTCGGTGGCTTCGGCGGAGCCGCGCTTGCGGCCCTGTGGCAATAGCTGGCCGATCACCCTCCGCTGTGGCGAGAACCGCCTCGAGTTGACCATGGATCCCGAGTTCGTCAACCCACGCGTCTCCGCCCGTCTGTGTGCGCCCGACCGCTCCGCACTTACTTCGGTCACTGCGATCAGTCCCGCCTGGGAGGCAGTGCCCGAGGGCCTCCGCGCCGATCTGCCGGAGGGCCGGAACGTCTCGCTCTGGCACGAGTTCAACGATATGATGACCGTGCAGCCGAGGCTGCGTCTGGCCGGCGAGACCGAACAGGCGTGGCGGGAGTGGCGCGACGCCTTCGATACTCGCCTCCGGGAACTCATGGGCCCCACTGAGCCCGTCGTCGACGGCGACTCGGCCCTCATCTCCTCGGAGGACCTTGGCTCTTACCGCAGGGACCGCATCATCCTGCGCACTGCAGAGAACATGCACACGCCGGCGTGGCTGCTCGTACCCCACAAGCCCAACGGTGCTGGCATCGTCTCGATCCACGGTCACGGCTACCGTTTCGGCGAGACCGTGGGCCTCGACGGCGGCGACGAGGGCGCGCGCGACTCAATCGGAAGACTCAGCTACGCCTACGGAGCGCGCTATGCAGAACTCGGCTACGTAGTCATCAATCCTGACATGCGCAACTTCGGAGCGCGCCACGACGACGAGAGCTTCAACCGCGATTCATGCGACGCGGCGGCTCTGCGCCTCCAGCAATTCGGCGTAAACCTGATCGCCGAGCAGATCCGCGACCTGCGAGCCTGCATCGATCACCTTGAGCGCCACAAAGTCGTTGATCCCGCCCGCATCGGTGCCACCGGCCTGTCATACGGGGGGCGATTGACGATGTACCTCGCCGCGCTTGATGAGCGCGTGCGTTGTGCCGTTGCCAGTGGCTCCCTGAACGTCTTCCGAGAGCGTCTGACCATCGACTCAAGCTGCGCCGCGCAATTCGTACCCGGCCTGTTCACTTGGGGGGACACCCCCGAGGTCTTCGGCCTGACAGCCCCGAGACCCATGCTGCTTGAGCTTGGCACATGTGATGGGACGTCGCCAGAACTCTTCGCGAACGAGGCCTACCATCAAATCCAGCGCATATACCAGGCAGCCGGCGTGCCCGACCGGCTGGACCTCGACATCTTCGAGACCGGCCACAGATACAGCGGAGTCAAGGCGTTTGGCTGGTTCCAGCGCTGGCTCCTTGATAGCTGATGCGACCGTGAACGACCGATCACAAGACGAGGAGCACTGACATGGCTGGAACGCTGACCGAGAAGATCATCGCCGATCACATCGTCGACGGCCAGATGGCCACCGGCGAAGAGATCGCGTTGCGTATCGACCAGACTCTCACCCAGGACGCCACTGGCACTATGGCCTACCTGCAGTTTGAGGCCCTGGGCATCGACCGCGTCCGCACGGAGTTGTCGGTCAGCTACGTTGACCACAACACGCTGCAGACCGGCTTCGAGAACGCCGACGACCACCGCTATCTCCAGTCGGTGGCCGCCCGGTACGGTGTGCACTTCTCGCGGCCCGGCAATGGCATCTGCCACCAGGTCCACCTTGAGCGCTTCGGCGTCCCCGGCCGCACGCTCCTCGGCTCTGACAGTCACACGCCCACCGGCGGCGGCATCGGCATGATCGCCATCGGCGCGGGTGGCCTCGACGTGGCTGCCGCGATGGCTGGCGAGCCTTTCTATCTGAACATGCCTCAAGTCGTCGCCGTGCGCCTCACCGGCCAACTGACCGGTTGGGCTACCGCGAAGGACGTGATCCTCGAGGTGCTGCGCCGTCTCACGGTCAAAGGCGGCGTCGGCAAGGTCTTCGAGTATTTCGGTCCGGGCGTTGCCACCCTTTCGGTACCCGAGCGAGCGACCATCACCAACATGGGCGCCGAGCTCGGAGCCACCACATCGCTCTTCCCCAGCGACGACCGCACCCGCGACTTCCTCGCCGCTCAGCGGCGACCGGAGCTCTGGACCATGCTCGCGGCTGACGAAGATGCTCGTTACGATGACACCATCGACATCGACCTGGCATCTCTCAAACCCATGGTCGCCCAGCCGCACATGCCCGACGAGGTCGTGCCCGTGCGTGAGATCGCTGGCCTGTCCGTCGACCAGGTGTGCATCGGCAGTTGCACCAACTCCTCGCTCAAGGACCTGATGACCGTCGCTGCGATCCTCAAGGGACACACCGTCAATCCCGGCACCAGCCTGGTGATATCTCCCGGCTCACGCCAGGTTGAGGAGATGCTCGCCCGCAACGGTGCCCTCGCCGACCTGCTTGCCGCTGGCGCCCGGGTGCTTGAGCCCTCGTGCGGGCCCTGCATCGGCATGGGCCAGTCGCCGTCAAGCGGCAGCGTCAGCGTTCGCACTTTCAACCGCAATTTCAAGGGCCGCAGCGGCACCGCCGACGCGGGCATCTACCTCGTGAGCCCCGAAGTCAGCGCCCTCGCCGCGATCCACGGGCAGTTCGTCGACGCCGCGGAACTCCCCGCTCCTCCGCAGGTTGACTTGCCCTCGGAGTTCACGGTCGACGACAGCATGATCATCGCTCCAGTCGCCGACAGCACGCACGTCGAGATCGTGCGCGGCCCCAACATCAAGCCGATCCCGCTGCGTGACCCGCTGCCTGAGAGCATGTCAGTCACCGTCCTGCTCAAGGCGGGCGACAACATCACCACCGATGACATCATGCCGGCGGGCGCCAAGATCCTGCCGCTGCGCAGCAACATCCCCGCCATCAGTGAGCATGTCTTCGAGGGACTGGACCCGGACTTCGCCTCTCGCGCGCAGGCCAGCGGCCCCGGCGTCGTGGTTGGCGGCGAGAACTACGGTCAGGGCTCCAGCCGCGAGCACGCGGCTCTTGCGCCCATGTATCTGGGCGTGCAGGCGGTCCTCGCCTGTTCGTTCGCTCGCATCCACAAGGCCAATCTCGTCAACTTCGGCATCATACCGCTCGTCATCTCCGCCGATGCCTATGCGCAGCTTGAGCAGGGCAGCGTCCTCAGCATCGATGGCGTCCGCGCCTCCATCGAGCGCAGCGAACCACTGGCGGCGACCACCGCCGAGGGCGTTGCCGTCAAGCTCAGCTACGATCTCTCAGACCGCGAGCGCGAGATCCTCCTGGCCGGTGGGCGCCTCAACTACATCCGCAGCCGACAGGCCTGAACGCAACTCAGCAACTGAAAAGGGGCGGCCGAGCGTTCCGGCCGCCCCTCTACTTTGCCGCTCTGTTTAAGCTACTGATCCCCGGCCTCTGGCCCGCTCTCATCCGTCTCGAGCGCATGCAGGAACTCACGCAATGACTCCGCCGAAGTTCGGTCCATGCCTGCCGCGGCGGCCAACTCATCCACCGTAGCCGCCGCAACTCCCGTCAGCGAACCGAAGGTCGTCAGCAGCGATCTCCTTCGAGCTGGACCGATCCCCGGCGCGCCTTGCAGCACAGACTCGGTCAGCCGCTTCGCCCTCATGCCCCGATGGTGCGTGATCGCGAATCGGTGCGCCTCATCGCGCAGCCGCTGCAGGAGCATCTGCGCCTGACGGTAGTCGCTCATGTCGATTGGCTCAGGCCTGTCCGGCACGAAGACTTCTTCCTCGCGTTTGGCCAGTGACCCCACCACCACCTCGTCAATCTCCCACGCCGCCAACGCCTCTGCCGCCACCCCAAGCTGCCCTTTGCCCCCGTCCACAACCAGCAGATCGGGCAACGGCAGGAACTTCTCATCGCCCTCAGCCGCACGCTTCAGCCGCCGATGCAGCACTTCCGACATCATCGCATAGTCATCCGGCTTGCCCTCTGTGTCCCTCATTCGGAAGCGTCGATAGGCACTCTTGTCAGCCACGCCGTCGACGAAAACCACCATCGAGCCCGTCGCTTCGCGCCCCTGTGTGTTCGAGATGTCGAAGCACTCAATGCGCTCTGGCAGCTCTGCCAGACCAAGTGCCTCGGCCAGTTCCTCAAGCGCACTCATCTCCGGCGGCAGCGACGCTCTCTTCCCCAGCGACCGCTCCAGCGCCAGTTGCGCGTTGTGCGCTGCCAACTCGACCAGCCGCCGCTTCTCGCCCCGCCTCGGTACCGCCACCCGCACCTTCTGCCCGCGGATATCGCTGAGCACTGCTTCCCAGCCAGGCAAGTCTTCGACATCATCGCTCAGCAGAATCTCGCGCGGCACATGCGCTTCCGCGTAGTGCTGACTCACGAACGCCTCCAGCGCCTCGCCCTCGGTATGGCCTTCGGAATCATCGAGGTCAAACTGGGCCTTCTCGATCAGGCGCCCTCGCCTTACCGCCAGCAGCGCGACCACCGCCCGCCCATCGCCCTGCGCCACGCCCAGCGCGTCCTGCTCCCGCTCTTCGGTCGCGACCATCAGCTGGCTCTCCGTCACCTTCTCGATCGCTTGAAGACGATCACGCACTTGCGCCGCGCGCTCGAAGTCCAGCTTGGCAGCGGCTGCCTCCATCTGCTCCCGCAATCGGCCAAGCACGGCCTTCGTGTCGCCATCGAGAAACTCGGCCACGTCGTGCACGATCGCCGCGTACTCCTCCGGCGACACATCGCCCGTGCAAGGGCCGACGCACCGCTTGATGTGGTAGTTCAGGCACGGCTTCCCGCACTGCGCTCCAGTTAGCGCCCGCCTGCAACTGCGCAGCCCGAACAATTGCTGCACCACCCGCATCGTCCGCCGCATCGAGTGGGCGCTGGGGTATGGTCCGAAGAGGCGCCCCTCGCGCATGCTGATCGCCTCGTGACGCTTGGGGTCATGCAGCCCGCGCTTCTGCTTGAACCGACCGGGCAGGTTCACCCTTGCATGCGCTGGCAGGTCCCGCACCACGCTCAGCCTCGGATACAGTTCATCGGTCAATCGAAGATACGGATAACTCTTGTCGTCGATGAGCTTGATGTTGTAGCGAGGTCCGTGCTCCTTAATCAGGTTGAACTCGAGCGCCAGAGCCTCCAGCTCGCTGCGCGTGACGATGAAGTCGATGTCTCGCGCCATGCTCACCATCCGAGCCGCCCACGGCGTCAGGTCCGCGCTCTCGCGGAACCACTGCTGCAGCCGTTTGCGCAGGGAGCCGGCCTTGCCCACGTAGATGATCTGGCCGGCCTCATCCAGCATCTGATAGGCGCCCGGCTCGTCAGGCACGGTCTTCAGCTTCTCCGCGATCTCCGGCGTCATGCCTCTTCCTCGCGTCCGCTCTTGCGGCGCAGCATCTCTATCTCGTCCCGCAGCTCCGCTGCTCGCTCGAACTCCAGTGCCGCCGCGGCAGACGCCATCTCGTCCTCCAACGCCGTCAGCAGCGTATCGAGATCCGCGGCCGCCAACTCACCCTCGATGCCGCTCGGCACTGTCTTCTTGACCTCTTCCTGCATCTGCTCCTGGGACCGTATCACATCGTGAACGGCCTTGCGGATCGTCTGCGGCGTGATGCCGTGCTCTTCGTTGTAAGCCACCTGCTTCGTGCGACGCCTGTCCGTTTCGTCCATCGCTCGCCGCATGGAGTCGGTGATCCTGTCCGCATACATGACCACCTTCCCCTCTACGTTGCGCGATGCCCGGCCCATTGTCTGAATGAGCGATGTCTCCGAGCGCAGGAAGCCCTCACGGTCGGCATCCAGTATCGCGACCAGCGACACCTCAGGCAGATCAAGCCCCTCCCGCAGCAGGTTGATGCCCACCAGAACATCGTAGGTCCCGAGCCGCAGGTCACGGAGCAGTTCTGTCCGCTCCATCGTCTCGATATCTGAGTGCAGATAGTGAACCCGAATATCGACTTCCGCCAGGTAGTCAGTCAGGTCCTCCGACATGCGCTTGGTGAGCGTCGTGACGAGGATGCGCTCGCCGCGTGCCGCACGCGTTCGTATCTCCCCTATCAGATCATCCACCTGGCCCTGCGTCGGACGCACCTCCACCTCTGGGTCGATCAGGCCCGTTGGGCGGATTACCAGCTCCGCAACTCGCTTGGCGCGCGCCAGTTCATACTTCGCAGGCGTGGCCGACGTGTAGAGCACCTGCGTCGCCCGCTCCTCCCACTCCGGCAGAGTCAGTGGCCGGTTATCGAGCGCGCAGGGCAGCCGGAACCCGTGCTGCACCAGACTGAGCTTGCGCGACAGGTCACCGTGGTACATTGCCTGAATCTGCGGCACTGTCTGGTGCGACTCATCCAGCACAATCAGCTTGTCATCGGGGAAATAATCAAGCAAAGTGTAGGGTGCCTCACCCGCATACCGCTCATCAAAGTGCCTCGAGTAGTTCTCAATGCCCTGGCAGTAGCCTACCTCAGTAATCATCTCGAGATCATACAGCGTCCGCTGTTCCAGCCGCTGGGCCTCGAGGAGCATGTTCTCGCGGTGGAAGAACGCCAGTCGCTCCTCAAGCTCGCGCTGAATCACCTCAACGGCCCCCTCGACCCTCTGACGAGACGCGACGAAGTGGGTCGCGGGGAAGATCACCGCCCGCTGCTTCTCCTCAACGATCTCGCCACTCACTTGATCCACGACCATGATACGCTCGACTTCATCCCCGAACATCTCGACCCGCGTGATGCGATCTTCGTCCATCGGGCATATCTCGATGACGTCCCCGCGCACTCGGAAGCTCCCACGTTGCAGCGCGGTGTTGTTGCGCGTGAACTGGATCTTCACCAAGTCGCGCAGGACATCGTCGCGGTCGACCCTCTGCCCCTTGTACAGCTCTACCGTGACTTCTTCGTACTGATCAGGCGAGCCGAGGCCGAAGATGCATGACACGGACGCAACGATCAACACGTCCCGCCGCTCCATCACCGCCTGCGTTGCCGAGTGCCGAAGTCGATCTATCTCATCGTTGATCTGGGAGTCCTTCTCGATGAAGGTGTCAGTCGAGGGCAGATACGCTTCCGGCTGGTAGTAATCGTAATAGCTGACGAAAAACTCGACGGCGTTCTCGGGGAAGAACTGGCGGAACTCCGCGCACAACTGCGCCGCGAGCGTCTTGTTATGGGCGACCACGAGCGTCGGCTTCTGCACCGCCTCGATGATCTTCGCTACCGTGTAGGTCTTGCCGGAGCCCGTGATGCCCCGCATGACCTGGTGGTCGAAGCCCTGCACCAGGCCGTCGGTGAGCTGCTCGATTGCCTGGGGCTGATCGCCCGTCGGCTCGAAGTCGGATACAACTCTGAACTCAGGCATGAGGGTCCATCACTTCCGTCAGGCGATCTGTGCGAGCACGTCCGCGCACGACCGTGGACCGGCCGCCGCAGTAGCAGGGGGAGTATTGTACCACATGAGCGACCAGTGTGGGAGTCACGGCCGAGGGTCTTCACAGCGGTCCGCGCCGTCTGTCGTGTGGCGCGCCGATCCGTCAGAACGCCAGCAGACCGCCGAAGCCGCCCATCTCCAGCGTCAGCTTCCCGCTCTCGCGCGACCAGCGCAGGCCAACTTCACGACCGCTGAAGCGCCGTGCCAGCGTGAGTTCTATGTCGTCGTACGCCTCGCCGCCGAAGTCGTAGTAGGTCGCACCCACGCCCACGCGCCACTTGTCATCGGGGTAGTAGTCCATCAGCCAGTAAGCGTAGGTGTCCGCGTCCTGCAACTCATACGTGGCCATCAGAGATGACTGCCACCGGTTCCCGTGATACACGCTTGCGTTCAGGTTTAGCAGATGCTCGTAGCCACGAGCGTTGTCGCCAGTCGTGTACTGCGCCCCATATGATAGCCCCATTGAGGCTTCGCTGCTGATGATCTGCCGCATCGCCAACTCGCCACGGATGCTCTCGTACCGGTAGCCGCTCGTGTCCCACAGGAACAGATTGCTGATTGATGGGCGCAAAGTCGTGCGACCGCCAAGCCGTTTGCGCGGGAAATCGAGCGCTGCATAGACTTGGTGCTCCCCCACGATCCCCCCGTCGTCGCTGCCCACGTGCCCCGCGCCAATCCCCGTTCCTACGCGGTAACTGGCCGACCATACCCCCAGGGGACGGTTGTACGTCAGCCAGTCCGCGCTAGCGCCATAGGAATCGCCGACGCCCTGGGGCCGGTCCCAATAGGCGCGCAAGTTGACTCGGTGGTCGTCAGCCCACCGATACATGTTCGTGTCCAAGTAGGCGCTCTTATGGTCAGGCGAGAATGCCGTAACGTGCACCTCGCTCCGCTGCCCCAACTGCCGCACATCTCGCCACTCGAAACCCCAATCCTCTCGTGGCAGGCCGGCAACTGTCACGACGCCCCGGGCCGAGTCGCCCTCATACGCCTCCTCGACAGCGAGCGACCAGTCGTCGCGCGCGATGATCGTCCCGTTCGAGGACCCTCGCTGCACCTTCACCGAACTCGTGTGGGTGTCCGTCACGCTGTAAACGTAAGGCAGATCAACGCCGATCTCGCCGTCGCTGTTGACACTGAGCATCTGCGAGTGTGTAGTCCCGCCGTACCCGGGCATGGCGATGATCCAGTATTTCGGCAACTTCAGCAACCGATCGCTGTCAACATAGACCGCGGCATTCCGTAAGACGATCTTCTTGTACGGGTAGACGGAGATGCTCTTGGCCACAGACCAGGTCATAGTGTCGGCTTGGTCCAGGCGGAAGGTTGATCCTGGCAGATCCTCCTCTGCCGGTTCTTCCTGCATCGTGTAGCAGTCGAAACACACCCGCTCCACCCCGTCTTCGCCAAGCCTCCGGATCACGCCCTGCCCGCTCATCAGATCGTAGTAGAGATCGCGCCCGGACACGGACCGGCCCTCGACAGTGATAGTCGCTTCGATCGCCCTGACTATCAAATCTGTTGCGCCCAACTGCAGCACTTCACCAGTGATCTTGACCGATCCATATGACAGTTCAGCCGCGCCCCGCTCTCCGGTTCGCGCCTCAACGAAGCCAAGCTCGTGAGCGTATCCCACCCAGCCACCCCTCACGTGCACCACTCGGGCCTCCTGAAGTGGCGCCGCCCCCTCCTCGGTGAAGTAGATCTGCGCCTGGTTGCGCCCCGCTCCTGTCAGCACCTCTGCAACGACCGTAGCGGTGCCTACGGTCGTGCTGGTGGCCCAGACGGTGGCCGACCCGCCGGTCGTCGTCGCCGTGACTGCCGACCGTCGCTCCCCTCCACCCGCGCCCAGGCTTCCACCCTCAATACGAAAAACCACCCGCGTGCCATCAGGCACCGGGCGGTTCGCAGAATTGCGCAGGTCAGCCCGCACGGTGGCTGCCGTCTGACCGTCCGCCGGCACCACGCGCGGGTTCGGACGCAGCTCGATCCGGATGCCATCGAAGCGCGGAGCCTGCCCTGTGCAGGGCCCGCTCATCAGCAGGCACACGCCTATCGCGATCATCGCCAGGCCGCTACGCGTCACGCTGTCCTCCGACCACTAGATACGAACTGCCCGCGGGACATTCTTCGGTCCCGCGGGCAGTGATACATGTCACTGTCGCAATGTTCCCTGCAAGGCCCGCCCGATCTAGTTCTGGAAAGTCACCGGGCCAAGCTGCGGCGTCCACGCGGACGGGTCTGTCGCGGTGTACAACGCCCGCATCCGGTACATGTAAGTCGTGCCGTCAACCACATTGAAGTCACCAAAGCTGGTGTCCTCCGGCCCGACAAACCCACCATCGATGAAGCTCCAGCTCTGTCCGCTGTCACTCGACCGCTGGATCTGATACCGCAGCACTGTGAGGGATGTGCCTTGCGGCGCCATCCACTCCAGCCTGATAGTTGTGGGCTCCATGCTCAGGCTCACGAGCGTCGGCGCCACCGCATCGGGCGAGGGCCCAACAGCAGCGTGGCTGGTTCCTGAGTTTGCCGCCATCGCCAGACCGGCGATCAGCAGACCGGCGAGGAACCACTTCCACGACTTCGAGGACTTCTTGCCGGCCGCCTGAGGCCCTGTCTCTTCCGCGGGCAGCCCCGCGAGGACCTGTGCTGCCTTCAGCGCAGCGGCCCTGATTGCCTGGTTGAGCAGTACGCTCTGCGGACCCTTGTAGTTCGCCCGCTCCGCGCTCTGCCCGGACACTCCGAAGCTGTTACTCATGACCAACTGCTCCACGACCTGGCCACTGTCCGCGTCGATGTTGGCGTCGACGTCGTAGACCTGACCCGTCAGCAGCAGACTGATCTGTGCGGGGTCATCACTGACGGTCAGCGAGGTGATCGTTGCCAGACAGATCTCATCTGCGCCCAGCGCATACCCGATCTTCAGGGCAGTCACAGGATCGGCCACGTCGGCCTCCACATCGACAGAACGGATCTGGCCCTCCTTGACCGCTCGCCGCACCAGAGGCGAGGTCTTGGAGAACTCTGCGGCTCGCAGACCGGCGATATCGTCAATCGCTATCTGCAGAGCATCAGTCGTACGCTCTGCCGCATTCGGCAAGTACCCCTCGCTCGTATCCAGCACCGGGAAGACCACCAGCAGCCGCTGCTGTTCCGCAGCAGCCGCCCCCGTGATGATCCCTACCGGCATCAGGAGCGCAACCATCGCCACCATTACGGTGATGCTCACCGGGCCGATCAGCTTGCTGGATCTGATTGCTGTCATCGTTGCATTTCCCCTATTCCATCCGTTCTATAAGAGCCTATCCTACCAGCCACGCCCGAAGGCGCAGTGACGTCAGCGCGACACGTGCGCTGTCCTAATCACGCTCGTGCTCTCGCCCGTGTCCGCAGACCGAGCCGTGACCTGCACAACGTAAACTCCTGCGGGCACTGCGGTGCCATTGCCACTCATACCGTTCCACAGCACCGTGCTTGTGCCCACGTCAGCGGCGCGATCACTGACCACGCGCCTTACCACGCGTCCGGCGATGTTCCGGACCTCAACGTCTATGTTCGCCGAACTGCTAAGCGTGTACGTGATCGCCATTCCGCCCGCGCGCGCTCCGGCGCAAGCCGCCGTAAGGCCTAACGCTGCGCTCGCTCGAGGCCGGACGACGATCTGCAAGTTCCTCACTCCGCCGCCAGCCGAGTCGAACGTGTAGCTCGTGCTGGTCCGCATATATGTCTTGCGGCCCGCGTCCAAGTCCTCGAGTGTCGCTACCAGATCGTCCGGCAACGTCGAAGACAGCGACGGCCAACTGATTCTCACTGGCGCACCAGCCGCTTCGGTATAGACCGCCAGATCCCACGTATTCCGGGTGGCATCCGAAGCCTTCGTGTCGACCAGATACCCCTGCCCCTCTTCGCCTGGCACGGCGAAATACGCGTCCAATGCCGGCCCGCTACGCAATGCTGCGGGGGGACTTGGCACGTCGCATCGATCGCGGCCCGACGACGCAGCCGAGGCGACGCCAAACGCGCGCCCGGACCGTGCCTGTCCGGCACAATTCACCGACAGGCCAACCTGCCAACCATCCGCAGATTCGGTCGATACCACTTCACCCGCGACCGCGGCGCTGCCGTAGAGGGCGGGAGGCGCAAACATCAGGGTCACATTCTCGTATGCCAGCGCCCAGTATCCCTCGAAAGGTGTAAGCTGCGACGACGTGAGAGACGTTGACCATGTGTACTCGTTTGCAGCCGGGGCGTAAGCATAGATCACCGGCAGCACGTATCCACGGTCGATGGCCTCCTCGAAGGACCACTCGACCCCCTGCGGACCGATCACACGCACCCGATCCAGCCTGACTGGCACCACGAACGGGTTCCCAATCTGGTTCCAACCTCGCTTGAGGCTCACCAGATAGCTGGTGTTCGTCGGCACTTCCGTGGCGTCCGCAGGCAGAAGCATTGTCTCGCGGTTCTGGTTCAACAGCCAGAAGCCAATGCCAGGCGTAACGTTGCTCGTCCACGTGTCCGGGTAGGCCTTGTAGGTATTTGTGCTTGGATCCCAGCGCCAGAGGGCTGCTGAGCCGCCTGGGTAAAGTGCATCCGACAAAGCCCCGAAGACGTTCGACGCATCAGAGTTCACGAACCCGTAAGGCACTGAGACCATTTCCAGCCCCAGCAGCGACGGGCGCGCTGTGATGATCGGGATGGCCGGAATGCTGATTGTGCGTCGAACCGTCTTGCCGTTGGGACCCGTGATCTTTACTTCGGCATCGCCCGGTCGCACAGCGGCGGCTCGGACCGTCCACGTCGCACTCGCCAACGGCGCGCGGTTGCGCTCCACAAGGCCCATCGTGATGGTGTGCGACTGCGTGTCAGGCCAGAGCTCCAGTCCCTCGGGCAAGCTTATCCTTGCGCTCGCATTCACGAGCGGGCCCGCCCCGAAGTTGTCGAGCATGGCCGTGACATTGAACGGCGAGTTGCCGGCGCCGTCTGTCAGATAGTACTGCTCAATCGTCGGTGTTGACGGATCGTCGCCGTCCTGCACCTCAAGCTTCACCGGGGTGTAAGCCGCGAGAGCGTAGGGGGAATCGTAGTCAGCGGCAGCCGAGCCAAGCCCGTAGTAAGTCACGTAGCGCCGGCTCTGTCCGGGAAGAAGCTGCCGCTCTTCCCATTTCACCGCATAGGCCCAATTCTCGCCGAGCAGCGACTGTCGCGGATTGGGCGTGAAAACGAACTGGTTTGTGGCGCCCATATTGCCATACAGACCGAACTCGATCTGGTCCGGCGCGCCAGCGCTCATTGACGCAATTCCGGGATCGTGGATTTCTGAGCCGAGAACCGTTCCCCTGACCGTGATGACGGGGTCATTTACGTCGTCGTAAGCCGTCCAGTCTTCCGGCATTATGATGCTCGGGTTGGCGGCGTCGGGGATGACCGTCTCAGTGTTGATGACTGTGCCGTCATCGAGGATGATCGGCCCGCCGTCGAGGGTCGTGGCAGCACCGAAAGTGCCGTCCACCATCAGGCGTAGCCCCACCTGATGAGACACCGAGTCGTCGTTAAAGACGATATACTCCACCATTACCGCGTCATGCACCAGCATGAACGAGTGGCGCACGCGCAGTTTCGGATCTGGCAGCGGAGCGCTGCCCGGGAACGAGGTCGTGGTACCATCAATCGGCAGGTAGGCCGTGCCGCTGATGTCACGGGTCCCCGCGGTCAGAGGCTGCGGCCACCAGACAGGAAGGTTGGCCTGAGATGTCTGGGTCGACTGGTTGTACATCAGATCGGCCAGATCAAACAGATACGCCGTGTTGGTACCGATGCGCTGCTCGGAATCCACCGAGAACGTCACCTTCGACGTATAGTCGACCTGATTCCAGTTACCCCCAACCAGGGCGCTGGCGATCGTCCGTCCTTCGTCGCCCGCCGCCAGCGGGTTACCACCAGCAGCGACGCCCGCACCGGTCCGCAGTGAGAATTGCCCCGCGGGCCTGACCGTCCACGCCTGGGTAGTGCCAGTCCCGGTGTTAAAGACAACCGGTTCTGCCACCGATAGGGTCATTAACCCCGCCGGGTGGGTGATCTCCAGAACATTTGTGGCCTGCGCGAGCGCCGGGGTCGAGGCCGCGAGCACGACAGCTACGACGCACACCACTGCTGCGCAAAGCATGCGTGCGCCCGCTCGGTTGCACCGACTACCTTGCCGTTGCATCAAGCGCTATCTCCTCTCACTGCCAAGCATCTACCTTACTACGTTGAATGGCCGTATTGCCTGCACCGTTTGGCCGTTGTCCGCGCGCGCTGTCAGCCGGACTAGATAGCGCCCCGCTGGCACCGCGCCCCCGTAGTTATTCATCCCGTTCCACATCGTCGTCTGCTGCGTCCCCGCCTCAGCCTGCTGGGAGCCCAATGTGCGCACCAGGCGCCCGGCGATGTTCCTGACCTCAACTGAGACCTCGGCCGGAGCCGAAAGTGTGTAGCTGATTGCCGCGCCGCCAGCCACCCCCTGCGCCGCCACACCAGATACCGTCAGCATGCGCGCATCTGCATCCGCCATGCGTATCGTCAGATGCCGAACGCCGCCGTCCGGCCCGGAGTCAAACTCATACTGCGACGACGTCCGCATGTAGGTCTGCCTACCCGTTTCCGCGTCTTCGAGCACCAACTTCACGTCTTCGGGCACCAACGCGTTCAGGCCAGCCCAGCTTACCGTAACGCGCGTGTTCGCCGCCGCGCACGCCACCTCAACGTCCCAAGTTGCCGGACCGCTCACGCCCCGAACGTCCTTCGCATACTGCCCCGCGTTCTCGCCCCATCCAGCGTTGTTGATGGACATCTGCAGACCTTGGGTGATCTGCGGAGGCTCCGGCACGTCATAGCCGGAGTCATAGCCGGCACTGGCCGCCGATGCCACACCTATATAGTTGCTCGGGTCCTGGTAGACGCCGGCGGTGGCCGCCAGCTTCAGCAACCAACCGTCGGAGGCAGCGGCTGGCGCAGCACTCGTCTTGCTCTGCGCACTGGCGACTGCCGAACTGTAGAAGATGACTCGCGTATCTTCGTTCACGTGGATCCAGTAGCCCTTCTGCGGATCCATGACAGCCGAAGTCGGGTCGGCCGCGAAGTCGTAGTAACCACCCAGGCCTCCGCTCGGCGGGATGTAGTCGAACAGGACACCCTCAGTTACACCGGCCGCGATGGCCTCGCGCAGGTCCTGCGCTACGCCGTTGGTCACGAACTGAACCGCTCCCCAACTCGTCTGCTCTTCATACGGGTTGCCGATCAGGTTCCAGCCGCGCGGCGGATACTGGCCGTAATACAGTCGAACGTGTGTGCTCGGGAACTCCTGCACCGAAGCGCCCTGAATGTCCAATACCGCCGTCTGCGGCAGGCTCAGGAAGTAACCGAGCCCGGCGGGAGGATACGGCACCGTGCGCTCGCTGATATCTGCCTGCTGCGTGTCAGGCGGGGTCAGACTCGCGGTGGCATCGGGGTAGAAGTGGTACTTGTCGCCCCCCTGGTCAAGCGGGAACCAGCGCACCAGAGCCATGTCGGCAAGCGGTGTTCCCAGAATGATGCTCGGATCAGTCTGGGTCATGGAGTGATACGGAAAGGAGACGATGTGCACCCCAGCCGAGATCGTCGGCGCGGCCACACGGAAGTTAGAGATCGCATCATCCGAAACGTTCCCGCTTAGGTCGGCGCACCGAATGACCAGAACGTGACTGGAGCGCGAAAGCGATGCTGCAACGTCAAGCTGAAGTCGCCCGGCGCTCGCGTCATAGAAATTGTTGATGTCCGTCCCCGGCGCCGAGCCGTTCAGGATCTCCACGCCGTTGAGTTCCACAACGATCGTGGCCGCGTCCACGCCGCTGCCAGCGTCCGTGATGTAAGCAGTCAGCTTTGGCGTCCGCGTCGTGATCGTCGCGCCATTCTCCGGATACGCGATGACAATGCTCGGCGCCCTGCTGTCCGCGCCAACGCGCATGCGCAAGCGGCCGTGCCCGAACTGGTTGTTCGGGGCCGGTGTGCCGAACGGCAACGCCTGCGAGTTGAGAATACTCTCGACCTCATCCGCGCTTCGCAGCTGGTCCTCAGACAGGATAAGCGCGGCAGCGCCAGCAACGTGTGGTGCCGCAGCTGAGGTACCGTAGAAGGGGTCATAGCCAGCCAGGCTCGTCAATACTCCGTCGGGAGCGACCAAATCTGGCTTGATTTCCATCGGCCTGCCGATTGGCGGGCCTTGGGAACTGAAGGCCTCAAGTGTGTCTACTGCCAAGTCGCCGAACGCGCTACCAGTGGTGAGTGCGCCGCGCGTCGCGCCAACTGAGTACGATCCGGCGGCGTCAGCCGGGATCACCAAGCTCGATTCCGGGACCTGATGCGTGCCCTCAAGCGTCTCGGTCGCGGTGAATAGTTGCAGTTTGTCCTGATGCAGCGCCGGGCCGCCGAAGTACTCCACCTGCAGCCCATACATCCCTGCCGTCGGAACATAGGCCTGCAGTATGTCGAAGGGCTGATCGTCGCCATTCTGCGTGAAACCAGACCGAGCGACCTCGTTCCCGATAGCGTCCACGAGGACCAGATCATAGTCGTGGTCCGTCAGACCGCCGGGGGTCGTCTCCCACCAACTGAGGTAGCACTCAAACTGCCCCGCGACCAGATTCAGATCAATGGTCTCGTCCCCGCCACTGAACTCATGCAGAGCATTCCCATTCCGGTCCGTCCATTCCCCCATGTAGTGCTGCTCCGCGTGGTTGCCAGCCGAGTTTACGTAGAAGACCCCTGCCTGCCGTGCGCGGTCAACTCCCTGCGCCAGCGGATGCGTGCCGTTGTATGGGCCCCCAAATGCCGCGAGTGAACAGGAGACGACGTCAAATCCCTGGTTGCGGACATACTCGACAGCGGTTTCCCATGCCATGTCGGTGTCAACATTGATCAGCGTAAACGTGGCGCCCTCCGCCATATCCGCGATGATCTCAGCACAGGCGGTCCCGTGGTCCCCGCCCGTCATTCCGCCGCCGGCTGCAAAAGATACTAGCCGGGACGGGTCATTCGGGTCAATGGGAATCTCAGCGCTGGCATAGCTGTCGAAGCCATTGTCGATGACCGCCACGTCAACGCCCTGGCCGAAAATGCCCGAACTGTGATAGGGCACTGCCCCAGTAAGCTGGACGCCTTCGCTCGTCGTTGCGCCGAATCCTTGCAGCGCTACCGGCCGCATGGGTGCCCTGATCTGGGCGACTTGAGGCAGTGCCGCCAACTCGATCAGCCGCGAGGCCGGCACCATCGCCTGCACTCGGCAGTCCCGCCGAATCTGCGCGAAAGCGCCGTAGGGTGCGAGGGACGTGCTGGCCGCGGCCGTCGGGCTCCGGAATTGAATCACTACCAGAACGTTCTCTCCGACGCCCTTCAGCAGTGGGAAGGCTTGACCCATCCCGCCGCCCTGACCAGCGGCCACGGCGAGTGCGCGCAATGGCCCGGCCAGGTCGTCGAGGGCCTTGTCCGCCGCCCACCCCGGTCCCGCTGCCATGACGGCAAGCGCCAGGATTGCCAGTAGCGTGCCACAAAGGGGGAGCTGTCGCTTGCGAAGCCGGCTCACTTTGCCTCATCCTCCTGGTTGCACTCTGGTGCAAACCAGCATTGGAGCGGTTGCTGCGATCCTGTGCGCTACGAACGTCTGCACATCAGCTAACCTGCGGTCTGCGCCTCCAACGACACCTCACCACTCGCCGCCCTGTCGAGGAGGCCCCGCAGCCTGTCTCCGTACGCTTGTATGAATTCACTCCAACCGGTCGCTGCTGGGAGGCTCTCCTCCGAGTCCCCGTAAGTCTCCGGTATCTCCTGGAACGCGCCCGGGAAAAAAATCCCAATTCCATTCCCTGCAGCGTCGCCCCTCCCGCCACCAGTTTGACAGGCGCCTACGGCGCGCGACACCGCCAATGCCGCCTCGGCCACCTGCAAGTCTTCTGTCCCGCGCCCCAAAGCCCCGAAAAACCCGCTCGCGTCCGCCACGGCAGGCGTGGGCTCCCATGCTTCTGCCCTGCATCTCGCCTCGGTAACGACCGGCGCTATCTCGGCAATCGCGTCAGTCGCGACCTGAACGAAGCGGCTCAACGCTTCCGCCACCTCATCCAGAGCACCAAGGTCCACCCCTGTAAGACGCAACGCGTCCTCATTCTCAGTGCCGCCAGGTCCCGCGGCGATCAACGTCTGGCGGACCAATTCTCGCCCGTCAGCCGCCCCGCTCTCCCCCGCCGCTGCCAGAACCTTCGCCCATTGCACGCCAGGGCTCGCCACTCTCCCCCCGGAGGCGCACATGTACTTCGCGCCCCGCCGCAGCATGAAGGCAGTTTCTAGACTGGCTCCGTGGCAACAGTCAAGGAACACCACTTCGACGACTTCGCCGCCCATCCCGTCTTCAAGGCCAGCGGCGAGCTCCGCCGGGCTCAGCGCGTTCGCGGCACTCGCATCCGTCGCGACCGCTGCCCGCCCCTCTGGACCATCGCCTACAGCGTTCCCGTGCCCCAGAACTATCAGGGCGTACTTTTCGGCCGGCGCTGCCTCGCGAGCCCAACGCAATGTTGCGGCCAGCGTACTCGCGGCGCCCATGTCGACGCCGCCCTCTGCGCTCGCCAGCGGCACCTCTGACGCAACCGGCCGATCCTCATCCCATGTCAGCAGTTGCCTGCTGGCCGCCGGACGACCGTATCTGTTCGTTCTATCGGTTTGCAGGGCTGCGTTCCAGCCTGCCAATCTTGCGCCCATGAGGATCTGCGTCTGGTAGCGCTCAACCGCCTTACCCAGATCACCATCCCCTGCGAAGTAACCAACTACGGTCCACTCGCGCACCCCGCAACTGCCGGGGTGCAGCGACACAAGGCATAGCACCCCGATCAATCCTGTTGTCAACACTCCCCCAGTCCGTAGCCGTCTGGCCGACATTTCGGCCCTCCCAGTGGGAGCGTGCCGCTTGTCTCGCTGAACCCGCTCTCTAGTGACCGTAGCGCGGGAGACCTGACGAGCCGCTGAAAACGTGCTGTCCGGCTGCGGCCGCGCTCGTTCCTGGCGGCGGCGGCGGAGCGACCGCCGTCGTGAATGTTCGCATCTCGCTGAAGAGCCAGCCCTCGACATTCGCCATCATCGGCGTTGCCTCGCCAGCTCGTCGCGCGCCCACACGCCAGTAGTAGCGTGTGTTCGCTGCAAAACTGCCGCTGAACGTTTGGCTCATTGTCCCGCTGGCGTCACGTCGCAACGTGACCATATAGTCCGGGTTCCGCAGACCGCTCGGATCGTCCTCCGGGAAAATCTGCAGAGCGTATTCGTTCGCGCCAAGCGTTGTCGTCCATGTATAGGTGATCGACGTCGTTGACTGGTTCTGACTGCCAGCATCTGGCGACTGCAGCGTCACCGGACTGAAGTATGTTACCGGATTCGTGGCCTTGCTGCCCTCGCTCAGCGCCTCGACAGGATCCACGTCCAGGACAGCCGGCTCAAACACCTGCATCGGGCTCACCTGACTGGTTGCGATCGGCGCTCCGCTGCCGGCTCGCGTCTCCGGCTCGACGACACGCTGCACTCTGTAGTAGTAAGTGCCGCCCGGCAACAGCGGCGGATGGTTGTAGGTGATGTCCACGTCGACTTCCTCTTCGTCACCCTCAGCACTGATGTATGTGTAGCTGGCGGCGAACTCGACATCGGCACGGGTCCCGGCAACGTCGTCCCAGACTTCGCTCGGGAGTTTCGGCTCGGGCCAGATGTCGACCAGGTTGTCAGCACTCAGCGGGAAGTTCTGCTGACCTTCCTGGCGGAAGAAGAGCCATGCGAACACTTGGTCTGTAAGCGGAATGGACTGGTGCGGCACCCTCACCCTGATGACCGCTTCGTCACCGGCCGACTGCTGGAACAGCCTCGCCGACGCGTTCGCCGGTGGACCCGCAGTGTGATCGCCACCACCAACAGCGAACAGACCGAAGACCAGAGCAAGAGCACTTATGAGCTGGGTCGTCGTCTTCGTGTTCACGGTCCGCTGATGGGACTTTACGCGCGCCACGTTCATGTGCAGCGCGTACGTCCGATCCCCGACCTTCGCGCGCCCCCGCTTGAGCGGCGCGGCGAACGCCATGTCGGATTCCACGTCCCGTACAGCGATCTTGCCCATCTTAACGAGCTTCACTACGCCAAGATCAGCCTGGTAGATCGGCCGCATGACGACCATTTCCGTACCAGCTTGAATCCCGTCCTCAGCCCCGATGTTCAGGGTTATGCGCCCGAGGTTGCTGACGGACGTTACGAAGCCCACGGGCGTCCGCGCCGTCAACATGCTGGTGACCGCTGCCTCTGCAGCCTGTCGCAGCCCCTCGTTGACGACTTGGTTGCGTTCGCCGCCCCAGCCGGGAACTAACTTGGTCATGATCTCGGCGTTAGCCCCATCCAGTGCCTCGGCTGTGGCCGTGTCCAGCATCTCTACCACCAGGCGGACCTTCACCTGACCGGTTGACTGGTTAACCGCCAGTGAACCGATGTAGCCGCTGAGGACCTTGTCGACCTTCAGCCGCTTCGCCAGCCGGGTCTGCTCAGGCACGGAGAGCGGTGGCGTAAGCCCCATCGCAGCCATCTCTCTGTCCAGATCGCGCGTTGGAGTCACGATGAACTCCTTGGAGTCATCGAGAGCAAGCGCAAGTGCCGCTGTTGCCTTCTGGCTGTCCACCGAATTGCTGTCACCGGAAGCATCACGAATCGGCAACACCACTACGGCGGCGCTCTTGAACATCATCTGCGACTGGGCCTCTGCGGTTACCGGGACGCTCAGTACCGCATACGGTACAACCATGGAAGCTGCGACGAACATTGCGAGATACTGCCAGACTGCACAATCGCGTAGCCGCTGCATTAGCCCGGCTCTCCTCCCGGCACTTTGGCCACTGCAAGTAATTCCACGAAGTATAGCACACAGCTTGTGTACCATGCAAACCAACAATCCGAAGCCCTGCCAGCTCACCTGCCGTCCGCTCCCAGGGCCACGGCGAGTTGCCCTAACGTTTCAGCATAAGCGGTGCCACGGCCTTCGCCGTCCGCCCATCCTCGGTCCGCGCATTCACGACCACCAGATACATGCCGTTCGGCGTGGTTGTCCCATTGCGCCCGCGGCCATTCCACACCACCTGTTGCAGCCCTGCCGTCTGCGCGACACCCGACGCGACCTGCTGCACAAGGCGACCGCTCATGTTCATGACCTGCACATCCACCGCTGCGTCAGCCGAGAGCGTGTAGGCTACGCCCACCGCGCCGCCAGCGCTACTTGCCGACAGACCCGCCACAGCCAGCATGTCCTCGCCTGTCGCCAACTCGACGACCAAGTCCCTTGCGCCCTCACGCAGCGTGAACTCATACGCTGATGATGTTCGCATATATACCCGTTCGCCGGTCACTGGATCGCTGAGTATCGGTCGCGAGATCGCGGGGATGCCCGAGAGGTCGGGCCATCGGACCGTGACTGTGTCACCCGCACCGCTCGCACTTATAGTGATCGTCCACTGCGGATTGCGCGCGGCACTCGAGCGCACATCAACCGCGTAAGCACCGTTGGCGTTGCCCCAATCGTCATGCTTGATCGCGGCATACACGGATGCGCCAATACCTGCCGCCGGCGGCTTCGGCATGTCGACGCCGACGTCGAAACCATCCTGAGCAGCGGCTGCACATCCGATCCATGTCGACTGGTCCATCATACCGCCGGAACTCACGACCAGCGGCGCAAGCCAGCCATCTGCCGGAGCGACCACGGCCGGTCGCGAAGCGCTTTCGCCTGCGGCCAGCGTGACCATGTTCCGATCACCAATGATCGTTACATCCGCACCGACGTTGAGCCAGTAGCCCACGAACGGCTCCATGACGGCCGACGTCTGGTACCCGCCCACAACGTAGGCAAAGAGCGCGCTGCGTATCAGACCGGCAGCCATCGCCTGCTGCATCGTGCGCACGACTCCGCTGCTGTCGCGCACGCTCAACGCATAGAAGTCAGTCGGCTCGGTGAAGAAACACCCGACCAGATTCCAGCCGCTGCGGCCGGCGTTCAGGGCCACCTCGAACACGTCGGTAGCCTCTGTGCCCTCCTGCGAGAGCTCGCGCATCTCGTCAAGCTTGAGCCAGTACCCAGAGCCCAGGCGGAACCTGTCCGCCGGCGCGCCTGGATATATATGGTAGCGATCATCGTTGGGCTCGTATGCCGCGAACTCCATCTCGCCTGGCGGTATCCCGAGGAGCGTCGCCGGGTCCACCAGCGGATAGTCGTAAGGTAGCGAGATGAGCTGCAGCCCGACCGGGAATGTCCTGATGCTGCTGAGCCCGAAGTCAACGCCCTCGATCTCCGCGCCCGTCACGACTGTCTCGAGCCGCTGCGGCGGGCTCACGCTGAACCCGATCGGGTTCGGGCGCACCATCACTTGGCCCGTCGGCGGATTCGCGAAGCGGTAGTTGTAGGACCTACCGCCGCCACCCGGATCCGTGACGATCGCGGAAGTGACCGTCGTGTCGATGATCGTGCCGCCAACGAGTAGTTCCACCGTCACGCCGCCGACGGCCTCGCCACTGACCGCTCGCGTGATCGTGCCCGACAGACCAAGCCCGGGGGCCTCCGCCTGCAGCACAATCGTCACGGGCGTCTCCTGGCCTGCGTCGGACGCTACGAGTTGGTCAGCCGAGCGACCGTAGCCAGATGCCTCAGCCGCGACCTCGTAGTTGCCTGGCGGTACTGTGAGTGAAACCTGGCCAAGTTGGTCCGTCCGGCCGCTCGCAACGAGCGTGCCGGCGTCCATTGCCTCGACCAACGCGTTCTCGATAGGGTTAGTCTGATCGTCAGTTACCGTTGCCAGGATCGTCCCCGGCGCCGCATCCAGTACCAGGTCAATCGTCAGCGTGTTGCCGCTTGTGACCGTCGCCGGCAACTTGCTCGTGCCGTAGCCGATGACGCTCCCGTCCGCAACTATGATGACTTCACCGGGCGGGACGTCACCGATCATGTAGCTGCCATCGGCGGCCGTCACGTCACACGCGATCAGAGCACCCAGTTCGTCCGGGTCGATTGGGTCCGGTACTCCGTCGTCGTCTGCGTCGACTGCCTCAGGCTGGGCATAGACGCACACCTGAACTGTCGCTAGCGGGTCTCCCGTTGCCTGTGATGTTACGGTCCCACGGATCGCGCCAGGCTCAGCCCGCACAATCGCGAAGTCCTGCACCGGGTAGTTCAGACCGCCGTGCGCTGTCGCAGCTTCGGCGTGGTCAATCTGGAAGCCCGGCCGGTAGGCGCTCAGTGAGTAGTTGCCCGGCGGTATCCCGCCAAGGACATATCGCCCGTCTTCCTCGCACTCGACGGCCGCGACTATCGTGCCGCCACTGAGTATCTGAACGATCGGCGTCGGATCATTGATGGGCTGGTTGCCGTCGCTGATGGAGAGGACTCGCCCTTGGAAGCCCGCGCTGCGCAGCCAGCACAGCGTGTTGTGCAGGAGCTTCGAGCGGTGGTTCTTACAGTCGCCCCACTCGTTGTTCGGGCTCGTTGGGTAGTATTCTCGATTGGTCTGTTCGAAGCCCCACGCGAAGTACACCACACGGTACCCGCCGCCCGGCTGGTTATAGCGCAGGCCCCCGCTCCCGCCACCGTACGAGTGGGTAACGACCGCGTCGGAGGCTGCCCCGATCACGTCCGCCCATTCGCTCCAGACGGCGCAGTCGTTGAGCCACAGGATATTGTTCCTGATCCACCGACCGGTCGCGAAGTCATCCGGAGTGTATTGATAGTGCCCGCCAAACGGCTGCGAAGTAACCGGGTCGCCTGCCGTCCCCACCACTGCGGGGTGCCCGCCGCCGGGGACTGAGGTCCAAGCTCCGCCAGCGGAATCCCGTACGAATGTCGCATGGAGGTAGTTGGCAAAGAAGTTATTCTGCACCGTGCCATTGAGCGTCAGGGCAAAGCCAATGTCCTGCCCGGAGATCATCATCCGTCCGCCACGGTCCAGGAACGTCGAGAGCGTCGCCTGTGTTGTCGCGTCCACCAGGCTGCCCGGGGCTACCCATGTGTCACCCGTGTGTGGCGCAGCCCAGACGATTGCTCTGTCCGCGATCAGCACCTCACGTGTCCCGGTCAGATCCGGAACCGTCAGTTGAACTTCTTTGGTGGGAAGGTAGTAAATGAGGTCGGTGATAGTGATCGGCCCGCGGCAGATTATCCGCCATACGTCGTAGTCTTCGCCGAGGTACCCTCCGCCGCTCACGCCATCACGGAAGGTGTTGAGCGCCGCGTTGGCCGCCCCGCCAGGGTTGGTGGTGTAGTAGCTCTCCACGGGGAAGGCGGTCGGCAGGTCGTTGTTCGCACCGCTGGCCTGGTAGATGAAAGCCTGGCCCTCACAGTAGTCATCGACCAGGAGAGCGTTGTACTTGGGCTGGAAGACCTGAGTAGTCAGGCCGTAGATGTCATCGTATTCGAACGGGTTGCCCGCATTATCCTGGACGTGGATGTCGATGATGAAGTCGCTGGGAGACGCCGGCGTGGTCCACGCTCCGGTGAAGATCCCGTCGCCTGCGACAGCGTCGACGCCAGTTCCGTCGTCCACCAACGCGGCCTGCCCCACCGTATCGCAGTCAACTTCGACCGCAACGTCACCTACGAGGCCACTTCGAGACAATTCCTCGCCTAGGTACCAGTCGAACAGCTTGTGGTCGATTCCCTGGCTGTCGTCCTCGGCCGAGTCCGGGTCCTTGAACTCCGCGGTAACGAGCGCAACTCCGCTGTCCCTGTCGAAGACCGGCACCGATATAATTGCATCGGAACCTGGCGCCACGTACCTGCCGTTGCCAACCGTATTGCCCACTGAGGGCAGATCGACGAGTTCGGGCGGTACCGGGTCGCTGACCTCGAGGCGCCAGATGTCGGGCTCGGCGCCAAGCAGATCAGGTCGGTCTGAGGTGAAGAAGATTCGGACCGGCTGCCGCGGGTTCAGACCGGGATTGAAGCAGGGGTGGTAGTCGTCGTAGGTATCGGTCGGGTCCGCGCTGGTCGGATCGCTCGGGTCCAGCTTGGTGCGCGGCGTGGCCGCGATGGTCAGTTCGCCACCCGACCCCATCGTATAGATGTTGTAGTCCCGCGTCGAATCGCCAGCGCCCAGGCGGTCGGACGCAAACGCTATCATAGCGCCGTTATGCCGCCAGGCAGGGTCAATATCCTTCGCGCCTGGGTCGCCGCCACCGTTACTGAGCTGCGTCTCGTTGACGCCGGTGGAACTGATCGCAAAGATCGCGCTGCCCGTCGCGGTTGACCGGACAAACATGATCGGCGTGGCCAGGGCTGGGATCGGGGCCCACGTTGGCTGTGTCTCATCAGCGGGGTTGTTCGTGATCTGGGTCGGTACGGACGAACCATCGGCCCGCATCGTGAACAGGTCGCGGTTGCCGTTCAGGTCGCCACTGAAGACGAGCCAGTTGCCATCCGGCGACCACGAGGGGTGGTACTTGTTGCCGGGCGTCGCCGTAATCTGGGTGATGGTACCGGTCAATACTTCGACGGTGTATATCTGCCACACACCGGAGGCGTCGCTGGAGAATGCTACCAGACGGCCGCCGGGGTCGTAAGCAGGTGTGGTCTCGTCCCCGGCCATGTTCGTCAACTGGGTGGCGAAGGTGCCGTCTACGCGCAACTGCCAGAGGTCGAAGGAACCGTCCGCCGTCGTCTCGCCCTCGTCGAACTGACCGTTGCCGTCGAGATCCACGCCATTGCTCGAGATGACGATGCGGTTCAACTCGCCATACGGGGCCGAGTTCGCCGACAGCTCGTCGCTCGCGCTCGCAGTTGTCGTCAACTGAATGTCCGGATTGGGGCCCGCTCCCTGCTTGAGCGAAGCTTGCGAGAAGAGGTCCGGGCGCCCCATACCTATGTACCTATGTACATAGTCAGACGACTGCGCACCTTGGCCGAGCGAGAGAATCCGGTCACTGACAAGCTGCCGGGAGCGCTCCGGGGCACTCAGGGAGGCTACTGACGTCAGCATGATTAGTGCGGCCACTAGGACTACCGAACGTGTCAGAAGGAGACGATCCTTCTGCAACACAATCACTCCCCTGGCCTTCAACTCGGCTGCGTTCGTCTTGCTCTATCTATTTGGCCACGCGCCCCACCCCGATACACGCGGGTCCGCCTCACCAGCCTCCGCCTGTCTTCTCCCGCCACAGCTATGCTTCCCTGCGCGCCTCACTCCTCCATCTGCGTAAGAGCGAGGCAGTACATGTAGAATAATTAACGCCGGATCCTCTGCCACAGCCCGCGCGGTCGCCGCGAGAAGGCGCTATTCGCGGCGGATTATAGCACACCGCCGCCCGCCAACGCAAGTTTCCGGCCCTTTAAGGATACGTGACGCACTTCTCGTCGGGGGTTACTTCCCCGCCTGCGGGGGAGGCCCCTCCTTTGGTTCGACAAGTTCTTGCCAGAGCCGTTGCGCTTGTGCCCGCGTCGCTTCTGCGCTTCCCTCGGCCAGAATAGTCCTGTCCGCCGGGTAGTCGTCGATCCCCAGTTCCTCCTGCACCCGCATCCGCCCTCCTGCTTCGCACATTGTCAGACCGTCACGAGCCATGACCCGCCTCAGCCGCTCGTCCGGCGAAGCCGTGACCATGACCACGGTATCCGCCAAAGCCACGGCCCCCATCTGGACCAGGTTCGCGGCCTCAATGGCCACCACGCTCGGGGGAGGCTGGCTTGTGCTCAACTCCGCCAGCCTCTCCCTCATTCGTGCAACCATCGCAGGATGCACAATGCTCTCCAAAGTCTTGCGCGCTTCCGCATCGGCAAAGACGATCCGGCCCAACTCGCGACGAGCCAGCGCGCCGTCTGCCTCCAGGATGCCCTCACCAAACGCCTCCACCACAGCCTTCAGCGTCGCGGATCCAGGCACCAGGACCTCGCGCGAGATCTCGTCGGCCCAGATCACGGCAGCACCCAGTGACGCCAACTCGCGCGCGACAACAGACTTGCCAGCCCCAATTGGGCCGATGAGTCCTACGATCAGCACCAGGTGGTCCTCCGCTCGGCCTGTTCGCGAGTTGTGCGCCAGAGAACTTCAGGCATCGGCTTCGTCGCCTTCGGCTTCTTCCTCCACAGCTTCTTCCTCCACAGCTTCTTCCTCCACAGCTTCTTCCTCCACAGCTTCTTCCGCCACAGCTTCTGGCTTCCTCTGCCACGGCTTCCTCTGCCACGGCTTCCTCTGCCACGGCTTCCTCTGCCACGGCTTCCTCTGCCACGGCTTCCTCTGCCACGGCTTCCTCTGCCACGGCTTCCTCCGCCACGGCTTCCTCCGCCACGGCTTCCTCTGCCACGGCCTCAGCGGCGGGTGCTTCCTCGGCCTCTTCGACGGCTTCCTGCTCGCCCTCAACGACCGTGACGGCACCGAGCAGATCGCCGAACTGGTCGCCGAGTGTCACAGTATCGCTGTCCGAATCAGCCATGTACTTCTGATATTCCTGCCGCTCTTGTTCCTGCTGAGCAGCGATGAGCGAGAGGGTCATGCGCCGAGCGTCCGGGCGCAGCTTCAAGACCTTGAGCTGCACTTCCTGGCCCTCACTGATGATCTCAGACGCGTTCTCGATGCGCTTGTCCGCCAATTCACCTATGGGCAGGAAGCCCTCGATGCCGAGTTCGGGAAGTTCCACGAATGCGCCGGGCCGCACGATGCGGCTGATCTTCCCCTTCACAATCTCACCGGTGCGAATCTTCTTGGCGGCCTCCTTCCACGGATCCGGGAGAATCTGCCGGCGACCAAGCGAGATGCGATCGCGATTGGCGTCGATCTCGAGGATGACAACGCTGAGGGTGTCGCCGACTTTGCATACCTCAGACGGGTGACCAACGCGTCCCCAGGACATCTCCGAGACGTGCAGCAGACCGTCCAGCCCGCCGATGTCGATGAACGCGCCGTAGTTCGCGATGCTTCGGACCTTGCCCTCGCACACAAGACCGGCGTGCAGGCTGTTGAGCGTCTCCTCGCGCCGCTGTTTGCGCTCTTCCTCCACAACCAGTCGGTGCGAGAGAACAACCTTCTTCCTCTGGCGATCGGCCTCCAGAACCCTCAATCGCAGCGCCTGACCGACAAAGCGGTCCAGGTTGCGGACATCGCGCGTCGCGACGTGGGAGGCTGGCACAAACCCGGACACACCCAGGTCCACTCGCAGCCCGCCCTTGACCCGCTCGGTGACCATCGCGTCGAGGATGTCTCCCGTCTGCGCGGCCTCCACTATCCTGTTCCACATGCGCTCATAGTCAGCGCTCTTCTTCGACAGAACCAGACCGCCGTCATCGTCGCCGGTCTTCACGACCGCGACTTCTATCGAACTGTCGCGCTCTGGCAGGTCTGCTTCGTCGCCAAATTCGTACTTGGGGATCATGCCCTCAGACTTGCCGCCCACATCCACCAGAACGCCCTCACTTGTGACTTGCGCTACAACGCCAGTCACGAGGTCGCCCACGGCCAGGGGCTTCGGACCTGCGTCCAAGTCCACGTCGTCCATCGACATCTCCGGCTCGGGCGCCGGCTCGGGCGCTGGCTCGGGCTGTGCCTCTTCGGCGACGGGCTCAACTGTCGGCTCTTCTGTGGGCTCAGCAACCGGCTGGTCGGCAGCTGCTGGCGCCGCTTCTTCGGCTCCGCTCGTCGTCGGTTCCTGGTCGTCGCGCTTCTCGAAATCGGTGCTCGTCATTGAAATGGCCTCCTCGACGCGCCAAACTCCCTCAGCGGAAGTCATGACGTCCTGCGCACCTGTGTGCGCTTCGAAATCGTGTTTCAGAGTGGTCCGGCCCGGCGGTACTCACGTCCGCCGCGCAGAGATGGCTTCCGACAGCAGGCCTGCGCCGGCCCGTTATTGGAGGATTTGGTCCAGACTCTCCATGTCGCGCCAATTCTTCCCTGCTGCAACATCAACGGTCAACGGTACGTCAAGCTCGAGCGCTCCTTCCATCACCTCCTTCACCAGTCGCCCGACCTTCTCGATCTCATCCTCAGGTACTTCCAGCACCAGTTCGTCATGTACCTGCAACAGCACCGCCGAAGCCGGACTCGCCTCCGCCAGCACTGGCGCCAATCGATTCATGGCCACCTTAATAATGTCGGCGGCCGTGCCCTGGATGGGAGTATTGACGGCCGTCCGCTCAGCGTAAGCCCTCGTCTGACCGTTCGGGCTGTTGATGTCCGCTATCGGTCGCTTGCGATCCAGGAGGGTCTTCACGAAGAGCTGATCCCGGGCTGTCGCCGTGATCCCATCTATGTACTCGCGCACGCCACCCAATCGCTCAAAGTAGTTCGCTATGAACTGCGATGCTTCCTTGCGATTGATGCCAAGTTGTTTTGCCAGCGCGCCCGAGCCTTGTCCGTACAGCACCGCGAAATTGACCGTCTTCGCCCGGCTGCGCATCTGCTTGGTCACTTCACCTGGCGTCACATCGAAGATCGCGCTCGCGGTCCGCGTGTGAATATCCTCCCCTGCCCTGAACGCCTCAACCAACTGCGGATCGCCGCTGATATGCGCCAGGATGCGCAACTCGATCTGCGAGTAGTCGGCCGCGAGCAGCACGTTGGCCTCGTCACCCACCACGAAGCAGCTCCGGATCCTCCTGCCCCACTCAGTCCGAATCGGGATATTCTGCAGGTTCGGATTCCGGCTCGACAGCCGTCCGGTGGCCGCCACGGTCTGCTCGAAGGTTGTATGCACGCGTCCCGTCTCACGGTTCAGCTCACGCGCCAGCCCGTCAACATAGGTGGATTTCAGCTTCGCATACTCGCGCCATTGCAGAACCTTGCTGACGACCTCGCTTTCATCGGCCAGTTCATCGAGGACCGCGGCGTTGGTCGACCAGCCGGTCTTGGTGCGCCGGCCCTTGGGCAGCCCCAAGTCGTCGAAGAGCACCTCGCCGAGCTGCTTCGGAGAGCCAATGTTGAACTCCCGCCCAGCCAGCTCGTAGACCTCCGCCTGCAAGTCCGCGAGCAAGGCGTCCAGTTCCTCGCCCAGCCCAGCGAGCTTGTCCACATCCAGAGCAATGCCCACCGATTCCATCGCCGCCAGCACTTCGACCAGCGGCATCTCCATCCCGCTGAACAGCTCCGCCACGCCAGCTTCCTGCATAGCCGTGAGCATCGGCTCGCGCACCTGCGCCACTGCGACCGCCTCAGCCGCCGCCCTCGTCGCGCTCTGGTCCGAACCGTCCTCACCCGTGGCCTCCGGCAGGGCAATGCCCAGCCGCTCGTTGGCAAGCAGACTGATCGAGTGGTCCCGGCGATTCGGTGTCAGCAGATACGAAGCGATCTCCGGGTCGAACTCCGCGCCACGCACCTGCACGCCAAAGCCCGCAAGGTGCCTGATCGTCGACTTCAGATCCGCGCCGCGCTTCGCGATGGCCTCGTCTGCGAGAACCTCAGCGATCGGCCCCAGGCTCGGCGCGCTCTCGACCGGATCGTCGAACAGCGTGCCCTCGGTGTCCTCACCGTTGCCGAGCTGCAACTCCCACACCGTGTCCTCATCGACGGCCAGCGCGAGCGTGTCGCCCCCAACGGCCATGCAGACCGATCCAGCTTTCACGATAGCGGCGGCCACTTCGGCCATCTGCGCCTCATTGGCCACGACCTGCGCCTCGATGGTCGGCGTGCTCCCCGCCGCCCCTGGCAGTCGGACAAGCAGTTTCGTGAACTCAAGCTCAGTGGCGAGCGCCCGCAACGCGTCATACGCCGGACCAGACCAGCGGCAGTCCTCCAGCGAGACCTCAATCGGCGCATCTATCCTAATGGTCGCCAGTTCGTGACTGAGGCGGGCCACGTCACGGCCCTCCGCCAGCAGCTTGCCCATGCGCGGAGGCTTAAGTTCCTCCACGATCGCCAGCGCTTCCTCAAGACTTCCAGCCTGCTCAAGGATTACCTTCGCGCCCTTGTCGCCGATGCCCGGGACGCCCGGTATGTTGTCCGATTTATCGCCGGAGAGCGCCTTCAGATCCACGATCTGCGCCGGCGTGATCCCAAACTCCTCAGTCACCGCCGCCTCATCGTATTGCTTCGTGTCCTTGATGCCGCTCATACTCGCGATCACAGTCACGCCTGGTCGCACGAGTTGCAGCATATCCCTGTCGCCGCTCACGACCACGACCTCGGTGCCCGCATTGGAAGCGACCTTCGCCAGCGTGCCCATCACATCGTCGGCCTCGAAGCCCGGCAGCCCCACACGCCTGAGACCCAGCGCCCCGATCGACTCGTCCAGCAGCGAGATCTGCGCCACCAGCGCCTCGTCCATCGGCGGGCGATGCGCCTTGTAGTCGCTGTACATCTCGGCGCGGAAGGTCGGCCCCGGCAGATCGACCGCGACCACGGCGTAGTCGGGCTCCTCCTGCTCGAGAAGACTCAGGACCATCTGCACGAAGCCATAGATCGCGTTGGTCGGTTGGCCGTCACTCGTACTGAGGGGAGGCAGAGCGTGGAACGCTCTGTGAAACAAGTTATGGCCGTCAATAAGCAGGAGCTTTTCGGGCACGACGCTGTCTCCGTCCGATCGCGTCAGGTTCAGTTGGTCTGCAGGGGCGTCGCCTGCAGCATCTCGCTCACGCCATCAAGTCGGAAGTCACGCAGCAACTGGTAGACCGCCTGCTGTCGCTGCATCTCCGCCAGGGAGCCCAGGAGACCTCGCAGGCCTCCGGAGCTGCTGAAGTGCTTCACGCTCGGCTCGCCCTCAATACCCGCCATCTCGGCCGCCGATGCGATCGCGTCGTAGTAGTTCCCCAGTTCGTCAACGAGACCCGCTTCCAGGGCCTGCTCGCCGGTCAACACGCGACCGTCTGCAACTTTGCGCACGTCCTTCTCATCCATGTCGCGCCCCGCCGCGACGTCTCTGACGAACTGCTCGTAGATGCTATTGAGCATCCCGTCGAGCATTGCACGCTCATCCTCGCGCATCGGCCGGACAGGCGACCCCGTGTCCTTGAACGGACCGGTCGTGATGGCACCCATCTCGACCCCGATCTTGTCCAGCATGTCCTGATACTGCACCGTCTGCATGATGACGCCAATGCTTCCCGTCAGCGTCGCCGGATTGGCGTATATCTTGTCGCCAGCAACTGCCACGTAATAACCGCCTGAGGCAGCTACTTCGCCCATTGACACCACGACTGGCTTCTCGTCAGCCAACTTGATGATCTCGCCGTGTATCTCCTGAGAGGCGGCTGGACCGCCACCAGGGCTGTTGATCCGGATCACGACCGCCTTGATGCTCTCGTCCTTGGCGGCAGCCCTGATCTGCGCCATGTATTGGCGAGCGCCGGGCACACTCCCGCCAAACGCGAACTCCTCGCCCGCAGTCGTGATAACCCCGGAGATCGTGATGACTCCGACCTTGTCGCCAAACCCGCCGAACATCTCCCCGTCAGTCCCCGACATCATCCCCATGAAGGCCACACCCACGAGCAGCATCCCGCCCACAAACGAGACCAGCAGGAAGATGACCAGCCCTATCACCAGCCAGTTCGGCCCGCGCCTACGCGGAGGGGCGGGCGGCGCTGGTGGAGACGGGGGGGCCGGGGGTGGAGCGTCCTGTCCGCCTGCACCTGGAGGCGTGGGCTGCCACGCCGCCGACGGTCCGAAGTTTCTCTCATCGCCAGCCATCGCCGTGTCTCCTCATCCACCGAGTCACGCTCCCGCAAAGTCCCGTCGCAGGGCGCCCGGCTATCGTTGACAAACTTGCGTCCCGCTGGTAGACTGCTCGCAGTGCCGGAGTGGCGGAATTGGCAGACGCACCAGACTCAAAATCTGGCGGGGTTCACCCCCCGTGCCGGTTCGAATCCGGCCTCCGGCACCACCATTTCCGCTCCCCCAAACGCCCATCCCCCACCAGTTCTATGCCTGCTCCATATAGTCAGGCGGCGGGCAATCCGCCGGCTGGCCCATCACCCGGAACTTGTCGTAGCGCAACTCGGCAAGCTCTGCCCCGCTCTTGCCCTCAAGATCTGCCAAGGCCTGCCGCAGCGACTGCTTCAACATCCCCGCCGCGACCGTCCTGTCGGTATGCGCGCCGCCTTCGGGCTCTGGCACGATCCGGTCGATGAGACCAAGCCCCAACGCGTCGTCTGCCGTCAGCTTCAGCGCTTCGGCGGCCTGCTCCTTCAGCGATCGATCTCGCCACAGGATCGCCGCGCATGACTCCGGGGCTATGACCGAGTAGTAGGAGTTCTCCTGCATCAGCACGCGGTCGCCCACGCCAATCCCGATGGCCCCACCGCTGCCACCCTCGCCGATGATGACACTGACGATGGGGATGTCGAGTGAGAACATGTCGCGCTGGTTGGTGGCGATTGCCTCTGAGATGCCGCGCGCCTCTGCTTCGTCCAGGCAGTGCGCGCCTGGCGTATCTATTAATGTGACCACCGGACGCCCGAGCCTCGCGGCCAGGCGCATGATCCGCATCGCTTTGCGGTAACCCTCCGGCCGAGCCATCGCGAAATTGCGCCTCGAGCGCTCTCGCGCATGGCGCCCCTTCTGATGCCCGACTATGGCCACCGGCTTGCCCTCAAACCACGCGAGCCCGGCCACAATCGCCCGGTCATCACCGAACCGACGGTCACCGTGCAGCTCAATAAAGCCCTCGAACGACTCCGCCAGGTAATCCAGTGTGTAGGGTCTCTCGGGATGCCGCGCCAGTTCGACCTTATGCCACGCGTCAAGCTCCTCACCTGAAGAAGTCACCGGCGCGGCGGCCTCGTCCTGCTCAGCATCCTCCTGCTCGGCACGCCGCCCAGAGGGCTCGTCCTGGCAGGCCCATGACAGCAGCCGCGTCAGCATCTGCCGCATCTCGTTGCGCGGCACCACCATGTCCAGCATACCATGCTCGAACTGATACTCGGCGGTCTGCACGCCTTCGCCGATGGGCATGCCCGTCACGTCAATGACGCGCGGACCCGCGAACCCCATCGCTGCGCCGGGCTCGGCGATGATGATGTCGCCGAGGAACGCATAGCTCGCCATCACGCCGCCATAGGTCGGGTCGGTCAGGACGCTGATATAGGGCAGGCCCGCTGCGGCCAGGCGCGCCGTCGCGCCCGACGTCTTGGCCATCTGCATCAGCGAAACCAGGCTCTCCTCCATCCGTGCGCCGCCCGATGCTGACATGATCACCAGCGGCAACCCCTGCGCGATGGCGCGCTCGATCAGCCGCGTGATGCGCTCGCCAACCACCCAACCCATGCTGCCGCCGCGGAAATGCGGTTCCATAATGCCGAGCGCCACCGGCAGATCGTTGATGGTCGCGCGGCCCGTGATCACCGCGTCACTGAGGCCCGTCTTGCTCTGGGCCTGCGACAGCTTCTCCAGATACTTGGGAAACTCCAGCGGATCAGAGTCCGGCAGATCCGCGTCCCATTCCTCGAAGCTGCCCTCGTCAGCGGTCACCTTCAGGCGCTGCCACACGTTCAGCCTGAAGTGGTACTCGCACTTGCCGCACACCCACTGGCCCTGCTCCAACTCCTTCGCGTACAGGAGCTGGCGGCACTGCGGGCACTCTTCCCACATGTCGGCGGGAATATCATCATCGAACTTGTCGCGTATGTCTTTGCGGCTCACGTTACACCTCCGCCGCTAGCTTCCCCGGACACCCAGTGATACCTCCGCTGGCTTCGCCCGGTTCTGCGTGGCGGCTCTGCACGGCTCACGCGCTGTCGGCTGCGCTTTGGTGTTCAGGCGTCTCGTCTGCGATCCCGCCCCTGGCGGGCGTCCGGTCCCAGCACATTGCATGCATCATGAATATCGGCAACCAGTCGATCCTCCCACCAATCCCCGCGCGCACCGTCCACCCTACAAGCACCGCACAGCTCGCCGCCACTAACGCCACGTGCGTCGGGTGTCTGAACTGCGGCGATCTGCCGGCCAGTGTCAGCCACGTCCGCCTGAGGACCAGAACGGTCACCAGCATCACCGCCACGGCTGCGGGCAGCCCCCCATCGATCCACGCATCCAGCCAGGCGTTGTGCGCCCGCTTGAATCCCGCGTGCTGCGCGAAGCGCAGCTGCGACCCACCTCGCCCGAACACCGGGCTCTCAGCTATCATGTCTGCGGCCAACGACCAGATGAGCAGTCGTCGCTCCAGGCTGCGCTGCCCCGAGCCCGTGCTCGTCATGGTCTCCTGCACCCGCCCCACCGTGGGCGCGCTCTTCACCAGCAGGTCCGTCGGGGCCAATACGGCCGCGGCGATCGCCAGTCCGACCCCGATCACCACCCACCAGCGACGCTGCGCCCCAAAGATGATCACGCACGCAACCGCCGCGGTCAGCAGCGTGATCCGCGTGCCTGTCAGCAGCATCGCCCCGCCGATCAATGTCGCCCCCGCGCCCCACGCCAGCCGCGCCGTCCATCGTCCCGGACTCAGAGCCGGGACAAGCACCAAGGGCAAACCCACGGTCAACATTCCGGCGAAGATCCCGGCGTTCCCGTAGACCGACATATACCGGCCCGCCGCATTGATCCCCTGTCGACCGATGAGACCCGGCGTCACTCGTCCGCCGCTCATCAGGTCGCCCACGGCCATCGCGCCGAACGCGAGGATCAGTATCCCGGCGACTCGCGCCACCTTCGTACACTGTCGTTCATCCGAACAGACGGCTCGTGTGGCCGGCGCAAAGACCATCCATATGAAAGTCCACCGCACAAAGTCCTTCAACGCCAGACCCAAATCGCGGGAGTTCGGCAGCGATATGGCCAGCCCGAGCAGGAAAAGCAGTCCGGCTGCGCTTATGGGGCTTTCGACATACCATCTTTGCAGGAAGTTGCGGGGCCCTGAGGCCATCGCGACCAACACCAGCACGAGCATCGCCGCGGTCAGCGGCCCGTAAGCCAGCGACTGCCCGCTGATACCCGCCAGGGCATCCGTGAACAGAATGAACAGGAATATGCCGACCAGGTACAGTGCGGTGGCCAGTCGCATCCATCTGCCTCCGACTGCGTACTCGCGTCTTGCCCCGCTCGCCTTCGTTGCCCCACCGCAGTCTTTGTGATACGATATGCCAGTTCATCCAGCTTCTTAAGGGCGTGTTAATCGTGTCTCTGGACGACCTGCGCGACACAATAGATAGTCTCGATCAACAGATTCTTGACCTGCTGGTCGAGCGAGCCCGCAAGGCCAAACAGGTCGGCGATTTCAAGGCCGATGGCGACCAGACGGTATACGTGCCCGAGCGTGAGGCCCAAGTTCTCCGCGGGTTGCTCGACAGCGACCTTGGCCCCCTCGACGGTCGCACCGTCGCGGCGGTATTCCGCGAAATCATCTCCGCATGCCGCGGTGTCGAGAGCCAATTGCGTATCTCATTCCTCGGCCCCGAACACACTTTCACGCATGTCGCAGCCCGCAAGCGTTTTGGCAGCGCATGCACTTTCGTCCCCGCCCCAAGCATACCTGACGTCTTCCGCTCCGTCGAGTCCGGCCAGACGGACTTCGGTGTCGTGCCCATCCAGAACTCCACCGAGGGAACGGTCGGGCCAACCCTCGACGCATTCCTCGATACCAGCCTGCGAGCCTGCGCCGAACTGTACGTACCCATCCATCACTATCTGATGGGCTGCGGCGCGCTCGAGGATCTGCGCGAAGTGCACTCTCATCCGCAGGTGCTGGCCCAGTGCCGCAACTGGCTGCGCGAGAACCTCCCCGGCGTCGCGCTTGTCCCGACCTCCAGCAGCAGTGCTGCAGCCGCAGCCGTGGCCGAGGACTGCTCGCGCGGCGCTATCGCTCCCGAGCCTGCCGCGGAGGCGAACGGTCTGGCAGTTCTCGCATCCCACATCGAGGACCTGCCCAATAACCGAACGCGCTTCTTTGTCATCGGCGATCTGGACACCTCGCCCACCGGCATGGACAAGACGTCCATCGTCTTCAGCACTCCGCACCGGGCCGGTGCCCTGCACCAGGCGCTCGGACTCTTGGCCCGCCACGGCCTGAACCTGACGATGATCCAGTCACGCCCTGCGGGCGGTGGGCAGCTCTGGGAATACGTATTCTTCGTGGACTTCACCGGACATGCAGACCAGAGTCCGCAGACCGAAGCCATCGCCGAACTCAGGGACTATTGCGCGCTGCTGAAGGTCCTCGGCTCTTACCCAGAAGAGTCAGAGCCCGCGTAACGCCACGCGGGCTCCTCTATATTCTGCCGCAAATTCTGCCAGACGCAGGCGATCTACCCGCGCTTCTCGCGCGCCAACGCCATCTTCTCCATCGCCTTCTGCCCCTGGTCAGTCTTCGGGAATTCCGTCACCTGCTCCACTCGCTCCCGGAGACCTTTCTGCGTCGCCAGGAATGTGCCAACCTTGAAGTGAAGCTGCATCTGCTCGCCATCAGCAGACGTATCGGTACCTGCGTTCATGTACATCTCCAGCTCTTTGGGGGTCACGTTCGCCTGCTGGTCGGCGGCCACCGCCAGTTTGGCCAGGGCCGCGTTCACCACCGGCGCCCGTCCTGTCACCAGAACCGCCACGCGGTCCGCCGTGTACTCGATGACCTCCATCCAATGCCGCAGCGAGAAGATGAATATCCCCGCCGGGAACAGCATCAGCTTCCATAGCGGGTTGGCGAGCTTGTAGTAGGTGACAGCCTGGGCAAGCTTCACGTGGTGGGACTTGATATGCCCCATCTGCCGGGCCAGCACAGCCGCGACCTCTGGACCGTTGAGTGTGTCGAGCACCGGCTGGCTGATCAAGATCGCCGGGGTCTTGCCCGGCATGGCCCACGCGTAGGCTGCGTCGTCTTCCACCACATACATCTCCGGCTCACCCACGCTCAGCAGTCGAGCCTGCTCGGCCAGCATCGCCTTGAGTTCAGGATGGGTCTTCGTCAACACCCGCGCCTGAGGGCCGGCCTTCTTCAGTTCATCGCGGCGGGGCCGAACCGCCAGATAGTTGAGGATCGGAATTGACAGCAGCGGCCACGCTATCAATTCCAGCGGCAGCCACCACTGACCGTGAATCGGCGAACTTAGCGCGTTAGCGCTGTTGCCGAAAACAACGGCTGCAAGGCCTGCGGAGATCGCGATGAACGGCACTAACATCACTACCACGCCCTGCCAGTACGCCATCTTCTCGCCCGGGAACTGGTAGTCGGCCAGTGTCAGATCGGTCTGCACCTTCTTCTGCTTGCTTGCCTTCTTGCGCGCCTTGCGAGCCACTAGTCCTCAGCCTCCTGGCTGGCGGGAGCGATTACGCGTACCCGGTCAACGTACTGATCGTCGCTGTCCTCGACAACAAAGCGCACGCCCGAAGCGGTGAACACTTCGCCTTCCGTGGGCACGCGTCCTGCCATGCCCGAGAGGAACCCACCTACAGTGTCATGATCCTGCGTTGACAGGTCAATTCCCAGTGTCTCGTTAATTTCCTCCAACCGGGTCTTCCCATTGACCGTCGCTTCCACATCGCTGATCAGCTCGATCGTTGTCTCCTGGGGGTCGTGCTCATCCTCAATCTCCCCAACCAGCTCCTCCAGGATGTCCTCGATCGTCACCAGCCCCTCGGTACCCCCGAACTCATCAATGACGATCGCGATGTGCACCTGCTGTTGGCGCAACTCCGCGAGCAACTGATCCAGTCGCTTGCTCTCGGGCACCAGAACCGCCGTGCGGGCGATCTCACCAAGCAGCGTCTCGCCATTGCCCCGCGCCAGTTGCAGGATGACATCGTTCACGTAGACCACACCAGTGACGTGGTCGATGCTCTCTGAGTAGATGGGGATGCGCGAAAAGCCCGAGCCTATCGCCACTGTCACTATCTCTTCGACGGTCATCGTCTCGAGTGCAGCCACGATATCCACACGCGGCACCATTATGTCCCGCGCGGCGCGCTCGCCCAGCTGCATAACGTTGTCGAGCATCTCGCCCTCTTCGGGCTCGACACTGCCCTCTTCCTCGCCGAGATCAGCCGCCGCTCGAATCTCAGCTGACGTCACGGAATGCCTGCGATGGGAGGCGTCAAGGCCGAACAGCCTCATCACGCCCGAGCTCACCCAGTCCATGAACCGCACCATCGGCGCCAGCAGTCGGATCAGTTGATGCATCACCCCGGATATCGCGCGAGCCGAGGGCGCCGCTCGCATCGCCCCGTAGGTCTTTGGCCACAACTCAGCCAGAACCAGAATCGAGGCCAGCGTGATGACGTGAGGCACCGCCGCCGCCATCCCTGCGTCTTCACCTACGTAATGGTGCACCACCTGCGTCATCAGGTTCGCGATGGTCAAGTTGAGTACCGTGGCTCCGACAATAACCACGCTCACGAAGTCCGAGCGCTCTGTGATCTGCATGACCAGCCGGGCCTTCTTGTCACCGCGCCGGGCCGCCCGGTCCATCTGGTGGCGGCTCACCGCCAACAGCGACGCCTCTGCAAGCGACAGCACGAAGCTTCCCGCCAGGCACAGCACCATCACAACGATTGCGCCTGCCACGAAGATCGTCATGTCCTGCCGCCCACCCCGTCCCCGTCGCCCTCGGCAACCGGCGGCTGAGAAACGAGCACACGCGAAATCCGCAGCCCATCCATCTCCTCAACAGTCAACTCCAGGCCGCCCCACTCGTACGTCTCGCCCTGCGTCGGGATCCGACCCGCCGCTTCCAGCACTATGCCCCCCAAGCTGTCGAACTCATCTGTGGGCAATTCGCCGCCCACCAGGTTCGCCAACTCGTGTAGCCCTATCGAGGCGTCGCACATCAGGCAGTTCTCATCGATGCGCGTAATCTCGGGCTGACCGACGTCGTACTCATCCTCAATCTCCCCCACTATCTCCTCCAGCAGGTCCTCCATGGTGACCAACCCTGCCGTGCCACCGTACTCGTCAGACACGATCACCATGGTCCGACGGTCGGCCCGCATGCGCTCAAGCAACCGGTCGATCGGAAGACTCTCGGGCACGTAGGTCGCGGCGCGTGCCACGGTCTTGACCGGAGTCGCCATCTCGCCGAGGCGCACGTAAGGCAGCAGATCCTTAACATAGAGAATCCCGGTGATAGTATCCCGGTCACCGAGATAGGTGGGTAGCCGTGTCTGCTTGTTGGATGCGGCCACTTCCAGAGCCTCGGCGATCGTGGCATCCTGCTCAATACCGATGATGTCTGGCCTCGGAGTCATAACCTGACCGGTGGTCTGATCGCCAAAGTCCAGCGCACCATGGAGCATCCGACCCGTACCTGCAGGCAGAGTTCCCTGCGACTGCCCCTCTTCGATCATGGCTTTAAGCTGCTCTTCGGTTACGCTGGGAAGAATCGTGTTGGGCCGTATGCCGACAATGAACAGAAGGACCTTGGCGACGAGAGCCAGCAGGCCGACTACGGGAAGCAGAATGATGGCAGAAAGGGCAACCACGGGGGACGACAGCAGCGCCACCCGCTCGGGGTTGCGGGCCGCAAACATCATGGGAGTCGCTTCTGCGAAGACCAGCACCAAGACGGTGATGACCACGAGCGCCACGAACGGCCCCACAGTCGGGCCCAGCAACTCAGTGCCGAGCACCGTCGCTATATGCTCAGCCACGTAGTAGCTACCAGTAATCCCCACCAGAAGGGTGGCGATCACGATCTCCCGTCGCTCTTGCAGAGCCGACAGGATTCTTGCCAGCCTGGATCCTGATTCCTCGGCCTGCCGAACCCAGCTTCGCTGCACTCTGAGAAATGCTACCTCTGCACCGGCAAAAAAGCCTGCCATAACGACCAGAGCTAGCAGCAGCGCTAACTCGCCGGCTGCTTCAGACGATTCCAATACTAGCTTTCCTTCCAGGGGGATGGTGCTGCACGTCACATCCCCGTCGCGCGCTCGTCGTGGATCATATGGTTGGCCCGCAAAGTATAGCATATGTGTTGGGCTCGCGCAATCCGACCGAACCCTATGCGGCAGGTCGAATGCTCGAACGCGGGGAATAGTCCACTCACCACGACGCACTGCCGCGTCCGTTCGAGGAGGTCGCCATGCGCGCAGATGGGTATGTGTCGGTTCGTTGGTGTCTATTCGCTGTGACCCTCATGCTTGCGACCCTTGCTCTGGCAGGCGTTGCGTCTGCCGATGGTCGTAGTCTGCTCACCTCGTCAGTGCCCGGGGCCTTCGGCATCCGCTACCTGCCCGATCGCGCCGTAATGACCTACACCGTCAACGCCCCCGAAGGCGAGGACGAGCAGGCAACTTTCGACCTTCGAGTTCACTTGCCGGAACCCCTCAAGTGGATGTACATCGACCGCGAGCGCACCCCCGCCCGAGCCTGCACGTGGCTCGCCGAGGACGGACAGGTTGCCATGAGCCTCCCCTATGGCAGCCACCGACTCCATCTTGGCTGGGCTGGCTCCGGTGCCATGCCGCCTGAGAACGCCACCATTCCCGTCACACTCGACGGTCGCCGCATCGGCGTCCTCAACGCCCGTTTCTCGCTTGCCGGCATGTATGCCCGCGGTGCAGTCTCTCTGCCCGCTGGTGTCGCCACGCTGAGCCTCAAGATCCGCGACGGGGTTGCCCCCGAAGAGGTGTCGCTGTCCGCGGCTGGCGTAACGGTCGACCGCTGGCGGCAGGTGCGCGGAGGGCTGGTCAGCCGCGAGCCCTTGCTTCTGCCGGTTGATGCGTCGCTCTCACTTAGAGTTGACCACTACGGCCTCGACGCCTCACCCGTTGTTGCTGTCGCTCTCGAGAATCACTCCAAGCCCGCACCCGTGGCCAAAGTTGACGACACCATCGCGGAGGACGCCATCCTCGTCGAGGCGGAGGCCTACACCGACGGCGGCGGCAGCCCCGTGATGGTCACGCCCGGCTCACATCACGACGAACATGGCGGCGCATCGGTCTACACCTTCAAGGGCGACGGCTCGTGGCTCGAGTGGGAGTTCGATGTGCCTGAAGCAGGCCAATACAATCTCTTCGCCCGAATCTCGTGCGGCAGCGAGCAGGCGTTCCGCATGATCACGGTGGATGATACCACCCCGGACGGACTGGGACTCGTTCAGTTCCCCGGCACAGGAGGGTGGGGGCATGCCGACGGCGAATGGTGGCTCGTGCAGGTCACAGGAGCGGAGGGGACAGCGGCGCCGCTCGATCTGGACGCCGGGGCTCATCGCATCCGCCTCACTGGTGTCCTTGAAGCCCACCTGAACGTGGACTACCTGTTGCTCGCCCCTCATCGGTAGCCCATGCCGGGCGTGGCGCACCACGACACCGTTTGCTTGACATCGCCCGAGGCGCGAACGTATAATCTCGACGAGACTTGCGTCGGGCCAGACGAAGCGTATCAATCCAGTACAGCTGGACAGTTTCTTTGGGAGGGTGGTCTGTCGTGAAGCTCACCAGAAAAGGTTTCACGCTCATTGAGTTGCTGGTTGTGATCGCTATCATCGCGATCCTCGCCGCTATCCTGTTCCCCGTCTTCGCACGGGCACGGGAGAAGGCGCGAACAACCTCGTGTCAGAGCAACGTGAGGCAGCTCAGCACAGCATTCGCCATGTACCGTTCCGACAATGATGGCTCCATGCCCATGGACAACTATCAGATCGCGAATGCCAACATCTACATGCGGTGGATCCACAGCATCTACCAGTACGTCAACAACGATCAGGTCTACCAGTGTCCGAGCAACCCGACCGACACCAATACCGCCTGGACGCCGCCCTACCAGACTCGCTCACCCTACAGTTCATACTACTACTGCCACTACTACCTGGCGACCGAGTCCGAGAGCAGCGTCGCCGATACCACCGGAACCATCATGCTGATGGACGGCTGGTTCGACAGGAGCGAGACTCAGGACTACAACCGTGGCATGTTCACCTCCCCCAACGCGACCGCGCCGGTCATGGCCGCCTGGATCAACGGGGACTGGACCGACACGCCCTACGTCAACCGTAAAATTCTTGAGGACGTGCGCCGCCACAATATCGGCGTCAACGTCGCCTACTTCGACGGCCACGTCAAGCGCATCAGCCGCGCGGCAGCGTCCGACTTTACCGCTGCCCTTGACTGACCGCCTGCTCTAACCCATAAAGGTGGGGCCGGGGCAATCCCGGCCCCACTGCTTTTTTCGTCAACGGCCGGCCCGGTCTCAATTGACATGGGCCGACTCTTGCTCTATACTCAGATTCACTCTTCGAAGCTCCGGCTTCGACGTTTTTTCGTGCTACCGGTAAGGAGAGCGACGAGCATGCAGCCACGCCCCAAAGTGTGGATACCGACCATACTCCTCATCTTCATCGCGGCATTCCTTATGGGCTTCGCGCCCATTCGGAGGGCGGACCGAGGCGGCTTTGACGTTGACAGCAGGTTCGCCTTCAGCTTCGCCGAACCCATCATCGCCAGCGACAGCGAGAGCAACGCGAAAGAGGATGAGATACGTCAACTCCTCATAGACAAGGGCCTCAACCTCGCTGACGTCGACATCGTTGAGAACACGCTCCTCGAGGTGGAGACCACCGCACTCGACCAGGACAGCGCCGACGCTGACTTCATAGCGGTCTTGGCTACCCTCCAGGAGAACTTCGATGGCGTGGCTGAGACCGTGAACGCTGCCGAAGAGGAGGTCGAGACGCCCATCGCTGAGTGGGGGCCTTTCGCCATCTACACCCCCTCGCCCCAGCTCAAGCTCGGGCTTGACCTCCAGGGCGGCGCGCACGTGGTCCTGCGCTGTCTGCCGAGCGCCGAGATGGCCTTCCTCAGCCCGCCTGACAGGCCCCTCGTCAAGACTGGCGCCCCGGTCGAAGACGCCGAGGCCGACGCATGGCAGCCTCCCTACACCGAGGCCCAGTTGAAGGAAGCCATCATGGTTCTCCTCCAGCGCGAGGGTCTGGAGCCGGCTCAGATCAGAGTCACCGTCGCCGGCACCAACCGCCTCGTCGTGGAGACGCAGCCTCGCAACAAGGCGGCCGCCGAGAGCCAGAACGAGCTGATTAAAAACTACCTCGCTCAGAACTATCCCGGCGTCACGATCGAGGCTGCCGAGATGAAGGCCGTCTTCGTCGAGAGGGAGACTGCCGACAAGGTCAAGTACATCATCGAGCAGCGTCTCTACTCGATGGGCGATATCCGCGAGCCCGTCATCCAGAAGCAGGGCGACGACCGCATCATCGTTGAGATGCCCGGTGTCAGGGACCCCCAGCGTGTGCTCGATATTCTCAAGAGCACAGCCATGCTCGAGTTCCGCCTCATCCCTGCCCGATACACCCCGGTCAACGCCTCCCTCGACGACTACAGCGAGTGGGAGGACGCGCAGACCAAGCAGAACGTGAGTTGGGAACAGGTGCGCGCCGAGTCGGAGATCAACTTCACCGGCCGCGATCTGCTCCCGATCTCCAAGGTCCAGTCCGGCCAGACCGGCGACTGGGTCGTCAGCTTCGACCTGCGACCTGACCAGAAGGACGACTTCCACGAGTTCACCCGGCGCAACATCGGCCGGATCATGGCCATCGTCCTCGACCGTGAGTGCAAGATGGCGCCGAACATTCGCTCCGCCATCCCCGGCGCGGGTGTCATCGAGGGCAACATGACCGCCGAAGACGCTGGCGACCTCAAGCTCCTGCTCAACGCAGGTGCTCTGCCCGTGCCGCTCGAGATCGTCGAGAACCGCACGGTCAGCGCCACACTCGGCCAGGACTCGATCAACAAGAGCCTCCGCGCCGCATTCTTCGGCGTGATCGCCGTCATGCTCTTCATGCTCATCTACTACAGGCTCCCGGGCCTGCTGGCTGACATCGCGCTGGTGCTCTACATGGCACTGGTCGTCGCCGTCACCGCCTACTTCGGCGCGGAGCTGACACTGCCGGGCATAGCCGGTGTGATCCTTTCACTCGGCACGGCGGTTGACGCCAACGTCATCATCTTCGAGCGCCTCAAAGAGGAGCTCTGGGCACGCAAGTCAATGCGCGCAGCCATCACTGCGGGCTTCGACCGCGCGTGGACGGCCATTCTCGATGCCAACGTCACTACACTCATCACCGCCGCCGTCCTCTACTGGCTCGGCACAAGCCTTATCAAAGGCTTCGCGGTCATGCTCTTCATCGGTATCGCATGCAGCCTGTTCACCGCGGTCACAATCACGCGCTGGCTGCTGACCATGGTCGGCGAGGCCCCGTGGGCCCAGAACCCATCGCTCTACGGCCTGCCCAGTCGAACGACCGCCCAGGCCAGCGACACTGACAACGCATAGCTCGCGCCCCGCAATGGGGCCTTTGGCCACGCGCCAGGTATTCGCAAGGAGGACGACAGGTGGACTTCTTCCGCAGGCAAAACTGGGACATCGTCAAACACACACGGATCTGGTTTGCCATCTCGGCCGTGCTGATTACCATCGGCATGGTCGCATGGGGCACATCAGGCCTCAACTACGGCATCGACTTCACCGGAGGCAGCCTGCTGCGCTACAAGTTCGAGCGCCCGCTGGCTACCGCGCCCGGCGAGGATGTCCAGGTCGTGGGCCAGACGCGCACGATGCTCGAAGGCCTCGGACTGGGTAAGAGCCAGATCCAGGTCTCCGGCACCGACGAGGTCTACATCCGCACCCCGAGAGTAACCAACGACGAAGAGGCCGCCGAGCGTGACGACAGTGTCCAGGCGGGCCTCACCGAGCTCTTCGGGCAGAAATCCGGCGCGATCAGCAAGCTCGGTCGAGAGACCGTCGGGCCGGTAATCGGTGAAATGCTCACCAAGTCCGCCATCCAGGCGCTCATACTTGGTGTCCTCCTCATCCTTCTCTACATCACCATCCGCTACGAGTTCCGCTTCGCAGTGGCAGCAGTTGGTGCGCTGGTCCATGACACTCTCATCCTCGTCGGCGCGATGGCGATCCTCCAGGTCGAGCTCAACACCTGGTTCGTCGCCGCACTGCTCACCGTTCTCGGTTACTCGATGAATGACACCGTCATCATCTTCGACCGCATCCGTGAGAACCGCGGCATCCATCGCCGCGCGCCAATCGGCAGCGTGGTCAATGCCAGCCTTCTGCAGACCATGACACGGTCATTGAACACGGTCCTCACCACGCTCTTTACTCTGATCGCGCTCTTCGTGATCGGCGGCGCCACGATCCAGGGCTTCGCCCTCGCACTGATCATCGGCATCGCGACCGGTTGCTACTCCTCCATCTTCAATGCCAGCCCGATCGTCGTCGCATGGTACAACTGGGCCGACAAGAACAAGCGCGCGCCCAACGGTGCCCGCCGCCAGACGCGAGCCGTCGCGGCCGCTGCCGCCGGCGCAAGCATGGGCGGCGTGACTGTTGACAGCGGCGACGAAGACGGCCAGGACGGCAACGGTCGCCCCAGCGTCCGCGAGACGATGCGCGAGGCGGAGCGCGCGGCTCAAGAGGAGAAGCGCGAGGCGAGGCGCGAACGCCGCAAAGGCGGCAAGAAGGGCAGCAAGAAGAGCAAGAGCGGACGCAAGCGCCGCTTCTGATACGCTCTATCGGAGCGCCAACCGCAGTTCACCATTCACACAATGCGACCCCGCCACCAACTCGGCGGGGTCTGCAGGAACCGATGGCGAGCGACCGTTACCCCGCCATCGCCAGCAGGGGGTATGAGGTATCGTGCGCGAAAAGATACTGAGCATTCTCGCAACCAATGCGCGCGCCGGTGTTGATGACATCGCCGAGCGCGTGGGCGCCTCCGCCGATGATGTAGCCGAGGCGATACGCGTGATGGAAGCGGATGGCGTGATCCATGGCTACCGCGCCATCGTTGACCACGCCAAGGCCGACACCGAGATCGTCTATGCGTTTATCCTCGTCGAGGCAACCCCTGAGCACGGAGTGGGCTTCGACAAGGTCGCCGAGACCATCGCGCTCTTTGACGAAGTACACTCCATCCACCTCACCTCCGGCACCGCCGATCTCACCGTCGTCGTCGAGGGCCGAGACTTCCGCGATATCGCCCAGTTCGTTGCTGAGAAGCTCGCGCCCGTGCCCGGCGTGACATCGACCGGCACCTCGTTCGTGCTCAAGACATACAAACTTGAGGGCATCCTGCTCGGCGACGGACAGACAGTCCGAAGGCTGGCGGTCTCGCCATGACCAACGACAACCATGATGTCCGCATTTCGGCACTCGCTCGCGACCTGCCCCCCTCGGGCATCCGCGAGTTCTTCGACCTCGTTGTTGGCATGGACGACGTCATCAGTCTCGGCGTCGGCGAACCGGACTTCGCCACTCCCTGGAGAATCTGCGACGCGGTCATCCACTCCCTCCGCGACGGTTTTACCTCATACACCAGCAACTCGGGCATGATCGAGCTGCGGCGAGAACTCAGCCGCTACGTCGAAGATCGCTTTGGCGTGAGCTACGACCCGGAAGACGAGATACTCGTGACGGTGGGCGTCAGCGAAGCCGTCGATCTCGCGATGCGCGTGCTGCTCGAGCCGGGCGATGAGTTCCTCGTGCCCGACCCATGCTACGTCTCATACGCGCCGTCGGTGCTCCTGGCTTATGGCACCCCCGTAAGCGTATGTACTCTCGTCGAGGACGAGTTCAAGCTACAGGGCGATGCCATCTCCGCGGCTATCAACGACCGCACGCGCGGAATGCTCTACAGTAACCCGAGCAACCCGACTGGCGCCGTTATGGATCGCGACGACCTTGCCGGTCTGGCTCAGGTCGCTATCGATCGCGACCTCTTCGTTATCTCCGATGAGGTCTACGCCGAGCTGACCTACGGTGCTGACCACGTAAGCATGGCATCGCTGCCGGGCATGCGCGAACGCACTCTCTTGCTCAACGGTTTCTCCAAGGCGGACGCTATGACCGGCTGGCGCATCGGCTACGCGTGCGGCCCGGCCGAGGTCATCTCCGCCATGACCCGCATCCACGCTTACACGGCGATGTGCGTCCCGACCATGGCGCAGGTCGCGGCCATCGAGGCGCTCCAGCACGGCGCGCGAGAGCGCCGCAAGATGGTCGCCGAGTATGACCAGCGGCGCCGCGTCTTCGTCAACGGCCTCAACCGCATCGGCCTGACCTGCTTCGAGCCCCGCGGCGCATTCTACGCATTCCCCTCCATCGCCAGCACGGGCCTGTCGTCACGCGACTTCGCTACGGCTCTACTGACCGATCAGAGAGTGGCCGCCGTGCCGGGCACTGCATTCGGCTCATGCGGCGAAGGCCATATCCGTTGCACCTATGCCAGCAGCATCGCGGATCTGCGCGAGGCACTTGCGAGGATGGAGCGTTTCCTGGACCGCCTGAAGTCCGGCGAGGTCTCCGTTGAGACCTCCGGCGACCGCGCCGGGCAGCCAGGATCCGCTGAAACCAAATGAACGTCGAGGGTCCTGTGGTTAAGCAACTCTATAAGCTCACATGGTGGAAGGTGGGCCTGGCCCTCCTCTCCTCCCTGCTCATCTACCTGGCCTTCCCGCCGGCCGACCTTGGCGCTTTCGCCTGGGTTGGACTTGTCCCGCTGTTCTTCGCCCTCACTCAGGTGCGCCCCGCTGGCGGCTTCGTCCTCGGTCTGGTCTTCGGGCTTGGCTTCTTCATCCCCTTCCTGACCTTCATGACCAGCTACGGCACCATTCCCTGGATCGCCGCCGCTGTATTCCAGGCGCTCTTCTACGGGCTGTTTGGGCTGGCCGCAACTGCGGGCAACAGCTCTCTGCACCCGGCACTGCGGGCACTGCCCATGGCTGCTGCCTTCACGCTTGCAGCCGAGATCTTTCGCGGCAGCGTCGGGGGCCTCGGCTTCACCAACGGGGACCTCGCCTACAGCCAGCACAGCCAGTTGCCCATCCTCCAGATCGCCAGCATCATCGGCCACTACGGCGTTGGCTTCGTGATCGCAGTGCTCAACGCGGCCCTGGCGCAAGCTCTGCTCGCGGTCAGTCCCGGTGTGCTCCTGCGCCCTGCTGTTAACCCGCGCTGGTTCGCACCCACCGCTGCGAAGACCTGCCTCGCCATCTACGTCTTCCTTCTGCTCAGCTACATCTGGGGTTCGCTCGTAATGCGCGGCGAGGGCATCGAACAGAGCCAGCCGATCTCAGTCGCCGCCGTCCAGGGCGCCGTCCGCACCGGTAAGCCAATCTCCGAGGACGACGTTGAGCGCTCGATGACCACCTACCTCGAGCTCTCAAAGACCATCCCTGAGGATGTGCGCCTGATCGTCTGGCCCGAAACTGCAATACCAGGCTTCCTGAACCTGCGCGACGACCTTGTGCAGCGCATCGGGGAGCTGGCCATCGAGAAGGACTCGTGGGTGCTGGCCGGGGCGCCGCGCTCGGGGGACACGGGCAAGATCTTCAACACGTTGTATCTCATCTCCCCCACCGGCGAGGTCGTCGACACATACTCAAAGGTGCTGCTGGTTCCTTTCGGCGAGTACGTCCCGGACCGTGAACGCTACAAGTTCCTGGAAAACTTCCCGGTCCGCAAATTCGACTTTACGCACGGCGAGGGCCACAAGGTTGTGACCATCGACGGTCACAAGTTCGGGCCACTCATCTGCTTCGAGATGCTCTTCCCCCACGCGCTTTGGGCCAACACGCGCCAGGGCGCCGAGGTAATCATCGCCGCGACCAGCGATGAGTGGGCCGCGGATACGCCCGAGATCGCGCAGCACTCTTACACCGCGGCCGTACGCGCGATCGAGAGTCGCCGCTACATCATCCGGGCGGGGACCTGGGGCGTCAGTTCCATAATCACGCCCTATGGTCGCTTCCTCTCGCCAGTTGAGGACGGTGCCATCGGCGCCGCCTGGGATGACGTCTACCCGCGCACGAAGCTCTCCACGTATCACACCACCGGCGACCTGCCAATCCTGTTGGTCTGCCTCGCTGCGTGGTTCGCAGGAATCTTCGGCGTGGCCGCGCCGCGCTCAATCGGCAAACGGGGGGACTGACGATGGCCAGACCGCTGATCGCCGTCACCTGTTCGTATCTCGACTCAGGCGATAGCCCGTGGGCGGAGCGCCATCTCGTACCCGCGTGCTACCTCGCGGCGCTGCAAGGGGCCGGTGGAACCGCCCTCCTCGTACCCGGCCTCGAAGATGAGGACGAGGTGCGCCGACTGCTCGCCCTGACGGATGGCCTGCTCGTCACCGGCGGCCCCGATCTCGACCCGCGCGCCTACGGCCAGCAGCCACACGCCAAGTTCGGCGCAATCTGCCCCGAGCGCGATCGCCTCGATCGCATCGCCCTCGAATACGCCTTCACCAACACCGGCCTGCCCATCATGGGCATCTGCCGTGGCATCCAGTCCATCAACGTCGTCGCCGGTGGCACGCTCATCCAGGACATCCCCAGCCAGGTCACCGACGCGCTCAAGCACGCTCAGACCACCCCAGGCTGGTACGGCACTCATGACATTGCAGTGGCCAGCGACAGCCGCCTCGCATCGATCCTCGGCGGTGACAGCATCTGCGTCAACACCTCCCACCACCAGGCCGTCCTCGACCCCGCGCCCGGCTGGGAGATCGTCGCGCATTCCGAAGACGGTGTGGTGGAGGCCATCGAACGCACCGACGGGGCATTCGGACTGGGTTGCCAGTTCCATCCCGAACTCATGGTCGAACGCGAGCCCCGCATCGCCGCAATCTTCGCGGCGTTCGTGGACGCCTGCCAAGCCTGACGCTGCCCTCCCGGAATCACAAACGGCGAGCCACCAGTGGCTCGCCGCGTCGGTTCTCCTCAGTGCTTCCCGTATTACGGATAGCCCGCTTCGTGCAGCTCCCGGAACGTCGCGCTCACCTTGCGCACGTATCGCTGCGTCTCCCTGATGTTCGGCACGCCACCTGCGCGCTTGACCGCGTTCGGGCCAGCGTTGTAGCACGCAAGCGCCAGGATGACCCTCTGATCATTCGGCTTATTGGCATGCGTCGCGAGCTGCTCCGAAAGGTAGTGTGTGCCGCCGTCGATATTCTGCTGCACGTTCCACGGGTCGACGCCCATCCACCGCGCCGTGCCCGGCATCAGCTGCATCAGACCGATGGCCCCCGAATGCGATACGCAACTCGGGTCGAACCATGACTCCCACTTGATCAGCGCGAAGACCAGCTTATGGTTCACATCGTAGTGCTGCGAGTAGTAGAGCACCCATCGCACTATGTCCGTCGCCTGGGTCTCGCTCAGCTTGCTGCTATGCTCAAGCACCCACGCCGTCCACGCCTGCACGGTTGCCAGCGGGTACGCGGCGCTCGCAGCGGGATCCGGCAGCCCGCCTGCGCTCCGGTCACTGACCGGCGCCTCAGGCTCGACCGGTGCGACCGGCGCTACGGGTTCGACCGGCTCGACGTCCGCCGGAGCCTGCTGCGCCATCGGGCGCAACTCCTCAGGCAGGTCCCATTCACGCACCCAAACCTTCACCCGCAGTTCGCCCGAGGCCCCGCTGCCGGTCTGGACCTGCGCGATCACGCAGACCACCTCACCCAACCGCAGCTCCTCAACATCACTGCTCGAGCGCAGCGCCACGCACCCGCCCTCGGGCAGGTCAAGCACCAGGCCCATCGGCGCGCCAGGGTCATCCGCCGAGTAGCATGACGCCATCCCGCTCAGCGCACCGCTCATCTCCACTACGCACGCCCTGTCTCGAGCCAGCACCCCATCGAGTTCCGCGCGCGAGGCCACCACCGTTGGCGCCAACTCCTCGCGCGCTCGCAGGTAGTCGGTCGCCTGCTGCAACACGCCGTACGCCTCGTCGGTGGCGTCCGCGGAGCAAGCTCCGCCCAACGTCACCAGCGTGGCTACGAGCAGCATCAATGTGGTCAGTCCTCGCGTACTCATCGGCCCCTCAGCGCAGCTCCTCGCCCCCCCGATAGTCCCTGTGCGGTGCAGAGCAAGGCCCCGCTTCTCACCAGTATCCAGACACGAAAAACGGCCGCGCTGTCAGGACGCGCGACCGTTGGTATAGTTGTTGGTACGCCCACGGGGAGTCGAACCCCGGCCCCCGGGCTGAGAACCCGGTATCCTGACCACTAGACTATGAGCGCACCTCAGTAGCGATATTATACCGAGATATGCGGCCTCTGTCAACACATCAAAACCCCGATTCAGGCCATGCCGAATAGCCTTGCCGCGTTGTCGTAATAGATCGCCTGGCGCTGCTCTTCCGTCATGCCCGCACCCTCAAACATCCCAAGCGTGAATGCAGGTTCGAAGAGATCCATATCGGTACCGAAGACGATTTGCCCTGCGCCACAGGTCGCCAGGCAGTACTCGATCTTACCCCTGTATGCCCAACTACAGGTGAAATCGATGTAGATGTTGCTGTGGGCAATCGCCAGTTCGGCAGCCGTCTCGTAGTCAGACGTCATCCCGTGGGCGATGATGATATTCAGCGTCGGATGCTCACCGGCATACCGAGCCAGCGCGCCCGCCACATCCGCGCCGGCCGTGTGAATCTTCACGACCGTCGCTCGCGCCGCAATCTCCGTCATCAGCTCCTGCATCTTCGCGTCGCCAGTTGCGCACCCCGCGTAACCACCGTGTATCTTCACACCGACAAAACCGTCCTCCGCCATGTAGCGGTCCATCTCCGCCACCGATTGCTCGATGAAGTTCGCGTTGCAGTAGCAGTACCCGAGGATCGGCTCGTAGCGCGCGACGGCCTCCGCCATCTCCTCGTTGCCTGCCTCCATGTCATAGGTCAGCGCGTGGGTCGCCGAAGCGGCGCAATACTGCATGTCATACTTCTCGCACATCCGCACCAAGCTCTCGGCAGTGCCCGCGTTCGGGATCGGGAACGCCCAGTGACCGAGGTGCGCGTGCGCGTCTATCTTCTTCATCGGTGTCCCTCCTCGCCGAGGAAGGTCAGCGCATTGTTCCGCAAATAGTCTGCCTTCTGTTCCTCGCTCATCTCTGCGTATTGGGCCATCATCAACGGGCTCTCGAAATACCGCTCCGGGCTGTTTGATCCGAACAGCACCTGCCCGCGCCCCGCGCTCATCAGCGTCTCCAACGCAAACGGCGTGTCCATCGAGTGCGCTTCGGTGTAGATATTCGGATGGTCCGCCAACACCGCCATGACCTCGCCCATGGTGCTGTAGCCCGCCCCAACCAGCATCGCCGGCAGTTTCGACTCTGCCAGGCCCTGCGCAATCTTCGTGACCTGCCCGTGCCCCCCCGCCGACACGATGATCCGTCCACCGAGTTCCGCCAGACGGTCGCATATCTTCAGGAAGTTAGCGCCCTCCACCGACCACCCCTGCACGTCAGGGAAGAACCGGAACACCTCGAAGCCCTCGCCCATCCGCCGCTCGATCTCGTCGAAGCAGTCGAAATACCTGCGCGGGTCCACGACACCCACCGGCTGCAGCACGCTGTGCATCGCGCAAACGTCCCGCGTCTCGTCGTTGCCCTCAGGTCCCGCGTAGTGGATCGCGCGCAACGACAGCGTCAGCGCGCTCTCCACCTCGTGCGTCTCGAGGATCCCGAGCAGTTCATCGACGCCCCAGTTGACCGCTCGCGTGCGATCGCTACCGAAGGTCGTGAGCATGTCCACAATGCCTGGCAATCTCGCTCACCTTCCGTTGTATGGCCGTGATTGGCGCACCTGCATTCGCCGCCCACGTCCGCGCACCTGCCTGCGGCTACTGCTCTGCGCCAAACACACTCGGGTGCCTGTGTGTCGTCTCATCAGCCTGCGGGTCGATCTGCAGCCGCACATCCATCGCCAGTTCCTGAGGCGCGGAGCACGTCATATCATCGCACGCCTGCACGCTCACCACGAGTCTTACGGACGTCTCGCCTGCCTGCGCGCCATCGCCGACCGTCAGTTCAGCCCGAATCCACGTCTCGCCCTCATAAACGGAAAGCTCGTCATCGCTGAAGCCAAGCTTCACGCGTTCACCGTCCGGGTAGCTGACTGGCCCGACATCAAACCCGTCGGCCTCGATCTCGACGGTCGTTGGTCGCATGTACTCCTGCAGCGGCGCGTTGGAGTTGACGTGCCACCCCTCGTCTGGCGCGATCAGCACCGCCACCTGCACCGTGCCTCCCGGTCTCACGGTGCTGCGCGACAGATAGGCACTCACCGTCACCGGCTCCGCGCGCGCCGTGGCGTCTGCACCCGCCGGGACTGCGGCCCCAGTGGTCTCGCTCGCCCCATCGTGATACATCGCCAACGCCAGCAGCAGACTCTCAGTCGCTGCCGGCGCCGCGGCCATGGCCCCACTCATCGCCTTCAGTGTCCGCTCGGCAGCCTGCCGATACTGCTCCTCACCCGTTACCTGTGCCAGACGCACCAGCGCTTGCGCCGCAATGCCGTTGCCCGATGGCGTGGCCTGATCGTACGGCCGCTTCACCCGGACCAGCAGGTCCTCATGGTCGTCCGACGTCAGGTAGAAGCCGCCGGCCGCTTCGTCCTCATATTGCTCGATCATGATTGACGCGAGCACTTTGGCCTCGTCAAGCCAGCGCTGCTCGCCGGTCGCTTCGTGCAACTCGACCAGCGCATCAGTCATGTACGCATAGTCCGTCAGATAGGCGTTGAGCTTCGCCTGTCCCTGGCCCCACGTTCGCAGCAGACGTCCATCGCTGCGCATCCTGGTCAGCACGAAATCCGCCGCCGTCGCGGCTGCCTCGGTATACTTCGCCTCACTCATCGCCCGCCCCGCATACGCCAGGCTACCGATCATCAGCCCGTTCCACGCGACCAGCACTTTCTCATCGCGATGGGGCCACACCCGCCCGTCCCGGACCTCGCGCAGCTTCAGTGCCGCCGGGGCCATCCGCTCGGTCAGTTCCTCGGCCAGCCCTGCGGGATCACTCAGATACAGGATGTTCTCGCCCGTCCGCCGCCCGCTGGCTTCCTCCTCATAGTTCCCCGCCTCTGTGGCGTTGTAAGCCGCAGCCAGCGACGCCCCCCCTTCCTGCCCCAACACCTCGAGGATCTGCCTATGGGTCCATACGTAGAACTTGCCCTCAACACCCTCGCTGTCAGCGTCCAGCGCCGAGTAGAATGCCCCGCCCTCGTCCAGCATCTCGCGCAGCGCCCAGGCGTAGACCCCCTCAGCCACTCGACGGTATCGCCATCGCGTTGTCGTAGAGCATCTTCTCGAAGTGCGGCACCCGCCAGTCGGCGTCGGTTGAGTAGCGATGGAAGCCACCACCGATCTGGTCGTGAATGCCTCCGTTCGCCATCGCATCGAGCGTGCGCGTCGCCATCTTCAGGATCTCTTCGTCACTGTTGCGGGAATACTCATGCAGCAGCAGCCTCAAACTCGCGTGGGGAGGGAACTTCGGGGCACCACTGAACCCGCCGCGACGCGCGTCGAACCGCGCCTCCAGTTCGCCAACTGCATCGCTCACCAGTCCCCGCGCAGGCATCCCTGACGTGGCGGCTGCGCTGACCGTCGAGGCCCCGGCAATGGCCTCCTGCAACTGGTCAGCCTGTCCCTCGACCTCCTCGCGGCGCTCGTCCCATGCCGCCGCAAGTTGCTCGAGCATGGACCGGAAGCCCAGACGTCCGTTCGAGTCCTCTGGCGGAAAATACGTGCCCGCATACCACGGCCTGCCGTCCGGGGTGAGCCATACCGAATTCGGCCAGCCGCCGCGTCCGGTCATCAGTTGCGTAGCCGTCATATAGATCTCGTCAACGTCCGGCCGCTCTTCGCGATCCACTTTGACGGGGATGAAATGCTCGTTGAGGACGCGCGCAATCTCTTCATTCTCGAAGGACTCGCGCTCCATCACGTGGCACCAATGGCACGTGGAGTAGCCCACTGAGAGGAAGATCGGCTTGTCCTGCTCACGCGCACTCTCGAAGGCCTCGTCACCCCACGGGTGCCAGTCCACCGGATTGCGCGCGTGCTGCAGCAGGTAGGGGCTTGTCTCGAAGATCAGGCGGTTGAGCTCAGCGCCGCCGTCCGGGGGGAGCTGCTTGATCTCGTCGGCGGTCGGCAATCCATGGGACATGCGCGACACCTCCTCGGCGTCGCATGGCCCCGGTCCGCGCAACACAGCCAGACCAGCCACCAAAGCGATCAACAGCACGCCAAGCCGCATCAGTTTCGCTCTCACACTCACCGTTGCCGACACCTCTCCCGTCGGGCAACGGCGCCGCCCCACTCGCGCCCTGATGCGACTGGGCCATCAGGCCCCCGCATGTTTCAGCGCCGCTGCAGCCACCGCCTCGCCCATCTCGCGAGTGGTCGCGTCGCCACCCATGTCCGGCGTGCGCACCACGCCTTCCGCCACAGCCGCCCTCACGCCGGCGCCCACCGCACGCGCGGCCTCGCTCTCCCCCAGATCATCCAGCATCATCTCAAGCGTCAGCAAAGCGGCCGTCGGGTTGGCAATACCCATCCCCGTGATGTCCGGCGCCGATCCATGGCATGGCTCAAACATAGACGGACCCTCGACCGAAAGGTTCGCCGAAGGCGCGAAGCCAAGCCCTCCCACCAACGCCGCCGACAAGTCCGTCAGGATGTCACCGAACAGGTTACCGGCCACTACCACGTCAAAGTGATCGGGGCTGGTGACGAATCGCATGGCCATCGCGTCAACGTTCATCCACTCGGCCTCAACCGTCGGATGCTCGCGCGCCACCTCATCAAATATCTCATTCCACATGACCATCGCATAGTTCATGGCGTTGGCCTTCGTCGCACTGGAGACCAGTCGCCTACCATCACGCCTCTCGGCCAGGCCGAAAGCGTACTCAATGATCCGCCGGCACCCGATCTCCGTGAAGACACCCGTCTGCAATGCGACCTCCGAGGAGCCGCTGACGTTCGGGTTCACCAATGCCGCACCCGCAAGTTCCGGCGCCCCCTTGAGGTACCGCCCTCCCACCCCGGCGTAGATGCCCTCGGTCGCCTCGCGCACCACCACGAAATCCACGTTTGCCTGCGGCGGGGAGACCAGCGGGTAAGGAGCGCCCGTCAGCGGCTGGACCGGTCGCACATTGGCGTATTGCTCGAAACCAAAACGAATCGCGAGCAAGAGTCCGCGCACGCCGATCTCTTCGGGCACCGAATCCGGCAGCCCGACCGCGCCCAGGTATATCTCATCGAAGCCGCGCAGCTGATCGATCCCGTCCTCAGGAATCATCAAACCATGCTCGAGGTAGTAGCCACAGCTCCAGGGGAAGTCCTCAGTCTCGAAGGAGAATCCATACGCGCCCGCGACGACCTCGAGCACGCGCAAACCTTCCGCGACGACTTCCGGACCGATCCCGTCGCCGCCAATAACTGCTATCTTGTGGTTTCTCATGGTCTATCAGAAGCTGTTCGGAAGCTGGTAGTTCGGCGCTTCCTCAGTGATCGTGATGTCGTGTGGATGGCTCTCGTGCATCCCGGCCGCACTGACCCGGCAGAACTTCGCGTCCCTCTTGAGGGCCTCGACGGTGCTCGCGCCCACATACCCCATCCCCGACTTGAGCCCGCCCACGAGTTGGTGAATCACACCCGACAATGGGCCCTTGTAAGGCACGCGGCCTTCGAGCCCCTCCGGCACCAGGTCCGTCTCGTTCACGACTCCGGACTGCCCGTAGCGGTCCCGCACGGATGCGCGCTCCCGCATCGCGCCGATCGAGCCCATGCCGCGATACTCATTGTAGCTACGCCCGCGGAAGAGCACCGTCTCGCCGGGGCTCTCCTCAGTGCCAGCCAGCAGTGCGCCGATCATCGCCACGTCAGCGCCGGCCGCAACGGCCTTCGTGAGGTCGCCCGAATACTTGATGCCGCCATCGGCGACGATGTTGACATTCAGTTCGCGCGCCGCCTCGGCGGAGTCCGCGATCGCCGTGATCTGCGGCACGCCCGCACCAGCCACTATCCGCGTCGTGCAGATTGAGCCGGGTCCAATACCGACCTTGATAGCATCCGCCCCTGCTTCCGCCAACTCCCGCACGGCCTCCGGCGTGGCCACGTTGCCCGCGATAATCTGCATCTCGGGGAACGCGTCCTTGAGCATCTTGACCGTCGATACGACGCCCTCTGAGTGTCCGTGGGCGGAGTCGACCACGATCACATCCACCTCGCGCTCCCATAGCAGCTTAGCGCGCTTCTGGGCGTCGTCACCGACCCCAAGGGCTGCGCCAACGCGCAAGCGCCCGAGTTCGTCCTTGCAGGCGTCCGGGAACTGAGCGACCTTCTCGATGTCCTTGATGGTGATCAGCCCAAGCAGCGTGCCCACTTCGTCGACCACCGGCAGCTTCTCGATCCGGTGTTCGTGCAGAATCTGCTTGGCTTCCTCGAGGGTCGTGCCCTCGGTGGTCGTGACCAGACCCTCGGCGGTCATGGCTTCGGAGATCGGCTTCTCAAGATCGGTCTCAAAGCGCAGGTCGCGGTTGGTCAAGATGCCCACGAGCCTGTTGTCAGCATCCGTGATGGGCAGTCCCGAGATGTGGAACCTGGCCATTTGCTCAAGTGCCTCGCGCACCTTCTGATGCGGGCCGAGGGTCACCGGGTCAATGATCATGCCACTTTCTGACCGCTTGACCCGATCCACCTCGAGGGCCTGCTGCTCAGGCTCCATGTTGCGGTGAATGATCCCGAGCCCCCCCTCACGCGCCATGGCGATCGCCATGCGCGACTCAGTTACGCGGTCCATTGCCGCACTGATGATTGGGATATTGAGTTCGATCCTGCCCGTCAGTTGCGTCTTGACTGAGGCATCATACTTGTCCATCGCCGCTCTGCCGGGCATGAGCAGCACGTCGTCGAAGGAGAGGGCTTCCTTCTCAAATCGACCGTTCACCGCGACCACCTCCTGCAAACGTGTGGCTGACTACTGTATCTCCAGATTGGCCCATATCTGGGCCTCGTACTTCGCCGGATCATTGACGAACTCGAACTTCTCGGGGGCCTGCACGCATGCCGAATACATCGGCGTGTCCCACGTGACCCCGAGTTCCGGGACTTCCCGCACTTCAGCGAACCGAATCTCCGGCACGCCACGCTTGTAGTTCGGGTTGGCGATCCACTGCGGCTCGCCATCCTCCTCGACCAGATACCACGCAAAGCCCCGGCACTCCTCCACCGATCCGTAGAAGGAGTTGAAGGCGCCACTGACCCAGTTCGACATCAGCATCGGCGTGTCCAGCGTGTTGATCGTCACGTGCCCATACCCGGGCGGCATGATGATCTTCTGCCCGGCTCGCACCCGAGCCACGATGACGTCCTCCACCTCAGCGTCCTCCGGCGACGCACCGTAATCCACCATCTTCTGCATCACGTAAAGTGCCTCGCCGTAGAGCACCTCGTAAATCTCGGGGTAAGCAACCGCGGTGCCCGCGATGTTCGGGTGATAGTGGCCACTGGTCTTCATGTACTCGCGCCCGAGCATCACGCTGCGGAAGCTGCTCAGATCATAGCGCAGGGCATGCGCCTCATACAGACCCGCGTCGATCTTCCGCCCGGTGTGCCTGTACATCCAGTAGATGATCTCCGGCCCGTCAGCGTCCGGATCCTCCAGCACCTTCGACAAGGCCTGCAGGTCACGTGTGCTGTAGCCGGGCGAGCGCATCTCTGAGCCCAGCGCGATCCCGCACGTCTCCTCGTCAATCCTCAGTGGATAGCCCGCACGTCCGCTCAGGTCTAGCATTGGTCTGCTCCTCAGAGTGAGACGGTATTAGTCTACAAACAACTCTCGGCCGCGCCCAGTTCCGTCAGCGCTACGCACGCGGCCCCCACCACACCCGCGTCATATCCGAGCGCGGCAGGCACGATCGCCGCCTGTCGCTCGGGATCCAGCACGAACCCCCTATAGTGCCGCCGCAATGGCGCCAAAAGCACCTCGCCCATCTCGGTCACGCCGCCGCCCACCACAACCACCGCCGGGTCGATAAGGTTCACCGCATTCGCGATCGCCATCGCCAGGAAGCGAGTCGCGTCCGCCACTACACCCACGGCCAGCGCGTCCCTCGCCGCCGCTGCCTCCCCAACGTCACTGCCCGTCAGCTGCCCCACCCGCTGCCCCAGCGTGCTGACCTCACCGCGCGCGAGCCGCTCCTCAGCCGCCGCCGCCAGAGCCGGTCCAGCGCTCACCGACTGCAGGCACCCTCGATGCCCGCAGGTGCACTCCGGACCATCGGGCACCACCAGGAAATGGCCGATCTCGCCCGCCATGCTGCTGTGTCCGGCGTGGATGCGCCCGTTCAGGATCACCGCTCCGCCGATCCCCGTGCCCACATTTACATAGAGTACGCTCTCAGCGCCCATACCCGCGCCAAACAATGCTTCGCCCAGGCCACCAGCATCCGCATCATTCGCCAGATATGCCGGCACGCCCAGCCGGTCGGCCATCACCTCACCCAGAGCCAGGCCGCCCCAACCGGGCGTCAGATAGGACGTCCGAACACGCCCCGCCGCGGCATCCACTGGTCCGCCAAAACCAATCCCGGCCGCGGCAGGTTGCTCGCCCGCGGCCCCGATCAACTCCTCTGCCATCGTCGCCAGTGTCTCCACCGCCGACGATGCATCAGGCGGCGTTTCCTGACGCGCCACGCTGACCAACTCGCCATCTTCGGCGACCAGCGCGACGCTCAATCGGCTATTGCCTACGTCAAATCCAGCCACCAGCAAGGTCGCTTCCCCTGCCACTCGTTCTAGCGTGCCACCGCGACCGCAACATCGCCGGTCCGCAACGGATCCTCGGACGTCGTCAGCATCTTCGCGCGAATGGTATCCTTACTCCCGCGCGTCACCTGCAGCGCGCCCACTATTGACCATCCGCCGCCAGCCTGTCGGAAGACCAGCAGCTTCGTGCCTGTCTGCACTTCAGTGTCCGCAGGGGCGTTCAATATCGCCTTCTGCGCGTTCATACCAGTCAGCACGGTGGTTACCCACGGATCAAATGCGCTCAGTGCCGACCCGAGGTCACCGACAGCTTCCATGAATGCCTTGTCGAGGATCTCGTCCATCGCCATCGTCGCGTCGCCCTCTCGTGAGGCCGAACCAACGGCGCTGACCGACGTCAGACTGTTCCCGTCAATGGTCTCGAGCAGTTCGGCCACCAGCGTGACTTGCACTGTGCCTCGCTCCTGATTAACCACCAGGTTCTGCACCATCCCGGTGACCGCCAGCGGAGCGTTCAGCCGCCGCCCGAACATCTGCAGGTACCCGACGCCGACAGGTGCGCTGACGCCCTCGGTGGCGCACTGCCGCAGCAGGTCGTTGCGGGGGACCAGCGTCCAGGGCGCCTCGCTCGCCAGCGACGCATGCAGCGCCTCGCCCAGTCGCCGACCTATCATATGGCCCTCATAGCGGCCCGGCGCCACGAAGTCGTAGACGGCTGCGTACACTGCGGGGGGCTCGGCCTCCTGCGCCTCCGCGAACGACGGTGCCAGCAATGTTGCGAGGGAAAAGACGCACGCCAGCGCGGCGATTGCTCTCATAGCGGACTCTCCCCGAGGGAGCGGCTCAGACCTGTGTAGTCACTCAGGTGAGTATGATTTGTTATCATACCACATTTCGCCTCGCCCGTCAGACTGCTTACTTGGCCTTAAACGCAACCCCCGCCCGGTCCGGGCGGGGGCCATAGAGCGCTGCCGCAAGAAGACATCGCGTCGCTAGTGTGCCGCCTCGATGATCTGCACCTCTTCCGCTTCGCGCAACTGCCATCCCACGTCCTCCACCACAATCCGCAGCGCTGCCTGAGCCGGTACGCCGACCGAAAAGTCCTTGCTCACTCGTGTGTCCGGCAGGTCGCCGTTGACCATGATCTGCATCCGCGAGTTCTGCCGGATCTGCTCAATAGCCTCGCCGATCGGCGTCTCATGGAAGAGCAGTTGCAGATTCGCTTCCGTGGCGGGCTCCTCATGCTCAAACTCGCCCATGTCGACGACCAGATCCGTCTCGACCTCGGGATTGCTGCTGCGCAAGTTCACTATCATGCTCTGCATGCCCGGCTGCTGTGCGCGCATCTGCACCGTCTGCTCGGTCCGCTGGTTGGCCTCAAGGACGCCTCGATAGATGACCCCGTCCTCATCCGCGCCAACGATCTCCAGACTGCGCAGGCCGATCACCCGTATGCGGGCGCTATCAACTGTGCGCTCGGTCTCGACGGTCACCGTCGCAGGCACCAGCTCACCCACCACCCTCCGCCCCGGCGGGAAAACCGACACGGTGAACGGGGTATCCCCCACCGGGCCCGGCGTCCGCGCGACCATCGTCGCGTCGGCCTCAAAGTAGCGCGGCTCGACGCGCAGCATCCCCTCTTCCGCGTCCGCGCTCATGCGGTCCGCGATGGCCATTGCTGCAGGCCCCGCCGGCCCGGCAACTCCGGCCGCTCCGGCAGCCCCGGGCGCTCCCGTCATGGCCAAGCCCGGCGCCCTGTCTGCTGGCATTTCGCTCGCGCCCATCGTACGTGCCATGCTCGGGGGCGAGGGGGCACCAGTACCATGCGTGGACTCCGCCCTCGCCGCGTCATCAGACGTGTCACCTTCCATGCCCGGCGCGGGTGGCATCGCAGGAATGGGAGCGTCCGCGGGATCGGCGATCGTTTCATGCGCGACCACGGGGGCGCGGGCGGAACGCTCGCCCCGAGGTCGGAGTTCAGCAGGTGTCACGACAGGAGCCGCCGCAATCATTACCTCTTCAGCATGCGGCTCTTCGGCCGGTTCCGCCACGACAGGCTCACTCGCTGCTGGCGGCTGATCTGTCTCGGCCGTCTCACTCAACGCCTCACCATCGCTCGCAGGCGCGCTCAACGGCGCATCCGCCACCATATCTATTGCCGCAGGCGTCTCGCGGCCCATCGTGGCCGTCGGCTGCATCTGCGTGACGCCCGTCCAGATCACGAGCGTCGCCACAGCAGCAGCCGCGACGCCCGATACCCAATAGCGCAGCCGTCCGCGGCCCGCTCGCTGCTGCCGCGCCCCGGCATGCTCCTCCAAAGCGCTGCCTATGCTCTCCCGCAAGCCCGCCGGCGGCGCGATCTCCGGGAGCCCCGTCACTGCCCCGACCACGGCGCGCAGGTCCGCCACGGTGTCGCGACACTCCGAGCACGAGTCAAGGTGAGCGATCAGCCGCGCTTCTACGTCCGCGGGCAACTCGCCCTCCATATACTCCGTCAGTTTTTCGCTACACTCCTGGCATGTCATTTCTCTCGCACTTTCCGTCTCTCGTGCGCCGTGGGTAAGACGGGATCGCTACCGGAAAAGTTCCAGGTGCGGCTTCATCTCTTCGCGCAACGCCAGTCGCGCTCGGTTCAGCCGCGACTTCACCGTGCCCAGCGCTATCTCCAGCACCTCGCTGATCTCTTGGTATGACAGACCGCGGATGTCGTAGAGAACGACGATGGTTCGGTAGTCCTCGGGTAGGCGCCCAATGGCCTCATGTACGATCGTCTGGCGCTCGAGTTGCTCGGCACGCGCGCCCGGTTCATCGGCCTCGTCAGGAATCTCGCGCTCCTCAGACGTGTCATCTTCGCTGTCTTCGGTGACCAGACTCAGGGGCTGGTTCTTGCGTTTGCGCAACTCGTCGAGGCACACGTTCATCGTGATCCTGTACAGCCATGTGCTAAAAGCGGAGTCGCCTCGGAAGTTCGCGAGCGCATCGAAGGCACGGATGAAAGTCGTCTGGGTGGCATCGGCGGCAGAGTCGGGGTCGCTCAACATGCGGAAGGCGGAGTTGTACACCGCCGTATAGTGAGCCTCGACCAGCCGGTCGAAGCTCGAGGTATTGCCTGCGCGAGACTGCTCGATGAGCCTCGCCTCGTCATTGTTGCGCGATCTTCTGTCACCGATGGACATCATCACAGTTGCGTCTTATACACGACGTCGTCCTCAATGCGGACCTCGATGCGCGTTCCCGGCACTCCGTGAACATCAAGGGACACTCGATCGCCCGGCCGGTGGGGCCGATCGTATGCGGACTCAAGCTCTTCGCCCTGGCCCTGAGCCACCCGCACCCGCTGGATTGCCTCCCCTTGGGGAATCACTACTTCGATGGTGCGGAACAGCATCTGCTGCTCTTCACCATCGTCGCCCTCCACGCGCAAAATCCCATAGTCGTCGCCGCCGCTGAGGACAACCGCGACTTCGGTGCCGCGAGCAGCACGGCTTGCTGCCGCTGGCCGCTGCGTAACCACCTCGCCCACGGGGGCCTTCGACCGCCGCTGCCCGTCCTTCCGCAGGATCAGGCCCAACTTGTCCAGTATCTTCTCCGCCTCGCTCACCTGCAGCCCTACAACTCGCGCCACCTTCACCTCAGCCGAACCCCGGCTGACCACCACCGCGATCTTGCGCCCCTCGCGCACCTGCATCGCTGGCGGCGGGTTCGTTGCAGCGACCGTCCCTGCCTCGACGTCGTCGCGGTAGGCACGGCTCAACGTGCCCACCTCCAGACAGCTCTCCTCCAGCGCCGCTACCGCGTCATCATACTTCATGCCCAGCACATTCGGGACGCCCACCTCAGCAGGCGCGCCCTCCAGCGCATAGTACATGCCGCCCACCGCTGCTCCGGCCAGCAGGCCCACGGTAAGCACCGTGCCCGCCAGACCCACCAGCGAGGCCTTCATCGCCCTCAGGAACCTGGACCACATGGTCGGCGTCTCCCGCGCGTCCTCGTCCTCGTCAGTCGTTCGCCGATGCCTCAGCGCAGCAACTTCGGCCTGCCCAGCATCGGTACCCAACACCTCGTGAGCCTTATCAGCCATTTGGCGGCCGTCGCCAGGAACCCAGCCCGCGCCGCTGGCCGTCTGGCTGAGCAATGCCGCCAGCGGGCCAGTCTGGTGGCGCGGATCGCTCAGCGGCGCCATCAACTCCAGCGCCACACGCGCCCACCCGACGACGTCCTGATCAGGCGCGCTCCCATCCCCTGTTGCCAGCCCACTGAGCCTGAGCGTCCCACGCTCGACCAGCACCGCGCCTGCACTCAGATGTCCATGCGAAAGCCCCTGAGCGTGCGCATGGCCCAGGGCCTCCACCAAGTGCACCAGTCCTGCAACAAGTGGCTTGCCCGCCGGCACTTCCTCGGGCGAGAGCGCGGCCAGTGGCTCGGCCTCCCCGACCTCCTCCATAACCCAGAAGACGCCCTTGCTGCTCCCCCACTCAGCTACCCGCGTCAGCCCCGGATGCACTACCGCCTGCGCCTGTCGCGCACGGGTTGCGACATCCTCCGCCTCAACACCCGCCGCCGCAAGCTCGTCCTCCCCCACCATACTGAGCAGCAGACGCCGCGTCCCGGCCTGCCTGTCCACCACAATCCACCGCCGCCACCGGCCGACTCGCGTCAGTTCCCTGACAACTTCCATACCGGACACCCCGTGCCCGGAATCGCCACTGAGGATCGTTGGGTCCATTCTGTCTCACGCGTCCAGTAGCACCGACTGCAGTCCACGCTCAACGACCGCAAGCGATGCGTCTTCCACGATCTTGAAGCTCCCGATCTCCGGAACCAAAGGCATTCGGAGCCGTCCCGCGACGATTTTCTTGTCGAGGCGCAGCGCCTCAAGCGCTCGATCGAGATTCACACCGGTCGCACCCGTCGGCAGCCCGCAGGCTTCAAGCACCGCCACTTGCCGCGCCACCGTTTCCTCGTCCGCCAGCCCCAACCACTGCGCCACGCGCGCCTCGCCGACGATGCCTATCGCCACGACCTCGCCGTGACGCAAATCCCATTCACCCGCCGCACGTTCCAGAGCATGCCCGATCGTGTGCCCATAGTTGAGCACCGCGCGCAGGCCCTTTTCATGCGGATCTTCCTGCACGACCTCCGCCTTTATTTGACAGTTGCGGGCCACCATGTACTCAAGCACTGCCGGATCCGCCGCGAGTATCTCATTCCGTCGGGCACTGATAAACTCGAAGAGTTCCGCGTCGAAGCAACAGGCATGCTTGACTATCTCGCCAAGGCCCGAACGCATCTCTGCCGGCGGCAAAGTCGCGAGCGTCGCCACATCCGAGATCACCGCTCGCGGCTGATGGAAAGCGCCCACCAGGTTCTTGCCTGTAGTCAGATCAACCGCTGTCTTGCCACCAATGCTGCTATCCACCTGCGCCAGCAGCGTCGTAGGCACGTGCACCAGATCAATCCCGCGCATATACGTCGCGGCGGCGAATCCCGAAAGGTCGCCCACCACTCCGCCCCCCAGCGCGAAGACGCACCCGCCCCGATCCATCCCTCCCCGCGCCATCTCGTCGCACACTCGACCGTAGACATCCAGCGCTTTGGAGCTCTCACCATCTCGCACCGTGATCGCAGTCGGTTCCCAGCCAGCTGCCGCAAGCGCTGCCAGAGCCTGATGGCCATACAACTCCGCGACCGATTCGCAGCTCACCAGGACACAACGCACGCCAGCCCGCACCGGCGGCCAAAGCTCGCCAACTTGTCCGAGCAGGCCTCGGCCGACGCTGATGTCATAGCTCTCCCCAGGCAAACGCACCGGCACCGTGCACTGGCCCGGACCGAAATATCGGGCACGCGCATCGCCCGAAATCGCACCAACAACAGCGTCCGCAGTCTCTTCAGGGGTGTGCGCGTCGGTGTCGATGTGGTAATCGGCCTGCGCGTAGACTGGTTCTCGCGCTGTCAGCAGTTCACGTACCGCGGCCATCGGGTCATCGCGTTGGAGGAGTGGTCTTGTATCGTCTCCACCGCTTCGCTGGAGGATGACCTCCGCACTCGCGGTCAGCCGAACGATCGGACCGGTCTCCCGCATCATCGCGAGGTTTTGCTCACGCAGGAGCATCCCGCCACCAGTGCTCACCACGCGCCCCGGAACGCTGAGCGCTTCCCGCAGTGCCTCCGTCTCGAGGTCCCGGAACGCCTCTTCGCCACGCTGCCCAAAGATCTGGCTGATCCGCATGCCAGCTCCGCGCTCGATCATCTCGTCGGTATCGACCCACTCCAGATCGAGCGTTGCGGCCACGACTCGCCCGACGACCGACTTCCCTGTGGCCATGAAGCCGGTCAACCAGATCGTCGTCGCTGGCGCCTGAAACTTGCTACCCATCAGGATCCGCGTCCCGCCACGGCAACCCCAGCCTGCCCATGTAGGCCGACCAGGCCGCCCTCATGTCAGCAACGCAGTCGCCACCGAGTTTCTCTCGCATCGCCGAGGCAAGCACCAGCGCCATCATGGCCTCACACACGACCCCCGCGGCAGGCACCGCGCACACGTCCGACCGCTCAGCGTGCGCCTCAGTTGCCTCACCGGTCACCACGTCCACCGACGCCAGCGGCTGCATCAGCGTGGGAATTGGTTTCATCGCCACTCGGGCCACAACTGGCTCGCCATTCGTTACCCCGCCTTCCAGCCCTCCCGCGTTGTTGCTGGATCTGCTCACCCACCATTGCCCTGCTTCCGGTGCGGCCGCCAACCCAATCGGGTCGTGGACCTCAGATCCTGCAAGGCCAGCGCTCTCAAAGCCGCCGCCGATCTCGACGCCCTTCATCGCTGGGACACTCATCAGTGCCTGCGCGAGCCGTCCGTCAAGTCGGTCCTGCCACGACACGTAAGAGCCAAGCCCCGGTGGAAGGTCCGTCGCCACTACCTCAACCACGCCACCCAGGCTGTCCCCCGCATCGCGCGCCTCGTCGATGCGCTGCCGCATGCCCTCAGCAGACTCCTCATCGGCACAGTGCATGTCCGACGCTTCGACAGCCCCCCAATCCTCGTCCTCCAGCGCCACCCAACTCGCCGAAACCCCGCCAATCGAGATGGTCCGCGACCGCACTGCCACGCCAAACTGTGCGAGCAACTGCCTGCACACGGCGCCGCCCGCGACCCGCCCTGCAGTCTCACGCGCGCTCGCCCGCTCGAGGACGTTCCTCATATCCACGTGCCCATACTTCGCCCCGCCCGCGAGATCCGCGTGCCCCGGCCGCGGCACCCTCACCTCACGGGCGCTGGTCCATCCTTCAGCCTGAGCCTCAGCCGACATCTCGTCCTGCCAGTTGGCCCAGTCCCGATTCTCGATCATCAAGCATACGGGCGACCCGAGTGTGCGGCCGTGCCGAATGCCCCCGAGGATCCGAGCACGATCCTGTTCGATGTGCATCCGACCGCCACGACCGTAGCCAACCTGACGCCTCGCCAAGTCCCGGTCGATATGGGCGGCACTTACGGCCAGGCCCGACGGCATGCCAGTGAGGATCGCCGTCACTGCCGGACCATGCGACTCACCCGCAGTCGTCAGACTGATTGCGTCTCGCACAACGCCCTCCCCTAATGATAAACGGCACCGTTACGCAGTGCCGTTCATCAAGTCAAGTCATTCTTATTTCCGCCGGCTTTCCAGCCGCGGCCGGACCCTACTCCATTGCCATGTCGCGCACGATGCGCGGCGTGACGAAGATCAGCAGTTCCGTATCCGAGATCTCCTTGCGCTTTGACTGGAAGAGCGGGCCGATGATCGGGATGTCGGCCAGCAACGGGGTCTTACGCAAGTTGATCGCCTCGTCCTTGCGCACTACGCCGCCAAGCACGATTGTCTCTCCGTCATTCACCCGCACCATAGTCTCAATATACTGCGTCGTGATGATCGGTATGCGCTCGCCGTTCGGCCCCTCGACAGTGCCGACCTGATCCTGCAACTGCGGGGACAACTGCATCCGCACACTGTCGTCCGGGTTGATCTGCGGCACGACCCACAACTCGTTCGAAACCTCAACGCTGTCGCTCGTGTAGTCGACTGTCCTCTGGCCGAACTGGTTGTAGCTGATCGTCGCCGAGAAGTACGGGATCTCAGTCTCGAACGAGATCACGCCCGGCGTGCCGTTCATGCATGTAACCTTCGGCTGGTTGATGACCATTGCCTCGCCGGTATTCTCAAGCACGGCGAGCTCTGCCCAGAAGCGGCCTCGGCCGTAGCGGATGCCGTTGTTCGCCGCCTCACCGGGAGCGAAGCCCAAGTTCCAAGCTTCAAGCGCCCCGTTCGACACGGACCAGTCAATACCCAAGGCCTTCGCAGCAGTCGTCGCCACGTCGAGCCACTTCGTCTGGATCTCGACCTGCTTCGCGGGGGTATCGAGCAGATTCAGGATCTCGCGGAACTCATCGATCTCTTCCTGAGTGCCCTGGACGAGAAGCGAGTTGTCCCGCATAATCCCTACGGGCGGCTCCATCTCGCCGGGCAGCAGATCGGTGCTACCCCCAGAGCCCGTTCCGCCTCCCTGCGTCCTGCCTGTGGTTCCGGTGTTGCTGCTGTCGTTAAACCCGCCGCCAAGCAGGTCGCCGCCGCCACCGCCCGCATCCTCGAACTGGCTCAGCCCGCCGCCGGCCATACCAGCACGGCTAAGAGCCATGCCACCCATCCCGCTACTTGCGCCAGATCGGCGCGCGGAATTCCTGAACCCGCCTCGCGAACTCATGTTTGGGTCGCGGCTGAAACGGCCCGTTTCCTGAACGCGCCCGCCGCACATGACTGCAATTTCGCCCGCACTGGCGTAGTTGAGTTGGATCAATGTGGTGATGATTTCCCGACGGCCCACAGGTGGAACCGGGACGATCATCCCTGTCCCCGGTTCAGTGTCGAGGGGTGGTGCCGGGACATCAACCGCGTCCGGCGGTGTTGGCTGCCCAGCTGCCCCCTCCGCGCCCTGCGGCGTCCTCACGATGGGCGTCCCCGAGGTCCCGCCATCAGCTGGTGCCTCGGCTGTCACCACGTAGACGTTCCCGTCCTTGCGCCAGTGGAATCCCTCTGTCTCCGTGATAAGACGCAGAGCATCGTCGACGTAGATACTGCGCAGTGTGAGCGACTGGATGTCGCCCTCAACGCCCTTGCCAACGATGATGTTGACGTTCGCCGCCTGCCCGAGCATCCGGAGTACATCGCCGATCGCCATGTCGCGCACGTCGATGTTGATCGGGCGATCCTCCTGCGCCGGGCTTTCGTCGGCAGCCACTGCCAGGCTCACGCAGAGCCCGCTGCCAATCAGTGCTGCGATGCACAATATTGTGAGTAGCCTCGTTTCGCGGCGCACCAGGGTCACCATAGTGCCCCTCCCTCAGACGGCACGTCTGTTTGATCGAACTGACGATCGTATCTGTCTTCAGATCAGCTGCGCGAAGAGCAATCCATCGCCCGCCGCAACTCAGTAGTTGCTTCCGTAGCTGCTGCTGCTGTTGTTGCTGCGGTTGTTGCTGCTGCGGTTGTTGCTGCTGCGGTTGTTGCTGCTGCCGTAGCCACTACTGCCACCGCGGTTGCTGCTGCTACCGTAGCCACTACTGCCACCGTATCCGCTGCTGCCACCGCTACTGCCACCACCGTAAAGGCCCTCGTTCTCGATGATGTCTCCGCCAAAGATCTGCGACGCTATGTCAGCACCGAGATAGCGCGGCCAGATGATGTCGAGAATCTGCGCCTCTTCTTCCTCTTCATCTTCCTCGTCCGCAGCTGCGGGGGCCGATGCGGTCGCGCTCGACATCGGTCGCGTCGGGCTTGGCGGCGGGGTTCGTATGCCGCCGAGTTTGGGCAGAACCGAGTCGCCGGTTGTCTCGCGCGCCGTCGGGACCGCACGCTCGTTGATCTGATACCGCCCGTTCTGGTTGATGGCGATCAAGCCGTTCGGCGCGAGAATGGTCTTCAGCGCCTCGTCCAGCGTGACGCCCCGGAGTGCAGTCGTGATCGGCATCTCGGGATCAACGCCCTCGCCGAGCACGTATTGCAGGTCATAGCCACGCTTGAGCATCTGCAGGACCTGGCTCAGTGACTCGCCGTTGAAGTCAACGTCGAGCCTGGCCTCCTCGTCCTGCGCAAACGCCGGTGCTGCCACCGCAAGAGCGGCAAGCACTACCATCATCATGGCCATTGTCAGTGTGATGTAACGCATCTGCGTTGCCTCCTGATGCCACCGCGTTCTGGGCGTCCCAATTAGCGCTCTATCCCGGCGGGGCGGCTGGGAACCCTCGCGGGGCCCGCCCGCCGCCGGTGCGTCCTCTGCGTGATCCGCTATTGCTCGATGTCTCGGGCTTCTTGCTCCGTGACCGAAGCTCCAGCGTCTGGCTCGCTCCGGAGCGTCGATCCTCGAGCCTCACACCTGTGCGAGTGATCTCAACGACGGTGCTGCCCTCGATCCTGTCGCCGGGCTTCAGCACACCAGAGCGTCCTTCGTCAGTCTCGTAGGCGGCCTGCGCCTGCCCGCTCGCATCCCAGAGAATGCTCGTGACCCGCACCGCGTCGTCGCCACCTGCGCTGATCCGGGGCGTCGGCGGCACCGGAGCGCTTGGGATCTCGGGAGCAATGAACGCCATGCTCTCCGCGATCGGCAACTTGCTCCAGTCCGGTCCGTATGTCGTCACTGAACCCACGGAACCGGCATCCGCCGGGCCGCCAGTACGCACATCGAACGGGTTCGGGCGGCTCTCTTCCAGAGGCGGCACTGGGTCGCCCACGGGAACAACTGGCGCAGCCGCAGCAGCGCCTGGCATACCACCCATGCCGCCGGGTTCGCCCATCATTCCCGGGTCCATCCCTGGATCCATGCCTGGATCTCCGCCGCCATCGCCTGGGCCGGGGTAGCCGCCCTGGGCGACAGCCACATTCGTGTGCCGCGCCGCCGGTATGACAAATAGCGCGAGCACAACGAGCCCTGTCACGAAGAGGGCAAGTCCGCCTGCCATCAGTGCCTTTGCTTTCTGTTCGCCCATGCCCTATGACCCTTCTACTGGGCTTCGAGTGCGATTTCTTCGTCTGAACGGCAACAGGCTGAGCATCTGTCAGCGTTGATCTAAGCGTCCTCGATCAGGCCGGCGGGGGACCTTCTTCCCCATCCTGCCCGTCCATGATCATCCCGGGGTCTTCGATCATTCCGTCTTCCGGCCCCGGGCCACTGCCGCTGTCCTCCGGAGCTGCGGCTGCCGCGGATTCCGGCACCTCCGCCAGCAGATAGAACTTGAAGGGGACCTGCGCCCGCAGGTTCCCGCCCTCACTGGTTATCACGAGCTGCCCGACTGTCACAATGCGCTCGAACTGATCCAGCGACCTATATAGCCTCTCGAGCGACTCCAAGTCACCCGAAACCGTCAGTGTGATCGGCTGGCCACTCGGGATCTGCATGAAGCCAGCGCTTGGCACGGGCGGCGGTGTCATTGCCGGAGCCGGGAATGACGCCCCGCTCTCTATGGTGCACCCGGATGACTCGACCCATCGCTCGATGAGAGGCACAAGATCCTCTCGGTACTCGTACCAGAGGGCAACCATCGCCGTCGCCGGATGCGCGAACGAGATCGGGATGCTGCGTGACTTCATCAGTTCGTCCAACTGCGCGTGCTTCTCAAGCCAATCCACCTGAACAGCGGCGAGATTGGCCTCCGCAGTCTCGAGTTTTGCAGCATCCGCCGTCTCCTCGTCAAGCTTCTTCTGGGCAACGCCCAGCGCCTCCTGCTGAGGCTTCAGCATGACAAAGAACATGAGTGCGCTCAGCCCGACGATGAGCACCACGCCAATTATGACGACCACGAAGGTGGGTATCCGACCCATTGGCCCGCTCCTGCAGGTCTTGCGACTTATGCGCCAACTGTTTCCTCAACACATCGGCCTGCCGACTGCGTCACGCCGGAGGTGGACCCTCTTCACCTGCCGGGGGAGCCATGCCCGGATCCATCGACGGATCCATGCCTGGGCCCATGCCCGGGTCCATCCCCATGCCACCCATAGCGCCCATCCCCATCGCGCCGCCGCCGCCCATCCCCGGAGGCGTGGGTTCCTCCACCGCTTCCATAAGGGACGCGGTGACACTCAAAACGATCTCACCTGCCGCACTCGACCCCGCGCTTGGCTGCGGGCCGCCACCCATCATGCCAGGATCGTCCATGCCGGGCTCCATGCCGGGGGCCATCATCCCTGGATCCATGCCGGGATCCATTCCCGGCCCCCCCATCCCCATCCCGCCACCCATCGGACTGAAACTCATTGAGGCCCCACCGGCGCCCTCGATCGAGACACCCGCTGGCAGCCCGGAGACTGCCACATTCGAGATAGCCGGACACCGGATCAGGTTCAGCACGAAACGCGCACACTCTGTAGTATCGCCCACGGTTGCCGTGAAGTTGACCTGACCCGCCGTCGTCACGCTGAAGTTCGTGATCTGGGCTTTATTGTATATGTATTCGTTGACTGCGTGGAAGCGGTCCCAGAATTGCCCGCCGGACTCATCGGCCTTGGCGACGAACTCTACCTTGTCCGTAATGGGCTGGAGTTCGCTCTGCTTAGCGTCCGCCTCTGCCTGAGTATCGCGCGCTTCCTTGGCGGTCGGAGCGATCTCCTCAGTTTCCTTCTCCACCCGCGTGATGCTTGACTTCACACCGCCGATAACCGCCATCCAGCCGCCAAGCACCAGCACCAGCAAGATGATCATGGCAGTGAGCACCATCTTGTTGGTTCTGGCTACCGCAAAATGTCTCGGGAGCAGGTCGATTTTCAGCAAGGGCGATCCCTCTGATCTGCTCGGGCCGCGTTACTGCCTATTGCCTGAGTTCCTGTCGTTACTCCGATACCATGTCCCGCAGGGCAAGCCCCACCGCTACAACCGATGACGGCCCTATCTCATGCAGGTACTGCTGCGACACCTCGTCATCCTCCACCACAATATACTTGAACGGGTTCCCCACCTCGGTCGCGACACCCGTTTCCTCCGCAACAAGGTCGACCAGACCCTCCAAGGCAGCGGTGCCACCAGTGAGGATGATCCGATCAATCGGTTCGTTCCTGTGCTGCCGACGGTAGAAGTCCAGTGATCGCCGGACTTCCGTCGCGATGTCGACGACCGGGTTCACCAGCGCGTCGGCAACCTGTTCCCGGGCCGCAGTCAAGTCTGGGTCCGCATCGAACCCACCCGACTGCCTGGCAGGAGCCGAGCTGCCTGCCTCCTCCGCAGCCGCCTCAGGCGGCCCCCCGATCTCCTCGACTTCCTCTATCTCCAGATGCGTGGCGCCCTCGTCCGGCGCCTCCATCGCAGCAGAGTCATCACCAGTCGATGACAGCTCGAAGACCGAGTCCGACATGAACCCGCTATCTTCCTCTTCGCCGGCGAGCATGTCTCCGCCGTCGTCGTAGCCGCCCTCTTCGCCTTCCTCGTCGTAACCGGCCTCAACAACGTTGCCAAGCTGCAGCTTCGCCAGTTCGGCATGCTCGGGGTCGAGCATGAGAGCCTGGCCAAGCGTCTGCGTGAGGTTCTCTCCCGCGGACGGGATGATCCTCACAAAGGCCAGCGTCCTCTGACGGAAGACGAGGATAAGTGTCGTGGTTGCCCCTATGTGTACGTTGACGATGGTCTGATCGGCCATCTCGTCGCCGCCCGCGTCAATCAGGGCGCGCCCTATCGCTAAGGGCTCGACGTCGATGTTCGTCGGGCGCAAACCCGCACCCATCATCGCCTCAACGTGCGCGTCCACCATGTCTTCCTGCGCCACTGCGAGCAGCAACTCCATCTCAGTGGCTTCAGGGTCGGCGTCCGCGCGCTCTATGGGTGTGTAGTCGTAGATGACTTCATCAATGGGGAACGGTGTCTGTTCGTCCAGCTCCCAGACAACCGCCTCTTCCAGTTCCTTGCCGGACATCTTCGGCACCTCAGTGATGCGCACCACCACTGAAGAATCGCCCCCTACTGAGGCGATGACTTTGCCGACCCGCAGACCGTAGACGGATTTGAGCTCCTTCAGCGCTTCCGCTACCTGCGGTGCGTCAACGACGACCCCGCCTCGGACCGCGCCATCAGGCGTGGGCAAAACAACCGGACGGCCCACGAGGTGTACTTGCCCACCACTGAGCTTAAGCTCAGTGGCCTTGATGGCAGTTGTTCCGATGTCCAGGCCTAGGACGTGGCTGGCGCCCTTAGCCATGTAGTGCGCCTCCTACCATCGAACGCCCATCACACGCTTTTAGCGCGTCGCGGGAGAGATTCGCCCCGACTCGCGCTTACTGTATTACATGAGGCACCCTGATGTCAAGGGACCCCACTGGAAGCTTGTTCGCCGTTGCGCGCGCCCTGTCCTGCGGCGCCTAAATCTTTTAACATTGCGCGACCAGCTTGGTTCCTGCGTCTCCGCCCCCGATCACCGAAAAACCCAAGCTGAGTGCTATTTCTACGGGCCGGTGCGCGGCACCTCCGCGTCCCGAAGCAAACTTCCGTATTCGGGCGCTACAACCGCACAATACACGTCTGCGGACTGCTTCACATTCTGCCCATTGCTGCCCGCTTCGCGAATATCATAGGTGCTGCGCGGACTGGCCCAGAAGAGCCAGTAACGCACAACATCCACCACGCCAGCGCCACCCAGCCCGTCGGGCACCGAGTATATCTCGGGCGTTACTCGCAGCGCGCCCTCGGACACGACTGCATTCACCGGCACAGGCGTCTCGGTGCTCCAGCCCACCACCCGGTGCACTTCCGTCTGCGTGCCGGCCGGCCCCAAACTGTCGTAAGTAATGCGCAGCAGGTTCCCGACACGGGCTTCGTCCGTGATCGTGATGATCCCGTTCGGCCCATCGGCCGCGTAAGGCACTGTGCCGCCGTCGGTCAGGTCCGTTATGGTAATCGTGGCCGGGTTCATCGGTGGCTGACCGACCTGCAGGGCGGTCGTATAGGTCTTGTGCATGAAAGCGGCTCGCCCGAAGTGAGGCGTGTCGGTCGTGCCGAAGCTCCGACGCCAGAAGACCGTCAGGCGACTGCTGTCTCCCAGGTCGTAGAAAGCCGACGGGCTGTCATCGTTCGCCCCATCGGTGGTGACCCGGTAGATGTAGGGCGTGTAGTTCGCATACACCAACACGTCCAGGATGTCTGCATCAAACGCCGTGTTGAACACAGCTCGCGTGTCTGCCGGGTTGTCCGGATTGAACAGCGGCGCCGACCACTGTATCGTCCCCGACGCGGGGCTGATACGCAGCCTGACCGACGGCCACTCTTCCGGTGTCACCGTCGGCGGCACCGCAAACGCGCCGGCGTCGACGGTCATCCGTGTGCTGGGCTCGAGTAGCTCGTTCAGGTGACCAGCGTGCGGATGCCCCGGCGGTATCGCGATGTCATCGTCACCTGTCGGCGTGATCTCCATGAGCGTCGGGACAACCACGTACGTCCCCGTAGAGCGCTCGTAGGTGCCACGGGTCCACCCGACGCGATACAACGTGGGATTGCGCACGCCACCGGTGTTCGTGACAACGCCCACGAACAGCTCCGGGTCGCCATATCCGCCGAGAGCACGCGGCATCACGTCAGGCTCTGTAGCGAAGTTCGTCGTGTCACCGTCGGCCGGGTCGTCGCCGTTGTCTTCGCTGACCATCCAGTCAATGCCTCGGCTCTGGAAGACCTGCCGCCCCACGCCCGTGGGACGCATCTGTTCGCCTGCCCACCAGTCTGCCACGCCAGCAGCGTAATGAACCGCCGGCATGTAGGTGTCGTTGTTAGAGACCTCCGGGAAAGCCACCTTGCCGTAGTTCAGGTCCTGATCCTGCATGCGGTCTTCATTGAACCGCACCCAGCAGATGTCCGCGTTGCCGGTGGCGCGTATCAGACCCGAGAAGAACGTGTGCACGAATGGTCTGCCACCGGCGGTGCGCTCAAAGACGCTCGGGTGCTTGACGTAGGTGAAGGGATAGTGCGCCGGCTTGCGATAGCCGTGGCTGTCCACTACAGCCAGCGTGCCGCCGCAACCGGCGGCGGGACAGGGGTCTCCTGCCTCATACACATGGGGGTCCTGCCAGGCGCCGCAGGCAACGCATTCCAGGACATCTTCGTAGACGATATCCTCACGCGCGCTCCGGGCCACCGCATTGCTGACCGGGAGTGGCGCCTCGTTATTGTCGATCGAAGCACTGGTCGGGTCGAAGTCCCACCGGTAGCGGATGCTCTCGCTTCCCGGCGAGCCACCGTGCCAGAACAGCCAGTGGTTGTTGGCGGCTCCCTGCCGAACGAAGCCTGTCAGGCCCTGCTTCGCGCCGCTGGTGCCGTAGATGAACTCGTCAATTGCCGATCCGCTCCACTGCGTATCCGCTGATGTGTCGAAGCGCAGTTCGGTACCCACGCCGGCGGTGGACAGCGTCTGCCTGTGCCACATTGCCCAGCGCGCGTTGTTGTTCGGGTCGGTGTAGGCCGCCGGCGCGGTGTTCATCACGCCAGCCGCGCTGTCAGAGAGCACCCGCGCGTCGTCGATAACGCCTGCCGATGAGGCCCAGAGCCAGCCACGGTAGTATGAATCCGCCGTGGCAGCCGCATCGCCGTTGATGACGGCGTTCGCATACAGGACGTTGAAGGCTGTTGTGGGCGACGGCATGTCGGCCGCAGTAACACCGGCCGCGGCTTCGCCGCCGAGCGTTCCGCCCGCCGCCGAAGGTCGGTTGCCGGTCCACAATACCTGCATACTGTCGCGGCTGACGTCATAGATGGCGGTCGGGCTTGCGTCCTTGGAGTAGTAGTCGTTCTGAGGCAGTCGGCTCTCGACCACTCGCATGCGCGTAGCGAAGGCCGAAACTGGCTCGAACGGTTCGTCCACCTCAGGATCGAATGCTGTGAGCGACGTTGAGGTCGGGCCCACGTTCGAGTCCAGGAAGTCCAGATCGCCGTTGGCGTTCAGGTCGATGAACACCAGCATCTCGCCCGTGTAGTTGCCCACCGGCTGGCCCATTGGCACCGGCATCGTTCGCGGTCCGTACGGATCGCCTCCGGCCGCGCGTACACCCGCCTGCAGGCGCGCCGTCGCGTCCATCCCCGCCGCGCCGTCGGACTCCTGCCGCAACAATCCCAGACCAGCGCCCGTAAAGGCCACGTCCACGGGATCGGCCGGCCGATAGCGGAACAGCGTTCCGACCGTGCTCGGCACGCTCTGTGCCCACCGCGCATGGGAGCGGTTGGCCGCGTCGATCTCCGGCCGGAACATGTGCCCCGACCGCATCGCGCTCGCCACCGGAACGTTGCCCTCGTTGCGCAGAGTCAGGTCCTCGCGGCCGGAAACGTCAGCAGGCTCGGGGACGCTGCCCGCGCGCAGCGCGCCGACAGTTGTCGTGGCCTGATTAGACGGCACACCCGGTGCCACCCAGCCCAAATCCACTGTGCGCTGGTCCGATGCGAGATCAGCTTTGCGCAGCACCGATACCAGCAGGTCGAACACGTCGAATTCCTCCGCCGCCAGCATCGATTCAGGCAGCGATGAATCTACGTCAAGCGCGGCGCCGGTGAAATCGCAGATCCCGCCCTCGGGGGTGAGCAGCCGCGAGTAGCTGATGTCCGAAACCGGGCAGAAGTAAGCGCCCGGCACGGCCGCATCAGTTGCCCCGGCCTGTCCGGCACGCACGGCCTCGGCCAGCGCCGCCGGGATCTTCTCGCCATCGTTCGGGGAAACGTAGTAGGTGTCCCAGCCCTTGTCCATCTCAAGCGCGCGCAGATCACTGATCGTCCGCACCGTCACCTGGTCCACGAGCGTGTTGCCGGAGGTTGTCAGCAGAGCGATCGCGTAGTTGCTTGAGGCCCCGAGTGCCGCCGACGAAGTTCCGAGCAGCCGCCCCTGGTAGTAGAACTTCGGATACAGGTCAGGACCAATCTCGATCGCGAATTCATAGCTGGCGTCCGAAGTGTTGATCAGGCCGGTGCCGACTGTCTGGATGTCGCGATACTGCTGTGACCAAACGGTCAGGCCGCCCTCGCGGACCTCGACACTCCAGCCACCTGCGCCGGCGAGGTCCCCGCCGGGCTGCGTTGAGTAGCCCGTGAACCGCGTCCATATCCCGTCGTCGGGCCGGCTCTCATTCCCCACGGTGATGTCGAGAGCGGGCGTCCCGGGATCGTCCTCGGCCAGAATGAAGTAGGATTGACCGGGCCCCGAAGCGGTGTAGCGCGGCATTGCACGCCACTCGTAGCGCATTGAGGCGACTGTATACAGGTTCGTCGTGTGCGTGCCTGTGCCGTTGCCGCCCCCGTCTTCCAGCACCAGCGCGCCCTCACCCGAGTAGGGGATGTTACCCGTATACTGCGTCCAGGACGGGCTCGTTGCCGCGTCATGGGCTCCAAAGTCGTCCGTGAAATCAATCACTGAATCGTCGACATACCGCGTATAGGCAACCATCGTACCCGTGTACGGGTTGTCGTTGGCCAGATCGTTCTCCACGGCGGTCGCGCCCGCAGGCACTGACGGCGGTTGGTACTTGGGTATGTCCACGCTCACCGTCTGCAGCACTTCGCTCGCGCCCTTCGCCACCATCGCGCTGCCAGGGCCGAACTTCAGTGCCTCAACCGGCATCGTGACCCCGCGATTCTCCGCCGCGAACCATGTCAACAGGGGCTCGAGCGCTGCATACTCAAGGTAGCTCTCGCCCTCAGCCCACTCCAGCGTCACCGGCCACTCCAGCGTACCGCCGCAACCGGGGTTCGGACATGGACCGCCGTCCGTGTTGGTGGTTGAGTTGAACAGCTCACCACACTCATTGCACCGCAGCGCGAACATCGAGAGCGGATCAGGATCACCCGCTGACGGGTCGGTCGCGTCACCAGAGATAGCTGCATCCCGGAAGTGCGCGCCGCTTCCGCCCTGATACAGTGGCGAAACCAGCGTCGGCTCGCTCACGCGATTGCCCACGTAGAACGGTCTCTCGGCGGTGCTTGCGCCGGGGTTGTACACGCCCGCGACGCTGCTGTTTGCCACAGTCGGGTCTGCGCCCTCGCCCACGATGACGCGCGTGTACCCGCCGGAGCCCGCAGTCGTGTCGGTCTCGATCGCGTTGCCAGTCGTCGCCCAGTCGTCGCCGGTCAGCGGCAGGTCCGGCCTCGTGACCATGAACGAGCTGCTGATCATGTAGTAGTGAGCCCTATCGCCGATTGGTGTGCCCTGTGCAACGTCGTCGTTGCCGACTGCCGCACCCTCCCAGGTCAGTTGCACTGGTGGCCCCACCTGATACATGTCTGGATGCGCCGGGTCGTCCCCAAGCCACAGGTCAGCGTGGTAATACCACTCGCTGCCATTCCGGTAGTAAGTGTTGTTAACCGGCGTTTCCAGAGCACCGGGCAGACCATCAGCCCACTGCACGATGACCGTCCCCGTCCCCACCGCGCCCGAAGGTATGCGGTAGGGCCAGCACTGATCCGTGTTGAAGCCGCCGTTGGTCGCTTTCTCGACGACGTCCATGCCAGTCTCTGTGGCAACGTAGCCGAGGATACCGCCTGGACTGGTCGGGATCATCCACGCTTCTTTGCTCGGAAACGGAGTATTGGGCGTCGTCGCCGGGTCCGGCTCGTCCAGCCCCGCGTATAGGTCGCCGCAGCCAGCCACGTCGTCGTAGTCGACCTCTTCCGGACAGGGAAGCGTCTGCGTGTTCGATGCAATGGTGAAGCCCATTACGTATGTTGCGTCATTGCCTGCGTTGGGCACCATTCGCGGACACTCAATCCGCAGCGCGCCACTGTCCGTGACTATAGTGCACCCAGCCAAAGTGTCGAAAGTCGTGAGGTCCACCGTCGCGTCAGCCGTCGAGTCAAGCGAGAAGTCAGACCCGTACAGCTTGCTGTAGACCTCAATCCTCAGTTCTGCAGTGTCGCCCGTCGCGTCGTTGTCTTCATACTGACGTACAAACCACTCATCGCCATCCGACACACGGTACGGGTTGACGTGAATTGTCCATTCGGTTTCGTCCGCCACGTTATCGACGTCGCTGACCTCGGTCAGATCTCGCGCTGAGGCCGCCGCACGCGTTGCGCCGGGCTCAATCACCAGGAATCTCGCCCGTCGCTCATCGGTCGCCGGGTTTGCGTCGGGGTCCATCAGATACGCAGCAGCCCCGCCGCCAGTGTCGTACATGTCAGAGTAGAGGCCGGCAGCGCGGACAGTGACATACGACGAAGCGTTGGCCGCCGTCGGGGCCGCCCAAGGTGGTGTGGCATTGTCCCAATCGGCAGCGGCCATCGGGTCGGGCTCGCCGGGGTGGAACGGTCGGCCGGTCAGCACGTCGCCCGCGCCAGCGTCTACATGCCCGCACAGGCGCTCCTGTACCGGCGCTTCCCGCATCACGGTGGCGGGGTGAGCGCCAAGACCAAACGGGTTCGGACACAACTGGTAGTCCGTGCCTCCCACGTTGTAGGGCGCGACCTCCGTCGAATACCCGCAGACCGGGCAGACCCACTCCTTGCGCACGACGCTCATATTCTCGGTGAAGGTGGTATCGGTCGCGGGAGCAATGTACGTGCGGACCTCCCACGGGGGCTCGAGTTCCTGCCCGCAGCCAGCCGCGAACACGGCTATCGCAGCGATCACACCAAATAAGCATCTGTCGCGCATGAGCATCCACCTCTTAGGAGTGCAAAGGGCTGACTGTCGCCCCACCGGCGTCCGTATGAGTCTCCTCTACAGCATCTCGGCATAGGTCGGCTGCGTGATCGGGTCCGACCAGGTCTGTCCCGGCTCGGGTATCGAGCGATCGCCGGGGATAGCGTAGGCGTCGTTGTACGGATTGTCATCCCCGCCCGTAGCCGTCTCGACCTCGAAGACGTGGCTGCCGAGAACCCCGGACAACGATGCCCCGCCCAGGTTCTCGTGTGTCACGTTCTCAATATTGCTCAGACTGTTAACCACCAGGTGCCTGCCCGACATGAGACGCTTGCCACACACCGGGAACCAGCGCTTGCGATAGTTGCCGGCATCCGTGACGATCGTCGTCATCGACCGCATCACACCACCCGCGTAGTTGTAGCCGTCGGGCTCAACCGTCCCCGGCGTACCGGCCACGAAGTGCCAGTAAGGTTCCTCGCTCGACGCCGAACCGCCGCTGTCGAGCGCGGGGATCAGACCCCACGTACCTGAAGCGCCGCCCAGATTAATCCGGAACTCGAACACGCCAGCGCCCATGGCCGCCAACGGGTGCGCCCCCGTGCGGCTGGCTCGCCCAGCGTAGAGCGAGCACGTGACGGTCACGTAGCCAGTGTCCTCGTAGCGCACGAAATTCACATGCTTGATGTTGCGGAACAACAGCGGATCGGCGGAGGTGTGCGGAGCGGCCGACGGGTCCTCGTCATACAGCCATGCCCAGCGCGCCCACGTTCCGACGCCACTGGGCGGGATCGCGTTCGCCGCGGGATTGACCACACGACTGCCTGCCTCCACTACCACCACTTGATCCAGGTTCGCACCCGCACACAGATACCCGTCCAGGTCACCGTTCATCGGGTCGAAGATCGGCTGACACGAAGTGTACCGCACCCGCAGCGCCTGCTCCCCGCCCGTCAGTCGGAGGGCGCTCGGCGTCAGAGCGACGACAACGTGCCGCTGCCGACCATCCCGCTGGAAACCGTTCGTGGGATCCACCAGCATCGTCTGCACATCGATCACACGCGCGTTGCCTGTATCCGCAATGATCGTGTGCCAGACGTTGTAAGTGACACCTGATACCGCGTCCGTCTCCTGACTCATATACCGGCTCGCGTCCGCCGGCCGCGAAAGCTGCAGATTATTGTTCGCCGAGCTCGTGTAGTACTCAAATCCCATCTGGTCCTTGGGCCATACCAGACGCCCGGCCTCGTCGATCTCCACCACTCGGTTGTTGCCCGTATCCACGACCAGCAGGTTGCCGCTCCCAAGTTTCGTCGCCTTCGCCGGACGGCTGAATGGCCTGCGCAGGTCCTCGCCCACGAACGACTGCAGGCGCTGGGGACCCGCCGTGCCGGTGCACGTCCAAGCTGGCTCCGTGCCGGTTGTCATGACCAGCCGCGTGCTGTCACACACCAGCAGGCGCCGGGGCTTCATGCCGCTCACAAACCCGTAGCCCGCCTGCGTCTCAGGCGCGGACATCAGCTGGGTACCGACGAAGACTCGCTCGCCCACCACCGACGGCGACGCCGTGACTGCCGGTATCACAAGCCCGTAGCCAACGTTCGGGTAGGCCGCCTGGCTCAGCGCGCTGCTGACACTGCCAGTAGCCCGATCCCAGGTCAAAGAGAGCATGGTCTCCGCGATTCCGCCGGGACCGATTGGGTTGTCGTAGGTGTTGTCCGGGTTCGCCGTAAAGCCCTGCGTTCCCATGTGGATCGCCGGGCCGGCCATCACTGGCGCCGACACCGATGGCCCAAATTCCCCTGGCACCTGATGCCTCTCGGCTGGCAGGTTGAGGGGTGCGTTCGGGATAGTGTGGAACAGGCCGTCCACCTGCATGAAGCCCGAGTAACTGACCTCGACCGTCTCGCCCGCATACGCTGCCGGCATCGCGATCCAGCCGTCGAGCGACGGGCTGGTCAGGTCGGCGGGATCCCAGTGATTGACCACCGTCCAGCCCACCACCGGCGTCCCGTCCAGCAGACGGATATCCGGCGGGGTCACGTCCATGTCCACGGGGTAGTGCCGCAGTCGGACATACCCGGGCACATGGCGGAAGCGCTCGATGTCAGGCACCACATGCAACTCGGCCGGCGCGAGTCCGCCCGGACCCGCCCAGGGGATACCGTTCACGTCCGTCCACTCGACCTCGATGGCGCGACCGTAGATGGCGCCCAGATCGATCGTACCGTTGCCCGCCGTCACCTTCGTGGCCGTGGACGCCGGGAACGTAATCGTTCGCCCGTAGCGGTCCACGCGATAGCACTCGGGGTCGATCACATCGCCGCCGAGAGCGTAGAGGCTCACTTGGAGGTCGCCCTGATCCGTCCCGATCACAGTCCCACCCAGGCCACTGCGCAGGTAGACCGTGCAGTCGACGCCGCTCTTGAGTCCGATGACCGAACTGGTCAGCATACTCGTCGCCGCCGCGTCGGTCACGTCCACCAACGTTGCCCCAACGACCGCGGTGTCTCCATCGAACGCCGGGGCCGTCACGCCGTCCAGATAGGGCGCGCCCGTGACCGCAACCGGATTGCCCGCCAGCGGATCGTAGCTCCACAGTTCCTGCCCGTGGTTCACGTCCAGCGCAGCGACCGTTCGACCGTGGCCTGCGTTGCCCTGGTAATAGACCGGGCTGCCCGCGCTCACAATCATCTGATCGCCAGCGACGCTGGCCGACGCGGTCTGCCGCTCATCGCTCTCGAACTCGTGCCGCCAGCGCATCGGCCCTGGCAGCGAGTGCGGCTCATCCGCGACCGCTCCCGATGTGGCGGTGTAGTCAACCAGCACAGCCGCCCGCTGCTGCAACGCGATTGGGTCCTCGCCCGGGGCGGCGGAAAGCTCGGCGATCACTTCGCGCACAGTCGCCGGGTTGTAGACGATCAGCCGCGTGCCCAGCCATACGCCAGGCACCAGCGTACCGTTCGCTGTCATGTTGGTGTTCGGAGCCGCAGCGGTGTTGGGGCGGTTCACGGTTATTACGTGATACGCATTGTTCAGCGCAACCAGCCCGGTCGCCACCTCTTGCGGAGTGGGCACGAGCGCGATCTCGCTGCTGCCCGCCGCGCCATACGTGTGTATGACCCCAGCGGCGGTGTCGTGACTGGTCATCGTCCCGAAGGTCAGCAGTGCGTCTACGGCACGCCCCTCCACCGTGTCGACTGCCTGCGTGACCACGGGTAGCGCGCCCGGCTCGGGGGGCAGGTCTGGTCTCGTCGCCGGATCCAACGCTGCCCAAGATGGATCGTGGAACGGTGGCAGTGCCCGTTGCGGCTCCGGCCCGCCGGCAAAGCCGCCGTCGTCGTCAATGTCGGCCACTGGCGTCGGATACTGCCAGGTCGCGTACCCGCCGCCGGTCGCCAGATCGATGCAGTGCGCGCGCCCGTAGACGCGCTCGGTTGTCTTGCCATCCAGATCCGGAAGCGCCGGGTCATACTCGGTTGCCAGCACATAGACCCAACCGTTGTGCACGGTCGGGCTCGACAGTGCCACGACGTCAGCCGTGCCTGAGGCGAAACCGGTGGTGTTGTAGCTCCACAGTATGCCGCCCGTCTCGCGCAACACGGGTGCGAGCTCATTGAGAACGTTGGGGTCGATCGTCGCGTTGTAGCAAGTGATCTGTCCCTGGCAGGGCACGCCCCCACCGGTTGATACGGGGTCGACGGTGCTCACCAGCACAACCTGCACGGGCACATCGAAGGTATCGGCCTCGTTGCGCATGTTGATCGTCGCCACGGTCGGCGACGACGCACGCGGGGTACCGAGCAGGTCCGCCGCCCAGATCAGGTCATGCGGCCGGCCCCACGCGTAGTCCACGAAGTCGCGCACCAGCGCGCCCCCGCAATCGGGGCAGGCGTCGCCAGGCGAGTAGCTTCGCGGGTCCGCCACTTGCGCGCAAGTGCCGCAGCGAAGCAGTCCGTCATCGGACTCGCGGTCAAAGTCGAGGTCCCGCTTGGGGTCACCGTCGAAACACAGCAACTGCGGCACAGACAGGTCCGCCGACGTCGGCGCAACCGCAAAGACCATGCCCCTGCTGTGCACGGGAGTCCCGACCACCGGCCCGATGTTGTTCACGGTCGGGTCGATGCCCGGTCCAGGATATTGCCAGTCAAGTTCCAGTGGCATCGGCGCGCGCGCCACCGATGACGCAGACGCGCTCGGCCGACCACGCACCTGCTCCCAGCGGTCCGCCCACTCGATCATGTTCAGCGCAAACTGAACGTCCGCCTTCTGCTGTGCATTCGGACCTGGCAGCCGATCGTTGATCCACTCGCTCAGGTCAGCACCGACCTCGCCTGCCGTGACAACGATGCTGCCACTGCCGTACGAAGCGGCGATGACGTTCGGCTCCCTGGCCGTGTACGTCGCCCCACTCATCTTCGCGAACTGCACCACGGTGCGGAACATCGCCGGGTCAAAGCCCGTGATGTAGTCGAAGGTTGCTTCGTCGATCTGGCCCTCTCGGCCCCAGCCCGGCCAATCACCAAGCGTGCGCACCCCCGAGCCCAGCGCGTAGGGCTTGTTCAGGATGCCGTGAGTCGCGTCGAGTGCGATGCGGATATTGGGGGCTTGCTGGGCGAGGGTCTCACTTGTGAGCGCGAAGGTGAAGGGCCACGGCAGCGCGCCGACCGTGGTCGGAGTGTCACTCGCGCGGTCCACGTTGTTATCGATCCACAACAACGCGCCGTTGTCGACCGCCTGGATGAGGCCCTTCTGCTGAATCAACGAGGGGATGTCGACCACGGGCGCACAGACGTAGATCAGGTCGAGGCCAACGAGTTGCCCGGCCGTGTCGTCAGTCAGGTCCACCCGCCAGTAGAGCGGGCTGCCCTTGACCACATAGGTCGCGGACCCGCTCACCGAAGCCGCATCGGCGAGGGGGTTCTCGAACGCCCAGTCATCCGGACACAGGTCCGTACGGCGCAGCCCTTCGATGACACCCGGGTGCGCATTGGCCCACCCGCCACCGGGCTGCTCCACGTACAAGACACAGGCCTTGATGACGCGCTGGGCGATGTCGTATCTGAACGCCGTCTTCGCTCCCAGCGCCGGTACTGCCGCCGACAGCAGGATGATGGCGACAAGTGAAAAGGACCTGCGGCTCAACCGCATAGCCATCTACCTCCGAGCTTCTTCCCAGGCAGCGAGGCACCCGGTGCCCTCACTGGGCCTCACCGGAATAAATCAGGTCGGGGCTCACCGGCAGCAGAGGAAGCTTGGGCAGATTGGCCTCCGCGGTTGCCGGGTAGTAGGTAATCGCGGTCGCCCTTGGCGGAGTGTTCACAGCCGCCAGACTGGTGAGACCTTGGTCTCGCACGATACGCAGCGACTCCGCGAAGTTATACTGCACCGTCCCCCACTGTGACAGGTTGCCACCGGCGGTGTACGCGTTCGGATACGCTGCCCTGTCCATCCAGCCGCGCACTGACTCAAGCGGCGCCGTGAAGTTCTCGGCGATCATCCCCGTGAACTCAACCGCGTAGTTGTACCGGCGGAAGCGCTGCGTCAACCGGTCCTGAGCCGGCGTCCCATCCGAGGTGATGTCCTCGTTGAAGTAGTCCGGCGCCAGCACATACCAGCAGCCGCGCTCGGCGTAGACCGCAGCATTCACTCGTGTCTGGATAGCGCCAACCGGCCGCCCATCCGAGTTCAACTGCTCGATCTTCCACCGCTTCAGCCAGTAGTCCGTCGAGCCCGCGCCCAGAACCGGGTCCTCATGCTTGAAGATGACTCCGGCTCGGTCGCCAGCGTTCATCGACGCGATGTAGCCGGTGATGTCCCACGGCAGCAGCGGCGTCGCCGCGCTGTGCTCCTCCCACAGAGGCGCCAGCGTTGTCGAGGCGTACTGATACGGCGCCGGTCCGGCCTCACCGGGTATGACCGTTGCCGGCGGCACGAACAGGAAGGTCGTGTCCAGCAGCGGCGCAGGCGGTGCCCCGAAGACATACGGACTGTAGGCGCCATCCCAGATGGTCAGGCTCATGCCCGACGGGCCGGGATCGCCAGCGGTCTGATATGCCACCACGTTGACCGTCCCGCCGGCCGGTGCATCCGCGCCCCACGCCCATGTGCTGTAGCACGTACCCGCCACTCCCGATGACAACTCCCAGTGCCGATTCGGGTCGTTCAGGTTTGCGGGATCATCCGGAGCCGCGCTCACCATTCCGGTCGTCAACTGCGGCACTACCTGCGTGATGTTCAGACACACGCAGTCTCGCGCCAGCAGCGCCACCATCGTGTTGTCCTCGTCAACCACTGCCGACCCAGCCACCGTTGCGTCGTAGCCGGTCGCGCTCTCCTGCCGCCCGAATTGGTCCTGCGGACAGAGCAGTTCGCCGTCGATGTAAATCGTCCCGTTCGAGACGACCGTCATGTCATACGCTCGGCGAAGCTGGTTGCCTCCGCCTGGGGCCGCCCGAAGCGCGCGCGGCAACTGCCCGCTCACTCGGATATTGCCCTCGGCGAAGATTACCGGGTTCCGCTGCGTCGTATCCGTTCCATCAAACCACATCGTCGGGTAGTCCACAACCATCGTGTACTGGCCCGAGTCCGTACCAGTGTCGGTCCGCCAAGTCCGGTCGTGTCGGGTCAGCCTGACACCTGGCGGGTTGTTGATCGCGTCATGATTCGGCCACCACACCTCGCCAGATGCCACTGGCAGAGTCGCCGAGTAGCTCCCCACCGCCGCAGCCGTCGGATAGAACTGCACCTCGACGCCCGGCGGTGAGTATGTGGTCATGGTCGCGTTCCAGCCGCTGTCAGGCGGGGGCGTGCCACCGGCCGCCATCGGCCGCTGCCAGTCATCCAGCAGCGTGGTCAGGTCATGGTCGCCGTCCGCCTGCATGAACTGCACATCGTCGTGATTGTCCACGTAGATGCCGGCGCCATGGCCCCACTCACCATTGTTCACGTAAGTCTCAGAGCCCGGTGCGCCCACGTCCACCAGCGTCCCCGAGTCGCGACTGAGCTTGCGGTAACGCTCCATCCCCACCTCTTCGGCTGATAGCGTCAACTCAGGCGCAGCCAGCGCGCTGGAGAACCGCTCTGCGTCCTCCCGACCATCGCGCAGCCGCCCGTTCGCCGCATCGTACGCCGGATCGCTGCTCGACCGCACTTTCACCTCAGCGGCGGCGTCCACATACACGCCCACACCGTCGTCGCAGTCGGTCGCCACTTCGATCCCGGACGACGCCTCAACAGCATCGTCGCGGAGATACCCCTGCGAACTCTCGCCGGTCGTCAACATGAAGGCTGTGCTCGAAAGCCGCGGGTCCGGTGGCGGATTGCCGCCGGTGAAATCATAGTAGGAACCGTAGACTTCGAGGACCGTGTTGACCTTGATCGGTCCGTTGAAGGTCGTTCCCACCCACTCGAGCGGCGTCGACGCCGGATCGCTGATGTCCGCCGAAGCATCCACCGGACCATCCATCATACCGTCGTTGTCCAGGTTCATCCACGCAGGCGCACCCAGTCGCGCCGGGTTGCCGGTGTCGGTTGCATCAGTTACGAATCGCGCGTAGTCCACCAGGCCCAGCGGCTTGTACGCTTCCAGCCGCCGGAACACATTCCCCATGTCGACAACGCGGCCGATCGACTCGATCCGGACGTGTCGGCTCAGCGGGTTCGGGACGCGCGGCTCATCGCCCTCATAGGGCGGATCCGGGTCGTAGGTGATCCGAAGCAGGAAGTAGCCCCTGCCGAGGAAGTCGTTGTTGTCCATCGCCGTCGTCCCGGCAGGCTGCCGAATATCGGGGTAGCGCGTGTAGCCCCAGCGGATGTACGCGCCCGGCGCGGCCACGGTGCCCTCGCGCAGCGGTGCCCAGCCACGCGCGATTTCATCGTCAGTGTAGTAGTCGTCCTCGGTCCCGAACATACCGTCGGGTCCTTCGAGATCAGCATCGTGGGTACCATCTGCATACAGTGCCGGCGGCAGTGGCGGGCGCCAGTCAGCACCCAGCACGCTCGTCTGCAGCATCTCGTCCGCGAAGCGAATGCCCCACTCAGAAAGCCCCTGCGCGACCACCATGTCCTCGTGCCTGGCCGACTGAGACTGGTTGTAGCTCACTATCGCCACGAAGAGAATCCCGACGAGTAGAATGGCAAGCATCAACAGCACGGCAACGAGTAGTGCCTGTCCGCCTCGTTGCTCCCTGCAGATTGAGCCCGGTTGTGGTCTGTAGCTAGCCCGCATCTTTATTGGCCTCCGCCCCCGTATCATCGTACCGCCGGCCCCGTCCTCCTATCGGCCCAGATTCCGCACGCGTGCCTGGTCCTGCACTGACACGCGATCTTGTGTTGCGTCAGACGGCACGATCAGTACACTGGCGTCGTTCGGGTCAGGCTCAGGATCGAAATACCGCTGTAGCGTGAGGCCGAGATTCATGATCTCACGCGTCGAGTAATCGATCTTTATGATGTCGTCGTTGTCCGGGAACGCCGGATCGTAGTTGCGCCGGAAGTAATACTGGATGTAGATGTCGAAGGTCGTCGGCGTCGGGCTGAACACTTGCGGGCTCGGTGGCTGCAGCTCGTTGAACCGCACCTCTGCCCTCTGATTGTGGTTGCTCAGCATCACCGCGAACTGCCGAAGCCCTATCTGTGACTGGTTCGTATTTGTCGTCTCCGCATACGTCCACGGATGGCCGTCGACGACCGCACGCACCTTGACGCTCCCCGGCACGATCCGCGCCGCTGGCTCCGTCCCGCCCATCGTCGGGTCGATGATATACGCCACCGGCATCGCCGGGTCATTGGGCAAGGTCGAGGTCGGGTAGACCGGGACGATGTCCGAGGTCTGTGCTCCGCCGCGCACTCCCGCCGCGTTGTAGCTGTCACCGGAGCAGTCAATCGGGTAGAAGCTGCCTATCCCGGGTGCCACCAGGCTCGTCACATTCACACGCCTCGGGGTGACCGCGCCCACCTGAACGGCGCCCGCCTGCGAGTTCCACGTCAGGTAGATGTTCGAGAAGTCGGCGGTGTTGTAAGAGTCACGCCGCACATACATGTCGGTCGAGCGATACACCACGATGCGCGGGTCAAGCTCGCTGAAGCCCAGTGTCGCCGGACTCCCCGCCCCGATGATGTCCTGCAGCAGCAGGCTGCCCGGATTGTCGAAGCCGTCCCAGGCCGCGTGCCGCGAGCGGTAGAGCGTCGAGTCGTTGGTCGCCGTCAGCACCTCGCCCGTGATGCGCTCGGGGCGGAACTGAAGGTTGCCGTGCAGATACGCGATGTCTGTGCTGCCGCACGAAGCGTCTGTGCAGGTCTCGATGTAGCCCGCCACGACCTGCCCGCACGTCTTACACACTGACTGGGTCACTGGGATGTCGTAATCCGCGCGCGGCGTGAGCAGCGTCCGCATCGGGTTGGCCCCGCCTGCGACCACAAAATCATACACACCCGCCAGCGCGTTCCACGTGTAGTTGCCCTCTTCTCGAACCAGCACGAACGGGTTGAGGTCGCTGTAGGGGTTCCCCACTGGATCGCTCTCGTCGACGAGCGCAGCGCGGAGGCGGGTCGCAAGGATATTGCCCAGCGCGTCCGTCCTCGGCGCGGGCGGATCCACGATCCGGCCGTTCACCCGCGCGGGGCTCACGAACACGATCTCGGAGTAGTTCGGCAGCCGCCTGTCGTCACCGGTACCCACGGTGCCATCAGTGCCTGGCAGGCGGATTATCGGCGTCGGGAAAACGTACATTGCGTTGCTGATCTCGCGGCGCACCTGCTCCATCGCCGTGCGCGCAGAGTCCTGCATGCGCACTCTCGACTGGCCAAGCGTCACCATGTCCAGACTTGCTATCATTGGTGCAAAGAGCAGCCCGAAGAGGATCACCAAGATCGAGAGAACCACCAGGAGTTCGACCAAGGTGAAACCCGATGTGCTCGGGCCTCCTCGAGCGGCTGACAACCTGTTGTGTTTCACTCCACCGGGCATCTTCATTTGGCTCCTGCCACGCTTTTGTCGTTGTCAGCGCACTCGGGGGGATGGCCTCTGCGGCCCCGCTCACCCCGCCCGTCCTCAGTATACCCCCGGTCGGGGTATTTCATCCCGAGGCATCGCTGTGCGTGACCTTCCACGCCTCATTCCCCACTGTAGTGTCTTCCATCAGGCTCTGCGCGACCTTCGACACAGTGCCATCCCAGAAAAGCACCAAGTACTGTGCTTCACCGTTGGTTGTCATACTCTCCAGGTGGTGCGGACACCACGTAACCACCGTATCATCCAGTGGATGCCAGTCCGGGTCTACGTAGGGCTGCGGCACGCCTGCGCCGGCTCCCGGCATCAGTTGCTTGCGGTAGTACGGGTCAAGCGGGTTCGCGACACCCCGGAAGGGCAGATAGGAGTATTTGTTAAGCTCCGTCTCGCCGCCAACCTCGCCGACGCCGTCCTCGTCCTCATCCCACTTGAGCTGGTAGCTCTTGAGGAAGTCCGCATCGTCCGATTCTGTATAGAAGTCCCGCGGACAGTGCAGTGTCATCTCGCGCGTCAGATAGCCGGTGTCATACAGTGCCGTCAGCCCAGGGCCCGTCGGAGCGTCCACGGCCGGATCTTGCGCCGCGGTGATGTAAAGAGGCGGGAAGCCCATCTCATCCATCCGATACAGCTTCATCGCCTGGCCGATCTGCTGCAACTGGGACTTGCATGCCAGCATGCGGTTGCCCTCGCGCAGCGACCGGCCCACTGACACCGAGATGGCCATCAGAAGTACCACGATCCCGATTACCACGAGCATCTCAGTCAGCGTGAAGCCCTCACGGCCGGTGCGGCCCCGTGTGTGGCCCTGTCGCTGGCATCCGTTAGTCACAGCCATCAAGACCGCCTCTCCCGTTTGCACCCCGCGCTACAGCAGCGACTGAGGCGTGAGGAAGGTATCGATATCGAGACTCTCCAACCGGCCCCGCTGCGTCTCCCACCAGCCCCGCGCCTTCAGTGTCAGGCCCTGTACCGCCACGATCGCTTGCACGTCCGGTTGGGTCAGTACCACTGTGAAGCTTGTCGCGTCAACCACGTGGAACTCGTTGCTCACTCTGGCGTACGGCGGGGCCACCCCGTGCAGGTAGTCCACTGACACCGCCATGCCCGCCATCGACTCGGGGAAGGTCAGCGTGGCATACGTCCCTGGCAGCGCCGGCGCCGGAGGCGTCACGGCCTGCATGGTCACGCTGAATTCGCGGTAGTCCACCGCGTCACCCTGGCCCGTCGCATAGTAGGTGGCGGCAACGACGTCCTCGATGAAGAACCGGGGCGCCTTCATGACCTCTACATTATGCCGGTCGAGGGTGCGGTAGTAGATACGCAACTCGCGCCCACGGGCCTGCGCCGCTGTCATCGGCGCGCTCGCGTCATCCCAGTCCAGCTTCACTGTCCCCTTGAGCATGTCCAGCGTGACGAAAGTATTATTCTCGGTCCATGTCGCGCCACTTTGCGTGTCCACTATCAGCACGAAGACGTTCGCTGGCAGCGCCGTCTCCGACATATCCATCGTGTACAGCGCGTTCTCGTCGTCCACACCCCGGAAGCTGAGCACCACTTCGTACGGCTCCACCGTCGGGGCCGCCACTTCCTCCATCACCAGCGGCACCCGACGCGGGCTGCCGTTGGTGTCATCCTCTGACTTGAGCGCGTAGTCTATCTGCAGGACCCGCCCGAAATCACTCTGATGCAGCAGCAGCGTGGCCCCGAAGTTCTGCTCCAGTATGAATGTGCCCGGTGCGACGGCCGCTGCGCTGCCGACCAGGACCGGATAGTGCTCGATAACGCCTCGCGCCCGGCAGCTTCCCGGCAGAACGTTCGCGAACTCCGGAGGGCCAGGGAAGACCAGCGTGGCCCGGACCGGCGTCCCTGCGCCTACGTATTCGTCCCACACGTAATGCACGTAGCCAGCGCGATCAACCCAGGCATAGTCCACCAGGGCCGCGTCATACTGCGACGGAACCATCAGCGTGCCAGCCTGCCCGATGTAGAACGTCCCCTCGGGAATTGCACCTGCGGGCGCGCGCGCCAGCCGCTCGAGGCCCGTCACTTCCCGCACCGCGCCCTGCATTGCCCACACGAAAGTGCCCGAACCGACCGGCCACTCCACCAGATCTGACGCAGCCGGACCGAGAGAGAACGAGTACGCCGCCACGCTGTCGCCCACATCTGCTGCCGGCGCCTTGATCATCTCGCCCAGGATCCACCGCATGTCGTCGTGCGAGTTACCAGCCTGCACCGACGCAGCGGCGTCCGGCCTTGAATAGGGGTTGATCACGGCACTGCTCGTGGGATCGTGGCCGGTGATGGCCTCGGGGACCTTCTCGGGGTTGGTCTTCAGGCGCTCAACTGTGCGCTCGGCGACTCGCGCCATCTCTGTGCGCACGCGCTCGCCCTCAATGTTCCGAAACAGTGCCGGGAACCCCTGCACGATCGTGTAGACCCCAACCAGGAGTATCACCATCGCGACCAGCAGCTCGGTAAGCGTCATACCGCTGCTCGCACTGCCTCGCCACATCATTTTGCTTTTCATCGACATAGGCCCGCTCCAACGTGTCTCGATCCAACCGTCCCCATCGGTGGCACACCGTCCCCGTCCAGTCTCATAACGAAGCGCTCAGTGGCCCCCTGTGGGAACGTCCTGAGCGTTGAGGTGATACCTCGCCGGCTCGAGATCGTCCGGCGTCTTAGTTTGCCTGAGTCTCAAACGGGCTCGCGCCGAGCGTGGTATCGTCCGTTGACCATCCGCTCACGCTGATGGTGGCCCCGTCGCCGTTCAGACGCACCGCAATGTCCATCCACTCGTCGTCCTTGTTATAGAACTCCCGGTGATTGGTGCAGTGGGTCACCACGGTGTAATCCGGTGCGTTCCGGTTGCCCAGTCGCGGGTAGTGCTTCCAGCCGCGCCCCTCGGACGAGAGCCATGTCGGCAGCGTCGTGGTCTCCGGCACTGCCAGAGCCCAGCCGGTCTGGTCATAGCCGTTGAAGTTGTAGGTGATGTGCGCGAAGTCCCAGTCGGTCGCCGGGTCATCTACCACACCGTTGTAGCTGCAGTAGCGCCGTTTCTTTGCCTCGTCTTCCATGTGGTCCACCGCACGGTCCATCGGACATACCATGTCTTCCCAGGAGTCGATGTAGTCAGGGAAGAGGGCCGAGAACCCCCCGATGTAGATCCCGTCGGTAGCATCGCCCACGTAGATCGGCTGCGGAGGGTAGCGCTGGTGATCATGCCGGTACTGTTTAAGCGCCGCCACGAGCTGCACTATCTTGGTCTGGCACTTGACCATGTTCGCTTTATGCCTTGCTGTTCCGAACACAGGAAAAAGGATCGCCACCAGCGTCACGATGATGGCGATCACGACCAGCATCTCAACCAGCGTGAAACCCGATTTGCGCCCTGACTGCGTCATCCTCCGGAGCCTCCCGGTTGTGACTGGCAGAACAACAGGAAGCGCGTCGATCGCTCCTGCCGACACAGATTGTGCCGCAGCTTTGCGCGGCACAGTTCGTTTCTACCCGCACAAATCCACCACTAAACCTGAGCGGCGTCTTCCCTCTGCCTCAGTTTTCACGTTCTGACTACGGTATGAGAAAGCGTGCTACCACAGCGGGGGTTATCACATTCCCCGCATACAGCATTGCTACCCCCGCCACGGCCATCATCGGCCCGAATGGCATGTACTCCCGCCGACCTCTCTTGCCCAGCGCCATCGCCACGACCCCGACGATCGCCCCAAGAAATACCGCCAGCAAGAAGTAAACCCCAAACCCATAGCCCGGGCCCAGAACCGCGCCCATCGCTCCCGCCAGCTTGATGTCCCCGCCACCCATGCTCGGCTTCTTGAAGACGCGTTCGGCCACCACTGCAATCGCCAGAAGCACTCCCGCCCCCACAGCCATCCCCACCAGCGACTTGGGCAGATGAATCACCATCTCGCTGCTGAGCGAGACCGGTTCGGCAAACGAGACCATCTCCCCCGGGCCGGTGGCGAACAGCCTCAGGCCATCCATTGCCAACCCCACGCAGGCGATGATGATCACCGTCTCATCGGGGATGATGTAGTGGTCGAGGTCGATGAAGAACACCACGATCAGCGCACAGGTGGCTATGAAGGCAAGCGCTCCCTGCAACGCCGGTCCCAGCGTCATCCATCCCCCCGGCCAGGCAATCCCCATTCGCAACTCGACGAATACGTACCACGAGGCCACGCAGGCCAGCCCTGTGAATGCCTCCACCAGCATGTACCGCGCGCTAAAGCCCCGCTGGCAATACCGGCACCGCCCCCGGCTGAAGAGGTAACTCAGCACCGGGAAAAGATCCAGCACGCCCAGCGCGTGCCCGCAACTGAGGCAGCGTGACCTCGGATGCACCAGCGACTCTCCGCGGGGCAGCCGGAAAACCACGACGTTCAGGAAGCTGCCGATCGTCGCTCCCAGCACGAAGAGGAGAACCACCAGCGCCGTTGTCTGCCCCCCGGACGCAATATCCAGGAATCGTCACGCTCCGTCCAGTGCGGCATGACCCTCAGTCAGGACACGGCGGTCGGCTTTTCGCCGACCGCCGTTGATGATCTCCTCGCGCCGCTGTCTGCCTCCTGCTTACTGCGACAGGTTCGAAATGATGCCAACCAGCGGCATGAACATCGCGACAACGATGAAACCGACGATAACGCCCAGAAGGACGATCATGACCGGCTCCAGCGAGGCCGTGAGAGCTTCCACCGCCGCGTCAACTTCACGCTCGTAGAAGTCCGCGACCTTTTCGAGCATGTTGTCGAGCTGACCGGTTTCCTCACCGATCGTGATCATCTGCACGACCATCGGCGGGAACATCCTGCTCTCCGCCAGCGGGTCGGCGATCGTGTCACCCTCGCGGATGCTCGCCCGCGCCAGCAAAATGGCGTCCGCAATGATGTCGTTCGCCACGGTGCCAGCAACGGTTTCCAGCGCCTGCAGAATCGGGACACCCGAGGACAGCAGTGTCGAGAGCGTGCGCGCGAACCGCGCGACCGCTACCTTGTGGTTCAGGGGACCGAAAACCGGCAGCTTCAGCATGATCATGTCGAAATACCGCTTGCCGGTCTTCGTCTGCTTCAGCCGACCTATGCCCACCCACAGGCCCACGATGATGCCGATCATGATGTACCACTTGCTGATCGCAAAGTTCGATACATTCATCAGGAATCGAGTCGGGCCGGGGAAGTCCTCAGCTCCCATACCCAGATCGAAGAACAATTGCAGGAACTTAGGCAGAATGAACATGACCAGGAAGGTCACGATACCGATGGCGGTTGCCAGAACGATGACGGGATACGTCATTGCTGACTTGATCTTCTGGCGAAGCTCGAGGTCGTTCTCCATGAAACCGGCAAGCCGTTCCAGGGTCTCGTCCAGAACACCACCGACCTCACCCGCTCGCACCAGACCACTTGCCAGCTCGCTGAAAACTCGCGGGAACTTCGCCATCGCACGCGACAGCGTCGCTCCTCCCTCAACTTCCTTCTGGATGTCCCGGATGATCTCCTTGAGCGTGGGGTTCGAGCTCTGCTGCTCCAGAACGTCGAGACACCGCACCAGCGACACACCCGCATTGATCATCGTGGCGAACTGCCGACAGAAGATCGCAAGGTCCTTCAGACCCACACGTTTGCCGAACCCGAAGCTGAAGCCCTTGCCCTTCTTCGCGATCTTGGGCACCTTCTGCTCCGTGATCGCGCTCACGTAAAGCCCCTGATCACGCAGAGACTTGATCAGGGCATCCTTACTACCGGCTTCCTGGGTCTGCTCTACCTGCTGGCCAGACTTGTCTCGCGCGGTGAACGTGAATGTTGGCACCCTTCACCATCTCCCTTGCTGCTGCCTATTTCGCCACTTCCGCGGCGAACCACCACCCCCGTTGCGACCTAGGTCTCGTCGGTCACGTCGCCGTGAATGAGCTTCTCAAGCTCCTGCGGATTCTGCGCACGCCTCATGGCCACGTCATACGTGATGAGACTCTGCTTGTACAGGTCGCGCAGCGCCTGGTCCATCGTCTGCATACCCGACTCTTTACTCGTCTGAATCGTCGAAGTGATCTGGTGAGCCTTGTTCTCGCGAATCAGGTTCCGAATGGCAGAGGACGCCACCATAACCTCGATCGCTGCAATTCGGCCCGGCTGCCCTGCTCGCGGCAGAAGCTGCTGAGAGATGATACCGACCAGGTTGTTCGACAACTGAACCCTGATCTGCTCCTGCTCCTGCGCCGGGAAAACGTCGATCATGCGATCAACTGACTCGGCCGCGTTGTTCGTATGCAGGGTGGCCATAACAAGGTGACCGGTCTCCGCACACGTGATCGCGAGTTTGATTGTCTCAAGGTCACGCATCTCACCAACGAGCAGCACGTCGGGGTCTTCACGCAAGACGGCTCTTAGCGCGTTCCCGAAGCTGTGCGTATCATGGCCGAGCTCACGCTGGTTGATGATCGACTTGTGGTGATCGTGCAGGTACTCGATCGGGTCCTCAATCGTGATGATATGCTCGGCCCGCTCGCGGTTGATCTGGTTGATCATCGACGCCAGCGTGGTCGACTTGCCGCTACCCGTCGGTCCCGTGACCAGCAACAGACCGCGCACGCGTCGTGATAGGTCTTCCAGCACGCCCGGCAGGGCCAATTCTTCCAGCGTCGGGATCTTCCGAGGGATAAGTCGATACGCCGCCGCGACGGTCCCGCGATCGCGGAACACGTTCACACGGAACCGCGCCGCCTCCTGCAGAGCATACGAGCAGTCGAGCTCAAGCTTCGTCTCGAAAGCCTGGATCTGGTCATCCGTAAGCGTGTCGTAAACGAGCCGCTGCGCGACTGACGGCGTGAACGCTTCATAGCGCGTCTTCTTCAGTTCGCCGTCAACCCTCATCACTGGCGGCAAGCCCACCGCCACGTGCAGGTCCGAGGCGTTATGCTCGACCACCAGTTCCAGCAGTTCATCCAGATGGACGTCATCAATCCGCTTGAGCTGCCGCTTCTGGCGGGCCTTCTGTTCGACTGCCATTCAGTCAACCTCCAAGTGATCGCTTGCCGGCCTCGTCAGCGCACCGTCGAAACGACACGCAGGATCTCCTCGATGTCGGTGAGGCCGTTGCGCGCTTTGCGCATCGCGTCCTCACCCAGCGTGATCATACCGTTCGCTATAGCAGCTTCCTTGATCTGGTCCGCGGAGGCACGCTTAACTATCAGTTCACGAATTTCCCCGTTCATTGTCAGCAGCTCGAAGATACCGATGCGACCCCGGTAGCCCGTCTCGCGACAGTTCCCACACCCTTGCCCCTTGTAGAACGTCACATCGGCGTTCTCGGGCGCATCGGGGTCGAACCCGAGACCGAGGAGCTGGTCGCGCGGCGGCCTGTAGGGCTCTTTGCACTCTTCGCAAAGCTTACGGGCCAGTCGTTGTGAGAGCGAACCAATGACCGAGGATGCAATCAGGAACGGCTCGACGCCCATGTCGATCATACGCGTAACAGTGGACGGAGCGTCGTTCGTATGCAGTGTGCTGAGCACAAGGTGACCGGTCAAAGCGGCCTGGATCGCGATCTCTGAGGTCTCCAGGTCACGGATCTCACCGACCAGGATTACGTCCGGGTCCTGCCGCAGGAAATACTTCAGCGCGATCGCGAAGGTCAGCCCGGCTTTTCGGTTCACGTGCACCTGGCTGATGCCGTCGAGCTGGTACTCCACCGGGTCCTCGATCGTGATGATGTTGATCTCTATGGAGTTGATTCTGTTGAGGACCGAGTACTGCGTCGTGGTCTTCCCGCTTCCGGTCGGTCCTGTCGACAGGATCATGCCGTTGGGCTGCTGCACCAGCAGGCCCACTTCGGCCATCATGTCCTCATCGATACCAAGCGCACCCAAACCAAGCATGATCCCGCGCTTGTCCAGGATACGCATGACGCACTTCTCGCCCAACGTCGTCGGAATGGTGGAGACACGCAGATCGAAGTCCTCGCCCTGGTGCCTGATGTGGATGCGACCGTCCTGCGGCACGCGCCTCTCGGCGATATTCATGTTCGCCATGATCTTCAGGCGCGACAGCAGCGGCGCGTGCACGTACTTGGGTAGCGTCATGATCTCGTGCAGAACACCGTCAACACGGTAGCGAATCCGAACGCCCTTGGCTTCGGGCTCAACGTGGATATCCGATGCGCGTTCCTGGATGGCCCTCTGGATGAGGACCTTCGCGATACGGATAATCGGCGCCTCATCGGCGACGTCTGCAATCCGGTCGGTGTCGATACGGCTCTCGTCGTCGGCCTCTTCCGTGTCGCCACCGAGCATCCCGCTGTCGCGCACCGACTGCGCGAGCACGTCCATGTCCTCGAGCTGAAGTGACCCCCCACCCGCCGAACGCGATAGCGCGTCATCGATGCCCTCCGGGGCCCCGGAGGGGCCACCGCCGCCTGCGGCGCTGAACACTTTGTCGATGGCCGTCTCAATCGCGGAAGCCGGTGCCAGCATTGGCTCGACCTGCACCTGCAGCTTCATCTTCAGGTCGTCGAGCGCGATGACGTCGGCCGGCTCGGCCATGGCAACCTGAATCGTACCCTCTTCACCGCGACCCAACGGCAAAGCCACGTACCGGGTCGCCATGTCTCGGGTGATCAAGCTCGCCACATTCGGGTCGGGGGACTTCTTCGTGAGGTTCACGTACGGCACACCTAGCTGCTCCGCAAGGCAGTCGTACAGAGGCTCTTCTTCGACGAAGGCCAAGTCCATAAGAATCTCGCCCAGACGCTGAGTGCTCTGCTTCTGTGCCTCCAGCGCCTGTTCGAGCTGCTCGTCGGTAATGTGCCCCTTCTCGACGAGCATCTGACCGATCAGTTTCCTGCCACGAGACCTTCGCATCGCATTGCACCTCTGCCAGTTTGACGTGCACGTACGACGGCGCGCATACCCGCTCGCCCGCCCGGATTATATGTTACGCTCCCGGGCAAGTCAAGCCAGCCCCCCACTACTGCGGCGCACTTCTCGCACGCGCACACCCATTGTTGTTCTACCCATCTCGCCACGCCATCATTCAGCTTAGGGACCTCTCAACCTGCCTTTTCACAGTAACTTAACCTTCTGACCGCTTACCGGGCCAGCGCGCTGAGCAATGCCTCGCGCATCACTTCGGCCGGAGCCTGCCTGCCACACCAGTGCCCGAGCGCGATTGCGCCCTGGTGCACCAGCATCCCGGTACCGTCCACCACGTCCGCGCCACGGGCTCGCGCCGCCCGCAGCAGTGTTGTTTCCCGAGGGTTATAGGTCACGTCCACCACGACCTGTCCCGCCCGCAGCCATCCGCCCGGCACGACCGGCCCTTCCTCCACATTCGGATACATCCCCACCGATGTGCAGTCCACCACAAGGTCCGCGCCACTGACTGCCTCCTCGGCCGCCGCGCCCTCGAGACCCGCGGTGCCAACGTCGCTGGCCCCGCCCTTGTCAGCCGCAAGCGAAGCCACTGCCTCGGCTCTCGCCGCCGTACGATTGAGCACGGTCATCTGACTCGCCCCGGCCCGCGCGCACGCGTAAGCGATCGACCGCGACGCCCCTCCCGCCCCGATGACCGCGACGCGCTTACCCTCAACACTGTGCCCCATCTCCTCGACAGACTGCAGAAAGCCCGGCCCATCGGTGTTGTAGCCTACGAGCCGGTCTTCGCGCCGCACCACCGTGTTCACCACCCCAAGCGCCTCGGCCGCATCGTCCAGCTCGTCCATCAGTTCCGCCACAGCCTGCTTGTGCGGAATGGTCACGTTCAGCCCGATCAACTGCAGCCCTCGCACCGCACCCACTGCCTCCGACACGCGCTCGGGCGCCACCGGGAATGCCAGGTAGACCCAGTTCAGTTCCATCGCCGCGAGCGCCGCGTTGTGCATCGCCGGCGACAGACTGTGCTCTACCGGCCAGCCAATCACACCGACCGTCTGCGTGTGTGTATCCACAGTCACCGATCGCCACCTGCCTGCGGGGGTTCTTCGGGCATCAGACCCGCTCGCCGCAATCGGCGCGCGTAGTATGCCTCGATGATCCGGTTGAGTCGTGTGACGGGGAACTCGCGGGCGCTGATCTTCTGTACCCATATGGTGTAGAGTCCGCACCGGTTGCCTGCCGCAACATCGGTCAGGAGTTGGTCGCCGACCATTGCCGTCTCTTCGGGGGAAGTGCCCGTCTGCGACAGCGCCTTCAGCACTCCGCCTCGGAACGGCTTGCGCCCCATGCCCCATACCGCTATGCCCGGAATGCCGATCTCGTCAGCAAGCTTCCGCATCCGCTTGCCACGCACCGAGTTCGACACCAGGCACAGACTGAAGCTCTCGTTCGCCCGCCGAACCCACCGGCTGACCGGGTCGCTCATCTGCGAGCCGCCCCAACTCACCAGCGTGTTGTCAACATCCAGCAGCAGGCCTCGGATGCCGAGTTCGCTCAGCGCATCCAGATCGATATCGGGGACGCTGGCCGCTACCTCGTTGGGCGCGAAAACTTCGAGCATAGTCGTCTCCGCTATTCGCCCCGGATCTGTCGGATGGCAGCTTTGTGCTCTTCGTAGGTTCGGGTGAACACGTGCGAGCCATCGGCGCGAGCCACGTAGAACAGCGCATCGGTCTCCGCCGGCTCCAACGCTGCCTGAAGCGACGCGATGCCCGGCGCGGCGATCGGTCCCGGCGGCAGACCCTTGTGCAGATACGTGTTGTAGGGCGAGTCCACCTTCAGATCCTCGAAGGTCAGCCGCGATTTGTGTTCCGCCAGTGCATACTGCACCGTCGCGTCGCACTGCAGCTTCATGCCGATCGTCAGTCGGTTAGTCAGCACCCCGGCGATCTTCGCCCGGTCCACGGCCACTTTCGCCTCTCGCTCCACCAGCGACGCGAGCGTGATGATCTCGTGCAGGCTCAGCCCCGAAGCCTCGATCGCCTCGGCGTTCGGCGTGGCGAACTGCTTGTCCAGCTCACCTGCCATGCGCCGGACGATTGTCTCGGCGCCCGCGTCCAGCCGAAACTCATATGTCTCAGGCAGCAGATACCCTTCCACGCTTCCCCTCGGGAGCGCGAAGCTGACCTGCCCGGCCAGCGCTGCAGGCGTCGCTGCCGCCATGAACTCCGCCGCATTGACCAGCCCCGAATCCGCGACGCGCTCAGCGATCTCATCCAGCCGCAGTCCCTCGGGCACAGTCACACGCTTGGATCCGGTCTTCCCCGCCACCAGCTTCTCAGCGATCTGGATGCCCGACATCGCTGCCGACAGTTCGTAGTACCCCGCCTTGAGCCCCTTGCCCAGCCCGCTGTAGACCAGGTATATCTGCAAGGCTCTCGCGTTGCGCACCAGTCCCGCCGCCTCGAGCTGCTGCGATATCTCGCTGGCCCCATGCCCCCGCTCGACCTCCACGATCACGGCCTCGCCGCTCGCGCTGACCGGCTGAAGCTGTACGCGCGTCCAGTAGCCCAGACCAGCCAGCGCCACACACCCGAGCACTACCACCACAAGCAGGCCCTTGCTAGATCGCTTCATCGTCATACTCCGTCGGGTCATCAGGCCGTTGATCGTCGGGGGGATTGCGCAGGGCGATGCCGTTGAGGTAGCCTTGCAGGATCAGCGCGGCGGCCACTTTGTCGATGCTCTGCCGACGCTCTTCACGCGACACGCCGTCACCGATCATGTCACGCTCGGCCGTCGCGGTGGTCATCCGCTCATCGATCGTGTGTACAGGAACGCCCGCGCGCTCGCGCAACTCGGTCACGAACTCGTCGATGCGCTGAGCAGCCGGCCCCATCTCGCCTCGCAGGGTGAACGGCATGCCCACCACGATCCCCTCCGCATCCAGGATCGCGGTCTCGTTCAGAATCTCGGCGATGGGGTCGTCACTCTCGCGCCGATCGATGACGCGCAGCGGGCTGGCAATAGTCCCCAGCGGATCGCTCACCGCCAGGCCGATGCGCCTCTCGCCCACATCCACGCCTATCAATCTCATGAGGCGTCCTATCCGCCAAGCTGCTCGGCCAGCGCCTCGGCCGCGACCTCGATCGCCTCGGCCAACTTGTCCGGGTGCCCGCCGCCCGCCTGCGCAAAGCCCGGCGCGCCGCCGCCGCCGCCACCTGCTCGCTCAGCCGCCGCTTTCACCAGATTGCCCGCGTGCGCACCACGGCCCATCAGGTCCTCGGACACCTTAGCGACCAGCGCCACCTTGCCGTCAACGGCCGCGCCCAGCAAAACGACGCCGCTGCCCAGAGCGTCGACCACTTCGTCAGCCAGGTTCTTAAGCGCATCCCGGTCGACGTCCGTCACCACGCTCGCCACCAGCATCGTGCCGCCCACTTCCGTTGCGTCCGCCACCAGGTCGGGTACACTGACGCTTGCGCTCATGCGCCGCGCCGCCACGACGTCCTTCTCCAGTTGCCTGATCCGGTCATGCTGCCCCACGATGCGCTCCGCGATCTCCTCCACGGGGCAGTTCATGGCCTGAGCCAGTGTCGCCAGTGTCTCGTCCGCGAGCCGGTTGTGGTGCACCGAGGACATTCCAGCAACCGCTTCGAGCCGCCGCGTACCTGCGGCCACGCTGCTCTCGCTCAGTACCCGTATGCTGCCAATCGCGCCCGTCTGCGAGCAGTGCGTGCCACCACACAGCTCGAAGCTCACGCCCGCGACCTGCACCGTCCGAACCTGCTCGCCATACTTCTCGCCAAACAGGGCCATTGCCCCTCCGGCTATGGCGTCGTCCATCTCCATCTCTTCGATGTCCACGGGAAGGTCAGCCAGGACCCAGCGATTCACCTGGTCCTCGATCTCCACCAGTTGCTCGTCACTGATCGCCTGGTGGTGCGAGAAGTCGAAGCGCAGCCGGTCCGGCGATACCAGCGAGCCCGCCTGCTTCACGTGCTGTCCGAGTACCTGGCGCAAGGCCGCGTGCAGCAGATGTGTCGCCGTGTGATGTCGCCTGATATCGTCCCGGCGCTCGTCGTCGACGCTCGCGGTCACGCTCTGCCCCACGCTGATCGTGCCGCGGGTGACCACACCCACGTGCGCCACGGCTTCGCCCAGCGGCTGAGTGTTGCTCACCGCGAAGCTCGTGCTCTCGTCGGTGATCGTTCCCATGTCGCCGCTCTGGCCGCCGCGCTCGGCATAGAAGGGAGTGCTACCGAGGATGATCGCGCCCTCCTGGCCTTCGCCCAACTCCTCGACCAGTTCGTCGCCGACCACGATCGCCGTCACGGTCGCCCGACTCGACGTCTCCGTGTAGCCGGTGAACTCGCTCGGCTTGAGTTCCGCCGCCACCGACGCGGCTTCGTGCATCGCCAGTCCAGTGATGGCGCCTCGTGACCGCTCGCGCTGCGCCGCCAGCGCCACCTCGAAGCCCTCTTCATCCACGCTCAGCCCGGCGTCGTCGGCCATCTCGATCGTCATCTCACGCGGCAGTCCGAAGGTATCGTACAACTTGAAGGCCTCGTCACCGGGGATGACGGCCGCGCTCTTCTTCTTCAGATCATCAATAAGGTTCTCCAGCCGCGCCAGGCCCAGAGCCAGCGTGTGCGCGAACTGCTCTTCCTCCGCTTTGACGATCTCGACGCTGAAAGCCTGCCTCTCTTTGAGCTCTGGATAGGCCTGCCCCATGACTTGCTCGACCGACGGGATCAGCTTGTGCATGAACGGGCCGGTCGCCCCGAGCTTCAGCCCGAACCGGTACGCGCGCCGCAGGAACCGCCGCAGCACGTACCCGGCACCCTCGTTCGTCGGGGCCACACCATCGGCCGTCAGCATCGCCGCACCCCGAACGTGGTCGCAGATCACGCGCAGGGCCAGGTCAGTCTCCGGCCCGTCGCCGTACGCGACGGTCACGTCCCAGTCCTCCTGCGCCACCGCGCTGGTGGCCTCAATGATCTGGGCCATCTCGTCGGTCTCGGTGGTGTACTGCTTGCCCTGCAGGAGCATCGCCAGCCGCTCGAAGCCCATACCAGTGTCCACACCTGCGGCCGGCAGTGGCGACAGCGCCCCGCCCTCAGCTTCAGTGTACAACTGGAAGACCAGGTTCCACAGTTCCACGAAGCGGTTGCACGAGCAGGCCGGTCCGCAGTTCGGATCATCGCAGCCGTACTCGAGGCCGCGGTCCACGTGGATCTCGGTGCATGGTCCGCATGGCCCCTCCCAGCGCGCCTCCGGCCACCAGTTCTCGCCTCGCCCCAACCGCACGATGCGATCAATCGGTATCCCTATCTGTGTGTGCCAGATATCTTCGGACTCGTCGTCGTCCTCAAAGACCGTGATCCACAGCGGCTCGCGCGACATCTCGAGCACTTCGGTGACATACTCCCACGCGAACTTGATCGCGCCTTCCTTGAGGTAGTCGCCGAACGAGAAATTGCCGAGCATCTCGAAGAACGTGTGGTGCATCGCCGAGCGACCAACGTTCTCGAGGTCGCCCATCCGAGCGCACTTCTGGATGCTGGCCACGGTCGGCGCGGGTGGCGCTTCTTCGCCACGGTAGGCTTTGATGTATGGCTGCATGCCCGCAGTGGTGAACAGCGTGGTCGGGTCATCCAGCACCAACGGTGCGCTCGGCATCACCAGATGCCCGCGCTCCTCGAAATATCCCAGAAAGCTGTCCCGTATATCCTGACACTTCATCGTGAGTGACCTTTCCTCAACTGGCCTCTACCCAGGGCTCTGCAAGAGCCGCCGTGTGATACACAACCCGGCGGCCAGCCCGCCCGAGAATCTGCTTCTCGCAGCGCTCCTGCCGCCAGGTGAAAATCGTTCCGTGCTCCCCCGCGATTGCCCCGCTCGCTACTGCCCGTCGTCCTGCCCGAAGGCCATGATGCGCTTGAGCTGCTCGAGTGCCCTGCGTTGCAGGCGCGACACATGCATCTGCGAAATCCCCAGCCGCTCCGCCACCTGTTGCTGGGACATCTCACCGAAATACCTCAGCTTGACGATCACCCGCTGACGCGCCGGCAACTGCGCGAGCGCCCACTGCATCTGGTCCCGATCTCCCAGGCTCTCCAGATTCTCGTCAACCGCGCCCGCTCGATCGGCCACCGACAGCCCGCTGTCGGCGTCATCACCTTCGGATCCCCCGTCATCAATGCTTGCCAACTCGTACTGGTTCCCGACCTCGATCGCCTCAATGACCGCCTCTTCCGAGACCCCGAGCTTTCCCGCCAGCTCGGCATAGGTCGGCGATCGCCCGTGCTGGCGCGTGAACTCATCGGCCGCGTCACGGACCTGCAGACTGAGTTCCTGCACCCGTCGCGGCACGCGCACGCCCCACATCGAGTCCCGGAAATACCGCCGCAGTTCACCGCGGATGGTTGGCACCGCGAAGGTCGCGAACTTCGTGCCACGTTCTGGGTCGTACCGGTCAACCGCGTTGACCAGTCCGATATGTCCCACACCGATGAGGTCCTCGTAGGCTGCCCCCGACTCGCGATAGTCGTTGGAGACATGCCTCACGAGCCCCTCATGGCGCTCGATCAGATGCACTCTGATCTCTTCTTCGCCACTCGCGCGCAGTTCCTCAAAAAGCTCCTGCGTCGAGCGGTCGGCCAGGCTGCGGCCCATTATCCCGTCGCTCGCTTGGTCAAAGTGATCTTGGTACCGCTGCCCGGTGCGCTTTGGACATCCAGCGAATCAGTCAGTTCTCTCATCAGCCCGAAACCCAAGCCGCCCTCGCCCTCAAGCCCGGTGCGCCTGTCCCGCTCGATGCGCGCGGGGTCAAAGCCCTGACCTTCGTCCTCTACCTCGATCGTCATCGTGCCATCGCCGGCCGTGAAGCGCACGGTCATCTTGCGGTCTTTGGCCTTCACCCGATCGTCGAAAGCGTGGTTGATGACGTTCGTGCACGCCTCTGCGATCGCGACTTTCAGATCCTCGATATCCTCGACCGAGAGTTGAGCTCGGTGGCCCACTCCCCCGACCGTCAGCCGCGCCACCAGAAGATACTGGGGGTGGCAGGGCAGTTCCAGTGTCACGGTCTCCGTAGCGGCAGAGCCCATGTTAGCTGTCCTCCCCGTTGCCGTTTCCCATCTGCTCGCGGTTACACTGCAAATCACGCAGCCGCGCCGCGGCCGCTTCCACATCAGGCGACAGGTTCAGTATCTCGTGCGTGCCCGATATCTGGAATATCTTCAGCAGGTTCGGCCTCGCACATGCCACCGCGAGGTCGCCCCCTGCCTGGCGGCACTGCTTCGCCGTCCCCACCAGGATCCCCAGACCCGTGCTGTCAAGATAGGTCAACTCACCCAGATCCACGACCAAGGTCGCGTTCCCGGCCTCCAGTTCACCATCGAGAGCATCCCGCAACTCCGGGGCGGTGTAAGCGTCCAGTTCACCGGCCGCACCGCACACGCGGACAGCGTCCTCGAGGCTGCGCACATGGATCTTCAAGTCTCTCATCCTCCCATGCAGGCTTGCCGGGAAAGTATGCCGCTCAATGCGAATCATCCGGGCCGTCGCTGCCCTCAGAGCGGCGCCGCAGGTCCTGGAGCTTCTCGTCTATCTTCCGCTCACGAGCGTTGTCCCCTGGCGTATAGTACTGCGTCGCGGCCTTCGTCGGCGGCCAATAGCTCTGCGCAACCCAGGACCCGTCATGGTCGTGGGGATACGCGTACTTGTCCTCGCCTCGCCCCGGGCGCTGCCCACTTGCCAGGTGGTCGGGCACCGTGCCGGCACCCTCGCTCTTCACATCATCCCGCGCGGCCTTGATCGCCGCATACGCCGAGTTGCTCTTCGGCGAGCACGCCAGATGGATCGTTGCCTCGGCCAACGGAATCTGACCCTCAGGCAATCCGACGTATTCTACTGCATCCGCCGCCGCCACCGCAACCCTCAACGCCGACGGGTCTGCCAGTCCCACATCTTCGGCCGCGAGAATGATCAGCCGGCGCGCTATGAACCGGGCGTCCTCGCCACCCTCCAGCATCTGCGCCAGCCAATAGATCGCGGCGTCCGGGTCCGAACCACGCACGCTCTTGATGAACGCTGATATCGTGTCGTAGTGGCCGTCGCCAGCCCGATCATACCTGACAACCGGCCGGTCGAGCGCCGCCGTCGCGCGCTCGATCCCCACCTCTCGCACGCCCGCCTCATTCGGCTCCGTCGAGAGCGTGGCCGTCTCCAGCACGTTCAGCGCCAGTCGAGCGTCGCCTGCGGCGTTGGTGGCGATATGCTCGATCACTTCATCCGCCACCTCCGGCGACAGCCCCGCCAGCCCCCGCTCCTCATCGGCCAATGCCCGCAGCAGCAACACCCGTATCTCCTCGGGCTCAAGCAGCACCAGCGTCAGCAACCGGCACCGCGACAGCAGCGGAGTGATGATCGAGTAGAAGGGGTTCTCGGTGGTCGCCCCGATGAGCGTGAACGTCCCATCCTCGACATGTGGCAGCAGGTAATCCTGCTGAGCCTTGTTCAGCCGGTGCAATTCGTCGAGGAAGAGGATCGTCGTCGCATCATGCAGACCGCGCCTGTCCCGGGCCGCCGCCGCCACGGCCCGAATGTCCGCCACACCCGCCTCTACCGCCGAAAGCTGGTCGAAGTGCGCGCTCACTCGTCGCGCCAGAATCCGCGCCAGTGTGGTCTTACCGGTACCAGCTGGCCCCACCAGGATCAGCGATGGCAGCCGGCCCTCAGCCAGCGCGCCCCGAATCACCGAACCTTCGCGCAGGGCCTCTTCCTGGCCGACCATCTCGTCCAGTTCACGGGGACGCATACGCGCCGCAAGCGGCGCGGAGGGGTTGACGCGGTCGCCTCGATTGAACAGGCTATCTGCCATTATCCAGGCCGGTTGCGTCGGGGGTAGTGGCTGCGCGGTGCACAAAAGCAAAGATGACGAGGGCCCCGCGGAAGCCGTGCACCCAGGGGGTCTTTGAACCCCAACAGAAGGTGGGGGCCCTCCTGCCGGTGTTGTGTTCCTCCATGAGTGAACCCGAAGGTCCACCGAGGAGCGTCACGTCACGAGCAGAGCCGGGCTCCCTACAAGCGAGTGTTGGCTCAAGACTTGTAGGATATCACGTGAGTCGCAGGGCGCGCCTCGTCACAAAGATGATACCAAATGCTGAGCCAATCCGCAAGCAAACCCTTCGAAACTCCAGAAAACCTCGCCATTTCCGGCCGTACAGAGGGAATCGCCGCGTCAACTGCGAACCCCCACGTGATTTTCAGCGAAACGCATTGCCCCGGGAGGACGATGACCGTGACCCACGCAGGCTTCTTCACAACCGATATCACCCCACCCGTTGGCGCCAATATCCCTGGTGGCTTCGTCGCCAGCCCCTCCACCGGCATCCACGATCCCCTCGAGATCTCCGCGGCCGTCATCGCCGGCGACGACCTCACGCTCGCGCTCGTCGGCGTCGATGCGGTCTCGCTCAAAACCGAGGACGTCCTCGAGGCACGCGCCATCGCTGAAGAAACCTGCGGCATTCCCGCCGAGAACGTCCTTGTCGCCACCAGTCACGTCCACAGTGGCGGCCCTGCCAACGATGTGCTCGGCACCGATTCCGACCCACAGTACCGCGCCCACGTCGTTCGCCAAATTGCCAGTGCAATCGCCGAAGCTCATTCGCGCATGGTCCCGGCCCAACTTGGCTGGGCGGCCGGTTGCGCCGAGGGCCTCGGATGGAACCGCCGATGGGTCCTGCGCGACGGCACTCACAGAACCCACGCCGATCCCACTGATCCTGATGTTCTCGACAACGCCGGTCCGAGCGATCCGCAGGTGCTGCTGCTCGCCGCCCGGGACCTCGACGAAGACATTCTCGGATTCATCGGTAACTTCACCTGCCACACCACCATCATGGGCGGCCGACGTTTCGCCGCCGGCTATCCCGGCGCATGGCGCCGCACCATGCAGGCGCTCACGGGCGGGACCATGGTCTTCCTCAATGGCGCGATGGGCGACGTCACCCAGGTCAACAAGCTCTCCGACCAGCCCCAGAAAGGCGAGGCCGGCGTCGAACGCTTCGCCCGTGCACTCGCTGGCGAAAGCCTCAAGCTCCTCGCCGACATGCACTGGACCGACGACCCCGCCCTGGCCATCGCCGCCGAGATTATCGACATGCCCTTCCGCGTTCCCGACCCGGATCAGCTCGCAGCCGATCGCGAACTTCTTGAGACCAGCGGCTGGCCGTCGACCGACCACGAAGTCATCTTTGCCCGCGAGCGCGTCCTTCTGCAGCAGTACATTGATGAGGTGGGCGCCGCCCGGTGTGAAGTCAAGTGTATCCGCATCGGCGATCTGGCCATCGCCTCCAGCCCGGGCCAGATGTTCTGCGATTTCGGGCTGTCGACCAAGCAGCGCTCGCCCTTCGCCGACACCATGTTCGTCTCGCTTGCCAACGGCAACATCGGCTACATCCCCACCGCCGAGGCCATCGAGAAGGGTGGCTACGAGCCAACGCTCTGCCGGGGCAGTCGATCGGTGCCCGAAGCCGGAGACATGATCGTCGACGCATCCGTCCGCTTGCTCGAGTCGCTGGCCTGACAACGTTCCGCTGCCCGAGGGAGCTGGTGACCATGCGTAGCACCTGCGTTCTGATCATGCTCGCAGCTTGTTGCGTTGCATCTGCACAGGTCGGTGGCACATGGTCCGACCTTGGCGTCACCCGACCCGCCATCGATCCCACGCCCATCGGCGACGGCCACCTGGGTGAGCTCCCTTCCGGTACCTTCGTCCATATCCGCTTTCCAGTGCCCGCTGATGACCTGCTCGCCTACTCGATCAACCTGAGCAATATCGTCGCCTACACTGGCAAGGGCGCTTCGTATCGGCTCATCGTGCGCCGCGACGCCGAGGATGGTCCCGTCATTCACGAGGGCCCGATCATCGACAACGGTGACGTCTGGAACGCCTCCAACCGCGACCCTATTGACGTCAGTGAGATTGTCACCGCTGACGATCGCGCGCGCGGCTGGCTCGATATCTTCGCCACCGGCATCGTCGACGGCGATGACTGGACACTCTACCGCAGCAATCCCGGCCGCCGCGAGCTGAACGCCACCTTCGTCACTGCGACACCCGAGATCCTCGCCGCCATACGCGCCACCGAGGCCATGCGCGATCGTGGCATCGCTGTGATACCGATGCCTCAGACCATTCTCCTCGACGATGGTGACCTGCAACTTCCGCCCCGGCCACGCATCGGCATCCTCGGCGACGTCCCCCAAGACGATCGCTTCGCCGCCAGAGACCTCGCCGAGCAGCTCGCCGACCGCGCCGGCCTCAAACCGTCAATCGGCGCCGATGCCCCCGACATCGTTCTCGAGATGGTCTCGTCGGGCCGCCTGCATCTTGAGGCCAAGCGCCTCGGTCTCGACATCGAGCGCCTCGCCGGCGCGTACCTGCTCGAGGTGACCGACGGCGTCCACGCCTGGGCCGCCGATGGCGACGGGCTCTTCTACGCCGCCCAGACCATCGCCCAACTCACCACCGTCGCGGGCGCTCTGCCCCACTGTCGCATGGCCGACTGGCCCGCATACCCGATCCGCGGCCTGCAGTATGACGTCGCGCGCGCCCAGACGGTCGAGGTCGACTGGTGGAAGCGCGTCATCCGCGATCTCGCCCGCTGCAAGCTCAACATGCTCGTGGTCTATGGCGAGAACGATTACCGCTTCGAGCGCTACCCGTTCCTCGGCCGCGAGGGCACCTTCACACCCGAGAAAGCCAGACTCCTCTCCGAGCATGCACACCAGTACCGGATGCAGCTTGTGCCGCAGTTCGAGTCCCTCGGCCATGCCGGCGCAGTCCTGCGCGCCGACGAGCTGGCGAACCTGCGCGAGGCCGGTGGCGCGTGGGTATTCTGCACCTCCGAGCCTGAGGTCTGGGAGTTCCTCGACAACGTCTTCGCCGAACTCTCCGAGCAGTTTCCGTACGCCGAATACTTCCATGTCGGCGGCGACGAGTTCGAGATGGGCTTCGGCAAGTGCGAGCGCTGCGCGGCCAGGCCCGTCGGCGAACTCTACGCTGAGCACATGAACCGCCTCAACGCTCTATGCAAGAAGTACGGGCGCACCATGCTTTTCTGGCCTTCACACCGAGGCCCTACCGAAGAACTCTCCTACATGAGCATTAAGTACATAGATATGCTGGAGAAGGATTGTATCCCGACCGAGTGGATCTACCACGGTCCGTCCACCTACCCGCAGATCGAGCAGTATCAGGACCTCGGCTTCCAGGACTGCTGGGTCTCCGCCGCAGTCGTCTGCTTCTCGCGCATCTGGCCCGACTACCGCACCACCTGGCGAGGCATCCGCGGCTTCCACCGCGCCGGCAACGAACGCGGCGTCGAGGGCTGCATGACCACAACCTGGGAGTGGCGCAACGGTGGCATCGTCGCCAACTCCATCCCCGGCATGGTCTACGCCGCCGAATGTGCCTGGTCGCTCGGTGCCACGCCGGTGACTGATTACCTGCGCCGTTACGCCGCTCTGTGGCACGGCGACACCCGCCCCGATGCAGGTGAGGAACTCGACGCGGCCATCATCGAGCCCTGGCCCCGCGAGGGTCCTGCGGCCATCTGTCACGACGCGCGTGGCATGGCGGAGGCATTCCGCCTCTCCCCCCGCCGCTGCCGGCTGCAGTACGCGATCAAGGACGCCCGCTTCACCGATGCCGCCCCCGACATCGCTGCCGCAAGCGAAGCCGCTCTGCAGCCGACATGTTCGACTACGTGGGGGCCGCCCTCCGCGCCTATGCTTTCGTCGGACACAAGCTCCAGGCGCTCGAAGCCGCCACCGCCGACTGGCAGACCGCAGGCGATGCCCTGCCCGATGACCCGGGTGCCTCTGCCACAGCGCTCGCGGACATCGCCACCCGGATGACTGCGCTCGCCGAGGAACTCTCCCCCCTGCTCGAACTCTACACCCGCGCAGCCGATGTCCTGGGCGCCGACCGTGGCGATGCGACTAAAATAGCCGCCCAGCGCGAGGAGTTCCTGGCCATCGCCGACGAGATCGGGCAACTCGCCACCGGCGTCCGCGCCGGCGAGATCATTAAGCTCCCCCCCGGCGAGCAGTTCGGCTTCTACTCCGGCACCTACGTGAAGATCGCCACCTGGACTCCGGAGATGATGGCTGAGGATGGCGTCGAGATCCGCCTGGACATCACACCGTACCTGACCCGGCCCTGCGAGTTCACCGTCGAGTGGGAATACACGCGCGGCTCGCACGGCGTGCACATCAACCGTACCATTCTCCTCGCCGATGGCGAGCAGATCGCTGCCGATGATCACGTTGGCTGGGCTGGCAGCGGCAGTCGGGACAATACGTATGAGTTCACACTGGAAGCAATCACCGAAGGCACAAAGTACGAGGTCGTCGGTTCCATGCGCTCGAAGGGTGGCGTAGAATCGAACGGCGACGTCTGGCTCATCATCCGAGACTAATGACCACTGCCACGGAGGTGCATCATGTCCGAGACACTGGCCATCGACGGCGGCACGCCGATCCGCACTGACGAATTCCCTCAGCGCACACTCTTCGGCCCTGAGGACGAGCGCCAGCTTCTCGAGGTGCTCGACAGCCAGAACGCGTTCTTCCCGCTTGGCACAAAAGTCCACGAGTTCGAGCGACGCTGGAGCGAACTATACGGCGTCAGCCATGCCGTCTGCTCGACATCCGGCACCAGCGCCATCCACGTCGCGATCGGCGCAATCAACCCCGAGCCCGGCTCGGAGATCATCACCACCGCCCTCTCCGACATGGGCACAGTCGCGCCCATCATCCAGTGCAACTGCATCCCGGTCTTCGCGGACGTGCAGCTTGGCACATTCAACCTCGACCCCGATGACATCGAACGCAAAATCACCGACAAGACCGCAGCCATCATCGCGGTGCACTGCTTCGGCCAACCTGCAGACATGGACCGCATCATGGCCATCGCCGACGCCCACGGCCTGCCCGTCATCGAAGACTGTGCCCAGGCGCACCTGACCCGCCACAAGGGCCGACTGGCGGGCACCATCGGCGACATGGGCACCTTCAGCTTCCAGGACTCCAAGCATCTGCAGTGCGGCGATGGCGGCTGCACCATCATCAATGACGAAGAGTTGGGCCGACGCGCCACGGTCTACGTCGACAAGGGATGCGATTGGACCGCCGATCGCAAGTACCGGCTGCACTACGCGTTCATCGGCCCGTGCTACCGCATGACCGAGTTCCAGGGCGCAGTCCTCCTCGCCCAGCTCCAGCGCCTCGAATGGATTGTCAGCCAGCGCCAGCGCCTCGGCGACCTGTTCTGCGAACTGATCGCAGGCATCCCCGGCGTCCATCCGCCTGAGCGCACCGAGGGCATCGAGCACAGCTACTGGACCACTCCCATCCGCATCGACGAAGACGTCCTCGGCGTCGGCCCCGAGCAGTTCGCCGAGGCGGTGCTCGCCGAGGGTATCCCAATCGCCGGCAATTGGATCGGCAAGCCGCTATACATGACCGACGCTCTCCTCGGGCGCATCGCCTATGGTTCGTCCGACCTGCCCTTCGACTACGGGCGCGACCAACCCGTCGAATACCATGCAGGCCTGTGCCCGACACTTGAGCTTGGCATGTCCCAGCTTCGCACCTTGCGCATACACGAGCACTTCGGCGATGATGACGTACGCGATTGTGCCGCCGGTTTCCGCAAAGTTGCCGAGCACTACCTTTCGTCATAGCCACGGGGAGGGTTCACCATGACCCGCAAAGAGGCGTTCCTGACCGCGCTGCGTCTTGAGACCCCTGACGTCGTCCCGGTTGCGCCGCTCATCCACCATCGCTACGCCAACGTGCTGCTCGGGCGCACTGACTGGAAGGCTGTCTTCGAGGTCCACCAGATGCTCGGCTCCACGCACTTCCGCGGCCCCATCGGCATCGGCTATGGCACCGAGGGCGAGAGCCCGTGGCACGACGAGGTCAACGTGCTTGAGGAGAACGGGCCCTACCGGGTTACCGAGACGCTCACCACCGGTCCCGGCTGCGACTGGCGAGCCGTGGACGTGGCGGGCATGATCCCCCACGACCCCGTCTGCGGCAAGCGCACCGAGTACCCGATCAAGACCCACGAAGACTGGCGCACCTTCATGGCCATGGCCGAGGACTGGTTCTCTCGCGCCACCGCTCCCTGGTTCGCGACCGCGCAGGAGGCCTGGGAGTTGATGGGCGAGGATGGCGTGCCCAGCGTGGCTATTGGCGGCGTCTACGGAGCCATCGGCGCTCAGCGTGGCATGGAGGAGTTGCTCTTCGACCTCTACGACATCCCCGAACTCATTCACGAGGTCATCGAGGTCCAGCTTCAGGTCGTCAAGCGCAACGTGGAGGCCTTCCTCGCCTCACCAAACGAGGTCGGCTGGCTTGACATCTGCTGGGCCACCGGCTCACACATGAGCCCGGCCATGTTCGAGGAGTTTGTGCTTCCGGAGATGCAGCTTGTGTGCGAGATGGTGCGCGCAGTGCCGGGCAAGTTCGTCGGCTTCTACACGCTCGGGCGCATCCGCGAGTTGCTCCCCGCGATGATGAAGGCCGGTCCGCATTTCATCGAGACCTTCGAGCCCAACGAGGGCGACATCTCACTCGCCGATGCCCGCCGACTCTACGGTCGCGACACTTGCGTCATGGGCAACTTCGACTGCCTCATACTGGCGATGGGCTCGGCTGAGGACGCCCGCCGCGAAGCCCGTCGCTGCCTCGACGAGGCGATGGAGGGCGGCGGCTACATCATGGTCAGCGCCGATGAAGTCCCGTCCGACACGAAGCTCGAGAACCTCCAGGCCTGGATCGAGACCGTAGCCGAATACGGCCGCTACTGAGGCGGGCGGTTCAAGGCAGCCGCCCCGCCTCCCACTCGGCCCGCATCGCCTGAAGCCTCGGCCAGTAGGAATCGATCCAGGCGTTCGTCAACTCGCCGTCCTGCCCCGGCCATACCCACTCGCCGTCGGCGCCGTGGCTCGGGTAGGTGCTCATGCGCGCCCGGCCGTTATAGTCAAGCATGATACTGTACTGCTCGGCCGCGGATATCTCCCAGTCGGCGCCCTTCATCAGACCGATTGTGTTGGAGAGCTTGTAGCCGGCAGCCACGTAGCGCATGTACATGTCGCCGGGGGTGTCGGACTTGCGGCCCTCGCCGCGCAGCACGATGTCCGCATACGTGTCGATGAACGGGCACCAGATGTCGTGCTGCCCCACCGGCGGCCCCCAAGACGTGTGCAGATACAGCGGTCCGTCCGGGAACATCTCACGCGTGCGCCGCATCACCTCGTACGACTTCACCCAGTCCTTGAAGTACAGGCCGTCGAAGTACGTGCCATCGAAGCCATACTCCTCCTTGCGCTCGGACAGACTCTCCATGAACCCGTCCACGCTCTGGTCGTGGAAGTAGAACGGGCTCATGTATGGGATCAGCTTCAGCCCCAGCCGGTGACAGGTCGCGATCACGCGTCGGAATTCGCTCTCGTCCTCAATCATGTACGGTCCGACCGGCTCCTGCCTGCGGTCACCGGCCCATATCCCCTGATGCAGCGTCACCAGCTTCACGTACTTACTCCACCTCGCCAGCGCACTCTCAGGCGGGAAGTGGTTAGTGTGAGCCAGTTGCCAATTGAACGATTTCTCCCAGTCATAGGCCCGGGGCGGGAAGATCGACACTCCCAGCAGCGTCCCCTCGCCCATCTCATGGCTGCATTCCCATCCGCCCTGACTCAAATCGCCGGGCTCCTGCTCGGCACTACTCACGATGCCGGAGCCCGGCACTACATATGGGTACACACCCACGCCGCCGTCATCGTCAATGACCTGCACGTGGCCCTGCTGGTTCTGCGTCCACTTCCCCCCGAAGGCCCCCGTGACCGTGAACTTCGTCTCCCGCCCCACGGCCAGCGCCACCAGCGAGTCGCACTGAATGCCGATCTCGATGTCGGCGTTCCCCAAGATGCACACTGATTCATCAGAGCGCATCACCGCAAGGCCCGCCGGCGGCGGGTCTATCTTGATAGTGTAGGACGGCCGCTCGTTGCCGATGCGCTGGAACCCCGTGATCGTGCCCGCCGCTTCATTGATGCGAACCAGCGCCCCGGTCGTCTGCACGATCGTGATCGGCGGCATGGTCTTGAGTTGGCTGACTGATTCCACCCGCATGTCCAGCGACCCCGCCGATCCGGGGAAGCTGACCGCCTCACCGGTGCCCACCGGGGGTCTGGGTTCCGGCGTGATCTTCACCAGCTTCAGATCATCGTACCAGGCGGTCCCGATCACATCGCGCATTACCAGGTAAACCTGGAAATGGTGGGCCTTCAGGGCGGAGTTGAAGGGCCGGCTCAAAGCCCGCCACTCGTGGACGCCCGGCTCGATCTGCGCGACCCGATGGTATCTGATCGTCTTGCCGTCCGCCCCCACCTCGCGAACCGACGGCAATATGATCCCCTCAGTGAAGGACGCCTTCAGCATCAGGCTGAACTGGTACATGGTGTTGGGCTCGGCGGGGATATCGGCGCTCTTGACCCAGTGAAATCCCGGGTACTGCAGCTCCGCGTGACCCACTGACTTGCAGGCGTATCGTCCCGTGAAGCGCACCTCTTCATCGAGCACGATCGGCTTCTCACGCTCATCCCAGCCTTCGAGCGCGTCCTCAAAGCCCGGGTTGCCGATCAGATTCTCGCCCTCAACCTGCGCCCACGCCGCGCCAGTCATCAGCACCGCAATCGCCGCGGTAGCGACTATCCGCTTCATCTCGGTTTCCTCCACAGGTCTTCTGCCGTTGCCGTTCTCTGCGCCCTCGTCGCCCGTAGCTCGGCGTCGTTTGCCGAGCGGAGGGGGATCTCCGTGCCTCTGCGGTTTGCCGTCAGTGGTTCACGGCCACTGCATCGGCATCGGCTCGCCGGTCTCTTCCCACTGCTTCTGGCGACGGTCCACCTCGGCGAAGTAGTACCCGATGTAGTCGTCAGTATCTGACGCACGCAGCGGCCACCCCGGATAGGCCCACCGGCAGCGGCCGTTAAGCTTGAGCATCGTCTCCAACTGCAGCCGCAGGGACGCTTTCGGCGCCTCCTTGATCTGCTCGGGCGTAGCGTCAGCGGGCAGCGCCTCAGCCCGCATCTCGTTCGCCTTGATGGTCGCGATGCAGTTCGAGATGTGCCGCGTATTCACCACATACCGCAGATACGGATCGGTCGGCCCGTTGATGAACTGCGCTTCCGCTCGCAGCAGGAAGGTCGCATACGAGTCGACAAACGGGGCGTAAAGCTCGGTCATGCGAATCGGCGGATTGAGCGTGCAATGGATATACAGTGTCGCGTCGCCCACTCGATCGCGCACGATGCGCATGGCCCGGTACGAGTTCAGCCACGTGCTCCATCCCGGGTACCCGTCAAAATACCAGCCATCGAAGCCATACTCATCGCGGAATTCCTTCAGGTCCGCCAGGAAATCGTCCAGTGACATGTCGGCCCACTCGTAGCTGGTCGGGTGTCGGTAGATGATCACTTCCATGCCGAGTTCGTGCGCCAGGGCGATCGTCGCCCGCAACTTCGCGGGATCTTTCAGCTCGTACGGCGCGTGGCAGTACCCGGCGTAGTGCTCCTTGTAGATGCCCGCGAATATGAACAGCACGCTGGCGTGCTTAGCGTACTCGCGCAAGGCCTCCGGGTCCGGGCAACCCGACGTCCCGACGATACGCTTCTCGAATGAGGTCTGCCAGTCGAACTCACGCCCCGGGAAGACCGCCATCGCCCACATGTCACGCGCGCCGATCGTGTAGCTCATCGTCCAGCCGGGCTGGTCGGTGGCATCCTCCGGCCCGGTCACCGACACCCCCGGGCTCTCGTATTCCGCCCGCGAGTGCGGCGTAACGCAGAATCCCCCCTGCTCGTCGATGGCCATCATATGCGGGTCCTGCTTGCGGAACCACTCCGCCCCTATCTGCGAAGTCACCGTCGCCGTCATCGCCCGATTGGTGGCGATAGTCACCAGCGAATCGCCCTGGAACCCGATCACCAGTTCGTCGCCCTGCAGCACACACACTTCCTCGTCCTGGCTGGCAATCCGCAACTCCCCCAGCGACCCGCCAAAGTCGACCGTAGCCACTTCCCGCTCGGCCCCGATCCGCTGCCCGCACGTCATCGTCCCCGCCGCCGCGTCAAGCACATAATCAGCGCCGGTTGTGCGCACCGAGAACACCTGCCCGTCGACGCTTGCCTCCTCAACCGCCATGCCAATCCGGCTGGGATGCCCCTCGAAGGTCACGGCTTCGGGAAGCTCCCACGCGGGCGCTTCCGGGTACTTGACCTCGCGAATGCTGATCTCGTCGACGTAGAGGCGATCGGCGCCATCCTTGATGAAGACGACGACCTGCGTGCTCACCACGTCCATCCGGGGGCATCTGAACACGCCGCTGTATGTACGCCAGTCGCCGGTGCCCTCGCCTGTGCGCAGCGTAACCGGCATGGCTCGGCCGGCCTTCCAGTTCTTCGAACTCATCAGGTATTTGCCGTCCGCGTCCTGCCAATTGCAGTGCACGTACACATAGCCCTCGCCGGTCTCGCGGCGGGCGGCCATCGAGAACTCATAGTGGGTATTCCCGGCTATGGGGATGCGCGATTGCGCGATGTAACTGCGCCCGCCCTCAATGGTGGAATCGATCATCCCGCAGCCTTCGCCACGGTATGCGCCCTCCTCCACCAGGTGCAACCCCGACCCCCAGTTCCCGGCCGCCCCCTCCCCCTCAAAATCGCCGTTGACAACGACGTTCTCGCCCACAATCTCTGGCCCATCAGCGAAAGATGTCGCTGTCATGCCTATTGCTGTGAGGATGCCGAGCAAGCCGATCATTGTGACGATGGAGACGCGCACTGTAGTCACTCCCGTTCCCGGTCGATAGTGAGACCGGATGCCTGAATTCTCTCGATTCGTCCTTTCGGCTCGGGTCAGCCCATCCCTTCATACCGTCACGAGTCCGAGGCGGCCACAGGCCCGGCCGGACCGCCCCTTGCTTGCCGATGGGGGCGAGATATGCTAAGATTCGGCGCGTCGTGCTCTCCAGGCAGTGGGAGGTACATGCATGGCCCGGCCACGGATCGAACAGAAGACGACCGGTGCTAACATCGCTCTGCACGTGATGCTTCTGCTCGCCATCGTGTTCATCTACCTCATCTTCCAGGTCAGTCAGTTCACTGAGGTAGGCGACGTGAACGCCGTCGACTACGCGCAGGTGGCCAGGCATGTCCATCATGGTGAGGGCTTCACTACCAGCTTCATCAAGCCCCTCAGCCTGGTCTATAACCAGAACATCGAGAACCATCCCGAACTGACGCACCCGCCCCTTCATATCATGTGGATCGCTGGCATGATGCGGGTGCTGGGCCCCAACGACAAAGCAGTCTCCCACGCCTCTGGTCTGGCCTTCCTGCTCGGCATCGTCGCGGTCTATCTGCTCGCCTGGCGCCTCTTCGACCGCCGGGCCGCGATACTGGCCGCCGTCCTCTACGGCACCAATATCACCTACCTCAGCTACGCCGTCTCCGGCCTCGAAGCATCCTTGCTCGGACTGCTGGTTACTGTACTGCTATTGTTCCTGTACCAGGCCTCAACCGACACCAGGCGCGAGGGCCTGTGGGTCATACTCGCCGGGGTCATCATGGGGCTGCTCTACCTCACCAAATACATCTGGGGGCTCGCCGCGATCCCGACGCTCATCTTCCTGTGGTTGCTGCGCAAGGAGCGCCGCGCTACCCGCCCTATCGTCTTTGCGGCCCTTGCGCTCGTCGTCGCCAGCCCTTGGTTCATACGTAACTACAATCTCACAGGGAACCCTTTCTTCACCCTGCGCTCCATTGAGTCCCTGGAGCAGACCCAGCAATACCCGGGCAACAGCCTGTATCGCACTTTCGACGAGACCGACCTCAGCTTCGTCCGTTTCGCAGCCGCCAATCCGCGCGCGATCGCTTTGAAGGTCCGCGACGGTCTGCTGGCGTTCTACCGCACCATCACCATGCTCGCGGGACCATACCTCACACCGTTCTTCCTTGTGGCAATCTTCGTCATCATGGGGGACGACAAGTTCGAGCGCTGGCGCCTGCTCCTCTACGCGTTCATAGCGATCCTCGCGATCGGCCTGAGTTTCCTGATCGCCGCGCCACGCCTGATCTTCCCTGCGGGCCCGGCCGCACTGGTCATCGCCGTCGGTTACTTCTGGCGCGTAATCGACGCACGCATTGAGCCGCTTGACCTCATGAAGCAGCCCAAAGTGCGCAACCTCGCACTGGGCCTTCTGCTTGCGGCGCATCTCATCCCCCTGATAGCCACAATCGCGCCTGGTCGCCCCGCTGCACGACAGGAAATGGATTCCGTACGCCGTGCCGCGATACAACTCAACGACCTGACCGCCGGAGTCATCGTCACCGATCTGCCCTGGACGGTCGCCTGGGTGGCCGACCGGGACGCGCTCTGGCTGCCCCAGACCCCCACCGAATTGCGGCGCTGCGAGCAAGCCGCCGGCCGCTTCAACTGGCTGCTCCTCAGCCCGATGCTGCCACGCACAGCACCTCAGGAGAGAATGCAGAAGTGGGCCGAAGTGTGGGCGCGGGGCCTGCGGTCCAACACTGAATACGAGGAGTTCGTCGTCCACGCCCGCCTCAGCACCGGCCGATGGGTACTGCTCAAGCGCAGACCGGTCGGCGCGGATGAGCCCGCCCCTGCCAGCGAATAGGAACGTTTCCACACGCGAGACCATTCTGACGGACTTGGGTGAACGGCAAATGGCAAGCGAAGAAGGACGCGGGGACGGCGACGAGGGCAGGCCGCAAATCCGGCCCGCCGAGCCGATGAACTGCTACAGCTGTGGCACACTGCTGCCGGAGGGCAGGCGCCACTGCCCTGCCTGCGGGCGCTCCCTCTTCCGCACCTGCTACTGTGGGTCAGACATTCCAGTTACCTCCATGACCTGCCCCAATTGCGGCGCGGACTGGTCGCAGAGCGCCCGCGTCCGCAGGAAGAAGACCCACGGTCACACCATCCGCACCACACAGCTAGCCGGCTATGCTCTCGCCGGTGCGGTGGTAGCTGCGCTGACCGCTTCGGTAATAGAGATGGTCATCACGGCGATGGCTTACCGATCACTCGAAGAGGGCACGATCATGCCCACAAGCCTGTTCGAGCGCCTCGTGCTGGCGGCTCAGACAGTGCTGAGTGGAATTGCCGGAACCTGGGGCTTCCTCACCGCCCACGCGACGTCTTTGCTCGGCTTTTTTGCCGTTTTGCTGCTGGGCGCGGCGGCCGGGACCATCTACTACATAACCACCGTGAGGCACTCCCGCAGCGACACTCGCGACAGGAACAGATCTCGGAGCAGGGAGAATCGCGTTCGGCGGCGACGGGCCTGACACTCGCTGCCGGTGACCATCTATGCACGACGAAACTGCCCGGGGAACATCACAGCGCCCGGCAACGCCCGGGCCAATTACGCCGCTGACGCTCCTGATCGCGGCACTGATGCTGCTCGCATGGGCCCCCTACCTTGCCTGGATGTGGGGCGTCTGGATGAAGAGCCCCTACTACAGCCACGGGCCCATCATCGTCCTCCTCTCCGCCTACCTCATCTACAATCGCCGTAAGGAATTCCTCGCCGCCGACGATAGCCACGGGCATGCCTGGGGCATCGCTCTGATCGTCGCTTCGCTTGCCCTGCACGCCCGAGCCATGCAACTGGACGTCAACTTCCCGCAGGGATTCGCCATGATAGGCGTCATCGGCGGCGCCATCCTCTGGCTCTGGGGCTGGCAACGCGCCAGCGTCGTGCTGTTCCCAGTCGCGTTCCTTTCCTTCATGGTTCCCGTCGACCGTCTGCTGGTGACCAAACTCTCCAACCCCCTGCAAATTGCGGGCGCGAAGATCGCGGCCCACACACCCATGATTCTCGGAATCCCCACCGAGGTACACGGTACCACCATCCGCATTCCCGATTACACCTTCGAGGTCGCGCAGGCGTGCAGTGGTCTGAAGTCGACCATCGCCATGACAGCTCTCGCCGCCCTCTTTGCCTACCTGATCGCCGGGCCCATGTACAAGCGCATACTCATCTTCATCGCTGGCATTCCCGTGGCGCTCGCCGCGAACGCCTGCCGCATCAGCTTCACCGTCCTTCTGGGCCAGTCGTTCGGTCAGAAGGCTGCCGACGGATTCTTCCACAGCCTGTCCGGTATCATGGTCTTTATGGTCGGGCTGATAGGCTTGTTCCTTGTTGCCAAGGTGCTCAAATGCGACACAATGCGCGAAGACATTATGTAGCCATCGCGTTCATGCTCTTGAGCGCGGCCATCACCTGGGGTATGCGCACCATACGCCCCGAGGTGATCGCGTACGACCCTGACTTCGACGCCGTGCCTCTGCAACTGGCCGGCTTCACCGGTGAGGTCGTGCCCAGGGATGAGGCGATCGCGGAGTACCTGGAGGCCGACGAAATGCGCTCGCTGGCCTACCAGCGTGACGACGTGATCGTCGACGCCAGCCTGATCCACGGCCTAAGTTGGCGCACGGTCCACACGCCGGCCGCCTGCCTCCCCTCGCAGGGCTGGAACGTCGAGTGGGAGCGAGCCGTCACGGTGCCGCTTGAAGCCGCGGCGCCTCACGAAGGACCGGTCCGGGGCCAGCTGATGCGCGTGAACCGCGGCGATTACTCCATGATGGTGCTCTTCGTTTTCGCCCACAAAGGCGGCACGAATCCCGACTATGCCGAGCACTCCCTCGCGGTGATGTCCGGCCCCAGAGGCGCAGGCGGGCTCTCCATCATGCTCACCACCGCCATCACGCAAGAGGGCCCCGTCCGCGCGCGGCAGGATCTCCTCGACCTGATGGGCGGCATCTACCCTTACGCGGTGGACTTCTGGTATCGAGACGACGCCTGACCGTCGCCACATGCCTCCTGCTCATGCCCTGCCCGCCTGGGATCTTGTGCCCATTGCGGGGCGGCAACGCCTTTGAGTTTCTGACCCAATTATGCTATACTCTGTCGGCACTTATTAGGTATCCAGATCATTCCCCTGGCCGGTCCTCAGAAAGGGGCCCGTTATCGTGTCTCGTGTGTGGTTGCTTGCTTTTGTTGCCGTAGCCGTCATCGTCTTTGCACTCGGCTGCAGCAACAGCCCCGTCGCTATCGTCAACAACGTGCGCATCTCCGAGACTGAATTCAACAAGCGCATGATTGCCGCTGTTGGTCGCGATGTGCTCAAGGACATGATCGACCGCGAGTTGCTCCGGCAGGCTGCCGAAGAGGCGCAGATAGAGGTAGACCAGACCGAGTTCGACACTGAGGTCGAGCGAGCCAAGGGCAGTTTCCCCACCGAAGAGAAGTTTGTGCAGTTCCTCAGCAGCCGCAGCATGACAGTCGAGGACTGGGAGGAAGAGGTCAGGATGGCCCTCGTCGCGCGCGAGTTGACCGTCCAGGACATCGCCATCACGGAAGAAGCCCTCAAGGCCTTCTTCGAGCAGTACAAGGACCGCTACACGCTGCCGGTCCGCGTCACTTTCAGCGAGATCGTCGTCGACACCAAGGAGAACGCCGACGAGGTCCTCGCCGAGCTGAAGAAGGACCCCGCGAAGTTCGCCGACCTTGCGGCCGTCTACTCACTTTCCCCCGTGACCAAGTCCCGCGGCGGCAAGAGCCCCGAGGACATGCCCGTTGACCGCATCCAGATCGAAGAGGTCCGTCAGGCCGTCGTCTCGCTGCCGATCGCCGAGATCAGCGCACCGATCAAGGTCTCACTCGGTGGCGAAGAGCAGTGGTACATTCTCCGCGTCGATGACCGCAAGGCCGAGCGCGCGGGTGACTTCGAGCTGGACAAGGAACAGATCACCCGAGACTACAAGTCCGTCAATGCCACCCAGCTCGCCGATATCCTGAAAGCCCAGGCCGAGAAGTCCAACGTCGTCGTTGTCGACCCGCGCTTCCAGGACCTCAACGAGACATACTCCTCGATCTCCCCGGACATCCCGGGCTT
>JALGSU010000086.1 GCA_029821735.1 Candidatus Zipacnadia bacterium | reverse complement strand
TGCCCGTCGCGCCATTGCAGATCCCGCGGGTCGATTAGCATTCACTTGCCGGAGTTCTCAGCACACGGGAGCGAGGGCGCATGACTGAATCCCCGGCGATGCTCTTGATATCCGCGGGGCTGCTCTCGTGCTCGTAGCGCCATCATCCGGCTGGTGCCGGAGACCGTGATCGTCAGCCCGCCGCTGGGGAGCCCTCGGCGGATGGGGTCCCGCCCACCTGCGCTTGATGAGGCCTGTCTTCTCGGCCATTGTGTCCCGGGCCCCGAGTGCGTACACTAGTGGCAAGCGAATCGCGGCGTCCGACGCGCCCACACTCAGACCCTTCTGCTCTCGGCGCCGCTCAAGGAGGAGCCATGCACACCATTGACCTATGCGGCGATTGGCAGGTTGTCGAGATCGGTTCAGATGAACAGATTCCGGCCCGCGTGCCGGGGTGCGTTCATACTGACTTGTTGGCGGCCGGGAAGATCGACGATCCCTTCTATCGCGACAATGAAGACGCGTTGCACTGGATCGGCGAAGCCGACTGGGCTTACACGCGAACCTTCAAAGTGCCCGAGGAGATCCTGGCGCATGACCGCGTGATGCTGCGCTGTCATGGACTCGACACGCCGGCAACCGTTGTCATCAACGGGCAGACCGTCGGCGAAGCGGACAACATGTTCCGCACGTGGGAGTTCGACGTGGAAGACGCTCTCGTGGCCGGGGACAACACCATCGAGGTGCGGTTTGCCTCCACGATCCCGTACATCCAGGAGCGCCAGGCGCAGCGTGCGCTGCCGGGTTGGGGAGGCCCCAAGGAAGTCGCAGGACGGGCGTGGGTGCGGAAGGAGCCGTGCAACTTCGGCTGGGACTGGGGCCCCGTGGTGGTCACTTGCGGAATCTGGCGCGACATTGAGATTGTGGCTTTCAGCGATGCTCGCCTGGCGGAGGTCTCGGTTCGGCAGGAGCATGAGGACGGCTCGGCAGCCCTCACTGTCGGCGTGGGCGTGGAGGCGGTCGCGGATTCGGCGCTCAGCGTTGCGGTGAGCGTGTCGCTGGACGGAGAAGTCGTGGCTGAGGCCCAAGCTCCGGTCGCGGATGGTGCCGCCCAGGCCGAACTGGCCGTCGAGACCCCGCGGCTCTGGTGGCCCAGCGGCATGGGTGACCAGCCGCTGTACGAGGTGGCCGTGTCATTGATGCACGCTAGCGGCGAAGTCCTGGATTCTGCGGCCAAGCGCGTCGGTCTGCGCACGCTGCGTCTCGACCGCCACCCGGATGAATGGGGCGAGTCCTTCCAGTTCGTCGCCAACGGCGTCCCGTTCTTCGCCAAGGGCGCGAACTGGATTCCCGCCGATGCCTTCGTCACTCGGATGACTGTAGACGACTACCGCCATCTCATCCAGAGCGCTGCCGATGCGAACATGAATATGCTGCGCGTCTGGGGCGGAGGCATCTACGAACAGGACATGTTCTACGATCTGTGCGACGAGATGGGTATCTGCATCTGGCAGGACTTCATGTTCGCCTGCTCAACGTACCCGAGCTTCGACGACGCATTTCTGGCAAACGTGCAGGGGGAAGCCGAGGACAACGTGCGGCGCCTGCGGCATCACCCATGCATCGCCCTGTGGTGCGGCAACAATGAGCTCGAGCAGGGCCTTGTCGGCGATGAGTGGTCGGCGGGACAGATGAGTTGGGAGGACTACGGGAAGCTGTTCGACACGCTGATCCCCGACGTGGTGTCGGAGCTCGATCCGGACCGCGACTACTGGCCGTGCAGCCCGCACACTCCGTCTGACGACCGCCGGGACTTCAACAACCCAAGCTGCGGCGACGCACACCTGTGGGATGTCTGGCACGGGCGCAAGCCCTTCGAGTGGTACCGGACCTGCACCCACCGTTTCAACAGCGAGTTCGGCTTCCAGTCCTTCCCCGAGCCGCCCCGCAGGACCGGAACGTGACCACCTACGTGATGGAGCACCACCAGCGCAGCGGGATCGGCAACACGGCCATCATGCAGTATATGCTGGACTGGTTCCGGCTGCCCACGCGTTTCGACATGACCCTGTGGCTGAGTCAGATCCTGCAAGGCATGGCGATGAAGTACGCGGTCGAGCACTGGCGTCGGGCGATGCCCCGGGGGATGGGGACCCTCTACTGGCAGTTGAACGACTGCTGGCCCGTCGCGAGTTGGGCGTCCATCGACTACCACGGACGCTGGAAAGCCCTGCAGTTCATGGCGAAGAAGTTCAATGCGCCTCTGCTGGTGTCGGGCGTCGAGGACCTCGCAACGGGGGACGTGGAACTGCACGTCACCAGCGACCTGATG
>JALGSU010000057.1 GCA_029821735.1 Candidatus Zipacnadia bacterium | reverse complement strand
GATGTCGCAGACCGGGACCGGGTCGGGGTGCGCACCCGCCGCCACGAGTCCGGCGATGTGCGCGATGTCCGCCAGCAGGACCGCACCCACCTCATCGGCGATCTCGCGGAACTGCCGGAAGTCGATCGCGCGCGGGTAGGCGCTGGCGCCGCAGACGATGACCTTCGGCCGCACCTCCAGCGCGCGCTCGCGGATCTGATCGTAGTCGAGCTGGTTGGTCTCGTCCGACAGCCCGTAGAAGTTCGCATCGTAGAGCTTCCCGCTGAAGTTCACGCTGTGCCCGTGCGTGAGGTGACCGCCGTGCTCGAGCTTCATCGCGAGGATCTTGTCGCCCGGCTCGAGCGTGGCGAAGTACGCCGCCATGTTCGCCGTCGAGCCCGTGTGCGGCTGCACGTTCGCGTGCTCGGCGCGGAAGAGCGCCTTCGCCCGGTCGATCGCGAGCTTCTCGACCTCATCGTAGTAGACGCAGCCGCAGTAGTAGCGTTTGCCCGGATAGCCCTCCGTGTACTTGTTCGTCAGCACCGAGCCGGTGACGGCCATCGTCGCGCGCGATGCGTAGTTCTCCGACGGGATCAGCATCAGCGTCTGCTGCTGGCGCTTGAGCTCGTTCTGCACGAGCTCGGCAATCTCCGGGTCGGCCTGCTGCAGTGTGCGGGTCATGATGCTCATGGTCTGTAAACCTCCGTAATGCGGCCGTTGCGGCCGCCTGAATGCGTGGTCTGCTCCGGGAAGCCCGGACGTGTCGCCGCGTCCCCGCCTCCCGGAAGCCCTCGGGGGCTCACTGGAAGACGGGGGGCGTACCCGGACCGCCCCGCGCCTGATAGGTAGCGATAGCTCTCATGATTGCACGTCCCACGGATCAAGCGTGTCGTAACGCTCGGACGCTTCGCGCGCCCGCGCGCCCCTGCCTACTGAATGTACCCCATGTCGCGCAGGCCCTGGAGGACTTCCGGCGATACCTCGTCCGCCTGCTGTTGCCCTGCGTGTTCCTCCATCGTGGCCAGCGATTCCTCGGTGAACGCAGCCAGGTCGTCACGCATCTGCGCGACGTCCGGCGCGCCGGGTGTGCCGTAGAGGTCCACATCTTCCCGCGGATCAGCTTCCAGGTCATACAGCTCATACGTGTCAGCGTAGAGGTCGTGGATCAGCTTGTAGCGCCCTCGCAGCAACCCCTTCTGGATGCCACCGAGGAGGCAGCCCTCAAGGTATACCGACAGCGACTCCAGTCCTCCCGGCCGCCCTTCGAGGACTGGGACCAGCGAGCGACCGTGCATTCCCTCTGCACCCGACGATCCGCATAGCTCCAGCAGCGTGGGCGCGACGTCCAGCAGACTGACCGGCTGTGCGACGCGCTGCCCCACCGTCTGCCCGGGCAGGTGGATCATCAATGGCACGTGTAGCAGTTCGTTGTGAAGCGATTGGCCGTGCCCCCAGCGTTCGTGTTCCCAGAACTCCTCACCGTGGTCGCTCCAGAACACCACGACGCTTCTGTCCCACATCCCCGATCGGTGTAGCGCGTCCACGACATCTCCCAGCCAGTCGTCAAAATACTCAATCTCCGCGACGTAGGCCCTTCGCGCCCGTGTCCGTTCAGCCGCACTCCCGAATGAGAACCCGCGATTTGCATCGGCCATGGTCATATCGACGGCCTCGTCCGGTTCCGCCTGAGGCGAGTCATAGGGATCGTGCGGGTCCATGAAGTGCAGCCACGCCAGCACAGGACCGTTTGCCCCAACCAGTGCGTTGAGTAGCCTGGTGCCGTTGACGGCGATCGTGTCCGCACGCTCGAAATCCGTCCAGATAGGCGTCGGGAAGCCCGCAAGATACACCGCACGGCCGATGTCGCCTGGCCAGAACTTGCGGTCACCGGCTAGCTGGCAGTTGTAGAAAGCGTCGAAGCCCCGCGCCGCGCCCGCCTCGACGCTGAGATTCGGGTTCGCGACAACCGCACCGGTCGCGTAGCCGTGGTCGCGCAGCAGTTCGCCGAGCAGCGGGGCGTCCGGGGCCCACCTGAATGGGATTACTTTCAACGCTGAACCGAAAAGGCTCGGAGCACGCGCCACCCCCATCTCGGACGGATATCGGCTGCTGAAGAACGAGGCAAACGATGGCCGCGTCCACGGGGCCACCGAGTACGCGCTCTCGAAAACCCAGCTCTCGTCCGCGAGCGCGTTCATGGTCGGCGTGCGCGCGGGGCCGCCCATGTAGCCGACGTGGTCGGCCCGGAGCGTATCTACGCTGATAAGGATCACAGATGGCGCATTGGTTGACGACGGCGGCACTTCCCTCAGCGCAGCAAGCTGCTCGCCAAGGCCCCCCTGCCCAAGCTCCCGCGACAGGCCGATCACCGCGGTGATCGCCACCAGCGCGGCGAGAACCGCGCCTGCCCACGCCACGGCGGGCCTGTAGCCGAGGCGGCCACTCAGCCCGGTCAACAGCGCCCGCACCGCGACCATGGTGACGAAGCCGCCCAGCGCCGTGGCGACCAGGACGACGACCCAGCCGAGAGCGGCCGGTATTGGCAGCGAGGAGTTCGCCGCGCGCACCGCCACGAATCCCGCGATCGCGAGCCCAATGCCACCTGCGTAGAGACCGGCGATCTGCGGCCCATCAGCGCCGCTGCGGGCGGCGATATTCAGCGCACGGATGCCCAGCAGCGCGATCGGGACCAGCGCCGCATAGCCCAGCAGCGTGAGTGTCGAGGGCTCCCCGCCCAGCGGCAGTGCGAGCGCCACGGCCAGCAGTGCCGCCGCCGCAAGCCACCATGCCCCGATGGCCGGACGTCGTTCGGCGGTGCTCCCGACGCCCGCAAAGGGCCGGGCGAACAGCACCACCGGGATGGCCAGCAGAGACGCCACCGGCACATACAGAGCGATCGCGATGGCCCAGTGAGAAAGGTAGAATGGGAGGTCGCCGGTCAGATCTCCACCCTTGAGCAGCACGTCGTGCGTCGCCGCGACCACCCCCACCAGAGCCCCAGCCGCAATGCTCATCCTCAGCGTCCCTGACACCACGCCGCCTGTCTCGCGCGCCATACTACCGCCTCCACAGCCACAGCCCCCAGAGAATGTACCTCAGTGCCAGAAGTGCCGCATCCCGGTCATCACCATCGGGATGCCATGCTCGTTGGCCGCCTCGATGACCTCGTCATCGCGCCGCGAGCCGCCCGGCTGGATGATCGCCGAGCAGCCCGTGCTCGCCACCGCGTCGAGCCCGTCGCGCGCCGGGAACATCGCGTCCGACGCCAGCACCGCGCCCTCCGCACGATCGCCGGCCTTGCGCGCGGCGATGATCGAGCTGTCCACGCGGCTCATCTGACCCGCCCCGCAGCCAACCAGCGTCGTCCCCTGCACCAGCACGATCGCGTTCGACTTCACATGCTTGGCAATGCGGTCGGCAAAGACCAGCGAGCGCATCTGCTCGTCGGTGGGCTTCGCCTCGGTCACGATCTGCCAGTCCGCCGGCAGCACCGCGGAGTAGTCGCGCTCCTGCACGAGCATCCCGCCGGGGATCGCGCGCATGTCGAGGTCCTGCGCGCGGCTCGCGGGCGCGAAGTCCTTCAGGAGCATGATGCGCATGTTCTTCGACTTGCTCTTGAGGATCTCCAGCGCATCGTGATCGTAGCCGGGGGCGATGATCGCCTCGACGAACGCGCCGATGATCGTGAGGTCGGTCAGGCCGCTCTCGGCGTAGAAGCGCGGCTTGATGACTTCCTCGAGCCAGTCGCTGTTGAAGATCTCACGCGCGGTCTCGGCGTCCACCGTGCGGTTGAAGCCCAGCACCGAGCCGTAGGCGGAGACCGGGTCGGCGGTGTAGGCGTCCTCGAAAGCCTGCGCCAGCGTCTCGGCCGACGCCGCGCCGCAGGGGTTGAGGTGCTTGACGATGATCGCGGTCGGCTCCTCGAAGTCGCGTGCCGACTCGAGCGCCGCGGTCAGATCGAGGTAGTTGTTGAAGCTGAGTTCCTTGCCATGAAGCTGCACCGCGCCCGCCACGCCCGGCTCATTCGCGCCGAGGTCCTGGTAGAGCGCCGCGCTCTGGTGCGGGTTCTCGCCGTAGCGCAGGTCCGCGATCTTGCGCAGCTTCGGCGCGAGGACCGTTGGGAAGCCCGCGGCCTCGGTGAACTGCGCGCGCAGGTAGCTCGAGATCGCCGCATCATAGCGGCAGGTCATCTCGAAAGCCGCGAGCGCGAGTTCCTTGCGCGTCTGCAGCGTGGTCTCACCATTGTTGGCACGCAGCTCCTCGATGACGCGGCCGTAGAAGCTCGGGTCGGGCACGATGGTGACATCGCGGAAGTTCTTCGATGCCGAGCGGACCATCGACGGCCCGCCGATGTCGATCTGCTCGACGGCCTCTTCGAGTGCGACGCCCTCCTGCGCGATCGTCTCCTCGAACGGGTAGAGGTTGACGACGACCATGTCTATCATCTCGACGCTGTTGGCCTCGGCCTGCGCCATGTGCTCGGCGTTGTCGCGCAGGGCAAGGAGGCCGCCGTGGATCTTCGGATGGAGGGTCTTCACGCGCCCGTCCATCATCTCGGGGAAGCCGGTGTATTCATCGACGGCGGTGACGGGAATGCCGGCTTCTTTGAGCGCGCGCATGGTGCCGCCGGTGGAGAGTATTTGGACGCCCATCTCGGTCAGGAAGCTGCAGAGATCGACGATGCCGGACTTATCGGAGACGCTGACGAGGGCTCGGCTGATGCGGGCCACGGGTGCATCCTCCCTCAGACACGAGGAATTGCCGCGTGGGGACGAGTGCCCCGCGCGGCCCCACTGTGTAGGCGGCAGTTGGCGCCGCCTCGTTGGTCAATTATACGCGCGCGAGGGGGGTATGTCAAAGTGGGGGAGGGGGGCTGCGTCGTGGCCGTTTGGAGCGACGCATCCTGTCGTTTGGATGCGTCGGCGGTCCGCATCACGTCAGCCCCAGATCATCATCACGCACGCACGTCACATTGCTGCGGCTGTCATAGTAGAAGATCGTACGATGTCCCAACCTAAATCCCCTCCTCAGCCGTCATCCGGGCGCATCGGTCGTTCACAAACCGCAGTGGCATGATCGCGGGACCGTGTGCAAGAGCGGTCATTGGCACTATCCCTCGGCTTCAGGTGGGATGGCCTCCATGATCCACTCCCCCCTGTCTATCCGCCGGACACGCAGTGGGTTCCGCTCGATCTCGAAACAGGCACTGCCAGGTTCAGACCCATATCCGACATAGTGAAACACGCACACGATCCGGCTCCGATCCGGGTGCCAAAGGACGTTCAGCCCAGATACACTGTCTTCCGCAGTGTCGTGAAGGGGGAACTCGGCAGCCGTGATTCGTTCGCCTGTGATGCTGTCAATGACCTCAAGCCGCTCAGACAGTGGAGGTTCCCGACGGGCGTCTGTCAAGCGTGCCAAGAGGCCCGGGTGCACTAGCGAGACCTCGATGGGCCCGGAGCTTGTGCTCTCCGCCCAGGGCCCGATGAGATGCAGGACGCCAACCAGCGCAAGCAGAAGAGCCAGTGCGGCCGCAGCAACGCAGCAGACGATCCTGCGTCGTCTCTGCTCTTGCGGTTGTTTACCATGTACCATCGTCGTCCCTCTCCCGAGCCTACTCTGACTTCCCTATGTCGAATTCGTGAGCAAAGAGGGTCTCCCAGGCTGGAACCCCAATGTACTGATCGATCTCCCAGTCCGTGCTTAGGTCCATGGGCCAGTGTGAGGGCGGGGCAATGTCCTTACCCAGAGGACACATGCCCCTCGTGCTTGGCCAGAATTGGTGGAACAGCCTCGCCTGCCAAATCGGGTTCTTGGGGAACGGCACCCGGAGTTCGCGCGCGTCAGTCTCGTGACACGGGCCACCAGTACCGCAGGCGGCTGTCATCTCGTCATACAGGCACAAGGCATCTGCAGCACCTACCGGCGCGCAGGACTTGAGGAGTTGCCGCAGGTCGTACTCCCCAGTTCCGGCAAGTGCGCCGATGAAGTCGGAAGGCAGGTCCTCGTAGGACCATCCAGAGGGGTGATGAGCGACGCCCTGCAGTTTCTCCACCTCCCAGTTCACTGCGTAGGAGACAAAGGCGGCAATGCGCCGCCAAGTCGTGGTTGCGCTTTTCGGCAGTCCCTCAACACGCGGCCGAGTGTAGAAGCCAACCTTCGCATAGACAGGGCGGCCTTTGAGCTTCACCATTTCCTGCTTAGCAGTAAACTGGTACATGGCCATCTCAAAGGCTGCGCTGTCGCGCATGTAGGTGAACCACATGATCTCTGCGCCCCTCTTAGTGGTCCGCAGATGCGCTGAGTCAAGCCAGCCGCACTTGCACGTATACATGTATCTCCTGCCCTCAGTCTGGCCCTCTGCGGCCCTCAGGAACTCCTCCAGGCCCGCGATCCTCTCCCTATCGTCCACGTATAGCCCCATCGGATCCGTCAGTGTCGTCGGCGCAGCGGGGTAGCGGAACCAGTTTCGTCCGCTTCTGATGGGGTCCAGCGACATGAAGCGTGCCAGCGGCGGGGCGTAGTAGCGCAGGCCCAGCAGGTGCAGGTTCAGCGGTCGGCGGATCGGCTGTTCGGCGGTCACCGACGCCCACGCCTCGGGGTCGGAGGTCATGGCGTAGTAGGTCTCCAGCCAGTCCTCCGACTTCGCGCCGCTGTGGACCTGCATCTCGTCGCTACTCCGCATCACGTCAGCCCCAGGTCATCATCACGCACGCACGTCACATTGCTGCGGCTGTCATAGTAGAAGATCGTGCGATGTCCCATTCATATCCCCTCCTCAGCCGTCATCCGATCCAACGCATCATACGACCAATACGTGACGCCGTCCGCATCCGCCATCAGCACTCGATTGCCGTTCTCATCGTACCCGAAGTAGGCCGGACCCGCCACGACGTGTCCAAAGGTCGATCTTGAACCCCACTTCATCTCACGGACACCACGGCAGTGCAATCAATACTGGATGTCTCTTGGTGTCCGGTCCGCCCGTCGGCATACACCGTCCTCAACTTCACCGTACCCAGTACCTCGCTTCGTGGGGGTGGGCAAACCGCCCACTCGCCTTGCGGGGGCAAGTCGCGAGTTACACGGGTTATCGACCCATCTCCAAAAACGACCTCAACGCGCCGCAGAGTCTCCGGCGGTTGCGTCTCGTTGATAACGGTGATGCCACGGGAGTCTGGACCGATGAGGCGCCAACGCCTCGTGCGATTAGCTCCTGTGCCTGCTGGCGGCGCGAGTTCCTGCAGCCAGACCTCTGGCGGTCTTAGCGGCATTACACTGAGCCAAAGGAGCACGGGCTCGTCTCTACTGAGGGGAAAGGGACCATAAGTTCCCCGGTAGTGCCAATCGGTCTCTTTACCGTCGACCTCATCGAGCATGGCGCCCTGCGCGACAAATCTCACTACGGCCTGATCTGGAGGTGTCCACTCGAAATGAAGGCCCCGAAGTGGTATCACGGTGACGACACGGCGCCAGATTGCACCTTGGCCATCCTCTATTCCGAGTTCCATCTCCACAGACTTGCGGCACGAAGTTGTTATATATATACCTGATGCTGGGAGTTTCAATATGTCCACGTTCGGTCGAATGAGCCTGTCGAATGGTTCATCCTCTGGATAGCATCCGGTCCGCGGTAGGCACGACGGTGCCTCCCCAAACGTGGCCACACGCGACAGATGCAGCGCCAGTAGCAGCCCCAAGAACACCAGCGCCAACAGCACGGCTGCAACCACTGCACTCCGTCTCTTCACAACGGATCTGTCGTCTGACGAATTCATTGAGTAGACCCTTAGGGACGATCCTCTATTGCGCCTGCTGCAGGTCAGGCCGAATCCGCTCCGGCGTGCCGGAACGTCTCAATGAAACAACGGCCAGCCGAGAGCAACTATACTCGCGTTGATGACTATAAGAGACAACGCAGCAACGAGGCACACGGTACGACCACTGTGAGAGGCTTCTGGCCAAGCTTTGCGCCCAAGCAAGAAAACCACTACTGTGGATAGGAGCACCACGAGCCAACACGGGTAGCGAAGAGCGCGTGCCATCTGAGTATGTCCAGGCAGCCTGACACCGAGTTCCGCCACAGTCTCAGCTGACGGCCCCACCAGGTGTGTGCCGAAGACAGCCAGCGGGACAACGGCCCCAAAGACGAAGCACAGGACGAGAGCCGCCTGAAAGAAGACCGGATGCCTGATGCGGAAGGCACAGAGCGATTCTGGCTCGTGAGTTCCTCTGCACATGGTTGCACCTATGCCCCCCAGGACAGATACGTGAGTCGATAGGGAGCGTCGTCCTTCTCTAATAGCACGTCGCTGAGTTCACCGCACCCGTCGCCCTCGCGCCAACCGACCAGGAAGACCTCATCCGTCTCTGGATGCCACTGCGGCAACCGCATCTCGTTGCGGACCTCGTTTGCCCCTTCTGCAGTGAACACGTATGGGTGGCCCCTCGAATAGCGTCCTGGGAACTGAGACAGCACCTCGCCCACGCCATCCGATGGGACGAGTGCGACCGCGAACAGCCGATGGGACTGAAACCCTCTGTCCCACCGGGCTGCCACGAGCATGGTGCCCTTCGGGAAACGCGTTTCCGTAATCTCCTCAACGCCCCGCACTTCCTCGATGGCCAGTGGCCCTGTATCAGCAGCAAGGGCAGATGCGAGTAGGGATAGAGCAGATGAAGCCCACGATACCACGACAAGAAGCAGCCAGGCCCTGTAGCCATGCTGACGCCAAATGCCTGATATGGAGTCGAACATTCGCCTACCTCCGTCGACGCAGTGCTCGATCCGGGCCGGTTAGGTAGCCGTCGGTCGCTCACCGACGCCCACGCCTCCGGGTCGGAGGTCATGGCGTGGTAGGTCTCCAGCCAGTCCTCCGACTTCGCGCCGCTGTAGACCTGCATCTCGTCGCTACTCCGCATCACGTCAGCCCCAGATCATCATCGCGCACGCACGTCAGATTGCTGCGGCTGTCATAGTAGAAGATCGTGCGATGACCCAACCATATCCCCTCCTCAGCCGTCATCCGATCCAACGCATGGTAGAGTGGCATTACTCATCCCCCCCAGTATTGAACGTAGATAGTCGTCATCTCTTCGGTTGCGGCGTTATCGAAGCCGAAGAAGACGTCCTTATCGGGGGGGATGGGTAGCATTCGTACCTCATCTACGCTCTCATGCGGCGTCCACCATGATGGTTGCCTTGTCTCAAGATGCCAATCGAGTTCCCGACTGCCATTGTGCTTATACAGGTGGGCTCTGAAGTCATCGGCGGCATCAGCAGGCATGGACAGTTTCGCGGCCATGCGAGACGTTGGCGCACGCCAGTACACGAACTCGCTCCCCAACAGTCGTGTGCCCTCTGGGAACTGGATCTGCAGTAGTTGCTCAATCTCTTGCAGAGACATCGTTCTTACAGTTGGGGCGGCGAACCGGAGTAGGATCGCCGCGACAGCAGCGACGAATAGCGTGGTGCCGATGAGGCATGTAGCATACTTGGTTCGTTGCGTTCCAGACTGGGAATGCGACCGTTTGTCCGAGTTCGGCCTCATCTGGCTCCCCTCCCCAAAACGCTTGCTGGCGCGCTCTCTCGGCTGCCATCGGGCGCGGCCATAGAGCGCAAGCGAATCGGCATCGCTCGACATCAGCAACATTCATCTGCCGCCCAACACCATCCTACCCCAAATGCTGATCGAACAGCCCGCCGAGGATCGTGTCCGCCTGGAGTTGGCGGCGCTGGTCGAGGTAGCGCTCCTCCATCCCCAGGTCCTCCATGAAGTGCACGTGGTCCGCGTGCAGCTTCACCGCAATATCCCGGTTCTCTTCGTACACGTTGTACTTCTGCTGCGGATCGTGCGCGAGGTCATACAGCTCCGGCCCCGGAACGCCCGTCACCGGCCCCTCCGCATGGCGCGGGATGTCATCCACGTTGCGCGTGAGGCCGCTCATCAGCGGCCCGTTCGGCGCTCCGTAGTAGATCAGCGCCCAGTCGCCCTCGACGATCGTCGTCGGGCGACCGCCGCTCGGCGCCAGCGACAGCGATGGCGTGCTGATCGCCAGCGGCCGCGTGTGGTCGCGACCGCCACTCATCGCGGGCACCAGTGACATCCCCTGCACAGTCTCCGGCGTCTCCACGCCCGTCAGGTCGAGGATCGTCGGCATGATGTCCGGCGGCTGCGCGAAGCACTCGCGGCGCTCGCCGCGCGGGCCGCCCGGCATGCGGATCATCAGCGGGATGCGCGCCACCTCCGAGTACAGCGGCATGTCGCGGTAGCCGCCCTCCCAGATGAACGTCTTGCCCGTCCAGCCATGCTCCCCGTGGAAGAACCCGTGATCGGTGGTGTAGATGATCGCGGTATCATCCGCCAGACCAAGCTCATCCACGCGGTCGAGCAGC
>JALGSU010000056.1 GCA_029821735.1 Candidatus Zipacnadia bacterium | reverse complement strand
CACCAAATGACACGAGCGCGATCGTTCCTGACGAACAGACCCCGCCGGTCGAAGCGGCAGGCAGCGCGCAAAAGATCGTCCAGCTCGGCTCGACCACCGTGCTGCCGATCGCCGAGAAGTGGCGAGTGGCCTTCAACGAGAAGCACCCGAACGTGGACATGGCCGTATCTGGCGGCGGCTCCGGCGCGGGCATCGAAGCCCTCCTGAACGGGACCTGCGACATCGCCGACGCCTCCCGCCCCATGAAGGACAAAGAGCGCGCTTCCGCCGAGGAAGCCGGGATCAAGCCGGTCGAGCACACCGTGGCCTATGACGGTATCGCGGTAATCGTCCACCCGGACAACCCGCTCACGAGCATCAGCTTCCAGCAGTTGTCCGACTTGTTCGTCGGCGACATCACCGACTGGGACGCAGTTGGCGCGTCCGGCCTCGGCGCCGTACAGCTTGTCAGCCGCGATTCCGCCTCGGGCACGTACGAGGCATTCAAAGAGATCGTGGTTGCGCTGCACAATAAGGACAAAGAGCGAGACTACGCTGCGGCGGCGATGAAAGAAAGCTCGAACCAGGCGGTGCTCCAGCTCGTCTCGCAGACCAAGACGGCAATCGGCTACGTCGGTCTGGGCTATGTTGACGACAGCGTGAAGACCCTGGCTGTTGCCCCGCTTGACGGAGGCGACCCGGTCGAGGCCTCCGTCGCGAACGTCAAGTCCGGCGCGTATCCGATCTCGCGTTCCCTGTTCATGTATACCAATGGCGAGCCGTCCGGCGCCGTGAAGGACTACTTCGACTGGGGCATGGGCTCCGAGGGTCAAGCCATCGTCGGCGAGATCGGCTTCGTGCCGGTGTCCGACTGAGCAACTCCCGCACGACTTCGGCCCGGACGCAAGTCCGGGCCGAAGTCGCATTCGACCGCTGATCTTCGCGTTCCTGCTGAGGAACTCACTGCCCATGTTCGCGCAACGGTCAGTGGGCGAGTTGCTGCAGGGCGAGACCTGGTCGCCGACGGCCGGTGACGGCAAGTTCGGTCTGCTGCCCCTGATCCTCGGCTCGCTGTACGTGACGGTGGGGGCGCTGGTGTTGTCGGTTCCACTGGGTCTGGCGTGCGCGGTGTTCATCGCCGAGGTGTGCCCCGCCGGCGCGAAAGAATACCTCAAGCCGGCCGTGGAGATGCTCGCCGCAATCCCCTCGGTAGTCTACGGTTTCCTGGGTCTGCTGCTGATCGGTCCATTTCGCGCGCGGTGCTTCCCTCGGCGCGCTCGGGCATTGTCGCCGCAATGCTCCTGGGTATGGGGCGGGCCATCGGCGAGACGATGACCGTGCTGATGGTCACGGGCAACGCAGCGGTCATGCCCCAGGGCCTGACAGGCTTTCTGCGTCCGATACGCACCATGACCGCGACGATCGCCGCGGAGATGGGCGAAACGGCTGTTGGCTCGCCGCACTACCACGCGCTCTTCACCATCGGCCTCATGCTGCTGATCATCACGTTCATCACGAACACGATCGCGGACGTTGTGGTGCGCAACGCATCGCGGATGCAATCATGAGCAGGCAACACGTAATCAATCCCAAGTTGAGCCAGAGCTTCGCTTTCGCCACGTTGTGGGCCGCGGCGGGCGTGGTCATTATTCCAATTATCGGGCTGATCGTGTACATGGCGATCCGGGGGGCGCGCGGGATCAACTGGGAACTGGTGAGTTCACTGGACAGCGGACTGCTGCCCGCGATCATCGGCACGACCGCTCTGGTGATACTGACGGGACTGCTCGCGGCGCCACTGGGTGTGGGCGCGGCCATCTACCTGTCGGAGTATGCTCGACCAGGCGCGCTCATGCGCCTGATCAGGCTGGCGATTGTGAACCTGGCGGGGGTGCCATCGGTAGTGTACGGTCTGTTCGGACTGGCGGCCTTTGTGATACTGATGCACTTCGGCCGATGCCTGGCGGCGGGCGCATGCACACTTGCCCTGCTGGTGCTGCCGCTGGTGATCAGCTCATCGGAAGAGGCGCTGCGACAAATACCGAAGGGACTGCGGGAGGGCTCGCTGGCGCTGGGGGCGACGAAGTGGCAGACGGTCCGACGGGTGGTGCTGCCCAACGCCATGCCGGGGATTATCACCGGACTGATCCTGTCCGTGGGCCGAGCCGCCGGGGAGACCGCACCGATCCTCTTCACCGCCGCGTTCTTTTCGCTCACACATCCGATACCGCACTCGCCCTTCGACCCAATCCTGGCGCTGCCATACCAGTTGTTCGTGATGGCCACCGAGGCGCCGGGCATTGAGGAATCGACCAAGTGGGCCACCGCCGTGGCGCTGGTGGCGCTGGTGCTGAGCATGAACCTGATCGCGACCGTCGCGCGCGCGAGACTTCGCCGCCGGATGAGGTGGTAGACGACCCGCGTGAGGTCGTTGATCGAAATGGTTTCGGGCGCACTCCGTAGTTCCGTCCGTTTCTGAGGCGGGCGGCATAGCCACCTTTCCCCCCCTCCCAGTTGGCTTGCGAGTGTGCCCTCCCATTCTTGCACTGAGACGTATCCGCGCACCGATGGCCGCAGGTCAAACGCCGCGGGCCGACGAAAAGCCACATGCGGATGCGCTCGGGGGGGGGGACAGGAAGGCTGCAGCGAAGATGAAAGAGACAGGCTACAGCGCCACCGAAATGAGGGATATCCCGCCGATGGCAGACAGCGGCACACAGCCAGAAAGCACTACCATGCCCGACTTCACCAAGCCAGTGCAGGTCACCACGGCTGGTCGCCCGCTGGAAAGCGATCTGAATACGCTCAAAGTCAGCTCGGTGGACCTGCATATCTATTACGGTGACTTTGAGGCGATCAAAGGCATCAGTATGGATATCTACGCCAACGAAATCACCGCGCTGATCGGGCCGTCCGGCTGTGGCAAATCCACGTTCCTGCGCTCAATGAACCGTATGAACGATGAGATAGAGGGTTCGCATTGTACGGGCCAGGTGCTCGTGGACGGCGTTGACATCCTCCAGCGCGGCACCGATGTGGTCGAGCTTCGCCGCAAAGTCGGGATGGTCTTCCAGCAACCAAACCCGTTCCCGATGTCCATCTACGACAACATCGTCTACGGCCCGCGATTGCGCGAACGTCTCTCGCGCGGGGAGACCGACGAGATCGTCGAGCGCAGCCTCACCCGGGCCGGACTGTGGGACGAGGTCAAAGACAAATTGCGCGGGTCGGCCCTCGGCCTGTCCGGCGGCCAGCAGCAGCGCCTCTGCATCGCGCGCTGCATCGCGGTCGAACCGGAAATCATCCTGATGGACGAGCCGTGCTCGGCCCTGGACCCGACCGCTACATTTCATATCGAGCAACTGATGATGGACCTGAAGGATCAATACACGATCATCATCGTGACCCACAATATGTACCAGGCCTCGCGAGTGTCAGACCGCACCGGGTTCTTCCTGCTCGGCGAGCTGCTGGAGTACGCCGAGACCACACAAATATTCGAGGACCCTCAGGACGAACGCACCGACGCATACGTGCGCGGACGGTTCGGATAGCCTCTCGCCCAGAGGCAGGACCGGACACCGGGAACGGAGAAGTGCCAGAGATGCGTAACATACGAGAGCGGTTTGCGGAGCAGATTGACGACGTGCAGAGCAAGCTCACCGAGCTGGCCGGCTTCGTCACGGAGATGCTGACCCTGTCCATGCAGGCGCTGGTCAATCAGGATGAGAAGCTGGCCGACCAGGTCATCCACATGGACGACGTCGCTGACGACCTGGACCTGGGAATCGAGCAGGCCTGCATGAGGCTGCTGGCCCTGCAACAGCCCATGGCAAAGGACCTGCGAATCATCAGCACGGCCATGAAAATATCGGGGGACTACGAGCGCGTGGGCGACTACTCGGTGGACATCGCGCGCAGCGCCAGAGCGCTGGCATCAGAACCATACTTCAAACCACTGGTGGACATCCCGCACATGGCCGAAATCACCGAGAAAATGGTGCGTGATTCGGCCGAGGCATTCGTCAACGACGACTTGGAACTGGTGCATAAGGTCGTCGCGCAGGACGATGAAGTCGACCGAATGTGGTACGCGCTGTTGGACGAGCTGATCGGCCTCATGGAACAGGACCCGAGCGTCGTCCGGCAGGCCACACACCTTCTGCTGGTGGCTCGATACCTCGAGCGCATCGCGGACCATGTGGTCAACGTGGCCGAGCGCGTGTCATACATGGCGACGGGTCGCTTCGAGGATTTGGCTCTGTCGCACAGCTCGGAGTACCGCAGGTCGTAACGGCGACGGCGAACCGCAGAGGGCGCAGAGAACGGCAACACAAATGCAGGGGAACGGCAACGGAAGAGAACGCAGAGAACGGCACGGCGAGGTCGGGATGGTCAGGCGACCGGCTACTCCGGCGCCACACAGAGCATGCGGCGGCAGCTCTCGCACTTGACGATCACGTTGCCCAGGTTCACCCGCATGATGTTGGCCCGCGAGACCGACACGTTGCAGGCGGTGCATACGCCATCAGGAGCAATAGCCGCGATGGCGATACCTCCCAGCCGATCGCGCAACGCGTCATACTGGGCCAGCACCGCCGGAGACACGTCTGGGACCAACTCGTCGCGCTTCGCCCGCTCGACCTCAAGCTCGGCGCGCGTCTTCTGAGTCTGGTGCTCGTATACCGCGACGATCTCGTTGCGAGTAGCGGTGGCGGCGTCGCGGACTGCAGTGGCGCTGTCAACCGCGTCCTGAGCCTCCTCGATCTCCTCGAGCTTTGCCAGGATCAGGTCCTCCACGCGGTTGGTGTTGCGACCGAGTTCCTCGATCTTGGCCTCGAGCGAAGTCAACTCCTTCGGGGCGCTGACCATGCCGCTGTAAGCCCGATCTCGCTTCTCTTTCTTCTCGTCATCAATGCCATGCAGCTCCAACTCCAAGTCGCGGTGTTGCGACTGGAGAAACTTGAGCCCCGCCGCCGCCTCGTCGAGCGCGGCTTGGGCCTCTTCGAACGCCTGTCCGGCCACGGTACCGTCGTCTATCTCCGCCAGCAGGGCCTCGCGTTTGTCAATCGCGCTGTCCACCTGCTGGAGCTGGTAGAGGACGGCCATATCGTCTTTGATCATTTCATACCACCTGATGGGCGCAGGAATCAGCCCGCATTATCGCGACCGTCGGTTGCGGCAAACGGGTCGGTCACTACCCTCGAGGAAATGATATTCGCCGCGCCACCGCATTGTTCCTCCAATAGACTCGCAATACTCTTCACAACCGGCAACTCGGTCGCGTAGTGCCCGGCGTCAACTACCACCAGCCCCAGCGTCAATGCATCGAGCGCGTCGTGATGCTTCAAGTCACCGCACACCAGCGCGTCCGCCTCAGCCGCTGCGGCGGGGCGGACTGCATCGCCACCCGAACCGGGCATCAGAGCCACCGTCCGCACCGGGCCCGCGCACTCGCCGACAACCGTCAGCCGACTGGGCCGTAAACGTTCACGCACCAGGCCGACGAATCGCTCCAGGGAAAGCCCGTCCGCCAACCCGCCCATCGCGCCGAAGCCCACCCCGTCCTCCACCACCAGCGGACGCGTATCGCGCACGTCCAACACGCGTGCGAGCGCCGCGGCAGTGCCCACCTCGGCCGCGGCGTCGACATTCGTGTGGGCCGCATATAACGAGATTCCCGCACCCAGCAACCGGATAACCAGCCTCCCCGTGATGTCGTCGGCCAACACGGAAGTCAGCGGGTCGAATATCAGCGGGTGGTGGCTGACGATGAGCTGCGCACCCGCCTCGGTCGCCTCGTCCACCACCGCGGCGGTCACATCCAGCGTCACCAGAACCGTGTCCACCACCGCCTCCGCGTCCCCGACCTGGAGGCCGACATTGTCCCACGCGGCGGCAGTTGTTGGCGGCGCGACCTCCGCGATAATGCCCGCAATCTCCGCAACTGTCATGCTCGACATGCCTTTCCATGCGCATTAGCACTCTCGGCATGAGAGTGCCAACTTCGCTTGACTGATGTGTGCGCGCCTGCTATACTTTTTATTCCGTTGTATTCGCGTTTCCATTGCCAGCAGACACAGAAAGCGCGTGAACCAGATGCCCACGTACGACTACCGATGCAAGAAGTGTGGTACCGTCTTTGAGATAAGACACGGGTTCGACGAGAAGCCCCCGAAGACCTGTAAGGTCAAAGGCTGCCGGGGCCGCCTGGAACGGCTCTTCAGCCCGCCCGCGATAATATTCAAAGGCAAGGGCTGGTATGTGACCGACAACGGGCGCGGTAACGGTAAACCCGGCGGCAACGGCTCAGACCCCGACAAAGCAGCCAAAGCGGCGGAGAAGAGCAGCGAGAAGGCTGCGGATAAGTCAACCGATAAGACCGCCGACAAGACCGAAAGCAAAGCGAAAAGCAAGCCCGCCGAGAAGACCGGTGCGGCCGCCAAGAGCTGAACGGCAGACGGCACAGGCGGGAACGGTGGTCCCGGGCCACGTTGCGTGGCCTATGGAGAAGCTTCGCTTCGTCCCGCCTCTCCATGAACGCCGACGGCAATACACACCAGGCGCGGTCAGGGTCACGGATGCATGATGACCTTGATCGCGCCGGTTTCGTGTTTGCGCCGGGCCACGTCGAACGCCTCTACCGCGTCGGTCAGGTCGAAGACGTGCGTGATCATCGGCGCAACCATCACCCGACCATCCGCTATGAGTTCGATCCCTCGCTCGAAGTCCTCGCGCAAGTTGTTGCTGGAAGTGGTCACCACACGCTCGCCCGCCATCACGCGGGTAGATAGCTGCAGCCCGTCGGCGGCGCCTGCCATCAGCATCAGGGTCCCGCCGGGCGAGAGCAACCCCAGCGCTGCCTGCTGCAAGTCGCGGTCCCCGGAAGTGTCGAAGATCGCCGAGATGCGCTCGCCCTCCCCCCAACGCGCGGCCTCCGTCGCCACCTCGTCTGGAGTCAGCTCGCGTCCGTCCAGGGCCACGTCGGCGCCCAGCTCGCGCGCACATTCGAGAGCCGCGTCGTAGACGTCCAGCGCCAGCGCGGCGGACACCCCCTCAGCCAGAGCCACCTGCATCAGCAACAGCCCGATCGGCCCACCTCCGAGGATCACCACACGCGAGCCCGCGTCAACACCCGCTCGCCTCACCGCGTGAACCGCTACCCCCAGCCCGTCGAGAAACGTGGCTTCGTCAAAGCTGATGCAATCGGGCAACTCATACACGTTGTCGCGCCAGACCGGCATGAACTGAGCCATGCCGCCCGGGTCCCATGCCCGCCCCTGCCAACCCGCGCCATGCCCCAGGTGCTTCGTGTGCGCGCAAAGCTGGCTGCGTCCCGCGAGACACTCCGGGCAGCGCCCACATGTCACGAAAGCGAGCATCCCCGCGCGCATGCGGCGACCGTCCAACTCCACGTAGCCCGACACTTCGTGCCCGAGCAGCATGTCCGGGGGATTGGGCTTCTCGTAGCCCAGCGTGTGCTTCGCCCAGGGGTTCTCGCCGGCCAAGTAGCGCAAATCGCTGCCGCAGATACCGCACGCGGCAACCTCGCACATCACCTCGTCGGCCATGACCTCGGGCAACGGAATATCCTGGACCGCGAGATGACCGGGGGAATTGAGCACGGCGGCTTTCATCGTTCACCTCTACGAGCGGCGGGGTTACGGTTCGTCGAGGGGTTCGCCATCCTCGTCCAGGGGCGGGCCATCATCGGCGGGGGACGCGGGCGCCTCAGTCAAAACCGTCAGCAGACCGGGCAGCAGGTCGGGATAGTTTTCGCTGAGCAGCCTCGCCACCTCTTCGTCCAACCCCGGATACTTGTCCTGCAGCGCCGCGGTCACGTCCATGATCAACTCCGGGTGAGTGGACAACACGCGCTCCTGCACATACTCCAGCAAGTCGGGGTGCCGCTCACGGAGGAGGAGCATCACATCGTCGAGTAATTGGGCGTGCTGTTCGCGGATGAGGCGCGCCAGCTCGGCGGCGCGAGGCGTCTCGGGCGAGACCTCGGCCATCGCGTGGACCAACTCGGGATACTTCTCGTCAATGAGGTTCGCGATCTCCTCGCGCACCTTCGGATAGCGCTCGCTGATGGCTGTGCGCAACTCGCGCTCGACGATCGTGCCCATGTCCGGGTGGCGAGTGTGGATGATGGCACGCACCTCGTCGCTCGCCCACGAGAGCAAATCGGGGTGGCTCGCCTGGAGCATGGCGTAGAGTTCAGCGCCCAGATCGGGGTAGCGGTTGTCCAGAAAACGCCTCATGCGGGCACGCTGGTCCTCAGTGGCGCCGGTGAAAGTGTCGAAGAGGTCCGGAGGCGCAGCCTCAGCGATAGCGGGCTCGTCCGCGGGGGGAGGTGGTGGAGGAGCGTCATCGGCGATCAGCGCAACCGGAGTCAGCAGGAGAGCCACCGTCAAGACCCAAGCCGCTGTCATTGGTAAAAGTCTACTCCCCAACGCCGGCGAGCGCCCGGCGCATGGCCTCAGTGAAGCACAACTCGAAGCGCCCCTCGTCCTCGCCATCGGCCATCCGAAGTCCCAACTCGGACGACGGCGTAGAGGTCACGACCGACAGCATCGTCGGGGCGCTCTCGATGAGATGCTCGGCGATGAAATCATCCACAAGCAGACTGGCCACCACGCCGCCGGCCAAGTCCAACTCCAGGTCCGAGGGAGCGACCGGAGCGGCGGGGGCGCCGATGTCGCCCGCGACGGGACTGAGCCGCGGCGCAAGCGAGACTTCGAGACCCTCGTCAACCGGAGACGACGACAGCCCGGCGAGCGCCACTTCGACGGATCGGTCCTCCGGCACGGCCACGCCAAACGTGAACCCGGGATCGCTCGCAGCCACAGCCGTCGGGGGCACAATGGCCTCCGCCACCTCGGCTACAGATGCGGCTTGAGAGGCAAATCCCGCGCGGCGCGGTGCGGCGCGGCGCTCGGCCGCATGCACCAGCGAGGCCACCGCGACTTCGCCGGCAGGAACCGCTACCTCAACAGGCGCCGCGACATCCGCCACCAGAGGCTCGACAACACTGATCGGCGACGGGACGGCGGCGAGATGCGAATCGGGGGTCGGAACGCCGGGACCGCGCAACAGCCCGACGGACAAGGCAAGCGCCAGCGTTGCCGCGGCAGCCACCGGCGTGGCCCATGCGGGCCATGCCCTGACAACCACCGGACGCCGAGAATCAGTTAGCGAAGATTTGATGAGGGCAGCCAGATGTGGCGGGGGCTCGGGGCGCGGCATGGCCTGCAGCACCGACCGCGCGAGGGACAGACGCTCCAACTCGCGTCGGCAGTCCGCGCACTCCGCCAGATGCTCGGCGCAACGTCGGCTCTGATCCTCGGTCAGCTCGCCATCAATATACGGGCTGAGCAGGCCCTCGATTTTCCGGCACCCTCGACTCATGGATCGCTCCCTACGCCTCTCGCTCCGACGGTTACCCACTACTCGACGGACAGTTCGCCGCGTTGGTACGCCTCCCAGCGGTCCGCAAACTGCTTGCGGGCCCGCGCCAGGCGGGACTTCAACGTTCCGACCGGACAGGCGAGGATCGCGGCTGCGTCCTCGTAATTGTTCTGCTCAAGGTCCACAAGTGTGATGACCCCGCGGTGCTTGGGCGTGAGCATCTGCACAATCGCCCGCACCGCCCTCTGCACCTCGGCCCGCTCCGCCAACACATGCGGGCTTTGCGTCTCGTCTGGAACCGACCGCGTCATCGAACCGTCGTCGGTCTCGATGCTCTCGTCAAGCGATGGCCCCTCCACCTGCCCGCGACGCTTGTTCCAGCGGATCTCGTTGATGCAGGCGTTCACCGCAATGCGGTGCAACCACGTGCGGAAACTGGCCTCGCCCTGATACTGGAACCGCCTCAACGCCTTCAGCGCGCGCAGGAAAATCTCCTGCGTAATGTCGGTCGCGTCCTGCGGCCCGACCATGCGATACGCGATGCGGTAAACACCCGTGTGATGGGTGTCAACCAGCGCGGAGAAGGCCTCGACGCTGCCGGACTGCGCCTCGGCGACCAGTTGCTTTTCAATTTCGTCAACGCTGCCCTGATCAGCCAACCCAGGCTGCCGGGCGTCATCTCCCAAATCATCCAACGCCCGTCACCCAACAAGGTTCCAGAGTCTTAAGGTTCTTTCTCACTTATATTATACGAGAACAGCGCCATGACGGCAACCACGGAGGGCGACGCGACTGCATCAGGACACGGGGCAGCGCCGAGTCAAAACTACACTTGTTGGCGAGTGTCTAACTTCCAACACAGAGAAAACCGCGCCGGGCACACGCAACAGAGACGAGCATAACATTGACTGCGATCCGCAGCCTCCTCAAACATATTCGCCCGTGGCACCTCGCTAACCTGTTCGCTATTGTGTTGCTGTTCGCCGGTCTGGGCGCTCACCCGCTCTTGGATCAGGATGGGAGCCGTTATCCGGAAGTCGCCCGCGAGATGCTGGCGCGGGGCGACTGGATTACTCCCACCCAAAACTACGTCCCGTTCTTTCACAAACCCCCGCTGCTTTACTGGCTGCTGATGGTGAGCCTACGCATTTTCGGCGAGAACGAATTCGCGGCGCGGATGGTGCCAACCATGTGCGCTATCGCCGGGCTCGGCGTGGTCTGGTGGCTGGCGGCCCTGACGGTGGGCAAACACGCGGCCCGCTGGGCGCCACCAATCATGGCAACCATGGTTACTTACTTTATCCACGCCCGAGTCGCATCCACGGACATGGTCCTGTCGGTGACTCTGGCCGCGGCCTTGACCGCCTGGTGGAGCGGGGAGAAGAACGTCCGGAAAAGAACCGCGCGTCACATACTGGCGGGCGTGTTTCTGGGCCTGGCCATGCTGGCCAAAGGTCCGGTCGCGTTGATTATGTTCGTGGGCGCGGTGGGCGTCTATCTCATCTGGTCGGGACAGTTACGCAAGAGCGTGGCAGCGATCGGGTTGCCGACGCTGGTGGGGATCGTGGTGGCGGCGCCGTGGTTCATCGCGATGCAAATGGCCAACCCCGGGTTCGCGCATTACTTTTTTGTGTTTCAAAACTTCCAGCGCTTCGCAGGCAACGTTGATCATCCGCACCCCTGGTACTATCTGATACCCATGGCCTTCGGTGGGGCGCTTATCTGGTCGCTGCTGTGGCCCTTCGGTCTGGTCGGATGGAGGCGGCTATGGCAGGAGCTGACTCCAGACCAGCGCAGAGCCACGCAGTTCCTCATCGCGTGGGGAGGCTTCGTGCTGCTGTTCTTTTCCTCCTCAAAGTGCAAGCTCATCCCTTACATTCTCCCGATGAGCTGGCCGCTGGCGGTGGGCAGCGCGGTCGCAGCGCAACGGGCGCTGACAACAACCAAGCCATCGGTATGGCTGAGGCTCACGCTGCTGACGCCAGTTGCGGTGGCAGTATCCGGCCTGATAGCGCTGCTGGTGTGGGCGGGAAGTCAGACCGAGATGCCTCCAGACAAGTTGCACCGCGCCACTGTGCTTTACGTGGTGTACATGATTCCGGCGACGCTGGCCTTTTCCCGAGCGCTTTCGTGGCCCTCGTTGAACAAACGCCTGCTGTCGGTGGTTGTGGGGATCGTGTTCTTCCTCGGGGCTTTGCTGCCACTCTTTCACGCCAGCACGGCCCATCGCAAACTGGGAGGCGTGCTTCCCGGCGAACTGGTGGAGGCGGCGCGTCAGGGCGAATTCACTCTGGCACAGTACAAATGCTACAACGCGTCATTGTGCTTCTACACTCAACAGCGAGTGATACTGATAGATTTCGTGCGTATGGAGATGGCC
>JALGSU010000012.1 GCA_029821735.1 Candidatus Zipacnadia bacterium | reverse complement strand
GTATGTCTGGGTGGAGGAAGAGGGTCGTGACCTCCTCCAGTTGGTCGTCGAGAGGATTGAGCAGATGCCGGGAGAGAGCCTCGGCGAGTTGGACCACAGGAAGAGCAACAGGTATGCGGTCAAGCAGCCCGTGCAGAAGTGTCCGCCCGGCGGGGGCGAGGAATACTTCGAGGCAGTGATGGAGCAGACGCTCGACTTCTTCGAACACTACGCGTCCGTGCTGCTTGAGCTTGACGACGTGCTTCGCGAGCATCTGGCGAAAAACGCCGAGTAGTCTGCGCTTCCGGGAACGGCAACGGCGGACGGAAACGACACGGCCGGGCGTCACTCCTCCTCGCGAGTGAGCTTGAAGGTCACGGTGCCACCGCCTGGCACGAGGGGTGGGCCCGGGTCGAAGCACTGCGCGTAGCTGACCTCGTCCACCACACCGGTGCGGCTCATGAAATACGCGCCATAGATCGCGCTGAGCGCATGGTAACACAGCGCGTCACAGTTGACCGACTCGCTCACGATCTGGTGCCCGTTGATGGTGAAGCGGTCGCCCACCTTGTGGGTCGGGCAGTTCCCGTCGATCTCCACGACCTCGACGTGCACCTTCGCCGCCATCGTCAGATGCCTCCCATGGCCTTCTCGTAGGCCTCGGTCGCGCCCAGCCCGTCATGCACCACCAGAGCCACCGCCTGCGCCATCGCCGCGGGGTCGCCGCATGACGGGTAGAGCACGTTGCGCCCAACCAGACAGCCGCGCACGTTCGGGCCGGCGTGCATGCCAGCCGCGAACTCCGCCAGCACTTCCAGATCATCGCCTCGCGCCGCGCCACCGAGCATGAGTATCGGGCATGTCGTAGCCGCGGCGACCTGCTCGTATCCGTCGCAGTAAGGGAGCTTGAGCCAGGTCATCAGCGAACTGGGGCCGAGGGCCGTGGCGATGGAAACCGCTTGAGCCATCGCCCGTGGCTCACGAATGGGGCGGCAGCCGGCCTCGGTGCGCTCCACCATGAACACCTCGACGAAGACCGGCAGGCCAAGATCCACACACTCCCCCACCGCCTCCGCACAGGCCACAAGCGTCTCGAGCGAGGCCGGGTCATCCATGTCGAGTCGCAGCATCAGCTTGGCGCCATCGAGCCCGGTCGCGGCCAGCCGCTCGGGAGTGTAGGCGGTCATGCGATCGTCCATCTCCCACGCCGACCCCGCGAGCCCGCCCCGGTTCAGACACCCGATCAGCACCTTGCCATCCAGCAGACCGCCCTGCAGGAGACTGAGCGCCATCAGCTCCTCGATCACGTCCGGCGTGCCCATGACTCCATCGACGCCCTCGACCGACAACGCCCGCACGACACGCGCCAGCAGGTCGCGGCGGTCGGCCAGGCGGCTGTCGCCGGGCTGGACGTCGATAATCCCGCGCGCGGGGTGGTCCGCGGCGAGGATCACGAGCTTGCCGTCGGTGGTCAGCCGCAGCCGCTTCCTGGCGGAGAAGGCACGTATGGCGTCGGGGTCGTCGACCCACAGGTCGGTGACCGCCGCCCAGATCTCGTCGTCAATTGTCTCGCGAGCATCGAAATCACGCACGTCGCTCACCTCATTGGAGCGCAGTCAGTGACACGTCATCCACCCACCACGTGCCGGGCCGGTGGATGAAGATCGTTACGCTCACGCGGTCGGTTCCCGGCAGCGTGCCGAAAGCGTGTGTGTGATCGGCCCATTTACCGTCCGCCGCCTCAGCCGAGCCCCGCTCCCATGAATACAGCTTGCTCTCACAGACCGCCTTGCCTTCCTTGTCGCGGAAGATCACGCGCGTGACCGGCGCGGACGCGGTTCCGCCCGGGTCTGCGGGCTGCAGGGAGTCGGTGTAGTAGCGCATCGTGAACCGGTAGCCCCCCGCGGCGATCGTGGACGGGTAATAGGTGAATGATGCGTGCCCGCCCTCCGGGACGGTCAGCTTCAGCGCGCGGCCTTCGTCTCCGTAGACGTTGTCGTCGGCGATCTCGGCGGCGAACTCACCCTCGCCGCCTACGCGCAGCTTCTCCGTGCCTGCCTCGCCGAGCTCGAACTTCTCAAAGGCCCACGGGGCCAGCACGTTCTCGCCCGATGCCCCCGCCGGCGGCCTGCCGAAATGCAGTTCCGCGAACTTGTCGGGCTGGTGGTAGCCGCCTAGTGTGGGCGACAGCGCCTGGTATTCACTCTTGGCGCCGGCGGTGGCTCGGCGGGTGCGATAGAGGTTGACGCTCCACTGATCACCCTCGGCAATGCCATCCTGCTCGAGCGTGGCCAGCGGTATGCGCACCTCGACCGCCCAGCCTGTCTCACTAATGTTGAGCGCCGACTGCCACTCGCCATCCCAAGCGGCGTCGTGTTCCTCGGCATTGGCCGAGAAGCCGTCGTAGATGGACCCGCCGGCGTTGACCGCGAACTGGTAGTAGTTCAGCCCGTCGCCGTCGGGGTCTATGAGCATCTCCACGCTGTCGGTCGCGAAGAGCTGTGAGTTGTCCCGGTCGAAGCTCTCGAGCTTGAGCTTGTCCATGTTCGGTTCGTCGCAGCGGAAGAGCACGTAGAGCGCGTCCGCGTCATAGGTGATGGCCGAGCTGGTGGAGACTTTGGCCTCGTTCGCTCCGTGATTTTCCCGGAACTTGCCGACCTGCGCGCCCTGCCAGGCGGCGTCATCGTCGACACCATCGACGACGGGCGCCTCTGCAGCAGCCTGGGCGTAGAGTTTGCTGCGCGAAGCGTCCCCGGCCAGGGTGAAGTATGCCGCGTTCGGGCGCAACGGCGACTGGATGTGATCGTCGGTGCCGCGCACCACGTCGCGGAAGTGGGGCGACCAGTCCGTGGCGATCCGTTCCAGGGCTGCCTCGCGCGCCTCGATGCCGGCTTTCACTCGCGCCGAGATGGCCGGACTCGGGTCGCGGGTGGTCTCGAAATCCGCGATGGCCATCAGCGCCTCGACGGATGCACGCGTGAACTGCATCTGGTCGGCGACCCGCGCCACCCGCGCTTTCTGCTCGTCGGTCTGCGCGGCATTGGCCGCAGCATCAACCAGCGCCAGCGCCTCGGGCATGATCGGCTGCCAGCAGTCCAGCACGCGCCCGATCGCTGCGGGGGATCCGCCCTTTTCGGTGAAGTAGGCAGCCTGCTTGAGTTCGGGCATCCCCTCGCGACTGAGCGCCGCTGCCCAGCGCTCCTCGACCAGTTCGTAGAGCTCGCGCACGTTGCTGCCCGCAGGCCCGTAGAGGTCTCCGTACCAGCGGGACACGATCGCCTCAGCGTCAGCGTCGGTCTCCCACATCAGTTTCGCCATCAGGTAGGCTCCCGGGCCCATGACTTCCCAGTTCGGACCGATGTAGAGGTACCCGCCGCTCATGCCGATCTGCTTCATGTGGCGCAGGTAGGTGGCGATGTGATCAACCACCGGCGCGATGTGGTTGCGCGCCCCGGTGGTGCGATAGAAGATATCGTACATGAACATGTTCCCGTGCACCGCCGCCCAGCCGTCCATCTGCTCCCGGTCGCGCTCCCAGTTTGCCGGAGCCGAGCCGGTCCAGCCGGTATTGGGCGCGAGCACCAGGGCCAGGTTCGGGTGAGCCTTCAGCCGGTGCGGCGGGGCCTGGTAGTAGCTGTAGACGTACGCTCCGAGGTATCGATCCGGGAACTCCTCAACGACCTTCTCCGCGATGGCGTTGTAGAAGGTCAACATCCGGTCGGCCATCTCGGGGTGGCCGGCGCGCGAACCATCCTCGGGCCACATCGCCACATCCAGCGCGGTGCAATTCTCGCACTCGCAAAAGCCCCCGCCATCATTGGGCGAGAGCGAGCACATATCGCGGTCGGGATGGGTGCGGAAGTAGTTCTTGCACCATTCGGCGAAGATCTCGATGACGTCGGGGTTGGTGGTGCAGAGCTGTCCGCCGTGGTGGCCCGAGTAGTGGCGCGTCACGCGCTCGCCATTGACCAGTGCGTAGTATTCCGGATGCTCCTCGGCATACTGGTCTATTGGTACCGCCTGAAACCATGCGTGGGCGTGGTAAGTTGAGATGCTCTTGCCGAGGCGGTTGCGCCGCCCCCATTCTCCGCTCGCCGCCTGGCCACCCTCGGCGTCATTGGGGCCATATGGAAGCGCACGGTAGACGAAATCCGGCTCCTCGGTGTAGTTCAGCGCGGGGACCTTCAGCTCATCGAGTTGCGGCACGATGGTGCCCAGATCGTCGTGCCAGTACCAGCGCACGCCGACCTGCTCCTCGAGGAAGTCGTAGACCGCGTTCATGGTCCCACACCAGGTGGGCGCGGCGGTGTTAGTGATCTTCTCGGGGTGAATTCCCCGGTCAGCGCCGACGAAGGCCATGTCATCGCCCATCGTCATGATGACGAAGCCCTCTGGCGCAATATCTTCGACGGCGATGCCCCAGTCGGCGGGCGGCGCGCCCGGGCCGACGTAGAGATGTTTGCGGTCAGGGCTTGCTGCCACGACCACCGGCAACTGCACGCCGGTCGCTGCCTCGATCCACGTCTGCAATTCGCCGGCGGCGGTTCGGCTCACTCTGGTCGCCTGGTCGCCGATGACGATCTCGTAGTCGGACTGTCCGCCTGCGACCAATAGGAGTGTCAGAGCAATAGCGCGCATTTTCAGGCCTCCTTGGGATATGGCCCCGTGAGAGCGGGGGGAATAGGTCTTCCTCCGAATGGGTAGACACACCTGCCCAGGCCCGGAGGCTATGTTCTACCCACATCTTCACCACACGCCATACCGGAGCAGGATGCCGCTGTCGCGGCCATTCGTGGATGCAAAGCATCCACGAGGAGATACCTCTCTACTAACGACTGCTATCATACAAGGGGCCGGATTCTGTTTACCCGGCCCAGCCTTTCGGATCCTCACACGCGCCAATTCCATGCGTCAGCGTTTCACCGCACTCACCCGCATGCCCAACGACCGGGCCGGATAAACAGAATCCGGCCCCTCCTGAACGACTACGACGTCGCTGCGCGCTTCTACCGCCATACGCAACTGCCGCATTTCCGCACACGAAGATGTGAGTAGAGCATAGCCCCGGAGGACCGGCGGCCTGCTACGGAGAAAGGCCGCAGGTCAGACGCCAGAGACTCGAGCCAAGGAGATCAACGATGAGTGAAGCGAAGCATGTTGACCAGAACGCCATCCCGGCCTCACACTTCGAAGACCGCTACTCGATCGACCTGGTGGGCGGCGATGACATCCCGACCACGTCAGGCTTCAACGTCGGCGTGGCGTGGTACATACTGGGCGAGTTCGGTGACCCACAGGTGCACGATGACCAGGAAGCCGTCTACGTGGTCTCGGGCGAGGGCGAACTGATGGTGGGCGACGACGTGGTCACACTCAAGCCCGGGGTAGCGGTCTACGTGCCTGCTGGCACTGCGCACGGCGGCCGGCGCACGGGGGCCGCGCCCGTTCAGATCGTGTACGCGCACGGCGCTATCTAGCTCGCCGCTGACTGAGGGCCGCTTGCCGGAGCACGTCTGGTCGTGTAATATCAAACCCATGCCCCCCGGTGATCTGCGCGAAAAACGCCGCCCCGAACGCCTCCTGCGCCTCGGGGCCGCCATAGCCATCATCGGCGGCAGTTCCTACGTCGCGATGGTGGCAGGTATCGTCCGCTCAGTCCTGCTGATGAGGCTCATCGGGCCGGTGGGGCGCGGGATACAGCGGACCGCCGGGCTGTTCATCGGCTACCTGGGCAACGCTGACATCGCCTTCCGCCATGGCCTGAGCAAACGACTGCCGCTGGCCATTGGTGCGGAGGAAGATGAGCAGGCGGGCGAGATCGAGGACGCTGCGTTCATCGCCGTCACTCTCGTCACCGTCGTCGCTGCCCTCGGCCTGTTGGCCTACGCGGTCTTCCTGTGCCCGTATGCGCGCAACACGCGCATGGCCCTGGCGACGGCCGCGGGCATCCTGCTGGCTCAGGAACTCACGCAGCTCTACTGGTGTGTTTTGCGCTCGTGGAGCAACTTCACGCCCCTCGCGGTGGGCGAGCTGGTGCGCACCGTCTCGCAATTCCTCCTGATGGTCGGTGGAGCGCTGCTGATGGGCGTCACCGGCGTCATGCTCGGGTGGCTGGCGGCGAGCCTCGTGCTGCTGGTCTACCTGCACTATGTCGCGCGCATCACCATACGGGCCCGGCTGGACTGGCGCATGATGGGGCGGCTGGCGGTGGTCGGCCTGCCCATCGCCGCCATCACGTTCTCGGACTACCTGCTGCGCACCGTTGACGGCGCCATCATAGTTGCGTACTACGGTCAGGAGCAGTTCGGCCTCTACAGTCTGGCCATGCAGATGGCTACCTACCTGTTCGCGATACCCCGATCAGCGGGCTTCGTCATCTGGCCCAAGGTCCTGGAGGCCTACGGAGCGGCCGACGACCCGCGCGTGCACCACCGCAAGACCTTGCTGCCGACGATCGCCTCGGCTGCCATCATGCCTGTGATCGGCGGGATGGCGTGGATCGCGCTGCCCATACTGGTGCCGATGGTCGTGCCCCGCTTCGAGCCCGGCATACCCGCGGCGCAGGTGCTGAGCATGGGCGCGACCTTCCTCTCACTACCCATCGCCACCGACCCGTCGCTGGTTGCGAGTAACGCCGAGTTTCTCGTGATGGGCACGAAACTCGCGGGCGCGGGCGTCTCGGCCGGCTCGATCTGGTATCTCGTCACCCACCAGGCGCCGCTGATCTCGATCGCCTGGGCTGCGTGCCTGGGCTTTGGCGTATCAGCGCTGCTCTCGCTCTTCCTGCAACTGCGGCGCTCCTGCGCTGACGGGCGGCAGACGGCGATTGAGGTGGCCCTCGCCTTCGCGCCACTGGCGTGGAGCATCGGCGCCCTCTGGGCGGCACACCAGTTGGTTCTGGCAGTGAATATGCGAACCGATGAGGTCGACGGCGCGGTGCTGGCGCTCTTTGCGTTCATCGTGCTCAGCTCGCCCTGCCTCATATACGGACATGTCCGCACCGGCTTCGGCGGACAGCTCAGCAGCATGCTCAAAGGCAGCTTCCGACACGACTGACACTTCACATTTATGGGGATGATCTTCATGAAGAAAGCCCGCGTCGAACTGCTCCGCGAACTCACTGAGGTCAACGGCGTTCCCGGCTTCGAGAGCCGAGTCGCCACGATCATGCGCGCGCACGTTGAGAAGATCGCGGACGTGTCCAGCGATAACCTCGGCAGCCTCATCGCCACGATGGAAGGCAGCGCCGACCGTCCGCGCGTGATGCTGGCGGGCCACATGGACGAGATCGGCTTCATGGTCAAGCTGGTGAGTGACGACGGCTTCCTCCGCTTTGCGCCACTCGGCGGCTGGTGGGACCAAGTGCTGCTGGGGCAGCGCGTCGTCGTCGAGACCAGCAAGGGCGAGGTGACCGGCGTCATCGGCGCGAAGGCCCCGCACCTGCTGCCCGCCGACGAGCGCAACAAGGTCGTCACCAAGGACAACATGTTCATCGACGTGGGTGCGAAGGACAAGAAGCAGGCCACCGAGGAGTTCGGCATCCGCCCCGGCGACCCCATCTACCCGTGGTCGCCCTTCACCATCATGGCCGACTCGGACCGCATCCTCGCGAAGGCCTGGGACGACCGCATTGGCGTGGCGCTGGCCATCGAGACGCTGCAGGCGTTCAAGCGCAAGCATCATCCGAACACGATCTGCGCGGTCGGGACGGTGCAGGAGGAGGTCGGGTTGCGCGGCGCGATGACCTCGGCCAATGCGGTCGACCCGGACGTGGCGATCGTGCTGGAGACCGGCATCGCGGGCGACGTGCCTGGCATCAAGCCCGAGGAGTCGGACGTGAAGCTCGGCGGCGGCGTGGCGATCTACGTGCTGGAGGGCTCGGCGATCCCGAACATGCGGCTGCGCGACCTGGCCATCGACCTGTGCGAGGAGAACAAGCTCGACTATCAGCTCACCGTGCTGATGGGCGGCGGCACTGACGCGGGGCGCATCCACCTGCACGCGCACGGGGTCCCGAGCCTGGTGCTCGGCGTGCCCACGCGTCATATCCACTCGCACGCGGGCATCATCTCGGCCAAAGACTACGAGACCACGCTCAAGCTTGTCATCGCGATGTGCGAAGCGCTCGACGAGGAGACCGTCGCAGGCCTCAGACCATAGGGTGGGTGAGTGATGATGCAGCCGGTTGTCTTCCAAGGGACGCACCACGAAGTTGGCGAGCAGATCGGTGAGCACTACCGCGCGAATATCGTCGACTGGGTGCGGCTGCATGGCGCGTGGGACATGCCCGGGCTGACGCGCGAACGCGTGGTCCGCGAGTGTGACCGCATCTTCGATCTGCTGGGATCGATTGCGCCCACGCTGTGTCAGGAGCTTGATGGTATCTCCGAAGGCGCGGACCTGCCGCTTGAGCTGATCCTGCGCGACTCCGACCGCGGGCCGCTGCTGATCAAGAACCACGACTCGTTGCTGGCGGACAAGCACTTCTACCACCTCCAGCACCGCATCTACGACGGCGGCCCGAGCATGCTGTGCGTGACCTACGGCGGCACGATCTGGGCGCAGGGCATCAACTCGCTCGGTCTCGCAACCGGCGGCTCGTCAGTGCGCCCGCGCGAGAGTGACGAATACCGCCTCGGCCTGCCCGACGCGGTGATCTCGCGTCTGCTGCTCGAATGCGCCGGGAGCGTTGACGAGGCCTGCGCGCTGTTCGAGGAGACGCCCTACATGGGCAAGGGCTGCAACTACGCGGTGTGCGACGCCGCCGGTGAGGGCGCTATCCTCGAGGGCAGCAAGAGTCGCAAGGTCATCCTGCGCATGGACGGGGACCACATCCACTGCACTAACTTCTACGCCTCCGGGCAGATCGAGCACGCCAGCAAGCCGGAGTATCTCGACAACGCTCGCGGGCGGACCGAACTGCTGGATCGCTACCTCGCCGATGATCCGGCGCGCACCGTGGCGCGATCGATCGAGATCATGTCCAGCCACGACGGGCCCGTTTCACTGTGCCGACACGCCGCCGATGATGGCACTCACAACGATACGCTGATGACCCACGTCGCGCTGCCCGCCGAGGGCGCGATGCTCTTCGCCGACACCTTCCCGTGCGAAGCGCAGTGGGCCGAATACGCAGTCTGAGGAACCCCATGCTCATTGATAGCCATGCCCATCTGACCGACAAGCGCCTCATCCGCCAGATCGACGATGTGCTCGCACGGGCCGCCGAGGCAGACGTCGGCGCCATCATCACCATCGGCACCGACCCGGCCTCGAACCGCGCAGTGGCGGAGCTGGTCAACCGAGTGCCCGGCATCGCGGGGACCGTCGGCGTCCACCCGCATGACGCGAAAAGCGTTACCGGCGACGTGCTCGACGAGCTGGCGCAGTTGGCGAGCGGGGAGCGCATCGTGGCCATCGGCGAGACGGGCCTGGACTTCTTCCGGGACCTCTCGCCTCGCGACAAGCAGGAGATCGCGTTCATCGAGCAGATCCAGCTAGCGGCCGAACTGGACCTGCCGCTGGTCGTGCATATTCGTGACGCCTACGACGAGGCGCTGACCATCCTCGAGCGCGAGACCGGCGGGCAGGCGCGCGGGGTGGTGCACTGCTGGTCATCGGGGTTGACCGACGCGCAGCGCGTGCTGGACCTCGGGCTGCACATCGGCTTCACCGGGACGGTCACCTACCCGAACGCGGGCAACCTGCGCGAGGTGGCGGCGAGCATTCCGCTCGACCGCATCCTTATCGAGACCGACTGCCCCTACCTCACCCCACACCCTCACCGCAAGAAGGTCAAGACCAACGAGCCGGCGTATGTGAAGTATGTCGCCGAGCAGATCGCGGAGACCCGCGAGATCAGTTTCGACGAGGTCGCGGAGGCGACGACGGACAATGCGCGCAAGCTGTTCGTGGTGGGTGTCGCGCCCCCAACGTCGTGATCGCGAAGTCGCCGGGGAGCGGTGTCATGGACAACCCGTGGGCCTTGGCAGGGATAGTGGCTGTGACGGTGGGCGGCCTCGTGATCGTGTCCCGCGTCTACCGCAAGGCGAACGAGGTGGCGAGCAGGGATTCGCCGCTACACATAGCGGCTCGCGAGGGCGATGTCCAGCAAGCAGAAGTCCTGCTGGCCAAGGGGGCCAAGGTAGACGCCCTGGACCTTCACCTGCGAACCCCACTGCACTGGGCCTGCAAGCCGGATCGCCCCGAGGTGGCGGAGTTGCTGCTGAGGAACGGGGCTGACTTCAACGCCCGGGACGAGCGGGGTCGCACGCCGCTTTACTGGGCGGCCCAAGAGGGGCGCCTTGTGGTTGCGCAACTGTTGATCGACGCGGGGGCTGAGATCAACACGCGGAGCAAGCGCGGCTGGATGGCCCCGTCCCTGTATGCGGCGGTATGGAACGGTCACATCGACCTGGTTGAGCTTCTATTGGCGCACGGGGCCAACGTCGCCGCCCTCACCGAGCGTGCTGCCACCCCGCTGCATTACGCAGCCAACCGCGGCCACCACACGGTGGCAGAGCTGCTGCTGGCGCGCGGGGCCCAGGTGGACGCCCGCAACAAGTGGGCGCAGACTCCTCTGCACTTCGCCGCCCGGCGCGGCTGCCTCGAAGTGGTGCGCCTGCTGACCGATCTCAGGGCCGACGTGAACGCGCTCACCAAGGACGAGCAGACACCGCTGCACTGGGCGAGCGTTCTCCGAAGCAGCGAAGTGGTTGACCTGCTCTTGCTGCGCGGGGCCTACGTCAACGCGCGGGACGAGGACGGCAACACGCCCCTGCACTGGGCGGCCCGCTTTGGTTACCGCGAGGTGGCGTGGTCGTTGGTTGCGAACGGGGCTGAGGTCAACGCTCGCAACAACGGCGGCAAGACGCCTCTGGCGATGGTGGGCATAACCAAACTCGCGATGCTACCGTTCCTGCGCAAACACGGCGGGAGGTGGTAGGGGGGGAGAGAGGCGGGGCGCCAGCCGTCAGTCGCTGTTGGGGGCACCGCCATGCTCCCGAATCAGGCCCGCGATCTCCGTTAGGCCTCGCTGCTCGGCCAGTTCGAGAGGCGTCATATCCCAGTCGTCGCTCAGGTCCGTTCTCGCCCCCGCCGCCAGGAGCAGCTTGACTGCGCCCAGGTCACCCGCCCGCACCGCCTCGTGCAGCGGGGTGATGCCATTGGTCGTCACTGCGTCCACGTCGGCGCCGTGCTCGACCAGGTGCGCAACCACGTCGGCGTTGCCCGCCTTCGCCGCCAGGTGCAGCGCCGTATCCTCGGTAACCTCGGCGGTCGCGTCCAGGTCTGCGCCATGCTCCACGAGGAACTTGACCATGCCCAGACGCCCCAACACGCAAGCCTCAGACAGCGGAGTAATGCCGCCGCCACCGATGTCGTCGATGTCCGCGCCGTGATCGATTAGGAACGTCGCCGATTCCGTCTGTCCCCCCGCAACCGCGTAGTGCAGCGGCGTGAGGCCGCTGCCGTCCCATTCGTCGAGCATGGCGCCCTCGCGCCAACAGCCCTTCATGTGGAGCACGTCGCCAAGCGCGGCGGCGATGTGGATGGTCATTGGGGCCCCGGACGCCAGTAGCATCCTGACAACTTCGTCATGTCCCTGAATGGCAGCGTGCTGGGTGGGCGTGGCGTGCATCTGGTCCTCGAGGGTGACGTCCGCGCCATGTGCCAGCAGAGCGCTGACGATGTCGGCCTGCCCTTCACTCGCCGCCAGGTGCAGGGCTGTCTGAGCGAGTCGGTTGGTCGCATTCACGTCCGCGCCGCCGTTCAGCAGGGCCTCGACGACCTCCGGGTGGTTCTCCTCGACCGCCAGATGCAGCAGAATGGCCTCATCCCCGGGCGCTTGCCCGTTGGGGTCTGCGCCAGTCTGGAGCAGTGAGCGCACCCGATCGACGTCACCGGCCTCCGCCGCGTCGCGAAGAGAGGGGAGGTCGTCGACGGCCCCCGGCCCGGGTGCCTCGGTCTGTCCCTCGGTCGATGGAGGCTGTGCATCCGTGCTCACTGTCCGCTGCACGCAGCCAGCGATGAGGCAGAGCCAGACGCAGACTGCAATCTCCAACGCTCTCGACACGGTTGACGCGAATCGCCTACTACACATTGTATGCTCCCGCCTCGCGGCGTCACGTTGAGCCGAGGAAAGTATAAGTCGCGCAACCTTCTTCGTCAACATGCACATAGAGGCGGTATCCGCACTGGCTGGGACTGCAGAACGTCCAGGTCCACAGTTCGTGCTCTATGGGGAAGTCCGGGTGCGTGAAGCCTCGCCGCCACGCTACCCGGGGTAGCCAATGAACTCGCTATGAGGCCAGTCCTCGATTCGCTCGCACAGCTCTGCCTCAACGGGGTTCATGAGGATGTACTCAACCACGTCCTCGGGCGACTCACGGTCCCTGACGTGACGGTCCCAATAGCTACGCTGCCACACCGGCGTGGGCAGTCCGAGACGGCCGAGAGCGTAGCCCGAATCGCGTTTGAACCCCTCGATGAGAGCGACGAGGTCCCCCTGTCCGACAATGCACGCGAGGTAGTGGACGTGGTCGGGCATGATGCAATAGGCGACGATGGCGCAACCGTGTTGCTCGGCGTTGTGCAGGAGCAGATCGCGCACATTGCCGGGCACCGCGCCTCGAGTCAGGAACGGCCGCCGTCGGTGCGTGGTCACACAATATGAGACGAGTCGCCCGGGATCGCGGTAGTCACATGCAGGCAGACGCCAGGGATGGCGGCGGCTCGCTGAGGATGCGTTGTCGCTCATGGCGGCGTCCTGATTCGCGATGGATGATATCGGCCGGCGACGTGGAGCGGCAACGGCGAACGACGGGCCGGGCTGAAGCCGCGGCCCCTCCGTACGGCCACGGCAACGGCATGCCGGCTGGAAGCCGGCGCTCCCGGGAACGACTCACTCCCCAATGAATGGGAAGAAGTCCTTCACCTGATCGTCGGGGAGGGCGCGGCCATACTGCGAGATCATCACCGTCTCAGCCGTCTTGATCGCCGACCCGCGCTCCTCACCATACCACTTCACCAGCACGTCCCGGAAGCGGTCCGCCACCTGGCCGAAACGCTCATACTGGCGCGGGGCCAACCACGCCCGGCGCTCGGCGTCCTCAGTCGGCACGCCCTCGGTGCCGCGCACCAGCCACTCATACATCTGCGACTCATGGCAGTGCACCATGTCGATCTTGCGCTCGAAAACATCGTCGGTGTCGATGGCGATACTCGGCACGTAGGGCGTCGGGTCAGTGAAGTAATCGTAGCAGTATCCCAGCACCGGCGGCGCATCAAGCTCGGGGGTCAGCGCGAGGACGTTGGGCACCGTCACCTGGAAGATCGCCGCGTGGATGATCTCCCCCACCGCGCGATGGTCGGGGTGATAGTCATTCGCCCGGTGGCAGATCACCACGTCAGGGCGGAAGTCGCGGATCGACTGGATCGCCATCCCGCGCGTGTGGAGGTCGTATTCCAGCGCGCCGTTGTGGATATCGTAGACCTCGTACTCGATGTCGGCGACGGCGGCGGAGGCCTGGGTCTCGGCGTATCGTCGTCGGGCCAGCGGGCCGCCGCCCTGCTCATGGTGGCCGGTGTCGCCGTTGGTCATCGAGATGAGCTTGACCTCATGCCCCAGCGCGCGGTATTTCATCGCCATCCCGCCGCAGCGCAGGTCGCAGTCATCGGGGTGTGCGCCAAAGGCCATCATGCGCAGCTTCTTGTCGGGCATCGTGTTCCTCCAGTGGTCGAGCTACCGCAGTTCATCGAACGCCTCGTACATCGCCATGATGTTCTCTACGGGCACGTCAGGCTGGATGTTGTGCACCTGGCAGAAGACGAAGCCGCCGCCGGGCGCGAACTGATCGCAGCGGCGACGCACCTCCTCGCGGACGTCCTCGGGCGTACCACCGCCCAGCACGTGCTGGGTGTCGCAGCCTCCGCCCCAGAAGGTCAGAGCATCGCCGAACTCGCGCTTGAGCAAGTCGCCGTCCATGTTCGCGGCCATCACCTGCACCGGGTTGATGGCGTCAACGCCGATCTCGATGAGGTCAGGCAGCAGGTCATACAGCGATCCGCACGAGTGCAGCAGCAAGGGTTTGCTCGAACGCTTCTTGATCATCCCCCACAGTCGCGCATGGTAGGGCTTCACCATCTCGCGATAGAGCGCGGGCGAGAGCTGGGGGCCGTTCTGCGTGCCGAGGTCATCGTTGACCTGAATGATGTCAACGTACGGGCCGACCGCGTCGATGTACGGGATCACGCGTTCGGCGTAGCAGTCGACCAGGCGGCCCATGAGACGGTGGGCCAGGGCCTTGTCGGCGGCGAGGTCCATCATGAAGTTCTCGAAGCCGCGCAGTATCTGCCCGGCGGCGAAGACGTGCACCCACAGGTTCGCCACCACGAAGCGGCCAGTCTCCTCATGAAGGCAGCGGGCCTTGTTGCCCAGGTCCTCGTAGTCCTCATCCATACACGAGGGCCAGTCGAAGCTGCGCAGGTGCTCGATGCCATCCTCAATGTCCTGGGGAACGCTCGCGTCGGCCAGCGGCGGGTTGATGGGGTCGAAGTAGTAAGAGCCAGCCGGGTTGACCGCCGCGGCGGTGCCGTCGTCCCGCAGAATCTCCCAGCCACCCTCCTCACGCGAGGTAATGTTCAGTCCCTCTGGGATCTCGCAAGGCGAGCCGTCCTGCAGCGTCCAGGATTTCCAGCGCCGCGGCTCAATGAGCAGGGGCACGGCGTCCGCCCCGATGCGGTCGAGCACAGGCTCCTCGACCTTGGCGATCACCTGAGAGATGTCGTATATCTGTGTGCGCTGACCGCGCCCCAGGTGCGAGCGCAAGTTGTTGTAGGCGATACCCATGATGCCCGAGGACTCGGAAGCCCCCAGATCCATTGGTATGCGATCTGGCTCCTCGTGTCGGAGCGCCGCGTTGATCCGCTCGCGTGACGTCATCTCTCACCTGTCCCTGCGCATGCCCCCGCGGCCGGTGTTCTCTACTGAAAGGGCAGAAGGTGTTCACCGGACACGCCCGCCTTACCTCTGCCGGTAAGCGGGCAGGTGAGGGGAGCGAAGGCGAGGAAGGGGGCGCGACTCACGATGGACGAAGGGAGTGTTCGCGAGATGTCGGCGACATACCGAGTTGCAGTCATTGGGTGCGGCCGCATGGGGGCGACCATCGATGACGAGATGGACAACTTCCCCTACTGGGTGGGGCCCTACGCCCATGCCGAGGGGTATGCTGCCTGCCCCCGGACCGAGATCGTCGCGGGCGTCGACCCGGTGCCCGAGAAGCGCGAGGCTTTCGCCGAGCGCTACGGCGTGCCTCGCTCGGCGGTGTTCGCCGATCACGAGGAGATGCTGGCAACCATCCAGCCCGACATCGTCAGCGTGGCCACCCACACGCCACTGCACTGCGAGCTTTCGTGCGCCGCTGCGGAAGCGGGTGTGAAGGGTATCTACTGCGAGAAGCCGCTCAGCGGATCGCTCGCGGAGGCCGAGAAGATGATCGCCACTGCCGACCGCTACGGTGTGAAGAGCGTGATGGGCACGCTACGGCGCTGGTCGCCGCTGTGGCAGAAGATCCGCAGCATCATCCACTCCGGCGAGCTTGGAGAGTTGAGCGAGATCATACTCCTCACCGGCGGGTCACTGCTGCACACCAACTCACACTGGCTCGATCTGGCGCGGTGGATGGCCGACAGTGAAGCGGCGTGGGTGATGGGCACGCTGGTCGGAGACGTGAGTTCCGAGGCTGACAAGGCCACCGCCCAGGACCACGGCGCGCGCGGGTACCTGCAGTTCGAGAACGGCGTGCACCTCATGTTCGCGGGGCCGGCGCTCTACTACTCGCTCGACTTCATCTGCTCGGGCGGCATGATCCGCACCGCCAACAACGGTCGGGACTGCTCGATGTGGGTGCCCGACCCGGACCTGTATCGTGGCTTCCACATGGAGGTCCCCTTCGAGATGCCCGGGCTCGCCAGCCAGACTCTCGGGGCTATCGAGGACCTCCTCCAGGCCATCGATAACGACACCCAGAGCACGTGCACTTTCGAGGACGGCAGGGCCGCAGTCGAGATGGCACTCGCCTTCCATCAATCGCATAACGCCGGGAACGTGCGCGTCGACCTGCCGCTGCAGGACAAGGACTTCTACGTGGACGCGCGATAGCCGCACAGAAAGGAAATGCCGCGATGTCGCAGATCAACTTCGACGCATGGCCCGGGGACTACCGGGCCGCGGTGTCAGTGAGTTTCGACGATGGCACGGAGACGCAACTGAGCACCGCCATTCCGCTGATGGACGAGCGCGAAATCAAGGGCACGTTCTACATCCCGCCGCGCGGCGACGACTGGCAGGCGAAGCTCGCGCCCTGGGTGGCCATACACGAGAGCGGCCACGAGATCGGCAACCACTCAATCGGCCACACGTGCTCGCGCAACTTCCGCGACGAGCCGGGCGCGGGTGGCCTGGAGTCGATGACCCTCGAGCAGATGGAGGCCGACGTCGTCGAGGCGGAAGAGCGCCTGCAGAGCATGGTCCCGCGCGAGAGCCGCAGCTTCGCTTACCCGTGCTACATGACGTATGTCGGGATGGGCGAGACGCGTCAGAGCTACGTCCCGATCATTGCCCGGAACTTCATCGCCGGCCGGAGCTACGGCGAGTATGGTTTCGCCAACAGCCCACACAACTGCGACCTCGCCTGCCTGTGGTCGCGACCGGTCGAGCACACGCGCGGCGAGGAGATAGTCGGGATGATCGACCGGGCCATGGCACAGGGACGCTGGCTGATTCTGACCATGCACGCGATCGGCAGCGCCCGCCTGGGCACCGGAGTTGGGGAATTCCAGTGGATGCTCGACTACCTGGTCCGCCAGCGTGACCGCATCTGGGTCGCGCCGGTGGCGACCATCGCCGAGCATCTCTTGACGACACGCACCTGAGACAGGCGACCACCCAAAGCACAACAGGAGCTGATATCGATGTCTGATATACCCGAAAGTCGACGCATCGTCCTGATCCACGGCGACGGCAGTCTCACTGTCGAGGAGCAGCCGCTGCCGGAGATGGGCCCCAAGGAAATCCTGATGAAGACCGCCACGAGTCTCATCAGCGCTGGCACTGAGACCGGCGGCTTGAAGGGTCGGCGCGCCAATCCCGTCGAGGCAGAGCCTCGACCGACCGGCTACTCCACCGCGGGCACCGTCGTCGCAATCGGTGACGAAGTGACCGATTATGCCGTCGGCGACCGCATCATCGGCATGGCCGGCGAGTGCTATCACCACGCTGACTACAACGTCGGCCACCCGCAGGTCGCGACACACATCCCCGACGGCATGTCCTTCGACGACGCGGTCATGGTGTGCCTCGCCGCGACATCCATGCAGGCTGTCAGGCGCGTTGACCCGAGGCTGGGCGAGTTCATCGCGGTTGTCGGGCAGGGCCTGGTCGGCCAGTTCGCCAACCAGCTCATTGGCCTGTCCGGCGCGCGCGTAGCTGGTATCGACCTCGACGACCGGCGCTTGGAGATCGCCGCCGCCCATGGCGCAGAGATCACGATCAATCCCAGTGAAACGGACATGACCGCCGCGCTCATCGAGTGGGCCGACGGCGTTGGCATCGACGGTTCGCTGATGGCCTACGGTGGCGATGGCACGAAGGTGCTGCCGGCGCTGTCGGCGGCCACGCTCAAGGCCCCCGATACCCACCAGGTGGGCCGCATCGTCATTGTGGGCGGCGTCAAGGGCGAGCTCAGCTTCCCCACGGCCTACGGGAACCTGGACATTCGGCCCTCATCCCGCACCGGCCCTGGCTACCACGACCCCGACTACCACATGGGTCAGGACTACCCGCGCGCGTATGTGCGGTGGACCACGCGCCGGAACATGGACGAACTGCTGCGCCTCATCGCGGCCGGCAAGTTCATGGTCAGCGAACTGGTCTCCCACCGCTTCGCGTTCGAGCAGGCGCCCGAGGCCTACGACACCATCATCGACGGTGAGGAGCACACGCTGGGCGTCCTGATTGAGTACGGCGACTGACGCGCGTGTCAGATGTCGCGTTACCAAGGGCCCACCGCGAGATGCGGTGGGCCCTGTCATTGCTGAGGGAGACAGGACACTGGCATGTGGGCGGGGAACCAGCGTGCGGACACGACGCGCCCAAGGAGGAGTCCCATGCGCCCGTCATCGGACCTGTTGGCACTGCGCGAGTTCTACCGCGAACAGCTTCTCGGCGACATCGTCCCCTGGTGGATGAAGCATGCCATCGACCGCGACAGCGGAGGCATCTGCCAGTTCATCGAGGACGACGGCACGGTCGTCAGCCGCGACAAGTACATGTGGACCCAACTGCGCTCGCTGTATACGTGGTCGGCGCTGTGCAACCGCATCGAACAGCGCGACGAGTGGCTGGATGTGGCCCGCGGCATCTTCGACTTCGCTGTCGCTCACGGTCGCGACTCGAGCGGTGACTGGAACTACTGGCTCACCGCAGACGGTGACGTCGTGGAGGGCCCCAACAGCATCTACTCCGACGGTTTCGCGATCATGGGCATGACCGAATACGCCCGCGCCACCGGCGAGCAGCGCGCGATCGACGTAGCCGTGGAAACCTATCAGCGCGCCCGTGAGCGCCTGGCCGAGCCGGGCTCGTACCTGACGGCGCCCTACGTCGTGCCCGCTGGCGCGAAGGCGCACGGGGTCTCCATGATCTTCTCCAGTGTCTTCTACGAACTGGGACGCTTCCTCGACGATGCGGAGATCATGGACGCGGGCTACGACCACGCGCTGGGGGTCATGGACCACTTCCGCAAACCCGAGCGCCTCTGCCTGCTTGAGTACACGGGTCTGGACGGTTCTGAACTGGACAGGCCCGAGGGCCGCGTGGTCGTGCCCGGGCACGCAATCGAGTCGATGTGGTTCCAGATCCACATCTTCGAGCACCGTGGCGAGACCGAGCGCATCCGCCAGGCGGTCGACTGCATCCGCTGGCACGTGGGGACCGCGTGGGACCCCGAATACGGTGGCCTGGCGCTGGCCCTCGACAGCCAGTGGCGTGGCGCGCCCGCGTGGGAACACTATGACAAGAAGTTCTGGTGGGTGCACACCGAGACGCTGTATGCGCTGCTGCTGGCGTGGCATCACACCCGTGAGGCGTGGTGTCTGGAATGGTATGACCGCATTCACGAGTGGACCTTCAGCCACTTCCCGAACGCCGAGGAGGGCGAGTGGGCCATGCGCCTGACGCGTGAGGGCGAGAGGCCCGACGGTCTGCTGAGCCTGCTGCCGCTGCCGATCAAGGACCCGTTTCACACGCCCCGAGCTATGATGATGTGCCTGGACGTGCTGGACCGCATACTCTCAGACTCGGGCTCCACGGAGGAATGACCATGACCTCACGCGAGCGCATCAAAGCGACGATAGAGCGCACGCCGATGGACCGCATCGCCATGCATGACAGCCCGTGGGCCTCGACCGTGGTCCGGTGGCATGAGGAGGGCCTGCCCGAGGACCAGTCACCGGCGCAGTATTTCGGCTTCGACACGTGGGTGGGCATGACCGCCGATCTGTCGCCGCGCTACCCGGTCGGAGTGGTCGAGGACACCGATGAGTACACGATCCAGACCAGCGCCTGGGGCGAGACCAGCCGCACGTGGAAACACCGCGCCTCCGTGCCTGAGTTCCTCGACTTCGTCATCAAGGACCGCGACTCGTGGGCCGAGGCGAAGGAACGCATGGACCTGTCCGAGGACCGCGTGAACTGGGCTTCCCTCGAGGAGAACTACCCGAGATGGGTCGAGGCCGGACACTACCTTGACTACAGTATCTGGGGCCCGGGCTATGATGTGTGGGGCAATCGCGTGGTGGGCACGGGGACCCGGAGTGGTGCCGCGAGATGCAGATATTCGCCGCCGAGCGCGCGGTGCATTTCGGCGATATGATGCTCGACCGCGGCTACGACTTCGACGGCATCCGCATCCCCGACGACCTGGGCTACCGCAACGGGCTGCTGTTCTCGCCCGCAACCTTCGACCGCTGCATCCGTCCGGCGCACGAAATCCTGTGCGACTGGGCAAAGAAGCGCGGCAAAATCCGGTGGCTGCATAGCTGCGGGAACATCATGGACCTGATGCCGAGGCTGGTGGAGATCGGCTGGCAGGTGCTCAACCCGCTGGAGATCAAGGCCGGCATGGACCCGCTGGGCCTCAAGCGCGACTACGGCGACGTGTTCACGCTCGAGGGCGGCATTGACGTGCGCACGATGCTGGACCTCGGAGAGATGGAGCGCGAGGTGGCGAGCAAGATCCCGACGCTGATGGAGGGCGGCGGCTACATCTACCACTCAGACCACTCGGTGCCCGACAATGTCAGCTTCGAGAACTACTGCCACCTCATCGAGCTGGTCAAGCAGTACGGGGCGTACGACTGAGCAGGGCCTCGGCTCGCGTCAGATCGGCGGGGGTATTCACGCTCATCAGCGTGACCTCAGGGTCGCCGAAGACCGCCAGTTCGGAGTCCTCGATCCAACGCGTGTTGACCTGCTCCAACAAGGCCAGCGGTCGGCGCTGGCCCGCGGCCAGCAACTGCCCGGCGGGCTCCATGCAGGCCCTAGTATAAACCGCGAAGAGCGGCTCGGCACAATGCTCGGCGCGTGGGGCCACGGCGTCGAAGCCCTCGCCCGCAAGCGCCAGCATGTGCGCCACCAGCCCGGTGTCCGGGAAGGGCATGTCCCACGCGCACAGGCTGAGCACGTCATTCTCAGCCACGGCCAGTGACGCAGCGATCCCGGCCAAAGGACCAGCGCCGGGCGCTTCATCAGCAACCACCGGCAGCGCCAGCCGAGCGGCGATATCCGGGTGACCGGCCACCAGCAACTCGGCGGTTACCGGTGCCAGCGCATCGCGCACACGCTCGACGATGGGCTTGCCACCCACCTCCAGCCAACCCTTGTCGGGCGACAATCGCGACCCTTTGCCCCCCGCCAGAATGACGCCGGTCGCGCGCGGCAGACGCAGAACATCGATGCGCCCGATCTCGCAGGCGAGCGCGTTGGTGATGGCCGCCGGCAGCAGATCGCGCGACGCCTCCTCGACGGGTATGACTCGCACATCATCGCGCGCGGCGACGGACTCCACCACCGGTCCACCGTGGTCACTCAGTACGCCGAGCACGGGTATGGCGCAATCGAGGCAACGCTCGATCTCGCTCACGAACTTCGGCGCGTGGACCTCGAAGCGCCCGATCTCGTCCATGATAACCATCTGCGATCCGTCTCTTGCATCGCGCAACGCGTTCACGCCCTGGCGCTCGAAAGCGTCCACAGCCACGCGGAACCTCCCCACGCGCAGGCCCTTCTTTGAATTCACGTGCGCGAAAGTCCGGGACCTGTGACCGATAGCGTACAAGACATGGCCTTTGGGATCCACGGGATCGCCAAGTGGCTCGGTGAAGAAGCCGCCCACGTCGTCGAGGTCCAGCCCCTCCCGCACCTCCAGCGTGTCGAGCGTTAGTCTGGCGACCGTGGTCTTCCCTACGTTCCTCGCCCCGGTGAGCATAATATTCATGTGCGCATATTCGCTTGGCGCTCGCGGGGCACCTGCCCTACTCGCGCACTCCACGTCTCTTGGGAGGAGCATCGTGGTCCTCAGTTGAAGGTGCCGAACGGCGGACATCACATGCAGCCTATGAGGGAGTATTCGACATGATAATCAGACTGCAACAGCAGGACATAGCTCAAGCCCTGAGCATACCCAAGATGGAACTGCCCAAATATGCTGCCCCACTGCTGAATCTGGCCAACCGAACTGCTCAGGCAACTCGACCCAACAATGTCGGACAGATGAGCGAGTTGATCGAGTAGTTCCCGGGCGGCGATGTCGAGACATGGGCTAGCTGGTATCTGGATGACCACCCGGACACGATTGAGGGTGCCGCAAAGCGGATCAGCAACATGCTGATATCATTCCGAGCGGTCCTGGCTGAGATCGATGAGGCCATCATACGCGAATGGGTCCATGATCTCGTCATCTACAAGACATACCAGGGGATGCTTTTCCAGAAAGCGATCGTCGAACGAATAGCCGCGGAGATGGGCACCGACTGGACTGCGGCTACTCCCGAAGATGAGTCTCGCGGCGTGGACGGCTACGTGGGTGGCAAACCGGTTTCCATCAAACCCGACAGCTACGACGTTCCGGCCTCACTGCCGGAACATATCGAGGTGGCTGTCGTGACCTACAAGAAGGTCGGGAGTGTGATTGAGTTCGAGTTCGAGCCGGCTGACTTCAAGTAGTGCTACGTGCCCACGCGCTCAAGTCGCGCGTGGCTGAATTCTAGATGCAGTTGCGCCGCGTCGAACAGGTTGGGCTGCGGCGAGTCGAGTTTGTCGCGAATTATCGGCTCGAACTCGGGGTTGATCTCGTATCCCAGCGAGTTCCTGCCCTTAGTGGCAGCCGCCAACGCCGTTGTGCCACTGCCCATGAACGGATCGAGTACCGTCTCGCCCCAGAATGAGTACATTTTGATCAGGCGCTGCGGCAGCGCCACCGGGAACATCGCGACGTGCTCTCCCTGTCGTTCAGGCGCAATGTCATCCCATACCCCGCGGAACCACGCAGACCTTTCCTCAAGTGTCAGCCGGCTTCGTTCTTTGGCCTCTTCACCCGGCTTGGGCCACGAGCCCCGCTTGCGGAAGAGAAGAATGTACTCGTGTTCATATGTGACATGCCCGTCCTTCGGATAGTATATTGACCCCATCAGCGAGCATCCACCGGTGGTGTTGGTCGTGCTGACCTTGCGCCAGATGATGCTCCCCATGAAGTCAAAGCCGGCCTGACGTCCGACGGAGGTCAGGTCAGCAGGAATGGGCTGTATCCGGTAGCGCCCATGCTCTTTCGCGCGCAGATATTGGTCGCCGATGTTGATGGCCATGCGGCAACCTTTGTGGAGTACTCGGTGGCATTCGTCTATGACTCGCGACAGCGCCTCGAGATAATCCTCGTACGGCTGTTCCCGCCCGATCTGCTCGGGGTGACCGTAGTCCTTGATGCACCAGTAGGGAGGCGACGTCACGACAAGATGGACGCTCTCGTCATCCAACTCCGTCATCTCTCCCGCATCCCCGAATACTACCCTGTGGTCGGTCATCGTTGCGCCTCACTTCAGTCGCCGCATTCACTAAGCCTAGTATAGCCAGTATCCACCACCGCAAGCGCATGGGACTTCTTCGTGCAAGGGAGAGGCCAGACCTGCCCGGTTTGCACACACGCCCGAAGGGATTTGCGAATGCGACCGGGAAACTCAATCTGCAATTGCCAATGGTACCACACCATGCGTACTGGGAAAGCAGAGACTGCACATGAGCAATCACAGCGCCTGCCCAGGTATCTTTATCGCCGGCACCAGCCAGCACAGTGGCAAGACGCTGGTATCGCTCGGGCTGGTGGCGGCGCTGCGTGAGCGCGGGATGCGCGTCCGCTACATGAAGCCGGTCGGCCAGCGGACGGTGAAGGTCGACGGCGTGCGCGTCGATGAGGACGTCGTGCTCATCAACACAGTTTTCGGCCTCGATAGCCCGGCCGCCGACTGCAACCCGATCACCATCCCCTCGGGATTCACGACCGACTTCGTGGCCGCCGGTCGCCCACGCGAGCCACTCATCACCCAGATAGAGGACGCATACGCGCGCCTCTCGGAAGACGCCGACGTGATCGTTGTCGAGGGCACCGGTCATGCGGGCGTGGGTTCGGTGGTGGGCATGGGCAACGCCCAAGTGGCCAGCATTCTCGAGGCGGGCGCGCTGATCGTCAGCAGCGGGGGCCTGGGGAAACCGATCGACGAGTACTCGCTCAACCGGGCCATGTTCGACCAGGAAGGCTGCCGCATGCTCGGCATGGTGGCCAACAAGTTCCTGCCAGACAAGATGGACAAGCTGGGGCCGTTGCTGGCCGGCTGGTTGGAGCGGCATGACAGTCACCTGATGGGCGTCATCCCATACGAGCCAGTGCTGAGCCGACTGACCATGCGCCAGATCGCCGCCGAAACTGACGCGGTGCTGGTGCACGGGGACCGCTACCTGGACCGCCCTATCCACAACGTGATCATCGGCGCCCAGCATGCTCACCGTCTGCTGCAATCGCTTGAGCCCGGCACCCTCGCGATCATCCCCGGCGACCGTGACGATCTGCTGCTGGCCGCGATCAGCTTCGAGGAACTCTCGGCTGAGGGCGGCATCATCGGCATCTGCATTACCGGCGGTATCTCGCCACATCCGAGCGTCCTGCAACTGATCGAGCGCAGTCAGGCGCCGGTGATTGAGCTTTACGCGGGCACGTACGATGTGGCCAGCGAAATCTCTGATGTGGTAGGGAAAGTCGTCACCAGTGATCACGAGAAGATCGAGACCGGGATCAGACTGGTGAGCGAGCAGGTTGATATCGACTATCTGGTCGAGGCCATCTCTTAGTCAGTGGCGGGGCCGTTTCAGCACTGCCCTAGCGCCCAGTTTGCTCAACTCCGAGAGGTGAAGGACAGATGCTCAGCGACCTTGAGATCGCGCAGCAAGCCCAGATGCGCAACATCGTGGATGTGGCCGCGGACGCCGGCATCAACCGCGATGAGATCGAGCTTCACGGGGACCACATGGCCAAGGTGAAGCTCGACCTGCTGGACCGGCTTGATGACAGGCCGGACGGCAAGCTCGTGTTGGTCACCGCTATCACCCCGACGCCGCTCGGTGAGGGCAAGACCGTCACCAACATCGGTCTCGCCCAGGGGCTCGCCCACATCGGCAAGGACATCATGGTGACCTTGCGCGAGCCCTCGATGGGGCCGACCTTCGGCATCAAGGGCGGCGCTTGCGGCGGTGGCTACTCGCAGGTGGTCCCGATGGAGGAGATCAACCTGCACTTCACCGGCGACATCCACGCCGTCGGTGCCGCCAACAACCTGCTGGCCGCGATGATCGACGCGCATCTGTGGCACAAGAACCCGCTCGATATTGACCCGATGACGATCTCGTGGAACCGCGTCATCGACATGAATGATGTGGCGCTGCGCAACACCGTCATCGGCCTGGGCGGGAAGGATGGCGGCTGGCCGCGCGAGGCCCAGTTCGACATCACCGTCGCTTCCGAAGTCATGGCGATCCTGGCGCTGACCTCCGGCATGCAGGACATCCGCGAGCGACTGGGCCGCATCCAGGTCGCCCTCAATCGCAGCCGAAAGCCGGTGACCGCCGAGGACCTCGGCGCCGCAGGCGCGATGGCCGTGCTCATGCGCGACGCCATCAAGCCGAACCTGGTGCAGACGCTCGAGAACGTGCCGGCGCTTTTGCATGCAGGGCCCTTCGCCAACATCGCGGTCGGCACGAACTCGATTCTCGCCGATCGCATGGCCCTCAAGCTCGCCGACTACGTCACCACCGAGGCAGGCTTCGGCGCAGACTGCGGAGCCGAGAAGTTCCTCGACATCAAGTGCCGCGTGGGTGGCCTGCGCCCCTCGTGCGTGGTCCTCGTCGCCACCGTGCGAGCACTGCAGTTGCACGGCGGCGCGTTCAAGTTCAGGCCCGGCACCAAGCCGCCTATGGAGGAGTTCGAGAAAGAGAACGTCGAGGCGGTCGTCGCCGGCGCGCCAAACCTGGTCAAGCATATCGAGAACTGCCAACTCTTCGGCCTCCCGGTGGTTGTGGCCATCAACCGCTTCCCGACCGACACCGATGCCGAGATGGCGGCCATCAAGAAGGCCGCGCTCGACGCAGGGGCGGACGCGGCGGTCGACAGCACGGTCTGGGCCGATGGCGGCGCAGGCGGGGCGGACCTGGCGCAGGCTGTCGTCGCGGCCTGCGAGCAACCCAGTGAGTTCAAGTTCCTGTATCCGCTGGACGCGACCATCAAGGAGAAGATCGAGACCATCTGCACGAAGATCTACGGCGCGGACGGCGTCGAGTACTCAGCAGCCGTCAGCCGCAAGATCAGAGGGTTCCAGAAACAGGGCCTGGGCAACCTGCCCATCTGCATGGCCAAGACCCACCTGTCGCTGAGCCACGATCCGTCGCTGAAGGGTCGGCCAACGGGCTTCACGGTCCCCATCGAGGACATCCGACCGTCGGTCGGCGCGGGCTTCCTGTATCCGCTGTGCGGCGCGATCCGCACGATGCCGGGCCTGCCCACTCGACCCGCCTCGATGGACGTGGATATCGACGAGCACGGCGAGGTAGTCGGCCTGTTCTGAGGAGAGACGCGCATGAGTGACACACGAATGCCCGACCTGACGGTCGGCAGCTATGTCGAGATGCTCGCAGGCAGTGACCCCGCACCGGGCGGAGGCAGCGCCGCTGCGCTCGCGGGCGCGCTGGCTGCGGCATCCGGCGAGATGGTCGGCAACTTCACGGTCGGCAAGAAGAAGTATGCGGACGTCGAGAGCGAGATCCGCGAGCACATGTCTGCCATCGGCGACATCCGCGCCGAGTTGATCGAAATCACGCACGCTGACGTCGAGGCCTACTCGATCGTGCGCGACGCTTACGGCCTGCCCAAGAGGGGTGACATCATCAAGGCCGCGCGCGATGAGCTCATCCAGACCGCCCTGCGCGGCGCCGCTGAAGTGCCGCTGGAGCTGGCCCGCTGCACCCATCGGCTCAGCACCCATCTGCCCCCACTGGCCGCGAAGGGCAACCGCAACCTGATCAGCGACGTGGGCGTGGCGGCGCGGCTGTGCCAGGCAGCGTTCGACTGCGCGCGGCTGAACGTCGAGGTGAACCTAGCGCTGTTGGATGACGTCGAGTTCGCCATGCGCGCGGGCACCGAACTACGCGTCATGGGCGAAGCAGTGCGGGCAACCTGCGAGCGGGTCTTCGCTGACGTGATGGCCGCCGTGACGAGAAAGCAGGACTGACCATGGCTGCGACAATACTCGACGGCAAGGCCGTTGCGAAGACACTGCGCGCCGAATTGACTGAGCAGATAGAAGCCCTCTCTCGACCGCCGAAACTGGTGGCCATCATGGCCGGTGACGACCCCGGCGCGGCTGGCTATGCCCGCATCCAGAGCAAGACCGCGAAGCAGGTGGGCGTGCAGTACGACCTGCGCGAAATGCCCGGCGACGCGAGCGAATCCGATCTCCTGGCTGCCATCGAGGCCGCCAATGCCGACGCCTCCGTCGACGGACTGATCTTGCTCACGCCGCTGCCTGATGGCGTGAATGCGGGAGTCCTGCAGGCGGCCATCGCGCCGGCTAAGGACGTGGACGGTGTCAGCCCGCATAACCTCGGGCTTACCACCGGGGGCGATGACAGCTTCGCACCCAACACCGCGCTCGCGGCGGTGCATCTGGTGGAGGAATCGGGCGCCGAAATCCGCGGCGCCGAGGTGGTCGTGGTCGGCCGCTCGGTAATCGTGGGCAAGCCCGCGGCGCTGATGCTGCTGGATCGGGGCGCCACGGTCACGATCTGCCGGACCACCACCCGCGACGTCGCATTCCACACATCACGCGCCGATATTCTCATCGCTGCGGCGGGCAGTCCCGGGCTGATCCGCGGCGACCAGATCAAGCCTGGCGCGGTGGTCATTGACGTGGCAACGAACTGGGTGGATGACGGTGGCGGCAAGGGCCACTTCGTGGGCGACGTGGTCTTCGACGAGGCGGTCGAAGTGGCGGGCACCATCACGCCGGTGCCCGGGGGCGTTGGACCGGTGACGGTCACGATGCTCATGAAGAGCGCATACGAGGCGGCGCTGGCCAACCGCTGAGCCGGCCCATCATCAGACAACGAAACGGCCGCCCCTTACGGAGCGGCCGTTTCTGGTTCTGCGGGTGGGAGAGGCGGCCTATACGCTGTCGAAGGCCTCCTGCAGCATTGCCGGAACGTTCACCGGCATGCCGGTCTCGTGGCACTGGATGGCGGCGAAGACCATGCCGACGGACTTCACGTTATCGGCGAGACAGGTCTGGCTGGGCGTTCCGGTCGCCATGTAGTCGAGGAACTCGAGCACGATCGCCTCGCCCTCGGAGGGGACATCCATGTTCTGCTCGACGATCTCATCCTCGCCGTTCTCACGGATGATGCGAACCACGTTGTCGTTGTCGACGATGACCGCGCCTCGCTCGCACTCAGCCCGGTAATACTCCTTGTGCCACCCGTTCTGGATGCCCTCGCTCGTGAGGCTGCCCTCGTATACCGAGTAGCTCGCGTTCGACATCTGCATGACATACAGGCCCTGGCATTCGCCCTTGAAATCCGCCCACGGCGGGATCCAGCCGAAGCCGAAGAAGGTCTCGCAATCGCCGCCGGTGAGATTGCGCAGCATGTCAAAGTGATGCACCGAGCCTTCTACCACCAGGGCGCTGTCCATCTCGTGCCGGAAGCGGCCCCAGCTCTTGGGCGGATTGTAGTCCTGCGCGTATCGACCAATCAGATAGTTGAGCCTGCCGAGTCGCTGCTCGCGGACGACATCACGGAAGGCCAGCATGAAGGGCGAATAGCGGTAGTTCTGCACGACCACCATGGGCAGCCCGGACTCGTCGACCATCTTCTTGATGCGCGCGGTGGCCTCGAGCGTGTCCGAGACGGGCTTCTCGCTCAGGATCGGCAGGCCGTGCTCGACCGCCGAGCGCACGTTCTCCTCGTGGACCCACGGCGGCGTGGAGATAAGGCAGAAGTCGGCCTCGACCGCGTCCATGCACGCGTTGGTGTCGGTGAACAGAGCGCTGTCGGCAAGCCCGTGCGTCTCGGCGCCCTGGGCGAGCGGCTCCTGCTCGATATCGACCAGCCCAACGACCTCGACCTTGTCCTTCATCTCGGCCAGAATGCTGTTGGTCCAGTATCTTCCCCGACCTCCGCAGCCGACCACGATACATCGCTTCACGGCAATCACTCTCCCTGTCCACTTCCGGTAATGTGGCCTAGTTCGTAGCCGCCCAGTAGAGGCAATACGCGATGACAATCGCGGCCGACGCAGCGAAGACCGCGTCAAGCCCGGTTACCAGCACCGGCAGCTCACCGTCGTCGCCGCCAGCCGCCAGGCGTGCAGACGGCCCTTCGCATAGGGTCGGCGCAGCTTCAGCGCCCGCCACGTCTGCTGAAGTGTCGCCAGCGCGACCGGCAGCGCATTGACCGCCACGCCCATCGCGAAGCCAAAGTTGCGCAGACCCAGTCGCTCGAGGCCCGCCGCGAACTGCTCCAGCGGCAGACTATACGCGACGAGGCCCACGGCCAGCAATATCACGCCAACGCGCATCACGATATGCAGCGCCAGCGCGGCCGGACCGACCTGGCCCGGCGACCCTGCCGCCGCGACGATGCTCTGCCCCAGCCAAGAGACTCCGCCCAGCAGCACCAGAATGGCCAACACTCGCCACCCGGCCATGCGCCGCAGCGCGTCAGGCGCCAGCCACGCCGACAGAGCCACCAGCACCAGCGCGAAGCCAGCCACGCCTGCCGTCGGCAACACGCTGGCCACGGTGAAGCTCGCCGCCAAGATCGCCAGACCGCTCACGATCCCCTGGCGATCGCGCCCGCCCGGCCGCGCAGTGCGAGCCGCGTCAGCGCCCATCGTGCGCCTCCTGAGGCCGGAGTCGGCGCATCGCCCCGGTAGCGATGGTCATCGCCATCATGCCTGCGGCTGCGCCCACGATCAGGTGCAGCAGCACCAGCGCCCCGAGAGCCGCCCACGCAACTGTAGGGCTCATGCCCATCACATCACCCTGGCCGAGGATCGGGTGGAAGACGTTCCACACCACAGCCAACGCGCCTGCCAGCGCCATCCGCCACCGAGCGGGCCGCGCCGCACCGATGGTGGCCACTTCAGCGATGCCGCCCTGGATGAGGATCGCCGTCAGTGGCGCGAGGATAATGCCGCCGAAGGACAGAGCCTTGAGCACTGCCGCGATGGCCGTGATAGCCATCAGCGATCCATTGCGCGCAACGACCTGTCTGCCCGCAAGCGCCACCGTGAGGCCCATCCCCGACATGATCAGGCCCTTGAGCGGTACGTTCAGCGCATGCAGCCAGGTGCCCACGCTGATCTCCAGCGCGCCCCACAGTGCACCGAATATCGCGATGTATGTAACGTCACGCGTCGTCATTTTCGGCTCCCTCAACAGTGGCTGGCCGACCTTCGGCCACCACTTCTCCCTCGTCCAGCACCACGATCCGGTCCGCGTGATCGGCCACCACGGCGCGGTCATGGGTGATTATCACGAGTCCTGCCCGCTGCTCGCACCACTGCCTCGCGAGCCCCATCATCTCTGCGAGCGCCTCGGGATCCTGACCCGCCACCGGTTCGTCCAGTATCAACAGATCCGGCCCACTCGCCAGCGCGGCCGCCACTGCCAGCCGCCTCATCTCTCCCGCCGACAAGAGCGACGGCGCCTGCTCAGCTACGTGCGACAGGCGCAGCGCGTCGAGTAGTTCGTCCGCCGGAAGGGCGCCCCTGCCGAGCGGCGCCGCGCTGATTTGAATCTCCTCACGGACGCTGTCGGCCAGCAGCATGCTCGCCGCCTGCTGCGGAGCGAACCCCACGCGCAGGTCGCGGGCTCGGCGCACGCGCCCCCGCGATGGTCGCAACAGGCCCGCCAGCACCTCGGCCACCGTGCTTTTGCCCGCGCCATTGGGCCCGACCAGCGCCAGCGTCTCCCCGCGCCGCACCGACAGGTCCACGCCCGTCAGTACCGGGCGCCCCTGCCGGGTGACAGCCACATCCTCCAGCGCCACGAGTTCGTCGCCAACGGCCTGGCCTGCGGGCGCCAACATCGACGCCCATTCGGCCAGCCACTCATCGCCGTCGGGCTGACCGCGTTCAGGCGCACCGTCAGTCACGATGCGGCCCGCCACTATGTGCACCTGTCGCGTGGCCAGCGGGGTCAGTGGTCGCGGGTGCTGCTCGATGACGATCAGTCCGGTGCCCGCCTCGCGCAGCGCGCCGAGCATATGGATAAGCGATCGCCTGCCCGCCCCGTCCAGTTGCGACAACGGTTCGTCGAGCACCAACATCTGGGGCTGCATGGCCAGCACCGCCGCGATCGCGACCCGCTGCTTCTCGCCGCCCGACAGTTCGGCCACGCGCCGGTCCATGAGCGACTCTATCGCCATGGTGCCAGCGGCCTCGCCCGCGCGGCGCGCCACTTCCGTCTCGTCCAGGCCCAGGTTGCGTGGGCCGAAAGCTACTTCGTCGGCGACGAAAAGGTTGAACAACTGCGTCTCGGGCCGCTGCATCACCAGCCCCACCCGGCTGGCGATCTCCGGCAGCGTCATCTGGCTGGTGAGCCGGCCATCGACACTGACCGAACCGGCCATGGGCAGATGATGGGCGTGTGGGATCGCACCGGTCAGGCACCGGCCCAGCGTGGTCTTGCCCGCACCCGACGGTCCGGTCAGGAGCGTGAACTCGTTGCGCCGGAACTGGGTTGTGATCTCCTCGATAAGAGGACGGCCCTCTGCGCGAACGCAGAGGCCCTCGGTCTTGAGCATCGTCTTCCGCCCGTCGCTTGCCGCAGGTCGCGTGAATGCATGCGGGCTATTCCCCATGGGTCCGCCCGCGTCCTTGGCTGTCTGGTCTGAGGCCAGGCCCTGTGGTATACTTCCGCGGGCCATGGCGGCCCGTTGCGCCAGGCAAATTACCCAGAACGGTGGCAATGCCCGTGTCGACCCCAAACGTATCTGAATCGCTCAAGCAGTTCGACATAGTGCTCAGGACCGACCTCTCCGAACGCACCAGCGAATACGCTGACGAGAATCTCGCCTGGCTCGATGAACACGGTGTACGCGCCATCGACATTCTCGGCTCGGTCGGCTCCGGCAAGACTTCGCTCGTCATAGAGATGGTCAAACGCCTGAAGGACCGCATGCGCATCGCCGTGATCGCCGGGGACGTGGCGACCAGAATAGATGCCGAACGGATCGAGGTCCATGGCGTGCCGGTGCTGCAGATCCAGACTGGCGGGATGTGCCATCTGGACACCAAGCTGGTGCGCACCGCTCTCGAGAGCATGGACATGGACGAAATCGATCTGGTCCTGATCGAGAACGTGGGCAATCTGATCTGCCCGGGTGGTTTCCCGCTCGGCGCCCATCAGCGCCTGGTGGTCGTATCGGTAACCGAGGGCCCTCACATGCCGCTCAAGCACCCGGTCATCTTCAACCAGTGCCAGGTGGCTGTCATCAACAAGATCGACCTGGCGGATGCCATGGAAGTGTCCGTGGACAAGCTCGTCGCCGACACGCGCCGGGTCAACCCCAAGATGACTGTCGTGCCCACCTGCCTGCGCAGCGGCGAGGGGCTCGACGAGATCATCGAAGCCCTTGGGCTGTGATCGATCATGCATGACATCGAGCGCTCACACGCAATCGTGAAGCTGGTCCTCGAAGCGGCCCGTGTGGAGGGGGCGACGCGCATCGAGCGCGTCAACCTCGTCATCGGCGAGCTGACCTTCCTCAGCACCGACCAGATCGAGTTCTGGGTGGGGGAATTGCTCCGAGACACCATCGGCGAGGGAGCCGACGTGGTGGTGGAGGAGCGACGGCCGCGGGTGCGCTGCGCCGAGTGCGGCTATGAGGGCGAGGTCACCGTACGGGACGACCCCATCTACCATTTCACCGGCATCACACCGGCGTGCCCCGAGTGCGGAGCGGCCGAGGTAGAAGTCACGGCCGGTAGAGAATGCATGGTCGAGAGCCTCACGGCTTCGCGCTGATCGCTACTCCGCCCGCCAGTTCCGCCCCTCGGCCATGAAGGCGTCGATACACGCCTCGGGCACATCTTGCGGCAGATCGCACCCACTGCTGAGCACGAACGCGGGGTGTGCTGCGACGGACTCAAGTGCGTGCCGGGTGTCGTCTGCCACTGTCTCAGCGTTCTCGTGGAGCATCCGCACCGGATCTACATTCCCCATGAGCAGAACGTCCGGCCCCATCTGCTCGGCAACCTGCGCCATGTCCATCGGGTGGTCTATGCTCAGCCCATCTGCGCCCGTCTCGAGCATGGCCGGCACGATGTGCCCGGTGTCTCCGCAGATGTGGAGGATCATCTCCACTCCTTCGGATTGGCTGATGAGCTGCGCGCACGGCTCGCCGGCGAACTCGCGGTAGTGGGCGGGGCCAAGCATCACTGCGGTCGGGTCCAGAATCATGATCGTGTCGACGCCCGCCTCGACCAATCCCACCACATACCGGCTGACTACCTGCGTGGCCAGTTCCAGGGCGGCGTGGCACAGGTCTGGCTGCATGACGACGTTCATGGCCATCTCGCTCGCGCCCACCATGAGCGCAGCAAGGGTGAAGGGCCCCGTCACGAAGGCCCCGGCGGGCACGGGCAGCCGCTCCCGCATCGCTTCGATGACTTTGAGGCAGACCATCGCCCTGCCATCTGCGAGCACATCGATCTGCCGGTGGGCGTCCAAGTCAGCGATTGACTGGACTGGATGCTCCTCAACGGTCGGCGTCTCGTGCAGCGGGAAACGGACCAGCAAGCCCAACGCGTTGACCTCGATCGACAGGTCCATCAGCATGAACATCGCATCAGGCTCGAAACGCTCATACAGGGCCTCGATGGTCCGGTACTGCAACGCCCAGTTCGACTGGTTCTGCTTGATGGTGCTGGCGGTCAGGTTCAGACCCGGGTATCCCATCAGAGGCACGGTCGGCCGGCGGCCAGCGGCATGACACCGGCGCGCGAGAGCGCCCAGAGAGCGATTCGTGTCGGGCAGATAATCAGGACACAAGGGTCTCATTCCCATCACTGACATCCGGTGTGGACGCTAGCCCGACAGGATACCCGGAATCGAGAAGATGTCAATGGTCACGGGTCAGGCCCGACCTGCTTTCTCCGCCTCGTTGTCTGTGCTATAATTCACCGCTCACCGAGGAGGCAGGGAAAGGTCCCGTGAATTACCGCAGGCGATGGCAACAGAAGAGGCATCAACGGCTGTCGCGGCAGCGGCTCATGTGGCTGGGCGGAGCGGCGCTCGTGGTTGCGATGGCAGTGGTCTTCGCGACCACGCGCGGAGTCCGCGTGCCCTCAGGCTTCCAGCTTCCCTCCCGCGGCATCTGCTTCCTCACCGCCGGGCCCGACTGTGTTCTTGTCAGCCAACTCGACGGACGGCTCACCAGGCTGACGGACGGCCTTACCGAGGAGGGCTCTGGCTGGACGAGACCCTTCACGCACCCGGCCGGCTTCACTGGAGCCGCCGCGGTCGGAGAGCGAAACGTGTTCGTGGGCTGCGCAGACGCGCGCATCAGAGCGGTCGATCTCGTGTCGGGCGTCCAGGCCTGGGAGTTGGTGGTGGGAGCCGCCGCGTCGCCTCCTACGCTCGCCTCTGGAACTGTGTTCTTTGGCACCGACGACGGGAAGGTCTATGCTGCGGCGACCGAGGATGGCTCGGTGGGCTGGTCAGTGCCGGTGGGCGCGGTTGTGCCAGCCGCACCTCTGGTCACTGACGACCGCGTCTTCGCGGGCACGACCGCGGGTTTGGTCCACTGCCTTGCCCGCGGTGACGGCGAGAAGCTATGGCGCGCGGCTCTGGACGCACCGATCTACGCATCGCCCCGCGTGGTGGGCGACGCCTGTTTCGTCGGCGCAGATGATGGCCGCGTCCACAAGCTCGACGCTGCTGGCGCAGAGGTCGGCAGCTTCGAGATGGACGGGCTGGTGCGCGCACCCGTGGGCGTTGACGGCTCACTACTGGTGGCGGGTGACAGCGCGGGCACGGTGTGTCGCATCGATCCTGACACCTTGAGCGAGATGTGGCGCCGACGCCTGCGCGGCACGATAGCCGTAGCACCGGTGGTGCATGCGGGGCGCGTGTACTGCGCCGCGGGCTCCGAACTCGTCTGCCTCACCGCCGAACGCGGGCGCATCCTCTGGCGTCGCCGCGCGACCGCACACGGGACCGATCTGATCCTCGCTGGCACGCGCCTGCTGTGGGCGACGGCCGACGGCCACGTGCACGAGATCGCAATCAAACGCTGACCGCCGCCGCATCCGCAGATGCTCACGCTGCTGCCGAGGAGCCCGCGCGCCTTGCCCACACAGGGGACCAATCACAACGACCGACCCATGGTCCGGCGCAACTTCAACCTGGGCGTCGTCAACGGCTCACTGTGGATGTTCGGACGTGCCCTGACCGAGCCCGAGACCGTGCTGCCCGCCTTCGCCGTTGCGCTCATGGGTGACAACCCCATCTACGTGGGCCTGCTCGTCTCGGTGGTTAACGCAGGATGGTTCTGGCCGCCGCTGGTCGTCGCGCCCGCTCTGGCTACCCGCCAGCGTCGCCATATCTTCTACCAGATCTCCAGTGTCTTCCGCGTCGTCGCGATCGTCAGCGTCTTCCTCGCGATCAAATACCTGGCCCGCGAGCACGCCGCGACCGCGTTCTGGGTCATCATGGGCTGCTACCTGGTCTACACATCCGGCGGCGGCGTGGGCCTGGTGCCCTTCATGAGCGTGGTCACCGACTCGGTGCCCGCCAACCGGCGCGGCGCTTTCTTCGGGTTGCGCTATCTCATCGGGGGCCTGCTGGCTTTCGGCGGGGGGTTCTGGGTCAAGTGGGTGCTCAGTGCGGAGAGCGGCATGACCTTCCCCGATAACTACGCACTGGTTTTCATGGTCGCCGCCATCATCAGTTCAGTATCACTGGGGGTCTTCTGCTGGGCGGTGGAACCCAGCCACAAGGTTGAGACCCGTCGCTTCCGCATGGGTGTGCAACTCGTGCGCGGGCTGCGCCGAGCTGCGCGCGAACGCGACTTCCGGCTGCTGCTGGGCGCGCGGATGTGCTACTCGGCAGCCTGTGGTCTGGTCTTCCCGTTCCTCGTGCCCTACGCCTACCGTTACCTCGACATGACCGAGGCGATGGTCGGGATCCTGGTCGCCGTCCGTCAGTTGTGCTACAGCACCTCCAACGTGCTCTGGAGCCGCATCAGCGACCGGCGCGGCAACGTGCCGCTGTTCATCATCTCGGGGGCGATCACGCTTGTCTCGGTGGGTCTGGCTATCGCAGCGCCATTCCTCCCGAACACCGTGCTCGGCACCATATGGGGGCTGGATTTCGACCTGCGCCTGGTGGCCCTAGTGCTGGCCTTCGCCGCGTCGGGCGCGGGCAACTCCGGGCAAGTCGTCGCTCACAACAGCTACCTGCTTGAGTTCACCCCGGAACGCACTCGCCCGGTCTACATGGCGACCTACTTCCTGATACTGCTCCCGCTTGCGTTCATGCCACTGGCCACTGCGCTGCTCATCGGTAAGGGTGGGCACTACATGGGGGTTTTCATCGCGGGGGCAGTCGTCTTCGTGGCGATGATGGGGCTCGAGGCCATGCTCCACCCGCTGCGCGGACCACGCGCGAACGGGCGCCAGATCACCACCAGCTAGGCCCCGCCTGCGGACAACCACACACTTAAAGAGAGGCCGCCCACCACTCAGGTTCCCGTCTGCGAGGTGGGCGGTGGCTCGTTAGGGAAGGAGGCTTGTTGGCCAATGCTTCCTGCGACGAGCGCTCACTCTGATTGAGTTGCATGGTCTATAACGAAGAAGTGCCCCAGAAGGTTCCACCCAGCGCATTAAGCTTTTTTGGACGTTGTCTGCCCCCCATGAAAGCGCCCCCGGCCGGTAAGCCGAGGGCGCATTTTCTGGTCCTTTGCGGCGGTCGTCACGGCCCAATACGCAGGATATCGTCACCCTCCGGGTCCATCTCGCCGCCCTCAGCGTCCAGCCACTCTTCGAGCAGACGGCGCGCCTCGCCACGGCTGAGCGTGCGCCCCGCCATGATGCGTCGCAACTCCGCCAGACTCCGCTGCGCCACCTGCTCGCCCGTCAATGCCCTGTGCAGATGGGGGAGCACGTCATCGCCCAGCAGTGACATAAGCATGCGCGGTCCGGCGTCGTCGGGCAGCCGGATAATCTCCGCGAGCTTGCGCACGGTCTGGCCGCGATGAGGCATGGACTTGAGATACTCGGCGAGCGCCTCCTGATTGCGCGGGCTGCGCAGATGGGCCACGTACTCCGCCACGCCCTGCTCCGCCAGCGCAGTCAATTCCTCAGGGGGCCGCAACTGGACGTCCTCGCCAAGTCGCAGCCCACAGCTCGGGCAGGTGGGCGACTGATCCAGCGTCTGCGCGAAGTTCAGTTCCCGACAACGCTTGCTCGCCTCCGCCTCGATCTGAGCGTTCACGAGCGTCACGTCATGCTCGACCTTCAGTTCCAGTCGGTCAAGCTGGGCCAGCACTCGCAGCGACGGCGACGCACGCAAGCTCTCATACGCCTCGAACTCCGATGGGCGGTAGCAGGCATTGTGCCACGCGGAGTACTGCCGTTTGTAGCGCGCGTAGAAGACCTGCGTCAGGCGCACGAAGGTCTGCTCCTCCGCGACCGCGTTCTCGCCCGACAGGATCGTATGCGTCAGGCGCTCGCGGAGATCCGCGAGTTCGCCCTCCTGCCCGAGCCACAGGTCCTCGTGGCTCAAGTAGGTCTGCACGCCCACGAGCTTCGGGCCCACGTCCTCCACGAAGTGCTCGAGCAGCTCCACCACGCGCAGCAGCTCGCGCAGCTTGCTCACGCCATTGGTGGTGTCCAGGTACGGGCCCGCGCCCTTCAGCAGCGCCGAGAGGCCCTCGGCCGCGTACGCATCCGCGTCGATCAGCTTGAAGAACCGTTCCGCGTGCCCGAGCGCCGCCGTTGACTCCCGCCACGCACGAGTGGGCTGGCCCAGGGACTGGCGCAGTGCCTCAATACCAGAGCGCAGCGCCTCGATCCGCCCGAGCCAAAGCGCCTGCGCCTCGCCGAGGTTCTCCCACAGCAGCGCCTGCGCGGCGTGGTCAGGATTCGCCACCGCGCGGTCGAAGACGATCCGGCTGATACGCGAAAGCACCTGCCACTGCTCGAAGGACAGCAGGGCCGGCCTGGCGACGTAGCTCAGGTGTGCCGCCACCGGCGAGGGCACCCGCGACAGTCGCACCGGCCGGTGCTGATCGTCGAGCGCCATCAGGTAGCCGCTTCGTATGAGCGCCGTCATCAGCAACTCGAACAGTTCGGGCGCCAGGCCCATCTCCGACTTGATCATGTGCTGCGCCAGGTCAGGGCACGAAAGCGGGCGACCCCGCTCGGTCTCAGGGGTCTGGTCCCGCGCTCTGATGCGGTTGATGACCTCGGCCGCCGGCGCAGAGCGTGCCACGTCAAGCACCCACGTGTCCTCATCGCGTCGCGCCAGACCCATTGGCTCCATGATCGCCTCGATGAGCGTTGCCAGGCGCGAGTCGGGTGCAGGCTGCGCGAAGCCGGGCCGGATGAACTCGTCGATAAGGGCGTCGATCTGCTCGCGCGAGCTGATGAACTGCCTCGGGGCGATCTCGGAGAAATCGGGGAACATCCGGTCCAGCGACCAGGCGGCGATGGCGTTCAGGGCACCGGCCCAGTCGCCCTTGCTTCGGGCCACCGCGGGGCCGCTGAGCACCTCGCCGAATACCGACATCACTACGCCCTCATAGTACGCCGAACGCGCGATATCGCGCACCTGCTGGCCGATGCGACTCTCCTCTTCCTCCAGACGCATGAGCAGGCCATGGTCCTCGTCGGTCGGCTGCGAGCGTTCACGCTCGAGCAGCGTCCGACAGGCCGCGCAGCTACGCAGCGCGTCCAGCTCTCGATCAGACAGCGCTCGTGGCAGCCATGCCAGCACGCCCGCCACCCAGCGGCCGGACATCAGACCGCTGGCCAGCTCCTCCCAGCGCGCTCGCTGCAGCGCCGGAGCCGCCACGTGTCCCACGAAAAGATGACACGCCTCGAAGACCGCCGGGTCGGCGAGATCCTGGATGCGTTGGTCCAAGTCAGCTTGATCCAGTGCCAGCAGGCTCATGCACGAGACCGACATGCCGCGGCCGCTGTTGAGCCACCGCACCTCTTCAACCCGGGCTTCGGCCAGTTCACCGAGAGGCAACTCGGCACCGGAATGCGCGATGACTGCCTCCATGAGGCGCGGGGCGTCGTCAGCGATCTCCTCTTTGGCCTGCGCCAGCTTCTCGCGCAACGTGTCCGAGAGCGTTGTGCGCATCTCGATGTAGTAGACATCCTCGCGCTCTTCACCGCTGCGGCGCACCTCGATGAACCGCCCGTGCAGGCGCATCCGCTCCAGCAACTGCCGCAGATGCTCCTCGTCCGCCGCGGGCCGCCCGGCATCGTCCAGGCCGATCGGCTGCACCAGTTCACCGACGGGCAGCCAGATGTTGGCCAGTCGGAGCGCGATGAGAGCCTTGACTACGCGCAGCGCCAGCCCGGGATCATCGGGCGCCAACTCGTCCACTTCAGCCTGATAGTAGCCCAGCACCTCGTTCACGTACGGAGCTGCCTCGGGGTTGGAGCGAAGCTGGGGCAGCAGCAAGTCGAGCACTACGTCGGCGCCGACGGGCTGCACATGCGGTCTCTCGGCCAGCAGCTCCGACGTCGCGAGCCGCTTCATCACGGTCAGCAAACCATCCGCACGCCCGAGCAGCCGCGACGCGATCTCCTCGGCGCAGCGGGCAGCCATCGGATCGAGGGGATAGCTCTCCCACAACTCGTCCTCGCTGAACGCCGCTTCCCCGAAGGCCTCGCCCCACGCCGACCAAGTCTCGTCGATCGCACCCGCCATCGCCTGCTCATCGCCGGCGGCGGACACCATCCCTGACGCTACCGAACGCATGTGCGCCGGCGACAGCGACAGCACGGTTCCATACATCTCGGTGATGCTTCGTGCCAAGTGCGGCTCCACGCCCGGCAACTCGCGCAGCGAGACCTTCAGCCCCGCCACCGTCCAGATCGGCGCAATCTTCGACCGATGGGCCAGGAACTCGAGGAACTGCAGGTCACCATGCATCGCTTTCTCGCCGACGCTCGACAGGAAGTCGCCGAGATCATCGACGACATAGACGATGCCCGATATGTTCTTGCCATCCGCCACTTCCAGCAGCCTCGCCATGCGCTCTACGCGGGACTGGCGGAAGTCAAGCGGGTAGTTGATCGTCTGCGCGAACTGGTGGCCCATGCGCACTGCGGCCTCTTCGTCGGCTTCGCGCAGGGCCTCCCACGTTTGCACGGCCTCCACCCGCTGGGCGACGAACTCGTCAAGCTCCTCCTGGTAGCGCGGGACGACATGCCGCTGCACCAGTTCCAGCGCGTAGGCGTGCTGCGACAGAGGCACTTGGAGGCTGTAGGGCTTGCGCCGCAGTTGCCATTCGGTGCGCTCGAAGATGATGTCCTCGAGCAACTCGTCCTGGCCGCGGTGCTCCTCCAGAGGCACCGGCACGATCAGCAGCGGCGGGGCATCATGCAGCGCCCGGAGCGGACCGACGAGGTCCTTGCGATCGCGCGCGAACAGACGCCTCGCCTCGTCGGCACCCGCGAGCAGGGCCAGCGCGCCGAGCAGGTGGGACTTGCCGCAGCCGGCTGGGCCGGTGAGCAGGAAGCCCGCACCCTTGCCCTCCCCCTGCGCCAGACTCCCCAGCACGGTCCGCAACGCTTCGGATGCCTCGGCGTCGTCCTCGTGATACAGACTCAGATGCCGAAGCGCCTCAGCCCGGGACGCGTCATCCGGAGAGACGAGCAGCCGGCGCAACAGCGACGCCGTATCCGTCAGTTCGGCGCCGCCATCAGCCACATCGATTGTCAGTAGTTCGGACAGCCTCATGCTCTCACTCGTTCGCCTGTGACCTGGGCCGTTGTCCCGCCGTCAGTCCTCACAAAGCGTGTAGGCTCCCGCCAACGCCTGCGCCGCCTCATCAAAGCTCTTGTGCGTCACGATCAGCCGACCGCCTGAACGTCGTCGGTCAATTATTCCGAAGCCCTCCGACGCCGCCCGCTCGGCCATCACGTCCAGGACCGGGCCGCGCAGCGAGAAGAGCCTCGCCAGCCGCATCGATCGCAGGTGCGCCCTCGGGACTTCGCGACGCCCGTGCGACGCGAACTCGTCCCACAAAGCGTATGCGAACACGCGCCAGCTTGGCCCGCGATGGGTGGGGAAATAGCCCAGACATCGCGTTCCGCCTCGCGCCAGCCAGGTCGCCCCGAGCGCCCCGCCCTCGCGCAATATCCTCAGTGCGCACTGGGTGCTGGTCGGGTCGTCGAGCCCCCACTGCGTCTGCGCATAGTGATCCACCAGACGGTGGGTGATGACCTCATCGGTCTCCAGCAACTGACCGGTGTTCAGCGTCGCCCATTCGCTCTCCGAGAGTGCGCCAGGCGTGCGGCCGAGCACAAACCGGTCGTAGAAGATCTCCTCGGCAATCGACACGACCAGCGGCTCGAGTCCCGCGATCGTGTAAAGCAGCAGATGGCGCGTGTCCAGGGAGGAGCCAGCCGCTCGGGCCACGACCCGAAGCGGTGGTTCGGTCTCGCCATCGGCCACGAATCGGCGTGCAACCACACCCGCAATGCGCCGCTTGCGGCTCTCCTCGGAAGCGGCCACCGCCGCCGTCAGTTCTTCGGCGACCTCGCGACGTGACAGGCCGCTCGCGGCCAGCTCCATTGCCTGCATGGCTGCCGCGAACTGCAAGCCTATACGGACGCTCCCCACATCCACGCCGGGAGAACCTGACACCGACTCCGCCACCTCCCTGTTGACGGGGCATATTCTCCCCCTCCTCGGGCAACTCCTCTTCGGGGGAAGGAATATGCTCCCTGAGGGCGAAGATAGGTACTCGGCGGGCCTCGTGGCCGCCCGTTTGTAGTGCGATCCATCTTCCGGTCATGCAGGGAGGCGTTCGCCCATGCTCAAGGTAGCCCTCACCGGGGCCGGCGGTCTCGGCGGCAACCACGCCGCCAACTTCACTCAGACCCCTGAGACCGAGGTCACCGTCGTGCACGATGTCGACCTCGACCGCGCCGAGACACTCGCCAGCAGGTATGGCGCTCGCGCCACCACCGACGCCGCCGATCTCGTCAGCGATGATATCGACGTGGTGGCCGTCTGCACGCCGACGCCGGCTCACGCCGAGTATGTCATCATGGCTGCAGAGGCCGGCAAACACGTCTTCACCGAGAAACCCATGTGCCGCACGCTCGAGCAGGGGCGTGCCATGCTTGATGCGGTCGAGGCCGCGGGCGTCACATTCATGGTCGGGCATGTCGTCCGCTGGTTCCCCGAATACGCCCGCGCACGGGACATCATCCAGTCCGGCGGCATCGGGGACATAGGTGTGGCCCGCGTGGCGCGCATCAACTCCCAGCCGAGCGGTACCAACGGCTGGTTCGAGGATTACGAGCAAAGCGGCGGGGTCATTCTGGACATGTCCATCCATGACATCGACTGGCTGCTGTGGACGCTTGGACCGGCCGAGCGCGTCTACGCGGTGGGCTGCCCGGACCGGATGCCGCTTATGGACTACGGGCTGGTCACGGTTCGGTTCCAGTCCGGTGCCATCGGCCACATCGAGGGAAGCTGGGCTGACCTGGGCCGCTTCCGCACGAGCTTCGACGTCGCCGGCAGCGGCGGTCTGCTCAAGTATGACAGCACGCAGATGGACACCCAGGTGCCCTCCTCACCCGCGGCGGTCTCGCCATATCTTCTCGAGGACCAGCACTTCGTGGACTGCATTCTGAGCGGCGAGCAGCCGATGGTGTCTGGCGCGGACGCGCTGGCCGCAGTGGAACTCGCGCTGGCTGCCCTGCAGTCGATCGACGCCGGCGGCGAGTCAGTGTCACTGTAGTCGCCCGCAAGCAACACTCGCATTCTGTCAGCAAAGGGGACCGAGATGGCCACCAGGCTGGGAATTATGAGCTTCGCCCATCTGCATGCGCTGAGCTATGGCGCGGGCCTGAATGAGCACGATGAGATCGAGTTCGTCGGCATCTGGGACGACGATGCCGAGCGCGGCGCCCAGATGGCTGCCGACTACGGGACGACGTTCTTCGCCGATGCGGATGACCTGCTCGAGAAGGTCGAGGGCGTCGTGGTCACCAGTGAGAACGTCAACCACAAGCGCGACGTGCTGGCGGCCGCTCGGGCGGGCGTGCACGTGCTGTGCGAGAAGCCCATCTCGGTCTCGGTGCCGGACGCGCAGACGATGATCGATGCCTGCGACGCAGCGGGCGTCAAGTTCATGATCGCCTTCCCCTGCCGCTACTCGCCAGCTTTTCTCAGCGCGCTGGCGGCAGTGCAGGCCGGTGAGATCGGCGAGATAGTGTGCATCAAGGGCACCAACCGCGGGCGCAACCCCGGCGGGTGGTTCAATGACACCGCGCTCGCGGGTGGCGGCGCAATCATCGACCACACAGTGCACGTCGTCGACCTGATGCGCGTCCTCCTCGATCAGGAGGTCAACAATATATACGCCGAGATCGACACTCGCTTTGACCCGTCGCTGGACTGCGACGACTGTGGGATCCTGACCATGAACTTCGAGGACGGCCCGATGGCCACGCTCGACGCCTCGTGGTCACGCCCGCCGCACTACCCCACCTGGGGCGACGTGACCATGATGATCACGGGGACGGGCGGCAACATCTGGCTCGACCTGTTCGGTGAACACGTCGACCACTACGCCAACGCTGGCGCCAGTTACGAATGGGCCGCGTATGGCTTCGACGCTGACGCGGGCATGATCGCCGACTTTGTTGAGTGCATCACAACCGACTGCGAGCCGCCCATATCGGGTATTGATGGATTGAAGGCCATGGAGGTGGCCCTGGGAGCGTACCGGGCCGCTGAGACACACGAGCCTGTCGCTTTGCCACTTTCGTAGCCGAGACGCGAAGCCGCGATTGCTGCCGTTTGAAGGAGAGATCAGCCGTGCAAGCACTAACGAAGGTATGTGGGATGATAGTGCTCGCAGCCGCTGCGATGGTGATTGTCTTTGCCATCATCGATACCTCGTCAGAGGCCTCGGACGCATCTGCCCGTTTGCGCCGAGGCGGCGACTATGTGGAGTCCAGCGATCCGGCGCCTATTGCCACTACCGTCAAGTACAAGATAGGCGGCGAGGTCGGCTTTGATGTCCTCGTGCTGGTCATCCTGGGGTTCTTCGGCTGGTTCCTCTACAGCTCCGAGATCCAGCAGACCGGTGGGGTTATCGTCGTCATATTGCTGGTCATCGCCACGGTGGTGCTCCGTGTCACGCCCGTCCTGCCGATGGATGTTGGCAGAGCGTCGGCCGGCTGCTTCTTCTGGGGCGCCTATGTGATCGACGACTACTACCCACAACCCATGCGCGACGTCGAGACCTTCCCGATGAACGAGACCTACCGCTTTGCGGTCACGGAGCGCACTACCGCCACAACGGCCGTACCGAACCAGTCGGTCGTGCTCGACTTCGGCAACCACCCCGAGCTTCTGGGCAAATACAACAGCATGATGGGCGGCTCGCAATTGATAGGGAAGCTTGCGGGGACCCGGACCATACTCGACAACGATAACAAGAGTATGGTCTACTCGGTGCCTCACTTGATGGTCGAGGAGGTCAGGTCGATCGGCTCATCCGGCGGCTAGCGCCAGCCCGACTATTGGCCTCGCCACGGGCGTGGGGGTGTGCGATGGACGAAGGACACGAGGAACTGCTGGCCTCAATCGCCATGACACTGGCGGTGCTCTTGCTGATGGCCCAGGCCGCGGTGGTGGTGATGGCGCTCGGCGCGCCCATAGCCCACGCGACCTTGGACCTCGCAAGCGCTCAGGACGACGAAACTGAGGCATTGGCGCCCAAACCCATACCCGGCTTCTGGCCATGGGTTGCGATGGCAACGGTGTTCGCCTGCCTGGGAGTGGGGGCGTGGGGAGCACTGCGGCTGTACCGGGGCACGAACATACGCGGCCGCTGGATATGGGCGCTGGTGCTCGCGGGGATGGGCACAATATGGGGCCTGTTCACCTGGCGATTCATTCTCAAGATGATGGACTAAGCGACCCGCCCGCGAGGGCCGCCTCCGCCCGAGACCCGCTGCCGGACGCTGTGCGCCAGCCCTGCCACCAGGAACCTGCCATGGAACTCAAAGAGCAGATCATCGCCCGGAAGCGTGCCCAGATTCAGGCCGAGCAGGCCCAGCGGCCGCTGCATGAACTCGCGGCTGCCGCGCTCGGGGCCGAAGAGCGGCGCAACCTGCGGACGGCTCTTGGAGGGCCACAGCTTCGCCTGATCGCCGAGGTGCGGCGGCCAACCGGAGCAGACCTCGCCGGTCTGCTCTTCGACCCACGCATCATTGCGCAGGAGTTCGCGGGGGCGGGCGCGGCGACCATCAACGTCTGCGCCGATGATCCCGAACTCGGCTCCGAGTTGCACCTGGTCAAGCGCGCCCGCCGCTACATGGCTTTGCCGGTGATCTGCTGGGACTTCTTCATCGACGAATACCAGATATACCAGGCCTGGGAGCAGCAGGCCGATGCGGTGACACTCCCCGTCGAGTTGCTCAGCGATGACGAACTTCAGCACCTCATCCGCGTTGCTCAGAAGCTCTACGTGGCGCCGATCGTGGTCGTGCGCGACGGGCTCGAACTCGAGAGCGCACTCAGCGCTCGGGCAGGCGTCATCTGCATCGAGAACCGTATGCTGGAGTCCGACACGGATGCGCTTGAGCGCACGGAGAAACTCGCCGGGGACGTGCCCCCCGACGTGCTGCTTATCTCGGCCCATGGCATCACCACGCGCGAAGACGCCCAGCGCGTGGCGGCGGCCGGTGCGGACGCGGCGGTCTTCGAGCCGCCTGTCGACTACGATCTGGCGCGCGATGCGATCCGCGATCTGCGCGGGATTGACGCGCCCGGACGCACGACTCGGCCGGCCTGCCCGCGCCGCTCGACGGACATCTCGGAATCGCCGTTTCTCGACGACTGACCAGCGCCCGCAGCCCGGCGAGAGGACACAGCCCATGACAGACGCGCAGGCACTCATCGGCACCATCGACCACGCCGTGCTCGCACCTGACGCCACCCGGTGCGACATCCTCAGCGCCTGCAGTCTCGCCCGGGAGCTGCACGTGGCCGGGGTATGCGTGCATCCGCGCTGGGTGCCCACGGTCGCCGCGGCGCTGGACGGCAGCGGCGTCGCCACCGGCAGCGTCGCGGGCTTCCCCCTGGGCGCCACGACCACTGAGGCCAAGTGTCTTGAGGCCATGCAGGCCTTCGAGAGCGGCGCGGCCGAGGTGGACATGGTGATGGCCGTCACAACGCTCAAGTCGGGTGATTACGACGAGGTGCTACTCGACATCGCCGCCGTGGTGCAGGTGGCTCGGGATAGCGACGTCGACGGAGCGCTAGTAAAGGTCATCCTCGAGATGTGCTACCTGACCCCGGACGAAAAGCGCCTCGCCGCCGAGATCGCTGTGCAGGCGGGCGTTGACTTTGTGAAGACCTCGACCGGCCTGGGGCCACACGGAGCCACGGTCGAAGACGTGGCATTGCTGCGAGAGATTGCGCCTGACGGCGTCGGCGTCAAGGCGGCGGGCGGCATCCGCTCGCTCGAACAGATGCGGGCCATGCTTGACGCGGGCGCAAGCCGCATAGGCACGAGCTCGACCGCGACCATTGCCGCCGAACTGGGCATCGACGTATGAAGACGCGCATGGCAGGTGACTGGCTACGCCCACTTACACCGCGACCGGAGTGACGCTCGTCGCCCGCGCCTTCCGGGGCAGCGGCCGCATGGTCACCTTCTACACGCAGGAGCGGGGGCTGGTGGAGGCGGCAGCCAGCGGCATCGGCAAGCCCGGCAGTTCACTGTCATCGGCCGTCGAGCCCTTCACTCTCTCCAAGCTCTTCTTCGCCGAGGGCCGCGGCGCCGACCGCCTGACGCAGTGTCGCGTGATCGAGCCCTTCTACGAGCTCCGCCACGACATGCACAAGTATGCGCACGCCTCAGCGGCTTGCGAGTTGATCATGCGCACCACTGAGACCGATCAGATCACGCCGGGCCTCTTTGAGATGCTGGTATCCTACCTGCGCGAGATGGCTGCCACTGACTCGCCGCAGCTACTCAGTTGGGCGTTCCAGCTCGCCTACTTGAATCTGAGCGGACTGGGACCGGTCATGCATCAGTGTGTGGAGTGCGGCTGCGAACTCAAGTCGGGGCTTTACTCCGCCGAACGCGGGGGCCTGCTCTGCGACCGGTGTTGCGTGGGTATGGAGGGCGGCCTGCCACTGAGTCCGGGCGCGGTGCAGTCCATCGCTGCCATCAGCAGGTTTCACGTCACGCAACTGGGGCGGCTCAAGATCACAGACAACATCAAACGCGAGGTGGACGCGCTGCTTCGCAGCCACATCCGCTACCATCTCGACCTCGCCCTCAAGAGCGAGACCTTCCTGCGGAAGCTCATGGCCTCCGAGCAGAAGGGCGCCACTGACCACGACGGGTAGCGCACCTCAGGGCTGCGGTGGCGGGCTCTCGGCTGCCGCTTTCCCCGAGTCCGGCACAACCAACTCAGTCGGTTCGTCGCCCGTGCTCAAGTACAAGTAGCCCAGCCACAGCAGCAGGTTCGCAAAAAAGGCGTTGTAGTGGGTAAATGCGCGCATCGCGCCGAAGGGATGCATGAGCAAGCCCGGCAGTGCGACGAGTACCACGTACAGCAGTTCGCCTCTGGCCTTGCGCAGGACGGGCAGGTACAAAGCCAACGTTGGCACCACGAGCATTATGTAGGTGTAGGCTTTGAGCCGTGGTGCCACCAGCGTGTACAGGATGATCGAGACAATCAGCAGGTATGAGCGGTCGCCACTGGTAAGCGCCCGCCTGATGGCCTTATGGCTTATCCCCAGCAGTGCCAACGCGCATAGCGCCCATACCCAGTCGCGCACTTGATCTGCAACGCCGAACCGTCTCCGCAATATTTCGAAGCCCTCATCGATCACGGCCCGAGAACTCGGCGACGTCCGGCTGATCTCCCGCCACTCGCCCATGCCCTTGCGGAAACCGTCAACCCAGTCGGGACGAGCCATCATCGGGAGCAGGGCGATGGCCACGAAGAGCACCCCCCCCACACCGAAGGCGAGCAGGTTGCGCCGTCGATTGCCCGGCGCTACGACGAGCAGGCCGAGGAAAGCAAGCTGCGGAGTCTTGAGGATGCCGACTGCCACCATCAGTAGCGAGAACGCCCACGGTCGGTTCTTCAGGAAGCAGAGGAATGCGGTCCACAGCAGCACCTGGGAGATCAATATGACGTTCCCCGACTTAAGAGCCCAGACCATCGAAGCCCCGAAACCAAGGACGATCGCCGCAGTCAGCAGCAGGGGATCGACAGTCGGCAAGAGCCGTCGCCAAAGCCATACCAGCACTGCCACACAAGCCAGCATGAGCGCCAGCCACAGCCAATATGCCGTCGTGAGGGGCACGAAGGTGAACGCCCGGAACAGAGGCAGCGTGACCGGAGCGTAGACGAAGGGCCACCTGACGTATCGACCCGCAACGCGGGTGAGGTCGGCGGTGTCGTACGGGTTGCCACCCTCGGCCCAAGCCTGCGCGGCAAAGTAGTAGGTGTTGAAGTCCCACCCGCCCATGATGGAACTCCGCGCTGCACCCCACAGCTGTACGACGCAGTAGAGCGCCAACATCACTGCGAGCGCCGTCCGCAGGCGTGCCATCTTCCGCTCGTCCATCGACCTCTCCCCTGTCAACCCAGCGAGAGTGCCCGCTCGCGTGTTTCGACAGGCTGCGCGCGGGGGCCTTTGCGGTCCGGGGGCCTTTGTGATACCATCCCGCAGACGTCGGCGAGGCGTTGTGGATGCTCACAGGCGTATCATTCCCCCTGGATCGTGCGGCACCAGATGATGGATCTCACTACCAAAGCAACGTTTATGCTCTCGGTCATCGTGGGGGCTTTGGCCGTCGGCTACGCTGCCCGCAAGACCGGGCTCGTGCCCGGCAGGTGGTCGAACCCGATCACCCGCAACACCATGACATTCCTGCAGCCGGTGATGCTCGGGCTGATGATTTGGGGCCTGCAGCCGCCGGGCTGGCAGACCTCGTTGCTGCCTTTCATCTCCGCCGCACTGATGCTGGCCGTCTGGCCGATCGGGTGGCTGCTGGCGCGAATGCTGGGCCTCGAGAATCGCCAACGCGGGGCGTTCATCCTGTCGTGCATGTTCTCCAACATGGGCCTGACCTACGGGGCCTTCATGTGCTACGTATTGCTCGGTGAGCAGGGCGCTGCGCTGGGTCTGATCTGGTGCCTCGCATTCTCCCCCATGCTCTTCACGGTGGGCCTGCTCATCGGCCGGCACCATGGCCGCGAGGGCTCCGAACCGATGCGCTCGATGATTCGCGACACCTTCGCCGAGCCGCAGACCCGCAACGTTCTGGTCGGCTTCGCTGTCGGCCTCGCGCTCTTCTGGTTCAAGGTGCCCCGGCCCGAGTGGGCGGGGCCCGCCGTCGAGGCCTTCATCCCCATCTCCACCGGGCTGTATCTGTTCGCGATCGGCCTGTCGCTTAGTCTGGGATCGCTGGTCCGCTACTGGCGAGAGTGCGTCGCCATCGGTGCGGTGAAGTTCCTGATCACACCCGCCATCGCCATGAGCATAGCCTGGGCGGTGGGCCTGTGGGGCGCTGTCGATCACACACTCCTGAAGGTGGTCTTGATCCAGAGCGCCAGTCCCGCAGCGATCATGGGGCTGATTGTGGCGCAACTCTTCGACCTCGATCGCGACCTCGCCAACGCGGGCTGGCTGACCACCAACATGGCCGCCATCGCACTCGCCTGGGCGCTGCTGCATATCGCCGCCGGGCTGTAGACTTCCAGCAGAACTGATGCGGCGGACCGGGCAATGTCCGGTCCGCCGCGTTGGTTGTGTCGATACGCCCGCGTCCGCTAGAGCAGGCTCTTGAGGCAGGCGAGGCTGTCTGCCGTGCCGCGCTCGATGTCCTCGATCGCCTCATACTCGATCGCCCAGTAGCCATCGTAGCCCACTGCCAGCAGGTGATCGACGATCGGTTGCCAGTCGATGACACCGTCGCCCACCGCGCAATACTCAGGCTTGTCGTCCTCGTAGAGAACGCCCTTCCAGTGGCTGTAGTTGATCAGATCGCAGGTTACGAGCAGCGCGGACATCGCATCTTCGCTCGCGTGGCGGAAGTTCGCCGGGTCGAAGTTCAGCCCCACCGCCGGGCTCTCGACCGGTGCCAGCAAGCGCAGACACTGCGCGCCGGTGGCGGTCACTCCGCCGTGATTCTCGACGCCGATCCTGCAGCGCTTCGGAGATGCGGTGGAAGGTATCGTCCGAAAACTGGGACGCGCCGATCCAGCCCGCGAAGAGGCGCAGCACATCCGCGCCAGCCATCGCGGTCATGTCTATCTGGCGCTTGACCTTGGCGATCTCGTCGTCGAGGTCCGCAGCGGCGAAGTTGTTGCCGCCCGCCAGCGCGACCACCGTTACCCCGACGTCCTCTGCCAGGGCCACCATAGCCGCGACCTCTTCGTCGGTCGCTTCGTAGGTCAGATGCTTGGGCGTGTTGGGACTGACGTTGACTTCTATCAGATCAATGCCGAGCGCCTTCGAGGCGGCGAAGTATTCCGGCAGCGTCATCTCCCGGAAACCCCATGCAGCGCACGCGAACCTGGGTGTGTCCATCTTACAGCGCCTCCCGTTACGGCGATGGTGATTGTGTTGCGCTAGAAGTCCCGCCAGTCGAGCGCGATCGTGACGACCTCGTCGGGCTGTTCGTAGATGCGCCGATACGCCTCGGTGGCCTCGGCGGCGGGCATGATCTCACTCACCAGCCCGGACACATCGATCTGCCCCGCAGCCATCAGGTCAAGCACCGACGCGACCATCTCTGGCTTCTCGCCGCAGGTCGCCGAGAGCGTCAGGTGGCGGCCGAAGAGCGTGCTGGGGATGTACAGCGAAATCGGTTCGAGATACATGCCCTGCGCCTGGATGCGGCAGTGCTGCGGCGCGTGGTTCAGGACATCCTCCAGCACCGCTGGCTCGCCGGTCACCTCGATGATGGCGTTGGGCTGGCCGGGGCTGACCATCTCGGCGAGCGCGGCCCACATGTCGGTCTCCGCGGCGTTGATCGTGCCATCCGCTCCCCATGCTTCGGCAACGTCGAGCCGGTTCTGGCAGATATCGGCGACGATCACGCGCGCACCCTTGGCCTTGCATTCCTGGGCGGCCATCTGCCCGATCACGCCCTGGCCGACGACGAACACGGTCTCGCCCGGCTGGGGCTTGATCTTGTACTTCACGCCATGCCACGCGACAGCCCCGAGCAGCGCTATCCCGGCGTGCTCAAGCGGCACGTCCTCGGGGATCTTCACCTCGCCGGCCCAGTCGCCGAACAGGTTCGAGCTGACCACGTGGTCGCCCGGCTGCAGATGGGTCACCTCATCGCCGACCTCCAGCACTTCGCCCACCGCGATGTAGCCCGGCAGCATGGGGAAGGTCTGGTCCGGGCTGTGGAGCTGTCCGGTGTACAGGTCCAACTCGGTCCCCCGGGAGATGGTGCTGTAGAGCGTCTTAGTCAGGGCGCCGGTCTCATCCATGGGCGGCATGGGCACGTCCTCGTGGACCTCCGCATGCAGCTTCCGGTCGTAGACGACGGCGGCGCACTTGTCGCGCTTGATCTCCATGATTGGCTACCTCTCTCATAGATCGGCGTGCGTCTGAGTCGGGAGCAAGTTCCCTGCGTGTGGTGATGAGTCCTTGTCTGGCCCGGTCGGGGTCTGGCGGCCTACCCGAACTGCACCATATACCCGTTGAACACCTCGGGGCCGAAGATCGCCATCGCGATCCAGCTCAGCCCCCCGATGAACAAGTCACCAAATGCCAAACCCAGGAAGAATGGCATCCCCCTGCGGAAAGCCCTCGCGCCCCCGAGCTTGTGGATCAGCGCTTTGATGAGCCAAACAGCCATGAACGGCCCCCAGAGGGAATACCCGTAGTTGAGAGACATCACGTACCCGAGCGGATGCAGGGGCATGCGCAGGAAGTGGTAGCGCACCATCACCAGCAGCAGCGTGAAGAGCCCGCCGCCGAGGACTCCACCCATGTGACTCCAGCTCGGCAGGCCCGGCAAGTTCGCGGTGGCGCGCGCAGTCGCCCACTCGCGGGTCGCGATCTGCACGTTGTAGCCGCCGCCGGTGGTGCCGCCGTGCAGCACCAGCGCGCCGAACGCGTAGTAGCTGCGGAGGTTGAAGTAGTAGCCGAGCGCCATGCCCACCACGAATGCGCCCATAATCAGCCAGGGCATCCCCTGCCGGGAAATGCCGCCCTCCTCGGCCAGCTTCTCGTTCTCAAGCTGGTAGCCGATCATCGACATGAAGTAGCCCCGGCCGATCCACGAGAAACCGGACACGCCGATGAGGTCGCCAAGCTGCCCGCGCGGCGCCAGGCCCCGTCCCCCGAGCGCGTGGTACATGACCCGCGTGCTCTGAGCGAAGGGATAGGCCCACATGCTCGGCACTCCGGTCTCGGCGCGAATTCGCGCGTAGACGAGACCGAAGGCCATGAGCATGACGAAATACGCGATGGCCACGCCGATGGACATTCCCGTCAAGTGCACCCAGGCGATGATCGCGACCAGCCCGAGGACCGTTCCCAGCACTGCCCAGCGCGGCGCCATCGGCTCGTCTTCAAGGCCGGGATCGTCGCGGCCCACAGCAGCGCGCAGCATCCGCCCGAGGTGTGCCCGGGCGGACCAGATCAGGACGATCAGCATCATCACGAACGCGCCCGTCCCCTGCTCCTGCACGTATGGCCACCCGCCAGGAGCGCGGTAGCCGAAGGCGCGGGCCGCAGTCTGGGTCATCGGCCCCATCAGATGCAGCAGCCATACCGAGAAGAGCACCTCGAGTGAGACGAAATACCCGAAGCCGATCATTTCGGGACGGTGGAAGAACGCGAGGCCCCGGAACGGTGTCCACGGCTCCTCCGTGAATATCTGCCCGATGCGGTAGCGCTCCCGCAGCGCCATGACCGCCGGGTTGTAGGCGTTCGCGATGTTCAGGCCATGATGCAGGGCGACCAGCCCCACTGCCAACCACACCATCGGGTTGCGCAGGAAGCCGCCGATAGCCTCGCCGGACTCGCTGCGGCCCTTGTCGATGGTCACGTCCAGAGGGATGAAGAGCATCGGGTAGCGCAGTCGCTCGTGCTCGGTCCACTGCCTGCGGAAGAGACTGACCGCACACAGGCCCGTCCCGAAGAGCAGCGTCAGGAAGGCCGTCCACACGCCGAGCGGCACCAGCCACGCGCTCCACGGCACCGAGCCGTCGTCGCTGCCCTCGTACATCGTGCGGATGACTTCGGCATCGTGCGGATAGAACCATTGCGGCAGCTGGGCAGCCAGTTCCGCAGTGTCGTTCTGGGGCATGGAAAAGTAGACGGGCGCAGTGATGGCCGGCAGCAACAACTCGATGATGCCGAAGGTGACCGGCGGAATGCTCAGTACCAAGAACGCGTAGATGGCGAGGAGTTCGGGGCGGGTGAGGGTGCGTTTCACGCCCAGCTTCGCGAGCAGCGGGCGCACCGCGACCAGCAGCACCAGGAACATGAGCGCGGGCACGGGCGGCACCGAGCACAGGTATACAGGCGCGTAGACAAGCCCCGGCGTCTGCACCAGGCTGGACTGGTGAATCCAAGCCACCGAGATGACGGACAGGACGATGGCGATGACGATTGCGCGGAAGGTCATGGGCTCGCAGATCCCTCCACACGATGTGTTGTGTATTCCTCAGAACAGCTCGAACAGTTTCCCGATGAACAACACGTAGAAGAGGATCAGCAGCCAGCCCTCCCACTTGGTTATCTGCTTGTCCTGCGTAATCAGCAGATACAGGACCGTGGCTACCGCCATCATCGGCAGCGAGTAGTCCAGCATACTCTTCGGCAGGGCCAGGTCGCCAAAGAACCGCGGGATCGCCATGACCCCGAGGGCATTGAAGATGTTCGAGCCAAGTACGTTCCCGATGACCATGCTCTGGTTGCCCTGGCGCGAGGCGGTCACGCTGACCACGAGTTCGGGTAGCGACGTCCCAAAAGCCACCGCGCTGGCGGCCATGATCTCCGTCGCGATATTCGCGATTTCGGATATCTTGATGAGCGCCTCGACGGTGTAGCGCGCGCCCAGGTACAAGAAGATGACGCTGCAAAGGAAGAGCGCGATGGTCTTCTTGTCGAGGCTGCGGTCGGCCTCGTCAACGGCAGCGCCCTCACGCGACTCAGTCGCCTCGTCGCTGCTTGCGGTCGCGATGGTGTAGGCGATGTAGACCGCCAGCGCCCCGAGACAGATCAGCGCCTCGACCAGCGTGAACTGCCCGTCCCAGGTGGTAACCGCAAGCAGTCCCGCCGAGCCTGCCAGGAAGGGCAAGTCCACGTGCACCAGGTTGTAGACCGTCTCCATGCGCCCGGCCAGAACCGCCGAGATCCCCAGCACCAGGAAGACGTTGCTGATGTTCGACCCCAGCACGTTCCCGATCACGATCTCTGAACTGCCCGCGGTCACCGCGTAGACCGACGACAGCAGTTCAGGCAGCGACGTGCCCATGGCCACGATGGTCACGCCCACGATGAAGGGCGGCAGACCATAGCGCAGCCCGATGCGCTCGGCGCCAGCCGTGAACAACTGCGCGGCTTTGACCAGCACCAGAATACTGACGACGAAAACGACGATCCACAAAGTCATGCCGGCCTCACGCGCCTCGCTCTCACTGCGTCAGTCGGAAGACCTGCTCGGGCGAGAACGACAGCGTGGGCGCGACCTGCGGGTCGAGCTTGAGGAAGACATCCTCCAACACGCCCTCGTCAGCCTTCTCTATGTCCAGCGACCAGATCGCGTCCGCGTGTTCGCCCACCTGCACCTCGACCGTCGCCCTGGCGACGGCCTTTGTCGTCTGGCCGGTGGCGACCATGACGCCGTCGGGATCATACACATCCAGTCGGACCGTCTCCGCGCCCCCGCCCTTGACTGAGAGGGAGAACTCCTCCACGCCCGCCGGCACATGGAAGTACAGAGGCGGCTGGTCGCCGATGAGCGAGATGCCCTCGGTGGCGTACAGCCCCAGCGGAGCGTCGGCGCTGATGAAACGGTACGCCGATCCGCCGGCAGACAACGACAACAGATAGACGCCGTCTTCGGGTGGGGTGAACTCAATGTCTCCCGGTGCGCCGAAAGCGACGCTGCCCTCGGCCAGCTGTTCCCACGCCAGGTCTCGCACGTCCCAAGTGATCGGCAACTCGCTGGCCCCGATCTTCCTGGCCACGGCGGAGATACGCACCGGCTGGCCGGCCTTGCCGGGAACGACGACGAGGTTCCCGCGGCGCAGCTGCACGGGCTCGAGTTCCATGACCTCGCCCGAAACCTCGGGGAACAGCAGCGTCCGCTCAGCGCCTTCGCCACTCGCAAGCTTGAAGGCCCATGGGTCGTAGGTCTCGCGCGGCTCGTGCTGGGCGGCCCAGTTGGCTTCGTCGATCGCAGTGTTGGCCCAGGTGAACCACTGCCAGTAATCCGGGTGCGTGGTGTCGTACTTGGGTCCCTCGTAGAATATCCAGTAGCCGTCGGTAACGTCCGAGATCATGACCGCGTTCTTGCCGGAATACTCCGGGTCCGCGCCACGTACCACGGGGTCTATGCCGCCGGTGTAGATGACCGGGAAGCCGAGGTCCACGACCGACTGCATGCGCTGGCCCAACTTGTCGCGACCTTCGGCCAGCGCGCCGGGCTGGGGCCGGAAGCGGGTGATGCGGCCGTAGGTGACCGCGTCGGCCATGATGACCGGGGCGATCTCGCTGGTCCACTCGGGCAGGGCCGCCTGCAGGATGAATTCGGTGCCCGGCGCGGGGTAGATGCAGAACTGGAAACTCGGGTCATACTCGTCGACGGCCTCGCGCAGCGTCCGGCACCGGTCGCGCCAGTGGGCGATCTGGAAGGCCTCGAACTCATCGTGTAACTCCTGCTCGTCCAGCCAAGGCTTGCGGGCGGCGAGCTCAAGCTCGGGAAGCTCGATCCCCTTGGCCTCGGCGAACATGCCCATGACGAGATCGTCGTACGACAGCGAGTAGAGCGTGCCCGACAGGCGTGGCCCGGGCGCGTAGTTCTCATAGTCGAGGAACACGCCCATGAGGGGCTCGCCCGCTCCGCTCAGCTTCGCGTACTCGACGATCAAGTTCGTGGTCCACGCCCAGAACTCGTCCGAGTTCGGGCTCCACAACGGCTGCTCGCCGCCGGTGTGCCAGACCATCATCTTGCCGGTCGCGTCCTGGCCCTCGGCCACTTGCAGCGTGCCGCGCATCCACGGCATGTGGAAGATGCCATACTTCGCGCACCACTCGTTGACGAGGGCTATTTCCTCGAAGTTGTTGTGCCCGTGCCGCGGGCTCCAGACATTGAAGCCGGCCTCCGCGGCGGCTTTGACCATCCATTCCTCGGTGTGCCAACTGGCCGTGGGTTGCATGACTTTGTCGACCAGTATCTTGAGTTTCACGTCGCGTCCGAGTTGGTCGCGAGTTAGCTGGGCATTGACGCATCCTGCAAGCCACATGCTCAGGACGACAACCATCGTGCCAGTCAGCATTCGCTTCATCGTCAGTCACTCCTCGTCGTTATCTCTGCGCGCCGATCGCCGCGTATTCGGCGAAGAGCCGCGTGTACACGTGATATTCCTCGAACGACACCCCGGGCGGGGTCTGGTGGTCAACCGACGGGATGAAGCGGCCGCTGCGCATCAGTGGCAGCAGCCGCTCGAACTCCGCGCGGATAGCCGCCTCGCCGCGGTTCATCACCATCTTGTCGTAATGCCCCACCATGATGAACTCGGGATGCGCCTCGCGGATGGCCATCCCGTCGACGCCCGCCTGCCGCTCCAGTGGCAGCACTCCGCGCGCGCCGACCCGCTCCATCCACGGCACCATCTCGGTCACGTCACCGTCGCTGTCGACGATCAGCATCGAGCCGATCTCCTCGATCACCGGCACCACCTGGAGGTAGTAGGGCGCCAGTAACTCGTCGAACATCGCCTCCGACAGCATTGGGCCATGGTTGTAAGACATGTCCTCGGCGAAGGTCACGAACTCGGGCGTGAAGACCTCGCCCACCCGACGGATGACCTCGATGCTGTGGTCGGCGAGGTCCTGATTCATGCGGTGCATCAGGCCCGGATGGTCGAAGAACGCGTAGAAGTGGTTCTGAATGCCGAACAGCCGGCGCGGGTACCAGAAGGCCCCGTCCACCGTGAGCCAGAGCACCGTCTCGCCCCGCTCGTGGGCCGCGATGTGCGGCACCATCCTCTCGATGAGCGCGTCCACCGGCGGATAGAGGAACGGGCGGATCGCGTCATAGTCCTGGCCTGTCATCCGCGGCGCGCCGTGCGATGCTGGCGCGGGGCAGCCGGGCCCCAGCGGATCGACCCGCACCTGCTGCATGACGTCAAGCCCGAAGTGCGCGGCCACGTCCTCGCGCGGCATCCCCTTGGGCAGGCCCTCGCCGTACCAGCGATCGAGAGCCCTGCAACACGGCGCGGAAGCGCTCGACGGTGGTCACTTGCCAGCCCTCATCTTCGTGGCGTAGTCCAAGCCCGCCTGCGTGCGAATGTCATACGCCTCGCCCGTCGCGGGCAGTTCGCCGGCCTCGATCATCTCAGCCAGCGGCGACTCGCGCTTGGTGTATGGCGGCTCGATCATCGTCCGAGTGCGCGCGGACTCGTAGATCGCCATCATGATCTCCTGCGTCTTGAAGGTGTGATGAGCGGCGTTGCGATGCTCGGGTCCGCCCTCGATCCACGAGACCAGGTCCTCCAGATAGTCGGGCTGCTCCTCGGGCTGCACCTCGCGGCGGCCGTCGGCGTCGAACACCGTGACCTGCTCGCGGTCGAAGTACATGAGCCCGTCGGGGCCGACCGCGCTGCACTCCTGCCCCTTCTCACCCTCCACGATGTCCATGGCCAGCCGAAGCTGGTGGCCACCCTCGAAATCTACCAGCACATGCAGCTTCTCTTCGCAGTATGAGCCTCGCTCATACCGGTCGGTGTTGCGCTGGATCCAGCCAATTACGCGCGTCCAGCCCGGATCGCCAAGCACGAAATGCGCCGCGTCGAGGAAGTGCGTGCCGATATTCAGCAGGCCGCCCTCGTTCCGCCAGCAAAGCGTGATCGGCGAGCCGATAGCTCCCGCCTGTATCTGACTGCGGGCGGTCGCGAAACCGGTCATGTAGCGCCGCTGCTCATGCACCACGAGTCTGCATCCCGTCTTCTCGCAGGCGGCGAGGGCGTCCATCGGCCCGCCCAGGTCCTCGCCCAGAGGCTTCTCGCATATGATGCCCCTCGCGCCCGCCTCCGCCGCCGCAATGGTCATCGGCGGATGCGTCGCGTTCCACGTGCAGATGCTGACGATGTCGGGGCGCACCTCGTCGAGCATCGTCTGCCAGTCGCCGTAGAGCTGGTCCACGCCGAACTTCTCGCCGAACGCGTTCAGCGAATCCTCATTGATGTCCGAGGCCGCTACCAGGTCGACCCGCTCGTTGGGCACGTAATAGCCCATGTGGCAGGCGGCTATGCCACCCGTTCCGATCATCGCTGCTGTATACTGCTCAGCCATTGTCACTAGCCCTCCTGCCCGGCCTCCGCGGCGCCGGGGTCAGTCGCGTTCAGGTACTCTTCGATGTTCGTGTAACCGTCGCCATCGGCATCGGCCGCACCATCGGCGGCGTCGGCCGGATCAAGGCCATGCTCAGTCTCCCATGCATCGGGCATCCCGTCGTGGTCGCCATCGTCGGGGGCCTCACCCGCCGGGTACGCCGGCCACCCGCCGACCTCGGATTGACTGTCGATCGCGGTTCCCGTGCCCGCTCGCACGTCGGCCACGATCCGCTCGTCCACCGCATCTCGCGTCGGCAGGGCTGCGCCTGCGCCTGCGAGGACGGCCTCATACGCTTCCTCAGCGGTCTGCGTCGCGACCGCCGCGAAGTCCCACGGGTCGGTCTGGCGCAACGCGTCCTCGCCGAGCTGTGCCATGTCCAGTACCATCGCCCAGTCATCGGCGGCGGTAATCGAGGCGGCGCTGTTGCCGGCCAAGTAGACCTCAGGCGCGGCGCCGGTGTCGGCGTTCTTGTCCAGGTGCATCTCCTGTTCGACCTCGGTGTTCGCGCCCGGCTTGAGGTAATTGCCCACATAGTTCAGGCGGATGCGGCCGCGCGCCACCGTGCAGTATTTGCCGTAGTTGTAGATCACGTTGTTGCGAAAGTCGACCTCGCACGTGCCGTCGCCGCGCCCCTGAATGAGCGGGTTGCGCCACGGCGTGTGGGCCAGCAGGTTGTGGTGGATCGAGAAGCGGCTGCTGCGGTCGCCGATGAGCATGCCCATACCGTGCGCGCCCTTCGGGTGGATACTGTGCCAGAGCGGCTCGCCGATGATGCACCACTGGATGGTGATATCCTGCGGGCTGTACCATGTTGACAGACACTCGTCGACCGACCAGCTCAATGAGCAGTGGTCGACGATGACGTTGCGCGGCCGCTCGCCCTCGATCTTCAGCGCATCGCGGTTGCCAGGCGTGGCGCCGGCCTCACCGTCGCCGATGCGCGCGCGGATATAGCGCACGATCACGTCATTGCAGCACAGGCGGAGCGTAGCATTTTTCAGGCAGATGCCACCGCCGGGAGCGGTCTGGCCCGCGATGGTGACGAAGGGGTACGAGACCTTGATGTCGGTCTCCAGCTCGATGATGCCGCCCACGCGGAAGACGATGATGCGCGGACCGGAGGTCTCGATGGCGGCGCGCAGACTGCCCTCGCCAGCGTCATTGAGATTGGTCACCTCAATCACCTGACCACCACGCCCGCCGGGCGTCATCGCCCCAAAGCCCTCGGCACCCGGAAACGCCGGGAGCGGATCCTGCGCCCAGCAGGTCGCGCACGCGAGGCCGACGATCAGGACCACAGCTCTGCTCATGGCTGCCTCCGCTCTGGTCGCATCGGAATGAAGCCCTGCTAAGTTCCCTGCCGGCCAGCGTCGGACCTCGTCACACGGAGGACCGCCTGCGGTCGACGGTGAACTCGCAGGTGCGGTCCTAGCATAGTGGGTGCCGAGGGAGTGAAGTCAGTGAAGCGAGGAGTTTTTGCGCTCGTGCTAATTCTCACCACGACGATTGCGAACGGCCAGGGCGATGATGTCGCCGGCGAGACCGTTCCGCGCAACGTCCCGCCTCCGGTGCTCTTCGACGAACTCAACTACGACCTGCCTGAACTGGCCGACGTCAAGACGGCTGTGGATGCAGGCGATGAGCAGGCGGCTAAGGCGGCGTTGCTCGAACACTTCCGCACCCGTGAGAGTGTCAATCATCCCACGCCCCGGGACAACCCGGACACTCGCAAGGGCGACGCACTCCTCGAGGGCCGCTACGATTTCTACAACGGCGACACTCTCTACTGGGGCCCGGATGTCGAGGATATCGAATGGTACCGCGTCCCGATGGATGTTGACTGGCCCACCTTCGACCACGAGATCGGCCGCGGGACGTACGTGCTCTGGCTGTCGCGCGCCTATCTCTACACCGGCGATGACAAGTACGTCCACCGTCTGGTTGACATGATGCTCGAGTTCATCAAGGACTGTCCGGTCGAGGACGGTCGCGCCATGCCGCGCATCAACAACATGGACGGCTACGCAGTCAAGCTGATCGGCCGCGAAGCGCTGGCCACCGAGGGCCATCCGGCCATGTATTGGACGCTCATGGCGGCGATGCGCCGCACCCAGCAGTGGGCCTCCTTCTTCTACAGCTGCGTCACCTCCGAGGCGGTGACGCCGGACGCGTTGGCGACCATCCTGACCTCGCTGATTGAGCACGAGCGTTTCATCACCGATGCGACCTCAACAATTAAGCGTGGCAACCACGGCACGCGTAACGCCGCCGCGGTGCTCGAGATCGCCTCACTATTCCCCGAACTGCGCGAGCGCGACGAGTGGGCGGACCGCGGCACGGAGGACCTGCTGCGCCGCTACAACTGGGTCGGCACCGGCGATTTCGCGTTCTACTATCCCGACGGCGCCTCGGAGGAGATCTCGGTGGAGGTCGGGCGCGGCGACTACGGGACGTTGCTGCAGGCGATTGCGTGGATCGAGGCGCTGGGTCGCGAGGTGCCGGATCAGCTCAGGCAGATTCAGGAGAAGAACATCCAATACTACGCCTGGCTGTCCTTCCCCACCGAACTGTCATGGCGCGCAGAGCGCAACCGCGCCGGGCTCGGCCTGCCGGGACGCGAGGACATCGACTGGATCGAGAGCGGCGGCACGGTCGGCACCATGCCAGAACAGGCGTCCTGGCCGCTTCAGTCGGGTGAGCCGTCCTGGGCCGGCACCTACTTCATGCGCAGCGACTGGACGGCGGAGGCCACCGCTCTGCGCGTGCGGTTTGGGCCGATCCAGTACAAGTACAGCATGGGTGGGCTGGGAGACGTCGGCGAACACGGGGTGCACCTGATCCCGCACATGTACCACCATCCGAGCCGCGGGCCGTTCCGCGCATACGGTGACCGCAGCTTCGCCGGTGACGGGCGCTCGGAGAACACCATCTCGGTGGACGGATTCGGGCAGAGCAAGTACGGGCGGGTGCGCTACATCACCGAGCCGCTCGACAACCCGTGGGTGACCACGCCTGTGCTGGACTATGTGCGCGGCAGCTACCACTTCGACCCCGAGCAGGTGGACATCAACCACACGCGCGCAGTGCTCTTCGTCAAGCCCGACTACTTCGTCATCCTCGATCAACTTGACGGTGAGGGCGAGCACGACTTCCGCATGAAATATCAGCTTCACGACGTGACCGCATTCTACCCGGCAGGCCCCGGAGTGATCGTCGCTCCTGCGCGCGAGGATCTGGACCTGTCGATCATCACCGGTCAGGACGAGCCCAAAGAGGGGTGGCATCTGGTCAGCGCGATCGCGGCCGAGCCTGCGCCGGCGCTCATCTACCAGTGGCGCGAAGCCGCGCCCGCTCGCGTCGAGACGCTCATCCGACCAATTGCGCCGGGGGCCGAGGCGGACCTGGACTTCGCGCGCGAGGTGGACGGGGACACGGTTCGGTTGACCGTCTACATCGGCGACCGCACCGACGTGATAACCATCGGCGCGGGCGGGGACGTGACGGTCATGCGTTACGACGCCGACGGGGAACTGGTGGCCACGGGCGAGGTGGACGGTCAGTAGCGGCTACTCGGCCAGCTCCTCGACGCGCTCGAGCACCTTGCGCATGGCAACGGTGATCTGGGCCAGTGAGTCCCGCTCCACGTCGATGAAGCCGGGCAGCGAGATCAGCCGCTGATTGAGCGCCTCGGCCACCGGTAGCGATGGCTGCGCCGGCTGATCGGTGCGAGCGGAGTCGTAGAACACGCCGCCAAACTCGCTCCTGTCGACGGACGTGAACAGCGGGGCGGCGTGCAGCAACCCGTAGGTGAAGTTCAGGTCCGAGTAGCGATCGGCCGTGACCGGCGCGCCCTCGGCGACCATCGCCTCCACCACCCGTTCGCGACTGACGAGTTCCAGCACTTGGGCGGTGAGCCTGAACTTGTATTCGAGGTAGCCGCCGCGCGTCGCGCCGGGCAGCGCATCCATGATCTCCAAGCCCGGGCAGTCGCGAAGCTGGTCATTGAGGAACTCGCAATTGGCGGTGCGCTTCTCGTTGAGTTCAGGCAGGCGCTTGAGGCCGACGTGGGCCATGGCTATTGCCCACGGGTGCACGCGGTATTTCGCTCCCAGACTCATATCGCCGATCTCGTTGACCGCGTCCACTACCCCGACGCGCGGGCGGCCGAAGTGCCCGAGCAGAATCATCTTGTCGAGCAGTTCGGGATCATCGGTCACCGCCACACCCGCTTCGCCGCCACTGACTGACTTGCTGCCCTGCAGGCTGAAGCAGCCGATGTGGCCCAGGCTGCCTACCGGCTTGCCCTTCCACATGGCTCCGTGAGCGTGGCTGGCATCCTCGATCAGGGCCAGGTCGTGGCGCTTGGCAATCTCGCAGATGCGGTCCATGTCGCAGACATTGCCCCACACGTGGACCACGCACAGCGCCTTGGTGCGATCGGTGATGCGTCGCTCAATATCGTCGGGGTCGATCGTCATGGAAGCGGGGTGGATGTCGGCGAACACCGGAGTGGCGCCGCAGTGGATGACCGGCGTCGCGGTCGCGTGCCAGGTGTAGCTGGGCACGATCACCTCATCGCCAGGGGCGACGCCGACCGCGAAGTAGGCGCTGTGCAAGGTGGCGGTGCCGGAGTTCATCGCCAGGGCGTACCGGCTACCGGTCATGGCGGCGAAATCCGCCTCGAAATCTCCCACGACGCCGGTCCCGCCGGAGATGCTGATGGTGCCCTCATCGAGCAAGCTCATCAACCGTCGCCGGTCCACCCAACAGGGCCAGCTCACTCATCTCGTGCCTCCCGTGTGCAACTGGGTCGGTGCGCTGCTTCGGTCAGGTCCCTCGGCCGTATCGCTCCTGTGCGTAGACCAGCGCCTCCGGGCGGCGAATGTCGACAGCTTCGCCCTCGACCGCCAGTTCGCCGGAATCAATCATCTCTTCGAGCGGAGACTGTCGCTTGTCGTAAGGCGGCTCGATCAGCGAACGCGTTCGCGCGGACTCATAGATGGCCATCATGATTTGCTGGGCCACCAGCGCGCCGCTCGCGATATTCCGGTGCTCGGGGCCACCCTCCATCCAGTCGACCAGTTCCTCCAGGAAGCTTGGCTGCGGCTCGGGCTCGACCTCGTGCGTGCCCTCCGCGTTCCGGCAGACGGCTCCGGCACGGTTGAAGTGGATGACGCCCTCTGGCCCCACAAAGGACCAGTCGGAATACTTCTGCCCGGGCACGATATCTATCGAGAGCACCATGCTGTGTCCGCCCTCGAACTCGATGAGCGCGTGGGTTCGATCCTCACACCAGGTGCCACGCTCATAGCCGTTGCGCTTGCGCTCGATGGTCGCGAAGATGCTTGTCCACATGGCGTCGCCGTAGATCCACCGGCAGTTGTCGATCAGATGAGAACCTATGTTCAGCAGCCCGCCGCCCGAGTTCCAGTGAACGCTTACCGGCGAGCCGACCGCTCCCTCGGCGATGAGCTTCTTCGCCGCGTTGTAGCCCGGCGAGAACCGCGTCTGGTGATGCACCACCATCTTGCAGCCGAGCTCCGCGCACCGCGCCACCGCGTCCGCCGGTGCACCGTAGTCCTCACCCATCGGCTTCTCGCTGATAACTGCGGTCGCGCCCGCCTCCGCTGCCGCGATGGTTAGTTCCGGGTGCGTGCTGTTCCACGTGCACACGCTGACGATGTCCGGCTGCACTTCGGCGAGCATCTTCTCGTAGTCCAGGTAGCGCTGCTCGATGCCCTGGGCATCGCACCAGGTGTTGAGGTTCTCCTCATTGATGTCGCAGCCCGCCACCAGTTCCACGCGCGGGTGGTTCTTGTAGTAGCCGGCGTGCGTGTTCGATATGCCATGCGTCCCAACCAGTGCTGCGCGGTATGTCTGGGCCATTGTCATGCTCCTTGTCGCCCTCTGCCACCGCTCCCCCTTGCGCGCATCGTTTCACTCTGCGCGCTCCGGGCGTCTTAGGGGTTGCTTTGCAGCCCCATCGCGCTGCGCTACCAGCGATTCGGCGCGGGCGGATATCCATCCACCTGGCTTTGATTCGCAAACGCCTGGTAGCGGTACTTCTCTGACATTTGATCGATGAGCTGCATGTCTTCGGGCGCGACCTGCAGGTCATCGAGTTCATACATCGGGTCGAAGTGCTCGGGCTTGCTGCCACCGAGTATGGGCGTGGTGATGTAGTCCTTGCTCAGCACCCATTTCATGGCGAGTTGGTTGATTGACATGCCGTTACGGGCTGCGATCTCCGCAAGCGCCTCGATGGTGTCGAAAGTCTCGTCGCAGAACACGCCCTTCGCCATACGCGGGTTGGCGAACCGGGAGCCCTCCGGCGCTGCCTCGCCGCGCTTGTACTTGCCCGTCAGCAGCCCACCGCACAGTGGACCGTAGGTCATGGTCGCGACGCCAAACCGGCGCGCGAAGGGCACCGTCTCGTTCTCGATGACCCGGTCCATGATGTTGTAGCGGCACTGGATCGAGATGATCGGCTCCAGGTTCTGCAGCGCCGATACGCCCAGCATGTGGGCCATCTGCCAGGCGTAGTGATTGCACACGCCCACGTGCAGCACCTTGCCCTGTCGCACGAGTTGATCCAGCGCCGAGAGCGTCTCCTCGACCGGTGTGACTGGGTCGGGGTGGTGAAGCTGATACAGGTCGATGTAATCGGTCTGCAGCCGTCGCAGCGAGCCCTCGCAGGCCTGGACGATGTGCCGCCGCGAGCAGCCGCCGCCGTCTCCGCCGCCACCGCCAGCTCGCTTGAACATCTTCACCCAGCACTTGGTGGCGATGACCAGTTGCTCGCGCGGGTAATCCGCCAGCGCCTGGCCCATGACCTCCTCGCTCTCACCGTTCTTGCCGTAGGCGTCCGCGTTGTCGATGAAGTTGATGCCGTTGTCGAACGCTTTGTGGAAGACCGCTCGGGTGGTCTCCATGTCGCATTTGACGGGGAAGTCCATCGCCCCCAGGCACATCCTCGAGGCCATCAGCCCGGAACTGCCGAATCGCACGTAATCCATCTCGCCCACCTCCGCACGGCTTCTGTACAAGAGCGCTGCGCAGAACTTCCGCACGAGCGGGGACTTGCCCTGCCGCGTTCGTGCGTCAAAACCCATACCCGACGTAAGCGCTGGGCTTCGCCGGGATCTTCAGCTTCACATGCCCGTCCACATACAGGTAGTTCAAGCCCATCCCATGCGGCCAGGTGATCTGCGTGCCATCGACGCGGACGGGGTCTCGCGCCAGATACTTCTTCGTCGGGTCACCATCTGCGCTGCTCTTGTAACTGGCCGCCGAGTCCACCATCTGCCCGTTGCAGGTCTCGAACATATCCTGGGTCAGACGTGTGCTCGGCGAGCCACCCTCCGGCCAACCATACACCCGCTCGCAATGGTCGTACCCGTAGAACGCATATGTCAGTCGCCACGGCCCGCCGACCGGCACTCCCATCACGGCGGCCGGGCAGATGAAGATCTGCTCGTTGCGCACGTATGGATTCAGCGCCACCAGCGGCGAGAGCGGGTCGGCCACGCTGCCCTCGACCGGGTCGACGGCGGTCGGCAGAATGATGCGGATCAAGGGCATGCGCTCGTCGTGGTCGCTGGCGTACATGTGCACGGCCAGACCAATCTGGGCGAGGTTCGAGCCGCAGACGGTCTGGCGGGACTTCGCACGCGCCTGCGCGAAGACCGGGAAGAGCATGGCGGCGAGCACCGCGATAATCGCGATCACCACCAGCAACTCAATGAGTGTGAAGCCCCGGCGTCTAACCAGCATTTGCTGCGTCCTCGCTATTCGTTTTCGTCTGTGCATCCCCGCGATGACCAACGCCTGCAGCACAGCCAGAAGATCCCGAGGCAGTCGCTCGAGGATCATGGTTGGCGATGGTGAGGGCAGGCCGTGCGGCTGCAGAGCGCGGAGGAGAACCGCCGGGACCGCAAACATCACCGCGAAGCGGAGCGCGAAGACAAGCATGTCAGGGGCACGGTCACGGGCAAGGCGCCAGGCCTCCCTGAGGGCCTCCCTCAAGCCGAGACGCTGGTCCACGATGATCCAAGGCAGCAGCACCAGCGCGACTTTGAGCACCGTGCCAAGCCCGTGGACCCATACGGGAGAGCCGTAGAACGGCGGGATGCTCAGCATGAACGTGAAGAATGTCGGCACCGAGATGACCACAGCCATGATACATATCGGCTGCCACGTGTCGAGCATGCCCAGCAGGGCGGAGCGCAGATTCCATCGCTCGCCACGCGCCACCTGCATCCCGACGTGCCACAGCATGGTCGCGAACGGAGCCGAGAGAGCCGCCATAGCCAGGATGGAGAAGGAGCTATATACCTGCATGGTGATTGCCGACGCCATGGTGGTCGGCATGGGGCGCAGCGCCGGAAGAAGAGACACGCCACTCACCAGGAAGTAGGCGAGCGTCAAGTTCAGCGGCCAGTACAGGCGGCGGCGCAATGTGGCCGGGAACCACGCAGGCGGTTTGACAGCAAGCCAGAGCAGGGCTACGAACAAGGCGAAGGGCAGGAGATGCTGCCCTACGAACCCCACGGAGATGTGCTCTGCCTGCGGCAAAGCCCGCGCGAGCGTGGTGGGTAGCACGCTGGCGACTGTCACTACCGGGTGGCCGCCCGGCGCTTTCATCTGTTCAGTGGGCTGGGTCTGACCTGCCGGTGAGCCAGACGTCTCGCCAGTGGCAACAGGAGGTGGGGGGATCGGCTGCGCATTCTCAGAGTAGTACCGCGCGTAGAAGAAGTAAGAGACCGTTCCGGACACCAGCCACAGGCCCACGAGAGCGATTACCAGCGAGCGGTTGGACCACAGCCGTCGTATGGCGACACCGAGAAGTGCGAGCGGGTTGCGCGCTCGAGGCAGTCGGGTGCAGGCAACGGCCTCGGCAATCCACCACACCACTACGGCGCCGGCAGCAACGCTCACCCACTGCCCGGTCAAGTCGAGCATCGGTGAGGCCACAAGCGCGAGCAGTGCCACGAGCGACCAGTTGCGGCGGACACGGTCAGCCATGCACGCGGCGGACTCTGCGGGAGCCTGGCTCACATCGTCCCCGCGCGCTTGGGCCCGGGAGAGCCAACGTGTCAGCACGAACGATACCACCAAAGCTGAGCCGACCAACATTAACCAATCGACCAATTCCATACCGCTCAACGACCTCTCCGCCCACTACAACTCGCCCAGCATCGCCAGTGCCTGCTCGACCATTGCCTCGCCCGTTCCCGGTGCCGAGGGGCTTTGCATGCCCGCCCAAAGCTGGTACCCACCAAGCTCGTACGCCCGCCGGTCGCCGATGTAGCCGATGGTACCGTTGGCCAAGCCAACGACGTAGGTATGCCGGAAGGGCGACCGCCGGCGGATCTCCAGACCGAGGCGGCCGAACAGCTCGCCTGGCACGCCCACCAGCGCCACGTCGCCCAGGCGAATCACCTGCAGCGAGGCCTGTCGCTCCTGGCCCTGCTGCGGCGCCATCTCCTCCCGCATGATGCGGAAGGTCTCCTGGAGGCCTTCGGCTCGATCCGGCGTGTACTTCTCGGCCCAGTACTTGACCCCAGCCGCCTCGCGGGCCTCGTCGAACTCGCGCATGCGCCAGGTGAAGGGACGCTTGAGCACCTGCAGCGGCGGCACGGACACCGTCTCCGCCAGTCGCAGGCCCTCCTCGACCGCCTCCACCACGCGATGCACACACTCGGCGGGCGAGACCGCGTGGATGTTCTCGGTGCTGCCAAACCGGCCGGTGTTGTGGCTCGAGCCGAAGGCCCCCGGCAGGAACAGTGCCGCCCCGCCATGGCGGCGCGCCAACTCCTGCGCCGCCAGCCCGGAGAAGCCCGGCGAACGCGCGCCCTCGATGAGCGCGCCGATGTTGTGCACACAGTGGCTGAAGAGGAGGCCCGCCATCTCGCCACTCGGCCTCCTGAGCGCCAGCACCGGCAGGTCGACATCATGCGGGCCCGTGGGCCTGACCACGTCCTCCCACGCGTACGCGTGCCAGGCAACCGTGCCATCGCGCAGCAGGTAACGGCTGTTGCCGCCGATGCTGGCCTCCTGGCTCTCGGCGAAGAGCAGTTCGGCGGCGGACCCGGGCTCATCGAGCGCCCGGCAGGCCTGCGCGGCCGCCTCGACGATGGCCTCCTGCAGGCGGTCGCAGAACCCCTCGTCCGGCGTATGGCCGAGGAAGTCAATCGTGCTCGGGGCATGGTGCGTGTGAGTCGCGCAGATCAACTGGTTGGCGACGGGCACTCCGCAGCGCGCCTCGAGCTGCTCGGTCGCCGCCACCAGCACGCGGGGCGGCACGATGAGCGTGTCGCACGAAACGATGCAGATGCGCTGCCCTGCCTCAAGCGCCAGGGCAGACGCGCACAGCTCTGCCTCCTGATATGGGAATCGGCACTGCCGCACCGGCGGCTCGAAGCTCGCGCGTGGACATGGTCACCCTCCGGTCCCGACCTTGGGCGCTACAATCCCGCCAACTCCACCAGGGCCTCGAGCAACTCTATGCGGACGCGGTCCTGCACTGCCCGATCCTTCTCCTCGTCCCAGCGATAGTTCGCGCCCTGGTCCATGGCCATCACGCGCTCGGGCGGCCGCGACGCCTTTGGCCTCAAGCTCTGCGACGCGTGCGGCGAGCATCGTCAGGTACTCGTAGTCCTCGATACCCTCGCGAATGGCCTCCATGTACTTGGCCGCGGTGACGCTGGTCTCGTCGAGATACGTCGGGCAGTAGGGACCGTTGCCCTGCGCCGGGTACTCGTTCCAGCACGAGACGCGCCCGTTGTCGCCGAATGCCCAGAACGCCGAGCCCTTCGCCCCGATAGCGAACGCATGCCATTCCTGCATCAGGTAGAAGCTGAAGGGGTCGAAGGTGCGCGCGGGCCCGTTGGCGTTGTAGAACCACAGCTCAGTGCCGCCCGCCTGCATCTCAGCGAGCAGATCCTTATACCACTGCGGCCTGGTCAGATACTGATGTCGGTAGGGGCACAGCACGTCGACACTCTGGAACATCTCGCGCGGCGTATCCGGGTCGGTCGGCTGCGGGTCCTCCCACGTCACCAGTCCCGGGGCCGCCGCCTCGATTGCCCGCGCCCACATGACGATCTCGTCATACTGCTCCTGGCCGTGCGGCTCGTCGACGATCAGCAGGGCAAGCTGCGACGGCTCAAGCCCCAGGTCGCGCATATGCTGAGCCCAGAACTTGGCCCACTCGCCCAGCTTCTTGTTGAACATCTCCGTGCCCGCAGTCTCTCCGGCGAAAGTACTGCCAGGGTTCTTGGCCATAAAGGCCATGTACATCTTCGCGTCCGGCCACGTCGCCACCCAGGCGTCGAAGTTGATCGTGTCGGGCTCGGTGGTCATGGTGGCTTGATCGTCGTAGGCGCCCTCGGGTATCGAGCTGCTTGTCGCCCATGGCGCGTTGACGTAGTGGTCCTGCAGATCGCCGATCACCGCCATACGGTTCTCTGCGGTTATGCCATACTGCGAGTCTTTGTCGGTGTATGCCCACCCGCCCACGAGCAGCGTCGTCTCATCCGGGAAGCGTAGCGGGTAGATGCGCAGCCCAAGCGGCACACTGACCGGATCGCCCCCGCCAGCGATCTGGACCGTCCCCGCATACGTATCCGCCGGCACGTCGGGTCGATTGAACGCCAGCCACACCTGCCGGGTCATGCCCGAGGGCACGTCCACCAGCCAGGCGTCGCCGTCGCGCTCGGCCACCGGTAGCGCAGCCGCCACCGACGTGAAGTGTCGCGTGCCCACATGCTCGACCTTGTGCACGGTCAGGTAGTCCGGGTTGTCGCCGCCGGGCAGGCCGGCCACGGTCAGCCGCAACTGCATGACCTCATCGGTGGCGTTGGTGAAGTTGAGCACGTCCGCGCGATACTCATTGGTCATCATGTGCACGCTCAGCGCGGGCGGCGTGTCGCTCTCCGGTTCAGCCGAGGGCGCCAGCCGGTCCCACCGGTTCTGCTGCCACACCCGCAGGTCCGGCCTCAGCCCCACCCGCCAGACTTCGGCCTGCAACTCGAATATCTCGCGCTCCAGATCCGTCATGGGCAGCACGGCGCGGAAGTTCGCCATTTCGATCGGCCGCATGTCCTCTATCTCCGCAGCCAGGTCGTCGGCCTTCCCCGACAGCACCATCCTCGCGCCGCCCACCAGTGTCTCGATGTCCTTCGTCACGGCCTCGAGGTCCCAGCGGAATTGCTGCTTGACCAGGCCGGTGGTGAGGAGGTCTGACATGTGCTGCTCGAGCCCGGTGATGGGGTCGACCTCCCGCGCCTCAGCCACCCAGGCGTCCTCGCCTCGGAAGACCTCGATCTCGTCGCAGAAAGTGAACCCTCCGCCCGGCACCATATACAGGTCGACATACCGGCCATGGGTGCGCAGGGCGTCGCTCCAGATGAACGCGTTGGCGTAGCCTCCATACGGCGGCAGCGCCTCGCGCATGGCTGATAGCCCTACCAGGTCGCCCACCTCGTACCACGCCTCGCCGTCGTCGCTGACGAAGATGACGATGCTCAGGGGCCATGAGACATCGGCCACGCCCGCCGCGGTGCTGAACGAGATCCCCTTGATTGGCTGCACCTCACCCAGGTCGAGGCGCACATGCTTGGTCCCGACGCCACTCCACCCCACCGTGGTTGGCCGCGTCCAGAAGTGCCCTTCAGTGTAGACGCCATCGGTGAGTTGGGTGACGTCGCCATCGTCGCGCGTGTAGCCGTAGTTGGCCGGGCTCATCTCGTAGTCTGCACCCAGCGCGATGTTCTCGCCCAGATCGGGAAGTTCCAGAGCCGGAGCGGTGTCGGCGATCTTAATGACCTCAACCTGCGCGAGCCAGACCTCGCCTGCGCCACTCTCTTCGCCCTTGTAGTGGGTACCGTCGGCGAACACCTCGATGGCGACCTCGGCGGTAGCCGCCTCAAAGCGCGTCCCCACCTCACGCCAGCGGCCATTGGACACACCACTGGCTCGGCCCAGCTCCTTCTGCTCAGCCAGATCCTTCGCCACAATCACCGGCGTGAGACTGATTGACCGCACAGTCGCGCGCACTTCGTACAGCGCGCCGGGCGTGAGGAAATCGCAGCGCTGGCGGATTGGCGCCAGCAGCCCGCCCTCGGTCTTGAGGGCCAGGCACTGCTCACCATTCGGGCCGACGTTCGCCAGTTCCCAGTTGCTGCCCTCAGGTACGCTCCAGTTCGCGGGCAGAGTCGGGTCGGCGGCATCTACCTGTGTGAAGTCGCCGTTCTTGAGCGCATTGTCAGCCGTGCAGCCTGTCACCAGCAGCAGCAGACACACGCCGATCAGCAGTGCGTTTTTCATCGGTCACGTCACCTCCGGAATTGCGGGCCACCGGGCGGGTTACCGCCGTCCATGGAGCGATCGCTCCATGGGCACCCCTCGCGATACGCCAGTCTTGCAGTTCGCCGCCCTTCGCCCGATCGCCTTGTTGAGGCTGTGATCGGACGAAGGGCGGCAGCGCTGTCCGGCGCATCGTCGGCCCTGCTCGGAGGTCATCGTCAAGGCAACAGCGTCAGCGGCGCTCCCCCGGCCCTCTCGACGAGCAGTGGCCGCGTATGGATCCCGCACTCCCCGCCGCACTTGCTGGTCCCTATCCAGCGGCCGTCGCGCTCGTTGGGGCCGGTGCTTACCTGCGAGCATGGACCGCAGCCCAGGGACCTGTATCCCTCAGCGTAGAGCGGATTCACTGGCACGTTGTTCAGGCTGAGATACTGCCATATCTCGCGCTCGTGCCAGATCAGGATCGGGTTCAACTTCACGAGACCATCATCGCGAAGGCCGGTCACCCAGCACTCCGCGCGCAACTCCCGGATCGCGCGACGTGTTGGCTCCACCTTCAGCAACTCGCAGCACAGGTCAGGGTCAACTGCATGCAGATTCGGCGGCAGCGGGCCATCGTAGTTGTACACCGAAATCTCCGGGTACTTGGCGGTCACGAGACCCATGAACTCCACGGTCGCGGCGGGCTTGTAGCGCGTGGTGACGATGAACCCGGGTATCTCCGGACTCACCCGCTTCGCGAGGTCCCACACAACGCACGAGTCCTTGCCGAGACTGTTTGCGACCACGAGACGCTCGCCATACTCTTCCCAGGCGTCCGCGATCAGGCCGAGCGCCCTGTCCACCTTCTGCTGGAAATTGAGGCTATCAACCAATGTGTTCGGATTAGCGATCGCAGCGTTTGGCATTTTCTTGTTTCTCCTTCAGAAAGCGACCCGCCACAGTGGCGGGGTGAATTTGGTTGGGTTCCCGGGGAGACTCGCGAGCAATTGGCTCCGATCAATGCGCCGCTCGCCCGGTGGGTTCTCCGGACACGACAGTGCCTGACTCGTCACGTCAATTTGGGTGATACGTGCCGGTCTGCGGGGGTGAAGCTCCGTCGAAGACGTCTCCCGCCATCTGAGGCGGGCACTGCCGCAGCCGACGTCTTTGTGCCGCGTAGCGCTGCCGGGGGGACCCGGAGCACCGGCGGCTAAGACATCGCCATGTAGCCTTGGACTGTCGGCCTGCGGTTGATCATAGCACCGGTTCTCTCAGCTTCTCTTGCGTCTTTGCTTGACGCGACATCGCGGATCGCTGCGACCTTCGCGCATGCCGCGTCAAAACCCGCCTTCTTTGGTGTAGTATTATAGTCGATGGACTCACCGGTGTCAACACCCCACAAGTAACTCGTCAGGCGGGGTCGATCAGCCCGGCTCAGGATACGCCCCGTACTCCGCCACCGCCTCGTGGAACGCGATGACGCTCGCCACCGGGACCTCCTCGGTCAGCGTGTGACAGGCCGAGGCGATGTAGCCGCCCCCGGGAGCCATGATGCGCAGCGTCTCGCGCACCCCGGCGGTGACCTGTGCCGGGGTGGTGCGCGCCAGTACGCTTTGCGCCCCCACTGCTCCCCAGAAGGTGAGGTCACGCCCGAACTCGCGCTTGAGGGCCGCGATGTCCATCGTCTCAGGCTGGACCGCCTCCAGCACGTCGATGCCGACCTCGATCAGGTCCGGTATCAGCGGCGTCACGTGCCCGCAGCAGTGGAAGGCCACGATGGCGTCCGGGCGGATGGACCGAATGTGCTCGACGATGCGCAGATGGTGCGGGCGATACCACTCGCGGTATTGCTCGGGGCTCATCACCAGGGAGCGTTGGGTGCCGAGGTCATCGCCGATCCACACGATGTCGGTGCCCGCCGCGGCGTAGGCGCCATAGACCGCGCACTTCCACTCGGTGATGCGGTCCAGAGTCTCTCCGAAGCCCAACGGGTCATCGTAGGGCCCGGTCATGGTCGCCTCGTCGCCGAGCCAGGCTTTGGCCTGCTCGTAGACGCCGCACGCGTAGGCCCCGCACACCGCCAGGCCACGGTCATGGAGGGCGCGGGTGGCTTCCGCGACGGTCGCGATGTCGGCCTCGGTGGGCAGCGGAGTCCAGTCGGCAGGCGCGAGGCCCTCCGGAGGCCGAGGAAGCTGCAGGCTCACGTACCGGATGTCATGGCCGAAGTGTTCGGGCAGGTCGGCCACGCCCAGTTCCGCGCAGACGGCCTGAGCCAGCGACTGTTCCAGCCGCAGGTTGTGGGGAACCCGGTCAGGCTCCTCATGGCGGACCGTGGTCAGCACGCGCTGGCGGGAAGTCATGGCGGCCTCGGCCCGCTTACTCCTCCAGCCCGAAGATCTTGGCCGTTGTGCCGCCCCAGATCGCGGCGCGGTGCTCCTCGCTCATCTCCACGTGGTCCATGAAAACCCGGTGGTCATCCATCACGTCTTCGAGCATGTCCAGCCCCACATCGGTGCCGAACAGTATCTTGTCGTACGGGTGGTTGTCGCCCATGCGCCCGTACTGCTCGTTCTTGTGCCACCAGAACAGATCGTCGAGGTAGGCCGGCGACTTCTTCTTCATGGTCGAGCCGGTCAAGTCAAAATACACGTTCGGGTGCATGCGCGCGACTTCGGCGGCCTCTTCGTACCACGGGTTGCCCAAGTGCGCGCCGATGAGTTTGAGCATCGGGAACTTGCGCGCGATGCGGTCCAGATGTACCGGTCGCATGCGAGCCATGCTAACGTCGCGCAGCGGGTCGTTGGTGCGGTCGGCGGCGACGATCCCCAAGTGGAACAGGATCGGCATGTTGTACATGGCCGCGCGCTCGTAGACCGGCATGCACAGGTCGTCGTCATAGTCCACGATGGGTCGGATGAGCTTGATGCCGTGGAAGCCCCGGCTACGCAGTTCGTCCACCGCGCGAGGTCCCTCTTCGCCTATGGCGATGTTCCCCAGCGCCAGCATGAAGTCGCCGTGAACCTGCATGGCTTCATAGAGCTGCAGGTTCTCGGTGCAGGTGGTGCACAGCGCGACCATGTCGATGCCCAGTTCGGAGCACTTGTCGCGCAGCTTGGGCATGAACTCGCGCCAGTCTCGGGAGATGTGATGGTGAACGTCTATGACCATTGTCCTCGCCTCTCTCGCACGCAGCGTTACGCGCTTAGATGAAGTCCCCGCCCGAAGCGGGGGGTTCGACGTTTCGATCCGGATAGCAGGCCGCCATGACCTGCTCGCGAATTGCGGCCAGATGTCCCTCGCCAGCGGGCGCAGTCGCGTACTCGGACACGCTCAGCGCGTTGTCGAGCACGGTCTCGGCGGCGTCTGCCGGGGTGTTCAGGTGCTGGAAAAGCCATATGATCTGCCGCGAATGCTTCTCGGGCAGCTTGTCCTCGCCAAAGCTGCTCTGCGGCTGGCCATCCCACGCCAGCCGGTAGATGGCGCCGGCAACGAATCCTCGCGTGAGCAGCTCCACGGTGGGCACAAACTCGCTGCCCCAGCGCATGACCTCCGACTTCGGCCATCGCTCCTCGGCGCCGCGCAGGGCCTCGATCGTCGCGGCCGCAGACGCCCGCGTATAGAGCTTGTACCCGCTCTGAAAATCTCCGAAGGGTCCGTAGCGACCGGTGTATCGCTCGTCAATCGCTCGGCCCTGACCGGCCAGGTGCAGGTTCACTGCCTGCACTGTCACACGGTTGAGCACCTCTTCGAGCGTGCCGCGCGCGTATCCCAGTGAGCGCGTCACTGAGCCTCGGCAGCCCAGCACGAACACGTCGTCACTCCGCTCCTGGTCTCGCATCTGCGCGAGCAGGCGGAACATCTGCGGGAGGTCGTAGATATCGTGGTCGGCATCTGCGTCGCGGACGGCGAGGGCCTTCACCTGTTCGTCGGCCAGCAGGCGCTCGAAGCCGTCGCAGACTGCCGCGCCCTTCCCCTCATTGTACTGCTTCACAATCACGAGCGGGTCCGCCCCTGCCCGTCTGGCGAATGCGTCCGCAGCCTGATAGGTGGCGCTCAGCGCCCGCGGGCAGCCGTCCACCACCAACGCGAGCCGCTCCGGCGCAATGAAGAGCTCAGCGTCAGCCAACGTGGCGGACAGGTACCCGCGCATCTCATCTTCGCCCATCGTGTCGGGATACCAGACCGGCACCACGCAGCCCAGTTGCCGGCGCATCAGATCACTCGCCGGCACCGATCCTCACCTCTTCGGTGTCGATGTTGTAGATGGGCATGCGCGACAGGTCCATGTATGTGCGCACGTCGCGGCCCTCCTGCAACACGATGCTTTCGCGGCGGAGCAGCTCGCGGATGGACATCGGCAGCTCCTCAGTCACGATCCAGTCCTGCGTCGGGAACCCCGCCGCCGAGATGCGCACCAGCGGCCCATCGTCGCTGGGCACCACGAAGGCCGGGCCGTGGTAGACCAGGTAGTGCGGATACTGCTCCTGTAGTTCGGCGGCCAACTGGTCGATCATCGCCGCGAGCTTATCCGCGTTGGCCCCGTCGGCGATCGGCGTCTCGATGATGTGGTTGACGAACGGTTCCTCGTAGACCGTCACGGTGGAGATGCCACCGTTGGGCAGGTAGTGGCGCTGATTGTCCAAGTCCAGCAGCACCGTAACTCGCATCCCGATGCTCTCGACCATACCGAACAGCGGGCCCACCTGCACGTAGTCCCCCACCGCGTACTGACCTTCGAGCAACAGGAAGAAGCCGGAGACCAGATCACGCACGAGGTTCTGGGCCCCGAAACCAATCGCCAGACCGAGGACGCCCGCGCCGGCCAGCAGGGGGCCGATGTTGATCCCCACTGAATCCAGCGCCCACACGCCACCGGTAATGAAGATGACCCATTTGGCGATGCTGCGCACCAGTGCCAGCACGGTCACTATGCGTTGCGAGCGTCGGCGTTGGGGCTGGACGGCCTCGGAGGCGTCCTTGTCCATGCGGACGATGGCGCGCCTGAAGAGCATCATCACCAGCATGTACACGACGGTGGTCAGGATAAGGACGAAGAGCACGGTCACCAGGTCGGCGACCAACTGGCCGAGGAATTCCGGGTCCGTGAACTTCGCCCACAACAGGCCGAGGGTCTCGGCCGGATCGGTCGCGGTATTGGCCGCTTCTTCGGAGACATCAGCCACTACGTCCTCTGCTGCCACGGCGATACACCTCCTGGACGGTACCTTCTCAGTCTCCCCGGGGTTTCTCCCCTGCAACGGCATAGACCTTGCTGTACGTGCGATGGACAGCGCCGCGCGGCCCGCATTCGCACTTCGCCGGCCCTTTGACAGTGACACTGCAGGCGGCTATAATCATCGACAATATTGTGAAGACCGACCGGCGTACCGCTCCCAGGCGCTCGTGTTGAGCAGCTTGCAGCGGATGCACTCCTGAAGGCACCACACACATCGCGCACACCCGGAGTCGGCGCAATGCATGTAGTCACTATCATTCCCGCTCGTGGTGGCAGCAAGAGCATCCCGCTCAAAAATTTGCGGGAAGTCGCGGGCAAACCTCTCATCGCCTGGGTGATTGAGGCATCTCTGCAGGCCAAGTCCGTGGCCCGCACCGTCGTCTCGACCGACCACGCTGGTATCGCTGAGACCGCCCGTGCGTTCGGCGCGGAGGTCCCCTTCATGCGCCCCGAGCATCTCGCGGGCGATGAGGTGACTCTCGACCCGGTAATCTACCACGCGGTCGAGACCCTCGAGCAGGCTGACGGTGTGCCCATTGACGTGGCGCTAACCATTCAGCCCACCTGCCCGCTGCTTTCCCCCGCGTCCATTGACAACGCAGTGCGCGAGCTGATCGAGGGCGGCTGGGACTCGGTGCTAAGTGCACGCAACGACACGCACTTGCGCTGGCGGCTCATTGACGGTCAGTACGTGCCCATGTTTGAGGCGCGCGCGAATCGCCAGCAGCTCCCGCCCGAATTCACCGAGACTGGCTCGTGTTTCGCCAGCCATCGCCGGGTCATCACCCCCAACGACCGGCTGGGGGAGAACATCGGCCTGGTGATAACGCCCGACGAAGAGGCCGTGGACATAGACACGGAGTTGGACCTGCGGCTGGCCGAAGTGATTATCCAGAACAACCGCTGAGGTAGCCACCCATGAGCAGACAACTCACGATCGGGGACCGTCCCGTGGGCGGAGCCGCGCCTACTTACATCATCGCCGAGGCGGGCGTCAACCACGGGTGTGACCTCGGTCTGGCCAAGGCGATGATCGAGGAAGCCCACGCGGGCGGGGCCGATGCCATCAAGTTCCAGACCTACAACGCCGACACGCTCACCACCCGCTGGGCCCCGCGCTACTGGGATAACCCCGAACCGTCCGGCACGCAGTACGCCATCTTCAAGGACTGCGACGATTTCGTGCGCGCGGACTACGAGAAGCTCTTCGCCCACGCTCACGAAGTCGGCATCGAGTGGTTGACCACGCCCTTTGATCTGGAGTCGGTGGGCTGGTTGGCCGAGATGGGCATGGCTGCGTGGAAGATCGCGTCCGCGGACCTGACGAACTGGCCGCTGTTGCGCGCCGTGGCATCCCACGGCAACCCAGTGATGGTGTCATCGGGCGGCTCAACCATGGACGAGTTGCGCGCGACGGTCGACGAGATCAAGCGCGTTGGCAATGACCAGATTATCCTGCTGCACTGCATCCTGTGCTACCCCAGCCCCGACGACCAGATGAACCTGCGCTGCATCCCCACGCTGCAGGCCGAACTGCCCGACGTGATCATCGGCCTGTCGGACCACAGCGTGCCGGACCCGTCGGTGACCGTACCGACGGCGGCGGTGGCGGTCGGCGCGAAGGTCATCGAGAAGCACTTCACCCTCGACAGGAGCTCGGACGGGGACGATCACCGCTTGTCGGTGGACCCGCCGATGCTGGCGACGATGGTCGAGAACATCCGGCGCGCGGAGGCGGCCCTGGGCAGCGACGAGGTCCGCATGCTTGACTGCGAGGTGCGCGCTCACGACTTCGCACGGCGGTCGATCGTCGCCGCGCGCGACCTCAAGTCCGGCGAAGCGCTCACCGCGGACCATCTCATCATGAAGCGTCCCGGCACCGGCGTGTGCCCCACCCTCATCGACGCGATGATCGGGCGCACCATGGTTCGCGACGTCGCCGAGGATCAGCTCGTGACGTGGGACGACGTCGACGGCGATCCCCCGCAAGCCTGACCCGGACCCGCCACTGCCCATCCACCTTCCCTGGAGAGATCGCCGTGAACCATCTGTCCGCCAACATCCACGAGATCAACTCTCTCAATCAGCGCGGCGGCCGCATGCTGTCAGTAGTCGACCTGATCGAGGCCGGGACGCTGGATGTGCCCAGCGCGGGTTACTTGCTTTCCGAGGTCACACGCGGGGCCTCGTTCGTGTGCGCAGCGGGGCCCGGAGGCGTTGGCAAGACCACGCTGCTGGCCTGTCTGCTCAGCTTCCTGCCACCTGGCGAGCGCATCGTCACAGTCACCGATCCGGGGGATGTCACCGAGCCCGACGAGCCCGAGTGTTACCTGTGCCACGAGATCGGCGCCGGCGGGTATTTCGGCTACCTTTGGGGCGAGAGAGCCGCGCGCTACTTCGCTCTCGGTGCGCAGGGGCGCATCGCGGCGACGTTGCACGCGGACACCGTGTCAGAGCTTCAGGATCAGTTGCTGGGTCCGTCGGTGGGCGCCGCGCCCGCTGACCTCGCGGCTGTCGACCTGCTGGCATTCATGGTCCGGGATGGCGACCAGCGGCGTGTGTCATCGGTCTTCGAGGCCGATCCGGGCGACGTTCCCGCGTTTACTCAGAGCATCGATTGGCGCGCGGACACGGACACCTTCGACCTTCGGCCCTGCGGTTGCCTCGACAGTCTCTGCTCGACCTCCGGCGGCGGCGACCCGCGCATCACACGGGCCACCGACTTCATGCAGTCACTCGTCGACGACGGTCGCTCGCGCATCGAAGACGTGATGGACGCGCTCGCCAACTTCCACGCTGCCACCTGACTTCGCCGCCAGAACGCGGCGAGGGCGAGGCAGTGGCCTCGCCCTCGCGTCATTCCTGCAGCGCGCGTGCCTGCTCCTCAGCCACTGACTTGCTTGTGCGCCTCCTCCAAGGCCTCAAGCGCCGCCGAGACCATCGCGTCCTCGGTGCCCTTGTCCGCGCATGCCGACCGGGCCAGTTGCGTCTCATAGCTGCCCTCGTCAAGCGCGCGATCGGTCGGGCAGTATCCCACGGTGCCGTTCGCCAGCTCCACGACGAAGGTCCGCGCGAAGGGTGACTGGCGCTTGATGGCCAGGCCATACTCCACGAAAGTCTCGCCCGGCAGACCCACGATCCCCAAGTCCCCGATCGCCAGCGCCTGGATCGCCACCTCTTCCTGCTGCGGGAGCTTCGCCACCTCCACCGCCTCGTTGGCATAGACCCAGTCGCGGTTCTCCGGGTCCGGCCCGGCGGCCAGCAGTTTCTGGTTCTCGGCGGTCTGCTCCGCTGACGGATGCCGACGGTTGAAGGTCATCATCGCGGTCGCCGCGCCGAGCTTCGGCTCACAGTCGAAGCTGCGTATCCCTCGCCATGCCCCAAATGCTCGCGATGCCACCACCTCACCCACGCGCTGCATCTGGTAGAACGGATGCGGATACTCTCGCGCGGGCTGCGTCGTGTCGATGTTGTTGATGTCGCCGCAACACCCGTTGGCCATCGCTACCGGGAAGTCAGCGCCCGCCATCCTCGCCAGGGCCTCTCCGAAGGCCCCGAAGTAGTCAGCGGTGATGGTGGTCGGGTACGGACCGCCCACGTAGTGCAACGGGTAGTTACCGATCGCTCCGAGCACACCCCCGGCCGCGCCCTCGATCGCCAGGATGCCGACCTCCGGGTCGGCTGGCCCAGCGGCGCTGACGATATCGGGGTTCAGGTTCCCCGGGTTCATCTGCACCGACCCGTCGCGCATCCGGTAGCGCCGGTTGTGCGTCTCCTCCGGGCACATGCCCGACGCGTGCCCCACTCGCGCGGGCGCCAGCCGATTCTGCGCCAACTTCACCGCGTCAGCAATCCTCTGCAGAGCCCACGCGGTGTAGGCGTCGTCGCGGGCGGTGTTGAAGATCGAGGCGGTGGCAGGCACGAAATGCGAATGCGTGCACGAGATCATTATGTTCTGCACGGGGATCCCGGTGAGGTCGCTGGCCATTTCCCTGGCCGCCATCGCATCCGGTATCTCCAGCACGATCAAGTCGACCACGACCAGCGCAAGTTGGGTGTCACCGCTCTCGAACACGAAGGCCTTCGCATGAAGCTCATCGTGTACGTCGTCGGCCAGACGAACGTTGAAGAACCCTATCATCTCAGTGCCGAGCGGCGGGGTCACCACGCTCGTCGCTGCGCCTGCTCTCAGTGTCGCCATCTTCATCATCCCTTCGCGGTCATGCCCGTCGTGCGGCGACCCCTTCTCCTGCCGCATTCGCTTCCCCTGCACGCGCTCGTGCGGAAGGTCCGCTGCGTGCGGCGGGCGAAATTGTTGATGCAGAGGCAATTCTGCCGCGAAGGACCAACTGCCATGGACCGCACCGAAGCCGATAGTCTCTTCTTCCTCAGCGGCGACCGTGTGAAACTGGGCGGCCTGGAACTCGCCGTGGGCGACAGCACCGGCTACGTGGTGTTGCGCGCCATCATCGGCACAGACATTCCACTGGCTGTCTTCGAGCACCTGGAGGGCGGCCTCGCCTGGATGAGCGAGGAAGGCGTGGAGTTCAACCTCGAGCCCTTCATGGAAGAAGCGGGCGCCGAGGGTTACACGCCCGCATTCTTCAAGGCTCTTGCATCCGCAGGCGGCGACCCTCTCGCAGAACGTGTGCTGGAGGCCGGCGATGCAAGCTACGATGCCACCGCCACGGCCCTCCCCCGCGTGATCGACTATGCGCTCGTGGGCGACGCCCGCGTTGACGAGCGAGTCATCGTTGCCGCCGACGGCTCGATCGAGGGCCTGCTGGGACCGCTGACTGACCTGGGTTGGGACGAACTTGCCGGGCGCGGGCGCTGGGGCCTGCTGGACTCCCGCCTGCCGCTTCCAGTGCTGCGTGTCCTCGACGACGATGGCGGCTTCGTCGAGCAGACCGTCGTCGCCACCGTGGGCAGTGACGGTCACCTGCGCCCGCTTGTCCGTCAGCGGACGCTGGTCGGTGACGAGGAGAATGTCGAATACCTCGCCCCCGGCTCAGACACGCCGACCGCACCAGAGGAGTTCTACGCCGCCGTGCTCGGTGCGTGGATGCAAGTGTTCGCTGCTTCGATGTCCATGATGTCGGTCGTGGGCGGGGACGAGTTGCTCGGCGAACTCGCCGTCAGTTCGCTGCACCTTGCGGACATGACCATGCGCGGGTGCCATCCGCGCTACGGCATCGGCGTCTATGATGCGCCGAAGGACCACGGCTTCCCGCCGACCGTGCTGCATTTCGTCCACTGCCTGCTGGACTGGGGTCACTTCGAGCGCGCTGAAGACATCCTCGGCAACTACCTCGACGCCTACGTGAATCTCGACGGCACCTTCGATTACTACGGGCCTGCGCTCGCCGAGTATGGGCAAATGTTGGCGCTCGCGGCACGCTACGTCGAGTTGACCGAAGACCTGCGCTGGTGGGTGCGACGGCAGAGCGTTCTGCGGCGGATATGGGACCGCCTGCTTGACCTGCGCCGGGCGGCTACTGTCGACCAGGCTGCGCCGCCGGAAGCTCACGGTCTGGTACCGGGCCTGCCAGAGGCCGACTACCACCACACTGACTCCGAGTGGCGCCAATACTATTTCTCCGGCGACGCCTGGGCTGTCCGCGGCCTGCGCGAGATGGCGGGTCTGCTCCGCGTGACTGGCCAGATCGGCGAGGCCAGCGCGATCGAGGCTGAAGTCGCGGGCTGGGCTGACGACTTGCACGACGCGGTCGCTGCCGCGAAGATTCCTGCGAGCTGCGGGATATTTGTGCCTCCGGGGCCAACCCAGCGCGTGCCCTATGGGAGCATGACCGAGGACCGGCACCCCTCATACGTGAACTACCGCTACTGGGCGGAGATGATCTCGGCGGGAGTGCTGGACCAGAAGACCATGCGCCAGGTCTTCGACTACCGCCGCGTGCGTGGCGGTGAACTGCTGGGCATGACTCGCTTCCAGGACCACCTCGACGACTGGCCGGTGCTCAACTATGCTCGCGCGCTGGTCGAACTGGGTCAGGCCGACCGCTTCATCCTGCTCATGTACGCCCATCTCACCCAACACCAGGCCGCCGGCTGGCTCACCGCGTATGAACAGGTGACATTGCTGCCCGACGAGCACGGGCTGCGGCGCCAGCATGCCGGTCAGGTGGTGCCCTGCCAGGTGACCGTCCCCCAGATGCTGCGCTGGGCGCTGGCCTACGAGATGCGTGATGACGACACACTGCTCATCGCTCCCTGCGTGCCATGGTCATGGCTGGCCGCGGGCGAGCCACTGCAGGCGGTGGGGGTGCCCACACGCTGGGGCATTATCGATATCGAGACGGCTACGTGCGAACGCCGGGTCTATGTCGATCTCTTCCTGCCCGACGACTTCGACGCCGATCTGCGCGTGCACGTTCCTGCCCCACGCGGGGCACGCTTGAGCGAAATAACGGTCAACGGTGAGCCCTACGTTGGTTTTGACGCACAGGCCCGGATCGTGAATCTGTCTCGGGTCGGCGGGGAGATTGAGATCGAGGCCACGTTCTGATTTCGTCCCCATCGGGCTTACGGGAGAAAGCGCCATGCTTCGGGCCACGGTCGTGCTGTTCGTGCTGGCGACGCTGTGCGCCGCCCCAGTGGCAGCCGAACGTTCACTCTACTGGGAGCGGATTGACGTCGAGGTAACGGTCAATCCTGACTCGACGCTGTCGGTGGTCGAGCACCAGCACTACGTCTTCAACGGCAAGTGGAATGGCGGCTACCGCGATCTTCATCTGAACAAGGTCGAGAGCTTCACTGACTTCGAGGTCTGGGAGGACGGGGACCGTTACACGCAGGGCAACATCGACCACCGTGGCGGCTTCGTCGTTGAGAAGCTCGGGTCTGACAAGCTTCGTATCAAGTGGCGCTCCCGTGAGGTCGATGCACCGGCCTACGATGACAAACGCGCGACTTTCCATATCAAGTACACGGTCCGTGGGGCGCTGAACTACGGTCCCGACTACGATGAACTGTACTGGAAGATGATCTTCGACGATCGCCTCGAGAACGTCGAGTATGCCACCGCGACCGTCAATCTCCCACAGGCCTACGACCCCGACCAGATCAAGGTGCAACTTACCGCCCTTGTGGGCAGCTCGCGCACCTGGATCGGCGACGATGGCACGGTCCACGCAGACGCTCACGACCTCGGGCCGGGCGAGGACATGGAGATGCAGGTGCGCTTCCCAGCCGGCGCCGTCGAGCGCAAATTCTCGCTGGCGCGCGCCTGGAACGAGAAGTTCGGCATCTTCGTGATGCTGCTCTCATTTGTGATCGTGGCGCTGGGCATGGTCACGCACTTCGTTTCGCACGGGCGCGATCAGGAGACCGACGAGTTCGCCGATTACCTCCCCGAGCCCCCGAGCGACATCAGCCCGGCTATTGCCGGGACCTTGCTCGATGAGCGGGCGGGCATGCGCGAAGTCATCGCGGCCATCGTAAGCGCTGCGAGCAAGGGCTACCTGACGATCACGGAGAAGAGCGCCGGGACGGGGCGTGGACAGAAGCGCGAGTTTGAGTTCACCCAGACACGCCCGTTCGACAGCGGCTTGGCGCGCGAGGAGCTCGAAGCGGTCACCAATCTGCGCCTGATGGGCGTCGGCGACAGCACTAAGCTGTCCGATCTCGAGGACAAGTTCCACACCATCGCGACCAGCATCCAGACAGATCTCTACAAGCAGGTCGTCGGCCTGGGCTACTTCGACATAGGCCCTGACACCACCCGCTGGGCCTATGTGGCGGTCGGCTTCCTGACGGCGATGGCCTACGCCGCGATGTACATGGACGTGAGCCAGGTCGGCATCGTCGCCGGTCTGGTGCTGCGTGCGGTCGCGCTGGCCTTTGGTGTCCCACTGCTGCTGCGAGGGATCCACCGCGGCGATCGGGGCGCGGGTGCCATTGTCTCCGGCGCCATCTTCATCCTCTTCGCCGCCGGCTTGAACGTCGGCACGATCGCCCACACGCGCGGCATCGGGGTGCCCATCGTGCTGGCGGTTCTGTCCGCAGTCGTGGTCTGGTGCTTCGCTCCAGTCATGCCGGCCAAGACCATTCTCGGCTCGCGTGAGCGCGCCCGGTGGATGGCTTTCAGGCGCTACCTCGAGAATCTGCGCCTCTATGGTGATCAGGGCCGCGCCCAGGAACTCCTCGAAGAGTTCCTGCCCTACGCGATTGCGTTCGGCGTCGAGCGTCGCATGGTTGAGCAGTTCCGTCCGCTTGATGTCAGCGCACCGGTCTGGTACGGCAGCACGCATTACACGGACGCGTCTTTCTCCACCATCGATAACTCGGTGTCCTCGATGGGCTCGGGGATGTCGGGCATGTCGCTGCAGTCGATGAGTGACGGGCTCTTCTCGATGGTCAACTCGATGTCGTCAACGCTCGCCAGTTCGCCCTCATCGTCTGGCAGTGGTGGTGGAGGAGGCGGCGGAGGCGGGGGTGGCGGCGGCGGTGGCGGTGGCGGTTGGTAGCAGCCGCCCGGCGCCGCAAACTAACCATATGAGCGGGTGAAGAATAGAGGTGTCCAGGATGAAGAACCTCGGTTATGCACTGCTGGCGGTGGGGGCGCTGTGGCTTCTCGGGTCCGCCGCCGTCTTCCTGTCAGGGGCAGCCACGGGCGAGACCAGCCTGCCAGCTTCACTGCTTGGGATAGTGATGTTCGGTGGGCCACTCGCCGTCGCGCTGGGGATCGCGGGCGTGGTTCTCGTCACCAAGGGGCGGCGCGAGGCCGAAATGATGGCCGAGGCGAAGTTCGAGGGCTCGGTGCTGAACATGGTCGAGACTCGTGGGACGGTCACTCTCGACGAGATGGCCACGGACCTGGGATGCACGGTCGCCCGGGTCGAGGAAGCCCTGCGCAGCCTGGTCGGCAAGCACCTCTTCACCGGCTTCATCAACTGGAAGGCTCGGCGGGTCTACTCCGAAGCCGCCGCCGCACTTAACGCCAATACCTGCCCCAACTGTGGCGGCAAACTTGACCTCGCTGGCAAGGACCTGGTCGCCTGCCCCTACTGCGGCACCGAGATCTTCCTGGACCGCGACTAGAGCCTGACGATCCGACCTGTCTTCGCCGACTGCTGCATGGCGCGCATCACCGCGACGTTGTGCAGGCCGTCGCGGCCGGTAATCTCCGCTTCAGTGTCCTCGATGATGCACCGGCTCAGATGTTCGATCTCGTCCGCATACCCAAAAGTGGGCGCGAAGCCCTCCAGCGGTTCGTGCGTGCCATCGCCGCTGACCACGATCACTTCGCCCGTCTCGTAGGGCCCGACGGTCTGCCGGCAGAGCACGGTCTTTTCGGTGCCATAGACCTCGACCGGGTTGACGCGCCCCTTGACGCAAAAGGACGTGAACATCATCCCATGCGCACCGCTCTCGAGCCCGAGCAGCGCGCTCGCCACGTCATCCACCGCGTAGTCCTGCACGCGCGTGTCCACCAGCGCGTTCACCGTCGCCGCCCGTCCACCCAAGTAGCACAGCAGGTCCAGCGCGTGGCTACCGATGTCGTAGAGCGCGCCTCCCCCACCCAGCCGGGGGTCCTGCCGCCACGAGCCCTCGGTGCGCTCGTAGTAGCTGGCCTGAACTGTGCGCACCATGATGATCTCACCGAGGTCCCCGGCCTGCATCATCTCCCGGATGCGCCGGTGCGCGGGTCGGAAGCGGTTCATGAAAGCCATCATCAGCTTCACGCCGGCGGTCTCGCACGCGCGCACCATCCGCTCGCACTCGACCACCGTCCGCGCCATCGGCTTCTCGCAGAGAATGTGCTTGCCCGCGCGAGCAGCAGCCAGAACGTGCTCGCAGTGGTTCTGCACGGGCGTGCAGACATACACCGCCTGCACCTGTTCGTCAGCCAGCAGACCGTCAACGCTGTCATAGGCCACCGCTGCCGCCTGCCGCTGCGCGATCTCCTCCGCGCGCGCCTGGTCGCGCACCATCACGGCGTGCAGCTGCGCCGATTCGGCCCCGGCGAAGTGCGGCATGAAGCGCTTGTCGGCGAACCCACCGGCGCCGAGTACTCCCCATTTCACGATGGCTTCGCTCATAGCTCCGACGCCTCCAGGTGTTCGATGATGTCGCGCAGCAGCACGGCTTCCCACTCGGCGGCCGCGATCCATGAGTGCAGCTCAATGTCCGGCCTACACGATCGCACCACCGGTGCGCGCTCGGGGTCGGTCGTGTTCCACAGCTTCGTGCGCACATGCTCCATCAACCGCAGCGCCAAGTGCCGCCACGGCTCTCGCTCGCCAGAGCGTACAGCGGTCCTCGCCAACACCGCCGCCGCCATGAACCGGCACCACGTGAAGCTCGAGAACAGCAGCCCGCCGCCGTCGCGCTGATACTGCAGGTCGATGGTCGGGCGCGGCTCGGACTCGTCGATGCGGCTGGTGCACAGATACCAGCGCGCCAGCTTCGTGGCCGCCTCGTTCATCCCCGGAGTGTCGAGCAGTGCGGGAGTGTTGGCCGCGACCATGAAGTGATATCCGCCCATGCCCTGATCCGGCACGTTCTGCTGATCGAATGCCTGCCCGCGGCCGATGCCCGCGAACAGGTATGGCCATACGCCGATGGCCTCCTGCCCCTCGAGCCAGTGATCCATCCCGCGCTGGGCTGCCTCCAGCCAGGCAGTCGGCGCGTCACGACCCGCGCCCACCAGTGCCTCGTGCGCCCGCGACAGGGCCATCGCCGCCAGCGCGTTGGAGTTCTGGCAGTCATGCGTGGCGCCCTCGTGGTGCGCGAAACTGCCCGGGGTCAGTTCGCTGCCGAGCATCCACCCCGCGCCCATCTCGATGCGGTCGAGGTCCTCACCACTCGGAGCCAGGCCCACCTCGATCGCGCGGCAGAGCAGGTTGATGATGATCGCCGTGTCGACGCCATCGACGCCGGGCAGGTCCTGCGTGATGCGCCGGAAATCCTGCTGCAGATCGCCGCCCCACTTGCCCGACACCATGTGCGCCCACCCACCACAGCGCTCCCCCTCGGTGTGCTGGCCTCGGTACACGTACTCCCGCGCGACACGCGCCCGGTCGAGCCAGTGGTCCTCGCCGGTGTCGCGCCACGCCCACGCGAAGGTCACCGCCGCCGCCGCCGCGTCCCGGAAGTCGTACTTGTCCTCCTCCGAGTAGATCGCCCCGTAGTGCGGGTCATCCGTGTCAGTCACCTGTCGCCGCGCACACCAGTCGCGTAGCGTGACGAACATCGCCATCAGTTCGTCGCGGCCGAAGTCGTCGGCCATCAACAGGTCATTGAATTCGTCCCAACGCGTCAGCGCATCGCTCTGATCTGACTTGATGTCGCGCACGTATTCCTCGAACAGGGGGGCCTCGGCGCGAGCCTGATCCAGCGGAACGCCCGGCGCGTGGATCACCACCTCGCGCAACAACTGCGTCTCCGCGCGCATGTAGACGCTCAGCATCCGCCGCGACAGGTCCACGCCTCGCAGCACGATTGCGTCACCATCAGCCGCAACCCACTCGAAGGCCAGCCCATCGAAGCTGATCTCCAGCCCCGCGCGCGGCTCGGCCAGAAGCAATGCGACGTCGTACTCGCCTGCGGGCAGGTTCAGCGAGTTGACCTCGAAGCTGAGCACATCGTGCGCAACCGGGCTGTCGAACGGCAGTCCGTGATAGAACCAGGGCAGCTTTGCGGTGAAATCGTCCGCTCGGAACCGGAGCATGGCCTCGTCTCCCGCGCGTCTCATATCTCGTCCATTGCTTCGACGTACCCGCGTGCGAGCTGTCGGCCGACTTCCAGGTAGCTGTCTCGGAAGGTCGACGCCTCCGGCAGTTTCTCCAGCAGCAGCGTCTCGGTCAGGTAGCCCTGTCCCGCCCGCAGATCCTCAACCGCCAGCGTTGCCAGTCGACCGCCTCTGATCGCGTCTCGCTCGACCAGCCCGAAACCCAAGTGCTCGCGCAGATGCTCGTTCACCGCGCTCGCGTGGGGCCCGCCATCATCGAACTGATCCATCTCGCTGCGGTGGCGCCCGTTGTGCAGGCTCACCAGCAAATTCGGCCGGATCTCGCCGAGGAGCTTCCACAGCATCTGCTGCTCAGGGCACGGGCGGGTGTCCCACGTGTCTGAGAGGTTCACGCCCATGCCGTCGGTGCAGCCCGTCCACGTTGAAGACCGGCACGAAGAAGAACGCGTACCGGCGTTGCCAGTCGGCCCGCAAAGCCGCCGCCCGCATCCATCCCTCGCAGGCGTACATCCCGGCGGTCTCGATCGCGTGCTCGCCGGCGACCACGAACACCTTCTTGCGGCCGCGCCATTCGCCGGGCCCCGTGATCCGCAGCATCTTCACCGGGAAGCCGGTGCTCCGACTGTGGGTCGAATGCCCGATCACCGAAGTGGTCACTGGCCCCGGGTAGAGCGATGCCAGGTCGCGCAGCAGCGCGTCGCGGTGTTGCAGCGTGAAGGGCGTCGGGGATGCGAACCAGACGCGCGGCAACCGGTAGCGCACTCCGTAGGGCACATGCGATGTGTCACCATACGCTTCATCAATCGCCGGATGTCCCGTCGGCGTCCAGTCCACGATCTCGAGATTGTCGGTGCCAAAGGGTCGCCACGTCATCGCGTCCGTCGACCACGCCGTTGCACTCTCATGCCAGGGAGTTCGGCCCTCGTGGTTGAAGTCGGCCACTTCCAGCGTGATCTCTCGACCGTCACCGGGCGAGTCTATCCGCATCAGGAAACGCCACGCGTAAGGTGCCAAGTGCACCCGCGAGCGGAAGCGATAGTGGTCCGGCGCGACCTGCGCGAAATCGTGCGCGTTGCCGCAGTGCAGCCGCGAATCGAGCGTGACATCACCAAAGCGGGCCCGCTCGCCCCCCGGTCGCCAGTCCTCGTACGACCATCCCTTGCCCATGCTCATCGCCTCTCCTCAATGTCTCGTCCCACTGTGCCTTCCCCGTCAGACGCATCCCCCCCTCTGTGCTCCAAGGACCGCCGGCCGTCCTGTCACAGCGATGAATGCAAACCGAGACAAACCCTTAATATGCCTGACGCACGATTGCGCCAGGAGCAGTTGACACTGCCCCGACACCTGCTATACTTGTAGCGCTATCCCTTCCGGGAATTTAAAGAAGAGTCCCCGTTCGGATACATCCATGGATGTATGATTCCAGACCAGGTGAGGTGTCTCATCATGCGTAAGGGTTTCACCCTTATCGAGCTGCTGGTGGTCATCGCTATTATCGCCATCCTTGCAGCGATTCTGTTCCCGGTCTTTGCCCGAGCCCGCGAGAAGGCTCGCCAGACCTCGTGTCTGTCGAACCTCAAGCAGATTGCTCTGGCCGCCCAGATGTACGAGTCCGATTACGACGAACGCACCGCCTCCTACTCCAGCCACCCAGCCGCCGCCTCCACATACAGCTATCGAGAGATGCTCGAACCGTATCTCAAGAACGACCAGATCTCGATCTGCCCGAGCGACGCCGCCACCAACCCGTGGAGCTACGGACCCAACATCACCGGCGTCACTTCCAACGGCAGCACCGGCCACGGCTACCTCTACTGCTATCGCAAGATCGCCACGATCCAGGCGCCGTCCGAGGGCGCCATGTTCATGGACACCGCCGGCAGCTACTTCCGCTACAACGGCGGAGCTGCCCCCGACTATCTCGACGGACTCAGCGCCACCACCGCCCGCCACAACGAGGGCATGAACGTCAACTTCTTCGACGGTCACGCCAAGTGGCTCAGCTACTCGACCGTCATGGGCGAGGCCGCCAAGGAGCGCGCCACACCCGGCAGCAGCGTCCTGCTGCGCGCCGGCCTGTAGGCCTTACGCCTCTATCTGACATACCCAGAGCCCCCCGCGAAATGCGGGGGGCTCTTTTCTTTGTCTCGCCAATTCCACCTCGAGCGCTACCGACGCGGCACGCCCTGGTGCCTGCTCAACGCATATTCGGGGTTGCACCGGTCGCCATGGTGAGGTATTATGTTAAGCAAGTTTGACCATACAGTATTGAGGGAGGTCATCCGACATGCGACGTGGGTTCACGTTGATCGAGTTGTTGGTCGTCATCGCCATTATCGCGATACTGGCGGCCATCCTGTTCCCGGTCTTCGCCCGAGCACGGGAGAAGGCACGCCAAAGCAGTTGTCTGAGTAACGTCAAACAGCTCACACTCGGTGTACTGATGTATGCTCAGGACTACGATGAGACGCTGCCGTTTGCGTACTCGTACGGTGACTGGTGGTATGAGGTCCTCGCGCCCTACCTCGCTAACGACCAGATCCGCCGCTGTCCCTCCCGGCCCAACTACTCGCTCGGCTACGCCTGGAACTACGCGGGCTGTGGCTACCAGCCAGGGACGACCTGGTCACCCGCACGCACGGGCCCGATCTACGACGGCTGTTACCTGGGCATCTACAAGAGCCCGGGACCAGCCTCCACGATCATGCTGGGCGACAACTGGCTCGGCGGCTCCTCCAGCCAACGCTACTATCTGTACCGCCAGGCTGACCGCCGAGAGGGTCGCCACAACGGCCAGGACAACTACGGCTTTGTGGACGGCCATGCCAAGTCTCTCGCACCCACCTCGAGCGCGGTCCAGAGCTCGGACAACTGGGACTACGACTGACGCGCTTGAGCAGATACGCAAACGAGGAGCGCCCCCGGCCTCGGGGGCGCTCCTGTCGGTTCTGACCTAAGGTGAAGCAGGTCGGCGGATTGCATTCCCATCGCCCCTGTGCTACACTTTTTCGACATGTGTAGTCTCGGATACTTGATAACGGGGGGCCTTGAGCAGGGATGATGCGCTTCCTGCCCTGGAAAAACCACGTAGCGATCGACCTCGGGTCTTCCTCCGTCCACATCAGTGTGAAGGACGGGGGCGTCGTCGTGCGTGAGCCCACCGTCATCGCTTTCGCGGGACCACGCCGACGGCCCGCCGCCTACGGTTCCGAGGCCAAGCAGATGCTTGACCGCGAGGTCAGCGAGGTCGAGGTCGTGCGACCGGTGCGCGGAGGCGTGATCGCCGATTTCGACGCCACCGTTGCCCTCGTGCGCCACCTGCTGCACAAGGCCCTCGGCCATCGCCCCCTGCTCGCTCCCACGGTCATCACCGCTTTGCCAACGCGCGGCACGGCCGTCGAACGGCGTGCTCTGGTCACTGCCTTGCGGGCTGCCGGCGCTGGCGAGGTCATCGTGATACCGCGCGCGCTCGCAGCCGCAGTCGGGGCGGGCATGCCGATGGACCACCCGCAGTGCCGCCTCATCATCGACATGGGTGCCGGCGCCACTGACGTCGGTGTGCTGTCCGCGGGGATGGTCACTGACGGTCTGACCTTGCACTTCGGCGGGGATGATCTTGACGAAGCGATCGTCCGTTTCATCAAGCGCCGCTACAACCAACGCATTGGCATGGCCACCGCCGAGGACATCAAGATCATGGCCGGCGCGCTCCCCGGCGATGCCGCGACCGACCAGCTTCGCCTTGACGACCCCTCCGGCGCGGAGTCCGGCGCTGGCCTGCGGGTCGAGGGAATCCCTGAACTCCTCTCGGCCTCCCTGCGCCCGGTTGGCGGCGAGATACAGTGGATGCTTGAGAATCTCCCCGACCGGCAGGTTGAGGAGATGGCGATGGCTGAGACGGTCCTGACCGGCGGGTGCGCCCTCATGCGCGGCACGGCGGAGATTCTCTCACACGACCTGGCGCTCCCGGTCCGTCCGGCCACCGATCCGCTCTCATGCACTATTCTGGGCCTTGAGGCGATCGTCAACGACCTCGCGGCCCTCAGCCTCGACGGACGCCGCTTCTCACAGTAGCCCCTGCGCGAATTCGCGGGAGGGGCTCGTGACCATTCCCACGAATTCTCTTGAGGCTATCTGCACTACTAGCGCTTACGGATCCATATGACGGGGTGATCAGTGATGGCCGCACCGGACTGCATCTTCTGCAAGATTGTGGCGGGCGAAATACCGGCCGAGGTCGTCTACGAAGACGTCTGCTGCCTCGCCTTCCGCGACATCAATCCTCAGGCTCCTACACACATTCTCGTGATCCCGCGCAAACACGTCACGGGCCTCGGCGACCTTGAGGGGGCGGAGGCAAGCCTGCTGGGCAATATGCTCGCGGCGGCGGCCCAGGTGGCGGACGAGGCGGGCCTTACGGAGCCGGGGTACCGCGTGGTGATCAACTGGAACGCCGATGGCGGGATGGAGGTCCCGCACCTGCATCTGCATGTCCTCGGCGGGCGCAAGATGTCCTGGCCTCCGGGGTAGACTGCGGCGCTAGCACATCATTCGGGCGCCGGGCCGTGTGGCCCGGCGCCCGCTTCTGCTCTATGACCAGTCGGTGGGCTCAGGCACCAGCAAGTCCTCGTCGGTGGCGCCGATGGCTTCGAGATACTCCGCCGCGTCGCTCGACCGGCCAAGCTGGTCGATGTTGTGAGCGTCAGAGCCAGTGGTGAACTTCGCACCCTCCTCCAGCAATATCCCGAAGGCGCGCTTGTAGTCGGCCAGGAACTCCGGGCCGTAGATGGGGCTGTTGATGATCGCGCTGGCGTTCATCTCGATGGCGGTGCCGGTCTCAGCAGCAGCCTGCCCCAACTCCCTGATCTGCGCCTCCGGCCACTGTTGCAGATCGGTCAGCCACGCCAGCACGCCGCTGTCGAACTCCCGACGCCCAAACCACCACGGGTGCACCAGCACGTGCACCAGCGGGTTCGCCACCACCTGCATCATGAGTCGGTGCTGCAGATCGACGATGCTCCGCACGTCCGGCTCCTCGTGGTAGCTGGAATGCGGGCCGGCGATGACCAACTCGAAGCCCATCTCCTCCACATGCTCCTCGACCACTGAGATCGCGCCCGTCGCCGGGTCAATGACGTTGGCTTCGACGCCCCAAGTGACTTGCACCGGGCCCTCGTACTCGCGCAACTGCTGCTTGATCAGGTGATGCGTCGGGAGCTGGTCAGGGCGATTCAGATGGTCGGTGATGGCCACCGACATGATCCCCTCCTGCTCGCAGCGGCCGAGCAGCTCAGGGACGCCCATCGTGTCGTTGGCGCAACCGATCAGTGCGGTGTGTATGTGCAGGTCAACGTCTTTGCGCATGGTGCACCTCTATAGATGGTGGTGAAGGTCTGGTCGGCGCTCAATTCCCCGTCAGCGCTCCCATCCCTGCCACCTCGTCCGCCCCCGATCTTGACCGGTCTTCGTCTTGACGTGGGCATACCGCTCGCTATAATACCGGGGTACCCCTGCCTGCATGGGCGGGGGTTTCGTCTCCTGCCGGTCCACAGCGCTCGCGACAGCTATTGAGGGGAGCGCGTCTGGTGTTTGAGAAGCTCAAAGCGGCCATCGACCGGCTCCTGTCTGGCTCGCGGGAGGAGCCCTTCCGCTGCAACGTGCGCGTGTTCACGCTTCAGGTGAAATGCGACCGGTGTGGCGAGATCATTTCCGCGCGTATCAACCGCGACCACGAATTGCAGGAGCAATACGCCGAGGACGCCGAAGAGGGCGATCCCCCGGTTGAGTGGCTGCTGCACAAGGAAGTCGTCGGTTCTGAGTGTCAGAACATAGTCCGTTTCACCTTGCACTTTGGCTGCGACCAGGGCTTGCTGGACAGTTCCATCGAAGGCGGCGAGTTCGTCACGCCCGAGATCGACAACGGGCTTCACGAGAACGGTGAAGCGACCTGAACTCCGCTGAGCCGCAGCCGCCAACCGGGGGACTGCTCAGCAGACCCGGGGCGGTCTTTGCGCTGACGGCGGCCCTCACGTGGGCTCTGCTCGCCGGTTCGCCTCTCATAGAGGGCATCCCGCCTCGAGTCGCAGGTGTGGCGGTGACGGTTCTCTTCATCCTCGCCACCATGGGCGTTGCGGCCGCCGCTGCGCGAATGTCCATGGCGTGGGCCACTGAGACCCTTGGCATGCTCCTCGGCCTCGGGCTGTGGTATGTCGTGGCGGGTATCGGGGCGGAGGACTCACCGGTCAGGCTCTTCACCGTTCCGGCGGCGGACGTCATATTCCTGATCGCATGCGTGCTGGGCGGCCGACTGCTTTCCCGCATCATCGGTGAGCGCAACATGCTTTTGCCGGTCGCGCTGGTACTGGCGCTGGCAGACCTGTTCACGGTGTTTCTCGGGCCGGTCGGCGCCGTCCTGGCCAACGCTCCCGACGTGGTCACCGGTCTGTCAATCAAGGTTCCCGAGGTGGGCTCTGCCGTCGGTCCAGAGGGCGCTGCGGGTCTGACCCATCTGGCGACCATGGGCCCCGGCGACCTGGTATTTGCCGCCCTGTTTTTCACGGCAGTCGTCCGTTTCGGATTGAGCCTGCGCGCCAGTTTCGCCGGGATATTGATCCCCGTCGTCATCGGGCTGGTCGCGTTCATACTGCTGCCGGTGCTGCCCGGGGTTCCTGTGCTGCCGCTGATGGCCATTGGCTTCCTGATCGCCACCCGCGGGCAGTTCGACCTGTCGTCTGAGGAGAAGCGTAATCTTGCCATCGCCGGCGCGTTCCTGGTGGTGGTGTTCGTTGTGATGTGGCTGATCACCCGCGCCCTGTTGCCCGAAGCGGCAGAGGGCGAGCAGGCTGGTCAGACCGCGGCCGTGTATTTGGGAGGCCTCACAAGTGCCCGACTATAAGCCCCAGCAGATCGAATCCAAGTGGCAGGACTACTGGCGCGAGCACAAGCTCTTCCACACTGAGCGCTTGGAGAACAAGCCCAAGTTCTACTACCTCGACATGTACCCCTACCCATCAGGCGAACTGCACATGGGTCATGTCCGCAACTACATTATCGGTGACTCGTTCGCCCGCTACAAAGCCATGCAGGGCTTCAACGTTCTGCACCCGATGGGCTGGGACGCGCTCGGCCTTCCCACCGAGAACGCCGCCATCAAGTTCAACACGCACCCCATCGAGTGGACCGCCCAGTGCGTGGCCGCCATGAAGAAGCAGTTCGACCGCCTTGGCATCAGCTATGACTGGGAGCGCGAGATCGACACGTCCGATCCCGGCTACTATGGCTGGACGCAGTGGCTGTTCCTGAAGCTCTACGAGAAGGGTCTGGCGTACCGCGGCACGGGCCTGATCAACTGGTGCGACAGCTGCAACACCGTCCTCGCCAACGAGCAGGTCACGGACGGCTGCTGCGAGCGCTGCGACACTGAGGTCGTCAAGAAGGACCTCGAGCAATGGTTCTTCGCTATCACCAAGTACGCCGAGCCGCTGCTCGATGATCTCAAGGCCCTCGACGAGTGGCCTGAGCGCGTCGTCAAGATGCAGGAGCACTGGCTCGGACGCTCCGAGGGCTTTTCGTTCACCCTCGGCGTCGATGGCTCCGATGAGAGCATGGAGGTCTTCACCACCCGCATCGACACCATCTACGGTGTCACCTTCATGGTTCTCGCCGCCGAGCATCCGCTGGTCGCCACGCTCACCGAGGGCACAGAGTTCGCCGAGCCGGTTGCCGCATTTGCTCGGGAGGCACTCGCCGAAGGCGACATCAACCGCTCTGACGAGGAGACCGAGAAGAAGGGCATCTTCACAGGCGCCTACGCTATTCATCCGCTCAGCGGCGCGAGGATCCCGATCTGGGTCGCCAACTACGTGATGATGGACTACGGCACCGGTGCTATCATGGCCGTGCCGGCTCACGACCAGCGCGACTTCGAGTTCGCGCGCAAGTACGACATCCCGATCACGGTCGTCATCCAACCAGAGGACGAACTCGACGGCGCCACGATGCCCGAGGCCTACATCGGCGATGGCACGCAGGCCAACTCCGCCGAGTTCTCCGGGGTGCCCAACCTCGAGGCCCTCGAGAACATCGCCGATCACATGGAAGCAGAAGACATGGGCTCGCGCGACGTCAACTGGCGTCTGCGCGACTGGTGCATCTCCCGTCAGCGGTACTGGGGCGCGCCGATTCCGGTCGTCCACTGCGACGGCTGCGGGATCGTGCCAGTGCCCGAGGAGGACCTGCCTATCCTCCTGCCTGCTGATGCTGAGTTCACCGCGATGGGCGACTCGCCCCTCGCTCGGCACGAGGAGTTCATGAGCACGACCTGCCCGAAGTGCGGGGGCCCGGCGCGGCGCGAGGCCGACACCATGGACACCTTCGTGTATTCGGCCTGGTATTATCTGCGCTACCCGAGCCCGCACGAGACCGGCGGGCCCTTCGATCGCGATGATGTCGAATACTGGCTGCCCGTCGACCAGTATGTCGGCGGCATCGAGCACGCTACCGGCCATCTGCTTTACTCGCGTTTCATCACCAAGGTCCTCCACGACCTCGGCTGGGTGAGTTTCCGCGAGCCCTTCAAGAACCTGTTCACCCAGGGCATGGTCTACAAGGACGGCTCGAAGATGAGCAAGTCGAAGGGCAACGTGGTCACCCCCGACCAGATCAACGATCGCTATGGCGCTGACACCGGCCGCCTCTTCAGCCTCTTCATGGGGCCGCCCGAGCAGGACACGGAGTGGAGTGACGAGGGCGTCGTCGGCTCGTACCGCTTCCTCTGGCGCGCCTGGCGTCTCGTCGCTGACAACCCCGGTCTCTACCTGCCCGAGTGGAGCGATGCGCTCTCCGCCGAGGCCACCGAGGCCCAGCGAGCCATGCGCCGCAAGACTCATCAGACGATCGCGAAAGTGACCGCCGACTTCGAGTCGATGGCATTCAACACCGCCGTTGCGGCCATCATGGAACTGAGCAACGAGATCAGTTCCTACGTCGACAAGATCGACCGCGAAGACTCCGGCGATCGCGCCGCCTACAGTGAGGCCATCGTCAATCTGCTGCTGCTGCTCTCGCCCATAACGCCCCACATCTGCGACGAACTGTGGGCATCGCTCGGCCTGCCGCCCTCAGCGGTGCAGCAGCCGTGGCCCACGGCCGACGAGTCCCTCGCGGCCGAGGAGACCATCGAACTGGTCATCCAGGTAATGGGCAAGGTCCGCGACAAACTCGACGTGCCCGCCGACGTCGATATGGACGCGGCCGTCGAGATGGCTCTCGCCACCGAGAAGGTCAACAAGTATCTGGCGGGCAAAGAGATCGTCAAGACGATCAAGGTGCCAGGTCGGCTGATAAACTTCGTCGTCAAGTAAGCGGACCGGTGGGTCCGCCCATCGATTGCGTGCGACGTACCGGGGGGCAATGTGCGGGGATGCTGAGTCTCACGCCGACTCAGAAGGTGGCGCTCGGACTTGTTGTCGTGCTGCTGCTTGCGGCAGGCGCGCTGTATACGGTAGCGCGCTTGCGGGCCGGCGGCAGTGCGGAGGATGCCGTCACGTGGACGGCCCCCGAGCCCACCCGCACGACGCTGTGTGTGCATGTCGTCGGGGCCGTCAACCGCCCCGGGCTCTACCGTCTGCGAGTCGGCTCGCGCGTGCAGGACGCCATCGCGCTCGCGGGCGGCTTCGCTCCCGGTGCGCGCACCAGTTCGGTGAACCTCGCTGCGTTCGTGGACGATGGCCAGCAGGTATTCGTGCAGGCCAGCCAGCGCTCTCAGTCCCCCGAGCCCACACGGTCCGCTCCCCCGCCTTCCTCCGGCCAGACTCAACCGCGTGCCCACATGGTGGGCGCCGCTGCGGCCGAACCAGCGCCTGCACCTGCCACAGCGCGCACCACTCAGCCCACGCGCCAAGCTGCTGCCGCGACCCCCGCGCCCGCGACCACGCGCGTGTGCATCAACACTGCCGGTCTGCTGGAGTTGCAGCAGTTGCCCGGCATTGGCCCCGAGCTGGCCCAGCGGATTCTCTACTACCGCCATGAGCACGGCCGCTTCCGCAGCTTCGAGCAACTCAAGAACGTCGACGGAATCGGCGAACTCACGGTTGAGAAGGTGCGACGCTCTGCCACCCTCAACTGACGCGATTCCGGGCCGACGGCCGTCCATGGTCAACCATCCCCCCGCGCACATGCCCGGCTTGCCGTGGGCTGCGCTCGCCCGCCGCCCGCTGCTCGTCTGTTCGGTGTGCTTCCTCGCGGGCATCGTCGGCGCTGATGTGCGCCTGATCAACATGATGACAAGCGCCGCGATCTGCCTGCTGGCTGTGGTGGTCATCCTGGCGGCACGTCGCACGACACTTCTGTCGTCGATCGGCGTGCTGGTAGCCTTCGCGATGCTCGGGGCGTTCGCTCATGCGACCCGCATGGCAATCCCCGCCTCCGACATCTCCCACCTGGCCGGCGCGTCAAAGGCGGTTGTCGAGGGAACGGTGGTCTCATCTCCGCAGGTGCGGGACCGCTACAGCACCTTCACGCTGCTCGCCAGTTCCGTGCGTACGCCCCACCCCCCACTCAGTCATACCGTCACAGGCAGGGCCCACGTCAGCGTGCTGCTCGAGGACCCCGTGAGCGAGGGCGATCACGTGCGCCTGAGCGGGGCCACGGTCAGCCTGCTCGGATCGGCCACACACACAGATATCTCAGGCTACACGGGCTGGCTCAGGCGCCAGGGCATCACCACCGAGGTGCGCGCTGACGCCATCTCCCTACTCGCTCCCGCCGACGGGCGCGCTCCCCTCGGGGCAATACTCCGCAATCGCGTGGTCGGGGCCATCGAGCGCGCGATGCCCGGTTCTGACTCCGACTTCTATGCGCACCTGCTGGTGGGCATGGTCTACGGGCTTCAGGCCGCGCCGCTGCCGGAGAGCACGGTCGAGGATTTCCGACGCGCCGGCACCGTCCACCTGCTGGTGGTCTCGGGCGCCCAGGTGACGATGCTCGCCGGGGCCATACTCTGGCTGATGGGCGTGAAGCTGCGCTCGCCACGCTGGTGGCACATCGTCCTCAGTGCGGTCGCGGTGCTGATGCTGGTGCTCATCGTCGGCCTCGGGGCGTCTGTGGCGCGCGCGGTGGCGATGTTCGCCCTGCTCGCCATCGCTGCTCTTTCGTCCCGTGACTATGACCTGCCAACGACCATCGGCTTCGCGGCCATGGTCATCTGCCTGTTCGACAGCAACGCGCTCTTTTCGCTGGGCTTCCAGCTCACTTTCGCCGCCACGATCGGCGTCGCCGTCTTCCTCCCCGACGGGCCTCTGCTCATGATCAACCGCGACCGTGCTCCCGCCTCCATACGGGCGCTGCGTGCCGTGCTCTGGGGCACGATTGGCGCGTGGCTGATGGTCACGCCGCTGCTCGCGCACGCGTTCTCGGGCTTCGCCTTCCTGGGAAATGTGGCGAATATCGTCAACGTTCCGCTGTCGGGGCTGGTGATGGTCCTCGGTTTCGTGGCGCTGCCTCTTGCGTTCATTGGGGCGCCGATGCACTGGCTGCTCACTGCGGTGTGCGCGGTGGCGCGGGTGTTGCTGGACCTGGTCATGGGGATCAACTGGCTCGCCGGAGCGCTGCCGCTGGCCTACGTGGACGGCCTGTCACTGTCGACTTTCGGCTGCGTGCTGTGGTATGTGCTGGTGGCGGCTCTGCTGCTCACGGGGCTGGTGGCGCGCGCCCATCGCAGGCTGGACCGCGCCCTGGTCCTGACGCACCCGGGCTGGGTGCCCATCGGCGCTGCGCTGGCGATCGCCGCCATCTGGCTGGCACACGCCGTGACCGCGCTGCCGTCCTCTGACCTGCAGGTCACTTTCCTGCCCGTGGGTGCCGGGCAGTGTGCGATAGCCCGCTCGCCCTCGGGAGCGACCATGATGCTGGACTGTGGCGCAGGCGGCGGTCTGCCTGATGCCGGCGAGCGCGTCGCCGACGGCATAATCCGCCCCTGGCTCGCCCGACGCCGCATCCGCCGCCTCGACATGGTCCTGCTCACCCACTGGGACGCCGACCACTACAACGCTCTGCCGCACGTGCTGGCTGCGACGCACCTCGGTGGCGTGCTCCGGCCCGTCACTCTCAGGGACGCGGTACCGCCGCAGGAACTGGCGCGTTTGCTGCCAATGCCGAATGCCGTTGCCACTGCCGGAGGCGTGATCGACCTCGGCGGGGGCGTCGTCGGGCAGGTTCTGGCGCCTCGGCTGCCCCGGATCACCGGCGGCGGCGACGACGCCAACAACAACTCGACGGTCCTGCGCATGACGCTGGGGGAGCGGGCCATCCTGTTCACCGGAGACATCGAGGCCGAGGGGCTGGAACGGCTGGCACGTGACGCGACTGCGGGGGGGATCGATCTCACGGCCGACGTCGTTTGCCTGCCCCACCACGGTCGCGCGCTCCGAGATTCCGAGGGACTGCTGGAGCTGTCGCGACCGCGCTGGGCGATCGCCTCCTGCGATCGCCAGGCGAACCACTACCTCGGCTCCGCCGGAGAGGCCTGGCTCCAGGAGCGAGGCATCCGGCTGCTGCGCACCGACGTGCACGGGGCGGTCACCATCACCACCGACGGGTCATCGCTACGGGTGAGGACGCAGCGCGGGTCGGTCGCCCGCGCCCCTGCTCGCGCGGCACAGTAGCCGAGCCGCCGCCTGTCTCAGCGGGCCTCATCGACGGCACGCACTACCACGGTGAGAAGCAGCTCGGGGTCAATCAACTGCCCGGGCGCCAGTCCGGTGATGCGCGGCCGAATCGCCTGGGACAGCTTCTCGGCCAAACGCGCGCGTGCGTCAGGGCCGAGCTCGAAGCGCCGGTCGAGGAAGTGCCGGACGGTCAGTATCTCCTCGTAGCTGACGGTTCGCACGCCTATCCGCACGGCCCGCATAATCTCCTCGGTGACCTCCGCTGGCAGCGCCGGCGATGTCCCGCCCTCATCTGGCACCGGCAGCTCGTCGGCAGCCACCTCGACCAGCCGCTCTTTGACCACCATCGCGCCTGAGGCGACGTCGCCCAGCCGCTGGCTGCGCCGCGTCACCAGAATGCTGATCAGCGCCACTGTGTAGGCGGCGGGCAGCATGTCCACGATGCGCAGAATGTTACGGACCGCGGATTGCTCGAGACTGAGGGGAGCGCCTGTCGTCGAGATCACCCGCAGGCCGGTCAGCCGCTTGCCCGGACTCTGACCGCGCTGCGTCATCTCGTAGAGGACGAAATAGCCGATGTAGATGAGCACTCCGGCGGAGATCACGATGGCCCACGCGGTGACGCCCTGCACCGGATCGTCCCACAGGTAGGCCCGCACCACTCCCAGCACGATGCTCAATACCACAATGAAGAGGCCCACGACGCAGGTATCTATCAGCCCGGCCAGAAATCTTGAGCCGAGACCGGCAAGTTCATACGAGACCTCGACCTGCTCGGGGGTTCTCAGGCTTATGCGTTCGCGTTCATCAGCCATGGCGTCTCCGCCGCGAAAGGAGTTGCGTGCGCGTGCGACCACTTGCCCGGGACGGTGCGCAGCGTTGGGAGCGGCTCGCCGAACTCGTTCAGGCCGTCGACGCTGACGGGCTGCGGGAGCTGTCGGCAGACGAACTCGACGAGCTTGCCCGCCTGTACCGCCGGGCGGCCTCCGACCTGGCCCGCGCCCGTGCGCGCCGCTACGACCCGAGCGTCGTGCGCTATCTCAACGATCTCGTGGGCCGCGCCGCCGGCCTCGTCTACGGCGGTCGGCTCAGGCGCCGCTTCCGCGCCGGAGTCTTCTTCCTCGCCACGGTTCCGCGCACCTTTCGCGCCGCTCTGCCCTACATGGCCATCTCGTTTCTCCTCTTCATGGGTGCCGCCGTGGTCGCCGCGTCTCTCGCCGCCCGAGAGCCAGCATGGGCCGACGAGCTCTTCTCGCCCCAAATCCGCATGGTGGTCGAGGAATTCCTCTCCGATGACGCCCCGAGCGGCCAGTACTTCGCCGATGCCCAGGCCAGTCTCGGTGCCGACCAGCTCTCGGCCGCGATCGCGCTCAATAACGTGAAAGTCGCCCTCATCGCCTTCTCCCTGGGCATCACGTTCTGTCTGGGCACGATCTGGGCGCTGATCAGCAACGGCCTGATGCTCGGCGCTTTCCTTGGCGTCGGAGCCTGGCATGATCGTCTCGAGGACATACTGGCCATCGTCGCACCACACGGCGTCCTGGAACTCTCCGCGATCTTCATCTGTGGCGGAGCGGGACTGATGATCGGTTGGGCAATCATCGCCCCCGGTGACCGGCTACGCGCCGACGCTCTCGCCACGGCGGCCCGCAAAGCGGTCACTCTTGTGATTGGCTGCGTGCCCATGTTCTTGATCGCCGGCGCTATCGAGGGCGTGCTCAGCCCACAAACGTCAGGGCTGATGCAGGCCAACGAGCCGCGCATACTCTTTGGCGTGATGACCGGGCTGATACTGCTGCTCTACCTCTTCGCCGGTGACCGCCTCATCAAGGCCCCCGAGGACGAAGCGCCAACGCTCCGCTGACCTGAGGTGGAGGCGCGCACACCCGTTGAGGCGAATTCTCTCGTGGTATTGCTGCTCTGAAGACACGCAGGGGAGTGCTTGCTCACTATGCCAACCCGCCTGCCGACCGTCGCTTGCCTCATCGCGTTTGCCCTTGCTGCCGCCTGCGCCGCCGACCTCGACCTCGTGCGCGACGGTGCGCCCGTGGCCGAGATCGTCATTCCGGCCGACGCCCACGAGTCGATCACGATGGCGGCTGAGGAACTGAACCTGCACCTCGACCTCATCTCCGGCGCGAAGCTTCCCGTGGTGACGCAGCCAACGGGCGATGCGCCAGCGGTGTACCTGGGCGCGCCTGATGAAGCCTGGGCCGCCGCGGCCGACGCCGAGTCGCTGGCTTTCGGCGGCTTTGTCGTCGAGTGCACCGACTCCCGGCTGGTGCTGGCGGGGAGCGTCCCCGAAGGCACGCTCAACGCGGTCTATTGGCTTCTCGAGGAGCTTGGCGTACGCTGGTACATCCCGACGGACTTGGGGATAACTGTGCCGGAGTTGGCGACGGTCACCGTCCCCGTCATGAACACGCGCGTGGAACCGACCTTCCTGTGCCGCAAGAACCACGGGATTGATCGCTCGATCCGCGGGCACGGCAATGTCTGGCAGCGGCGCGTTCGCATCACCGATCACGCGATCAACGTGCCCTTTAACCGCTACTCGCACAACCTGTGCAACATCCTGCCGGTCGCGAAGTATGGCGAGACCCACCCCGAGTATTACCCGCTCATCAACGGCGAACGCCGCGTGCCCGAGCTGTCCTATAGCTGGCAGCCCTGCACCACCAACCCAGAGGTCGTCCGGCTTACCATCGAGGCGGCCAATGACTGGTGGGAGAAGCACCCGGACGCGAACTACTTCTCTGTTGGCATGAACGACGGGCGCGGCTGGTGTCAGTGTGACGCGTGCACGGCACTGGACATCCCCGACTACCGTTTCCGCGGGCGTGAAGTGAAGTCAGAGCGCTACTTCACCTTCGTCAAGCAGGTCGCCGAAGCCGTGCAGGAGACGCACCCGGACAAGTGGATTACCTGCATCGCCTACTCATCCGTCGAGCCGGTCCCGCGCGGGGTGGAACTGCCCGGTAACGTGATGGTGGTCATCACCCAAGACGTTGGCGCCTGGCACGACCCGGAGTACCGGGCCGAGGATGAGGCGATTGCCCGGGCGTGGACCGAGGCCGCCGGCGCGTTCGGCGTGTACAACTACACGAGCCAGATGTGGCTGCTCCCGCGCAACTTCCCGCGCATGATGGCCGAGTCCCTGCGCTTTTACGATGACATCGGCGCGGTCGCGATGACCAACGAATCGTGGCCCACGTGGTGGTATGCCGGCCCGATGATGTATGTCCGGGCCAAGCTGATGTGGGACCCGCAGCAGGACGTGGACGCGGTTCTGGACGACTACTATACCGGGTTCTTCGGCCCCGCGCGTGAGCCCATGAAGCGTCTCTACGAGCGCTTTGAGGAAACGATGATGACCGAGCGAGAGGGCCGCTGGTTCTACGGCATCGGCTCGGTGCCTGAGCAGATCGCGCTGTGGACGCCCCGGCAGCTTGAGGAAAGCGTGGCGGACCTGGCCGCGGCGAGTCGACTGGCCGATGCGGAGCCGTTCAACGCACGCGTGGAGTTCGTGGCTCAGGGCTTCGCGCTGACGGAGGCGATTCTGCGCGAATACTGGCAGGCAGCGGATGCGCGCGATCTCGCCACTCGCCCGGGCGTGCCCACGAAGCGGCTGATCTTTCGCGGAGGTCATGCAGGATGAACTCCTGTCGGGCACGTACGATCGGCTCGTGAACGAGCGAGCAGGGCGCCTGACATCGTGGAAGGGCTTCCTGAGTTCCGCTTTCTCCCGGGTACTGGGGGCTCTGCACTCTCGGCAGGACGTCAGTGCCGAGCAACTGAATGAGATCGCCGGATCGGCCGGCGAGCACGTCGCGCAGGAAGTGAAGGCCTTCGCGTGGGTGCTGGAGCACCCGGACGCGGAGAACCTGTGCCCCAATCCGGGCTTCGAGGAGACCGCCGGCGACGCACCCGAGGGCGTGAACTGGGTGGCGACGGGCTCACCTCCGGGCTGGTCCAAGTGGTCGATCGAGAACAAGACCGACCGCCTGACGTGGGAGCAGCAACCTTCATCACCCAGATTGCAGTGCAGCCGGGCGAGCGCTACTACGCGTCGATTTGGGCGAAGAGCTCGGGCTCAAGCCAGCAGACCCCGCTGCTGGAGATCAAGTGGCAGGCACCGGAATCGGGCTGGGTAAACACAGATGCAAACCAGGCGGCCTCCGGCGAGGGCGGGACCGGCGAGTGGCAGCTTCTGAGCGCGATCGTGGAGGTGCCGGCAGACGCGGGGCGGCTCATCATACTGCCGCGCGCGAAGGAGCAAGAGAAGGGCGATGTGGTGCTGCTCGATGATGCTCGCATCATCCGCCTGCCCGACGAACTGCTCGGAGAAGAATAACGCGAGCGCAATATTTGCTTGAGGAGTGTTTGCCATGAAACCTGCGCGCCTGTTTCTCGTGTGCATTGTCGCGCTCACGTTCGCCACACTGTCCGCCGCTGACCTGACGCTGGTTCGTGACGGTGCGCCCGCCGCCCAGATCGTCATCCCGGCCGATGCCCATGAGTTCGTCACGCGGGCGGCTGAGGAACTCAGCGGCTACGTGCAGAAAATATCCGGTGCGGAACTGCCGGTGGTCACCGAACCGGTCGCCGGCGTCACGCAAATCATACTCGGTGCGCCGGACGAGGCCTGGGCAACCGGCGCCGACCTGGCGACGCTGACCTTCGACGGCTTCGTGGCCGAGTGCGACGGTTCGCGACTGGTGCTGGCGGGGTACCTGCCCGAGGGGACTATCAACGCGGTCTACTGGTGGCTCGAGGAACTCGGTGTGCGCTGGTTCATTCCCACCGACCTCGGGGAGAACGTGCCCGAGTTGGCCACGATCACCGTCGCCGATATGAAGACGCACATTGAGCCGCGCTTCGCGTGTCGCCGCAACCACGGGATCGACACGTCCATCGTGCCCGACGGCGATGTCTGGCGCCAGCGCGTACGCATCACCAGCCACGCGCTCAACGTGCCCTTCAACCGCTACTCGCATAACCTGTACACCATCTTCCCTGCGTCCAAATATGCGGAGACTCATCCCGAGTATTTCCCGCTGATCAATGGCAAGCGCTTCATCCCGGAAGACGGAATCAGCTACCACTGGCAGCCGTGCACCAGCAACCCCGAGGTCGTGCAGTTGACCATCGAAGCGGCCCGCAAATGGTTCAACGAGCACCCCGAGCGCAACTACTTCTCGGTCGGCATGAATGATGGTCGCGGCTGGTGCGAGTGCGACAACTGCACAGCGCTGGACATCCCTGACGAGACATTCCGGGGCCGACAGGTCGTGTCTGATCGCTACTTCACTTTCGTCAAGCAGGTCGCCGACGCGGTCGCGGAGACCCACCCGGACAAGTTCATCTCCTGCATCGCCTACTCGTCGGTCGAGCCGCTGCCCAAGAACGTCGAGATCCCCGACAACGTGATAGCTGTCATCACGCAGGACGTCGCGCAGTGGCATGACCCGGCCTACAAGCAGATGGATCAGGACTTCGCTCGCGGCTGGGCCGAGGCCGCTGGCGCTTTCGGCACCTACGATTACACCGGCCTGACGTGGACCTTGCCCCGCGTGTATCCGCACCTGATGGCAGAGTCACTGCGCTTCTATGACGAGATCGGCGCCGTCGCCATCACCAACGAGGCTTTCCCGACGTGGTGGTATGCGGGACCCATGATGTATCTGCGCGCGAAGCTCATGTGGGACCCGCAGCAGGACCCAGACGCGATCCTCGACGAATTCTACACGGGCTTCTTCGGCCCGGCCGCCGAGCCGATGAAGCGTCTCTACGATCGCTTTGAGGCCTGCCTGGAGAAGGAACGCGACGGCCAGTGGTTCGAGGGACTGAGCTCCGTCCTCCAGCAGATCGATCTGTGGGAGCCCGAGGACCTGCAGGTCTGCGTCGATGCGATGGCTGAGGCCAGACGGCTGGCTGGCGACGCGGAGCCGTATGCCGCGCGCGTGCAGTTTGTCGCGGGCGGTTTCGGCTGGACCGAAGCCATCCTGCGCGAATACTGGCTCGGAGACACGTTGTGGGAGATCAGCTCATCGCCGGACGCGTCGACCGACGATTTCATGGTCGCGCTGGAGAGCTTCCTCGCTGCAGGAGGCGCGCGCGAGCGGGCCTGGAATCAGATCACCGGCGACAAGCTGACGTCAGGCATCTACAACATGATCGTCAGCGGCTACTCCGGCAGGCAGGCGTCGTGGCGCGCGCACATCAACCGCTGCCTGGCGCAGGGCCTCTCCACGATGCAGTCCCGTACCGATGAGATCGACCCGGCTCGCGTCGCGAAGATCGCCGACGAGGCAAGCGAGAGCGTCTCGTTCCACATGCGCGCATTCGTCTGGATTGCCGCGAACCCCGACGCGCCCAACGAGTGCACAAACCCGGACTTCGAGCCGACCGATGTCGATGCCGCTCCTGAGGGCATCGACTGGGTGGCCACCAATGCGCCGCCTGGCTGGTCGAAGTGGTCCATCGATCGCAAGCCCGAGCGCCTCACGTGGGAGCGGGAGGGTGGGCGCACCGGGCCTGGCTGCGGGCAGATAGCCGGCGCCAGCAATGCCTGTTTCATCGGCGCCATCCCGGTCACGCCCGGCGAACTGTGCTACGCCTCAATCTGGATGAAGAGCACGGGGTCGGCCGAACAGGATCCCACGTTCTACCTCAAGTGGCAGAACGCCGACGGGCAATGGACGAACAATGAGGCGGGGCAACTGGCGTCGGGCCACGGTGGCGCAGATCGCTGGCAACTGCTCGCGGTGGTCTCCGAGGTGCCAGAGGATGCAGCCTACGCCATCCTTCTGCCGGGCGCCATTGACCAGCAACCAGAGGACGTCACCGCCTACGATGACGCGCGCTTCATCCGCTTGCCCGACGAGCTTCGCGAGGAGACCGACTGACACGCAGAGGAGGAGGCCCGCGATGACTTCGCGCGAACGCGTTCTTGCTGCGCTCAATCATACCGAGCCCGACCGCGTGCCCTACGATCAGGGCACCACGATGGTGACCGGGATTCATCGCATCGCGTACGATCGCCTCGTCGACGCGCTCGGATTCGATGACCTGCCTCCCACCGAGATCCTCGATCCGGTCCAGCAGCTCGCCATGCCTCACGAGCGCGTGCTGCAGGCGCTTGGTGTGGACACTCGCTCGGTCTATATCAAGCTCCCGGGCCGCACTCTCGGCCGAACGTGGGAGGACAGTGAGTATTTCCACGCCGAGGACGAGTGGGGCCTGTGCCGCCGCATGCCCAAGGACGGCGGCCTGTACTATGACCAGTATCACCACCCGCTGGCGGGCGTGGAGGCAGTGGCCGACGTCGACGCCTATGACTGGCCAGACCCGGCGGCTGACCTTGACACCGCGCCGTTCGTGCAGGCGGTCGAGGCTATTCGCGCCGAGGGCGATTACCCGGTCATCATTGGTGGGGTGGCGTCGGGGATGCTCGAGATGGTCATGTGGTTGCAGGGCTACGATCAGGCCTACATGAACCTGATCGTCGGCGAGGACATCACACACGCGATTCTGGACCATGTGCTGGAACTGAAGATGGCCTACATCGAGAAACTGTACGCGCAGGTCGGGGAGTATGTGGACGTCTTCTACAATGGCGACGACGTCGGCCTGCAGGACGGGCCCATGCTCCGCCCCGAGTGGTTCGACACCTTCCTGCGCGGGCGTTACACCGAGTATCACCAGTTCGTGCGCAAGCATGCCCCGAACGCGAAGCTGTTCTTCCACTCCTGCGGCTCAGTCTATGAGGTGCTCCCCGCGCTCATCGAGACGGGCATTGACATCATCAACCCGGTGCAGGTGAATGCGGCGGAGATGGGCGACACCGCCCGGCTCAAGCGCGAGTTCGGTGATGCGGTGACTTTCTGGGGCGGCATCGACACTCAGCTCATCCTGCCGCACGGGACGCCGGGCGAGGTCCGCGACGAGGTGCGGCGGCGCATCGATGACCTGGCGCCGGGCGGGGGCTTTGTGATGAACTCGGTGCACAACATCCAGGCCGACGTGCCTGCGGAGAACATCCTCGCGATGGTGGAGGCCCTCGACGAATACGGGTGGTACTGAACCAGATCAGTCGGCGACGAGAGCGCGCGCCGCCCTCCGCGCCCGCACTCGCCCCATCCACGCCATCAGCGCCTGCGCCACAAACCATCCCACCACTGCACCGGCGATCAAGTCGCCGGGGTAATGCGCGTTCAGTTGCAGCCGCGCCCAACACACAGCCGCCGCGCCGATGTAGAACACCCAGCGCCAGCGTGGGTAGTAGGCGGCCATCACCGCTGCGATAGCCCACGCGGCAGTCGCGTGGCCAGACGGGAACGCGTTCCCCTTCACATCCGCCAGCGGCCCGTAGAATATCCCCGCGGCCTCGAAGTCATCGGGCCGGATGCGCTGGAACAACTCCTTCAGGGCGCTGCCCACACCCGCCTGCACCAGTATCACTGCCGGAAAATCAACCGCGAAGCGCCATCTCAGCCGCCGGTCGGCCAGCAGCAATGCAATCATCGCCAGCAGCACCGGTTTGAGCTTGAGCAGCTCGGTGAGGAATGCCGCCGGCAGGTTCAGCGCGTCGTTGCTGCCGACCGTGCTGTGGTACGCCGGTTGCGTATAGTCATCTGTGGCGAGCCCCAGCAGGACCGCGAACACGCAGATCACCAGCAGCCACAGCCACCGTGGCACCGCGCTCTGATATGCGCAGCTCGGCCGGATACACCACTCGTTGTCACTGTGTCCCATAGCCGCACGTCGCTTTCACGCACGAGGATCGCTGAGATGTCTGCGCCCCGCTCTTCGCTCCCGCACGCGGGGAACCCTCCTGTGTCCACGATCGTTGCTCCCTTTGACTCTTACCCGGCGTTCCACTATCGTATCAAGCCGGACGGAACAGCACGGCACTCTCGCACCGCAGCGTGGAGGATCAGGCAATGATTGCAGTCACCGGAGGAGCCGGTTTCCTCGGATTCCATTTGGCCAGCCATCTGGCCGAAAAGGGCGAGCAGACCGCCATGCTCGATATCGCGCCCTATGTTGAGGCCGACTACCCGGAGGGCACGGGCTTCCTGCACGCGGACGTTCGCGATATCGACAGTGTGCGCACAGCACTCACGGAACCTCAAGCCTCCGTGGTCATCCACGCAGCGGCCGCGCTGCCGCTGTGGAAGCCCGAGGACATCATGCAGACCAACGTCGAGGGCACGCGCAACGTCCTGCAGGCGGCACTTGACCTCGGCATCCCCCGTGTGGTCCAGATCTCGTCGACGGCCGTCTACGGCATCCCGAAGATACACCCACTCTTTGAGGACCACGAGATGGTCGGCGTAGGGCCCTACGGTGAGAGCAAGGTCCAGGCCGAGCATGTCTGCCACGGCTTCCGCGATCAGGGCCTCGAAGTGGCCATCGTTCGGCCGAAGACGTTCATCGGCACCGGCCGTCTCGGCGTCTTCCAGATACTGTATGACTGGGTCGAGAGCGGCTGTCGCATCCCGGCCATCGGCAATGGCAGCAATCTCTACCAACTCCTCGAGGTCGAGGACCTGTGCGAGGCCATCTGGCTGTGCGCCAGCGGCCCCGCTGACAAGTGCAATGACACCTTCAACGTCGGCGCCGAGGTCTTCCACAGCGTCGCCGAGGACGTCGGGGCCCTGTGCGAGTATGCGGGAAGTGGGGCTAAGGTGATGCCCACACTCTCCTGGGTCGTCAAGCCCATCCTCGCGGTCGCCGAGGCGCTGAAGCTCTCGCCCCTCTACAAGTGGGTCTACGCCACGGCCGACACCGACAGCTTCGTCTCTGTCGACAAGATCAGGGATACGCTGGGATGGTCCGCCACATTCACGAACGCCGAGGCGCTCATACGCTCATACCAGTGGTATCTCGAGCACAAGCACGAGTTGGGCACCGGCACCGGTATCACGCATCGAGTTGCCTGGGATCAGGGCATACTGCGCGTAGTCAAGCAAATAATGCAAATGTGACGATATGGGTGCATTCCCGCCTGCAACAGGCCTCGCTTACCGGTCATTTCGTTGACTTGCGGGGGGCCGAGGAATATACTTCGTGGTTCGAGGACCCGGCCTTGCTGCCTATGCCGAATGCTACGACCGGGAGCGCGCGAGGGTCACACTCTCAGCCACCGGAGGCGAACAATCACGTCCGATCCAGCAGTACCAAGCCCGGCCGCTGTGGTGGAGGTCGACGGACCCGAACTGGGCCACCTCGTCGGCGACAGGGACGCCAATCTGCGGCTGATCGAGAGCAAGTTCGGCGTGACCATCGTGCCCCGGAATGGCCGGCTCCAGATATTCGGAGGCAACGAGGAAGCCCAAGCCACGGCCGATTTGCTCAGCACACTTTTGCTCGCCATCCGGCAGGGCAGCGTGCCCTCGCCCGGCGACATTGACGCTGCGCTCAGTTCAGCCAACGCGAGCTCCGACGGCGATGCTGCGGAGGCGCTCCTGGCTGAAACGCTTGTGCTGACGCATCGCGGCAAGCCGATCCGCCCGCGCACGGTGGGGCAGGCACGGTATGTGCAACACTTGCGCAAGAGCGACCTGACCTTCTGCGTCGGGCCGGCGGGCACGGGCAAGACGTATCTGGCCATGGCCGCCGCCATCGGCGCGCTCAAGCGCAACGAGGTCACGCGTCTGGTTCTTACGCGCCCGATCGTGGAGGCCGGCGAGCAGCTTGGCTTCCTGCCCGGCGACATGCTGGACAAGGTTGATCCATACTTGCGGCCGCTGTACGACGCGCTGCATGATATCATCGGCCCCGATCGGACTCGTCGGTTGCGCGACCACGGGTCGCTGGAGATAGTGCCGCTTGCCTACATGCGCGGGCGCACGATCAATGACGCGTACATGGTGCTTGACGAGGCCCAGAACGCCTCGCCGGCACAGATCAAGATGTTTCTCACCCGTATGGGATTTGGCTCGCGCATGGTCGTCACCGGCGACATGACGCAAAGCGATCTGCCCGCCAGCTCCGAAAGTGGCCTGGCACACGCCATACGGGTGCTCGAAGGTGTCAAGGGAGTTCGCGTCTCACGGCTACAGCCACAGGACATCGTGCGCCACGACCTCGTGCAGAGAATCGTTGGCGCGTATGCTCGCTCTGAGGAGAGCGAGCGCCAGGTTCTGACCGTGCCAGAAGAGGGCGGCGTGACTGAGATTGAGGATTCCCAGCAGACGCAACCACAATAGCCGGCGCGAGCGCAAGGGCCCTCTACGGCTGCTTGGCGCCCGCGTCGACTCGTTCTTCTACTCCAGGGCGATCATGGCCCTGGCCACGTCGCTACTGCTTCTGGTCGCCCTCGCAACGCGGATCGTACCCGAGCGCGTGTCCCTCGAGCCCGGCATGGAGGCCGAGGACCTCATCAAGGCCCCCCGCAGTATCTCCTACATCGACACGGAGGCCACCGAGGAACGTCGCCAGATGTCCCGCGACGCCGTGCCCGACCAATATGAGGGCGTGCCAGAGGCCAATGCTCTGGTCGAGCAGACGATCAACGACGTCTTCCGCGCTTTCGAGGATGTTCGGGCGAACGAGACTTTCGGCGAGGACGACGGGGCCCGCGCTAAGGCCGTAGGCGAGATGTTGGACGTTGCCCTCACCGAAGAGACGCTGCAGTTGGGCGTCACGGCGGCCCAGGGCGCTCTGGACCGCATGCGCGACGATGCTCTGCGCCTCGCTGACGAGGAGATGCAGGATACCGTCCGCAGCAACACAACCGACCTCGAGGACGCGCGGACCTCTGTGCAACAGGCCGTGGCGGACCTCTCCCTCACGCCGAAATTCCAGGCCATGGTCGCCGAGATCGCAGTGAAGTCGCTGCGCCCGAACCTGCGCTACGACGAGCAGGCGACGGTCGCCCAGCGCAAGATGGCTGCTGCGGCCGTCGAAGAGGTGCGCCGCCAGATTCAGGCGGATGACGCCATCGTCGCCCCTGGGCAGATCGTCACCCAGCGCCATATCGACATCGCCGGCGCCCTCGGTCTCATGCATCCGCGCGCTGACTACTCCCAGGGCGCTGCGTTGTTTGTGCTGCTGCTTGCCATGGTCCTGCTGCTGGGAGTCTACGTCGCCCGTTACTGCCCGGAGATATACGTAAACGACCGCCAGATGCTGCTCATCTGCACGGTTCTGGTGCTGGCTGCGGCCGGCTTCCGTTTCACTCAGGGGTGGTCGGTGTACGCCGCATTCGTTCTCGGCATCAGCACTGCCCTTGCCATGACCATCGCCATGCTGCTCGGGACTCGCCTCGCCATCGTGCTCAGCGGCCACTTCGGCCTGCTCGCGGGCATGGTCGCCACCGGTTCGGATGCGCGAGTGGTGGTTGTCACGATCTTGTGCAGCAGCTTCGCCTCGTTTGCGCTCTCCTCGGCGGCGAACAAGAGCTTGACCATCGCTCGCGCGGCTGGACTGGTCGGCCTGATCAACGCGGTGCTCTTCGTCGTGACCGGTGAGGTCTTTGGGCTCGCCCTTGCCCTGCACCAGGTTGCCGCCACGGCGGTCGCGGGCTTGCTCTCGGCCAGCGTCGCTGTCGTAGCGGTGATGGCCATCGAGCGCGCGGTCGGCGTTGTTACTGACCTGAGCCTGCTCGAACTGACCAATCCCAACGAGCCCATTCTCAGTCGTCTTCTCACCGAGGCCCCCGGCACCTACCAGTCCTGTGTCATGGTCGCCAACCTCGCGGTGCCGGCGGCTGAGAGGATCGGCGCCAACGCCCTCCTGGCGCGCGCGGGTGCGTTGTACCACGATATCGGCAAGCTCAAGCGCCCTTACTTCTTTATCGAGAACCAGTTCGGGGGCGACAACCCCCACGAGAAACTCAGGCCGCACCTGAGCGCCCTGACCCTCATCGCGCACGCCAAGGACGGCTACGATCTGGCCCGCGAAATCGGTCTGCCACCGCAGATAGCAGACATCATCCGCGAGCACCATGGCACATCTCTGGCTGCCTATCCTCACCACCTGGCCGTCCAGGAGGAGGGCGCGGAGAACATCTCCGAGGCCGACTACCGGTACCCCGGACCGAGACCGCACACCCGCGAGGCCGGGCTGGTCATGCTGGCGGATGCGGTTGAGGCCGCCGCACGGACGCTCGTTAACCCCGACCGCGGGATGCTGGTAGAGCTCGTCGACAAGATCGTCGGCGCCAAGGTTGAGGACGGGCAGCTCGATCAGTGCCCGCTCACGCTGGCCGACCTCACCATCATCAAGGAAAGTCTCGTTGCGACGCTTGTGGGCATGTTCCATCAGCGCATCCGCTACCCAGACCAACTCGAAGAAAATGGCGCGCCAAACGGTAAGGAGATCGGCAAGGAGAACGGCAACGGGGCCGCCGACGGCGCCCCTGAAGATCAGCCGCCTCCGGAGCCGACCACCGATGATAGTGCAGATCAGGGACCTGCAGCCGACGCCGGTTGATCACGACCTGCTCGAGCAGGCGGCCCATCTGGCGCTTGCCGAAGACGGTGGCGTGCTCGATCAGATCAGTGTGGCTCTCGTGGATGATGAGCGCATCGGGCGAGTGAACCAGCAGTTCCGCGGCAGCGAAGGCCCCACTGACGTCATCGCCTTCGAAGCCGAGCCGGAGCCCGATCAGACCTCCGGTGAGGTCATCATCAGTGTGCAGACCGCCGCCCGCCAAGCGGCAGAGCACGGGCATTCGCTCGCCCGAGAGCTCTGCCTGTTGATGGCCCACGGAACGCTGCACACGCTGGGCCACGATGACGAGAACGAGGCAGGCGCGCACAGAATGCATGAGTTGCAGGACCGCGTTCTCGCGCGTCTGGGGGAGATATGACGCAGAGGGGCGACGATAATACAGAGCAGCCGGTATGGAGGGGCAACGGGCGGCGTTCCCTGGTGCAGAGCTTTCAGAACGCCTTCGAGGGCCTCTACCACGTCTTCAATACACAGCCCCACATGCGCATACACACCACCATCATTGGGCTCATTCTGCTCGCCGCATGGGGCTTTGGCGTCAGCCATATCGAGTTGCTCCACCTGCTGCTGCCGATGATCTTCGTCCTCGTGTGTGAGATCTTTAACACTGCGATCGAGGAGATCACCGACCTGCGGGTCGATACCTTCGAGGAGCGCGCCAAGATCGTCAAGGACGTCGCCGCTGCCGCGGTCCTCGTTGCGGCTCTCTACGCCTTCGTCGCCGGCGTGATGATCTTCGCGATGAACGAGAACTTGCGCAAACTCTTTGCCAGCCCGCTATCTCTGCCAGCCCGGCCGATCATGGGACCGCTGCAGATAGTTCTGGTGGGCATGTTGCTGCTGGCCGTGGCCATCGCCTGGATCAAGCGCGCCACCGGTGGGCGCAAGTATCTGACTGGCGGCTTCGCATCCGGGCATACTGCTCTGGGCTTCCTGCTGGCCGGCTCGGTCGCGGCGATCAGCGGCAGCGTGGAGCTTGCCGCTCTGGGTCTGGCACTGGCGCTGCTGCTCGCCCAGAGTCGGCTGCAAAGCGACATACATTCACTCTCCGAGGTCACTCTCGGGGCGCTTATCGGCGTCGTTCTCGCGATCGTGCTCTTCGCCTGGCCGCTCCCTGTCGGCTGACCGACGGCGGTCCACCACACAAATCGGAGGTTCTGATCAGTGAGCAAGATTCGTGTCGGCTTTATCGGGGCAGGCAATCGTGCGCGCTACTACATCCACCCCACCATCCGCGACCTGTCAGAGATAGCCGAAGTCGTCGCCGTATGCGACCTCGATGAGGAGCGCCTCAATCAGTGCGCCGACGACTACGATGTTGAGGCCCGCTTCACCGACCTGCACCAGATGCTCGACTCCGTCGATCTGGACGCATGCTTTTGCGTCTCGCCGCCGATGCACTCGATGGAGATGATCATGCCCTGCCTGCAGGCCGGCAAGCACGTGCTCACCGAAAAGCCTCTCGGCATGAGCGGAGACGAGGCCCAGCAGTTGGCCGACGCCGCCGAGGCAATCGGTTGCACGACGCTGGTCGCCTTCAACCGGCGCTTCACGCCCATCATCGAGCACTGCCGCCAGCTTGTCGCTGACCGCGGCGGCCCCACGCAGGTCGTCGCTGAGTTCCACAAGTACATGCTCGGCGAGCCGCCTTACTATGACATGAGCATCGTCATCATGGACGTCATCCACTCGGTCGACTTCATCCGCCACATGATGGGCGACCCCGAGCACGTTCACAGCGCGGTCCGGCGACGCTATAATGACTGGGACAACGTTTTCAATTCTCTGATGACATTCGACGGGGGCGGCGTCGCGGTGCTCACTGCCAACCGCGCCTCCGGCACCCGCATCGAGCGTTTCGAGATTCACGGGCAGGGCATCGCCTGCTACATACTGCCTCCGGACCATGCGGAGATCTGGATTGACGATGCCAAGGAGCCGGTCATCGTCACCGGTGAGGAACTGACCGGTTCGGACCAACACTACGTGAGATACGGCTGCACCATCCAGACACGTCACTTCTTCGACTGCATCCTGGACGGTACCGAGCCGATATGCAGCTTCGCTGACGCCACCAAGTCGATGCGCCTGTGCGAGACCATTGAGCAGGGAACACTCTAGACCAAACCACCGGGCGGACGATAATGCTGCTTGAAGTGCCGCGACCAAACATTCGCGAGTTCGACTTCATCGTCATCGGTTCAGGCGTGGCGGGGCTTTTCACGGCCCTGCACCTGACGGACCACGGCAAGGTTGCCGTGATCACCAAGGACCGCCTCACGGAGTCCAACACTGAGTATGCTCAGGGCGGTATCGCTGTCGCCCTCCATGAGGACGACAACCCTCGCGACCACGAGCGCGACACGCTCATCGCGGGTGCCGGACTGTGCGACCTCGAGGCCGTCCGCACGCTCACCGTCGAGGGCCCCGACTCGGTCCGCGAACTCATGCGCCTCGGCATGCGCTTTGACCGCAGCGCCGGCGAACTGGTCTACGGTCGCGAGGCGGCGCACGGGGTGCGCCGCATCCTGCACGCCTCAGGTGATGAGACCGGCCACGAGGTCGAGCGCGCGCTGTCGCGGCGCACAGCCGTGCATCCCGCGATCGAGGTCTTCGAGCACACTTTGCTGACTGACCTGCTGGTCGTCGAGGGCCGTTGCGTTGGCGTCGACGCGCTGGCGCTGCCCGACTCCGAGCGCGTGCGTTTCGTCGCTCCCGTCACGATCCTCGCCACCGGCGGCCTCGGCCAAGCCTACTCGATCACCACCAATCCGCTGGTGACCACCGGCGATGGCATGGCCGCGGCCTGGCGCGCCGGGTGCAGGCTGCGCGACATGGAGTTCGTGCAGTTCCACCCAACCGCCCTCTTCCACGAGGGCTCGCCCAAGTTCCTCATCTCCGAAGCCATGCGCGGCGAGGGCGCCATACTGCGCAGCGAAGACGGCGAGCACTTCATGCCCGCCCTGCATCCGCAGGGGGATCTCGCGCCACGCGACATCGTTGCTCGCGCAGTCGTCGCCCAGATGCGCAAGGACGGGACTGACCACGTCCTGCTCGACTTCTCGCCCATCCCGCGCGAGCGGTTCCTGTCACGCTTCCCCGGCATAGTCGGCGAACTGGCCCACCGAGGCTTCGACATCTACCAGGAGCGCATCCCGGTGTGCCCGGCCGCGCACTACTTCATGGGCGGCGTCGCCACTGATATCAGCACACGCACCGACCTGCCCGGGCTGCTCGCGGTGGGCGAATGCACCTCGCTCGGTGTGCATGGCGCCAACCGCCTCGCGTCCAACTCGCTGCTCGACGGTCTCGTCTTCGGCCTGCGGGCGGCAAACCTGGCGCCCCGCCTGCCCAAGCTGTCATACGAGTTGCTCGGCGTGGCCACCCAGATGACGCCGCCTCCCGTGCGCTGCGCCCCGGTGGCGGTCCACGGTCACTTGCGCAGACTCATGCAGGACTATGCTGGTGTCGAACGCGACGGGGAGTCTCTGGCGGAGGCGCAACAGGTTGTCGGCGACTGGTGCCGGCAGCTCGCAACAGTGCCATCGGCGTCACGCAGCGAGGTAGAGGCGGCGAACTTGCTCACCGTCTCGCGCCTGATCATCGAGGGGGCTCTGGCGCGCACGGAGAGCCGCGGCGCGCACTTCCGAACCGACTATCCCGAGATCGATGACACCTGGCGCCGCGCTCAGGTCTACCAGGCCGACGCCGACGGCGGGCCGGTGATTACCTACATCGACATCGCCGACGACGGAGTCTGACCCGCGCTCAACGCCACCAGCGCTACATTCCGCCCGCACCGCTCCGGGTCCCATCGGTACGACGAGAACCGCTCCGGCTCGCAGCGCGTGCAACCCGCCATCTCAGTGATCTGCGCGTCGCGCACCCCCGCCGCGTGCAGTCGCGCCCGCGCCACCACCCGCAGATCAACATGCGGCCGCTCGCCGTCACGGATCACCGCACCCGCCGTCTCCTCGAAGACTGCCGCGACTTCCTCGCCCACCTCGAAGCAGCACGCTTCGATGCACGGGCTCAGCGCGAACTGAAGATCCTCGGGCACACCACCGTAAGCCGACAGCGCCGCGCGCACCAGTTGCCCCGGCATATCATCGGCCAGGCCTCGCCAGCCCGCATGCGCAATGCCGATGGCCGGTCTGGCGCGATGGTACATGAATATCGCCAGACAGTCGGCCACGTAGATCGCCAGCGCGAGGTCCGGCAAGTCCGTGACCAGCCCATCCACACCCTCGATCCGCGTCACCGGCTCCGGAGCATCCCCGACCAGATAGCGGTCCACGACAGTCACGCCCGCCCCGTGCACCTGCTGTGCTTCCACGATCGGCCCGTCAGCCAACCCCATCTGCGAGAGCGCCGCGCGGTATCTGTCTGAGTCCCCAAGTCGACCGCCTACTGGCCGCTCACACCGCGCCACAAATCCACCGACCACACCGTCCCAGTGGTCGATGCCATCCTCAAATGCGCCTGCGGTGCTCGTCATCGGGGGAATAACTCGCGGGGGTAGTAGCACACGAAGCCGTAGGCCTCGTCGGCGGCCATCAGCCCGCCGCCCGGGCCCATCTGCACTGGTCGCGCCCAGTACAGTGGCGGCAGCAGCGGCGAGGGCAATGATCGCCCGAGGCACGCAAGCTCCAGTCGCGCGTAGGCACCCCGTCGCGAGCTGTTCGTGAAGGCGAAGGTCCCGTAGCCGGTAGCCGTGACGAAATCGTCCGATCCGGGTCCGCGCCACTGCCCCGGCCAAGTCGCGTAGGGCGCCAGGAAATCTGCGTCTCGCCGCAGCGAATCGCCGCCGCTCACCAGACTCATCGCGACGGGCACGCCTTTGGCGAAAAGCGGCTGCCCGGCTGCGTTGGCGATGTTCTCGAAGTAAGCGCAGGCGGGAGCCAGCCGCGGCGGCTGCATCTCCCCCATCCCGAACTCCCGGCCCGGCAGAGCGCGCGCCCCCACGTACAAGTCCATGTCACCGTCGCCGTTCGCGTCATGAGGCGCGGGCATGGCGATCCCGCCCACGGTCAGCCGCCGCCCACTCACCTGCACCGGACCGGCGGCCCGCAGCCCCGAATCGTTCTCCCACACCAGCACCGCCCCGGAGCCGCACCCCACCAATACGTCGAGGTCCCCGTCCGCGTCCCAGTCAGCCAGCGCCGGCGCCGCGTAGCGCAGATACTCATCGTCGCCTGCCTCGGCCCGCACCAACCCTCCCGCGTCGGCGATGCGACGCCCCCGGGCCAGCACAATCCCCGCGCCCGGCAGACGCTCGAACAAGGTCACGAAACCGTCCTCGCCACCGACCACCAAGTCCACGTCGCCGTCGCCGTCCCAATCGCCGGGCGCAGCCACCGCGCACCGGCCGGCATCGACTGGCGCATTGCTCTGCTGCAGATGGCCAGCCACCTGCAGCCGCGCCGGCGCCAGCCGCTCCACCAGCGCCACGAACCCACGCCTGCAGCCGATCAGCAGGTCCACGTCCCCGTCGCCGTCCCGGTCAGTCGCCCACGGCGCAGCCGCCCGCACCGCAATCCCGCCCGGCAGCCAGCGCACGTCGCTGCCGCCAAGCGCCTCGCCTGCGCTCAGACCGACCGCGCTTCCCCGATACAACGTGACCTGCCCGTCGCCGTCGCCGACCAGCAGATCATCCGTCCCGTCGCCATCCCAGTCGCACGCGCATGGCCGAGCCGGCGGCGTTGCCGTGATCGGCGCTCCGGCAGCGGTCAGCGCCTGGCAGCCATACCCCTCACCCATTGGCAGCCAGCACACATTGCCCCGCCCATCAGTCATCACCAGGTCGAGCGTCCCGTCGCCGTTGCAGTCCATCGCGCATGGAGCCACGGGCCCCGGCAGTTTGGGCAGACCGGTCTCACCCAGCACCGCCACGCCCTCCGACGGCGCCCCACCGACAACCCGGTAGCGATAGACACTATCGCCAAGTCCGAGTAGCAGGTCCAGCTCCCCGTCGCCATCCAGGTCGCCAACCCACGGCGACACCTGCCGTCGCTCGGGTGCGGCGTCCAGCCTGACGTCGCCCTCCGGAATAAGCGACTGAGCTGGCCCGAAGAGCTCTTCCTCACCCGCCGCGAAGAGCAGCAGGTCACCATACCCCGAGCCCACGATGAGATCGGGACGACCATCGCCATTCCAGTCCGCAACCGCCGGGTGCGCGAAGTCGCCCACGGTCAGATTACCGGTCTGCTGCACGAGTGTCTGGCCGTGCAAATAGCCGACCGGCCCACGCTCCAGCATACGCATCATCTGCTGGGCGTCGACCGGCTGGCACACGGCAGCCGCGAGGGCTGCAACGATCGTCAGCACGCGCGTCATCCGCACCGCTTAGAGAAGCTCCCCCACGTTCTGCTGGATTTTCAGGCACGCGTCAGCGATGTCGACCATCGCCTGCTCGTCCGCGAGGCCAGTTCGCTGCGGCATCCAGAAACTCCCGGCGTCGCACCGCTGCTCACATGCCGGGCACGAGACCTTCGAGTAATCGACCTGGCCGTCGTAGTAGCGAGGCGCGAATGGGAACTGCTCCAGATGCACCGAATCCGCAAATATGCCCTCGCGATACAGCGGGTTGTAGCCGCGTGACGCGCCAACTCCCTCGGCCCCCAGGGCGCTGAGGAACGCATCGCGCGAAAGCCCTCCGAAAGCGTCTGGGTCATACCTGAAGATGTACAGGTGGAACGCCGAGACATTCCCCTTGGCGGTCAGCTTCTGCAGCTCGATGCCGTCGACGTCGACGAGGCGCTCGCGCAGAATGTCACCGTTGCGCGCCCGCATCTCGAACAGCTCGGGCAGCAGTTCCATGCCTCGGCAGATCAGCGCGGCCTGGAACTGTGTCAGCCGGTAGTTCCACCCCATCACTCGATGGTCATACCATTCGCCGTCCTGCACTCGCCCGACGTTCACCATCGACCACGTCTTCTGGTAGACCTCGCGCGAGTTCGTCAGCACCATCCCGCCCTCGCCCGAAGTCACGTTTTTGGATGACTGGAAGGAGAACGCGCCCGCGTCACCGATCGCGCCGACCTTCTTGCCCTTGTAGATCGCCCCATGCGCCTGCGCGCAATCCTCGATTACGGCCAGACCGTGCTTCTTCGCGATCGCCATGATTGCGTCCATGTCCGCTGGCGAGCCGCCAATGTGCACGGCGATGATCGCGCTGGTGCGCTCGGTGATGACCTCCTCGATCTTGCTCGGGTCGATGTTGAAGGTATCAGCGTCGATGTCCACAAAAACCGGCACCGCGCCACTGGCCACCACTGAAGTGGCCGTCGCCACGAACGTGTACGGGGGCACGATGACCTCGTCGCCCACGCTCACACCCAGCGCGCGCAGCGCCATCTCCAGTGCCGTCGTGCCGTTCGCCAGCGCCACGGCATACTCTGAGCCGTGATGCTCGGCCATCATCTCGGCAGCTCTGTCCGTCCATACGCCGCCCGTCCCCCACAGCCCGCTCTCGATGACTTCGGTCAAGTTTGCGAGAAACCCGGGGTCGTTTGGTGGCCAGCTTGGCCACCCGTCAGTGCGCACCGGATTCCCGCCATTGATTGCCAGAACACCCATATCGCTTGCCTCCCTGATCATGCCTGCCGTTGCGGATCGCCCCCACTCGCATCGGCTATTCCGCACTTCGCGCCACAACCCTTCTTGACGGGGGGGGCAGGAACAACGCTACCTGCGGGCGAACCTTCTTTCATAGACGCGGGGAACACGCTCGGCAGCGTCCCGATCTTCGCGCTCAACATTGCAGCGCGGGACGAGACTTTCGGAGGTGTCCATCATGAAGAGCACGCACAAGGTGTTGGTACTGGCCGCTCTGATCGTTATATTTGCCGCACCGACTGTAGTTGCTGACGGCATCCGCGGCTGCACGGTCGACTTTCTCGACGATGAGATGCGCGTCTTCGAGGGCTACGGCGCCGCCATGGTCAGCGCACCCGCCCTCCTGCCGATGGAGATCGGCAACGTCCGCATCAACGCGATCAAGTTGCCCTGCGACTCCGAGCTGGGGATGTTCGGGCTGATGATGCCCCACCGCGGGAGCTACGCGCAGTCAGTCACCAACCTTGATACCTCCGGTGGCGCCAGGCAGGGCTTGACGCTGCTGTGCGAGGCCATCGATCCCGACCAGCCCATCGGCCTGCGCATCAGGGCTGACTGCCAGGACTGGTCGGCGCACTACGCCCATCTGCTCATGGAGATCGGGCCCAACGCCTGGGACCGCATGCTCCTGCCCACCCAGCCACGGCGGTTTGGCAACGGCCCCCATCGCTGGTACATGGTCCTCGATCTGGCGACGATATATGGCAAGCGCGAGGTCGAGTCGGAGTTCGCCCTGGTGCTCAGCACCCAGGGCCGAGGTCCCTTCTCGATCTCCGGTCTGGAGATCGCTCGCTACGCACCCCTATCCCGCGGCTTCGAGTAGACACGCCCTGTCGAGAACTGCAGCGGGCCCGCGCAACGCGCGGGCCCGCTTTTTCGTATCTCCAAGCGCCGGTCTCACTCGTACTTCCCGTATTCCTTGCACGCTCGCCAGTAAGTCGCCAAGTTCTCGGGCGGAGTGCCCTCCCGGAAGCTGTCCGAAGAGCCGATGATGAAGCCCCCGCCCGGCTTCGCGATCTCCATCGCGTCTCGCACCGTGCTCTCCACAAGCTCAGGCGTACCGTGCTTTATGACGTACAGCAGGTCGACGTAGCCCTTGAGAGTCACCTGCTCGCCTACGGCCCGCTTGGCCTCGGCGAGGTCGAAGTCTCCCACCGGTGGCGGGGTGCATGTCTCGAGCACATCGATGCCAGTGCTCACGATCATGTCCATCGAGGCTGACAGCACACCGTCATCGTAGTAGTCATACCAGGCCCCGTAGCTATGGGTCAACTCCACATGCTCGCGTATCTGCGGCACGAAGATTTCTTGGAAGATCCCCGGAGACCAGCCCGAGGAGAGCGAGTTATAGTACCAGCTCCCGAAGATCGCTCCCACCCCCGCCTCGAGCGCGGCTTTGGTGATCGCCATGGTGCGCTCGTGGAAGATCCCCATCACACCGTCGAATAGCGCCCGGTCGGTGTAGTAGTCAATCATCAGGTTCTCCATGCCACGCGCATCGCCAGCCTGGTGATCCAGCGCGCTGCGAACGCACGCCATCGCGACGCCCCGCTCCCCAATCTGCTCGTCCGCGGCGTGGTAGAAGTCGAAGTTCGTTCCGATCTCGGGTAGGACGTACCGTAGCGCGCCCAAGTCCTCGACGTTCTTGACCAGATGCTCGATCTTCACCGGGTTGGGCGACACGCCATACTCGCGCCCGCTCGGAGGCACGCGCGTGATGTCGCCGATCTCGCCCGCTGGTGTGCGGAAGGTCCGTTCCACAATCCGGCAGTCGCCCGCATCGCGCCAGCTCTGCTCGACGCTCACCTCGGGCAGAGCGTACTCGGCCGGGTAGCTGTAGATGTAGTTCGGCTGCCCATCGCCGGTGACGGACATGAAGTCCATATCCGGCAGGACCTCAAGCTCCCTGGCCAGCCCCCCCGCACCGTACTCGGCTACCATCCACGCCCCTACGCGCGGTGATATCGGCACGCGGTCCGGCTCCTCATGCGCCATCGCGGTCAGTAGTCGCTCGCGCCCGGTCATCTCGGTTCGGGGCATCTGTCATCCTCCTCCGGGTACTTTGTCCCGCCGTTGCCCGCGCCCCTATTGGGTTGCCGCCTCCACCGTATCCTGCCAGGCGTGCAGACCGCCCTTGAGCACCTCGTCAACCGTCACTGGCCGACCGGCTGTCGCCGACTCCAGCACGGCACTGGTAACCGCCACTGACCGCAGGCCCGTCGCCCCATCCGCCTCTGGTTCCGAACCGCTGCGGATGGCCTGCACAAAACCATGCATCTCCGCCGCGATCAGCTTCCGGTCGGTCTCCACCGACTGCAGCGAGTAGCTGGTCGGCCGCTCGCCGAACAGCCGCGTCTCAATCTCATTGAGATGCCAATCGGGTAGCGCCCGGAGCAACGCCGCGCCCTCGAGCGTCTCTGCGCCACGCCGCACCTTCACCGGCTGGCCCGAGCGGTCGCCGGGCAGATCCGCGGTGCCCTCGCTGCCCACCACCAGCCGCCTGTTCATGGTCTCGCCGGGGCTGGCGAAATGCACGGTCCAGTGCCCCTGCACACCACTCGCGAACTGCAGCGTCGCGGTGAAACAATCCTCCACATCCACGTCTACGTCCACCTGCTCCCCGTCGTACCCGGCGCCCGACCGGTGTTCCTGCGCCAGTTGCGCCTGCGCCGATACACTCTCGATCGGCCCGAGCATGTATTCGAGCATGTAGGCCTGGTGAATCCCGACGTCCATCAGCACGCCACCCATGGCCCGCTGATGTCGCCACGCGGTCGCGATGATCCGGTCGGCCGGATTCAGCAGCACCTGCAGCGCGAAGTTCGGCGTGCCCAACAGGCCTCCGCCTATGCACGCCTGCGCCAGCCGGTTCATCGGGTCATAGCGATTGTTCTCAGCGGTCGCCAGGACTCGTCCGGTCCGCTCCGCAGCATCGATCATTTCCATTCCGCGCGCCACGGTCAACGACAGCGGCTTCTCGCAGATCACATGCAGCCCGGCCTCCATCAGGCCGATGGCAATGTGGTCATGGGAGCGCGGCTCGGTCACCACGTCCGCCGCCTCGATCTCCGGTGCTCTGGCGAACGCGTCCTCGAGGCTGGTGAACACGCCCGGACGCTCGCCCAGCAATTCCTCGGCCTCGTCAGCGACCGCCTGCGCGAGCGACTCCCGCAGATCGCAGACTCCGGCCAGCCGCACGGTGCCCGGCGCTGCCGCCTCCAGCTCACCGAGGCCCCGCACATGCCTCGCGCCCATCATGCCGCAACCAATCACAAGCAGATTCACAGGTTCCATCGCCATGCCTCCTATCTCGCGTCGCGTGCAGCGTTGAGCGCCTTCATATACTCGCGCATCCACTCGGTGTTGTCGTGGAAGGTCCGTGCCGAGATGATGTTCCCGTCCACGACCACGGGTGCGTCAATCCACGTCGCGCCGCACACTTCCGCGTCATACTGGCACTTCTGCACGCAGGTGACCTTCTTGCCCTCAATCACGCCGGCCCTGGCCACGATCTCGATACCGTGGCAGACCACCGCGATCGGCTTGCCAGTCTCGCCGAAGTGCCTGGTGATCCGCATCAGGTCCTCGTCGTAGCGGATGTACTCCGGCGCGCGTCCGCCAGAGAGCACCAGTCCTATGTACTCCTCCTCATTGATGTCAGCGAACGCGATATCGGAGGCGAAGTTGTAGCCTTTTGACTCGATCGTGATGTCCCAGTCCGGGTGCACGTCATGCTGCACCAGGTGATACATCCGTTTCTCGGGCGCAGCGACCAGCACTTCGTAGCCGTCCTCCGCGATGCGGTAGTATGGGTAGAGCGTGTCGGTCACTTCTGCCGCGTCGCCGATCACGAGCAACACCTTGTCCATCATGGCCCTCCTTTGTCGCTCACGCGTACCGTCATCCTAGGTCCGCTCAACTCCGGCCGCCTCGAATGCGCCGCTCAGCGCGTCGTATGATTTGCGTGCGGCGGCTTCGGGGTCATAGTCCTCTTTGCCCCAGACCATCGTGCTGACTTCGAGTGTGATGAAGTCCTCCCACCCCGCCGCCGCCATCGCCCGCATGTACTCGGTCGCGTCCAGTTCGCCATCGCCCAGCAGACACAGAGCGAAGCTCCCGTCATCATGCCGATTGGCGTCGGTGATGTGCGTGTGCCCGGTGTACGGGACCAGCGTGTTGACGGCGTCAGTGATTCCCTCGCCCGCCAGGAACAGGTGCACGATGTCGAAGTGCAGGCGAACTCGCGAGTGGTTCACTTGATCCAGCAGCCAAGTGATGCGCTCAGAGTTGAACACTGCCGCCCCGAAATGCGCTTCGCCCGCGACGATGAAGTCCTCCGCATCGGCCCGCTCGGCGTAGGCGCAAAGCTGCTCGACCATCGAGCCCTTGATCTCATCCCACTGGTCTTTCTTGCCGCCGAAACCGACCGCCACCACCGGCGTGCCGGGCATGCCCAGGTCTCGACCCAGTTCCGCGCACTGGCTCACATGGTCCAGGCTCTTCTGGTGCGCCTCATCGTCCGCCGCATAGAGTCCGCCCAGCGCGAAGATCGCCGGCACGCCCAGCCCATGCTCCTGCAACATCCCCTTCACGGTGGCCCTGCGTCCGGCACCCAGCTCGAGGATGATCGCACCCTTGTGCTTCTCGCTGATGCACAGTTCCACCCCATCGTAGCCGATCTCGTCAAGCATGGGGATGGCCTCTTCGTAGCTCATCGTCGGCAGTGCATAGGTCCCATACGCGATCTTCATGCCATCGCTCCTTCGCAGTCGCTGCTGTGCCGTTCGTCTCAGTTGATGAGTTCCTCCGACGGTGTCTTCCCTGCTCCCGCGACACCAGCCGTCTCGACAGTGCCACCCGCGGCACGGAATTCGCTGAGCACCCCCGCGCCATCGCCATCAGTCCAGTAGTCATTCGGCTTGAAGCCACCGGCAAAGCCGGCGACGTCTGTGATGACTTTCTCCACGCGCGTGCTCCCGTTTTCGGTCAGCAGCGCGCTGCGCAGATAGCTGGCCGGCCACGCGATACGCGTGTCGATCACCGTCACGCGCTCCTCGGCCTCCCGCACCTGCTCGGCGACGTCGGCGCTCCACGTGAGCAGCACCGTGCTACCCCGCCGGACGTCCGCACGCCCGTAATCGAACGGGGTCTCGGCCACTTCCAGCTCCGTCGGCACGCGGCGTAGCGGTGGCCCCGCGGTCACCGACGCTTCGACGCTGTTGGTGCCGCTCAAATCCAAGGTCGCGGTAGCGCTGCCCTCTCGCCGCCTCCGTTCACCCAGAGCTGCAACCACCAGCTTCACCTCGATCGGCGCCTTGGCCTGCTCACACCGGACGGTGGCCGTGACGGTATCGCCTGCTCGCGAGATAGTGAGCGCCATCCTCGCCTCCGCCACCCGCAGGTTCGTCACCGTCATACTGTTGCACCCGTCCGGCAGGTGCGGCGCGAAGCTCGCCGTTCGGGCGGGAGCGTTCGGCTCGAAGCCGGTCAGGAACTGCAGGACCGCGCTGTAGTTGATCCCGCCCTCCCACGGCCTGACCCGATGCAAGCCCCAGACATCCCGCGAGGGCAGATCGTCCGGCCGGTTCATCTCCGCGTAGCCACCCGAGGGCTCAGCCGAGATCATCACACCGTCCACGATACTCGCCGCCGCGGGGTGATCGATCGACGTCAACGCCGACAGCACCATGCCCGGCGTCATGCCCACGGTGTAGCCGCAGGTCGGTGTGAGATTGGCCGTATGGCTCTTCGGTCGGTAAAGCCACTTCAGCGCATTCAGCACGTTCTCGCGTTGCCTGCGCGCGGTCGGATCGGCATACCCGATCCAGATCGGCCGCATGTTGATATTGGCGAACGGGTAGCGGTAGACCTCGCCACTGACTTCCGACATTGCGGGCGCGTAATAGCCCCGCCCGTCCTGCCAGTAGTACTTCTCGGTCGCTCGCCGCACGGTCGCCGCCGTCTCCCGGAAGCCCGCCACCTCATCGTCCTTGCCGATGGCTTTCGCCATTTCCGCCATGGCCTCGGCTGCCGCCACGTACTCAAACGCCGAGTCCGCCGACCGCAGGTGCAGGTGCACGTAGTCGGCTACGCTGTCCGTGTCGCCAGCGCTTTCCAGATTGTAGCCGGGGAAGCGATAGGTCTCATCGCCGTGGAAGGGCAGCCTGCCCTCGGGATCGACCGCCTGCCCACTCAGGCATGCTTTCAGGTAGTCCCAACGCTCGACGATCTGCGCGGTCTCTCCGGTGTGCATCCAGTACCAGTGGTTCTGCAGGACAACGAAGCTCGCGATCTCCGCCTTGGGGGTCGGCGCCTCGGCCCAGTCCACGGCCGGCGGCTCCTCCAGCGGCATGTTCAGCGGCACGTTGTTGCCCACTTCGCCGCGCTTGCACGAAGCCATGTAGTGATACTGCAGATCACGTTTCACCGACTCGAAATCGCCGACGTCCAGCAGGTGCATGACCGGCCCGTTCGAGTCCCGGATCCAGCGATACGAGTATTTGTGCATCGGCGAATACCCGCCCGCTTCCGCCTGCTGCACCCGGCACAGATACTTGCCGGCTGTCAGGAACTCCGCGAGCTGGTCCTCGACTCCCTCTACCGTCACCGTGCTGTCAGACCATTCCTGCCACCACTGGTGGGCGGCGTCGAAGAGGTCCAGGCCCTGCGCCTCAATCGCCGCGATCATCTCGCTCTCGCGCGCTTCGTCGTCGGCGAAGGTCACCCACGCGACCTTGCCGACCGATTGCCCCGACTCCAGCCGCCCCAGCGAGCAGCGTACCATCATCGGCGGCTCAAGTCCCTCCCCGCGACGGCCCAGCGGCTGCAGCCGATCGCCCAAGCCCTGCGGGAGACTCGTCGTCGGGTCAAGCGCCACGACCTGCGTGCGCGCGCCCGCGAAGCCCAATCGCACTCGCGCGCCGCGCTCGCCCAGCAGATCCCCGTCCTCATCCTCAAGTGCCACGAGGCTGGTGCTCTGCCCCAGCGCCAGGTCACCGATCGCGCTGCCTCCGTTGTTGCTGACGACGATTACCCGCACGATCGCGTCTACGTCCGGCGGCACGGTGTGCAGCATGTCCACCTGGAGCCCTGAGTTGTTCTGCCAGCGCGTGTGCACCACGCCACCGGGCGCGACCCATGCCGTCGTCTGCGCCGGGGGCGTGACCGCCTCGCCATCCACCAGCACGACCGGCATGTAAGAGCCCATCATGCCCTTCGTCTTCTGGTAGCTCGGGCCAAAGCAGTCGCTGGCTGTCCCCAGTGGCACCGTCAACCCGCAGACAGCAAACACACGCCCGTTGCCGATCGGGTATGCGCCAAGTTGCGAGTAGTTTGGTGGCGCCCCACCCAGATCGATCTCCGTGCGCCACGTCTCCAGTTCACGCCCGGCCCAGTCCTTGCCGAACACATCGTCATACGAATAGGTCAGCGTGTCGCGGTTCTTTTCCGCCGGCCCGCATCCCGTCAGAGCCAACCCCATCGCGACCGCGAGCATTGCCCACGTCATCCCTCTGAACATCGTTTCATCCCTCTTGCCGCCGACACCCGGCCACCGCGTTCGTAGTCTCGCCAGCGTTACCGTCGCTGGGTACTGTCACGTCGCTCCCCACGTGAACCCGCCGCACGCGCAGGAAATCCCTGGCCTTCGGGCGAAGGCCCTCCACTGCGCGACTGAGACGCCACTGGAGGCCACCGCCATGCGAACTGACCCACCGAACCCCGATTCCGTCGGCACGATTGCTTTGCAGCCCACCGGGCCATTCGTGGCTGGCACCCGGCACACGTTCACGCTCACATACACCGTCGGCGCCTCGGGAATCGAGGTGGGCGGCGGCCTTCGCATCTTCCCTCCCCACAAGGGCCACACCTTCTGGGAACTGGGCATGGTGACCGCCCAATGCTCCCGCTCCGGGGTGGCGATTGACGTCGAGACCTTCAACGATGGCCCCTACACGTTCCATCACTCAAACTTCCCTTACATTGTCATCACCGTCTATGGCGAGCCGGCGAGAGAGGGCGACACCATCACTGTCACCATCGGCGAACGCGGTGGGTACTCACGCGGCTACTTCCGCCGCGCCCGCGTCGCCGACCACGCTTCCGACGAGTATCCCTTCGAGGTGTCGGTCGACGTGCTGGGCAATGGCGCCCGCCCGCGCGAGCGTGATCGCGCTGACGCCCTGGTCGCGCTCCCGGACACGCCCGTGATCGAGGTCATCGCCGACAAGCCAGCGCGCCTGCACGTGATCGCCCGACCGCCCGGCCGTGCAGACGATGATACCTTCTCGCTGGTCATCTCCGCGCGCGACCAGTACACCAACCTTGCTGACTATGCGGGTGTCCTGCATCTGCGTTGCACCGACCCGGACGCCGACATCCCCGAGACCGTCACCATCACGCCTGAGGATGGCGGGTGCGTGACCATCGACGGCCTGCGCACCGTCGCCGACCTCGCCCGCATCACCGTCACGGACCCCGAGCGCGAACTCATCGGCACCAGCAATGCCATCGCGCCGGGCTTTGCGCCAGATGGCCAAGTGTATTTCGGTGACTTGCACGTGATGACCGGGACCTTCGGGGCCACCATGCTCGCCAGTACCGAGTATGCATACCGCTGGGCGCGCGACGTGCAGGGCCTGGACTTCTCCGTGGTCACCAACAATGGGGGCGATGGCACCTGGGAGTATGATCGCGAGATGGACGCGGCTTTCGATGACCCGGGCCGCTTCGTCACGATCCCCGCGCTCGAACGAGGATGGCGTCAGGGCCACAAGAACACCTACTACCGCGACGGCGACCAGCCCGCGATGCCGCCCGTCACCATCGAGCAGATGTGGGAATGGCTCGAAGGGCGTCGGGCCATGACCATCGCTCATCACCCCAACTGCCACTCCGAGACCAGCTACTACTACGCGTGGGGCCAGCAGGACTGGTCGACCCACAACCCGGCCTTCGAGCGCGTCGCCGAGATATGTCAGGCACGCGGCTCATTCGAGGTCGACGAGGTGGGCGGCAACGTCTACCTCGGGGGTCTGGGCTCGTCGCTCCAGGACGCCCTCGCCGCAGGCCTGCGCGTGGGCTTTGTTGGAGGCACCGATAACCACCGCGCTCAGCCGGGGTCGCCGCGCTCGTCGCTCGGCGGCATGGACGCGGATGAGATGATCGGCGGGGCCATCACGGGAGTGTTCGCGCCAGAACTCACCCGCGAGGCGATCTGGGACGCGGTCTGGAATCGACGCTGTTACGCCACCACCTGCCGCCACATCCTCCTTCACGTATCAATGGGCGACCACGAGATGGGGGCCGACCTCTACGGCGAAGACACTGCGGCTTTCGCCGATTCCCGCACGCTGCACATACGTGTCATCGGCCACCGATCGCTCGACCGCGTCGAGGTCGTGCGCAATAACGAGACCGTCGCCTCATTCGCGGCAGAAGGCGATTGCGCCGACCTGGAGTACACTGACGACACGCCGCTGAGTGACATCGCACCTGCCTCTGAGGCCGCCGCCGGGGTCACCTACTACTACATTCGCGTGATTCAGGAGGACGGCAACATGGCCTGGGCCAGCCCCATCTGGCTTGCCCCCTGACCATGCGCCAGCGGTCACATAAGAGCCACCTCACGGCATTCCAGGCCGGCTCCGGCATCCGCAACGTCAACAGCGACGGTGTGTGATCCCGCGAACACAAAGAGCCCGCGGCCATTGGCCGCGGGCTCTTTTTCTTTGTGGACACTTCGGACCGTCTCAGTCCCTGCAGATCACCCGGCGACCGTCATGCAACGCGATGATGGACGCGTCAGGTCCCACTCGCTCCTCTGCCATCGCCACAGCGCTCGCCAGGTCGGGTGCCGTGTCCGCGAAAGTATCCGTCAACTCGTCATTGAGTTCCGACACAACGATCAGTTGCGCCTGTCGCTCGTGCACCACCGATGAGAACAGGAAGCCCGTCGAGCATGGCGCCCAGTGCCACTCCGTCTCGTTATCGGCCAGCCGTCGCCGCATCTCGGCGATGATCGTCTGTGGCTCCTCACTCTCGAGCAGACGCCGGAATGGCGCCTCGCCTCCCCACCCATCCGGGCACTCGCCCAGCAAGATGACCGCGCCCCCCGGACGGATGCACTCAAGCGCGGGCACCAACGTCTTCTTCGCCTGCACCAGATCGATGTCGTACGGGTACCCGCCCGAGGTGCAGATAACGATGTCGGCCTTCTCCGCGATAGTGTGCTCGTATATCCTGCGGCTGCGCTCTGCGCCCTTGGCGTGAGCCTGCACGAGGTCCCCGCACACGATCTCCGCGTAACTGTCGTCAGGGCTGACCACCGCGTCGCAGATGAAGTCCACACCCACTGCCAGGGCCGCCTCGGTCATGTCCTGGTGCACCGGGTTGCCGTCCAGCACGCCCAGCTTCCGCCCTTCGGTCAGGATCAGGAAGTGGTTGTGCGAGATCGAGCGCGATGACGAGACCCCGGGTAGCACCATCTTGCGCCCGCCGGAGAACCCTGCGATATAGGATGGCTCGATGAAGCCGCACACCACGCGCTTATCGAAATCTTTCATGAAGGGCGCAACTTCGATCGGGGTGCCCAGCGAGGTGGCTCCCAGTTCCCACTGCGGGCCATGCGAGTCCGGCTGCAGCACGTCATGGGTGCCTATGAATTCGTCCAGTTCCGCGTCCGTCATCGGCCGGTGGTTGCCCAGCCCGATGACGATCTGATAGGTGGCTCCCAGCGCCTCGATGCGTTTGGCCAGTTGCCACAGCATCGGCGTCGGGTTCGGCCGCGTGAAGTCCACGGTCATCAGCGCGACGTGGTCGCCCCGCTCGATGATCTTCTCCAGTGGAGGCCCGACGGGGTCAGCCAGCGCCGCGTTCAGCGCCGCCGGCACGTCCTCGATGCCCTCGACCGAGGGCAGGGCGATCTCTTCGATCACGCGCTCATCGGCTACGTCAATCGACTGCTCGCCACGGCCATACGAGAAGCGAAGCTCCATGGGTCACACCCCTGACTGTCGTCTGTGGATGTCTCGGGCAGCTATCCAGCCGCCTGCTGGCGCTCGATGATCTGTGAGATGCTGGCCACCGGCACATCGTGTGCGCGCGCGAACTGCATCACTTCGTCACCCGAAGCCATTCGTCCGGCGGGGTTCATCAGTTCGCAGATCGCGATGACCGGCGTGATGCCCGCCAGTTCGGCCAGCGCGATCGAGCCCTCGGTGTGTCCTCGGCGCTCGGCGAGCCCGCCCGGCATGCCCATCAACGGGAAGATGTGGCCCGGCCGCGAGAAATCCTGCGGTTGCGCCTCCGGGTCGGCGAGCTTGCGCAGCGTGGCTGCACGATCGAACGCCGACGCGCCCGTGGTGCACCCCGCCACCGCATCCACCGGCTCGGTGAAACGCGGCGCATGGGGCACCGGATAGCGCACGGCCAGCAGCGGCACATCCAGCGCGTCCAGGACGGTCTTGGGCACCGCAACTGTGATCAGGCCGCGCACATGCGTGGCCATGAAATTGACTTTCTCGCCGGTCGCGTGCTCGGCCGCTAGCAGGATGTCGGCCTCGTTTTCACGATCCGGACTGTCCTGCAGGGCCACGAAGCCCCCGGCACGCAAGGTCTCGATGGCGCGATCGAGGTCTGACATACTATCACTCTTCATTCCGTGCGCTCTGGCGTCGCGCGCTAGAGCTGCAGCAGATTGACGTCTTTGGTTTCGAGGTCTACGATGGCATAGTGGCCGGTCTTCAGGGCGCCGGGATTCACCACGAGCGTCGTGCCTATCATCTCGGCCCCGGCTGCGTCGTGCGCGTGGCCACACACGGCCAACGTCGGGCGCCAGTGGTGGATCAGATCGTTGACGACCTGGCTGCCCTTGTGTTTCTCCCCATCCATATCCACCACGTCACCCAGCGGTGGGCTGTGCAATACCATGATCCGCTCGCCCTCGATGCACGAGAACACGCGGAACGAGTGCTCCGCCTCCCAGCGCGGATACCGCAGCACGAAAAACTCCTCACGATCGGCTTCGGTGATCTCGCCGCCCATCCCCGCGATGACCCAGCCCTCGTGCCGCGTTACCGAATGGTGAACGATCTCGATGCCCGAGTCAACGCCCTCGGATCCGAGCCCCGTGGTGATGTAACGTCCCTCCGGCGCGTCCATGTTCCCCGGAACCGCGAAGATCCGGAATGGCGCCGGGCGCAGCACCGCGTAGAACTCCGCATACAGAGCGTAGTCCTCCGCGCGCTCGGTCTCGATCGACGGGTGGTTCGGGTCCGGGATTCGCCCCTCGTTGCGGGCGGTCGTGTACTCCGAACCACGAGCGCTCCCCTTGACGATGTCACCGCAAAACAGGCCGAATTTGCAGTCCATCTCTGGCATCTGCCGGACCAGCTCGCGCAGCAGGCCGGTCTCGCCGTGCACGTCGGAAAACACCAGTGCACGCATGATACATCACTCTTTCGGCGTTCCCTCAAGGTCAGCGGCTTTCGCTGCAGGTTTCCTACCCGGTATGGCAAGTTGCAGACCCGCGAGTGTGACAACCATCCCGACGATCTGAAGCGGTGTCGGCACCTCGCGCAGCAGCACGTATGCCACGGCAGTCGCCACCAGTGGTACGCAGTATTGGAACAACATGGTCTTCGATGAGCCTATGACAACCACGCCGCGGAACCACACCACGAAGGCGTACACCCCTGCCAGCAGCGCGAAGTAGAAGAAGTATATCCACGTCTCCGTCGACAGCCCGCTCCAGTCCACTGTTGCAGCGTCCTTGAACCCCAGCGGAATTAGCACCAACGCACCGAGCGCATGGGCCCAGAAGTTCACCTTCAGCGGCGAATACTCCCGCAGCAGGGGCTTGGAGAACACCGCGTAGCAGGCCCACAGGATCGCCGACAGCACCATCATCGCGAGCCCGAAGTTGTGGTCATCGGGCGCGTCTTGCACTTTCATCCCGCCGATGATCACGCAACTGATCCCGCTGAAGCTGATCAGCGTGCCCAGGCCCTGCTTGACTGTGAGCGCCTCCCACTTGAGCAGCCACGCGATCAGCATCGCGAAGATCGGTGCGGTGGAGATCAGCAGTGCGGCCTCCGCCGCCATCGTGTAGTAGACTCCCGCCGTGAACGCGGGCTGGTAGATCACCACGGTCACCAGTGCGAAACCCACGAGATACGGGACATCCTTGCGCCGAATGCTGATGTCACGCTCGATGACCCACAGCGCGACGAGCAGTGCCACCACCATTATGGCGTAGCGACCTGCCAGCAAACCCATCACAGTGAAATCGCGCGACAGAACATGCAGAGCTATGAAGTTGAAGCCCCAGGTCAGGGGAACCGTGCCCAGAAGTGCGTACTCCCAACGCGACACTGGCACGCTGGCTTCCACATCGGGCTTATTGGGGCTCTCTGGTGCTGATGAAGTGCTGCTCAATGGGCTCTTGGTCTCGTTCCTGGCGGCCGATCGCACGTTCCCTGAAATGTCGCGAAGGTTCAGTATACGCTTCGCCTCAGACCGAGTCAATTGAGCCCAAAAGCCCTCACCCGAACAGCGTGAACCTGTCCAGGATGCTCTTCACGTCCGCTGCGGCCTGCGGTTGTCGGTCCGCGCTACAGGTGAAGCTGAGCACCCACACGAGCTCACCCCTACGTGAAAACAGCGTGTTGCAGTAAAGCCGTTCTGTGAGGGACACGACCTCCGTGGTCTTGGTGGCTCGCGGACCTGCCGAGTTGACAGGGGTCTGATACAGTTCGTGCTGGAAACTGCGCTCGAAGTAGAGGTCCGCCAGCCTTTGCACTTCGATCTTCTCGGGCACTCGCATCACCCGCAGGTGTGCCAAGAGTGGTTCGAAGCGATGTCGCATGACCATCGCGCCCGTGTCGCTCCCCGGCGCGAACTCCCACGTGCTCGGCAGTTGCAGGCTCACGCCCAGGTTAGCGTCAACGTAACTGGTCGCTGACGCGATGTCGGCCAGGCGCGGCTGATTGCGCAGCCACGAACTATCCCCGCCCGCCAGCGACGCGACCTGCTCGAGCACCTCGGCCACCAGATCAGGATGCGCCGCGACGACGCTCCCCTCCAGTTCGCGCAACTTGAGGGAGTATTCCGCCGCACGCGCCTGCGTCTCCATTCCTCGCGCCCGGTAGACCTGCGGCAACCGGGTCTGCGCTACCGGATTGTCGGGGTTGTAGATCAGCGCCGTGCGGAGGCGGTCAGTGGCTGTCGCCAGTTTGTCCTTATCCGCGAGAAGCGCCCCCGCTCGCGCGTATGCAACCGATGCCCCTGCCAGATCACCTATCTCAGCCAGCGCCATCCCGAGCCGGACCTGGTATGAGGCGTTCAGTTCGTCGAGCCCGGTGGCTTTCTCCAACAGGCGGATCGCCTCGTCGGTATCGCCGCTCGCCAGCGGCGTCTGCGCCTGCATGTACACCTGGTAGGCCTGCCCGGCCCGCCACTTGTAGATCGCCTGGCGCTCGGCCTCAAGCTCGCAGTTACAGGTCCGCGTCTCATGCTGCACGGCCTCATAGGCCGCCAGCATATTCACCAGACCACGCTGCGGCATCACCACGCCACTGCCCCGGTAATACATCCCCGTCGAGCTGCCGCCATCCAGATTGATCGCGTCAATACACCCGAGCGTCAGCATCACTTTGGCCATGTCGTACAGCGACACGCTCTGCCGGGTGACTACCATCAGGAGCTTGTTCGCGGGCGTCAGCCCCACGGCGACGCGGCTCGCTCGCCCCAGCACGTGCGGGTCGGAGAAGCCTTGGTGAAGGGGCGCCAGAGCGACCGCACCGGATTTGAGCAGGCGCGGACCACATGCCAGGACCGTCTCGAACGGTCCCCAGTCCTGATGGCGACCATACGGGACGTTCTCAAAGGCGACGATGTTCTCGGGAGTGATCGCGATAGCGCTGCCCATGCCACCGAAGTAGATCAGCCGCCCATCGCGCACGATGTCGCCGATGGGCAGGAGGCTGGTTTTGGAGAAGAAGGTGCCTGTCACTGCGGCGGTGGGTTGCTGGCGCCGGCACATACTCATCATCGGCTCGGAGCCGCCGGGGAAACGTATCGAGGTGATCGGTGTGACTTTGGCCCATGGGCTGTTCAGGTCGACTTGCACGATGTGGCATCCGATGGCGTTGACGAACTCAACCCGGTAACCGATGTTACGGCCCCAGACAGGAGCCGCCGCTATCAGCAGCACCAGCCACAGAGCCAAGCGCTTCATCTCGGCACCTGCCACGCGGCGTTCGCCACCGCCTCAGGATCGTCCCCCAGAGCCAGCACGCCCAGGCAGTTCCTCCCCGCGAGCCGCGCCGACAGCGCTGCCTGCGCCCCAGGCCCGGCTGCGCCCTCCACACCCAGCAGGTAGGTCACGCCTCGCTCCGCTGCTTTCCCCAGCGCGTCAGCCAGTTCCGGCACGCCGACGCATTCAGACCCGACGAGCGCTATCACTTCGGTGGGCCACGCCGCCAGCTTCGCCGCCGCCTGCTCGGTGGTCACCGAATCCACGTCGAGCTTGCAGATCACCGTAATCGGGCGGCCCGCCTGCGCCGCACCTGCCAGGACGGCCTCCCCCACTTCGCTGTCCCACCCGCCGGGATAGGCGACCATCAGGTAGTCAACCGGCAGATTCCGCGCCACCGTCTCCGCCGCCACCTGCATCCCCGACGCAGTCGCCTGCTTGCTCAGCAGCGCCGCCACCGGCTCGAGTCCGTGCCGGAGCGCCTCCTCACACGCATCGCGGCCCACTACCTCCCAGTCGTCCTCGCCCTGCGACGTCGTGGTCGCCGGCACGAGCGCCACGTTCATCTTCAGCCTGGCCAGCTTGCGCACGAGATTCGTCGCCTGTGAGTCTGGACCGGCCGCCCACGCCCCCCGCCACGGCAAGTCAGGCGCATCCTCGATCTCGGCCGCCATCACGCGCACGCCACCGTCGTCGTCCGACCTCATCAAGTCGACGAGCGTCATCAGCGCCCACCGCACCCCCGCCTCACCACCGGCCTCAACGTTCACGCCCTCGTCGCTCACGCGCAGCCGGTATGCCTCCGTCTGCGGCCAATGTCCCGCACCATCTGCAACGCTCACGCTCACGGTCTTCGCGGCCACGGTCGGCGGCACTGTCGCCAAGTCGTCGACCGCTTCGGCCACCATCTCCATGACTGCCTGCGCGCCTTGCGCAGCCGCCGATCCCTCGAAGCGCAGACCCTCACCGGGCGCGAGCACCAGATCAGCTTCGGGCGCGCCAAAGGCCACCGTCGTGTCCGCGCAGGCCGCGACGGGCGCCGCGATGCGCACGCGCTCGACTGCGCCCTGTCCGCCCTTGGGGCCAACCAGTCGCAGCGTCAGTTCCGCGGGTCCACCCGCACCGGTCTGGAAGTTGCGGGAGATTTCACCGCGCTCGATCCCGCCCACCATCATCTCGCACAGTACCGCGCCGTCGCTCTGGCGAATCAACCCGGCCACCACGCCCCCGCCCGGCGTGTCCCAGGCCGTTGCCAGCAGGCGGAGACTGAGCTTGGCGTTGGCGGGCATATCCACGACCTGCACCACCCCACCGTCCCCATCGCCGCGCAGTATCAGTCGCAGCGACGCGTCCTCATGCTCCACGACCCGGCGCACTCGTACCTCGCCCCCCGTCGGTCGCCAGTGCGCGCACCAGGTCCGGCCGCCCTGCTCGAAGTCGCCGTTACGCACCAACTCATCAGCCGCAACGCCTCCGGCCAGAGCCGCAAGTGCCGCGATGCACAACCATGCCCCTGTCCACTTCATACTAATGCTCCCCCCGGTCGCACGGACGGTGCGAAGGGTCGTCTACAATTCCGAGCCAACTCCCTGCCAGCCATCTGCTCTGATAATCTTCCAGCCACCCCGCTCGCGCTGAAGCGTCACGTCCACCGCCATGTGCGCCGATGCGCCCGTTTCCATGCGATGCCCGAATGAGTAGTCAGCTTCCACGTGCACGCGCGCCAGATCGCCCTCGATACTGACCTCGCCCACTTGCGAAACCACGTCGATTGGGTTGCCGCCCTGGAAGGCCGCCAGCATCAGTCGCTGCACGGCCCGGCGGTCATAGCCACTGGCATCCTGGTAGTCCTGAGATATGTAGCCCATGACTGCGGAGGTCTTTCTGGCTTCCACAGCCCGCTCGAAATCGACGACCATCTTGATGATCTTCTCACGGTCGTCTGGCCGCGGACGTCTCATCAGGCTGAACCATACCCCAGACGCTATGAGGACCACGCCCAAAGCCAGCAGTACCCGTTGCCTGGTCATCTGTGCCTCCCGCGTTCAGGAATTGGGGCCTGCTTAATGGATGTTCCTGCCGACGCGCCGCTAAACCTTTGCCGAGGGGGTGTACATGAAAAGGCCGACCCACGGGGGTCAGTCGTAGGTCGGCCAAGGCGAGCCGAGGTGCGCTATGTCCGCGGGTTGAGTATGCGCTCGGCCACCTTAAAAGGATCCACTTTGTACTCGCCCGAATCGATCTGGGCTTTGAGTTCAGCCACACGGTCGTGCCTGATCTCCGGTGTCGCGGCCAAGGCTGCGCGGGCCGCTCGGACCTCTTCCGCCCGTTGGCTCAGAGCAACCTGGTCCGCGCCCGCCGAGGCCCGGGTCGCCTGGGCGCCGCTGACACCGGCGCTCTCAACGCCCTCAGTGCTCACGCGCTCGACGCCCCCGCGGCCGATGCGATGTATCTGGCTCGGATCGATCTTCACTGGCCAGGCCTCCAGGCAGCGAACAGCAACTCATGTACGTTCCACGTATCAGTTATCGGCGCTTGGCGAAGTAACTTGAGGGCTGAGCGAAAAAAGATTCTCTTTCTTTCGGCTCAGTGGGCGGCGGGGGGCCTGATCGAGTCGCGGACCTTGCGCATCTCGTTGCAGGAGAGTTGCCCGACGATCGCAAAACTATAGGCCCCCGCGGACCAGTCCATGGACCGTCCGTATTCACGCGGCGGCAACTGCACGCCACGCGATCGCTGAAACAGGCTGAAGGTGTCGGCGCCGTTGCTGAAGATCAGCCACAACGCTTTCTTGCCCTTGAGGGGGATCACTGCCACATTCTGGTCCTGGAAGCTGTACCCTGCCGGCCGGTAGCCCGGCAGCACCGCCGCAAAGCCAGCACGGCCTTCGGCTTCGGCCAGGGGGACGCGCTCGGGCAGGTCTGACGCGGCTCGCACGGAGCAACCGGCGGGAGGGGTGAAGTCGAACATCCCGGCGGTGAACTGTGGCTGGAAGTTGATGGCAGTGTAATACATCGAGAGCTTCACGCGCCCCTCGGTGTCAAAGCGCTGCATCTTCAGGGCCACGTAATGCTCCGCGTCGATCCAGCTCTTTTTCAGGGGAGAACCGCCGCGGGTCAGAACGCAGACTACATGTGCCGATCGCCCTGCTATGGTCTCAGTCCCGAGGTAGTCGATGCGCATACGCTGCGACAGGTCTTCGAGGCCGGCCAGCCGTTGCGCGCGAGCCGGGGCCGCCGGGGGCAGATCGTGTCGCGTCGCGCGGCACTTGCCTGGCAGATACTGCCACTGCACCAGGCCGTTACTAACGCACAGGCGGCCCTTGAGATCCTCGGGGGCAATCACGGACATGTGCAGCTTGCCGGGAGCTTTCTCATAGACCTGCTGCTGGTAGCCCTGCACTTTCGTGCCGTTCTCGAACACCACGACGCTGCGGATGCCCGACAGATTCACGGCCCCCTCGGCCACGATGTTCCGGCGAAGCACGTCCAGCGCCTGGGGGCTGACCTGAGCCAGCGCCAGGCCCGCAGCAGCCAAGCTGGCGATGAGAAGACAGGCACGTAACAGAGATATGCTCACTATTCCTCTACCGTCCGAGCGTCGCATGGGTCTCGGTGGCGAAATCAATAGGTGTACGATATGAGAGTCACGCCCGCGTCGTCCGAGAGCGTCTGAGACAATTCCAGTTGCTGATGGCGCAACACCAGCGCCTCCAGCTCCTCACTTGCGACCGGCGTCCCTACGCTCGGGCCACCAGTGCTGGCCACGACCGATGGTGCTGTCGTCGCGACCGGGCCCTGCCCGCTGTTGACCATGAAGAGCCCGCCCAGAAGCACTATGAATATCGCAGCCACGGCCGCTGCCCGGCCCCATGCCGGAGCGCCACTGTGACGTGGCCACAGCCACTCAGCGGCCCGCTCATGCCACGCGGTAGCCTCCTGCGGCGTCTGGCTGATATTCGCCATTACGCGTTGCGTAAATCCTTCGGGGGCACGCTCGACGCGGACCGTAGTCAGCAGTCCACGCGTCCCGCGCAGCAGCGCAGCTTCCTGCCTGCACTCCTTGCATTCCCTGAGGTGCGCCTGCGCCTCAACGCACAGGCCTCCCTCATCTCCCCAACACTCCACCAGTTGCTCACGTATCTCTGTGCACGTCATCTCTGCCCGACCTCACTTGCTCTCTTCTTACTGCTCGCGACTTCCCCGCCTCATCCCCCATTGCGCCTGTTCCCCCGGGTCAGCCAACCTGCAACTCGCCGGTGTCCACCATGCTTTGCAGCCTCTTCTTCAATTGCCCCCGGGCATTGAAGAGCCGGCTTTTCACTGTGCCAAGCGGCACATTGAGTATCTCAGATATGTCCTCGTAGCTCTCCCCCTGCAACTCGTAGAGAACCATCACGTCGCGCAATTTCTCCGGCAGTTCCATGACTGCGGCCCGGACGGTTTGCTGCACTTCCCGCTGTTCGGTGAGTTGCTCGGGAGCCTGCGATTCATCCGGCAGATCCCGCTCATACTCGTCATCCCCGACATCCACCGGCGCGTCCAGCGAATACACTCCGTTGTCCTGTCGCTTGCGCCGCCGCGCCACATCTATCGCCAGATTGCTGGCGATTCTGTAGAGCCAGGTATGGAAGCTGGAAGCTCCCCGGAACCTTCCCAGAGACTTATAGGCGCGTACGAAGGTCTCCTGCGCCACGTCCTCTGCTTCGTGGGGGTCGCTCAGCATCCGGGACAGATAGCCGTATATCTTGTCCTGGTAGGCGTCCACCAGTTGCCCGAAAGCGTTCTGGTCTCCGCCCTGGGCGGCTTCCACAAGCTCTATAACATCCTGTTGGGAAAGCTCTTTGCCCTTCGTCATTGGTAGACGCTGCGCCTCAGCTATTGTTCATGCCTGCCGGCATGGTTTGATGGAATGTTGTTGATCGCTCTTCGGGGGGGAATACACGACGCGCAACTGCCCGATTAGAGCAGTCGCGGAGCGTCCTCGCTGTCACCCTCCCCGCAGTCGACGGCATCGCCATCAGAGGCTTCGTCGTCTTCTGCGGTCTCTGTTTCCCCTTCGGGCTCGCACTGCCCTCCGATGTAGATGTACCGGTCGAAAAGACGCTGGTAATCCGACCAGTGATTGCCCGAGGCTTTCCCGTCGGCGATGACCCGACCGAAATACTGCACATGCGCGTCCAGGTTGTCGGCGTAGTGCAGCGCGCAGGCCTCGGCGGTCATTGGCTGCACCGGTGCCCCATACTCCTTCTGCCCATGGTGCGACAGCAGCAGATGCGCCAGCCTATCGGCCAATTCGGCGGGGAAGCCCTCTATCTGATCGATCGCGCGCGTCACCATCCGGTCGGTGATGACGATATGGCCAACCAATCGGCCCTTGTCGGTGTAATCGATGGCGATTGCGGTCTCGAGCTCCTCGATCTTGCCCAGGTCATGCAGCAGCGCACCGGCAATGAGGAGGTCTCGGTTCAACGCCGGGTGCACTTCGACCACGGTGCTGAGCACGCGCGCCACTCCCACGGTGTGCTCGACCAGCCCGCTCACGTGCGCATGATGCAGCCCCTTGGCGCCCGGTGCCCGGCAGAACCGGTCCACGAAATCCTCGTCACCAAAGATCACATCCAGCAGCGCCGAGAGGTGCGGGTCGCTCACTTCCTCGACAAACGCCATGAGCGATGCACGCAGTTCCTCAGGGTCACGATCGGTCTTCGCCAGCAAGTCTGCCCCGTCGCATTCCTCTTCGCTGGCCCGCTTTAGTTTGTCGATCACGAACTGCTTCTCGCCCCGGTACTCTTCAACCTTGGTGCGCACCGTGATGGCGTCACCGGTCTTGAACAACTCCGCGGCGGCCTCGGCTCCGTCCCACATCACCCCGCGTATCTCGCCACTGGCGTCGCCCAGCATCAGGCTCAGGAACTGCCCCGACTTGTTTTTGAAGGCCTGCAGACTCTTGCTCTTGACCGCGTACGTGCCCACGATCTTGTCCCCGACTTTCAGATCGCTGATCTTGGTACTTGTCATGTTCTCACTGCTCCTCCGGCTGGTCCTTCGGACGGACGTGATGCTCGACCGGCCACGACGCCCGGTCTTCACTCTCATACAGCCCGATCGTGGCGACCGGAATCCCGACAAACCCCACATCCCACGCTGGCGAATCATCGTTGATCTGGAAGTTCAGGTTCTCCCGATCGACGAACCCCGGATCATCGGTCACCAGGTTCTCGCCGATCGTCAGGTACGGCCGTGCCTGCTTCTGGATGTCCTCCCAGCCCTCGCCCACGATGATGTTGCTCGCCACCACATTTCCCTTGGGCGCAGCCGGCTCGTCGTCGTAGACTGTCAGCAACTCGGGGTAGCGCTCGCTCCACGGCGGCTGGGTGTAGGGCATCGCTTCCAGCCGCGTCTTCATCGTGCCCTCGATTGAGCCCGACGCCCAGCCCATCGCCCGCGCGTCGATGTGAAGGGCCCGCGGGCACTCCACAAAGACGTTGCCGATGATCGTGCAATCCCGCCCGCCACCGATGAACGCCGCTCGGTAGGTGCGGTAGAACACGTTGCTCTCAATGCGCGTCCCGCTGAGCATGTCGTCGAGATATACGCCGACACACCCCCGGCCCAAGTGCCCGTAGATGTCGTGCAGGTAGTTATGCCGGATTATCGTTCCCCGCTGCGTGAAGTCCCGACCGTTGTAGATAGCGCCCGCGTCGTTTGATTCGTAGCACACGCTGTGAATCTCGTTCAGCTCAATGATGTGTTCGTTTCCGCTAAAGAAGATCGCCGTGTGCGGGGCGTTGTGAATCAGGTTATGCGCTACACGATTGCCCACACCGCGCACGTTGATCCCCGACTTATACATGCGCGACCAGCGCCCGAAGTGGTGGATATGATTGTTCTCTACCAGATGCCCCGCCGGGGTCAGCGTTGGCCGATTGCCCCCCTCAACATAGGCGCCGCCCTCGGCCAGATCATACATGTCGCAGCCCACGAGCACCGCCCAGTCTCCCAGATTGCGCATGGTGCAGGCGATGATGCGGCAGCCCTCGCCACCAGTCATGTGGATGGCTCGTCCGCGTGCCGACTCGAAAGTCAGCCCACGCAGCGTCACGTGCGAGACGTTGCTCATCACGATCATCTCGCCCACAGCCGACACCACTGCCGCGCCCTCATCGATCAGCGACGGTGGCCAGAAGTACAGCAGCCCCGTCTCGCGGTCGAGGTACCACTCACCCGGTGAGTCTATCTCACACAGTGCGTTGAAAGCGTAGTACCAATGCCCCTGACGGTACCCGTAGTGGTGGTAAGGCTCCTCGAGCTCGATGGTCCGTCCCTGCAGATCGATCTGCTTGACGCGTTGCCGCTGATCGGACCAGTCCCAGAACCAGTACCCGTGCAGCCACAGGTCCTTCTCCGCCACCCAGCGGTCGGGTCGCTCGTACTCATAGGTAAACTTCCCGACGCGGTCGCCTTTGGTGCCACGCACATCGAAGGGTGTCTCGCCCACCGTCTCACCGATCTTGACGAAGCCCTCGTTGGGCCAGCGCGCGACGGTCATCGGCGCGTTGTCGAAGAACAGCTCCAGCCGTTCGCCCGGCTTGATGACATCGCCCAAGTCCTCGATGCCCAACGCCCGCAGATCTGCCTGCAGCACGTGTGCTCGCGCTGGCTCATCCAGCCGCGCGAGCACCGCATTGTCGGTGACCGGTTGCCAGTTGTCTACTCGCCTGCCGCCCGAGAGCCGCGCTTCTTCGCCCTCGGCCGCTCGGTAGACAATGGGCGCGGCCTCGGTGCCCGAGTCCTCTTCGCTCAGCTCGAAGGTCATCGCCCGCTCGTAGATGCCCCCGTGCACCAACACCTCTGCGCCGCCCTGAAGAGCCTGTCCGTCCGCTCGCAGTGCCCGTAACTGGTCTCGCGCCCGTTCGAGGGTCGCGAAGGGAGCCTGTTCAGTCCCGGCCTGCGCGTCGTCGCCATCCACCGCAACATGCAACACCACCGGCTGCGAGTGCGCGCACGCGGTGAGCATCATCGCCGCGCCGAACACCGCCAGCCACGTTGGCCAGATACAGGGGCAGCTCATTCTCGATCCCACCCGTCGAACCTATTGGCCCAGATACTTCTCCGCCAGCAGCACTGCGGCCCAGTCGTCGATGTCCACCGGCGGCGTGCGCATGCCCTCAGGGACCAGGCGCATCAGGCACCCGGGCGGGTTCTCGACCCAGTACCGGTGACGCGCGAGCAGAGTCGACATGTGCTCCTCGACTGTCTCAGTCGGCAGCGCCTGGCCGCCCTCAGCCAGCGCGCGGCGGACGTCGTCGCTCCCTGTGCGACTGCCCAGAACCACGACAGCGGCGCCATGCCGGTCGGCAAGTTGCGCCACTGCGGATGCAATCTCTTCGGTTGGGACGATCGCGCGCTCAAGCACCTCTTCAGTCGACACCGCTGCCAGGCCGCATTTGGCCCGGCCCGGGTCGATAGCCACGACCGCCTGGCGACGCTCGGACTGGGGCACCGGCGCTTCCTCCCGCCCTCGGCGGCTCAGGGCGAGTCTTCCTCGCCCACTTCTATCGCGATCGACAGCGGCCCCACAGTGTAGGTGTCACGCGCTGCCGTGATGCGCACGGTCACGACGCCATCGCCCGCTCTGATCTCGTCCACCGCCGCAAACATGTCGTCCAGATCGGCCGAGCCGTAGCGACCGGTCTTGGGGTGCGGGAGCATGTGTCGAGCAATTGCCATCACGCGCACCAGACTCTCATCGGGGTCGGTGACGGCGTGGTAGATCGTCTTGAATATGTCTGCGGGAGCGGCATTGGCCTCGATGTGCAGTTCGGCGATTACCTCGCCTTTCTCGAAGACGCGCTCGTTGGGAGCCGCCCTCCTGAAGGTGCGCACAACCACGACCCACTGCTCGGGCCCGCCCACGCGAAGCTCCGATGCCACGTGTCGCACGATCACCGATTCGGGCAACGGGCCGTCGCCCGCTGACTGTCGGGGCACCGGCGCTACCACGGTCACCGCTCGACTGTTCGCCCCCACGGGCACGCCTCTGCGCTGAGCGATCCCGCTGGCCAGGTGCAGCAGTTCGAAAAGCTCACTCTCCATCTGCGCCTGCGTCTCGTTCGCGTCAAGTACCACTCGCATCAGCTCATCGCCAAGCTCGAAGACCGCCCGCTCACCAGTGATCAGCCGGTCCCGCTCCCTGAGTTCGTCCAGCTTGGCCTGAGCGTCTGCGAACTCGTCCTGGAGGGCCTGCAGTGCTCGCTCCCTGCCGGCTACCTCGTCCTCGGCCTCGATTACGGCTCGCGCTGCGGAGGCAATCTCCCTCTCGATCTGTCCCAGCCTATCTGTGGCCGTCTTGTTCTCGTTGGTGAGGCGGCCGCGCTCCTCCTCAAGCACGCTGAGGTCATCGCGGCTCTTGTCCAGGTCCGCACGCGCGCCATCGAGGTCGCCCCGCGCCTGCGCCACTGCCTGTTCGCTCTGCGCCACCAGGCCTTCGAGCGATGCCTGCTGGCCTTCGAGGCCGCTCACCTGCTCATGCAGAGAGGCCTGCACCGTCGTGAGAGATGCCACTTCCTCCTCTGCGCCCACGAGCGCCGCCCGCGACTGAGCCGCATTTTTCTCCGCCCTGGTCGCCGCCTGCCGGGCTTCATCCGCCAGCCCGCGGAACTTGTCTACGTCTGCCCTCAAATCATCGATGCTGCTGAGCAGGCTGTCCATCTCGAAGACCGCCTGCCGAGCATACTGGGAGCCGACCGTGGCTACCAGCAGTCCACCCAGGGGGAGCAATGCGCCGACGAGGACCGCGATCAGCCGCGCGCTCTGGCGAGGGCGCAGACCAAAGACCGTGTTACGGCGTTTGCCCAGACGCGCGCCCAGCACATCGCCCAGCCACGCGATGATGCCGCCGACGACGGCCAGTATTGCGAAAAGATAAACTGTGTAGGTCATGGCTGACTCATCTCGCGCTGCAACCGTCTCTTACGAGTTGGAGCTGCGCAACATCAGGCCGATCCCGGCCAGATAGAGCAGTATGTTCGGCGTCCAGGCAATGATCGCATGGTGCGCCATGCCCCGCTCGCCGACGATGCCCAGAGTGTGGGTGATCGCGTAGTACACGAAGATCACAACCAGCGACAGGCCCATCCCGATGCCTCGGCTCGACCGCGTGCGCCGGATCCCAAGCGGCAGCCCCAATAGCGCGAAGCCCAGCGAACTCCACGGCAGTGCCAGGCGCATCTGCTTGTGCTGAAGCAGCCGCCCCGCTCGCGTCTGGTTGCCACGCTCCATCGCCTCGGCAGCGCTTTGCGCCAACTCGCCCAGACTCATCTCCGCCGGCTTCTTGGTGACCCGATCCAGTTCATCGGGCGTGCCCCCGACGGGCACCGTCGTCTTCTCCACCACCATCTGGATCGACCGGCCCCGGTCCCATTGCGTGTAGTCACCCTTCTCCAGTACCCAGCTATCCCCCTGCCAACTCACACTGCCGGCCCGGTAGACCACGGGCGTCTCGCCGCGGGTGAAGTCCACGATCAGCGCGTCAGTAACGGTCATGGTGGCCGCGTCGAACGTCTTGCCGTAGAGCCAGCGCTCCATCTTCCCGTCCGCGTCCCGGACCTCAAACGCCAGATCACCCTCGGAGGCCGCGGTCTGGTACGCCTGACGGGAGATCGTGTAAGCCTGATCCTCGAAGGGCGGAACGATCAACTCGTTGATGGCCAGCGCCGACACCGACACCAGCAGCCCGACCAGTATCACTGGCGTGCCGATGCGCGCCATCCCCGCGCCACCGGCCCGCAGCGCCACCAGTTCGCCATCGCCGCTGAGTCGGGACATCGACATCAGGCTGCCGAACATCATCGCCATAGGCAGGGTCAGCGTAATGCTGCCGGGCAGCTTCAGCACGAAGATCATCAGCGCCGACGAGACGGGGAAGCCCATGCGGAAGATCAGCTTGAGCATCTCGTACAGCGCGTTGACACCCAGCAGTATCGCCAGGAACGCACCCACGCCGAACAGGAACGGGGGGACGAGTTCAGTTAGCAGGTAGCGATCCAGACGCGACATACTGCTCCTCACTATGGACGCGGCGCGCGTTACATCCGGAACTTGTCACCCAGGTAGTACTGGCGGGCGATGGGGTCGTCGGGTAACTCAGCGGACAACCCCTGTGTGCGGATCACGCCCTCGGAGATGATGTAGGCGCGGTCGGTGATGTCCAGCGTCTCGCGCACATTGTGGTCCGTAATGAGGATCCCGATCTGCTCGGATTGCAGGTCGGCGACGATGCTTTTGATATCGTCAATGGCGATCGGATCGACCCCGGTGAAGGGCTCGTCGAGCAGGATGAACGAGGGGTTCGTACACAGGGCCCGCCCGATCTCCACCCGCCGCCGCTCGCCGCCCGAAAGCGCCGCACCGCGCTGATCAGAGCGCTGGGTCAGGCCGAGGCGTTCGATGAGTTCGTCGGCGCGCGCTTGCTGTGCGGCGCGGTCGAGGTCCTGCATCTCCAGGATCAGCAGCAGGTTCTCACGCACCGTCAGCCGCCGGAAGACCGACGGCTCCTGCGCCAGATATCCCATGCCCCTGCGGCAGCGCACGTGCATCGGGAAGGGCGCGAGGTCCTCGTCATCGAGGAGCACCTTGCCCTCCTCCGAGCGCACGAGCCCGAGGGCCATGTAGAAGGTGGTGGTCTTCCCCGCACCATTGGGCCCGAGCAGGCCGACGATCTCGCCCCGTTGCACGCTGAAGCTCACGCCGTCAACCACTCGGCGCCCGGCGTATGACTTGACCAGCCCTTCGGCTATCAGCGCCATCGGCTACTCGCCCTCATCGACCGTGACTTCGGTGGTCACGCTGATCTCAGCCTGCTTGACCGACAGCATGCTTGTGCGCAGATTGACCGTAATGCTCTCGCCGGTGAAATGCGCCGCCTCCATGTTGCCCTCCGGCAGCGTGCTCACGTCCGCCTCCGCGTTCCCGCTCATGGTCACCATCTCAGAGCCCGCGTCGTAGGTTGCGCGCGATGAGCATGACGCCACGATCTTCCGGCGCAGACCGTTGACATCCGGCGCCGTAAGCACGTCAAAGTTCACCGGACCACCGGCGACCAGTTTCAGGATCCGATTCATCTTGTCGTTCATGTCGACGGAAAGCATCGGGGAGCGCAGCTTCGCAACGTGCCGGCCCTCGATGTTCACCGACACGTTCCCGGTGGCGGTCAGATCGTTGTTGGCGAAATCGTACTCGATCAGTTCGGCGGTCACGGTCCCGGTCTCGGTACGCTTCGTCTGCTGCGCCACCGCGACGGTGATCACGGTCGCCACTGCGAGAATGACGATCGCCGCTGTTAGCTTTCTCATGCTGCCTGCCGCCTCTTTCATACTGTTCGCGTTCGGCGCTACTCAAAACTCAATGCCGCGTCGCTCACTCGCACCTTCTGCGCCCGGTTGTCGATGACCAGTCTCGATCCGCGCAAGGTGAAGCCCCCGTACATGAAGGCCACTTGGCCGTCGCTGATGAGCTTCTCGGTGTCGAACTCGTAGCGGACCTCGTCGACCACGAACCGTGCCTGGCCGTCGTCGGCTTGAATGTCGACGCCCTCGGAGAAGGTCAGCATCCGAGAATCGTAGTCGGCCTCCATGACCGGTGCCTTGATGCTCAGGTCTTTGATTCCGCCGCGCTGGAGTTCCCAAAGCACATCGGTGTGCTTGAGGGTGCGCTCCTGCTCATCCACGGTGATGGTGCCGCCGAAGGTCGCCCGCCAGATCACTTCGCCGCCCTCATCGCGCCGGACGATCTCTCCGCCGCTCACTTCGACCGGCCCATTGTCCTCCGCCGGCTCGGCAATCTCGCCGGGGCCGTTCTCCCCTATGTCGGGCTCAATGGGCGCAGTCGGCTGACGCGACACCCACCATACCACCGCAATGACCCCGACGATCGCTGCTACCAGCGTCGCCAGCCCCAGCGTCTTCCTCATCTAGTCGCTCCCGACCGGGCTGTCGGGGAACCGGTACCTGGTGATCGCCACCAGCGAGGTCACCCCGTCGGTCCATCGGATCTTCTTGCCCTGCTCGGTCGTGCGCGGATAATAGCGAATCGGCACGTCGGCCACCGTCATGCCGCGCGCGCGAGCGGCGAGCGCGAACTTGCCCGAAATCTCGAAGTCCAGGTCGAAGCCGTTGGACTTGAGCCCCAGCGACTGGAACACCTCGGTTGGCGCGAGCTTGTAGCAGGTCGCGATGTCAGTAAGCGGCGCATCGTAGAGCACCCGGAAGTAGTCGTTCAACAGATCGCGCCCCAGCGTGAACGATGACATCGGCATGCTCTGACCGCGCTCAGCCATCCCGAGGACCCTCGACCCCAGCGCGGCGAGCACGTAATCAGCGGCCACCGCGTCGAGCAGGCGCTCGTAGTCTCGCGGATCATATTCCAGATCAGCGTCCTGGATGATTGTGTACTCGCCCTGCGCAGCGGCTATACCCTTTTTGACCGAATTGCCCTTCATCCGGTTCCGTTCCTGAAGGATTATCCGCAACTCGGGGAAAGACATTTCGCCGATCAATTCGCGCGTGCCGTCGGTCGAGCAGTTGTCGACGATGATGAGTTCCTTGTCCACCGGCACGGCGCGCACCTGGTCGACGATCTCCTCGATCGTCTCCCGCTCGTTGTAGACCGGCATGATAACGGACAGCTTCATATGATGGCTCCGCACCTGTGGTCTCAGACCTCGATCGAGTCGATGTTCTCCCGGTACCACTCAAACGTCCGCCGCAGACCTTCGTCCCGCGACACCTGTGGTGACCATCCCAGTTCGCGTGTGGCGAGGGCCGCGGAGATGAACTGATCGCTCAACTCGCCGCTGGCCTCGCCCAGAACCTCTGGCTCCAAGTCCGGCCGCCCAGCGATCTGCACCATCTCCTCGAAGATGCCCAGCACACTGACCGGATCGCCGGTTCCGAAGTTGTAGGCCCTGCCGGCGACCTGTCCCTTCTGATCCAGCAGCGCCTCGGTGAGCGTCAGGTAGGCAGCCACTGTGTCGGCCACATACATGTAGTCGCGCAGCGGCTTGCCGTCCGAGCGAATGACGGGTCTCTCGCCAGCAAGCAGCGAGCGCAGAGTGCCCGGGATGATACGATTGAGGTTCAGATCGCCTGGCCCATAGATGTTAGCGCAGCGGGTCACGGCGGTCGGCAAGCCGAAGGCCGCGTGATAGCCGCGAGCTATCATGTCCGCACACGCTTTGGAGACGTCGTAGGGGAACTCCCCGCGCAGCACATCGTCCTCACGGTATGGCAGGTGGGCGGTCTGCCCGTATGCTTTGTCGGAGCTGGCCACCACAACGGCAACCGGCGTGCCCGATTCCTCGGCCTGCCTGCGGCAGCACTCCAGCAAGACGTAAGTGCCGCGCACATTGGCCTCGAAGGTGCCCAGGGGGTTGCGCATGGCACGGGTGACATCTGCCTGTGCCGCGAGGTGCAGCAGAACGTCAGGCTTGTGCTGGTAGAAGATATCTTCCATCTGGCCCGGGTCGGAGATATCGCCCTCACACATCGCCATCCTGGCCAGCGTCCCAGACATGCTCAGGTATGACTGCCGATGCAACCACAGGTCAAGCCCGACGACGTCGGCGCCTGAGTTCGCCAGTGCTTCGATGAGGTGCCCGGATACGAACCCGTGTGCACCAGTCACCAGGACTTTCATGCCTTCGAGCTTCGCCATCTGCTGATCCTTTCGCCCGAGACTGCGTGAATTGCTGCGGTTCAGTCGCTGGTTGGCCACGGCGCCTCGCCGCGCTCCCACATTTCGCTGAGTGTGACGCCGTCCTTGTAGGTGTCCATGCACGCCCAGAAGCCCTCGTGGCGCCGGGCCACGAGCTGCCCGTCAGCGACCAGCCTCGGGAGGCAGTCGATCTCGAGACTGTCGCCCGGCTGCAAGTAGTCGAAGAGCCGGTGATCGAAAACGAAGAACCCGCCGTTGATCCAGCCCGGCAGGGGCGGCTTCTCGTCGAGGCGAGCCACAGTCCCGCCCTCATCGAAGCTGACGTGCCCGAACTGCGACTGTGCCCTGACGACGGTCACCGTACCCGCGCGTCTGTGGGCCGAGTGGAAAGCCAGCAACTCATTCACATCGAGGTCTGCCAGCCCGTCTCCGTAAGTCACTATGAACTGCTCGTCGTCACGCAAATAATCCCGCACGCGCCGCAGCCGCTCGCCGGTCGCGGATTCCTCGCCGGTGTGGGCGAGGGTGATCTGCCACGCTGGCCGAGCATGGTCGAGCCGGGCCACGCGCGGCAACTCGCCGGCGCCACCGAGTTCCACCGACAGATCGCTGTCGACAAACGGGGCGTAGTGCAGGAAGTGGTTGATGATCTGGTCGCCGCGATAGCCCAGGCAGAGCACGAACTCGCGCAGTTCGTGGGCCGCGAACGACCTCATGATGTGCTGGACGATCGGCTGTCCGCCGATGCTGAAGAGGGCTTTGGGGAGCACGCCGTCCTCTCCCGCCAACCGAATGCCCTTGCCGCCTACGAGCAGGACTACCTTCATGCGTTTGCTCCAGATCTTCCGCCGTTGTGTGCCTATCGGGCCAATGGGTCAGCGGCCCGCACTTGACGTTTGCTTTCGACCCCGCTACAGTACTCTGCGGCCATGGAAACCGAGCGCGAGACCGCCACAGCCGATAACGTTCGCGGACCCGACTGGCGTTCCAGCGGGTGGACGCGCGTCTTCCTGCCGATAGTCATCGGCCTGTATCTGGCGCTTTCGGCGGCGTACACGCACTACCTGCCGCCGAGCCAGGCCCCGGACGAGCACGCGCATTTCGAGTACGTGCTGTTCCTCGCCCACGAGGGCCGGCTGCCGCGCTTCGGCGTCGATGAAGTCGGCTATGAGAGCTACCAGGCGCCACTATACTACACGCTTTCCGCGGCGGTGTGCAAGCTGGCCATGAGCGCCGCCAGCGCGGCGCCACGCGAGCCCAGGGCACCCCTCCCCGAGGCCCGCGAGTTGCTCGCCCGCTTTCCCCGCAGTTCGCTGGTTCCCGAGGAGCAATTCGCGCTCTCACTGGGCGCAATGGCCTGGGCGCGGAACCTGAGCGAGGCCGAACTCGCGGGCTGGCGGGCAGTGCGCTGGTTCACGATTCTGCTCGGGGCGCTGGGCGTGTTTCTGGCCTACCGAATCCTCTTCCTGCTCTTCCCCACGCGCCCGTGGCTGGCCGCGATGGGCGCCGCCGGCATCGCTCTGCAACCAATGTACATCCATATCTCATCGGCGGTGGGCAACGATCCGCCCACAGTCGTGGTTCTGGGCGGGGCGACACTGCTTATCCTGCTGATCCTGCAAGACGGTCCTGCGCCGGGACGCCTCGCGCTACTGGGGCTGATGCTGGGGCTGGGGATGCTCACCAAGGACTCGGCGAATGTGGCCCTGCCTGTGGCGCTGCTGGCGGTGACTCTCGCCGTGGGCAAGCGCCACACCCCCGAGCCGACGGGCTCTTACATTCTCGATCTCGGCCGCTGGTTCGGGGCACTGAAGTGGCGCGAACTTCTGCGCAGCCTGGGGCTGGTGCTGGGGGTGGCGGCACTCGTCGGCGGCTGGTGGTATGTCCGCAACACTTTGCTGTACGGCGGGCCGCTGCACTATCCGGTGAACGTGGACAAGCAGATGCCATGGGACTTTTATCTGATGTACCCGGAGTGGCTGCCGCGAGTGCTGAAGATCTCGCTGCCGATGACCTTCCGGAATTTCTGGGCGGGATTCGGCTGGACCAACGTGGTGCTTCCGCTGTGGTGGTACTGGCTGATATTCGGGCTGGGGCTGCTGCCAGTGATCGGTCTGGCGATGGGGGTTGCGGATCGTGTCCGAGGCCGAGAGCCTTACTCGCTTTTCCAGACGCGAGGGATGTGGATGCTGATTCTGATCCTCGCGCTGCTGGCGCTGGCGGTGACCGGGCACGCGATGTTCATCGGGCTTGGAGGCGGCTCGCAGGGCCGGTATTACTTCCCGGCGCTGCCCTCGATCGCGTTGCTGGCGGCACTCGGGCTCGAGCGCCTGCTGCCGGCGAGGGCGCGCCCGAAATCCCCCTACGCGGTCGGCGGCCTCATGTTGGCGTTCAATCTGTACTGCCTCTTCGGCTGGGTCATTCCCTACTACCACGCGCTCATGGGGTAACGTCCAAGATCCCGTAGCGATACTCGGGTCGGAGTCGGCTGACACGCACCTCGGCGGGCGCCGAATTGTGTATGAACCAGTCAAGATCAGAGCTCCCGTAACGCGGCCCATCCCAGCTCTTGAGCTTGACGAAATCCAGCACCGTGCCCTCAGGCCCGACCACCCCGACGTGACCGATTGAGTCCTCCGTGGGCGCGTACCAGGGCGAGTGTCTCACGCCGATGATGTCGCCCGGCTGGATGGGGCCCGCGTCGGGCAGCATGCGGGTCACGAAGAGCGATCGGCGCAGCGATCCGCCCTCGCCGCAGAGCATGTGGGCGTCGGAGTCTCGCTCGAATCGGGCGCCTGCTCCCAACCCGTGATCCACCGCGCAGCCGACGAAATCCGAGCAGTCATTCTCGTGCAGAACGAAACGGCCCATCGGCTTGTCGCAGCGGTACTTTTCCGCCGCCTCGGCGATGGCCCAGTTGAGGGGTTTTCCCTCGGGATGTCGCGTCAGGAACTGCTCGCGAGCCCAGCGCTCGTAGTCGGCGTCGCTCATTCCCGAGAGCCGAGCGCGGATCGTCCCCGGTACAGGCAACCCGAGGCGTGCTCCCACGATCAGGCCAATCAGCCCGAGCACGCACAGGCCGACGACCACGCCGAGTACCAGCGACAGAATTGAGCGGCGATTCATCCGGAGACTCCCGGGGGTCAGCGGCGTCGCAGGTCTATGGCGCCGGAACTCAGTGTGACCAGTGAGTCGGACTGCAGATACGCCATCGCCTCTTCGTCGCCCTTCAGGTAGGCATCCCAATACGCCAGGCTGGCCTGCTTGACCCAGCCCAGAATCACCGGCTGCTGGACAGCAGAGGTGCCACCAATGAGCGCCGCGAGCGCGCCGCCGCTGAACGAGAAATGGTTCGCGCCCTCGATCCAGACGAAGTACTTGTCGCCCTCAACCGAACTGTCGAAGGCGGCGACGCGCCAAGTGGCATCCTGGCCCTTCGCACCCTTGTCGGCGGGCCCGGTCATGCTCATCATCGGGAGGGTGTAGTTGGCCCAGGAGTCTTCCGTCAGGCCCATCTGGCCGGGGCCCTGGGGTGAGAGCAGCAGCGTTGCAGTGACACGCTCGTCGGCGAGGGAGACGGGTTCGTCGCTACCAGGCAGGTCGAGCACGGCCCCGCCGATGGCCTGCGTGGTGAAGGCCCCGAACGAATGCCCGGCGACGCCGACCTTCTCAAAGTCCATCCGTCCCTGCAAGTCTTCATTGAGCCGCTGAAGTTCGGCGAAGCCATTGATGATCAACGAGATGTCAGCAGGGCGATCGCGCCAGCTCTGGACATCCGTGAGCGCCTGCACAACCGTCTCTCGCAGACTCAGGCCGGTGAGCGAGATTGAGTCCGCGTGCGTCGGGTGGATGCAGACGTAGCCGTGGCTGGCCCAGAATTCTCCGAGGCCGGCTTTACCGTCCTTGGACCCGCCCGCGCCATGGGAGAAGATGATGATGGGGTATTCGGCCTGTTCGGCCGGGTAGTAGATCTTCAGCGGGAGCGTCTTGTCCCGGTCGGCGTCGTAGAGGAATGCCTCGTCGATGGTTGTCACCTGGTATGGCCCCGGCGAGAGCTTCCAAGCGTGGGCTTCCAGGTTCTCGGGACCGTCCTGGGCGAGCACCGCGCTCAGTGCCGCCAGCCCCAGTGCGATGACGATGATGGTCGCGGTTCTGCGCATGTCACTCACCTCAGCGCGCGTCTCTGACCTGTTGGGGCATGTTCCCCATTTTCCAGACGCTTGCCTTCGCTGATACGTTCGCAGGGACGGCAAGGTTGCGCCGCACGCAACAGTTGCGCGCGCAACTGTTGCGTGATATACTGTTGCGCATACAACTAAATAGCTGTGTATGTAGACCATGCTCTCAGGAGGGAATGGTATGGGGAGCGATCGACCAGTGGGACGATGGTTGGGCATGCTGCACCGTTACGCGCGCAAACGCTTCACTGAGCAGATGGCTGTCCACGGTCTGGCGGACGCGCAGTTCCCGATCCTAATGAGTCTCCTGCAGGAAGATGGCGTAAGCCAGGAGGACCTTGCCCAGCACCACCTGCTGGACAAGGCGACGGTCGCCAGATCAGTGGCGCGGCTGGAGGAGCTGGGGTACGTTACGCGGCAGGCAGATGAACATGACCGGCGGGTGAAACGCGTGCTGGCGACCGAGTTGGCGCGAGAGATCGAGCCGGAGCTGCAGCATATGCGCGAGGAGTGGAGCGAGACGCTCACCGAGGGTTTCACTGAAGGGGAGCGCAAGACGTTGGATCGGCTCCTCGAACGCATGGCAGAGAACGCCGGCAGATTCCTCGATCGAGAGGTGCAGCAGTGACGGTGCGCAGTCGTGGGGAGATGAGAACACAGTGACGCAGAAGCGAATGGCCAAACGAACGGCGGAGATGGGCAGCGCTCCCATCGGGCCGCTGCTGATACGCATGAGCATCCCGGGCATCATCTCGATGGTCGTGATGTCGCTGTACAATATCGTCGATACACTGTGGGTTTCCGGACTGGAGAATGGCACCGAGGCCATCGCGGCCCTGACCGTGCTGATGCCTTTGCAGCAGATTGCGGGGGCGCTGGGCATGGGCGCGGGCGCCGGCGTCACATCGCTGGTTTCGCGCCGGTTTGGCGAGCGGCGAGTTGACGAAGTCAACACCATCGCAGGGAATGCAGTCGTGCTGCCAGTTATCCTGGGCGTGGGCGTCGCCGCGATCTGCCTGATGTTCCCCGAGGCGATGGCGCTGCTGTTCGGCGGCTCGCGTGAACTGGTGAGCGTGGCAATCATATACCTGAACGTTTCCGCTTTCGGGTTCCCGTTTCAGATCTTCACTATGACGGTCAACGGTCTGTATCGGGGTTCGGGCAATACGCTTACGCCGATGTACATCATGGCCGCGTCGGCGCTGCTGAACGCCGGGCTGGACCCCTTCCTCATCTACGGCTGGGGCCCATTCCCGGAACTGGGCCTGCGGGGTGCAGCCATGGCGACAGTGACCGCGCAGGTTCTTGGCTTCCTCATCTCAATCATCTACCTCAACAGCGGTCGCAGCGGCTACAGGATCAAGCCCTCAGACCTCAGACTGCGAGTCGCGATCCTGCGGGACATAGCGGCAGTCGGCGTGCCCTCATTCATCAACGGTTGCGTGCGCAGCACGGTCGGTTCGGTCTTCAACTGGGTCTTGGCGGGCTTCGGGCCGGCAGCCATCGCAGCTCAGGGCCTGAGCATGCGCGTGGTCATGCTGATGCTCTCGTTCATGGGGCCGGGCGTCTCACAGGCCGTGGTGCCGATCACAGGCTTCAATTTCGGCGCGAAGGACTACCGGCGGATGTGGCGCACGTGGCTGACATCGTCGGCGGGGCTCTCGGCGATCGGAGTGGTACTGGCATCGGTGATCATCATCTTCGCAGAGTCCATCCTGTCACCGTTCACCAAGGACCCCGAGTTCCTGGCGCTGGCAGTGTGGGCGCTGCGGCTGAAGGTGGCGACGATCTTCCTGGTGGAGCCGCAGATGATGGGCGTGTTCACCTTCCAGGGGATGGGCATGGGCTTCCGGGCGATGGTGCTTTCGCTGGCGCGCAATGTGATCTTCGTCATTCCGCTGGTAATCTGGCTCGCGAACACCTTCGGGGTCAAGGGTGCATTCGCGGCCCAGCCGGTGGCGGATGTGCTCGGACTGCTGATCGCGGGGCCAATGCTGTGGAAGGCGTATCGGCAGTATCCACCGAGCGCGAGTGATCCGCAGCCCGCCTCGGACGCAGCCGGGGGCGAGTGAACCAAGCCGAGCGAAGGGAGGGTGCATGAGGGGTTCCGGCGAAACCGGCGGGACCGCGAAGCCGGGGCCTGGAGTGATAGCCAATGACCCACCGCGAACGGTTGCTCGCACCCTTCAAGGGGATCGTGCCCGACCAGCCAGCGTGGCTGGCGGACCTGAGCTACTGGTATCGTGCCATGGAGAAGATGGGGAAGCTCGAGGCCCGGTATGAGGGGCCGGAGGGCTACATTCGGCTTCACGAAGACATGGGCGTGTGCTCATACTACGGACAGGGCGCGAGCACGTACCGCGCGCTGCCGGACGGCGTCGAGGCCGGGACGCACGAGGACGAGACCGAGCGCGTGCGGTGGTGGCGGACGCCGGTGGGCGAGATCCGCGAGCACTGGGAATGGATCCCGACCTCCTACTGCTGGGCACACGTCGAGTACGCAGTCAAGAACACGGATGACCTACGCGTGGTGCGGGACATCTATGAGCGCAGGCGGTATGAGCCGGAGACCGAAGGGTTTGGCCGGCAGTGCGAGCGCCTCGGAGACAACGGGCTCCCGATCTGCCCGGTGCCGCGGTCGCCAGTGCCGGCGCTCATGACCGACTGGTGCGGCGTGGTGACGACCTGCTATCTGCTGGCCGACGAGCGGGCAGCAGTGGAGGATACACTGGCGATCATGGATCGGTCCGCCGACGTGGCCTTCGAGGCAGTCTGCGCGAGCGATGTCGAACTGTTTCACTTCGCCGATAACCTCGACAGCACCAACTACACCTCGCTCTTTGAGCCATACATGGAAGAGTATTACACGCGGCGGCTGGGGCAGATCCACGCAGTGGGCAAATACGCGGTGACGCATCTCGACGGGGCCGTGCGCGGACTGCTGCCACATCTGGCACGGGTCGGGTTCGACGGCGTGGAGTCGATTACGCCAGGGCCGGTGGGTGAAGTGGAGATCGAGGAGTTGCGCGACCTGTGCGGCGACCATGAGACGATCATATGGGGTGGAATTCCCGGCGCGATGTTCTCGCCACCGTGGACGTCAGACCAAGTGCGCGCACACACGCTGCGGCTGCTGGACGAGATGGCGCCGGACAACCGGCTGATCGTCGGGAGCGCAGACCAGATACCGCCTGACGGGGACATGGACTTCTGCCGAATGATCGCGGACACGATCGCGGAATGGACGGCCTCACAGACCAAATAGGCGGCGGGCGTTGCCGGCGAACACGTACCGGAGCTGGGCGCGGCTGAGGCCTACCGTCTCGCAGGCCTCACGCAGAGCACGCATCGATTCGAGACCGACCAGCGTCGGCTGACCAAGTGCCGGCAGTTCGTCCCACTTGACCGAATCCCCGTCGAGCCACACGAAGCCATCCCCCACTGTCACGCACCGTCCGCGGATCTCCGAGACCGGGAAGTCGCTGCCCCAGAGCAGGCGACGGTGGCCGCACTCGCGGAGGATCGCCACCAGTGCGGGGGCCTCGCAAATCCCGGATGTGTCGAACCAGACGTTCTCGAGCGATGCGAGCAGCCGCACGTGGCGGACGGTGTTGGGCGCGTGGAAACCGCGGGCCGCGTGGGCCATCTGCACCCGGGCGCCGGGGAAGCGCTCGCACCAGTCGAGCAGCGTGCGCTGGTTGTCCGGGTCGGCCCAGGCAGCGTGGCGGACAATGTGCAGGACGATGACCAGGCCACGCTCGTGCGCCAGCTCCCAGGCGAGTTCGGGGACGAACTCGCGCAGGGAGGCCTGGCTGGTATCGGAGCCGGGGGCGAAGCAGTGGTAGGGCTTGAAGCCGATGACCTGCGGATGCGCGAGGAGCGCCTCAACGTCCTCGCGACGACAGTTCGGAGTGATGATCACCGCGCCACGGCTGCCTGGCTCGCGGTCGAGGTCCTCGAGCAGACGGCGGTTCAGAAGCGCCGGGTCAGCACCGGGTACCGGGAAGGGCATGAAAAGGGCGCCTGCGAGGCGCTCGGGGCCGAGTTGCCGGCCGAGACGTGAACGCCAGATGCGCGGGGTGACGTTGGCCGGGCCCTCCGACTGCAGGGCACCGACGGGCTCAGGCATGTCGCGCACGCGGTACAGGTGCGCGTGAGAGTCAAAGAGTGTGGCGGGCAGGAAGTCGCCGAACTCCGCAGCGATCTTCGCGTCAAGGTCGGTGAAGGTCCAGTTCCTGTGCATGGCGCCCCCCGAAACTCAGAGGTCCTCGCGGACGCGGTAGAGGTGGCGATAGTCGTCGCGGACAGATTCCACGCGACCGTCCTTGAGGACGATCAGGATGTTGTCGGGCTCATAGGGCACCGTGATGTCTGCGAGCGGATCGCCGTCGATCACCAGCAGATCGGCGCGCTTGCCGACCTCAACCGTGCCAAGATCGTCGGCCACGCCATAGGCCTCGGCGTTGGTGCGCGTCGCCGCCACGATGCACTCCATCGATGACAGGCCACACGCCGCGAGTTCCTGCAACTCATACCAGGTACGGTCGCCGAGGCGCCAGGTTTTGGGGGTCCCAGGGTAGTCGGTGCCAACGCACAACTTCACGCCGATCTCGTGGGCGAGCTTCACGCCAGCGCGATGGATCGGCTGGGCCTCCTGCATCTCGACGGCCTGCCAGGGCTGGTCGGAGAGCGCTTCGATGTTGCGCGCGCAGGTGACCGCGAGGGTGGGCAGATACCACAGGTCGGCATCGAGGATGCCGCGCACCGCTGACTCGTCGATGAAGCCGCCGTGGTGTATCTGGTCCACGCCCGCCTCGATGCAATAGTCCAGGCCGGGCTGGGTGTGACAGTGGACCACGACCGGTCGCATCCAGGCGTGTGCCTCGTCGACGAGCGCGACGAGTTCCTCGAGGGTGTAGTTGCGCATGCTGCACACTTCATGCTGGCTGAAGAAGCCGCCAGAGGCGGCGGTCTTGATGAAGTCGGCACCCGCCTGCACCATCTCACGCACGGCTTTGCGCACTTCCCACGGCCCGTCAGCGTCGCGGAAGCGCACGTGGCCGTTGGTGGGGGTCACGATGCAGCCGGCGATCATCCTGGCGCAGCCGCGGATCTGGCCGGACTCGATGCCGTCGCGCAGTGCGATACCGCGAACGTTCGCAGAAACCGAGCAGATGGTGGTGATGCCGCGCTGGAGGGTGAGGCGCAGGCGGTGCTGCGAAGCAGCGTCGCCGCCGATGTGCGCGTGACCGTCGATGATGCCGGGCATGACCGACTTGCCCTCAGCGTCGATGACCTCGGCGTCGGCGGGGATGTCGACCTCGGAGGCCGGGCCCACAGCGGCGAAACGACCATCCTCGATGACGACCACGCCAGTCTCGACGGGATCCGCGCCAGTGCCATCAATGACTGTGGCGCCTACGACCGCGATCAGATCAGACATGCTGCCCCCCACGTTACGGTAGATGGTTGGTCAGAACCAGACTGGGTACTTGTTGAAGCCCTCACCGCCGAAGCTAGCGATGAGCGCCCAGGCGAAGCCTGCCGTGAAGAAGTGCCCGATGATGATCCCTAGGAAGAAGGGCAAGAGCGCCTTGTAGAGCCTCATCCCGCCGATACGCAGGACAATCGTCTTGATGATGGTAACCGTCAGCAGCGCAGACCAGCCGTTCTCACCCGCGCCGGTGAAGGCGAAGATGAAGCCTGTGGGGTGCAGCGGGAAGTTGATGAAAGCCCGGCGCAACGCTGCCAGCGCGATGACAATGACGAAACCGGATACCCCCGCGAGCATCTGCGGCTGGTTCGGTCCCTGCGGAGCCTTCATCCACCCGGCCAGCGTGTCGTATGAGCCGCGCATGAGAGCCACGCGCTGACCGCCCGAGGTGGTGCCGCCCTCGAGGACGTTCGCACCATACTGGTAGAAGGCCGACAGGTGCATCCACCAACTCACAATGGAGCCGAAGACGACGGCCAGTATCATCAGGCTCGCCATCTTGCGCAGCGTTATCTTCATCTCGCCGGCGATCTTGAAGGAATCAACCGGGAACGCCATGAGCTGAGGCAGGTAGCCGCGAGAGAGATGATGGAGCATCGACAGGTTGGTGAGCCCGCGGAAATCTCCGCGCGGCGCGAGTGCACGTGTGCCAATGAAGTTGATCAGCACATTGCGCTGCTCGTCGAGCGGCCATATCCAGTGATGGGGATACCCGGTCTCAGCACGTCCGCGAGCGTAGGCGACCGCGAAGAAGACGAGCAGGCCGAAGTAGCCGATGATCAGTTCGGCACTCATACCGGCGATGCGCCAGAACACGAATATGACGCCGGCGCTGACAATGAAGAGTATCGCGATTGCGGGTGACTTATCGTTCGAGCCGCTCAAGCCGCTGAAGACCTCGGCGATGCGGCGGCGGGCGGAGTAGATGAGCACAAGAGTGAAGCCGACGAAGGCACCCGCTCCCTGCTCGCGACCCAGCGGGAAGCGAGGCGTGCGGACACCAGCCATTGCACCAAAGAGCGACAGGCCCTTGAGATAGACGAAGTAGAAGAAGAGCGTGGAGATGACGATATCGCTGGGCATCATGTACGAGACGCCGAAGATGAGCGGGCGGTAGCGCCACACGAGCGGACGCAGAGCGGTGTACGGATGCTCCACGAAGATGCGCCCGAGATCGTTCTGCAGGCCGAGGGCCGTGACCGCCGGGTTGAAGGCGTTGAGGATGTTCATTACGTGGTGCAGAGCGAGTAGGCCAAAGCCGACCCAGAAAGCACCGTTACGCCACAGCCCATGGCCCTCCTGCCTCATGCCAGTGAGCATCAGAGGCAGTTCCGCCATGGGAAAGGCGAGGTGCTCGTCATCCTCCCAGACCGGACGGAAGATGAGAGCGATGCTGATCAGCAGGCCGTAGAAAGCGACGAAGAAGACCATCCACCAGGCGAGCGGCTTGACCCACGCGGCCCAGGGCACGGCGCCATTTTCGGAGCCCTCGAAGTAATCGCGGATGACCGCGTCACCGTGCGGGACCAGCCACGAAGGGATCAGGTCATGGAACTGGGCCCAGTTGTTCTCGGGGCTGGCGAAGTAGAAAGGTGTGGGCAGGGAGGGCAGAAAGAACCTCATGCCCGCGCCCGAAGTGAGGGCGACGGCGAGGGTCAAGAAGCAGTAAAGCGCGATGAGGTCGCGGCGCTCGATGCCGACGCGACGCATGACGCGAATGGCTGGGAAAAGCAGCAGCAGCGCTGCCAGCGCAGGCACTGGCGGCACCGCCATGGCAACCTGAGCCGCGAGGGTGATGAGGGCTCCCTGGCGGACCCAGAGGTTCGCGAGTATGAGGATGGGGATGCCGAGCAGCAGTATCTTCCAGATGCGCAAGCGTCAAGCGTCCTCTCGGGTGGAAGTTACCAGGAGCTCTACCCCTCCTCCGTCTCGATCGGTGGCGATCCGGGCCCCACTTCGTGTGGTGGGGGCTCCGGGTAGGGGAACTCCTGCCATCTGTTCAGTGTGAAGTTCCTCGTCTGGGTCTGGTCGGCCTCCATTGCGATCTCGTCCCATACGGGTTCATGGTGCTGGGCCCAGACCTCGATGGAGGCGTAGCCAGCCGGGGCGTTGAGCGAGTAACGCCCGTTGGAGTCCGTGAGCGTCGAAACGCCGGGGAACCACGGCGGGTTCAGCATGCCCATGTCCAGGGGCGGATCGGGGGCCTCAGGCTTACCGTTCGCGCTGCTGTCTTCACTCTCGCCCGGGTCGCCGTCTACACAGTCTCCTGGAGGACAGATCGGGCCGATCGGCTCCCAGGGGACGTCGCTGAAGATGGTCACCGTCGCACCCTCAATGGGCTCGGCGAGACCATCGTGCACGCCCATGACGCGGCCCTGAACGGTGCCCACGCCGGGATCAACCGCGGGGCGCAGCCGGAAGTCGGCCGCTGCGGTCTGGCCCTCGCCGACCCAGACCCACTGCCAGCCCTCGCGGTAGTCTGGCACGGCAACCGTCACGGTGTAATCGCCGGGCGGTATGGCGCGGATGCGGTAGGAGCCATCGTCCTCGGTGAATGCGCTGAACTCTGCCAGCGGAGGCGGCGGATATGTCTCGGGCCGCGTCTCGCCCGGCGTGGGCTGGGCCATGGCAATCTCGCCAGAGGCGACCGCGATGACCTCGACACCGGCCAGCGGGCGGATGCCATCGTCGTCGACCACGGTGACGATGCCGACGATCTGGCCGCCGAGTTCGGGGCGCAGATCGGGCGTGATAGCGTCACGGCCATCGACCACGACGACGCTCACGTATGCGCCGCTGTTGCCGCCGCGCTCGATGGCGGCCACGCGATGGTCACCGGGCGGGACGCCCTCGATCACGAAGCTGCCGTCAGCCCGTGCGGCGCCGGGAACAGGCACGCCGTCGAGCAATACATCGTAGCTGCCAGGCGCACCAGAGGTATCTATCTTGCCCGTAATTGCGTTGCCCTGGGGCTCGGGGTCAGCGCCGCCATTGCCGCCGCTGCCACACCCCGCAAGAACCGGGATACTGACGACAAGCGCAAGCACAACCAGGAGCGTAAGCAGTGATCTCATGGTCCATCCCTCCACGTATGCGAGGCCGGGTCTAGCGATTGTTCATATGACGGATCATGCCGATGATGAGTTCCGGGACGGCTAACCCGCTGCGGCGGGGCCGGGCGTCACTTGAGGCGGTTGCCCCAGAGGCCAAGGCCGGAACCAGACGCCGCGTCCTCATCGCCATCGGTCGGCGGCAGTAACTCGATGGCATCGCCGGCGCGCACGTGATACTTGGCTGGTACGCGCACCTTCTGAGCGGCTCGGCCCTTTTTCACCGGCCAGCCGCCATGCTTCATGCTCTCAACACGCTGGATGAAATCGGTGTAGACGCCTATGATGTGGATGCGATCGCCAACAGACAGGCTCAACTCCAGATCGATCTGCATCTCTGCAGCCATGTAGTCATACTTGGAGACCAGACCCACCTGCATTCCAGAGACCTGCAGACCGCCCATCAGCGCTGACCGCTTTCGCCCCGCTACTTCGTGCGCGCCTGACAGTCGCCGGCGCGCCACGTTACCTCAACACAAGGTTCGCCGCAGCGCACAATCATCCTGCGCCGGGACCGGCCATCAATTCCAGGGCCGTGCGGAAGTAGACGCGCTCGCGAAGCTCATCGTCAGCACCCACCGCGTCGAGCACGGCCTCGTAACGCTCGTACATCTCGACCGGATCTGACGCGTCAGAGCAGAAGCACAGACGCTTGCTGACGCGCTCCCAGACGTCCTCGCCCAGACTCATGAACAAGTCGACGAGGGCCCCGACGGGGCGCTTGTTGATGACACTGGACAGGTCCCAGTAAAGGTTCGGATAGGTCGCCAGCATCAGCCAGGCTTCGTCATACCAGGGCTGGCCCAGGTGCGGCATGAGGACCCGGAGGGCCGGGTGCCGGCGAAGGGCTACGTCGAGCAGAATCGGCCTCATACGGGCGGAGTTGACATCGTGGCCGGCCTCGTTGCGCAGGCGACCAAGGATGCCGCAGTGGATGTTGCAGGGCATGCCGAGGGCTTCGGCGCGCTGGTAGATGGGCAGACAGACCGGGTCGTCGTAGGGCACCGCCGGGACGATCATCTTCAGGGCTTCGAAGCCCATCGTGTGCAGCCAGTCGACCTTGTCCGGCCCGTCAATGCCGAGCTTCACATAGCCGAAGCTGATGATCATCTCCGGGTAGCGCTCGCGGGCGGCGATCACACCCTCGTTATCGAACTGTCCGAAGAGCGGTCCACATGTGGACAACCCAATCTTCTCGATGCCGACGATGCGGGCGCGATCGAGGTAGGCCTCGAGGGCCCCCTCTTCCATACTGTAGTGACGGTGGATGTCAATGATCATGGGAGTCATCTCCGTGTGACGGCTATGTCTGGCCATGGACGCAGAACGTTTCGCTGCCAACTGGCGGGGGGCCTGCCTGTCCGCGGAGGCAGGTGCGAGCAGGCGCGGGGCCGAAGGACCGAGGGCAAAGCGAGTGAAGCGCGTTGGAGGTGCAACTCATGAGACGATATCTGATACCCGCAATCCTGATGGCGGCGATTGCCGCCGTGCCTGCGCTCGGCCAGAATCTGCTGAGCAATCCGAGCTTCGAAGAGGTGGGCGAGAATGGCCTGCCGGTGGACTGGCCACAGTACGCCGGTGGCGTGCCGGAGAGCACAGTGGAGATGAGCGATGACGCCCACTCGGGCGAGCGATCGGTGAAGCTGATCGACGCCGGCCCTGAGGAGCGAGATCAGCGATACGCGATCGGCGTCACCCGAGATGTACCGGCTGAAGCAGGCAAGCTGTATGTGCTCAGCGGCTGGATGAAGGCCCTCGCGCGCAACCACACTGATGCCTTCAGCATCCAGCTGCGCTTCCTGCCAAGCAACGAGCTGGTGCATGTTGAACCCGAGCCGGAGATCGGCGAGTGGAAGTTCTACTCGGTGGCGGCAGAGGCCCCCGAGGGTACGACCACCGCACGCATCTACCTGTATACCATGCACTACTGGACCAGCGAAACGCTGATCGACGACTTCTCGCTGGAGACGGCCAGCGCGGAGAAGTGGGGCGCGCGGCTGCCGCTGGCAGCACACGGCGGTCTGGGGATCGAGCAGGTCCGGGAACTGAACCTGAGCACACCGATTACGCAGGGCGGGCAGGCCGCCGCCACGATCTGCATTCCGGAGGACGACCAGTTCACCGCGCTGGGCGACCGGCTGGCGGCAGCGATTGCGGAGAAGACCGGGGCGACAGTGACCGTCACGCGGGACGCGAAGTCACTGGTCGGCTCGGAGCAGACGGTAATCGCACTGGGGAACCTGAATAACAACTTCGTGATCGAGCGACTGCACTGGAACCGGTACGTGGAGCTGGATGCGCTCAAGCCGGGGCCGAGCAGGTATGTGCTGCAGACGGTGCATGAACCTTACAACTGGCCGACGGGCACCAACATTGTGGTGATCGGGGCCAGCGACGCGGAGGGCCTGGTGGCAGGCGTCGAGGACTTTATCGGGCGGATCCCGCAGGGCCCGGACTTCGTGCTGGCAGAGCCGCTGCTGTTTGCGTCGGGCGCGACCATGATGGACGATGCGGCACGCGAGGCACTGGTGGCCTCTCCCATAGACCAGGACGCGTTGCGCCGGTTCTGGGAGGCCGTGGTGAAGTACCGGGACACAGGCGACATCGCCTGGGCCCAACGGGCCAAGACCATCCTGATGTTCTGTGGCGAACGGTTCGCCGAGAACCCGCGCTACCACTACACCTGGCCAGAAGAGACGACCTCGGAGTGGATGGGGGCAATGTGGGACGTGTTGGAGGAGGCGCCGGTCTTCAGCGACGACGAGCGACTGGCGTGCACGAACTACATGCTCAACGCGGTGTACTGTCTGCCCGCCCACGTTTCGGGTTGGGGCGGGATCATGGAGAATGACAGCATCATCTGGAACCACACGACCTTCCCGCTGCTGGGGATCTACTGGATGGCTCGGTACTTCGAGCGCTACTACGGGGACGTGGACGGCAAGATCGGCGACTATATGACGCGGGCGCACCACGCCTTCGCGGGGCAGATGACGTCATGGAAGCCGCAGGAGGACTCGTGCGGCTATGAGCAGATCGTGCCGAGACACACGATCGTCTACTCGCTGGCGGAGAATGACTACACGTATTTTGAGAATGGGTCTGTCCGCGAGCACGCTGAGTACCAGGTGGGCTTTTGCGACAACAACGGTGATGCGGCTGGCTTCGGCGACAGCGGGTACGGCTACGGACCATATCCGGGCAACATCCACTACGCGCTGTGGTACTACAAGGACGGGCGCTACCTGTGGTGGCTGGACCGCATCCGCGAAGGCGGTTACGCGAGCCCTTACGATCCTGCAGTGCGGCCGCAGGTGTGGAAGGAGCTCATCGGCGCGACGGTCACCCCGCTGCATCCGCAGGTATATGAGTACACGCGCACACGCAGCGATTACGGGGGCGAAGTGACGCCGCCGAATGTGGAGCTGGCGAAGTGCTTCGATAAGATCAGCTTCCGCGAGAACCTCAACAAGAAGGGCGAGTTCTTCCTGCTGGATGGGTATGCGCGAGGCAAGCACCTGCAGTATGACGGCAACTGCATCATCAAGTTCTTCGCTGACGGCGAGGACTGGCTGATCGACGGCGACTACCTGGTGCGGAACACCACGGACCACAACGGAGTGAGCATCATCCGGAACGGGCGGTGCGACCAACTGGTGCCGGCGTGCGCGTCGCTGGAAAGCTACGCGAACCTGCCCACCGCCGCTATGACCCAGACGGTCATCTCCGACTACAACGGCGCGGACTGGGTGCGCGATATCTTCTGGCTCAAGGGCGAGTTCGTGCTGGTGATGGACCGGATGCGCGCGCGCGAGGCGGGAGACTTCACGTTCGTGGGCAACTGGAAGATGCTGGCGGAGGGCGACCAGGAATTACGTGACGGACGAGTGTTCTCGACCGAACGAACTGCGGGCCCGAAGACCGGGAACTACGGTCTCATCACGCTGCAGAACCCCGAAGAGGGCGTGGAAGCCGCAGTGAAGTTCTCGGCGCCGGGTGCGCAACTGGACATGGGTGTCGACCTGCCTGCGGGCCAGTACGAGCTATCCATATTCGCGAGTGGCATCAATGGTGGGACGGACAGCTTCTACGTGATGGTGGACGAAGGCGAGAAGACGGCTTTCCACATTCCCATCGGGAAGATCGGACCATCGTCGGGGACATGGGACGGCGAGGCGCCGACGCCGAACATCGAGATCGTCGGCGATGGGCTACACCGTGTGACGGTGACACTGCGGGAGGCCCCCGGGGCGCTGCTGGACCGGATGATCTTCCGGAACCAGGCGGGTGAGGAAGTGCTGGTGATCGAGGGAGAGGCGCCGCCGCCACTGCCCGAGGGGCTCGACGAGAACGTGCCCCGGCAGCGTTTCTACATCAAGAACGATGGCTTCTCGGCCAACAAGCTGACGGGACGCATCAACCATGTAGGGCGCTATATCACCTACATGCGCCAGCGCTTCGGCGGCGAGATGCAGGCGCGGGAGACGGCGGCCTCGTTCAACATCTTCTACAACGACTCAACGGAGGCACCCAAGGACTTCGACATCGAGCGGATCAACGAGGAAGCCTGCGTGATCCTGAAGGACGGGGAGCCGTGGCTGGTGGCGGCGGTGGGCGATGAGGCGACGATGGACGGCGAGGGCGAGGCGACGATGATGGTCTTCGGCACCGATCGGGTGTGGGGGGCCGGCGTGACGGAGGCACGCGGGCAACTCTCGACCTCTGAACCCGTGTCGGCGGAGTTCACCTGGGACCCGCCGCAGGTGACGATCGTCGCGCCCTCGGATGAGACGACGATGACGGTGGCCGGGATCCCCGTAATGTTCCAAAACCGGCGCATGGAGATGGACCTGGGGGGCTTCGTCGAGATCGCCAACGAGATGTGGCAACTCGAGGAGAGCTTCGGGAGCTATGTCGCGCGAGCGCAACCGGTGCTGATCGAGGAGCAAGAGGATCCAGCCACGGAGGGGCTCAGCGCGCGGGTGACGGTGGACGTGCCGGAGGACGATGCGATGGCACGCCAGCCGATCCTGAAGCTCTACCCCACCGACCTGGACGGCGATGGCTCCGAGGAATTGATCGTGTTGCGTGGGCGAATGGCGCACTGCTTCAGCGCGGACGGCGCGGCTCTGTGGAGCTTCACCACCAACGGTATCACGCGCTCGGTGTGCGCGGGGGATCTGGACGGAGACGGGACACCGGAGGTCCTGGTGGGCTCTGATGATGAGCACGTGTACGTCCTGGACAGCGCTGGCAATGAGTTGCGTCGCCATCACTGCGACATCCCGCTGCGGGTGGGACGTTCGAGCGTACGCTACCCGCGCGTGGGGACGCTGGCGGTGGGCGACCTCGAGGGCGACGGTAAGCCCGACATCATCGTCGGTCTGCTCAATGCCAATCTGATGCGCTACGATACTGAGTTCAACACGATCTGGCGGATCGACACCATCGAACACGGTTCCGGCGAACTGGAACTGCTGGATATGGATGGGGATGGTACACTGGAGATCCTCGCGGCGAATCACTACGGCGCCATTGAGCTGTTCGACGCGACCGGCAAGCAACTGAAGGCTCCTTACTCGGAGCTGGGGGACGTGCAGATGGCGATCGGCGACATGGACGGGGACGGGACGCCAGAGATGGCGAACGGGTCATCGACCGGAGCGCTGAGCGTCATGAGCTTCGACGGCGACTACACGTTCAACTTCCCCAACTACGGCTTCGGGGTCAAGCAGGCGCTGATGGCCGACTTGAACGGGGACGGCAAGAACGAATTGCTCATCGGGTCGGAGACGGGGTACGCGTACCTGCTGGCGGCGGATGGGACGGTTGTGAGCCAGAGGAACTTCGGCGACACGGTCAACGATCTTGCCGTGGTGAACTTCACCGAGGGCCAGCCACTGCTGGCAGTGGCCGTCGACGACGGCACGGTCATCATGATCGATGCCGCAGCGGCGCCGCAGGGGCAGTTCAATGCCGGCGACCGCGTGTTCCTGCTGGAGACAGTGAAGACGGCAGGCGGCGAGATACTGGCGGCAGCGACCGCCGGGCAGGTCAGCCTGCTGACACAATGAAGACGTGACAGCTCCCGGCGCCGGTGCATACGACCGGCGCCGGGAGCGAGAATGACGCGCGACGCAGACTACAGGTAGACAAAGGGCGTGTCTGCGCGGCCCTTCTCGGCAGCATCCATGGCCTGCATCGCCTGAGAGATCAGCTCGTCGCAACCAGCCGCCTGCATACCAAGGCCGCTGACTCCGATATCGACGCTCCACCCCTCAAGCTCTTTCGCGCCGCGCATCGCCTCGCCCATGCGCGTAGCCGCCATGAGGCCATGGCGTGGGCTAGTGCCGGGGAAGAGTACTCCCAGACGCCGACCATCGAGCCGAGCCACGACGTCGGATTTGCGCAAGGTGCGCGCAACAACATCCGTGGCGTGGGCGAGTGCCGCAGGAGGCACCGGCTGGTCGGCGAGGGCCACACTGGAGTTGCGGAGTTGGATGATCGCGAGCGTCAGTTCAGCAGGCACGCGCATCTGGCGGTTGAGTTCCTGCTCTAGCGTCGCCTGAAAGAACGCCTGCGTGAAGGCGCCGGTGATGGGATCGGTGACACCCCACTGGTGCTGCTCACTGTCACCGAGGGTGCCAAGCATCCAGGCCGAGACTTCAAGCACCTCGTCGGCCTGACGCCAGCGGTCGAGCGTGAGTGACCGCGTGTCGGTTGCGGCGGCACGGCTGACGCCAACGACGGTGTCGCCACTCTGGGTGACATGGTCGCGCCAGACGTCGCAGAGATCGTGCAGCATGTCGTCCTCGAGCCGGACGCAGGACGTCTGCGAACGCCGACAGGTTGGGTCGACCTCGCAGGCCTGCCCGGTGCAGGCGGAGAGTTCGTCACGCATGGAATCTGCGAGCGCCATGGTGAGTGTCGGAGACGGCTGGCGCGGAGCATGCACGTAGAGTCGCGGCTCGGCGCCAACGACAAGCGCTGCCCAGAGGTCGATCTCCGGGGGCGTGAGTGAATCAGCCCGGCGGAGCAGGTCGAGGACATCGGAAGATCTGGAGAGAGTGTCGAGCACAGACGTCTCTGACTGCATCAGCGGTAGTACGTCGTCGAAATATGCTTCCTCAGGAAGACCCATATCATGCGCACCTCAGCTTACTTTGAATGACTTGACCCCAAGTAATCACTGTCTGTATCGGCGGCGGGCCCTGAGCATGTGGAGGCGTTGCGCGTTTGTTACGGATGCTTTGGGGATGAGGTGGGCAGGATTCGCCGGACGCGGGGAGAAGGTAGCCGCACAGATGAACGTCCAGCCGGCCCGCTGAGCCACCAGGGCGGCTGGATACACCAATAGAGAGGTGGAGCGACATGGTCAAGTCAGTGAGCTTCTGGTCGTTCCCTGGCGAGCTGAACATCGAGCAGCGCATGGACATGGCGAAGGCCGCAGGCTACGAGGGCATCGAGCTGACGCTGGAAGGTGAGGGCGAGATCACGCCTGCGAGCAGCGCCGCCGACATGGCGCAGTACAAGGACATGGCGGCAGAGAAGGGCCTGCAGCTTTTGACCTTCGCGACGGGCCTGGCATGGGATACGCCGGCGCTGAGCCCCGATCCGGCCGTGGCTGCGGAGGGCATCGCGATCGTGCGCAAGTGTCTGGAACTGGCGGGGGCGCTGGGCGCGAAGACCACGCTGTGCGTACCGGGCTCAGTGACGGACGATTACTCGTATGACCAGGCGTACGAAGATTGCATCAAGACTTTCAAGATGCTGGGGCCCGAGGCGAAGGACGCGGGCGTGGTCATCGGCCTTGAGAACGTCTGGAACAAGTTCCTGCTCAGCCCGCTGGAGTTCGCGCAGGCGATCGACGAAATTGACGAGGAGTTCGTGGGCGCGTATTTCGACGTAGGCAACTGCATCATCAACGGCTACTCGGACCAGTGGATCCGCATTCTGGGCAAGCGCATCAGCGCGGTGCACTTCAAGGACTTCAAGGTCGTCGGATGGGCCGGGACGATCGACAACTTCTGTGACTTGCTGGAGGGCAGCGTACCGTGGGACCGCACCATGGCCGCGTTCCGGGAGATCGGCTACGACGGCGCGGTTACCGCCGAGATGATGCCGCCGTACGCCTACTTCCCCGAGCGCCTGCTGGAAGCAACAAGCCGGTCGATGGACGCGATTCTGAGCCTCTAAGACAAAGGCCGCGAGCAACCGGAGGGAACGACAATGCCGAAGTATGAGTATCGTATCCTGCATATGCCGACGACGAGCATCAGCGTGCTCAACGAGCGGGTGAACTCGGATTCGTCGGACGGCTGGAGCCCGATCCTGATGTCGGGAAACGATCACGTGAACATCATGCTGCGCCGCCCCGTCGCCGACGAAAGCGCCGAGGAGTAAGCGCACCAATAGCCACAGAACCAGGCCCCGGGCCATGCGGGCGAGGTCAGTCGTCGGCACGACGCCGACGGCAGAGTCGCAACGGCCCGGGGCTGACCGCATGTGCAGGGCCAGAGGAATACTCAGGAGGAATGACATGGATACACTGCTTGTTGGACTGATCGGTGCAGGCGGCATGGGCAAGGGGCTCGCAAGGGGACTGGCGGCGTGCGAGAGCGGACGGTTAGCGGCTGTCGCGGACGTGGCCGAAGGCGCGGCGGAAGCGGCAGTAGCGGAACTGGGCGAGGGCATTGACACGTATACGGACCCGGCCGAGCTGCTCGCGCGCGAGGACATCGACGCAGTGCTGGTCGCAGTGCCCAACTGGCTGCATCCGCCGACGGTGCTCGAGGCCGCGGCAGCGGGCAAACACGTTTTCTGCGAGAAGCCGATGGCCCTCACGGCGGCGGACGCGACGTCGATGATCGAGGCGTGCGAGACGGCGGGCGTGAAGCTGATGATCGGGCAGGTGCTGCGCTACAACAGCCCCTTCGTGTGGATCATCGAGAAGGTACGCGAAGGGATGTTCGGCGAACCGTGCGCGATGCAGGTGAGCCGTGTGGGCGGAGGATGGGCTGGGAACTACGCAAATACATGGCGCATGGAGAAGGCAAAGACAGGCGGGCCGCTGTTCGAGATATCCGCGCACGAGATCGACTTCATCCGCTGTGTTCTCGGCGAAGCGACCAGCGTCTACGCCTCCAAGGCAAACTTCATCAACCCCGAAGCCGACTACGAGGACTACGCCAGTGTAACGATCGACTTCGAGGGCGGGCGCAAGGCCAACCTGCTCTCCGGGCATTGCGCGTATCAGACGGCATATGACGGCAAGCTGTACTGCACCGAGGGCACGGTCCAGTTCAGCCACGCCACCAGCCAGGTGACTTACACTCGCAAGGGCGAGGAACAGGTCACACTCCCCTACTCGGAGATCGCCGAGGGGCGCGAGCCGGGCGTGCAGCGGGAGATCCGCGAGTTCGTCGAGGCAGTTGTCGGGGACACCGCAGTGACCATTCCCGGATGCCAGGGCCTGCGCAATACGGAGATCGCACAGGCAGCGGAGATCGCGTCCGTCGAGGGCCGCGTAGTGCAACTGCCGTTGGTGTGATCGGGGACGGCCATGGACTCTGACCGGCTGGAGCAACTGATGCGCCAGGTGCAGGAGGGCGAAGTCAGCGCCGAAGAGGCGGTGGCGCAGTTGCGCGAGTTGCCGTACGAGGACCTGGGCTTCGCCAAGGTTGACCACCATCGAGCGCTCAGGCGCGGCTTCCCCGAGACGGTCTTCGCCGAGGGTAAGACGCCCGAGCAGGTGACGGAGATTCTGCAGGCACTGTCGGCGCGGTCACCACTGGTGATCGCCAGCAGGGCCGCGCCCGAGATGTTCGAGCACGTCGGCGAGCAGATCCCGGCGGCCGAGTATCACGAGTTGGCGCGCATCATCAGCGTGGGCGAGATGCCGGAGCCAGACCCCGGGCAACGGCCTGTGGCAGTCGTCACGGCTGGCACGTCAGACATCCCGGTGGCCGAGGAGGCCGTGGTGACGGCTCAGGTCGCTGGCTGCGAGGTGGTGCGTATCTACGACGTGGGGGTCGCCGGTCTGCACCGATTGCTCGGCCAGCGCGAGGCCCTGCTGGCGGCGGGGGTGATCGTGGTGGTGGCCGGGATGGAGGGCGCGCTGCCGAGCGTGGTGGGCGGACTGGTGAACGTGCCGGTGGTGGCGGTGCCGACGAGCGTGGGCTACGGGGCGGCGTTCGACGGACTGGCGGCGCTGCTGGGGATGCTGAACTCGTGCGCGTCGGGCGTGGTAGTGGTGAACATCGACAACGGCTTCGGCGCAGGGCGCTTCGCGTCGATGGTGTGCAAGATGAGCGGGTGAGGGATGCGGGACTACAGCTCGACAGATCACCATGCGTTGCTGGGAGATAGTGAGTACGTCAATAAACACATCTCCGACATCGGGTCACGGTTCCACGGCAAGTCGAACGAGCTCTTGGGTCAGCGTCTCATGGAGGCAGCCAGAGAGCCGGGCCCTCTGCGCTCGTTTCTGGCGAGGCTATGGGACCATGGTGGCCAGAACCGGCCCAGCAATGCAGCCACAGTGCTATGGCGCCTTGCCGACGGCGCGTCAATAGGTGCGGGACGTAGCCAAGCGGAAACCATCGAAGCGTTAGCCCCGCTCGCGGAATGGCAGCATGGGATCGAGCCGGTTCTGATGGGGCTGGAGCGGGTACTTCCGCGCGATGCTTCACCGGGCAACCGTTCCCAAGAGCTATCAGCGGTACCGCTGCATCAGTTGCTGCTCGCCTGTTGGCAGATTGGCGCCCATATGTTGGCGCATGACCAGCAAGCGGGGGATGTAGACGGGGACGCGCTGGACTTCCTCGTAGCCGACATCGACGCCGCGACGCTGTTTGCCGAGATCGAGGCCGCTTTCCGCAGACGCGTCGACCGGCTGGCCGACGGGCTGGGGCTGTGCGCCCAAGTGGAGAGAGGCGTGGAGCGCATCTCGATGGACCATGGGATAATATCAGCATGTCGCCACAGGTGGCTTTCACAGGGGCGGGCTCAGTCAGCGCGCCATCTGGCAGTGCACGCAGCGAAGAGGAGAGCGTGGCCTTCGGACTGCCCTGCGAATGACCGGATCCGACAGGAAGCTCAGGACTTGGGTCTCGGGGGTTTTTGGGCAGAGCAGGAGCCTGTGGCGTGTGGTCCAGAAGAACGGTGGGGCGTCCGGTTCCTTGAGTGCCCTTGGACCATCCTGATGCTCGGTACCAGCTTCGACACTTGCCTCCGCATCAACGGTGAGGAGGAGGTCTTCATGCTGGGCTGGGCCATGAACGCGAACGTGAGGGTGGTCGTGGTAGAGACTGATGAAGGGTTCATTGTCGGTAGACGGGGCATTGGTCTCGCCCTAGGTGACACCCCCGGCGTGGTGCAAAATCCGACCTACCCAGCGGGGAACACATTCGTCGTCAATGCTATTGATGCTTTCGTTAAGAATTTCTTGGGCGTGAACTCGCTCTGTTTCGCAGAACGGCCGGATGCACGACCAGAGGATACATGCGCGCGCCCCTACAGTGAGTGGGGCGCCGGTTCCTGAATTCGGGCGTTCCCGGGGGTCGAGGGGAGGCCATGATGGCGCGCTTGCTCGTCGCAATGACGCTGACCGGATGCGTGCTCGCGACCGACGCAGCCGCCAACGGCGCGGAGGCGGGTGATGTGATGGAGACGGTGCTGGCACTGTACGAAAAATACTGGGAGGGCTACGGGGCGGAGAGCACCGACCTCCTCTACCACCACCGACTCGATGGGCCCAAGGGGCTCGACGCGTTGTCGAGCCCCGACGAGGTCGCCGCGCTGCAGGTCAATGGCAAACAGATGCCCTACGGCTACGGGTCGGGCATTCAGGACGTGGCGCTCGAGAACGGGCAACTGCTTTACGCACTGTGCGACGCGTACGATGCCACTGGAGACGAACGCCTCGCCGAGATCGCGCGGCGCACGTGGCGGGGAATGAAGCTCATCGGCAGCGTCAGCCCCGAGCCGGGATTCGTGCCGCGTGGACCACACCCCGATACGAAGAGCTACTACCCCAACTCGTCCCGCGACCAGCACGCAGTCTACGTCTACGCACTGTGGCGATGGTTCCGCTGCCCGCTGGCAACCGAGGAAGACCGCGCGTTCATCGTGCAGTTCATGGACGCGTTCGCCGGACGGATGGAGGGCAACAAGTGGCACGTCTACGTGGAGGACAATAGCGAGATCGCGCACGTGGGGTTCTCGTGGCGGCAGAGCGCGCTGGCCGGAGTGATGTCCCTGACCGGGACGCTGTCGGCAGTGGTGGATGTGAGCGACAACGCGCGGTGGCGCGATCTGCTGGCCCACTATGAAGAGGAGAACGAGGGTTTCCGCTGGCAGATGCTCGGAGCGAAGACGGCGGACGCGTGGCAGACCTTCACGCTCTACAGCAACCAGTTCGGGCTGGACCTCGACGCGCTCGCGGCAATGCATGAAGGCGAGGAGCGGGGCGAGCAGGTCAGGGGCTTCATGCGGGCGGTCGCGGAACACGCGATGCGCTCGAACGTATTTGATACTGAGCAGTGGCGGCGACTGGACTGGGCCAGCAACTGGGATGAAGAGAAGACCGAGCGGGCCGTGCGGCAGATCGGCCTGAGCCTGGATGAGCCGGCGACCGTAATGGACCTGTGGGAACACTTTTCGGTGGATAGCCTGCAGGCGACGGAGTGGACCGAGCGCAACGTCAGCAACAAGCTGTGCTTCGGGATGCCAACCGTCGCGGTGCACCTGGCCCTGCTGTCGCGCGACGAGGAACTGGTGGCCGAGGTGGCACCAGTTGTAGTCGAGATGATGCAGACGATTCTCGACCACGGTGAGCTGTATGACCGAGGCGAGAACTTCAACCGGACGGTCGTGATGGGCCTGCACCTGGTGGCATTGCACGAGCCGGGGGCCCTATGACACGCACCGAGGTGGCCGCGGAATGAGTCAAGCAACGAGCAAAAACATATGGAGCGCGCTGACGGCGCTGTGTCTGGCGATGACGCTGACGAGCGTGGCCGGCGCCGACACAGCAACCGTCGTCATAGCAGATTTCGAGACGGGCGTGGGTTCGTGGGCGACCAACGACGCGCGCGTGGATGGCCGGGCACCGTCGGAACTGTGCGGCATCTACGCCACAGCGCGGGTGGAAGACGGACGCACCGAACAGGCCGCGATCATCGAGTTCAAGGCCGCCGGAGGCACGTGGGCGAGTGTGCGCCTGCCGGTGAGCGGCCAGACCTGGCTCGCAAATGGAGCGGGGCAGATCGCCATGTGGCTCAAGGGCGACGGCACCGACCACACGGTGGACCTGACACTGCGGGCGGTGGTGGGCGAGGACAAACGCGACGTGTCCTACGTCTACACGGTGGCGCTGACGAACACCGATTGGGAGCGGCGGGCAATTCGGCTGTTCGCCTTCAAGGACAAGGACGGGCAGCCGATCACCGCCGAGGCGCTGCACGGGACCTACTTGATCCAGTTCGTGCAGACCGGCTCGTGGCCGGCAATGGTGTTCGGGGTGGACAATATCCGGGCAGAGCCCGTGGCCGGCGTGAACATCTCCGTGACTGGGCCCACGGCACTGGCGACAACCGTTGACTTCCGCGGTCTGGTCGGGCCGATGCTGGGGCAGCCGGGGGCGAACGCGACGGCAGGGCTGCACGAACTGCTGACGCGGACGTCGGCGGCAGGACGGGCCAGCGCGGCGGTGCGCGAACTGGCGCCGTGCCTGGTGCGACTGCGACTGTCGGACTACTACCGGCCCGCGACGGTCGAGTACGATCTGATCGCGTTGAACCGTGCCATCAACTGGGTGACCAGCGCCGGGGCGCGGCCACTCGTCTGCCTCGACCTGCCTGTCGGCGGGAACATGGACGATCTGCGCACGACCGCAACCAAGCTGGCATCACTGCGGCGCGGCGGCCCTGGCCTGCGCTGGTACGAGATCTTCGACTCGCCGATGCTGACGGGCCAGTTCGCGAGCGTGGAGGAACTGGTCGCGGGCTACAATGACCTGTCGCAGCGCGTGTTGTCGGCCGACTCCGAGGCCCGGGTCGGCGGGCCGGGGCTTGCGTCGGCGTGGGATGCGCGAGTGCGAGGGTTCCTCGACGGGGCTGAGACGCTGCACTTCGTTTCGCTGAAGCTGCACGGCGCGCATACGGCTGCGGCCGATCCACGCACGCTCTTTGGCGCGGCGATCAGCGGCACGCCAAGCGACCTGCCTCAGCAACTCTCCCTGTATGAGGTCTATAAGCTCGCGCAGAGCCGACGGCCCGTGCCTGAGGTGATCGTGTCAGCGCTCGCGCCAAGTTCGGCGACACCGGCCGCGAGCGGGAACTTTGAGGCGGCGTGGATGGCGGCTGCACTGCTCAACGGTGGGGCTTACGTCGATCGGATGCTGCATGCGGCATTGATCGGGGGTATGGTCGCAGCGGACGGCAGCTCGCAACCGGTGCAGCGGGCGGCGATGCTCGTGAACACCTACGCGCCGCGAGGGGCGACGCTGCGCGAGGTGTCACTGCCCGCGACCGACCTGCTGACCGTCGCTGCGTGGACGCCGACTTCGCGCAATCTGTTTGTGATCCACGTCGGGGACGGGCCGAGGACCGTGGCGCTCGATTGCCTGGGGCTGGGGAGTCCGTTACTGGTGCGCAGGCATCAACTCGTGGCGGGCGGGCAGATACGGTCGGACGAGCGCCCCAAGTCGGCGCAGCAGTCGGTGCAGTTCGACGGCCCGGGCGTGGCGGTCATCGAGTTCGTGATGGATGTGTAACGGCGGGTTAGTCAGTCTCCGGCCAGGTGAAGACAACGCCCAGCGCCGGGTCGCGCGCGCCAATTGCGGTGTCATACGCCTCGGCGGCATCGTCGCAGGTGAAGTCATGGGAGATCAAATCGCCGAGCACGAGCGCGCCCTCGGCGACCAGATCGAGGAAGAGCGCGCCGTTCGCCGGGCGATTCCAGCGGTTGCGCTCCTCCCCTGCCACCGGGTGCGAACTGACGATCGCACCAACGCAGTTGATGGCCTTGAGGTGGAGCTTCATCATGTCCACCGGCGCCGGCCAGCGTGGGGAACCAAGTGCGACGACCGTCCCGAACTTGCGCGCCAAGTCGAAGGTCAAGTCAAAAGTTTCGGTGCGCCCGGTGACCTCGAAGACGAAGTCAGCGCCACGACCGTCCGTCAACTCGCGCACCCTCGCCACCGGATCGTCGGCCGAGGCGTCGACTCCGACGTGTATGCTGCCCAACGCGAGCGCCAGATCCGGGCGTGACGGGTCCAGATCGATGCCAATGAGCGGTCGGCACCCGGAGAGCTTCAGATACTGACAAGCGAGTTGGCCGAGCACGCCCATACCCACCACCGCAACCGCATCCCCGAGCTGCGGCCAGCCAATGCGCACGCCATTGAGCACGGTCGCGCCCAGCGTCGCGAAGGTCGATGAAGCGTCATCCACCGCATCAGGGATGTGCCACAGCGCGCCCGCCGCTTCGTTGAGCACCACGTAACGCGCGTGCCCGCCTGAGCTGGTGACCCGGTCCCCGACGGCGAAGCCCTCGATCGCTTCACCCACCTCTACCACCACGCCCGCGTTGGAGTACCCGGTGCGAGCAGGATACGTGGGCTCCTGCGTGCCATCGTCACGGAACCACGGACGCCCCGACCAGGACGAGCCCTCGGTGCCGGCGCTGATGAGCGAACGGGTCGTCCGCACACGCATCTGTTTGGGGCCAAGATCAGGCATGCCGGCATCGATGATATGGATCTGTCCCGGCGCGGTTATCTCCAGCTGCGGATTAAGCATGACTACCTCCTCGAAGTCTGCTTTCCTCGACGATGCGATCAGTCCTCCGGGGGCGCAGCGTGCGCGGCGGAGGTCTGCGTGTGAGTGCGAATGGCGTGGAAGGGGAAGTAACCGGCCATCTGCATCCCCTCCTCGCGCGCAGCCCACAGGTGCCTGTCGATGACAGCGTCTGCGAGCGCGTAGCTCGGCCAGGCGCCCTGAATGTATGATGCCCCGAGCAGCGGACAGATGCGTGATGTGTCGCCAGCGAGATACTTGTCGGCGATGAGCTTGAGCGTGCGGCATTGCGAGCGGTACATCGGCGTGCTGATTGTGTACTGACCCACGCAGAGCCAGTCCATGGTGCCCTCGGCGAGCCAGCGTGGCCAGTCCTGCCCGCCACGGTCGGCCTCGGGAGCGAGACGCCCCCAGACATATCCGGAGAACTTCGCGTCAGCGCGCGCGGTACGGACCGTCGCCGACAGCTCGCGCATCCAGTCAGTGATGGCTTCGAGCTTGAACTGCTGCCAGTCGGGGTCGTATGAATCGACCTCGAGCAGGTCGCGGTCATAGGTGTCACGGAAGAGCTTCTGGCAACGCGGGCAGAAGCAGCCGCCGCCGGGCCGGCAGTAGTCCACCGAGATGCCGGCGATCTCGTAGTCGCTGACGAGTTCGGTGACCAGAGCAGCGTGAAAGCCACGCACCTCGGGGTTGTTGTAGCAGTACCAGCCGGTCTGCTTGCCGGCCTTATTGAGCTGAGCCCATTGGGGATGGGCCTCGAGGTCCGCTGCCTGAGCGATGCCGAGAATGTATCCCGCGTAGATGTCGACGCCCTGCGCGACGCCCTCGGTACAGGCAGCGGCCAGCGAGTCGAACTCGGGATCCTCGGCGAGGGACACCTCACTCATGTACGCGTCATCGCGCGATCCCCGACCGTGCACAATCAGGCGCGAGACACCGGCGGCTTGGGCGTCGGCGACCATCTCCCGGACGCTGGCGGCACCGTTGCGGTCGCTGGTGGACATATCGTAGTGACCACCTCCCCAACCGACCAGCTGCAGAGGTCCGGGCGGAGGCAACGGCCGAGCCAGCAGCGAGACTACCTCGACCTCGACGTCGAGATTCTCGTTGACCATGCCATCGGGGCAGGCCAAGCGCACCGTCGCGGTCACGCGCAACTTCTCCGGAGCGCCACCGTCAGCGGGCCAGAGATACTTGCCAGTGGGCACGCCGTCGGGAGCGATCTCCTCAGCCAGCGTGACTGGATCACCGTCACCAGTGCGCGCGCTGAGTTCGAGGCCATGCAGAGGCACCATAGCGCCATCCGCGTCGGTGAGCGTCGGCTCAATGAAGGTCTGAGGCACGCGCCTCGCGGTGGCTGACAGCTCGTACGCGGAGAGATTGGCAAGCGAGAAGGGCGCCGCTATGCCCGAAGGCCCGCAGACGGCGCTGAAAGGATCGATCTTCACGGCATCCCAGAAGGTATGGCTCTGCCCGGTGCGGGCGTCGACGTAGGGCTCTCCCTCGGGCTGGTCGGTACCGTAGATGAGGAATGTCTTGAAGCGATCGGTTATGAACGCGTAATCGCCGGGGGCGAAATCATAGGCGTGATCGCTGAAGGCGTTCATGGGCAGCGTGAAGGAGTGCTTCCCGGGCTGAGATAGGTCGAGGCGCTCGTCAGTATGTATCTCAGCCAGCTCGCGGCGCGAAGGCGCATAGAGCGTCCAATACTGCGAACCCCAGCCGGAGGTGAGATAGGCCGGAGCCGGTGCAGTCACGTCAAGGTCAGCGTCAAGCTGAATGTTGGCTTCGTTCTCGCCCGCCAAATGGAAGACGTGGGCGGAAGGGGCGAAGCGGAGTATCTCGAAGCGGGGCGACTGGGTGAAGCGTCCGTGCATGCTGGCGACGGCCATCGGGCCGGTCGAACGGGGTACGGCCGGCAGATCGATGGCGGGGCCGAGGTAGAGATCGTCGATGTAGACCGAACCCTCGAAGTTCTTCAGGTAGACGGCCGGTCGAATCTCGGAGACGGGAGCGCGAGGCTTCCAGCGGGCCTCGTGGTAGATCCAGCGACCGCCGTCGCCAGTGCGGGCCATGAAGGGGCCGTACCATGCCAGGTAGTCCTCGCCCTCGAAGTCGACATGGCAGGTGATGCCTGCGCGCCAGCCGGCGTCAAGCTTCGTGGGCTCAAAGCGCAACCAGAAGGCGACCATGATAGTCTCGGCCTTCTCCTGGTTGACCTGCACGCTCTCGCCATAGCGGGCACTGAAGGTGATCTCGCCCTCTGGCATGTCCACGCGCAGAGCGCTGGCGCCGGAGTGGACGACCTCGCTCTGGATCTCGCCGTCAGCCCATAGCGGCGCTTCTGGTGCCTCGAAATCAGCGTTCTGGATCCAGTTCTCAGCACACGTGGCGGAGGCAGATAGCGCAGCCAGCAGCAGCAGTGTCAGGCGCATGACGGTCACCTCTGCGATCGAGCTTGGCAGGACGGGCGTGAGGAGAGTTCACGGCGGGAGGGCCGGGTTCCTGCGCGCGGCGCAACTGAAGAGGGCAGACAGCGAACGGCGGCTGACCTCACGGGGCCTGGCGGCTGCGTGGCCGCGAGCTTACGCCCGCTTACGACGGCGGGCCGCGAGTGCGCCGAGCCCAATGCCGAGGAGGATGATCGTGCCCGGTTCAGGGACGTCAGCGCGGTAGACCGTCAGGGCGTACTCGCCGGTGTCAGCCTCAGTGTCCCCACGCACGCCCAAATACCACCAGCCGGTCTCGTCGATGCTCCGCATCATGTAGTCGGTGTAGCTGCCACCCGCCCAGAAATCATCGTATGACCAGCCGCTCTGCATGGTGGGCTCAACCAGCAGCAACTCGGTGTTGATGGAGTTGAGGTCGCCCTCATCGTCCTGGGTGCAGGCCACGATGCGGTCGCCCTCCTGCAGATAGATGCTGAACCAGTCCACGTCCCCACCCTCAACTCCCGCATCGAGAGAGGCCTCAACGGTCGTCAGGCTATGGTCGAGGACCTGGATGCCGGCGAAATCGCCGTTCTCGATGACAGGGCCACGCTCATCGGGGGCGAAGTAGACGCCGTCGGAGATGTAGTACGTATCGCCATAGGTTTCGCCACTCTGGTGCTCATCCCAGCGCCACCATTCCTGGCCGCTGTCATCGATGGCGGAGACGCCGTAGACGCCATTGCTGTTGCCGTCCTGCCAGGTGTCGCGCACCGCGTACCAGGTAGTGCCGTCGTCGCGCTCCCAGTAACCGTAGGCGGTGACCGAATGGCCGCCACCATCGAGGCTCATGTCCAGTATCATGGGGCGACCGGCATCGATCTCGTGGCAGAAGTCATCGAAAGTGAAGGTGGCGGCCTGCCACGCCCCGGTCCAATATGCGCGCGGCGAGTAGTGCAGGAGAGAATGGAAGCTATAGGACTCGTTGGCCACCGTGTCGGGATCGTCGTAAGCCGCGTATCGACGCAATCCGGTCGGGACATTCCATCCCCAGCTGCCACCGTCTGAGGGATCAGTGTGCATGAAGCAGGCGATGGAGTTGGGGCCGGTGTCGCCTGCGGGGGGAGTGTTGGAGTGAGTGCACTCAGTCTCGTTGATCGCCGTGGCGTTGTGCTCGGTGGAGGAGATGATCTCGTCGATCGCCTGGTAGCCACTGCCCGCGTACATGGGAGCGGTGCCCTGATAGATGTCGGCGAAGCCCGGCTGGTTGTCCCAGTAGCCGATGAGATGGCCGCCCGAAGTGGGTGAACAGCCATGGTACCAGCGGTAGTCAGGGACGTCGCTCAAGTAGTGCTGCAGGTCGGCGGTCGCGCAGCCAGAAGTCACCAAGGACAGTACCAGAGCAATCACAAGCCGCTGAGGCGCAAACATATGCAGCAGGTCACTCCATCCATGTCTATTCATCCCGCCGGTGTGTGGATTGTAGCCAGAAGAGGGCTTGAGCGCAAGGGGCGACGACGGCAGTTGGGTGGATATGGCGCGAGGCAAAAAAATGGAGCGGCGAGGGCGCTCTTGAAATACGAGGGCATTTCGGCTACAATGGCAGTGCTGGCGGAGTGAATTGCTCCCCGGCATCTTCTGACTGTAACGCTAACTCGCAGCAAACGATAAAGCATGCGTCCTGGGCGCTTCGCCGCTCAGGGCGCGAACAGTATACCAGACACCCGACCAACAGGAGTGGTGGTACGGTGCCAAAGATTCACTTAGTGGACGTTACGAATAGAGACGGCGAACAGACCGCACGCATTGTTCTCTCCAAGCTGCAGAAGACGATCATCAACATCCTTCTCGACCAGATGGGTGTGTACGGGTCTGAGTTTGGTTTCCCCATGTCGCCGCACGAGTGGGAATACATCAACTCCAACGTGGAGTTGACGAAGACTAACGACGACAACGACGAGCCAGTCATCAAGCAGCTGCGTCTGGAGGGCTGGTCACGAGCGGTGGCGTCTGACGTTGAGATGGCGAGGGCCAAGACGAACGTGACGCACCTGAACCTGTCGATTTCTACCTCGCAGCAGATGCTCGAGTGGAAGTTCCGGGGCAAGTTCACGCCCGATGACATCATCAAGATGATGACGGACGCGGTTCAGGCTGCGCTCGAGGCAGGTTGCACAAGCGTCGGGATCAACGCCGAGGACGCCTCTCGCGCCGATCTGGAATTCCTGAAGGACTTCGGTCTGGCAGGCAAGGAAGCGGGCGCGGAGATCCTGCGCTACTGCGACACGCTGGGCTACGACGATCCGTTCTCGATCGCCGAGCGGATGTCGTGGCTGGCCTCTGAAGTACAGATGCCGATTGAGACGCACTGCCACAACGATCTGGGTCTGGCAGTGGCGAACTCCATCGCAGGCGCAGTCGCGGTGTGCGATGCGGGCCAGGATGCCTACATCAACACGACGATCAACGGCATCGGCGAACGGGCGGGGAACGCAGACCTGGTCAGCGTGGTGTTGGCTCTGCGGCACTCGTCGAAGCTCAGCGAGAAGGGCTATCTGGCTGATGGCATTGACCTCGGTCGAGCCTGGAAAGTTGCCAGATACGTGTCGAACGCGTTTGGCGTGCCGATCCCGATCAACCAGGTGGGCGTAGGCGCGAACGCTTTTGCCCACGAGTCTGGGATCCACGCGGACGGGGCCCTCAAGGACCGCGCGAACTACGAGCTGTACGCTTTCGAGGAGCTGGGCCGCGGCCACGAGCAGGCGGCCAAGACCGGTCGCGAGATTCTCACCGGTCAGCACGGCGGCACATCCGGCCTCGAGCATGTGTATAGCCATCTGGACTTGGCTTTCCGCGATGCGGACCACGCGCGCGAGACGCTGCACCTGGTGCAGTACGCAAATCTGGCGAACCAGCAGCAACTCGTTGAGGAAGAGCTGCGGTTCCTGTACGCATATCCGGAGATTGCCCGACGGCTGCTGACGCTAACGCCATAGGGCCATTGCCCGAAGCAACCAACATAGAAACGCCCCTCCCGACAATGGGAGGGGCGTTTTGGTGTACGCACACAGTGGCAGACACCAGCAGGAGAGCGCGGCGCGTGTGGAGAAGACAGACACGTGGTGCGAAGAGTATCCCCGCGGCCGTGAACACGCGGGCTTGGAGATGAAGCGTATGCGAAGCGAGTCGCTGCAGTTCCTCAAAGACCTTATCGCCACCCCCTCACCGACGGGTTTCGAGCAGCCAGCGCAAGCTGTGGTGCGCGAACGGATGAAGCAGTTCGCCGATGAGATCAGCACCGACGTGCACGGTAACGTGATGGTCGTCAAGAACCCCGACCATCCGGTGCGCGTGATGCTGGCCGGCCATTGTGACCAGGTCGGCATGATGATCCAGCACATTACGGATGACGGCTACATCCATTTCGCGGCCCTCGGCGGTGTGGACCCGGTGATCGTTATCGGCACCCGCGTGATCGTGCACGGCCCGAAGGGCCCGGTGCTGGGAGTGATCGGGCGCAAGCCCATCCACCTGCTCGACGGCGCGGAGCGCGCCAACCCGAAGCTGTCGCTGGACAAGCTGTTTATCGACATCGGCGCCAAAGACAAGAAAGCGGCGGAGAAGCTGGTCGAGCTGGCTAACCCGATCACCTTCAAGGCGGAGTTCGAGGAACTGGATCGCGACCTGGTGGTGGCACCGGGCTTTGACGACAAGACGGGAATCTTCGTGTGCATGGAGGCTTTCAGAACACTTGCCCGGCGCAAGCTGGACTGCGGGCTGTACGCGGTGTCGACGGTGCAAGAGGAGATCGGGCTGCGCGGCGCGCGGACCAGCGCCTTCAGCATCGATCCGGCGGTGGGTATTGCGGTGGACGTCACGCACGCGAGCGACTACCCCGGCTGTGACAAGGCGAAGCAGGGCGACATCAAGGTCGGTGGCGGCCCGACGATTGCGGTGGGCCCGAACCTGAACCCGGTCGTGAGCACAATGCTGGTTGACACTGCGAAAGAGAAGAAGATTCCCTACCAGATCGACCCGGCACCCCGCGCCACCGGTACGGATGCGAACGCTATACAGGTGAGCCGCTCTGGAGTGGCCGCCGGACTGCTCAGCGTGCCGAACCGCTACATGCATACGCCAGTGGAGGTCATCAGCCTGGCCGACTTGGAGAACGCCAGCAAGCTGTTGGCGGAAACTGTGGTGAAGATCGGCCCGGACTCGGACTTCACACCGATGTAGGCATTGTGGAGGGAACTGTGCACAACCCGTTGGCTGACCGGAGCAGAAGCAGTGCATACGGATCGGACAGTCGGTGGAGAGGCTGTGGAGGGCTTGTGGGGAACTGCGGGGAGAACTATGTGGGAAGTCGGTGGGGCGGGTGTGCACGACCGGTGCAAGAGCAGTGCAACGGCCGGGGACGAACCAGTCCCCGGCCGTTCCGTGCGTGGACGGGAGCACTCAGAAGGGGATGAGCGTCAAGGTCTGCGCCTGATCGTTGGCGCCGATCCAGCTTATGGTCCAAGCCCCATCCTCAGCCGGAGCGAGATGCAGATCTATGAGGCCGATGTCATTCTCGCTCTGAGGCAGGAAGAACGCTACGGCCCAGTCTTCGCCATCGCGCAGGAGCAGCATGCCCATGCCCGGCATGGTGATCGCCTCGGGGGCGACCGCCTCGGGACTGTCGAAGCTCACGAGAACATAGGCGGCATCTTCGGCGCCGACATGCGCGACCTCATTGTGGGAGACAGCGCTGAAGTCGGCGAGCTGTGAGGCGAACTCATCGGCGGGTATGGTGTTGCGTGCGCTGGCGGTCAGCAGCTCGTGGGCCTTGACCGGCTCTCCCCGCTCGAGCGCCGAGACGAAGGCATCAGCGACGGGCAGGTAAGACTCATCGGCTGGCTGCTGAACCGCTTCGGGTTCTGGCGGCGGGTCAGTGACGGGGGCAACGACGCGACGTGCACAGCCAGCGGCGACGATCAGCGCGGCGGCGAGCGTAAGCGCGACCGAGACACGAATGGACATGGTGGGGCCTCCGATCCGGAGCGTGGCGAGGGAAAGTGGAGCCCTGCGGCGAACACGGATGCGAGCGCGAAATGGCTGAACACAGACTGCGCCCGACAGGCAAGACCGCCGTGGCGACAGCACTGGCTATCGCTACGGGCCTTGTCGTGCGTGCCGCCCAGAACGCTCCTCCCCCACCACAGCGAACCCGGTCAATGATCGACGAGATTCTATCCTCACCCGGCTACGAGGTCAATCCCCCCCTGAGTTGGCGCATACAACACTGGCTGCTGGAGCAGTTGCAGCGGCTGCTCGAGGGCACCGGGGAACTAGTCGAGGCCGGGCCGCTGGCGGGCATGCCGGCCTGGGTGACGTGGATCGTCGTCGGGGCGTGCCTCGTGGCGCTCTTGCTGATCGCGTACCATGCCGTCGTGACGGTTGGCTCGCTCATGGCCGAGCCGCGCGCCAAGCGAGAGGAGACAGTGGTGGTCACTGGACGTACGCTCACGCCCGCGCAACAGTTGCGCGAGGCGGAGATCGCGGCGGCCGCAGGTGACTGGCGGCGTGCGCTGCGCGAGCTGTACCGGGCGGTACTGTTGCGGCTCGATCGGGTGGACGTACTCGTCTTTGACGCGACGCGCACCAACTGGGAGAACGCCCGGGCGGCGAATATGCGCAGCCGGGGCTTGCGCAAGCCGATGACGGCGCTGGCCTACACCGTGGATGACTGCGTCTACGGACCGCGGGAGCCCGACAAGCAGACGTGGCAGGCGTCGAGGGCGCTGGTGGACGTGGTGTGGCAGGCGGAGGTGGACGCCGGTGAGTGACCGCGGGCGTATCATCCTGCTCCTGGTGGGCATCGGCCTGGTATTCGTCGCACTGCACCTGGCGCTCGGTGGTCGGAGTGGACGTGACTGGACGCGCGACCACTGCAGTCTGAGCAAGAACCCTTGGGGCACCGCCGGTTTCCGGGAACTGCTGGGGCAGATGGACGTGAGTTGCGAGAGCTGGGAGAAGCCGCTCACGGATTTGACCAACGAAGTGGGCGTGTTCGTGCTTCTCGACCCACAGCAGGAGATCGGCGAAGATGAGCGGGCGACTGGTTCTGGGGGCGTTCGGGCAGACGCCAGGCCTGGTAAACATGATTGACGGCAGAAGCATGAGCCCATCTGGTTACGTCAGCGTCAAGGAACTGCTCGGGCGCCTGAGCCTGATGCTCCTCGGCGGCGAAAGCAGCGGCCCGGGCGAGGTGGCGAACGCCTCCGCGCTGACGCGTGGGGTCAGCGTGGTGGGCGTGCCGAACGACTGGCGTGTGTTCATAACCAGTTCCGGGGTGGAGGTGGAGGACGTCGCAGCGACGGGTGAGGCGCGGATCGATGTGGCGGTGGGAACGGGCCCGGTGCTGGTGACGGTTCCCGTGGGGCAGGGGGCTGTGCATGTGCTGGCAGACGTCGAGGTTTTGTCCAACGCAGAGATGGGCGATAACGACAACGCGGTGCTCGCCGCCAACCTGGTCTTCGCGGGCGGCGCGCCTGGCCACGTGTACTTCGATGAGTATCATCACCACCCACAAGTGTTCGGCGGCCCGAATCTCAGTGCGGGGACGAGGGTCGATTCGGCGCCGCTGAAGCGGACGGTGCTGGCGCTGCTGGTGGTGATCGCCATCTATGCGGCCGGACGCGCACAACGCTTCGGGGCGCCAGTCCCGCCACGGGATGATCAGCCGCGGGCGAGCAGCGACTACGTGCGGGCGTTCGCGGAGATATATCGGCGTGCAGAAGCGACGGGCGCGGCCGCGCAGATGCTGACGGAGGAACTTCGCCGCAAGATGGCGCGCGCGGCGCGAGTGGCGCCATCGTCGTCGCCCGACCGACTGGCAGAAGCGCTCACTGCGCGCGGCCTGTCCGGCCAGGAGATGGCGGCACTGCTGACCGAAGTGGAGCTCGGAGCGCGTGAGGGCACGATGACCGAGGCGCAGTTGATGCGGCTGGCCCAGCGAATCGCGCAGTACGAAGGGATGCTGTAGACCATGGCACACGAGCGGACAGGCGGCACGAACCGGGCGGCCGAGTTGGCGGCGCTGGTACAGGAGACCGTGGGCCGGGCCATCGTGGGCCAGGAACGCGCGATCCAGGAGATGCTGGTGGCGACGCTGGCTGGCGGACATGTGCTGCTCGAGGGCGTGCCGGGCGTGGCGAAGACGCTGATGGTCAGAGCGCTCGCGGCCTGCATGGGCCGGGTCTTCCGGCGGGTGCAGATGACACCGGACCTGATGCCCTCCGATATTCTCGGCACCTATGTCTTTGACGCCTCGAAGTCTGATTTCAATCTGCACCAGGGACCCATCTTCACGGAGATACTGCTGGCGGACGAGATCAACCGCGCGCCCGCAAAGACGCAATCGGCACTGCTCGAGGCCATGCAGGAACGCCAGGTCACGATCGACGGCAATACGCATCCTCTGCATGACCAGTTCACGGTGTTCGCCACTCAGAACCCGATCGAGTACGAGGGGACGTATCCCCTGCCCGAGGCGCAGCTGGACCGCTTCATGCTCAAGATCGTGGTGGACTACCCGTCCAAGGACGAAGAGGACGGCCTGCTGGCGCGCTACAACCGGGGCTTCGACCCGATGCGCCTGGATGAGGCGGGCGTCACGGCGGTGGCGGCGCCGGATATGGTGCAGGCAGCACGCGAGCAGGCGGGGGCAGTGCAGGTCACCGAGGACGTGATCAGCTATATCTCGGCACTGACGCGAGCGACGCGGAATGACCCGAACGTCCTGCTCGGGTGCAGCCCGCGGGCCTCAGTGATGCTGCTGCTGGCGGCGAAGGTGCTGGCGGCTCTGCGTGGACGCGAGTATCTCATCCCCGACGACATCAAGGACATGGCGCCGCCGACACTGCGACACCGGATGGTTCTCCTGCCCGAAGCGGACGTGGAGGGCTTGAGTCCCGATGATGTGATCGTCGGAGTGCTCAACTCAGTGCCCGTACCGAGGTAGCCGCGACAGGAGGCGTGACGTGGTTCCGACGCCGCTGCTGATGACAATTCTCCTGGTCGCCACGCCCCTGATCGGGCTGGCGGCATATGATGCCCGCCTGCCAGCGTTGGGGCTGGGCATCATGGCGGCGGCATTGGTGGTGGCGGTGATCGACAACATCATTTCGTCCCGGACCACGCCCGTACAGGTGGAACGGCTCGCCCCGGAGGTGCTCTCGCTCGGGGCCGCCAACCGCATCGAGATCCAGGTTCGCAGCCGCTGCTCGCGACCGCTGCAGGTAGCGGTCAAGGACGATCCGCCGCCGCAGTTCCGAACATCGAGGCGGACCGCGAAGCTGCGCCTGCCGGCCTTTGGGGCCCAGCGGCTGAGCTATACGACCACACCACATCAGCGGGGGGACTTCAGCTTCGGCAACCTGCACATCCGAGTGCGGTCGCGCCTGCGACTGAGCCAGTGGCAACACACCATCTCGGCGGCGGCAGCGGTGCGCGTGTTCCCGAACCTGCAGGAGGTGCGCAAGTGGGAGGCGCTGGCGCGGCGCGGGCGACTGGCGGATATGGGACTGCGCACCCGCGCGCGCGGGCAGGGGACTGAGTTCGAGAGCCTGCGCGAGTATCTGCCCGACGATGACTTCCGACGCATCGACTGGAAGGCGACCGCGAAGCGGGGCAAGCCGATCACCCGACAGTATGAGACTGAGCGCAACCAGAACCTCATCATCGCGCTCGACAGCGGCCGGATGATGGCTCGACAGCGGCCGGATGATGGCCGCGCCCGCCGACATCGGAGACGACCCGGATGAGGCCCAGCTTACGCGGCTGGATCTGTCGGTGAACGCAGCGCTGATGCTGGCGCACGTGGCGACCACCATGGGGGACGCGGTGGGTCTGCTGACGTTCTCGGACCGCATCAAGAGCTATGTGCCGCCCGGCAAGGGTCGCGAGCAGACTGGCAGATTGCTGGAGGAACTCTACGGGCTGCAGGCGGAGATGACCGAACTTCACGGACCTGGTGGATACGGAGGTGTCCGGGCAGGTGCTTGCGTACCTCGCAGCGCTCGCGCCGGGGCACCTGCCGATGGTGGTGACCGTACGCGACGAGGCGCTCGATCGCCTGCGCGACCAGCCGCCCGACCGGTTGCTCCCGGTCTATGAGAAGGCACTGGCGGCCCGGACCATGTCCCAGCGCGAGCTGGCGCTGGTCCGGCTTCGCCAGCGTGGTGCGTTCGTGTGTGACGCAAGGCCCGATGAACTGGTGGCCGCAACAGTGAACCAGTATCTCGCGATAAAGCGGAGGGGTTTGCTGTAGCCAGGAAGGTGCGCAGTTCGGTCGCGGGGAAGCTCGCGAAACGCTCATGTTACTGTAAAATCAAGCACTGATATCTGGCGTTTGGGCGAGCGGGAGTCTATACTTCGCTCGCATTACTACCTCCTACGTCCGCGGGGTCCACAGCCGATGGGTACTTCAACATGGCATAGATCACCGGCGCGTCCCGAATGGGACGCCGTGCGCGAGCTTTACGCGGGTCCGCAGCCCGACCCGCGTGAGGTCGTGCGGCGCATCGTGCAGGCGCTTGAGCCACAGACGCGCGAGCGGATGAAGGCGCCGGCGGTGATCACCAGCCTCGGAGTGCTGCTGGAGGGCTCGCGGCGGGTGGCCGAACACGGGATAGCGAACACACTGGCAGGCATGGGAGTTGGGCCCGAGCCCGGGGCACTGCAGATGGCGGCGGGGCTGCGCGCACGTGCCGAGGAACTGACCGTGGCGGGCGAGTGGGCCTCGCGCTTCGGGGACATCGCGCTCGACGCTTTGGGCACGACAGCGATGGCTATCGCCACGCTACAGGATTCTGGCGTCGGGCTGCTGGACGTGCCACTGTCGGTGGTCGAGAGTAACTTTGCGAGCTTCGATCGTGACGGTCGCCAACACGAAGTGGCGGCCACCTTCGTCGGCCACGACCTCGACCGAGTCTTCAGGCACTTCATCGCGCGTGACGTGGCCGACTACATCGGCGGCGCCGGAGTCCCGACCGTCGGGCATGCGAGTCAGCTGGAAGACGCGGCGGCCCGTTGCTGCCGCGAAGGGCTGACGAGTCTCGATCTGACCGCCTGGGCCGGGCCGCTTGCGCAGGCAGCGTCGCTGGAGCCAGCCGAACGGGTGGTGGCTCTCGCGCCGGTACTGGCGGCTGGTATAGATGCGGGGCTGTCAGTGCTCGGGGGCGCATCGGGGGCATGACCACGCGAATCGCGGTTGTGCGCGAGGCACCTGAACACGCGTGCCAACGGCTCCCCGAGGCCGCTCAGGCGGACCTGCTGCTTGATGTGAGCACCGAGAGGGCGAACGTTACCGCGGATATCTCCGCAGCACTTGGGCCGACCCCCGAGGACCTGCCTCCGCTGGCGCTGGACCTGGCCGAGATCGCCGTGGCGATCTACATCAGCGACATCGCGGTGCTGCGCGGGCAACGGGAGGAATGGACGCGCAGCGTGTCATTGCTGCTGCCGGTGCGGGAGGTGGAGTTCTGGGAGGGGGCGGCGGCCGATCTGCGCGGCATGCTCTACGCTCTGACGCGCGACAATTTCCACCTGAGCTTCTACGCGCGCCCCGGGGACTCGACACCACGGGCTGCACCCAGCGCAGCGCCAGGCGAGCCACCTGATTGCGTGTGCATGCTTTCGGGCGGGCTCGATTCGCTGGCGGGAGCGGCGACTTTGCAGAGCGCCGGGCGACGACCGATCTACAGCACCCACCGGTCTGGCAACCCGACCGTCTACGCGGCACAGAAGCAGGTGCTCGAAGCGATCGAGCAGCGCTGGCCGGGCTCGTCAGTCAGCGCGCCATGTCGAGTTGCACCCCACACCGGATCGATTTCGCTGCCCTTCGTGACCCCCGAAGAGCGCGAACCCTCGCGCCGCGCGCGCTCGCTGCTGTTCATGACGATGGCCATGGTGACGGCGGTTGCCTACGGTCTGGCCGAAGTCTACATGTTCGAGAACGGGGTGCTCAGCGCCGCGCTGCCGATGACCGCTGCGCGCGCCGGGAGCATGTCCACACGCAGCACCCACCCAACGCTTCTCGGCATGTTCAACGCACTGTGCGAACGAGCCGGTCTCGCACCGCGCATCACGAACCCCTTCATCTACCAGACCAAGTCCGATCTACTTCGCGATGTCCTGCGGCCGGCACTGTCACCCACGCAGATCCAGGGCACCGTCTCATGTTGGAGCACCGGGCGAACGCAGCGGCAATGCGGCGGCTGTATCCCCTGCCTGCTGCGACAGATCGCGATGTTCCACGCGGGACTGCCTGAAGAGGCCTACATGGTGAACGTGCTCGCCGAGCCTGACAAGTACATCGGCACGGACACGTACGGGAACCTGGTGGACCTGCTGCGCAACGCCCGGGAGATGCTGCGGGGCAGCGAGACCGAGATTCTACTGGCCCGACCGGAGTTGCTGGGGATGGAGGCGGCAGGCGTCAGCGCGGCGGAGATGATTCGCATGTTCCACAGGCACGCCGAACAACTCTCAAGCGTGTTGGATGCGCACTTCCCGCGAGCCGCGCGTCTGATGCTGTAGGGACGACGACGGTGCTTAGAGCTTCTGAGCGTACATTATGTAGTCGATGACGGGCATGAAGCCGTTCTTCTCGTAGACGCGCCTCGCCGGAGCATGCCCCTCGTTCAGACCCGTGCCCACCGTGGCCAGTTCCATGCCCGCCTCGCGGAAGGCGTCCAGAGCGCGCGCCACCTGCATCGAGCCGATTCCCATTCCTTGGAAGTCAGGATCCACCCCGTTGTAGTGGATCGACCCCACGCTGCGGGCTCGGTCAGTCTGCCAGGTGATGAAGCCTGCGATCTTCCCGTCCACCTCTGTGACGGTAAGCGAAGATATCTCGGCCCACACGCGGGACATGACTTTGGGTACGAGCCAGCGATCCCAGCTCTCATCACCGATGGCGCCAAACTCCTCCTCAAGCGCGAAGTCAGAGCCGATGGCCCAGATGCGCTCGACAATCTCCTGCACCCGCGCCATATCGGCGGGCGTTCCTGGCCGCATTGTGGGAGACATTGGTGACCACTCCTGGTTCGGGCGGATCGAACGGTTCGCAGCAATGGCGTGGGCGGCCACGCGGGCCGCCCACCGCCAACAGGTATCGCCGGACTGTGCGTCTAGGGCGTGGTGACGAGATCACGCGGCTCAATCTCGCGATCGATGCGGGCACTGGCGAGCACCTCGGCGCGCTTGGCGCCAATGGCCTGCAGGAGCTTCTGCTTCTCAAGCTGGTCGCGGATGTCGGCCTGCACATCCTCGAAGTTGGGCGTGGCCGCCGGGCGAAATTCGATGCGCTGGATGACGTGCCAACCCATCACCGTCTGCACCGGCTGGGAAAGCTCGCCATCCTGGGTAAGCGCGAACGACGCCATCGAGAACGGCTTGTCGCCCTTGGTGATCCAGCCGAACTCGCCGCCACGATCCTTGGTGTAGGGGTCGATTGAGTTGGCGATCGCGAGCTCGCCAAAGTTCTTGCCGGCAACGATTTCGGCGCGCAGGCGGTCGGCCTCTTCTTTGGTGGGCACGCACAGGTGGCGCACGTTCATCGAGTCGGGCTGGCGGAACTTGGCCTTGTTGCGTTCCCACAAGTCGGCGACCTCAGCGTCGGTCACCTGCACCTCGTTCTCCACCATGCGCTCAAGCAGCAGATCAGAGCGTATGAAGGCGCGCAAGCCAATGATGCTCATCTTGCGCTCGGCGAGCCAGATCGTGAAGCTCTGTCCGGTCCGGGGGGCCTGCATGTCGATAGAGGTCTGCAGCTTCTGCACGCGGTCGTCGACGTCGGCATCAGAGGCGGTGACACCAGCTTCGGCGGCGGCCTGAGCGATCGCCAACTCCTGGAGCATGGCAGCGAGCATCCGGTCGCCGTAGCGGAGCAGCAACTCGTTGCTGAGCTGGCTGCTGAGAATGGGCTGGCCATTGACGGTGGCGACGATGGCGTCTGCCTGAGCGTGCACGGGAATGAGGGCCGCACCGATGAGAGCAATAGTGGCAAGCAGGGACATTGCGGGTGATAGCTGTCGCATGAGCTTCTCCTGTTGTGCTTCGATGTCAGGACGTGGAGCCGTCCGCCTCGGGCCCGACGGGGGCTTCAGCAGCCTGAGTCTGCGGCCGAGCCAGGGGTTCGGGGCGCGGCACGAAAGCCGTACCTTCAGTTCCTTGGACCTGCACGGTGACCCCAAGGTTCCCTGACAGCTCCGCCATCCTGTTGATAATCTTTGTTGCGCGCTCGGTCGACGGATAGATCGGGCCCATGCGCGAGCGGGGTATCCAGACGGGCACGATGCGTATGTGCCAACCCTCACCCTCGACAAAGCGCAGGTGGAAGACCGAGCTTTCCATACGCTCGCCCTCACGCTGGTCAAAGACGAAGTTGCCGGCACTGTAGAGGATCGGGACGCCCTGGTAGGAGCCCACGCCTTGCAGGACGTGGGGGTGGTGGCCAATGATCAGGTCAGCGCCGGCCTCAATGGCAGCCTCGGCGACGTCCTTCTGCCGCCTGGTGGGCTTGTTCTGATATTCGTTGCCCCAGTGGATAGAGACAGCGAGCAGGTCGCACTTGCCGGCGGCCTCTGCCACGCGGTCACGCAGGCCGGACAGGTCATCGTCGGCTTTGCACCAACTCCCGTGCCCGAAGCTGAGGTCAGTGCAGGCCACGAAGCCGAGCTCAATGTCGGCGACGATGAAGCGACACGGATCCCAAGCGCGGTCGCGATCCTCGTGAGCGCCGCAGTATGCCACGCCGGCGTTGTCGAGATGGTCCATGGTCTGGCGCAGCCCGGCCTCGCCTGCGTTGAGCGCGTGATTGTTGGCGAGAGCCACCACGTCAATGCCACCATCAGTGACGACCTTGACGGCGCTTGGGTTGGCGCGAAAGAGCAGATACTCGGACGGCGAATGAGGCCCAACGGTAGAGAGCGGGCACTCGAGGTTGGCGAAAGTAATGTCGGCCGAACGCAGGTCATCGCGGACCTTCTCGAGGATGCTGCGGTACCCGTTCGCGTCAATGTGCTTCCAGACATTGCGGTCCAGCATCACGTCGCCGACCGCGATCATGCTGAAGGCGCGCGGGGGCGGCGGGGCATCGACGGTCTCGCCCGCGAGAGTGACCGCAGAGGTACCGGCGAGGCCCAGAGGGCTGTCGACAACACGGGTAAGGTCGCGTGAGCAGCCGGTCAGGGCCAGCCCTGCGAGAGCCATGCCCAGCAGCGCGACCAAGGTTCTGCATGTGCGACGCACGGGGGCCTACCTGCCTTTGCGGGTCGGTATCAGTGCGAGATGGCGAGCTCCGCGGGGACGTCGCGCCTCCCATCGCCATGCCGGACAGGATAGCCCACGCGACGGGTAAAGTCAATTGGCGGAAGCCGTGCGGGGCGCAGCGACGGCGAGGAGATACGAGGCTACAAAGTGAGGGGGGCAGGCGCAGCGATTCCCCACGAGAACGTGTTTTCCTCGGCCCACGCGCAGCCCAGGCCCTCATGGAACGAGGCCTGCCAGTCGCTACCGCAGTCGACAGGTCTGTCATCGCAGGTGATGCACTGTTGTATGTATGTGTTGCCTGAAAGCCCCTCGTGCAGTGCGCCCCACGCGCGGGCGTCGAGACCGAGCACGGCGCCATCCACCCACGAAGGCGGACGCAGGCTCACGGTCAGATCACCGAGATCACCAGCCGGGGCGTACGTGTTGGTGACCGTCATCTCCAGATACGTATCGGGGCCGACGTAGAAACATGGCGCCGGCGTTGGGTCGATGCATTCGGGCGCAGTGGCCAGTAGATCGTGGACCGTGATGGTCAGCACGTGGGTCTGCTCGGTTTCGCCTGCATGGCTGATCCACCAGCCCTGCTGGGGGCTGTCAGTGCCAGTGTTGAGCCACACTTCCCAGCAAGCGAATTCGGCGTAGCCGGCCTTGCCTCGGGCCCAGGCCGGGGCCGATTCACGCGCCAGATTGGCAGCGTTGAGTCCACACGACGCGACCGTGAACTCGATGCAGTTTGCGGCCGGGTTGGTGGTGCCCTGGATGTAGCGGTCGAGCGAGAGGAGGCGAATAGTGGACTGCCACGTGGTGCTGAGTTCGGAGGTCGCGACGGCGTCGAGGCCGCCGGCAGGGCCTGCGCGACTTGCCGGTGGCGGTGCCATGCCCAAGTTGATGCCAGCGCCGGTTGGCGCGGTGTTGGTGGCCCTGCCTCCCGGCCCCCAGATGAACCATTCCTCGGCGTCTTCCTGCAAGCGGCAGGCTGTCGGGGAGCCTGACATGCACATGATGCCAAGACCCATCACCAGCAGCAGGAGTCCTGCGGGCACGAAAATCGTCCAATCACGTCCCATCCGTAACCCTCCCTTGAAGCGGGTTCCGGCCTCCACTTACTACATGCCTTCGGCGCCTGGAGCGTTACTCCTGCAAAGCAAAAGGAAAGTGCGGGTTGCCGCCGAAGAACCCAACTGTCGGGGACCAATGTACCACAGACAGTTTGGTGGAGGTACGCAGGATGCCCAAGCCCATGTCGATCTTCGGAACCGTGATCGCGCTGTCTGCCTGCCTGTCAGCGCTCGCCCAGGATGCGCCGGCCCTGCAGCAATGGACCTACCACACTGACGCATACTACCTCTCGGACCAATATGCCGACCCCGGCGGGCGGCTCAATGACGGGCAGGTGGGCGCGGGTGCCGACAAAGTGATCTACCGCGCGTCGCCGCTGGTGATGCAGATCAGTCTGGCCGAGTCAGCAGAAGTCACCCGAGTGGTGGCACACGTGCACCGGCACAACGGCAACTACACGCTCACTGACTTCAGAGCGCGAGCGTTGGCGGGCGGGCACTTCGAGGAGATGGGCAGCGTACCGGGATTCTTCGGGGAGGTAACGCAGAAGGACTTTGAGCTGGCGATCGACGTGGCGCCGACCACCACGCAGCGACTGCAACTTGTCTTCAGCGCCGGCAGCATCATCAGCATCTCGGAGATCGAGGTGTTCGGCAACGCCGCTGCGGGCGCCGGGACCGTCCAGAGCGATCTACCCTTCGCTGATGTGGACAGGCCAACGGTGAGCGAGAAGGACCTCGACGGCGACGGCACCGCAGAGATCATCCTGGAGAACTCGAAGGTCGGCATGGTCTTTTACCCGGCGCTGGGCGGAGTGTGCAAGGTTCTCTACGACAAGCGCTCAGAGACCGACCTTGCCTATGACGCGGGCGGAGACATGGGCGTGCTGCGCGACCAACTTTGGGACCCGAAATACTTCTTCTCGAAGCGCTTCTACTTCGCGGAAACGGGTTCTGACGACACGAGCGCATGGGTGAAGCTGTCGGCCACCGGTGAAGGTGGGATACTCTCGTTCATGCAGATGACCAAGCGCGTCTCGCTGGGCCAAGGCAGCGAAATCATCACCGCCGACTATGAGCTGGCGAACGACCCTTCCTCGCAGACGGACTACGTCTTCGGTATGTGGTGGCACAACTTCCTGGGCGTGCATGGGGCCACTAATACTTACTACGTGCCGACCGTGGACGGCGTGGCGGAAGTCACGCACGAGATGGGCGTGACTTCGCGTGAGGACGCGGGCGATAAGTGGTACTACGACCTGGCGCGCGGGTGGACGGCGGTGCGGTCGGGCAACGGGCCCGGCGTGGCGGTGCAGATGCCATTCAAGTACCTGAATTGCATCTACAACTGGATCGGGACGAGCATGCCGGTCGCTACGGTAGAGTGGCGCTTCAACCGGCTGGAGATTGCGTGCGGCGACATGCTCAAGGCCCAGGTGCGCATGATCCCGTTCGTGGACATGCCGCGAGTTGACGGCAGCTTCGCCGACGTGGTCGGAGCGCTGGTGTTCGATGAGCCAGCAGGCAATGGGCTTGACGCGAGGGCCGTCATCACGCTGGCTGAGGGCGCCGAGCCGGTGCGGCTCGAGTTCGGTTGGCGGACGCTGCCAGACGGGCCGTCGGCGACGGTGGGCTCGGGCGAAGTCAGCGAGACCGGGGTGGCGGTGGAAGTGCCCATCGAGGTGGGTGGGCTGGCGGCGGGGGCATACGCGCTCACCTGCACGGTGACACGCGACGGCGAAGTTCTGGGCGACATGGAGCGACCATTCTCAATCGGTGGAGTGCGCGCGGTCTACGCTCGCGAGCCGCTGGAAGAGCGTGTGGGCCTGGCCAGGACAGAAGACGACGAGGGCCTGCCGCGTCACGAACTCTCGCGCGAGGTGGTCACGCCGCACGTGCCCTGGGCGACGCCACTGCCGGGCGGACCAATCAAAGCGCTGACGCTCACCGGTGACCAGAACTGCCGCGAGATCGTGGAGCTGGCCCAGCGGCTGGATATGGATTTCACTTACGTGAAATTCCGTACGCACAACAGCGATCAGTGGTTGTACCAGGGAGACCGATCGATCCCAACTCTACAGCACGCGCAGCGGCGACTGGCGGAGAAGCTGGCGGATGAGTACGACCTGTTCCTGATCTCGGGGCTGGAGTGGGACCGACACTTCACTGACGCGATTCGGGCGCGAATCATCGAGCAGGTCGAGGGCGGCGCGGGCCTGATCTACATCCAGCCGGACGGCATCAAGGCGGGTGAGCCGCTGGCTGAGGCCCTGAGAGTGTCGGCAGGTGATCGCAGCTTCTGGGGCTACTACCAGTGGCACCCATCGGGTGGGCACTACCTGACCGATGCGCTGCCGTGGGAACTGTTTCCGGTAACGCGGCGGATGGACTACGAGACTCAACCGGCGGGTGAGGTGATCGCCACCCTCGGTGAGGGTGATAAGGAGCAGCCGCTGATCGTCGCCAACCAACTCGGCGAAGGCCGGACGCTGGCCATGACGTGGGATGTCCTGACCCACACCTTCCCGTACCGCGGATACGCCGGGTTGACTCCGAGCATCTCGTACCGCGGCGGCTGGCTGCGACCCGAGTTCGCCGAGATGACCTGGCACTACTGGGAATACTGGTATGCGCTGCTGGCACGGTCCTGCACGTGGGCCGCGCAGCGCACCTCGCCGCTGGACATTGTGTCAGTCGAGGCGACGGACCCGGCGGGCGAAACGCCGGCGCAGATCACCGTGCGGGGCGCGTGCACGGACGAGCGCACATACACGGTGCGCGTGACCTGCCCCGGCGCAGACGCCGGAGCTATCGGTTGCAGGTCCGGCGAACGCGCGCGCGGGGCTGAACTTCGTCGAGGTGATCGTTCGCGACGCGGGCGGGGCGTCGGTGGCGTGGGGAGCGGCGACCTTCAACAGTCAGCCGGAGGCGACCATCACGTCGCTGGAAGTGGAGCAGCCCACGGTGCTGGGTTCGTGGCGGGACGACCAGCCAACGGACGTCGTGAAGCGCGGGCGGAGCCTGGTGCCGAATGAACCGCTGCGCGCGACGGTGACGATCGACGCAGTGGCGCCCGTGGAGCAGGCGCATCATCTGATGATGTCGCTGTATGACACGCACGGCCGACTGCTCGCGTACGAGGACCGACCACTGGGTCAGGAACGCGAACTGGTGTTCACCTTCGAGCCGGCCGCGCTGCGGAATATGGGGCTGGAGTGGCGGGCTGAGCTGCGGCGCGGCAATGTGTTGCTCGACTCGGACCGCGAGCGGGCGATCTGCATCGCGCCGCGCGACCTGGACAGTCTGCAGTTCAGTTCGTGGGGGGGCATGTACCTGTGGCGCACCGAGTACCTGAATGACATCGTCAGCAAGCGCGTGGAGCAGCTGGGGCTGGATGTCTCGCTCTACGGCGGCGTCGAGCATGACTCGGGCAAGGTCTGGCGAGAGTACTGGCAGAACCGGCACAACTGGTTCAGCGGCATCCTCGAATACCATGCCAAGGATGTCCTGGATTTCCGCCTGCGCGATTTCGCCAAGGTGAAGGCCGACTTCAGCAAGTCTGGCGATACGGCGTTCCTGGAGCGCAAGCCGTGCCTGAACGACCCGCAGTGGCGCGAGGCGATGCGGGAGGGCATCCAGGCCAAGGTCCGGTCAATGATGGCCGAGGGCGGATCGTATGTCTACTGCACGGGCGACGAGATGAGCCTCACCTACTACCGCACCTACTTCGACTTCTGCTGGTCCGAGCATTGTCTGACCAAATTCCGCAACTGGCTGGCGGACGTCTACGGCGGTCTGGCGGAGGTCAACGACGCGTGGAGCACGGATTTCGCGACGTGGGACGAAGTGGTGCCCTTGACGCTCGAGGAGGCGAGGGAGGCCGAGAACGCGGCGCCGTGGGCGGACCATCGCAGCTTCATGGACACGACCATCGCTGACTTCATGGCGTTCACGCTGGAGAGCATCCGCGAAGTCGACCCGGAGGGCCACTGCGGGATGTCGGGCACCCAGGCACCGCGCTCGGGCAACGGCATGGACTGGTGGAAGATGTCTGAAGCCTTCGACTACTACCACAGCTACAACACTGAGTGGTCGAATGAGATGCGCCGGTCATTCGCGGCAGACACCGGGGTTATGCAGTCGCCATACTATGCGGGCTACTGGCAGAGCGGGCGGAACCTTGAGTACAACATGTGGTGGTGTCTGCTGCATGACACCGTGGGCATCAGCGCCTGGACCACACACCTGTTCTTCTACGGGGACCTGACCTTCTCGGAAGCCGGTCGCGACACGCGTGACAACATACGCGAGCTGAAGAACGGGGTGTGGGCGCAGGTGCGGGAGGCGCAGCGACTGCACGATGGAATCGCGCTTCACTACTCGCACCCATCCATCCAGGCGGCGAAGCTTGAGGGCCGCGAAGACCACCTGGCGGCGGTGCGCGATGCATGGGTCAAGCTGCTAGAGGACTGTGGCCTGCAGTATGATTTCGTGAGCCGGCAGCAGATTGAGGCGGGGAAGCTGGCGGAGGGCTACCGGGTGCTGGTGCTGCCTGAGTCGATCGCCATCAGCGAGGCGGAACAGGCGACAATCCGCGAGTTTGTGGCGGCGGGCGGATCGGTGCTGGCGGACCAGAACTGTGGGCTGCGCAACGGGCACTGCCGACCGCTGGGTGAGGGAGCACTGGACGACCTGTTCGGTCTGACGCGCGGCGATGCGACAGGGATGGCGCCCCCAGCGGGTCTGGTGGCACAGGCGGACCTCGGCGCTGATCTGGCGGAGGGCGACGAAGTGAAGGTGACCGTGCCCGAGCCCGCGCTGCAGGCCACGGCGGCCACGGCATTTGGGCTGGCGGAGGGCGGGGTACCGGCGCTGATGGTGAACGAGGTCGGGCAGGGCCGGGCGATGTATCTGAACGTCGACCTGTCGCAGTTTGAGACGGAGCGCAAATTCCACTCCCCCACCGAGCGGCAACTGCGCTCGGCGCTGCTCGGCATGCTGGAGCCGGTCGGGATCACCCCCCTTTACACGGTCAGCTATGAGTCCGGGCAGGCCCCGCATGTGGAGGTCATCCGCTACCAGATGGGCGAGCTGACGATGCTGGGTCTGCTGCGCGTGCGCGGCGATGGCGATGACCAGGTGGCGACGATCAAGCTGCCCGAAACCGCGCATGTCTACTCGATGCGCCAGCACAAGTACCTGGGCAAGATGGACAGCATCACCGCGCCAATGGCATCGGGCCAGGCGCTCGTCTACTGCCTGAGCCCGACGCGACTGCCGGGACCGTCCGTGAAGGCGACGGCGTCCGCGCAAGCAGGCGAGATGGTGGCATACTCGGTCGCAGTGGAGGGAGGACCTGATGTGCCGCAGGTAGTGCGGGTGACGGTCGAGGATCCGGAGGGCAACGAAGTGGGCGCCAGCCATATCCCGCTGGCGCTGGACGATGCGCCGGGCACATGGACCGTGCGGGCAGTCAGCGCGCTGAGCGGGCGGGCTTCGCGCGCGAGCTTCGAGGTGACCGAAGGGTGATCGCTGATTCGGGCTTCGAGGGCCTCGACCACACCGCCGACCTGAAGATCCGAGCGTGGGCGCCAGACTTGCGTGGACTGATCGAGCAGGCCGCCCGGGGCATGATCTCGCTGATGGTTGAGGGGAACCCCTCCCCGGTAAGGCATGTCAAACTCACAGGAAGCGGTGAGGATGCTGAGCAGACGCTCGTTGATTGCCTGCGCGAGATTCTGCTTCTGCCGGAGTTGAGTGAGCTGTATCCGGTCGAGGTGGCAGTGACGCAGGCCGACGGGCGGTGTGCTGTCTGTACGGTGGGCGTGGTGCCAATTGCGGAGGCGGCGGATATTGCAGCCGGTGACATCAAGGCGGCCACCTACCACGATATTGAGATCCGCCATCGGGGCACGGGACTGGTAGTGGAGGTCGTGTTTGACGTATGATGGGTCGCGCGGCAAATCAATGCCGTGCGGCGTAACCTTCGTGAGAGCTGAAGCGAACAGAGATCGGAGACCGTAGTATGGGCAGGTCCGAGCCCACAATTGCTGACTGCGAGCTGGACGCGGTGGATGAGCGTTTCCTGGCGCGGCTCGCGCACTCGGGAGACACTGAGGCGTTTGACGAGTTGATGCGGCGGAACCTGCCGAGCACCTACCGGCTGTGCGCCGGGATGCTGGGTGTGGGGGCGGACGCGGAGGATGCCACGCAGGAGACGTTCGTGCGCACTTGGCAGAGCTTGCCCCGCTTCGATACGTCGCGACCGTTCGGCCCATGGCTGCGCGGAGTTGCGGTCAAGGTCTGCAAGCAGGCACTGCGCAAACGTTCGGGAGCGCTCAAACGCGAGACCGAGTTGACCGGGCGCGAAGCAGATACGGTGGCGGCCAACGCGGAGGAGACGTCGGACCTGGCGGACGAGGTGCTTGAAGCGCTGAGCCAGTTGGATGACAGCTACCGGCTTCCCCTGATGCTCTTTTATCTGGAGGACGCGTCGGTGGCGGAGGTGGCGGAAGCGCTGGGGCTGAGTTCCGGGGCGACCCGGGTGAGACTGCACCGCGGGCGCGAGATGCTCAAGGCGATGTTAGAGGAACAGGGAAGCGACGAGGCGTAGAGATGCCGGATATGAAATGTGAAGAGGCACAAAGACTGGTGCACCTGCGGCTCGACGGCGAGTTGGCGGAGGCAGATGCGCATCTGCTTGAGGCGCATCTGGACCAGTGCGAAGCATGCCGGAAGGCGAGCGAAGATTTCGCCAGCATCGAGAGCGCGCTGCACGGCGGCCTGAATCGCTTGGAGGTACCCGAGGGGCTCGACGTGCGGGTGCGTTCAGCGGTGACGGCCAGTTCGCTGTCGCGGCGAAGTGTGCCACGGGTGGTATGGGCATTCGCAGCCGCCGCAGCGGTTACACTGGTGGTCTGGGCGGGGATGATCGGCGGAGGCAGCGGCGAGAAGGCCTTTGCGTCGCCGGCGATAGTGGCGCGTGGGGGCGAGTCGCTGCACGTGTTTACGGATGACTCGCCAACATCCAAGCCGGCCCACACGGGAGATTCGCTGGAGGAGGACGCAGTGGCGTGGGGCGTCAATGAGACGACCATCGGGCTGCGTTTCCGCGGGGGCACGAGGCTGGAGCTGAGCCGCGAGGCCGTCGTGAAGATCGGCGAGGACAGTGTCACGCTGATCAAGGGCGGGCTGTATGCGGACCTTACCGAGGCGACCGATGACTTCAAGATCGCGACCCCGTGGGGAACAGTGAGCGGACCAGGAAGCGCGTTCGCTCTGATCTCGGGCAGCAATGAGGACGACGCGCGGCTGCTGGTGAACTCGGGTGAAGTGGTCATACAATCGAACAACTCCCGCCGAACCGCCATGGGAGGCGAGTCGGTGGTACTGAGCCAGGACACACAGAGCATGCTCGTTCTCTGAGCAAAAAGACCGGAGGAATATCCCTGAGGGCAAGCGCCCAAGATGGGGAGGGGGCAGTTTCGATGCGAACATACAAGGTTCTGACAGTTGTGATGATGGTGATGGCGCTGTTGAGCCTGGCGCTTGGCGCCGAGGCCGGGAGCATGTCCGGAACGGTCACGGCTGGCGCCGGTGGGCCGGGAATCAGCAAGGCACTGGTAGTGTTGGTGTCGGGCAACTCAGTGGCAGCGATGGCCAAAACAGTGTCGGGTGGCCGCTACGAACTCCCCGCCGTGGCCAATGGCAGCTACAAGCTCGTGGTGTCGGCCAACGGGTACTCGTCTAAGGCTGACGGCATCACGGTCAACGGTGACCTGGCGCTGAACGTGGCACTGACCAAACTCAGTGGCACGGACTTCAAGAACCTGGGCCGGGTCGTGGGCTTTGTGAAGGCGGCGGGCAATAAGCCAGTGCCCAAGGCGTTGCTGCTGCTGAAGAAGGGCACCGTCCCGATCGGCGCCGCGCAGCCGCAGAACGCCACTGGCGTCTACGAGCTCCAGTGGTACGCGCCGGGCACCTACACGGTGGTAGTTGTGGCGCCGGGCTTTGCGACAGCCACTTACGCCAACCAGAAGATCAGCGCGGGCGAGAGCCTGTGGCTGGACGTGGAGCTGCAGCCGAAGTAAGCTCGCCGGACTAGACACCGACGGCATACGGGTGGCCCGCCGGAACCCCAGCGGGCCACCGTTCGTCTCAGGTAAGGATTATGGCAATGCGACGATTGCTCCTGATAGCATGCTGCGTGGTTCTTTTGGCCGGCGGCGGCGCCGCAATGGGCGACACTGCCGATACGGCTGATGGTGCCGAGGCGGCAGGCAGCACGGTTGATGCCGGCAACGCAGTCGATGCTGGTGGTGGCGCTGAGGTGGCCGACGAGAACGCCGAGAAGCCGCCGTTCAGCCCCGAGTATGAGAAGAAGGTCGGGGCCGAGGCGATCGCGGCCGTCGAGAAGGAGTACAGCCTTCTCGCGGACGAAGAGGCGACGGCGAAGCTGCAGGACATGGTCGCCAAGATCACGGCACACACACAGCGGCCCGAGATCACCTACGACGTCAGGCTGCTGGACACGGAGATAGTGAACGCGTTCAGCCTGCCGGGGGGCACCGTATACGTCACCCAGGGCTTGCTGGACGAGGTGCAATCCGATGACGAGCTGGCCGGGGTTCTGGCTCACGAGATCGGACACAACTGCACATGGGACGCGCTGCAGCAGGCCGAGCGGAACAAGAGCTTGTTCACGGGCTCGGTGGCGGCGACCATAGCGGCCATCCTCCTGGGGGGGTCGTCCGACGTGGTGTCGACGGTCCTGCTGGCTGGGGAGTATGTGCGTCAGGGCGTTCTAGGCGGCTACTCGATAGGCATGGAGCGCCGTGCGGACCACAACGGGGCGACATATCTGCTTGCGTGCCCGGACTTCAATCCAGTCGGACTGGTCACTTTCATGGAGCGCCTGGCCGCTAAGGAACGGCGCGAGCCGCCACGCGACATGGGTGTGTTCCAGTCGCACCCGCTGGCTATCGAGCGTGTGCAGCTGTTGACCGACTACCTGATCGCGGAGAACGTGGACATCAACCGCCGCGCGACCACGAAGTGGGAGCCGCCAGCTGTTGAGGAGACCAAGGTGGACGGCGTGGATGGAGCCACGTTGACGCTGTGGGGCGAGGACATCTTCGTTGTGCTGGCAGCGGGACCTGATTGCGATACGCCGATGGCGCGAGCAGAGGCGATCGTGGCGCGGCTGACCGAGCTTCTGGCCGCAGGCATGGACAGCTACGAACTGCAGGCACGCGCCGGAGATGACCACTCAGCGGTACTGGCGCGCGGTCAGGAGATTATCGCGGTCTATCCCGAGGACGCTCAAGCCCATGAGCTGGAAGCCGCGACGATCGCCAGCCAGGTCAAGACGGCCATCCAGAGAGCCTTCGTGCGCGAGAACCTGAACAGACTCTGGGCCTATTGAAGGACAGTATGCCACCCCGGGGCCCCGCATGGAGCGGGGCCTGTTGCATGTACGCCGGTGCGGCAGGTGATCGTTCCCGTCGGAGGAAGCTACTGCCTCAGGAGGGATCGCCTACATGGCCGAGACGATGACCCAGAAAGAGCGCACACTCGCCTGCATCAACTGGCAGCCGCACGACCGTGTCCCCATCTACTCGCCCATCCCGTTCGACCCCATCGCGTGGGAGAAGGGCACGCTACGCTCATGGCACGACAGCGACAACTACCGGGCGGTCGCCCCGCTGGTGGCTGAGCACTGCACCTTCCCGGGCCGCTACCAAGCGCAGGGCGGAGCTTTTGCCCGGGCCTTCCACATGGTTCCCGACCACTGTGTCGAGATGGTTTCGCGAGAAACCACGGGCGACCGCACCACCAGGACCACGGTGGTGCATACGCCGAAGGGCGATCTGCAGACGCGGATGGCCACTGACAGGGACGTCACGACCGGCTGGTGTATCGAGCCGCTGGTCAAGGACAAGCAGGACGTCGAGCGACTGCTGTCGGTGCCCTTCGAGCCAGGTGAGATCGACACGGACGCGCTGGCCGCTGACCGCGATGCGTGGGGTGAGCGCGGTGTAGTGGAGCTAAGCATATCCACGCCACTGGTCTGCTCGTCGAACATCATGCTCTTCGACACTTTCCTCGAGTGGTGCGCATCAGACCGAGCGACCGTCGAGCGGCTGATCGAGGCCGCGTGTGAGCGCATCCTGATTCGGCTGGAGCCGCTGCTGGCGGCCGGCGCCATCGAGTGCATTTGGCTGGGCGGATCAGAGCAGGCGACGCCTCCGATGATGTCACGCAAGTTCTACGAGGAACTGGTGGTGCCCTACGACGGACGGATTATCGAGATGGTAAAGAGCTACGGGGGGCTCGTGCACATACACTGCCACGGACTGGTGAACGACGTGCTCGAGTCGATGATGGAGATGGGGGCGGATATGACCGACCCGGTGGAGCCACCGCCGGATGGCGACACCAGTTTCGTCGAGGCCAAAGAGCGCTGCCGGGGACGCATGGTGCTGATGGGGAACATCGAACTGCGCGCGCTGGAGTTCGCCAGCCGAAGCGAGATCGACGAGATGGTGCGCCGGGCAATCTGCGACGGTGGCAAAGAAGGGATGATGCTCTATCCCTCGGCCACGCCGCTGACGTGGATGAGTGACCAGTGCTGCGATAACTGCATCCAGTACATTGAGTCCGCAGTCAAATACGGGGAGATCGACTGACGAGCCTATGTCTCGTCGTCGAGGGCGGCCATGTCGGCGAACTGGACTACGCCGGCGGCCTCGCGCCATTCCTGGTACCAAGTCGGGCGCTGGAAGTACGGGTTCAGCGCGTGGCGGATCGGCCCGTATCCCCAGACTTTGCGCTGCATCCACTCGAGTTCGGCGAAGAAACGATGCCCCAGCGCGATGCGCTCCTCGTCCCAACCCTCGCCGGCCTGTATCGCCGCCTCGATCTCGAACAGCCGCAGCTTGGATTCCCACTGCGTCAGGCGAGCGTTGATCGCGGGCAACAGCCGGTCGCCGGACGCGGCATCAGGCAAAGCGGCCACGAGTCGCTCGAACTCCGCGCGAGCGAGGGCGGTGTGGACCTGTCGGGGTGTCCCCCACTGCGCCAGCCATGCCGACCAATAGCCGGCGGCCGCCTCATCGGCGCCGAAGTAGCGGCGGGCGTATTCGCGCATGACCTCGTCTGAAGAAGCCCACTGTTCGGAGCCCAATCCGCCCCAGAGCGCGGTGTTCACATCGTGGTAGAAACCCTCGCAGTAAGCGGTGAATCCGGTGCAGCCGAACTCGCGGAGATCGCACGCCGTCGCCTCCAGCCGCTCGGGCGCGGCGACCGCTCCCCAGATACCGTAGACATCGCGGGGCCCGGCGGCATCGTCCGGGTAGCCGATGTGCACGAAGGCGTGCGGCTCGCAGCCCTCGGGCATGGGGACCCGCGCTGCTGGCGCCGTGGCGCCATACTGGATGTGAAGCGCCATGGACTCGAAGAGGCCCGGCGCCTCAGCGTCCGCCCAATCGGCGAACAGTTCGTGCTCCTCGGGCTGCCACCACCACCCGATGACGCGAGCGGTAATTCCCGGGAAATACTCGCGGGCCAACGCCACGATCTCAGCGTACAGGCGGCCGAAGGTCACGATCCAGGGACGACACTGGTCGCAGTCGCAGCCGCCGTAGTCGAAGGGGCAGCCGCTGATGGAATCGAGCGTGACGCCCCAGCGTCGCAGCATCTCGAAGATGTCGCGATGGTTGCTGAGAATGATCTCGCGAGCGGCTGGCTGCGACGGGCAGAGCAGTTGGCCGAAATAGTGAGAGGGAGTGGTGTCGGCCAGCAGGTCGGGCGCGAGCTGATCGAGATACACGTGGTTCGGCGTGGTCAGCAGGCTGATCGCCAACCCCGCGTCCTGTGCCACACGGAAGCTGCGCAGCTTCCGCTCAAACAGGTCCTGCGGCAGCAAGTGGTGACCCCGTGGGTTGTTGAGCGGGTTCTTCAGGTCAGCGCCGTCGAACCAGTCGCCGTATGCGTTGAAGCCCCAGTCGCGGGCCTCGGTGAGTATGTCGCGCATCTCGTCCTGCGAGGCCACCTCATAGGTGTTGCCGAAGTGGGCCGGGCAGTACATCTCGCGGTATTTGAGCGTGCTCGTCAGACTCACCCCAGTATTCTATCCATCTGGTAGCCGAGGCCGGTGCCCTGCAATGACGAGGTGTCTGCCTCGCCGCCCTCGAGTGCGAAGATGCCACCGTGCACACGCTTTTCCGCATCGGATGTCGACGCGGGGAAGAACTGGCGCGAGTTGGCCTCGACGCCCATGATGGTGTAAAGCCGCGCCCCCAAGCCGACCGAATGAATCAGCGAGATGGAGGGGTTGGTGAGGTCCTGGACGGCGTAGTCGATGCCGAGCTTGCCGGCCTTAGCGGCGAAGAGCATGTCGGAAGACTGGCCTTTACAGGACTTGAGGGCGACACCCGACCAGCCCAGTTCCATCGCGAGATCGAAGGACTCGATGGTGGTCAGGCTCTCGTCGACGATCACGGGCTTGAGCGCGGCGATCGCGCGCATGTCGTGGCGGCTCGCGGTGAGGTCGCGCTCGGTTGGCTGCTCGATGTAGAGAATGCGGTCGAAAGTCTGCGGAGACTTCTCGCGGATCTTGTGGAGCATCTCGACGATGTACTGCGGGCTTTCGCACATCTCGTTGGTGTCGGCAGTCAGGTGCATGGTCTGCTGGCCGAGCTTGTCGAGTTCCTCGCGACCGATGTCATGCACGGCGATCGTGCGGTCCACGTCCCAGTCGAGATCGTTGCCGCGCAGCTTGACCTTGAGGCAGTACATGCCCTCGTAGGGGATCCAGTCGGCGAGGCAGTTGGGGATGCCGTCGGCGGGATCGGTGTCATCGAGCTCGGCGCGAGTGAGCTTGTCCAGCCCGCCGACGAGGTGGAAGACTGGGACCTTGGGCAGATACGCGGGGCGAATGTATTGCTCGGGGTACTCGCCCTCGAAGTTAGGCCCCAACCACTTGCTCAGGTCGTCCATGAACTCGGCGTTATAGCCACAGTAGGTGTCGATGCCATTGACGTTGCCGAAGGCATCGTGCAAAGCCGCATCCACGGGCGAAGCGCAGACGAGCGCGCTGAGGAAGGGCTGTGTGGGCGCAAGGTCAGCAGCCGCGCAGACGCGCTCGTTGATATTGGCCAGTTCGCACTCGAGGTCCATGAAGATGTCGATCGGGTGCGCGAAACCGGGATAGACGGAGACGACATCGACGAAGCCCTCGGTGACTTTCTGCATGGCAGCGGCTTTGTCGTCGTGTGGCAGGCTGGGGTCAGGCCATCCCCAGAAGTCCATGAGGAAAATTCCGCCCCACCCGTCGGCCACCTCGCCACGAGCGTTCTCGACGGTGAGGCGGACCTTGCAGAAGTAAAGGTTCTCGACGACCACGCCGCCGAACTTGAGCGGTGTGCGCGCCTGCTGGGGCTCGTATATGATCTCGGCTTCCTTGACGCTGATGTCACTGAAACGCATAGTTGACCCTCCAGACATGGTCCGTCGCCAGCGGCAGCCGTGCCGCCTCAGGGGCATAGTTCCAGCCTGCGGCCGCATATCCTGCCAGTACCAGGGGGGTCTGACTGACAAGCGGCGCCCACCGGGTAGGTGGACGCCGCCGTATAGAGGAAGGACATGTTGCGGGAGCCGAATGGACCTGAACGCCACGACCATTTACCGGCAGTACAGGGATTCAGTTTTGTTGAGGGGGCGTGAGCTAACATCGTTGATATGGATGGTGACGACGAGCGTGAATGGATCGCCCACGCGCGGGCAGCCATGCCTCTGCCGACGGAGTTCTACCTGCAGCCCACCGTGCAGGTAGCACAGGAGCTGCTGGGCTGTCTTCTCGTCCATGACAGTCCCGATGGTCTGACCGTGGGGCGGATCGTGGAGACCGAAGCGTATCTGTCCGAGGGAGATCCTGGATGTCACGCCGCGCGCGGACGGACCGTGCGCAACGCGCCAATGTTCGAGGGCCCCGGCGTGATCTACGTGTACCTGATCTATGGAATGCATTGGTGCATGAATCTGGTGACCGCTGCGGAGGGTACCGCTGAAGCTGTGCTGCTGCGTGCGGTGCAGCCGCTGGCGGGGATGGAGTTGATGCGTCACCGGCGCGGCCAGCGCCCGCTGAAGGAACTGGCCAGTGGTCCGGCGAAACTCACCCAAGCCTTCGGCGTCGGAGCCGAGCACAACCGCGGCGACATCACCTCGCGCCCGCTCTTCGTCACACAGGGAGACCCGCCAGCCGCGATCGTCAAAGGCACGCGCATCGGTCTGGGCGAGAGTTCGGGAGCGGACCTGCCGCTGAGATTCTGCGCGGCAAGCTCACCCTGGCTCTCCCGGCCGCCGAACGCCAACACCACCATGCAGCGCAAGAAAAGGTGACAGCCACAGATGAAAATCAGCTTCATGACATGGGCATGTCCGGACTGGACCCTCGCACAGATACTGACCGGCGCGATCCGGTATGGGTATGATTCGGTCGAGCCGCGTGTGGAGGCAGAGCACGCGCACGAGATCGACCTCGACACCACCAAGAAGCAACGGAAGGCGATCAAGCAGCAATTCGCCGACTGCGGCGTGGAGATCAGCGCGCTGGCGACGTCGCGCCGCTACGCCATCGCTTCGGACCACGAGCTGGCTGAGAGCATCGATCTGACCAAGCAGTACGTCGATCTGGCTGCCGATCTGGGCTGCGAGAACCTCCGCGTCTTTGGCGGCGGCACCCCTGAGGGAATGGATTTCGGCGATGCGAAGAAGACCGTGGCCGAGAGCCTGCGCGAGTGCGGTGAGGTCGGGCGATTGTCTGGAGACGGTGCTTATGGCCGATCATCCGAACGTTGTCATCTGCTGGGACATCCTGCACCCGTGCCGAATGGGCGAGGACATCGAGACGGCCTTCAACAACGTCCGCAACCACGTGCGCCATTGCCACGTGCACGACGCCACGTTGGGCGAGGAGCCGGGCTCGTACGAGATGAAGCTCATGGGCGAGGGCGACGTACCGCACGACGAGGCCGTCAAGCTGCTCGCGAGTATCAAGTTCGAGGGCGCACTGTCGGGCGAGTGGATCAACGCCTTCGAGGCGGACGAAGTGCTCTCGCACGACGCGTTGGTGCTGCGCGACTATATCAACCAAGCCAGCGCCTGAAGCGCGGCGGTCAGGGGACGGATATGCCGATCCCAGTGAGTGAGGCCGCCGCGATTGCCGGGCGGATAGCCGCGAACGTCGAGCGAGTGATCATCGGCAAGCGCGAGGCCATCGACCGCGTGCTGGTGGCGATGATCGCGGGTGGGCACGTGCTGCTCGAAGACGTGCCAGGCGTGGGCAAGACCATGCTCGCGCGGTCGCTTGCGGCCTCAGTGGGCGGGCAGTTCCGGCGCATCCAGTTCACTCCGGACCTGCTCCCGAGCGACGTCACCGGCGTGTCCATCTTCGACCAGAAGCAGGCCGAGTTCGTCTTCCGGCCAGGCCCGGTGTTCGCGAACATCACGCTCGCGGACGAGATCAACCGGGCCTCGCCCCGAACGCAATCGTCGTTGCTCGAAGCCATGGAGGAGGGCCAGGTGACGGCCGACGGGGTCACTCACCAGCTCCCGGCGCCGTTCATGGTGATCGCCACGGAGAACCCGATCGAGTACGAGGGTGTGTATCCGCTGCCCGAATCCCAGCTCGACAGGTTCCTGCTGCGCTTCAGCCTCGGCTACCCCGAGCGCGAGCAGGAGATGCAGATCGTGCGGGCCCAACTCGTGGAGCACCCGGTGGTCGCACTTGAGCCGGTGACCGACGCGAGCGAGATCGCGCGTGTGCAGGAGACCGCAGCGCACTGTCATGTGGCGGAGGACGTCTACGGCTACGTCCTGGACCTGGTGGAGGCCACGCGGCAGTCTGATGACCTGCACCTTGGCGCGGGGCCCCGCGGGACTCTGGCGCTGGTCCGGTGCGCGCAAGCGCTGGCCACACTGGACGGGCGAGAGTTCGTGGGGCCTGACGATGTGAAGACCATCGCTCCGTCTGCGCTCGCCCATCGCCTCCTGCCTCGGCCGGAGGCGCGAGTGAGCGGCGTGACCGGAGCTGAGATCGTCGAACAACTCCTCCAGACCATTCCAGTGCCCGCCTGAGATACCACATGAGTCTGAACTTCAAGGTCTTCGTGTTCGCTGCCGTGGTCGCGTTCGTGGTGGGGGCGATGAACGAGGCCAACGTCATGTACGTGCTCGCGGGCGTGTGTGTGGCAGTGGTCCTGATCGCCTTTGGTCTGTCGCGTCTGGCGCTGACGCGTCTGAGCGCGGAACTGAGTGTCGCGGCCGGTCGCTGCCAGGCAGGCAGCGGGCTGCGAGCTGTAGTACACGTGCGCTCGATCGGCAGTATCACACTGCCGTCCGCGGGTCTTAGCCTGACCGCCACGAACCTTACCATCCCGGGCCTGGAAGTGACCCAGCGACTGCTCCTGCCGCCCCTCCCCCCCGCTTCGGAAGCAGAGGTCGAGGCGCGCCTGGCGTGCCCGGCGCGCGGGCGCTACCGGGTGGGTCCAGTTCAGCTTTTCGACAGCGATCCCATCGGCATGTTCGAGTATGAGCGCGCTCAGGGCGAGGCGGTCGAGGTGCTGGCGCTGCCGGCCACGGTGGACCTGCCCCGACTGAGTTCCTGGGAGGTGCGCACCGGTGGCGAGGGTGGTCGCGCGCTGGCGGCGCGGCGCGATCACGGGGAGTTCCGGGGCATTCGCGAGCATTCGCCGGGCGACGACTTGCGGCATGTGCACTGGAAAGTCACCGCGCACTCGGGGGAGTTGGCGGTCAAGGAGTATGAGCCGATTCGCCACGACATGATCTCGCTGCATCTGGATCTGCGCGCGGCCAACCATGCCGGCGACGGCACGGCAAGCACGCTGGAGACTGCGATTTCCGCCGCGGCGTCGATCGCGCGGGAGGCGCTCGCGGAGCAGCGGCTGGTGGCGGTGCATGGCGACGGTCTCCCGACCGGGCTGACGACGCCAGGCGCAGGCGAACCAACGCTGCACCGGATAATGGTGGCGCTGGCGGAGGTGCAGGGCAACGGGCAGCGGACCTTCACGGAGGCGCTGAGCAAACAGCTCGCGCGGGCGCGACGCGGCGCGTCCGTCTTTGTCATCACCACCGCAGCCGAGGAGGCCATCGCCGAAGTGCTGGCGCCAGCGGCGCGCCGGGGACTGTCCGTGCGGGTGCTGCTCGCCGAACCGCCGGAGGGCGGAGACCCGGAGGCCACGCAGCAACTGATGGCTCGACTGCACGCGTCGGGCGTGGGAGCTGGCCGACTCCGCTCAGTGGCGGACATCGCTGATGCACTGGTGGCCGCCGCCCCAGTGTCGGTCGGGCCAGGTACCGTGCGCCGGGCGGGGGTGGTCTGAAGTGCGAGTACTGAGGGCCATCGGGGCGCGGGCGACATCCAGACTGTGGGTCCTGGGTTGGCCGCCATCACCGCACGAAGCTCCGGAGGCGACGCCCGAAGAACGTCGCTGGTGGCTGGCGATGCTGCTGGCCGCGTGGACAACGATGGGCGGAGGGATCGTAGCTTCGAGCGCGATCATCACCGATCAACTCCTGCTGCTGAAGCTTGTCATCGTTCTCGCACTCGCCTTCCCGGTCGCCTTCCGAATGCACTTCTCGCGTATGCCGCGCTTCTATGCTAACTACCTGACGCTACTTGCAGCAGTGGGCCTGGGCTACCTCGAGATGCGCGCCAACTGGCCTCCCGGGGGCATTGGCGAGGAAGTCTCCGGACTGATCGTCGGCTACCGCACGTTGGTGTGCCTCTTCTACTGGATCATGGTCTTCCGCTCGTTCGCAGTGCGCACCATCACGGATTTGGCGCAGACGGCGATTCCGGCGGCGTCCGGGGTGCTGCTCATACTAATCGCCGCGCCCTCCCCCGCCGCCATCGGGGGCACAGTACTGTTGCTGCTCGGGACGCTCGCACTGCTGGCTGGCGAACATCTGCGCCAACGGCTGAGGCGGATCGACGCGGTTGTGCCGCACGACACCGTGATCGGGGGCAGGTGGCGACCGACTCTGAATTCGTGGGTGTGGCTGTCGATGGCGGCGCTGATTGCCGGTGCTGCGGTGGCGATGGTCGCTGGGCGGGTGCAGCCGTCCAACGAAACCGGGCGCTGGTTGCGCCGCGAACTGGCGTGGCGACTGGCTCGGCTGATGATCAGCGACAGACCGACGATCACGCCCGAGGGCACGTACCGACTGGGCGGACCATCGCCGCGTACGCGCAACCGGGTGGTCCTCACTCTCAAGGGTGAGGCAGCCCTGCGCACGCGTCTCACTGCTTACGAGACCTATACGGGCCGCTCCTGGGTACAGAACCGCAGGCGCTTTGAGCGTCTCGGACCTGGCACGGGGAACTGGACGCTGCCGCCGCCGGAGCGCGTTGGCCTGTCGGCTCTGGCCACAGACACCGAGGACGTCCAGGTGACCGCGCATCAGAGCTTTGCCGCCCACCTGCCGGTGCCATGGTATCCGCGGGAAGTGAAGATGAGCGCCACGTCGATGCGCGTGGACTATGCCGGCACGCTTATGTTCGGCGGCTGGCTGAACCCCGGTGAGAGTTACACGGCGACCATCTCTTACCCGGACACACTCCAGCAGGTGGTCGAGCCCGAGGCGCTCGCGGCTGTCGGAGCCGAGGCGGCGCTGCAGCTTCCCGAGAGTCTGCCCGCACGAGTGCGGGAGTTGGCCGCGCAGGTGACTGCCGACGCGACATTGCCGCGCGACCACGCCATTGCCATCGAACACCATCTCCGGGATACCTACAGATATGATCTGGACGCGCCAGCGCTGCCGGCCGAGACGGACTTCGTTGACCACTTCCTCTTTGAGACGAAGGCTGGCTACTGCACACACTTCGCCACGGCCATGATCGTGATGCTGCGGTCCGTCGGAGTGCCCGCTCGCATGCCGATCGGTTTCACGGCTGGTGAGTATGACGAGGAAGCCGACCTCTATGTCGTCCGAGAGCAGGACGCGCACGCGTGGGTGGAAGCGTGGTTGCCGGGCACAGGCTGGGTGGACTTTGATCCGACGCCACTTGGCGACGAGGAAAACGAGTCGATGGCTGGGAAACTGCGCGACCTGCCCGCGACGATCGCCGCTGCAATCAACGAGGGCCTGGTGTGGGTGGCGGCGCACAGTGTGCGGCTGGCACTGGCGGTGGCGCTGGCGACGCTGCTCATCGCCACCGGAGTGTACCTGCCCCGCTGGTGGCGGCGACGAGTGCGCCGCTTGCCGCTCAATGCGAACGCCCCGGAACGTGTGCAGCACGCGTGGCAGCAAGCGGTCCGTTGGCTGGCTCACCAGGGAATGCCACGGGCGGCGAGTGACGCTCCGTGGGAATTCCAGCAACATGCGGGCGAACGGTTTCCTGCAGTGGCGCAGGACCTCGCGGTGTTGACAGGGAAGTACGTGTCCGCCCGCTTCTCGGCTGCGCGAGTCGAGGACGATGACTGGTCGCAGGCAGAGGCGGCACTGCTGAACATCAGAGACGGGCTGTTCAGGCGCGAGCACTGAGAGAGTGCCGGGGAGCGATCAATGATCTGCAGATCGGCGTGCGCAGTGGTTTTGGAGGCGGCCCTCGTGGCCGCCTGTCTGTGTGCGCCAGCGCAGGCCGAGGGCATCGGCAAGCTCATCCAGTATCGTTCACCGATCGATGATTCGCTGCAGGCTTACGGCGTCTACCTGCCCGATACCCCCCCACCCACCACGGCCGGTTACCCGATGGTCATGCACGGCCACGGGTACGGCTGGAGCGTAAGCGCCAATTTCGGCTCATTCCAGAAGGACTGGGCCGAGAAGTATGGATGGATCATCGTCAACCTGAACGCACGCGGCCCGAACTTTTACGAGGGCGTCGGAGACATTGAGACTCTGAACGTGGTCGAGGATGCCGACACGCGCTTCGGTATTGACCGCGACCGCGTGTATTTCACGGGCGGGTCCATGGGAGGCTCGGGCGCCCTGCGCGCAGGGCTGCGCCACCCGGATGTCTTCGCCGCAGTGATGGGCGTGGACGGCTGGACCGACTATCGCGAGTGGCATTACCACTGGTATGCGCGCACCGATTTCCGCGATCAGATCGAGGAATTCCGGCGCCCGCTGCTTGAGGCGGCGTCACCGCTCTACTGGGCGGCGCGCGGGCGCTGGGGAGCGACGGGACATATCGTCGACGGCGCCGACAGCGTGGTGCTGCCAGTCAACGGCCTGCAACTGCGGGAGGCGCTGTGGGAACTGGGCCGCGACGATCCGTATACCCACGACCAGCTCGTCGTGTATAACCCGACGCTGGGGCACGGGCGGGGCACGAACTATACGACCATCTACAATTACTTCGCACGGAACTCGCGCACAGAGGGGCGCGGAGACTTCCTCGTGCAGACGACCGTGCTGCCACACGGGGAGCTCTACTGGGGCCGCATCGAGGACTTCCACATTGATGGCATGACCGGGGTTCTGGAAGGCCACGCCGAGGGTACGACGGTATCGGTGAGCACGCGCAATGTGGACGCATGCACGCTGATGCTCGAGGCCAGCAACTGCGCTGACGAGGAGCGCGTGGATGTGTGGGCGGACGGTTTCCTCGCATACAGCGGGCGGCCCGAGATGGTGACCATCGCCGCCGAGCGCAGCAATACCGACGCGATCATAGGCTGGCACAAGGTCAGCGATCAGCCAGTCGGTCTGCGCAAGACTCCAGCAATGTGCGGCCCCGTGGGCGATGCATTCCTCCGTCCGTTCGCCATTGCCTGGGGCACTTCCGGCAGCCCGTCTGACGTAGCGCGACACAAGCGGGAGGCCGAGCAGTTCGCGGCAAGCTGGAACGGCTTCATGGTGCATGGCTCGGGTGCGACCGCCGTGCCCGAAGACAGGCTGACCGATGCCGACGTGCGTGAACGCACGCTCGTAATCTTCGGCACACTCGACTCAAGTTCAGTCCTGCGGCGGGCGCACATGACGCAGCCCTTCCCGGTCGAGATCCGCCGAGACGGCGTGATCGTGCACGATCCGCTGCACGGCGATCGGCGCTACATGGGCGGGCATTTCGGGAGCATGATGTGCTACCCCAATGCGCTCAACGACTCGGCAACCTACCTGGTCATCGTCAACCAGCGCGTGTTCACCCAAGACGAGAACGGCGTACCCCAACTGATGGGCTATGACCTGGAGAAGCTGCCCTGGGGCTACCCGGATTACCTGGTATTCAACTGGGACCAGGCGCAACTCCCGTTCCAGCTCAACGTGAACAACAAGCCGCCGGTGACCTGCTACGAGGCGGGGCAATTCGTCGAGGCGGGCTACTTCGACGACCGCTGGCAAGTGGACCGGGGCCTGCAGATCGCGCGCACGCGGGCTCAGAAACCCGAGTTGCACAGCTTCGTGCACATCGCTGAAATCGCGGGCGAGGGCGAGGGCACCGTGGCGCGAGTCCGCATAACTGACGCCGCCGGAGCACCCGTGCACACGGCAAGAGTGACTGGGCGGTGGTGGGGCACGACTGAGCAGGTGCGGTCGGCGCTGACGGACGAAGAGGGCTGGTGCGAGTTCGCCGCGCCGGATCGCGGGGACGATCAGCGGACCTTCGAGGTGGTCAATGTCATGGCCACTGGCGCGACCTACGACTGGAGCGCCGACCAGGCGCGCGCACTGGCGCCGGGGTGGGCGTCGCCGGGCGCCCTGCGCGTCATACAGGCCACACTTCCCCCAACGATCTACCCGAGCGATCTGACGCGCGTGAGGGTCGGCGCGCTGAACGCGTCGGCCCGGGCGATTGAGGCCACGGTGCGTCTGACAGCACCCGCGGGTGAGGTGCGCCCCGATCGCGTACAGGTGCAGATACCCGCAGGCGGGCGAGCAGATGCAACCTTCACCTGGTGCCCGCAGGAACTGCGGGCCGGAACCTGCATCCTGCAGGCGCAAGTAGTCGCCACGGACGGGACGCAAGTGCTGACGGCCACCTGTCCGGCTCCAGTGAACGTGCTGGCGGATCGCGACCAGACATTCATCATCACAGAGGTGAAGGGCACCGATATAGACTTCGGCCGCCCCTTCAGTATCGCCGCGACCGTGCGCAACTACGGAAGCACCGAGACGGTCGCCGCCACAGTTCGATGCGCAGTCCTGCAGGCGAGGCGCTACCCGGAGGCGAAGACCGTCCAAGTGCCGCCTGGTGGCACTGCGTCGGTGACATTCACAGGCTCGTCAGAAGACCCAGTCGAGCGGGGCGAATACACCGCGCGCGTAAGCGTGGATGACGCCCGCGCAGTCACAGCCACGGCGACTTTCGCCGTGCGCTGACGGGGAGAGACGACATGAAGAGAACAATTGCCATCTGCCTCGCGCTTGCCACTTTCGCTGCCACCGCCTGGGCTGGACCGGCCCTGCAGCGGCTCGGCGAACCGGCCGGCATCCAAGTCGCGCTGTCGACCACATCATCGAAGGCACTGGTGCGCCAGGACGTGCAGACGCATCTGGTGCGCGGCTCAAATCGGTTGACTTTCACTTGGGCTACCGACAAGGTTGACGCCGGGTCGGTGCTCCTGCGCGCTCCGCGCGACCTGGCCGTGGGCGAGACGATCGTCCCGGCGGGCTCGGCGCGGACGCTGGCGTGGGATGTCACCGCGCCGACGGAGGGCGACTGGGCGGTCACCATCAGCTATTTGCTGGCAGATGTGAAATGGACGCCCTCGTATCGACTGCTGTATCAGCCCGGCAGTGACCACGCGCAGCTCGAGGGCTCGCTGACGCTATCGAACGAGAGTGGACTGGCGCTGGAGGATGCGCGCCTGTCGCTGACGCTGGGGCGCTCGGGTTCGGATGATGCGACGCGCACGACGTGGGATATCCCGGATGCGGGCGACCTGCCGGTTTCGGCAAGAGTGCGCGCGGGCTTCCTGCCGCAGATGGCACTGCGGGCGCGGCTCGTATACCGCCTCGATGGTGAGCAGGATCCGCAGAAGGTGCGCCAGGTGCTCGTCCTCACGCCGCCCACCGAGGGCGGGCTGGCGCAGGAGGCGCTGCCCGTCGGACGAGTATCGATCGTGCTGCTGACCGAAGCGGGCCTGCCAGCGCGCTCGATGGCGGGCGAACTCAAATATGCTCCCGGCGAGGAGTTCGAGCTGGACCTTGGTGTGGAGCGAGACATTGTGGTCGAGCGCACGATGCTCGATCAGCGTAAGCAGAACCTGGACTTCGACCGGCTCGGGCGCGTGGCGGGCTCTGACACCCTCGAGCGCTACCAGATCGCCATCCGCAACCACACGGGAGCCGACGCCCAGCTCGAGGTGTTGGAGACGGTGCTCAACACATGGGAATTCTCCTCGCGCGAGTTGCACGCGCGCGATCTGGACGAGGGCGTGGTGGCGATCCGCCTGACAGCTCCGGCTGGGGAAGCGCGCGAATTGCTGTTCACCATGCTCAAGCACTCCGGCACAAGGATACCGAAGTAGTCGGGGCGAGCCGCACCCAGGGTACACCAAAGCGCCGGGCCCACACGGGCCCGGCGCTTCTCAGTACATGCAGGTCAGAGCGCGGCGCTACGACATCTCAATCTTCACGTCGTCGGCCACGCCAGCGATCATGGTGTAGTCCGTCGGCGCATCCTGCAGGATCGATCCGGGGACGTATTTGTTGACCGGTCCGTGTGCCACCAGACGGGCGATGAATCTCTGCCAGCTCATGGGCGTCGCGGGACCGCACATGCCGTCGAGCCAGAAGCTGCGGTGCTTGGCACCGAGAATGTCCGACGGGGCAATGGTCGCAGCCTTGGGCGGTACCCATGACCAGTCGCCGCCGAAACTGTGCAGAGCATTCTGGATGATCGTGAGCGGAGTCAGCTCCACGATCTGGGCGGTCGCGGCCTTGTAGTCATCCAGCGTCTCATAGTTGTTACCAAGGCTGGACTCCCAGAACGCGATGTGCCCACACCAGCCGATGCCGCCATAGCAGCAGTCGGCGCCGCCCTTGTCGGCGATCATCTGCGAGTAGTCGCCGATGTTGCGGGAGTTGGGGAAATTGATGTTCTTCTTGGGTGGGCGCAGCTTGGCGTTGACGCGGCCGAAGAAGTTCGCCTGCATGGCGGTCGCGAAGGAGCCCTCCCAACTGGCCGGGGCGGTCTTGCCGTCCTCATCGGCATACTCGTCCATGTTGAAGGTCACCAGGTGAGAGCAGTCGATCCCCAGTCCGTTGATGATGCCCGCGGCGACCGCGTACTGCGGCACCGGGCCCACCGGCAGGATCATGACACACTCGCGGTTCTCGTCCCGAGCCTGAACGATGCGCGAGACGATGTCGACCGCGAATGCTCCGTAGAACTCGGAGAGGTCCTCAATAACCTTGATCTTGAAGCTCTTCTTCGGGTGCTCGGTGATCTTGTCCCTCGTGATCGCGCGGACGCGGGCGCATACCTCGGCGTCCTGGAAATCCAGGAAGCTAGCAAGGGCAGGCGTGAAAGCCATCTTTCGTCCTCCTCGTGAGCAGCATGTGGCGTACCAAGCGGGGCACGATGTGCCCGCAGACAGACAAGTTCGACCCCGACGGAGATTCTCCTTCGCCCGCCTGCAAGGTGAGCAGCGCCCGGGCGAAGAACTGCTGTTCACACGCATGTTCATCACGCGCCATACGCAGAACGAGGACCTTGTCGAGCGGCTCGATCCGGGCTACTGGCACCCATGCTATGAGGCGATCATGGCCGAGTGCCGGGCGCCGCTCGCGCCGCTTCACGACTTCATCGAGCACATCACTTACGGTGCGATCGTCACCGGCCGAGCGCCTGAACCCGATGCGAACGGTATGCCGCTCATCGGGCAGGGGTGCCTGCGCCCAAGTGGCGTCGACACGCGTGATGCCGTGCGCGTGGGTGCCGATTCCCCGTGGGCTCCGGCGCGCTGTGTGGTGCGCAGTGGCGATCTGCTTGTGGCGCGCTCGGGAGAGGGCTCGCTGGCAAAGAACCGGCTGGGGGTATACCATGGCCGACGGCGGGCGGTCGTCGATTGCTTCGTCGATCTGGTGCGTCTGCGTGACATCGACCCGGACTACGTCGCGGCCTTCTTGCGAACGCGCTTTGGGTGGGCGCAGATACACCGGCTCATCAACGGCGTCGGGCCAAGCAACCTGAACTTCGACGAGATCCGCTCGCTGCAGGTGGCGATCGTGGCCGAGGAGGCGCAGGCCGAGGTCGCGCGTCGCTACGCTGACGAGGTGCTGCCCGCACACAGGGACCGCAGGTTCGGCGAGGCGACTGAGGCATTGCGCGAGATCGTTGCCGATCTCGAGCGAACGTTGGCGTGATCGAGGAATCACTATGGCCGATAACCCGTTCAATCATCTTGCTCAGCGCTATGACGACTGGTTCGACTCGCCGGACGGGGCGCCGCTGTTCGGGCTCGAAGTGCGGTGTGTGCGCCCCCTGCTGGAGGGAGCGCCGCATCGCTGGTTGGAGGTGGGCGTAGGGACCGGGCGATTCGCCGAGGCCCTCGGGGTTGAGGAAGGTCTGGACCCGTCGCCGGCTGTCCTGGAGTTCGCAGCGCGGCGCAGCATCACCGTGAGTGTCGGGGCCGGCGAGCAAATGCCCTACGCCGACAACTCGTTTGGGGGCCTGCTGATGGTGGTGACCATCTGCTTCCTGGACGATCCCGGCGCGACGCTGCGCGAGTGCGCGCGAGTCATGGCGGAAGGCGGCGCGCTCGTCATCGGCCTGGTGCCCGCCGACAGTTCATGGGGTCAGCACTACGTTCGCCAGGGCGAGGAGGGCCATGCCTTCTACTCGCGGGCCACGTTCTATACGTGCCAGGAAGTGATCAGCCTGGCGGGAGCCGCAGGGCTGATGATGGACGACGCGATGAGCTGTCTTTTCACACCCCACGGGGGGCCAATCGATCCAGATGGGCCTCTGCGGTCGGGCATCGTCGAGGGCGCGGGATTTGTGGCGATGCGTTTCGTGGCCGACCACCCGTGAACCACTGATCCGCCGCAGCAGGTAACGGCCCTCGGATTGCGAACCTACGCGCTGCACTCAGGCGAGGCCCCCCAGGACTATTGTTTGAGTAATCTGCAGAATGTGAGGCAACTATCGATGGCAAGCGAGCAGGAACTTCGCGACGCCATCTGCGAGGTCGGACGCCGCCTGTGGACGAGTGGACAGGTGGCGGCGAACGACGGGAACATCTCCGCGCGGATGGACGACGGCAATATCATATGCACTCCGACGATGGTCAGCAAGGGCTTCATGCAGCCAGATGACCTGGTGGTGCTGATTCCCGACGGAACTCTGCTCGGACCAGGGCAGCCCTCATCGGAAGCGCTGCTGCACCTGGTGTGCTACGCAGCGCGGTCCGACGTGCAGGGCATCGTTCATGCGCACCCGCCCTATGGGACGGCGTTCGCGGCGATGGGCCGGGCGGTGCCGACGCACTATCTGACCGAGATCGCGGTGGCACTGTGGTCCGTTCCCTGCGCTGAGTATGGCACGCCAGGCACGATGGAAGTGCCCGCGTCGGCGCTGCCGATGGTGGCCGAGGCGGACGCGTTCCTGCTGCGCAATCACGGCGTGGTGACTCTGGGGCGCGACGTCTGGGACGCGTACTACCGCATGGAGACGGTCGAGCAGGGGGCCGAGGTGGCGACCATCATCGCCACCAACGGCGGCGCCGATCTGCTGTCGGACGAGCAGCTGCGGGACCTGGCTGAAATCAGAGGCAAACTGGGGCTCGGAGTTAAGCCGGATGACTATCACCCCGACGGCTGTATCGAGTTGATCTCGCGTGGTTGGGGAAAGCGCATCGAGAACTGACCCTCTTCAGCACCTCCCTGGAGGCAGCAGTATGGCCACGACTCTGACGTTCGTCGGCACAGACTCGTGCACACCACACGCTGGGAATGAGACCGCATGTTATCTGCTCAACGGCCACGTTCTCGTGGACACCGGATGGTGCGCCGCGCTGAGCATGTTGCGGTGTGGGCATGATGCAACCGAGCTTGACCACGTCCTGATCACGCACTGCCACCATGACCACTACATGGGATTGGCCAGCATCTTCTTCTACCGCCGCATGCAGAAAGCGCGCCTGCCCGAGGGCGCGCCTGAACTGAAGGTCATTGGCCCGGCAGATGACATCGAGCGGGTGGTGGAACTGGCGCGCGCATACCTGCAGGGCGACCGGTTCTCGATGGTGCAAAGCACGCCAAACATCTGCCCAGTGCAGCCGGGCGAGGGCTTCGAGGTCGGCGAGCTGAGCGTGATGACAGCGCCCACACATCACCAAGTGCAGGGCCTGGCCTACCGTTTCACCGACACCATGACCGGCATACAGATCGGCATTCCCGGGGACACCGCCTACCTGCCCGAACTTTCCGAGTTCTTCGCGGGCGTTGACGTCCTGATCTACGAGGCGTCGGCTGGCCTGAGCGATCCAGAGGTGACGCCTGAGACCGGGCACTCGGGCGTGCGCCAGTCGGCAGCGATCGCCCGCGATGCTGGAGCGGGGGCGCTGTATCTGGTCCACACCAACACTGGTCTGAAGAACGACTTGCTGGACGCTGCGCGCGAGATATTTCCGAGCACGCACTGGCCGGAGCCGGGGATGACACTGGTGCTTTGACGCCTGAGGATTGACTAATGGCTGACGAGGCGAAAGCAGAACGTCTGACGCAGATCGCGAGCGATCTCGACGAGTATCAGCGCGTCTTCGACCTGCGCAACCAGGCGTCGAAAGATGTCATCAAGAGCATTGGCAAGCGCAAAGTGAAGACCGACGAATTCAGCAAGATGATCGAGAAAGCGGCCGCGCGTCTCGACGCGGATCCGACCACCGTCATTAACCGCGACCGCCTCAATGAACTGCTCGATGAGCTGGCCGATATGTATATGGCGGGTGACTTTCGCCAGCGCGTGGACATTATGGGGATGGTGGGCGCGCGCCGCGGAGTGCGCAACCATATGCACGGCTACATGCACCGATGCGCGAAACAGCTCCGGGAGACGCGTGACGACACATGGCTGCTGCGCGGGTTGACCGCAGCCGCGATCGAGGATGCCACTATCGACTGGCGGGACACGCTCGTGGCGCTCGGGGAGCTTTACCTCGCTGCGGAGCACGTCAGGCTAAGGCCAATGAACTACTTCCGTCAGGTGGCAGAGATGGCCAGTCCTGAGCAGAAGAGCGGCCATCAATCCACGCGCAACATGCTGCTGACCTTCGACAAGACCGCGCATCTGCGCTCCATCAAGCAGGGCAAACGCCGGAGGTAAGCCATGACGACTCGCGAGCGCTTCCTGGCCATCGTGAACTTCGAGCGGCCTGACTATGTGCCCTACTGGTATGCGCCAGGGATCGGCATCGCGCACATCGAGACGGTGGCCCGATGGCAGGCCGAAGAGGGCTACCCGAGCGACTACGAATCGCTGGTGGAGTTCTGGGGGGCGGAGGCCTACCACACGATCGGGCTGCACACCGGTTACCTGCCCGGCTTCGAGGTTGAGCGCACGGACCTTGGCGATGGCTATGTGCAGATACGCCAGCATAAGTCGGTCACTCGCGAACTGATCGACAACGCCCATACGTACACTATGCCGCAGTACGCGACCTACATGTTCGAGGACCGCGAGGACTTCGAAGAGCACATGCGCCCCCGGCTGGACCCGACACACCCCGATCGTGGCCGGCCCGCGATCCCTGAGACTCAGCCCGACCAGCCCGTTATGGTGAGCTGCCCAAGCTACTGGGGCCGAATGCGCAGCGACTTCGGCACCGAGCAGGTCGGCTACCTCATGCAGGATGACCCCGCGCTGATTCACGAGATCAACCGCGCAACGACCGACCTGTTCCTCGACCAGGCCTCATGGGTGGCGGAGCGTATCCAGATAGACGCCGTGACCGGCTGGGAGGACATGTGTTACCGGGGTGGGATGCTCATCTCACCGGACGCCTTCGCCGAATTCTGCGAACCTTACTACCGCGAGGTGTCTGATTTCGCGCGGCGGATCGGCGCGGCGGTGGTGGACATCGACTGCGACGGCGACGTGAGCGAGTTCGTGCATTGCCTGTGGAAGTCGGGCGTCAACATGTGCCACGCGTTCGAGCCGACGCACGGAGGCTCGGACATCTTCCGCACCCGCCGCGAGCTGCCCGAGTTCATCATCGTCGGCGGTCTGGACAAGCACTCGACCGTTGACCCGACCGGCGAGACGGCGCTGGCGGAAGTCAACTCCAAGGTCCCGGCGATGCTCGAACATGGCGGATACTTGCCCAGCATCGACCACGGTCTGCCGCCGCACTGCAGCTACAGCGCGTTCTGGGAGTTCATGAACCGCATCCGGGAAATCTGCGACGCCCCCGAAGCGCCCTTCCAGGAAGCTGGCCGGCCGTGAGCCGCGCTCGCGAGTCAAGCAGGAGACTCCCGCGCCGCGTCGAAGGCATGATGTGGGAAGATCAGCATTAGAGAGCATGCCAGGAGGAGGAAGGGACGATGAGGAGTGCAGGTCGAGTCGTGTTTACGTCACTGATCGTGTGCGCGATGGTGCTGCCACTGCCAGGTGCGTTCGGGCAGATCACAATGCAGATCCCCAAGGCCCCGGATCTGGTGGTGCGCAAGATCATGATCAGCGGCTTCACTCAAGGGGATATTCATCAAGTGCACCTGAAGGTGCAGGTCAAGAACATCGGTAGGGGCGAGGCCCCGCCATGCACGGTGGCTCTGTGCTACACGTCCGATATCATGGGTCGTGCACCGCTCCTGGTGCAGACTGCCCAGATACCCACTGTCATCAAGCGGGGCAACTCCAAGATGGCCGAGTTCAGCTTCTACGGCGTCACGACAGCGGGCCTGCCTTGGTCGGGGATGCTGATCGCGATAGTTGACCCGCCGGTGGCGGGCTCAAGTGCGGGGCAGATCAACGAGCACGCACTGCTCACCCCGGTAGGCGGCGCTAAAGAGGACATGAACAACGTCTTCGGCGTCATATTCGACACGGGTGGAGCCGTGCATGCGCCCACCAACTGGCTGAACCCAGCCCTGAACTAGCTGACGGCGCAGGTAACGTGGCCCGCAAGCAACATGCCTGCGGGCCACGTCGCATCTGTGGTCGGGGCTACTCGATGATGAGAGGCGCGGCGGGGTAGAAGAAGTGCAGGACGATCGATACGGTAACGATGAACGCGACCCCGAGGATCAGCCCGAAAGCCGCCGGGCGCAAGCGGTGATAGGTCTGATACCCGCCGAAGCGGACCACGAAATACTTCACCAACCAGCCGATGAAGATCGATAGCCAGTACCGGTCGATGGGCCACCCCAGCCACGTCACAAACCCCAGCGGATGCAGCGGCCACCATACGAACTGTCGGCGCAGCGCCACCAGGGCCCAGGTGATCGCGCCGCCGAGGGCCATACCCACCCAGTCACTGGCGGTCATCAGCGTCGGGACCTGCAGGTATTGCACGAGCCGCGTGGTGGCGCCAAGCGACGAGCCCCTGGGCCACCAGCCAAGCTTGGGCACACCCCAGGTGTAGATCACGTACAGCGAGGCGAAGTGCGAGACGATGATCGCGACCGTAATCGCGGCCATGGCCATGAGCATCATCTTCGTGCGACTGGCCCCCATCGCCGACCCGATCTTGAAGCTCTGCGCGACGGCGGCCATGTTGATGGTTGCAGTTGAGCGAATCTGCGTCCAACTCGTCATGGTCAGCATGGTGATGTCGGCGGGCTGCATGTGCTCGGTGCCGGCGATGTCGAAGATTGCCTCATTGATGCGGAAGGGGCTGGTGTAGATGAGGATGCCCGCCTCGCACACCACTCGCGCGACAACCATGCCGACCAACGGGAAGGCGACAGGGCCGCGATAAAGCCGAGCACCGCAAGGCGGTAAGGTTCGCGCGCGTCCGGGTCATCCGGGTCCATCCGCAAGACGCCCATTGCCACTGTGAAGGCTCGTTGCAGATGCGCGCGCGCCGACCACAAGAGTGCGATCGCGAGCACGAGATAGCCGCCGATGGTCTGAGCCTTGTAGAACTGGTAGTGGCCGGCGTCGATGCCCACTGCGATGCGGAGGAACTCCTGGATGCGGCGGAACCAGTAGAAGACCCACAGCGAGAAGCCCACCTCAGCGGTGAGCAGGTACGAGACCCCAACCATCTCCGGGTAGAAGTGCACGGGCACTTCTGCAGATTGATGTCAGGCAGCGAGGGCACGTAGGCGTGGATCATCTTGAAAGTGAAGAGGGCGCAGCATAGGCCGAAGGCGATCCACAGGATGGGGTTGCGCAGGGGCATTGCCAGCCCCAATGGCTCAGTCTCGACGATCTCCACGGGCACCTGCACCAGCGGGTAGAGCAAACGCTCCTCCTGCTCCCAGCGGTGAGCCATCGCCGCGGAGAAGCACAGGACCATCCAGTACAGGGCCATGAAGAAGGGCGTCCACACCAGGAGCGGCGTGACCCAGGGCCGCCAGGGGAAGGCCGCGCCCGGAGGCAGGCCCTCGAAGGCCCAGCGGATGACGGGGTCCTCTCGATTGACGCTGGGCACGAGCATCGGATCGAGCCCATCGAGGTAAAGCGTAGGCTCGGCGATGTCGGGGGTGGTGTAGTAGACGATGCCCACCATATTGAGGTAGACGTGCTGGGCGTATTCCTGGCCCGCGATGGCGCCGACTACAAGGAGCATGGCGAAGATGAGGAGCAGCTCGTTGGCCGTCAGCGACAGGCGACGGCCAGTGCGGCCGAGGTAGCGCAGCGCCGCGTTGCCCGCAATGAGCGCCAGCAGCAAGCAGATCGCGCCGCGTGGCAGGTAGCCGGTACCGATGATCTCGTAGCGGAGCAGCACTGAAAAACACCCAGCCACCGTAAAGCCGATGACCAGGATGATGCCAATAACAAAGGCGCGCGCCGTGACGCCATCTTTCCGCTCTGGCGAGGCGCGCAGGTCTGCTTCGGGGGCGATCGCCACCAGGCTGTCCCGTCCGGGAACGCGATCCCTCATTGAATCAGGCCGCTGCGCATGGTGCGTATGGCGAGACCTGTGCTCCGTTCGATATTCGCCACCGAGGCCGTCTCACCTGCGAGCCTATGGACCGGTGCAGGCCCTCGGCGGGGGGGTGGCGAATATTGCACTGTATCTCGCGCCGGTCAGTTGACGTGGGGGAACGGCTATGCAAAGGTACCGCATAACCGGTCGACGCCTTCGCAACGCCATCTGGCTGGCTTTGGGCGCCTTCACGTGTGTCGCAGCCCTGAGCTCGTTGGGACGACTCTACAGCACTGAGAGCGGCCTTCTCGGCATACGCTTCAACGTCCGCGGAAGCATCCCCACCACCGACGAAGTGCTGCTGATCGCCCTCACCCAACCAGTGCCGAACGTGAGCGGCCCTGCCATCTGGCCGACGCAGCAGTTAGCGGAACTGGTCGAGCGCTTGGATGAAGCGGGTGCCACGGTGATTGGTCTCGATATCCCGGGCATCACGTCCAGTTACGCTCATAAGCCCATCGACTGGGCCGGCCTGAGGCTAGCGGACGCGATGCGGGCCCACGGCAAGGTTGTGATGCCCCTTAGTGGGGCCAAGGAGGGCGACCAGACGCTGGTACGTGCCGATGAGATCGCGGCCTTCAGTTGCGGCCACGGCGCGATCATAGGCTTTGAGACCCCCGACCCGGTCACCCTCGCATTGCCGGCGGCCGAGTTGGTCGAAGCGGCCGCCGGTGTGGGCAGCAACAGGGTGTTCGTCGACGTGGCTGGCGTTGTCCGCGAAGCGCCACTTGCGGTGTCGTGGCGCGGCACCATCTACCCCGCTTTCTGGACCGAGCTGGTGCGCCTGGCCGATGGACTGCCGCCGGGAAGCCTGCGCATCACCGACGACTTCGCACGACTGGGCGAACGCAGTTGGCGTATCAACCAGGCGGCGGAGGTTCTGATCAACTACCGTGGCGACTACAACGAGTTCCCGCGGGTTTCCTACCACGCCGCCGCCTCCATGCCGATGGCCCAGTTCGAGGGCCTGGTCAAGGGCAAGATCGTTATCGTGGGCACCGACCGCGCAGATGTTACCGGCTATCTTCGCACGCCGACCGCCTCGCGCATGCCCGGGGCCGAAGTGGCCGCACATGTCACGGACAATCTGCTGGCTGGCGACCCGCTGTCGCGCACCACGCCGTGGGCCGGGCATGCCAGCGCAATTCTGCTGGCTCTGCTCACCGCCTGGTTGGTGTCACGCGCCGGGCCACTGTCGGGCCTGTTCATCACCGCGTTCCTGGTGGCCGGAGTGTTCATGGTGGGCATCGGTCTTTTCCTGGTGAACATCTACGTGCCCATGGCCGAGGCGCTGCTTGCGGTGGGGCTGACCGGCGCGCTGCTTGTGGCGAACTCGGCCGCCAGCGTCGACAGCCAGCGAGTGGCGGCGGAAACTCGACTGCACTCGCGGCTGCAGACGATCGCGGGCATCGGGCGTCTGACGAACTCCAGCCTCGACCGCGACCAGCTTCTGATCGAGACGCTGCGGTGGGCGGAGGGTGAGATCGGCACCGAGGCAGCTTCGCTTCTGCTGATGGATCCGAGCCGGCAGTTCTTGCGCTTTGAGGTGGCCCTCGGTGACAAGGGCCCGATGCTCAAGGACTTCCGGATCGAGCTTGGCAAGGGCATCGCGGGGACGGTGGCGCTGACGGGTGAGCCTGTGGTGGTGGACGACGTGCGGCGGGACCCGCGCTGGGCAGTCGACATCGCCGACGCCATCGAGTTCCAGACGCGGTCAATCCTGGCCGTGCCGATGACGCTGCAGAATCAGGTTGTCGGAGTGCTGGAGCTTATCAACAAGCGCGAGGGCACTTTCACGGACCAGGACGTGCAACTGCTGACCGTGATCGCGCATCAAGCGGCGCTGTTTCTGGAGACCGCGCGCCTGTATCGCGAACTGTCCGACCGTGTTGATTTCGCCAACGACGAGCTGCGCAACGCGAACCGCCGCCTGGCTATCGAGATGGCACGCATCTCGACGCTGGTCGCGCAGATGGTGGACGGAGTGGTGGCAACCGACGCGAGCGACCGCATCGTCATCTTCAACGACGTCGCCCAGGAGATGCTGGGCATCGATGAGGACGAGGCGCTCGGCAATCCGATTCTGGCGGTCATTGATAATCCGATCCTGGTCGAGTTGTTCGCCATGCCGCTGTCACCACACGGGGGCTCGTACGAGACAGAAATCGTGCTCGACAAAGAGACCGGTCGCACCGTGCAGGCCCATATCGCCCTGATCGAACGCGAGGGCGAGCAGGCGGCTGACAAGTGCGCGATATTCACCGACATCACCCACCTCAAGAAGCTCGACCAGATGAAGACCGACCTGATCTCATTCGTCTCACACGAACTCAAGAACCCAATTGCCTCGCTGCAGGGCGCCTGTCATATGCTCACCGATCGAGTGAAGGCCGAGGACGAGACAACCGAGAAGCTGCTGGAGATCGCTCGGCGTCAGGCACGGCGCATGCAGTATCTGGTGCAAGACTTCCTCGACTTGTCCCGGGTGGAAGCGGGCATGCGCCTCGAACTGACCTGGATGGAGATCGCCGATGCCCGCGAGTTGATCGAGGGCGTCTTTGAGTTGTGCCGCCACGGTGGCTCAGAGCACCATCGCTCGATGGAGGTGGACGAGGGGCTCGGGGCGTTCTGGGTTGACCGACCAAAGATTGAGAGCGTGCTCATCAACCTGGTCGAGAACGCTCAGAAATACTCGCCCGAGGGCGGGGACGTCATCGTCCGAGCCTATGGCGCCGACGGTCACGTGGTGATCGAGGTAGAGGACCAGGGCGAGGGCATCAAGCCCGAGGACCTCCCCCGGCTCTTCCAGAGCTTCCAGCGGGTGCACGATGACAGCTACGGGCGCGTGAGCGGCACGGGCGTGGGGCTGTATGTGTGCAGGCATATCGTGCAGGCGCACGGTGGCGAGATCACCGTGGAGAGTGTGTGGCAGGAGGGCTCGACCTTCACGGTTCGCATCCCGCACTACACAGCGCTGCCGGGCGAGGAGGGCGGCCCGCCGGCGCGCGGCGAGTGACGATGGCAGAGATTGTGCGCATAATGGAGGGGGATGTGCTCGCCCTGAAGAAGCCTCACCCCTGCGGCGCGAATGAGTGGGAGGTTCTGGGCCTGGGCGTCGAGGTGAAACTGCGCTGCAGCGGGTGCGAGCACATCGTCCGGGTGCCCCGCGCCAGGCTCGAACGCCGCATTACCAGGTTTGTCCGTCGGGCTGGTGAGTAAGACCGGGACCGGCTACCCGACCATAGGAGCGACACCATGCCAACTGTCACGTCCGAAGTCACCATCAACGCGCCCGTAGAGCGCGTCTACGAGATCGCCAGCGATATCGAGCGTTTCCCCGAGTTCATGGACGATGTCGACGAGGTGGAAATCCTCGAACAGACCGAGGATCGCCAGGTCAGTCGCTGGGCGGCCGCGATCAAAGAACTCAACCGACAGATCAAATGGACCGAGGAAGACTTCTGGAACGCCGAGACTCACACCTGCGACTTCAAAATGCTTGAGGGCGACTTCACGGAGTATAGCGGCACGTGGCGCTTCATGGCTGATGGCGAAGGCACGCGGGCGACGCTCGTGCTCGACTACGCCTACAACGTGCCGCTCATCGGCGCGCTGATCCAGAAGGTGCTTCAGAAGAAGACGCAGCAAAACTGTGATTCGATGCTCGCGGCTATCAAAGACGAGGCCGAGAAGGGATAGCTCCCTGGCCCGGCGACGGACCAGATGCTTTTCCTTAAGCCCATTGCTCTTGAGTGTGGCCGCGCTCTTGTGCTATACTACGCCACACACGCAATCATCCAAGCGTGATATGGTGACGTGTACGGGCCAGTCACGCGTCGTTTCGTCAGTTGCGCATGAAAGGTGAGGTGCGATATGCCATTGCATCGCAGCCATTTCGCATGTCTCGCACTGATCGCATGTCTGATCGTTGTTGCAGTCCCCGCTTCGGCGTGGGAGGTGCAGCTTGCGGGCATGCGCCTTGGCCAGCACGCTGTGAACCTGCTCGACATCTATGGCCAGCCAATGGGAATCGCCACCGGCGACGGTGAAGAGTTCGCCTCCGGCGGCTCCGGCGCCATGGGCGGCGAGATGGGCATGGGCATGGACATGATGGGCATGGGCATGGACATGATGGGCGGCATGGATATGATGGGCGGAATGGACCCAGGCATGATGATGGGTGCCGAAGCCCCGATGATGGCCGAGGACCCCATGATGATGGGCGGCCCCGGACCCATGGAGCCCGGTATGGAGGGCGGCGGCCCCGGTATGGCGGGTGAAGCCGGCGGAGCAGCGGGTGCCAGCGCAGGCGGCGTGCAGCGCAATCCCTTCCCCCGTTGGGCACTTCCCGTCTGGGTGACGCTCGGAGCCCACGAACTTCAGTGGCTCTACCGGATCGACGGCGTGGTCATTGGCTTCGTCCTCGACCGCGACGGCTACATCAAGTCGATCGCCGTGGCTGGCGAGAAGTGTGACTTCGCCCGCACACGGCTGTGGAATCCCCACGAGTATCTGAAGCTGGGCGACAGCTACAAGCTGGCCATCTACCGTTACGGTTGGCCGGATGACACGATGACATTCTCCAACACCGGCCCGGGCGAAGTTGGCCCTGGCGGCGGCCCGGTCAGCGTGACCTGGAACGGCGTCGTCCGCGAATTCTCGCGCGACTGCATCCTCAACTACACCGAGAACAACAACGTCAACCTGACCTTCCACAACATGGAGCTCACCCGCATCCATATCTGGACCCACGAGTAAAGCGGGGGAGCAACAGGACAACCACCGACAGGCCCCGGCAATTGCCGGGGCCTGTTTCGTACGAGGGGGCACCCCGAGATGAAGACCGCTACGAAGTATCTGTGGTTCCAGACCGAGCGCCAGCGCGACTACATCAACATCACCGAGCAACGGGGTCTACGTCAACGATGCCGAGTCGGGGATCATCCAGGACATCGACGATTGGCTTGAGCGTCTGGCGCCCTTCAACCCCGACTACAAGCACCACCGCACCGGCGAGGACAATGGCGACGCCCACCTCAAGAGCCTGCTGATACACCACGAAGTCATCGTGCCGATTACCGACGGGCGCTTGGACTTCGGGCCGTGGCAGCAGATCTACTACGCCGAGTTTGACGGTCTGCGCCGCAAGCGACTGGTCGTGAAAGTGATGGGCGAATAACTGCTGCGGAAGGGAGCCCGTGATGGGCTACCACATTGAGCTGCCGGACGGCGCATACCATGTCGTGACTGCGCTGGAGCACTGCGCGTGGCCAAACCTGACGATGATGCCCGACGGGACGATCGGGGCGGTGATCTTCAACAAGCCCAACCACGGCGGGCAGGAGGGCGACGTGGAGTTGTGGGTGAGTGAGGACGAGGGCTACACCTGGGCCATGCGCAGCCAGGTCACCCAGCACGTGCCGCCGAGCGTTCGCATGAACGTGGCGGCGGGGATGAACGCGGCGGGCGAGATGGTCGTGCTGTGCAGTGGCTGGAGTCTTGACGAGCAGGGCACGCGCGGTATCGGCGCGATCCTCGAACCGTGGGTGCTGCTGTCCGCGGATGAGGGAAATACGTGGGAGGTCACCACCACGCTGCAGTGGGAGGAGGGCACCGCCGGCCTGTTAGAGGACCGGCGGCTGATCCCCTTCGGCGATGTGTGCATCGCCGGCGACGAACTGGTCGTGAGCTGCTACGCGCCGGTGGCCCCCGACGGTGCGGCCGGACAGCGCGACAGCCTGCTCTACCGCAGCAGCGACGGCGGGCGCACCTGGGGTGACGCGAGTGTCATCGGCGGCGGCAACTACAATGAGACCGACGTGCTGGTGCCGACCAGCGGTCCGTGGCTGGCGCTGTGCCGGACGGCGGCGTTCCATACCGACGAGCCGGGGGTCAACTTGCAGGCCAATGTGCGCCTGTTCTCCTCCGAAGACCGCGGGCGCACGTGGGCGGCCGGCGAACACCTCAGCCAGCCCGCCCAGCATCCGGGCCACCTGCTTGAGTTAGCGGACGGACGCATCTTGGCAACCTATGGCAGCCGCCTGCCATGCCTGCGCGGCGTGCTGGGACGGGTCAGCGAGGACGGCGGCGTGAATTGGTGCCATCCGTTCGTTGTGGTGGCGGGCCTCGGCGAGAAGGACCTCGGCTACCCATCCAGCGTGCAGGTGCCAGGCGGCGATATCGTGACGGCGTACTACACCAACTGCGCACCGTGGCACCAGCGCTATCACATGGGCGTGGTGCGCTGGAGCCTCGACGCTGTGCTGTAGCTGACGAGGGTTCGGGGGTGCGCGCGTCGAATTGCGCGCCCAACGCACCGACGCTGCGACCACAACGGAGGCTGACTGATGGCTGACTTCCTCGTGCAGGACGGGCAGACGTATCTGTTCCAGGGCGACTCAATTACTGACGCCGGGCGGCGCGCAACTGCGGCGCCGTTCGGCACTGGCTACGCAAAGTTCTTCATCGACATAGTGACCGCGAACTACCCCGAGCGACAGATCAACTGGATCAACAAGGGCATCGGCGGCAACCGCACGACAGACCTGTTCGATCGCTGGACCGATGACGCCATCCGCTTCCAGCCAGACTGGGTCTCGATCCTCATCGGTATCAACGACCTGCACTCAGTGTTGCGCGGAACTGAGCCGAACGTGCCGGTCGATCTGTATCGCGAGAAGTATGACGCCATCCTCACGCGGCTGGATCAGGAGACCGACGCTCAGGTGCTGCTCATCGACCCGTTCTACATGAGCACCGACGCCAGCGCCGACAGCTTCCGTACGCTCGTGCTCGAGACCATCCCCGACTACATCGCGGTCTCCCAGGAGATGGCGAAGGCGCACGGCTGCCGGCACATCGCCATGCAGGACATTTTCACCGCACACCTGCAGCACCGCGCGCCCGACTTCTACTGCGCCGAGCCGGTGCATCCAGGCCCCGCGGGTCATATCCTGATCGCGACGGAAATGCTCAAGGCACTGACCGAGTAGTTCCGGACCGCGCTGCAATTGGCTGTACCTGTTAGACGGCCGCCCGGCCTCGGCCGGGCGGCCGCTACTTTGGGGCATGGGTGGATGCGCCATGATGGCCGAAGCGTCCAAACGCGCGACGGGGCGCGACTGGCAATGGATCGTGTACATGCTCTTATTCATCACCTCCGTACACTTGCGAGTGATGATTGGTGCGGGCGTGTACATACACGATGACCTCAGCAGGCTCTACCTCCCCATGCACAGCTTCGCAGCCGGCGAACTCGCTCAGGGCAGACTGACGCCCTGGTGCGGGCTGGTCGGCTGCGGCTACCCATTCTGGGCCACCTGTGAGAATGGCACCTTCTACGCCCCGAACCTGCTCTTCGCCTGCGGGCTACCGGTCGGCGTCGCAATGGGCTGGTTGATGTGGCTGCATTATTGCTTCGCTGCCATCGGGATGTATCTGCTGGCCCGACGGCTGGGCTGTTCACGGTTGGGCAGCTTCGTCGCGGGGCTGGTCTTCACCGGCGCCGGCTTCATGGCCGTGCATCTGCTACACTATTCCATCCTGTGCGCGGCGGCATTCCTGCCGTGGTGGTGGTACGGAGTCTTGCGCTGGGTCAGGCAACGCGACGCGGTCGGGGCCGGCATCATCGCGGGAGCATCAGCCTGCCAGCTTCTGGCCGGCCACCCGCAGATATGGCTGCTCACCTTCGCCTCCGGCCTGCTGCTTGCGCTGATGATGGGCACAGGTGATACGCGCCGCGACGGCCTGCGATCGTCGCTCATGCAGGCAGCGCGCGCGGCGGGGGCGCCGTTGCTCGCCGCAGTGGTGGGCGCGGGGCTGGCGGCGGTGCAGATTGTGCCGATGGCCACTCTTGCCGGACAATCGATCCGCGCTGGCGGCTCATACGAGTTCGCCACCTCCTACTCACTGGTCTGGCGTCACGTGCGCAGCCTTATCGACGTAGAACGCGGCATCGCCCAGAACTGGGAGTATGTCGGTTTCCTCGGCGTGGGCACGGTGGTGGTGGCGCTACTTGGCGCCATGCGCCGCGGCTGGCGCCGGACAGACCTTGCACTGTGGGTGCTGGCCGTGGGCGCGCTTTTGATGGGCATGAGCGCGCTGAACCCGCTCTACCACATCCTCTGGCGACTGCCGGTTCTGGGTGGCTTCCGTTGCTGGAGCCGATGGCTCCTCGTTTACGGAGGGGCGATCTCGCTGCTGGCTGGGCTGGGCCTGACCTCACTCGCACGCGATGGTGGCGGTGACGCGCTGCGCCGTGTCCGCCTGGCGGCAGCGATCGCGCTGGGGGTCTTCTACTTCCAGTGGCACCTGTTCACCATCCCGGGGATGATTATCGTGAGCTGGGCGTGGCTGTGGGACGCCCTGCCCGACTCCGTCGCCGCTTACATCATCCACAACTCGACGCTTGCCATCGGGTTGATGTGGAAGCCGCGCACCCTGATGGCGATTGCCTGTCCTCTCATAGCTGCAGCTCTCATATATCCGAAGTGGCACGGGCAATCGCGCCGCCGCTGGTTCGTGCTGTCTCTGGGCGGGCTGATGGCGCTGGAGGCGGTCTGGTTCGGGGGGCTCTATAACTCTGCGATGCCGCCCCGCGAGCTGCGGTGGCGCTACCCGGAGCTTCAGCTCAATGATGCGGAGGCGGGGCGGATCGGCATGTCCCAACCTCTCAGGCTGGCCAACGAGAACGTGCTCCATGGCATCATGCTCACGGAAATCTACGGGCCGCTGCTGCTGGAGGACTACAGCCGTCTGCGGGCCCGCGCGGGCAATTACGCCGACCCAAACGCCGCCGCACTGTTCGGAGTGCGCTGGATCGAGGCAACGCCCGCCTCCCGAGAATTCAGCGATGAGCAGTTGAAAGGCGAGGGCGCACTGCCCGGCATCTCCCTGCGCCCGAACGAGGAGTATCGCGGCATGGCCTGGCCCGTCTTCCGGGTCGCATCCAAGGCTTCCCTGGAGATGATGCTGCGCCGGGACCATGCGCCGGTTTGGCCGGCGCTGCAGACCGCGTTTGTGGAGGACCCAGATGCGCTTAACCTGCCCGCGACCGAAGACGCCCACGGACGGGCGGAACTGGCGTGGCAGGACGGGCGCGGGCTGGGCTTTGACTGTGAGACAAGCGCCGAGGGACTGCTGGTGATCGCGTCGACGTGGTACCCGGGAGTGAGCGCAACCGTCGACGGCCGCGCGGCGCAGGTGGTGCGCGCCAACATCGCGTTCTGCGCAGTGCCCGTGCCTGAGGGTCGCCACCGGGTCGAGTTAGTCTACCGCCCCCATGGCTTAGGCCCCGGCATCGCGATCTCCGGGGCCTGCCTGCTGCTGCTGATGCTCTGGTTGTGGACGCTCCGGCGTCGGCCGGCGCGCGACTAGAACGGGTGGACGTCGACGATCTGCTCGGTCTCCATTGACTGCAGCGCCGCAAAGGCCACCGCGCCGGACATCCACGCGTCCTGAATGCCCTCCTCCGGGTCGGCCTCCGTCTCGATCTTCTGCAGGAAATGCTCGAGCAGCGCCATGTCATGATGCTGGTGCCCCCAGCCCTCGGGCGGGGTGACCTGGATGGTCTCGGCGGGTTTGTCGCCGTTCGGCAGGAACTCGATGGTGTAGGTGCTCATGTCAGTGCGCAATTCGCCGCCGGTGCCCATGAAGGTCACCCGGCGCTGGCCTTTGGGTGCGCACATGGTCATGGTGTAGCACATGCGCATGCCGTTGGTGTACTCGGCGATGAGAGTGGTGTTATCGGTGGTGTCCTTGTCAGTGTTGAAGACGCAGATGTCGTCAGGCAGCACCTGCGGGCCGGCGGTTTCGTAGAAGCGCTTGCGATACTCCTCGCCCTGATCGGCGTAGTAGATGCACTCGTCGGTCAGGTCGCAGTCATGACAGAAATCCGCGGCGCCATCCAGTGGGACAAAGGTGTCCGTGCCGCCGAAGGCCGCGACTCTCGTCGGATACGCTTTGGTCATGAAGTTGATGATGTCCAGCGTGTGGCAGCCCTTGTGCAGCAGCATGTCGCCGGACTGCTCGCGGAAGCGGTTCCAGCGCCGCATATAGGTGGAACCGTGGAACCAGCCAACCGCCTCATGCACGTTGGCGGAGAGGACCTTGCCGATCGCCCCTCCTGCAATAAGTTCGCGGATCTTGATGGCCAGCGGGTCGTAGCGCAGCACAAAGCCCAGGTGCAGGATCTTGCCCGAGTCCCGCGCAGCCTGACAGATCGCGGCCGCGTCCTCGGGGTTGGTGGCCAGCGGCTTCTCCACCAGGCAGTGCATCCCCGCGCCGAAGCACACCTCGGCGGGTTCGCGATGCGCGTAGTCGGGGGTGCAGATCAGGACCGCGTCTACGTCGTCCATCGCCGCGAGGTTCTCAAGCCCAATGACCTGCGGGGTGTCGAGATCGTTCTCCTCGCAGAAGGTCGCAACCGTTGCCGGGGTGCGCCCGCACATACCGGTCCACTCGGCACGCCCAGGCTGCATCCGGTTGAGTACGTCCACGTATATCTGCCCTCGGCCACCTGTGCCGAGCAGAGCCATTCTGGTAGTTGCCACGTCAATCTCCTCCTGAATGATGAATGGCGCGACCATCATTGGCCGCGCCGGGGCCGGTTCGCCGCGCGCCGCGCTTTGCCCTCCGCACAGCCCACCAGCCAGCCGCCGCAAGCAGCGGCCGGCCGAGCCAGGTGAGCACGCGCAGCATCGGGCCCTCGAACTCGCGGGCCACATCCCCGAGCAGTTCGCGAACGGGCAACTTCTGCGGGCAGACCTGCTCGCACTTACCGCAGTCGATGCACTGCGAGGCGTACCCTGGCGGGCTCTGGCCGAGCACGCCGCCCAGCCGGCCGAGGTAATGGAAGCGCGCCTTGGCGACCTCGCCCGATACGTGCGCGAGGTTGTACATCTCGAAGCATGCTGGGATGTCTACGCCCGCCGGGCAGGGCATGCAGTACCCGCAGCCGGTGCAGCCCACGCGCATCAGCCGGCGATGCTCGGCGGCCGCGCGAGCGATCAAGTCGAGTTCCTCGTCAGTCAGCGAGTTCGGCTGCGCCTCGCCCGCCAGTCGCAGGTTCTCGGCGATGTGCGTCTCATCGTTCATGCCCGAGAGTAGCAGCGTCACCTCGGGATGATTCCATACCCAGCGCAGGGCCCACTCCGCCGGCGAACGCTTCACCGGCGCCTCGTCCCATACCGCCTGCACCGAAGGTGGCGCCTCGCGCCCAAGCAATCCCCCGCGCAGGGGCTCCATGGCCACAATGCCCAAGCCGCGCTCGGCAGCGTAAAGCAGCCCCTCGCGCCCGGCGCCAAGCTCGTCGTCAAGGTAGTTGTACTGGATCTGGCAGAAGTCCCAATCCCAGCCATCGACTATCTCGAGGAACGCGTCGCGGTCACCGTGGAAGGAAAAACCAGCGCGACCGATGCGCCCGTCGTCCCGGGCGCGTTGCAGGAAATCGCACACGCCCAGCGCACACATTCGACTCCAGGTAGCCCCGTCGAGCGCGTGCACGAGGTAGTAGTCGATGCGCTCGGTCTGCAGGTTGTCGAGCTGGGCGGCAAGGAGATGGTCCATGTCCGAGTGCGATCGCACCAGCCAGTGCGGGAGCTTGGTGGCCAGGGCCACGCGCTCACGGTAGCCGTCGGCCAGGGCACGCGCGAGGAATGGCTCGCTCTCGCCACCGTGATACGGCCAGGCGGTGTCGATGTAGTTCACGCCGCCGTCGATGAGCGCGCGCACCTGCGCGGTCGCCCAGTCAACGTCGATCCGACCGCGCTTCTCTGGCATGCGCATCGCGCCGAATCCGAGGACAGAAAGCTCATCATCGGATCCGGGCATCGTGCGGTAGAGCATGGTCTGCTACCTCAGGCGTCCTCGGCGGTCAGCGCTGCGTGGGCTTGCTTGAGCTGGTCAATGATCTCGATATGCTGCGGGCACAGTTCCTCGCACTTGCCGCACTCGGTGCAGTTGGACGCCCATTCATCCTCGCTGGTCATCTTAGTGTAACCAAACCGCGCGCGCGCCGGGTCGTCCAGCGACATATCGTTGTAGAGCGTGAAAGTGCGGGGGATGTTGACGCCCGCCGGGCAGGGCATGCAGTAGCGGCAGGCAGTGCAGTCCACCTTGAAGCCCTCACGCAGGTGGTTGCGGATGGCCCCGATGAACCCCATCTCGTCGTCGCCGATGCAGCCGGGCTCAGTGACGTTCGCCACTGCGAGGTTCTCGTCGACGTGGTCCATGCGATTCATTCCGCTGAGGGCAATCGCGGCCTCCCGGTGATCCAGCACCCAGCGCAGGGCCAACTGTCCGGGCGACCATTGAGCCGCCACCTGCTGGCGCTGGGCTTCCAGCTGCTCGGGCAACGCATGGCCCAGCAGCCCGCCGCGCAACGGCTCCATGATGACCACGCCGATGCCCTTGCCGAAGGCATACTCCAAGCCCTCAGTGCCGGCCTGGGTGACCTCGTCCATGTAGTTGTATTGTATCTGCGCGAAGCCCCAGTCCCACGCGTCAACGATGCGCTTGAAGCACTCGATGTCATCGTGGAAGGAGAACCCCGCGTGGCGTATGCGCCCGGCATCAAGCAGTCCCTGCAGCCAGTCAAGCGCGCCGAACGCGTGCACCTTGTCCCACGATTCGCCGACGAGCGAATGGAGCATGTAGAAGTCAACGTAGTCGGTCTGCAGACGTTCGAGTTGCTCGTCGAAGAGCCGGTCACAGTCTTCGAGCGAACTGGCCAGCCACACGGGCAGCTTGGTGGCGACGAATACGTCATCGCGCAGCCCGCCCGCGAGGGCTTTGCCCACCAGCGGCTCGCTTGTGCCGCCGTGGTAACCGTAGGCGGTATCGATGTAGTTCAGGCCCTCGTCGATGGCGTGGTGGATCTCACGTATCGCCTCGGGCTCGTCTATACTACCGTCCGCGGTTGGCAGGCGCATGCAGCCGAAGCCGAGCGCTGATACTTGCTCACCGCAAAGTGTCCTGTAAAGCATGGGGGGGCCTCCCTCAACGTCCTACAACTGCGGGATATCAACCGTGCTGCCGGACTCGATGGACTGGACCGCGGCGAAGGCCACCGAGCCGGAGTGATAGGCGAACTGGATGTCCTCCTCCGGGTCAGCGCCCGACTCAATGCGGCCGAGGAAGTCGTCCATGAGTTGCACGTCGCTGAGCACATGGCCGCCACCCTCGGGCATCTCGATGGGTATCTCCTCGGGCTCCTCCTCGGGGAGCCGGCGGATGTGCATGCCATAGGCGTGGCGGCTCATGTTAGCGATGATCTCGCCCTCGGTGCCGATGAAGTTGAAGCGGCGCTCGTCAAGCTGTGAGGTGACCGTCATGCTGTACGACAGTCGCACGCGATCCTCGAACTCGCCCACCAGGAACACCGTGTCGGTGGAGTCCTTGTCGACGTTGTACACGCACGCGTCAATCGGCAGCGAGCCAACGCCCGAACTTGCCGAGCGCTCCTCAGGCTCCTCCTCGGGCAACTCCTCGCGGTGGATGCAGTCCTCCACTTTGCACTCGTGGCAGACCATGGCCGCGTCGTCGCGCGGCAGGAAGACCTCGGTGCCGCCAAAGGCCGAAACCCGTCGCGGGAGCTTGCCGGTGACCCAGTTGAACAGGTCCAGCGTGTGGCAGCCCTTGTGCAGCAGCAGGTCGCCTGAGAACTCGCGCAGCCGGTGCCAGCGACGGAAGTATGATGCGCCGTGGTGGAAGCCGACCGCCTCGTGCACGATGCCGCCGAGCAGCTTGCCGATGGCGCCGCCCTGAATCATCTCGCGCAGCTTCACCGACATCGGGTCATAGCGCAGCACGAATCCGGACATGAGAACCTTGTTGGCCTTGAGCGCCGCCTCGCACACTGCGCGCGCACCGTCGGGATGGATGGCTATAGGCTTTTCCACCATCACGTGCTTGCCCTGCTCAAAGGCTGCGGTCGCCAGCCTGTGGTGTGTGAAATCAGGGGTGCAGATGACCATGCCATCGATATCGTCGCGGCCAGCCAGCGCGTCGGAGTCAGCGACCTGATCTACCACCAGCTCGTGGCGCTCGCAGAACGCTGCGAGCTTTTCGGCGGCCAGGTCGCACACACCCAGATAGCGCGCACGGTCCGGGGTCTTCTCATTGAGTTGCTTGACTGCGTTGACGTACACCCGCCCGCGCGGCCCGGTGCCGATGAGTCCGAGGTTAACGGTAGACATGGGAATGCTCCTTTGAGTGAGCCATCAGGTGTCCGCGGACATGCTCATTACGCGCTCGTGCAGCGCCAGGGCGTAATGCTTGTAGTTACTCCACGATACGTCATCAGGAATCAGGTGGTCAAGATCGGGTATGTAGCGCCCGCTCTCAACCGCCGGCCAGATACGGTCAAGCTCGGCGTCGATGGCGTCAGGGCCCCGGGCCAGAGCGCGCTTGTCGATGCCGCCCATGAGCGCCAGTTCCGGCCAGCGCGCGCGGTAGTCGTTCACGTCGGTGCCCGCCGCCACTTCCATCGGCCAGAGGTAGTTGACCCCGGTCTCCATCATCGGGTCCACGATGTCGTCGGGCTTGCCGTCAGTGTCCACCGACAGCACGGGGATGCCATGCTCGACCGAGAAGGCCTTGATGCGCCGGTAGCACGGCCCCATGAACTCGCGCCAGTGTTCGGGCGAGATGAGTGGCCCCTGCTTGCCGCACATGTCTTCCCATATGTGGATGACGTCCACGCGCACCTCGCGGACGACTTCGGCGAAGACCGTCAGGAACAGATCGGTGAGATGACCCATCATGTCGTGGATCAACTCGGGATCATCGTAGAACATGTAGAGGCATTCCTCGTCGCCAAGCAGCCAGCGCACACCACCATAGATCGAGCAGGTCGGAAACTGCCCGAGCTGAATGGGAGTGCCCGCTTCCATCCACGCCTGACATTGCTCGCGCCAGTTCCCGGCCAGCCGCGCAGGATCATGCGGGTCAAAGCGCTCGGTTTTGTATGTCTCCCAGTCGTCGCGGCTCTTGATCGGGAAGTCGAGGAACTCAGGCATGGACTCTCCGTGCTTGTAGTTGCGGCGGACGATCCCGAACAGATCCCGGCTGATGATGTAGTCATCGTCCTCCGAAATGAACTCCTCAGCCAACGAGGGCAGCGGCCCAACGTTCACAGGCACCGTCGCCGGCGGCGGCTCGGTCGGCACCAGGTTGCGCTGATTGAGGTGATCGGGCTTGCCCTCGCGCTTCCACCGCTCCATGGTGGTGGCCCACGGCCCCCAGAAAAGCCAGAAGGGCGGGCGGTCCACGGGCTCACCGGTTACGCAGGCAAGATATCTCTCTCGCGGCGTCATACGGTTGTCCTCCATGGTCGCGGGCCCGGGACCTACATCGACTCCCACAGGCCGTTGAGATACTCGCGGCTGGCGCGCAGCGCGTCTTCCTTCTCCGGGATCGTGGCGTCCTCGACGTTGATCAGATTCAGGCGCTCGGTGCCATCGCTCTTGAGGACCTCGATGTACCTCGCGAAGTCAGTCTGCCCCGTGCCGAGCTCCACCGACACCGCTGCGCGCTCCAGCTCCGGGCCGGTCAGGTGGTCCTTCCATCCCATGATGAACACTCTCTCGGGGATGAGGTCCAGAAGTTCCCAGCCCGGCTGGGCGGAGGTGGTCATGTGCCCGGTGTTGAGCAGGATGCCCACGTTGTCGTGCTCGGCCCGCTCGACATAGTACTGGCAGTCCGAAACGCTCTCGATGGAGCCGCGGTAGTGCACATCGACCCCGAACTTGATCTCGGGCGCAGTGGCCGCGACCGCGTCCATCACGGTCACCATGCGGTCGATGACCTCGCGCTTGTCGGCGGTGGCCATGCCGGGAGCGTCGGCGCCCCAGCAGGGATGGCCCATGTACCGGCAGCCCAGCTTCTGTCCGATCTCCGCGACACCGACGAGATTCTCGACCGTCTGCGCCATGGCCGCATCGTCGGAGACGTCGACGCCGGAACTGAAAACCGAGTTAATCTCGATGTCCGCCTCATCGGCGAAGTACCTGATCATGTCGAGATCAGACGCCGCCAGGTCTATAAGGCACCTGGCAGGGATGTGGTCCACCCGCAGCGCCTCGCCGCCCGGTCGCGACATCAGCATGACGCCCTCGAAACCCGCGCGCCGGAGCAGCTTGAGGCCCTCGGGGAAGGGCACGGTGTCCTCACCGTGGTGGGTCAGCGCGTGGATGATCGCTGTCAGCTTCATTGGTCCTCAGCTCCCGCAGCGTAGCATTGCCGGGCGATCTCCTCGCCCAATTCCATGGCGCGAACGGTGCTGGCGACCGGGCAGCGATCGGGCTCGTCGCCACGTGCCGCCGCCAGGAAGTTGCGCACGTCCTCGAAGTAGCCCCACCAGTCGATGACACGTTGGCGGTTCCAGGTGCCCATACTCATGTGCAGATCGTCGCCGCCCTTGTGGTGGTAAAGCAGATCGCCATCATGGCTGATCAGTTGGTGGCCGCCGCGGCCGGAGATCTCGTAGTACAGGAACTCGAAGTCAGGATCCTGCTCGGAGGTGGTGCACAGCGACGCGACCGCGCCGCTCGCCATCCGGATTGCGGCCACGTAGCCTCGGGCAGTCTCGTCGAGCAGCGGCAGAACACTGACCTGCTCCCAATCGCCGAGCAGGTGGACGACGAAGTCGATGGCGTGGCTGTGCTGGTCAGCGATGGCCTCGCCCCATACCTTCTTGCTCATCAACCCGTAGCGGAAGATCATCAGCACAGGCGCGCCGAACTCATCCGCGTCGACGATCTCCTTGACCCTCAGTGCCGCCGGGGCCGAGCGCAGGTTGAAGCCTGTGTGGCAGACAGTGCCGGTGCGCTCAGCCATCTCGGCCAACTCGCGGACCTCATCGGCTGTCTGCGCCGCAGGCTTTTGTACATAGGTAGGCAGCCCGCGCTCAAGCAGGCGCAGCCCGACATCATGCTGCATCTGCTGCTGCCCGACGCAGAAAACCGCGTCCGGATTCTCGGCATCACACATGCGCTCGAAGTCTGTGTAGACGCGCTTGAATCCCCACTTGGCCGAAGCGCGCCGGGCGCGCTCGATATCGAGGTCGCAGATCGCGGCCAGTTCGCAGTCCTGTCGATCGAGGTGCGGGTGGACGAAGCCGCCACTGAACCCGCCGGCGCCGACATAGCAGATGCGCATATTGATCTCCCCCGTGTTGCGTCCGGCGGTCAGGGCGTCCAAGCTTGCTCGGCGCTGAACATCTCGTCGAGCTTCTCGGCGACGTCGGCAGGGATGGTGGCGTCGGCCGCACCCAAGTTATCCTCGAGTTGGCTGACCCGCGTCACGCCGCTGATGACGGAGGTCACCGCGGGATGCAGCAGGCACCAGGCCATGGCGAGTTGCGCGCAGGTCAGGCCGAGATCGCCGGCCATCTCCTTCATCTGCGCCACTCGCTGGAGGTTCTTGTCACCCCAGTACATATTCATCATGATGCTGTTCTGTGTGTCGTCCGCGGCACGAGTGCCCGCGGGGACCGGCTGGCCCGGCTCATACTTGCCGGTGAGCACGCCGTGGGCCAGCGGCGAGAAGACCACGTTGCCCACACCGTTGTGCAGACAGGCCGGGTAGACCTCGGCCTCATTGTCGCGATACATGAGGCTGTAGCGCGGCTGGTTGGAGACCGGCGGCCGACAGCCCATAGCGCGCGCGAGGTCGCACGCTTCCTGAATCAGCGCGGCAGGCCACTCGCTCACGCCCCAGTAGAGGATCTTCCCCGCACGCGCGAGGTCGTCCATGATGCGGATCGTCTCCTCCAGCGGCGTGTCCGGATCGGGACGGTGACACTGGTAGAGATCGATGTAGTCCATCTGCAGGCGCGCGAGGCTGGCGTGACACTGCTCGAAGACATGCTTGGCCGACAGCCCACGGTCGTTGGGCCCGTCGCCCATGGGCGCCCATGCCTTCGTGGCCAGCACGTAATCGTCGCGGTCATAGTCCTTGAGGATCTTGCCCAACGCGATCTCCGCGCCACCCTTGTTGTAGGCGTTCGCGGTGTCGATCCAGTTGATGCCACCGTCAAATGCGGTCTTCACGCACTCGGCCGCGGTGTCATCGTCAACGTGCATGCCGATGGTCAGGTAGCTGCCCAGTCCGACGGTTGAGATACGCAGGCCCCACTTACCAAGCTGTCGATACTGCATGATTCGGCCTCCTCACACGTCCAGTCTCAAGTCGAGTGTTCCTTCGCCCCCACATACGAACCAACCTTCGGGGCAGGTGACTTGGCGGCGGTACCTAACCTTACTGTGGGAAAGACCGGCGTTGGCGGACGTTGCCGAGGATCGCGGGGAGTAGAGGGGGAGAACCATGGCAGAGGAACGTCTGGAGCAGGGGCGAGCGTACGTGGCCGGCTTGCGCACCAAGGGGAGCAGCGATGAGCAGATTCGCGAGAAGATGCGAACCGGTGGCTGGCCCGACGAGCTGATCGAGCGGGTCATGGGCGTGGCCGAGCCGGTGGCGGAAGAGGGATGGGCGCTGGAGGGGGCGGACCCCGACGATACCACGGATGATGCGAAGCAGGAGCAGCCCCCCGACGAGTTCAGCACCCAGTGGAGCGGCCGAGAACAAGAGAAGCCCCAGCACTCCGACGGCAAGCCCACGAGCAGTCTGGCCAAGGCGCTGGCCGACCGCGAACGCCTGGCCAAGCACCGCGTCGATCCCATCCCCCGGCCTCGCAACCTGACCATCCTCGTGGCGATAATGGCCATCGGCTCTTTCCTCGGCTCAATCGCAGCCATCGTGCTCGTTTGGGCCGCGAGGGCCGCTACCAATACCCCGACTGAAACGATGGAGGACGTAGTGGCCCACATGAAATGGGAAGCGTGGTACGCCCTGGGGATCGAGCTGCTGGTCTTCTACGCCGTGGTACTGTTCATGTGCTACTTCCTCTGGCACGGAGCGGAGTGGGCCCGGGGGGCGGCCGTGTTGTGGCTCGGCCTGGGCATGTTGATGACCACGATCAGGATGGTCCTGGGCTCCACCAGCGGAGCGGTGGGTATAGCGGGCCTCACTGTAGCAACCGTCTTCATCGTCGCGCTCAACAAGGGGGATGTCCATACGTACTTCAACCAGCAGTGAGCGTGAGTCGTGACGGACTGGAGGTGCGCCATGTCGGAGGGACGTCTGGAGCAAGGGAAGGCGTACGTAAAGGGGTTACATGACAAGGGAATGAGTGACCAGCAGATTCGGGATCTCATGGTGGAAGCGGGGTGGAAGCTGGAGGCGGTGAACCAGGTGCTCAAGGAATCGGCACCGGAGCCGGGCGAGCCGGGCAAGTGGGTTCTCGAGGGCATCGATGACGAGGAGTAGCACCGGTGCTTCAGTCGCTGGCCGGCTCCTCTTCTGATTCTTCGTCGCAGTGCATTCGCTGTTCGAGCGTCACGTGGATTGGTGAAAATCCACCGCGTCGAAGCACTGCCAAGGCACCGGCGTTCTCGTGGTGAACTTTGGCGACGATCCGGTCCACACCGCGAGCGCTGAAGTACCGGCCCGCATACCGCAGCAGATCATCGGCCAGTCCACGGCCGCGATAGCGTCTCCGCACGTAGAGGCTGCGCAATACCCCATAGTGTTCGCCGGTGGCCAGCGTGCGCTTGGTTGACAGCCACAGCCATGCCGCCACCTCACCACCTACGGGCGCGCCGGAGCCGGTCACCATCATCGTGACCATCCCCTCGGGCTCCTGCCGAAGAGCGCGACGCAACTTCTCCTCGTGATAGTCCAGGTCTGTGATTGGATCTTCAGGGAAGGCCGAGCGCGCAAGCTCGCGCTCGAAGATCGCGAGCACCGGCAGATCCTCCTCGGCCGCCAGACGGGTGGCGCACTCAATACGCGGCGCGCGGCTACTCATCCGTGCCACCCTCTCCCCCACCATCGTGATACAGCCGCAGACCATACACGCGCGCGGATGGATCGCCGTTGGTGGCACTGACCGTCAGGCGTACGCGGGTTGCGGTGACTTCGTCCACGCGGTGCTCGCGCAGCCGCTGATAGTTGCCGGTCACCGACAACAGTTCGCGCCAATGCCCGCCCGTCTCCGCCTCGACGGTGTAGTCGCGCACGCACTCCGGCGCGCGGAAGAGACCGGGTGTCACATAGTTAATGCGGTGCAGACCTGAGTCGAAGACCAGCGAAATCGTGTCAAAGACCGTCGGCTCGGCCAGCTCGATCTCCAGCCACGCGGGCAGAGGCCGGTCGGGATCAGAGACCCAGGCGTTCACATCGGCATAGGGCCGGGGCACTCCGTTGATCGCCTGCGCCGGGGTGTAGGGCCGGCTCTCAGGTTCGACCGTGATGGCCAGATTGTGCCACACCGACCAACTCCCCGGACCGAACCAGAACGTCCCCGAGGCATGCCTGAAAGCGGCCACCAGACCGATCGGATCCCTTGCTCCCCATCGCCAGATGACACTCTCGGGACCGGTGACGCTCAGCCAGTAGAGACCGGGTTCGAGCTCGGCAGCAATCTCGATACCGACCCATCCCTCACCTGCGGGGACCTGAGCGACTGCAACCATCAGCGGCTCGGACTCGAGCGCGTCGAGGTCCCAGATGTTGTCTGCTCGACGGACCGCCAACTGGGCCTCGCAGGCGTCGCCGGGATTACTCAGGTAAATCAGCGCGCGATCGACTCGCCCCGACGTGACGGGGACGAGCGCCGCCGGCTCGGTCGAGAGCGAGTGGCCGCCCTCTCCCGGAGGAACGCTGGCCGCCGCAACGGACGAGGCCGTCGCGACGGTCCCACGACTGTCGCGCGCCAGATCATCGCCTGCCAGCCCGGGGAGCCAGCAGTCGTCGCGTATCAGCCGCTGCTGGATGGGCGTGGGGTCGTCGATCTCGGCTGGAAGCACATCGTGGCGAGCACACCACGCGGCGGCAGTGCCGGCGGCCTGGCCGATCACTGCGAGTGTCTGCTGCACGCGCAGGGAACTGAATGCGATGCGGCTGGCACTCATCACCCGGCCGGCAAAGAGCAGATTGTCGACCTCGCGCGCGTAGAGCGAACGAAGTGGAATCGGGTATGGCGTCACGAAGTATTCCTCGGGCGCGACGGCATCGAAGGAGGGGCGCATGTGCAACGCCGTGATGCCCCCGCGAGTGTGATCGTCAATCGACCAGCCACCGTACGCGATCGTGTCGGGGAAGGGCTCGCGGCGCTCGATCTCCTGCTGTGTAAGCACGTGCGCACCGACGAAGCGGCGGCTCTCGCGGCGGGCAGGTACGAAGCCCACCCAGTCCAGCGCCCAGGTGCGGGCGGCTGCCTGCTGAGGTCCACGGTTCTTGATGTGATCCCACACGCCCAGCACGTGGCGCAGCAGTTCATCGCGGATGGTCTCGTCATCGTGCAGCGTGTCCAGCGGCCAGCCAATCTCAATCCACCAGTAGCCGCTGGCGAACTGGGCCGTCGAGCGGTAAGGGATGCCCTCAGGGAAGTCATATACCTCGGCCCAGTCTGGCGGCATAAAGGGTGCCTCACGACCGATCTCGCGAGCGCGGAAGACCAGGCTCGAACCCATGACGAAATCATCGGGCTGCTCGGGGGCAAGTGGCTCGCCAAGCTCTGATCGGGCCTCAGGGCCGATGCGGCAGGGAACACCTGCACCCACACCGACCACGCCATCTCCCGAGCAGTCGATGAACAGGCGCCCGGGGATGTGCAGCGTCAGACCGCTGCGCGACTGAGGGCCGCAGACCTCGGCGATGGTGCTCGCATCGGCCATGGTCACGGTGGTGATGGTGGTATTCAGGTGCGCAGTCAGGTTGGGCTCGCGGCGGCAGGCATCGTAGAGCACCAGGTCCCAGACCGAGTTCGCGTGACCATACTGCACCGGATCGTGGTTGCGCGCGCGATCCTCGACGATCAGCTCGCGGATGATGCCGGTCTCATTGGCCCACGGGTTGTAGTAGCCGGAGCCGCCGGGTGGTATGCGCAGTTCGCTGGAGGAGTTGCCACCGAGCACCGGCCTGTCCCCTACCAACGCCGTGATTGCACCGCCGCGAGCAGCAGCCAGAGCCGCACAGGTTCCCGCCAGTCCTGCGCCAACGACGCACACGTCCACTGCTCCGGTGGTACGGTGTCGGGTCGAATCGTGCGGCATCATGAGTCGCCTCCTGCTCGCGGCTCGCTATATGGCTTCTTCTTCGACCAGAGCGCAGGGCCTTCTGGAGAGGAGCTTAAGAAAAAAAGCGCAATCACCACTTGCCAAGTGAACATTAATCTGTTAACATGCGTCCACACAAGCAAACCCGACGGTAGGGTTCGAGATTTGCCAGATGAGTTGCGGGAGCTAACGAGTGGTGTCCCCGCCATCGCTTGTTACTCCCGCAATTCTTTTAAGTGCCTCCTGAGCCGCACCATCGTCCCCCATAGCGCAGAGGTCTCCCCCCCAATGATTGCGAAGTATTCACTGAGCGCTGAACGTTCCCGGACCGTAACTGGTGGCTGAATGAACACGAGTCGTCATGAGCCACGCAAGTACCGACGCGCCGTCGAGGCGAGCGATCTCGTCTCCTTCGAGGTCGGTGTGGCGGAGACTGATCTGATGGTTCTGGCGCGACGGGCGTTGCGCGACGAGACGCGCGCCGCAATTCGCGAGGCACGCCGACAGATCGAGAGCCACGCGACTCTGCGCCCGGAGTTCCTGAGCGCGCGCACCCCGCTGTCACCGGATCCCCATGCGCCTCCCGTCCCCGCCACCATGTACCAGGCAGCCGTGCTGGCGGACACCGGCCCGATGGCAGCGGTAGCCGGCGCAGTCGCGGAGTTCGTCGCGCGGGAGTTGGCCCCGCTCAGCGCCGACGCGATCGTGGAGAACGGTGGCGACCTCTTCATCATCAGCAGCCAGGAACGCCTGGTGGGAGTGCGGGCGACGGGCTCAGCGCTCGACGGCAAAGTGGCGCTCGTGACGCCGCCGGGCGAGATTGCAGCCTGCACCTCCTCGGGCACAGTCGGGCACTCGGCCAGCGCCGGACGTGCCGACGCGGTAGTGATCGCGGCAGACAATGGTGCTTTCGCCGACGCGCTGGCGACCGCCACGGCCAACCGGGTACGGTCGGCCAATGATGTACAGCAGGCGCTGAGTTGGGCGCGGGACCGCGGCGAGGTGCGCTCAGTGGTAATCATCTGCGGCGACACACTTGCCGCATGGGGAGAGCTGCAGCTGCGGCCCGTAGCGAGCGAGTAGCGAGCAGGTGCAGAGAGCTAGGAGAGGGGGCCGTGACTCGTGTCGAGTAACCTGATGCTTGGGCTGGGGCTCAGTCTCATCGCCGGACTGGCGACGACCATCGGAAGCGCAATCGCCTTCGTGGTCAAAGAGTTCAGTCCACGCTGGCTCTCGGGCCTGCTCGGCTTCGCGGCAGGCGTCATGATCTCGGTTTCCTTCGTGGAGCTGTATGCGGGCGCGACCGAGGTCCTCGGGTTGCTCCGGGCGAGCGTGGCTTTCTTCATCGGCTTCGGTATCATCTTCCTGGTCGATTACCTGGTCCCCCACGAGTATGAGGGGATGGCGGACGGTTTGCCTCCGAGCGGGAACGCCGCCCTCAAGCGCGCCGGGCTGATGACCGCGCTGGGCATCGGCATCCACAACTTCCCCGAGGGTCTGGTTGTCCTGGCGGGCGCCGCCTCATCACAGAAGCTGGCCGTGCTGCTCACCGTGGCTATCGCCGTGCACAACATCCCCGAGGGCATCGCGGTCTCCGTACCTATACTCGCCGCCACCGGCGACCGCAAGAAAGCATTCCTCTACTCATTCCTGTCGGGCCTGGCCGAGCCGGTTGGGGCACTTCTCGGAGCACTCGTGCTCTTCCGCTATATGACTCCTTCGGTGACCGCCGGACTGCTTGCCTTCGTAGCCGGGATCATGGTCTTCATCAGCTTCGACGAGCTGCTCCCGATGGCTCACAGATATGGCGAGGCGCACGCCGCAACGCTGGGCCTCGTGGCGGGCATGGCAGTGATGATCGCGACGCTCGTTATGCTCTCTTAGGGCATCTATGGGGTAGTTTGACCGTGAAGACGCCGTATGTTAGACTGCAAACGACTTCGATTCCCCGGGTGGGTGATGGCAAATGCACTGGTGGCGAAGGACGCTGCTGTCTGCCGCGGCAGTCATCGCGGTGTGTTCGGCAGTTCCCGCACAAGACGCTGCACAGGACCTCTATCAGGACGTGCAGCTTCTGCTGACCGTTCACAAGCTGCAGCTCACGCCTGCTCAGACGGCTTGGGCCGCTGACCAGGCGACGGTCGTGGTCGGCGAGCGCGAGCAACTCGCGGCGCTGCGGGCGGCGATATGGGACGAGGACGGCAAGCACTTCAATGCCGTTAACGAGGCCTGGATTGAGGCGAAGAGTACGCCGGGCCGTGCCCAGCGCGCTGCGGAGAACGCACTCGAGAAGGCGAACGAGGCTGGGGCTGACCTGCGCGATCTGCAGGCAAAGGCGGCTCAGGCCTTCGCAGGGACTCTCACCGAAGACCAGCGGGCCCTCGTGGAGAGCGCCGATTCAGCCCGAGCTCGACAGGAACGCAGAGCGCGCATGGGCGGGATCCAGACGGTCGGTGAGTACGTCGCCGGCAAGCTTGATGGCGTCCGGGATCTGATGGTGGATGAGTTCCGGATGGTCGGGCGCGCCGAGGCGTGGGCGACGGCAGAGGCAATCCTCGGCACGAACTCGCGCGACCTCGATGCGCTGACTGCGAAGATCCTCGACATGATGGTTCAGGCTCGCTCGTGGACGGCGGACCGATATGCGCAGAGCCGCCAGACAACGCCCCAGTTCGTGACACAGTTCCTCGGAATCGCGGAGCCCGACTACTCCAAGTACGTGAGTTACGACGAGGTCATCGCGCTGCTGGGGAGCGAGCGGACGGCAATCGTGCTCGGCGAACCGCAGGCGGACGCCGGAGCGGGGGCCACGCCAGCGTCGGCTGACGAGCTGGCGAGCGCCGAGCGGCGCGCACTCGCCCTCAACTTCGTGAACTCGATGGGACTGACCGTCCAGCAAACTCAGTTCATGCTCAGGCCGCTTCAGCGTATTCAGGCAATCATCCGGTCCCGAGACCAGGCCCGGGTGGCAGCTGTCCGGAGCGAGCCGCAGTTCTCCGCGCTGACTAACGCCCGCCAATTATTGATAGCTGGCGAAGACGTGCCCGCCGAGGCGCTGGCAACGATCGCTGCGATCGAGACCGCCTCTGACCGTGCTGATCGGGAGATGTACATCGCGATCGACGATCAGATGCAGACCATCGCCGACCTCATGTCATCCAATCAGAGGGCGAGACTTGACCTCACGCCCCCGGCCGCGATCCGGCCGGAACGGACGGCCCGGGAGAGGGCAACGCTGCAGCGCGAAATCACCGCTCGCATCGAAGACGCTGTGGCCATGCTCGACCGTGTTCGCACACTCGACGTCTTCAACTTCGTGACCGGCCGTCTGACCATCGTCAACGAATACCTCGACCGCAACGGCGACCGACCGCTGCCAGGCGACGCTATGGAGATGACCGTGGCGTACACGGATCAGGCGCGCATGGTGCCGGTCGAGGAATGGAACGCGCGCGCGTATGACCTAGCGGCAGCGCTCGTTCAGGACCTCGGGCTGATGCCCAGCATGAGGGTCGGCCCCCGACCGGGCGCGATCAGCTGGAGTTCACTGTACAAGGTATTGACGGCGCCAGAGATGCTCGAGGTCGCAACCGAGCTGCCCAAGCGTCGTGATCGATAGTACTGAATGCAAGAGGAGATGGTGACGATACAGATGGTTGGCCCTGCCTCGGACGCGGCCGAGTTGCGCACTCGCCTGCGCGAGTTGATCGTGCAGCGCGCTCTGCAGTTCGGCGATTTCACCCTCGCCTCAGGTCAGAGCAGCAACTACTACATCGACGGCAAACAGATCACGCTGATGGGCGAGGGACTCTACTGCCTCGCACGTGTGATCCTGGATGAACTTCAGGGCGAAGCCGTGCATGCGGTGGGCGGCATGACCATCGGCGCGGACCCGATCGCCGCCGCGGTCTCGGCGCTGAGCGTGTGCCATGGCCAGACCATGGACGCCTTCCTGGTGCGCAAAGAGCGCAAGGAGCGCGGCACGAAGCAGCGCGTCGAGGGACCGTTGACAGAGGGCGAGCGCGTGGTGATCCTCGAGGACGTCGTCACCACTGGCGGCTCGTCGCTGGATGCCATCGCGGCCGTGGAGGAGGAGCGCGGCGTGGAGGTCGTGCGTCTCATCGCTATGGTCGATCGGCTTCAGGGCGGCCGGGAGAACCTGACGGCAGCGGGTTACGCATTCACCGCGCTGTTCACCATCGAGGACCTCGGAGTCGATACCAGCTAGGGCGACTTCAGCGCACCCGTGGCCGCCGCAGTCGGAGCTTGCGGGTGAAGACCGCGTTGCTTTCACCGTCTGCGGCGATGTAGGCAAGGGTGCGCCCGTCGGGCGAGATGACCGGCGAGCGGGCGGCGGTCATCCCCTCCGTGACCCAGACCGACTGTCCCGTGGGCAGGTGCAGCATCCCCACGTTTGACGCCATCTCGTTCCAGCGCCCGACAAAGGTGATCCACTCGCCACGCGGCCCCCACCCCATGTCCGCGTGGTCGAAGGCCGCGTCCGTCACGCGTTCCTCCACCAACTCCTCCATGGCCTCTCCCGCCAGCGTCCAGATCTGCCCCGTCTTCACGACCAGCATCTTCGAGCCATCCGGTGAGTACACGGGCTGACTCTCGTCGCGGTTGATCAGCCATTCGGCCGCGCCGGATTCCACCTCGACAAGCTGGATGCCGGTGCGGTTGTTCACCACTACATAGACGGCCAGTTTGCTGCCGTCAGCCGAAATCGAGGGCCACTGGAACTGGATCGAGTCCGTCACGCGCTTTGCCGGCTCCTCAGAGTCCAGGTCGCGCAGCCAGATGCCTTCATCGCCGGGCTCAGTTCCCACCCAGGTCAGCAGTGATCCGCGCACCGAAGGCTGCCGGCCGTATCCGATCAACTCGGGTTCGCCATCCGTCAGGGGCACGCGCCACATCTCCTCGGCGAAGGCAGCCCCGTTGATGCGACTGCACAGCAGACTTGGCTTCTCCCAACCGCCCACGCCCGGCCCTATGAAGACACAGGAGGTGTATGCGCCCACATCTGCAAGCACCACAGGCGGACCGACGGCTACGCCGCTGGCCTTCGGCGGTGAGAGCGGCGTGTGAAGAGCGACCAGCAGACACGAGAGCTGCAGCAGTGTCACAGAGTGATCTCCCCAAGCCCAGGATGATTGCAGGGGCAATTTCTTCGTGAGGCTGGGGAAACCTCGCAGGAGAGGGCGAGATCAGCGAGACGCGCAGAATCCACATTTCTGTTGTGTGCAAAAGGAGAATCTGGGTTGACGAGGAATGTTTATTGGGCATAATGTTCTAAGAGAGTGTGGTAGGAATCTGCACGGGAGGCGATTGGACCATGCGTAAGGGCTTTACGTTGATTGAGTTGTTGGTGGTCATTGCGATCATCGCGATCCTCGCAGCAATCCTGTTCCCCGTCTTCGCACGAGCGCGCGAGAAGGCGCGCCAGACCTCATGTCTCAGCAACCTGAAGCAGTTGGGCCTTGGCACACTGATGTACTCGGGCGACTATGACGAGCGGCTCCCGCTCCGCTGGCACTCGAACGACTCAAGCTTCGGTCCGCCAGTGGCAATCTATCCGTATGTGAAGAATGAACAGCTCTACGAGTGCCCGTCTTGGACCGACACGACACCGGCCTATAGCGCCATTGCGCCCATGTCATACACCTGGCCCGGTGGTGGACCAGCTCACCCGGCCCCCTGCAACTCGACGACACCGTGCACCACCTGTGGCCGCACCTGCGGCGCCAACTACTTCCCCTTTGATGGCTATCGCGGCGTGAAGCTGGCCGTCATCCAGGCGCCCGCCCAGCTCATCATGATCTACGAGTTCGAGGGCAACGGTGGCACCGACCACGACAACGGCGTGCACACGTTCTACGAGAGGTACGCGGCGCTGGAGGCCTACCAGCATCACAATGGCGGTAACAACTACGCCTTCATGGATGGCCATGCCAAGTTCATGACCACCGCTGACGCTGGCCTGTGGACCCCAAGCAGCGACGACGATCAGTAGTGGCACACTTGCTCTGAAATGCTGACAAGCGGCCGGCAGGAAGACCTGCCGGCCGCTTCTTTTTTTCAGGCAGGGAAGGAGTGAGCGCGTCGATGGTGAATTTGACCAAACAGGAGGCGACCCGTGTCATGCGCAAGGGCTTTACATTAATTGAGTTGCTGGTGGTCATTGCGATCATCGCGATCCTCGCAGCAATCCTGTTCCCCGTCTTCGCCCGCGCGCGCGAGAAGGCGCGCCAGACATCATGTCTCTCGAACGTGAAGGAAATCACGCTGGGCACTATGATGTATGTGCAGGACTATGACGAGCGGCTGCCGCGACTCTACTACAACCAGACAGGCCCCCCGACCCGAGTTACGGTCACCATGATGGTTGACCCCTACATCAAGAACGTGCAGATATGGAACTGCCCGAGCGCTGCCCGTACGACAGGTACCGTGGTCGGACTGTCCCTGAACAGCTACTCGTACCAGCAATTCCTCGACTTCGCGAAGCTGGCGACCATCCAGCGTGGGTCTGAGACTGTCATGTGGTTCGACGGCTGCCAGGACGGGTGGGGCCCCGGGCGCGGCTACAATCCCGCCAACGGCTTCAACAGTGTCATCGCCAGCCAGACCGGCTGGCCCGCCAGCTGTGACAACTCCCACTGGCAGACGCCCACCGGGAGCTTTACCAGTGATGGCCGGCCGGGCTTCAACTTCTCACCCCGCCACAACGGCATGGGCAACGTGGGCTTCTGCGATGGGCACGCTAAGTCCATGAACTATGAGGCCCTGTACAGCGGCGGCAGCCGCACGCCCTACTTCTCGTTCAACTAGAGCACACCAGACCAACACACTACGCAAGCAAGCGGTCGGCAGGGAAACCTGCCGACCGCTTTTTTTCAGGAACGGGGAGGAGGAAGACCGGTGACAGGTGAAGTTAAGAGTGTCCGATCGCTGGAAAGGCTCACTGAGCAGACGAAAGAGGAGGCGTCGAAGAGAATGCGAAAAGGCTTCACCCTGATCGAGTTGCTGGTGGTCATCGCGATCATCGCAATCCTCGCGGCAATCCTGTTCCCGGTCTTCGCAAGGGCTCGCGAGAAAGCGCGCCAGACGAGCTGCCTGTCCAACCTGAAACAGCTCGCCCTCGGACACATGATGTACGTGCAGGACTACGACGAGCGATTCCTCTATGGCTGGAACGCAGTCTACGCGTGCTCGAGCACGTGGGAGGGCTTCCTGCAGCCATACATCAAGAACGACGGGATCTGTGAGTGTCCTTCGGGACCGGGTTGGTCATCATACAGCAGTCCAGGCAACTACGCCTGGGTGTACGACCACCTGCGGATGCAGAAGCTGGCCACTCTGTCACGAGCCGGCTCGCCCTCAGAATACTACCTGTGCTTCGACAGCTACTACAGCTATCTGTGCGTGAACCCGGACGATGAGACCGGCTTCCGGAACACACTGGGCGCAGACCGCACCGACAACTACACCGCATTCCGCCACAACGGCGGCGCGAACGTAGCGTTCTGCGACGGCCACTGCAAGTGGGTCGGCAAGCAGAACATGCTCCAGCGCAATGGCGACTACGAGGCGCCGTGGTACGTCAACTGGCTTGACCGCTAGCGCCGCACGCCTCAAATAGCATTCAGACTCACGGGCCCGCGGAATCCCTCAGTGGTTCCGCGGGCCTTTTCGCCCGTGGACCGATACCCACAACAAAGCGCTTGACGCTCCCGTTCCGATGTGCTATTGTGAGCGGGAAGATAAATCTCGACTCTGATGTGTGGGATTATGAACATCATACCCTCGTCAACTGGCAGTGTCGTTGCCGCGCCCGGCGAGGGCATGATGATGTACGCCGTTTGAGCGCCCTCCTTGACCGCATGCTGTACCGCGGCAGGTAGGGGGCTCTTCTGCATGTACGGACGTGAGTGAGGAGAGTGGGTAAGGTGCGAGTTCACGCCGACATAACTGAGACGATCGGCAACACGCCGCTGGTGAAGCTGGGGAAGCTCGGCACGGGACTTCCCGGCACCGTGGTGGCGAAACTCGAGTCGTTCAACCCGGCTGGCTGTGTCAAGGAGCGCATCGGCCTGGAGATGATTCTGGCCGCTGAGCGAGACGGTCTTATCACACCGGGCGTGACGACGCTCATCGAACCGACCAGTGGCAACACCGGCATCGGGCTGGCGATGACTGCCGCGGCGCGCGGCTACCGTCTGGTGCTGACCATGCCCGAAACGATGAGCAAAGAGCGGCGCAAACTCTTGGCTGCATTCGGGGCAGAGCTGGTGCTCACTCCCGGCGAACTCGGCATCAAGGGCACGATCGAGGCGGCGCAGGATATTGCCGAGGGCGACGAGAACAGCTTCATCCCCAACCAGTTCGCCAACCCGGCGAATCCGGCGGCGCATGAGAAGACAACCGCCGAGGAGATATGGGCGGACACTGACGGGCAGGTGGACGCGGTGGTATCGGGGATCGGCACGGGCGGCACAATCACCGGGATCGCCCGTGCGCTCAAGCCCCGCCGACCCGAGCTGAAGATGATAGGCCTCGAGCCCACTGACTCTCCGGTGCTCTCGGGCGGAAGCCCGGGCAAGCACGGTATCCAGGGCATCGGTGCGGGCTTCATCCCCGAAGTGCTGGACGTCGACGTGCTCGACGAAGTCATCAAGGTTTCCACCGCGACCGCCAAGGCGACTGCCAGGCGACTGGCACGCGAGGAGGGCATACTTGCGGGGATCTCCTCGGGGGCAGCAGCGTGGGGCGCGCTCCAGGTCGCAGCGCGGCCGGAGATGGACGGCAAGCTGATCGTCGCCATACTGCCCGACACGGGCGAGCGGTATCTGTCAACAGACCTGTATGATGCGTAGTTCACGGGAGGAGGCGGGATGGTAATGGTTAGTGCAAGACCCGAGGTGTTGGTGCGCATGGCGATGCCGCAGCGCCGGCACGAGCGGCGCTTCAGCGACGGCAGCATCCATACACATCAATTGGAGCGGTCGACGAGCACGGGCTCAGCCCGCCTCACACAACCGGCCGCCGGGAGTGATAGAATTGCCCAAGACATACGATGAGATCAATGAGAAGATACGCAATGGCGAAGTAGTGGTGGTGACGGCCGAAGAGATGGTCGGCATCGTCGCCGAGCAGGGCGCGGCAGCGGCCGCCAAGAAAGTGGACGTGGTGACGACAGGGACGTTCGGACCGATGTGCTCGTCGGGCGCATTCCTGAACACCGGCCACGGCACGCCGCGCATGAAGATGGCTAATGCGACGCTCAACGGTGTCCCGGCATACGCGGGACTTGCAGCGGTGGACCTCTACATTGGTGCGACCGAGCCGCGGGAAGATGATCCGCTCAACGCCGATTTCCCGGGCAAGTTCAACTACGGTGGCGCACACGTCATCGAGGACTTGGTCGCGGGCAAAGACGTCAGGCTTCAGGCGACCGCCTATGGCACTGACTGCTACCCGCGCAAGGAGCTTGACACGTGGATCAATCTCAAGGACCTCAACGAAGCCTACATGCTCAACCCGCGCAACGCCTATCAGAACTACGGCGTGGCGGTCAACCTGACTGCTGACCGCGACATCTACACCTACATGGGCGTGGTGAAGAAGAACCTCGGTGGGGCGAACTACTGCTCGGCCGGCCAGCTCAGCCCGCTGCTGAATGATCCGTATTACCGGACCATCGGCATCGGCACACGCATCTTCCTGGGCGGCGCACAGGGCTATGTGTACTGGCAGGGCACTCAGCACAACCCAACCGTCGGGCGCAATGAGCACGGCGTCCCCAAGGGCGGCGCCGGCACTCTGGGCACCGTCGCGGACCTCAAGGACATGGACCCGCGTTACGTGGTCGGGGTCAGCTACTATGGCTACGGCGTCTCGCAGGCCATTGGCCTCGGGACCGCGATCCCGGTCCTCAACGAGCAGATTGCTGCGGAGGCGGGTATCAGCGACGCGGACATCGTGGCGCCGATCACCGACTACAGCCGCAACTATCCGTGGAACGAGGGTGAGACACTGGGGCACGTCTCGTACGCGGAACTCAAGACCGGATCGATCGAGATCAACGGCAAGCAGGTTCCGACAGCGCCGCTTTCGAGCTACGTGCGCGCCAAGGAAGTTGCCGAGAAGATCAAGGGCTGGGTCAAGTCCGGCGAGTTCCTGCTCACCGAGCCCGTCCAGCCATTGCCGACACCAGAGAACAGCCCGGGCTTCAAGCCGCTGAACTTCCGCCCGGTCGAAGAAGAAGGCGGTGAGTAGCATGACCGAGACAAGAATAGTGCTGCATTTCCCGAAGCCTCTATTGGACCAGCCGGTCATATCGACGGCCGTGGCGAAGTTCAGCCTGCACTTCAACATTCTGCGAGCGCAGGTGACACCCGAGTCCGAGGGTCTCGTAGTGCTCGGCCTGCAGGGCAAGACCGCCGATGTTGAGGCGGCAGTCGCATGGCTCGAGGAACAGGGCGTTGACGTCAAGCCGCTGGACCGGACCGTGGTGCGCGACGATGACGTATGCACCGACTGCGGCGCATGCGTGGTGGTCTGCCCCTCCGGCGCGCTGGCGATCGATCTCGACACCCGCGAAGTGGACTTCGACGCGGAGAAGTGTGTGGCATGCGGGGCCTGTGTGCCCGCCTGCCCACCACGCGCGATGTCGATCACACTGTAACCTGAGGCAAGTATGCAGACGCGAAAAGCCCCCGGCCAATCGGCCGGGGGCTTTCTGTTTCATGTTATGTCGCGGCTGGCTATACTTCCCAGACGGGCTCGCTGTCGTCGTCTTCAGGACCAGCGTCATCGAGACTCTGGAAGATCCGCTCAACGAACGTCAGCAACTCTCGGGGGTTGAACGGCTTGGTCAGGTAGGAACTGACCCCCGAAGACCAGCCGCGGAAGATGTCCGCGTCCTGGGCCTTGGCCGTGAGCATGATGATCGGCACGTTGGCTGAACTGTGGTCGGCCTGGAGCTTCTTGAGCACCTCGAAGCCGTCCATGCGCGGCATCATCACATCGAGGACCACCATGTCAGGTTTCTCCCTGGCAAATACCTCGAGTGCTTCGACACCGTCGTAGGCAGTCAGCACTTCGTACCCTGCGCGGCTGAGGTTCACCTCAACCAGACGGACGATGTGCCGCTCGTCATCCACAACAAGAATCTTCTTGGCCATATAGAATAACTCCCTCCTTCAGCCTAACGCCGAAGGCCCGCCGATCAGGTGTCCGACGAAGTAGACCCCGAGTACGTGGGGCGATTATAACAAAGCACCCAAGGCATGTCAAACACGCGAAGGCAAGCGTATTGGCCCGGCGCGTGGGCAATTGAGCCGGTTATCATTCCGCAGCGATCAGTGCCGCCACATCCTCGAAACTACCCTCCAGTTGTCGATAGAGCGTGCGATACACCGCTCGGTAGCGCGAGTACAGCTCGCCGGTCTGGGCATCCGCGTGTCTGGTGTCGACCACCTTGATGGTCGCCTCGCACGCAGCTTCGACTGAGTCGTGCAACCCCGCGCCCACTCCCGCCAGCAGCGCAGCCCCGTAGGCAGGGCCCTCGTCCGCATCAATGACACTGTGATCGTGGCCCGTAACGTCGGTCTGGATCTGGCGCCATAGTTCGCTGCGCGCGCCACCGCCCGAGGCACGGACCTGCGTGACCTGCACGCCCATCGCCTCGATGATCTCGAGCGAGTCCGCGAGACCGTACGCCACACCCTCCATCACCGAGCGGATGAGGTGGGACTTGCCGTGTCGCAGGCTCAGGCCGAAAAAAACGCCGCGCGCGTTTGGGTTCGCATAGGGTGTGCGCTCGCCAGTCAGGTAGGGCAGGAAGATTAGGCCTTCGCTGCCAACCGGAGCCGTGGCGGCCGCCTCGGACATCAACTCATAGGGATCGCGCCCAACCTCGGCGGCCCGGGCGACCTCCTCGCCGCAAACGGTGTCGCGCAGCCATCGCAGCGATCCGCCCGCGGAGAGCATGACCCCCATCACATGCCACTTGCCCGGAACCGCATGGCAGAAGGTGTGCGTGCGAAGCTCCGCGTCCATGACCGGCTCGTCGAGGTGCGCGAAGACCACCCCGGAGGTGCCAGTGGTGGATGAGACGACGCCCGCATTGACGATACCGTTGCCCACACCGCCAGCCGCCTGATCACCGCCGCCGCCCGCGACCGGCGTGCCCTCAACCAGCCCGCAGGCCGCGGCTGCCTCGGCGGTGATCGCGCCGGACACCTCCGCGGACTCATACACCGCGGGCAGCAAGTCCATCGGGAGTTCCAGCCGATCCATCATGATCTCGGACCAGCGGCGCTCGGGAACGTTCAGCAACGAAGTGCCCGAGGCATCTGACACCTCGGTGGCGTATTCGCCCGTCAGCCGCAGACGCACGTAGTCCTTGGGAAGGAGCACTTTGCGCACGCGCTCGAAGTTCGCGGGTTCCTCGTCACGCAGCCAGATGATCTTCGGCGCCGTGAAGCCGGTCAGCACCGGGTTGCAGGTCTCGGCGATGACATCCGCCGCGCCGACTGTCTCCGTGATACTCTCGCACTGCTTGCCAGTGCGCTGGTCGCACCATAGGAGCGCCGGCCGAATGACCTGATCGTCCGCGTCAAGGAAGACCGAACCGTGCATCTGGCCCGACAGCCCGATGCCTTTGATCTGCGAAGCGGCCACGCCAGCAGCGGCGATTGCCTCGGGCACCGTCCCCATCGTGGCCCGCCACCAGTGCTCGGGATCCTGCTCAGCCCAGTTGGGTTGAGGAGTTAACAGCGGATACTCGATGGCGTGACTGCCGAGCAGCGCGCCGGTCTCGTCGATGACGAGTGCTCGCGTACTGGTCGTGCCAACGTCGATCCCGAGCAGACAGTTCACTGCTCTACTCCCTCCGTCACCAGCCCCGCGAAACCGGCTCAGGCTTTCTGGATGGTCACGGACGCGCCGGACGGTACGGCCTTGAGCGGCTCGAGATCGCCGGTCATGCGCCCGATCACGCCGACGGGGCTGGCCGGTCGAATCTCATCGACGGTACTCATCGGTGTCTGGCCAAAGAACATGCAGAAAGCCGAGCCCGGCGGCCAGTAGCCCAGGTCACCGAGTTCGACAGCGGCCTGGGTTGCCTCAGGCTGGAAGTCGACATCGATGGCGAAGTATATCTCCTCGCCCCAGGTGCTGGCCGACGCGTCTATGGGCAGCGCCGCGGCCACGGCCTGGCCGCCAATGGTGTCATTGAGTTCGGCTGCGACAACCACATCACCGGCAGTGATCGTGATTGGCGTGGGCATGATGATCTCTCCCTTGCAGCAGACCCGGCTAGGTGTACTGCCGGAGCTGCTTGATGCCCTTGAGGAAGCCTTCCTCACGACCGAAGGCGCGGTCCTCGTGCTCGATGCTGATGACACCGTCGAAGCCATTGTCGCGCAACCGGGCGATGTAGATTCCCCAGTCGATCTCGCCATAGCCCGGGATCACATAGCGCCACCAGCCGCGGTCGGCCTGATTGCCGATGAGCCGCAGCTTGTGCTCCATGATCTCGACGTCCTTGCCGTGGGTGTGGAAGATGCGCGAGGCAAACTTCTCAACCGCATACAGATAGTCGATGCCCATCCAGTACAGGTGCGAGGGGTCGTAGTTGAGCCCGAAGTTGTCGGCGTCGACGGTGTCGAAGATCAGGTCCCACTGGTCGAGGTTCATGATGTTCGTGGCGAACCAGTTCTCAAGCGCGAGCTTGATGCCCTTGTCGGCGGCGTAGGCACATGTCTCCTTGAAGAACGGTGCCGCGATCTGCCCGATCGTCTCCTCGCGGGTCATGCCCGCGGGCGGCAGGCCTGCGATGCAGCAGACGATCTCGATGTCATTGGCCGACGCCATGTCGATGGCCTTGCGCAAGTTCGCCTGGTTGGTGGCGCGCTCGCCCTCATCGGCGTCGCTGATGTTGACGTAGCAGGCGAGCGAGCTGATCGCGAGGTCCACGGCGCGGACGCTTGCGAGGATATCCGCAGCCTGCGCGTCATCGAACGAGACGACATTGAGCGCGTTGGCGTGCGGGCGGACGTCGATCTCCAGCGCGTCGGCCCCGGCCTCGGCGGCGAAGGCTACAATCGTCTCCATGTTCTCATTGGCGAACGGCGCGGTCAGGATTCCTACTTGCATTGCGATCATCCCTTTGTTGGTCTTACTGAGCGGGGGCCGACGCCCGGCCGGCCAGGAAGCAGCGGACCATCTGCTCGACTGTGAAACCGATCAACTCACGGGCCGCGTCTGGCTGCATGGCCTCGGACAGGTCCATGGGGCCGTTGACGATCGACGCGAGCGCGTGGAGGCCATGCTCGTGCAACACGGTCGCCTCGAACGCGACCGAGCCGGCGATGGCGATGACCGGGACGCCTGCGCGCCCGGCGACCGTCGCCACCCCCGCCGGCGTCTTGCCGAAAGCGGTCTGGCTGTCGAGGCGGCCCTCACCCGTGATGCACAGATCTGCCCCGCGCATCGCTGCGGGCAAATCGGCCGCGTCGATGACGATCTCGATGCCCGGCTCGAGCGTGGCTCCGCAGAAGGCCACCAGCCCCGCTCCCAGTCCCCCGGCAGCTCCGGAGCCGGGCAGATCGCGCACGTCCAGCCCGACATCGCGTTCGGCGACATCGGCAAAGATGCGCAGATTCTGATCGAGCGTCTCGACGTCCTCGGGGCAGGCGCCCTTCTGCGGACCATAGACGTGGGCGGCGCCCTTCTCGCCATACAGAGGGTTGTCCACGTCGCAGGCCACGCGAATTTCGCACTCGCGCAGCCGCGGGTCTGCGGCCGCCATCTCGATGTTGACCAGCCGTGCAAGTTCCGCGCCACCGTGCCCAATCTCCTGACCATCGGCGTCGAGGAGTCGGACGCCCAGAGCCTGGGCCATGCCCGCACCTGCGTCGGTCGTCGCGGAACCACCAATGCCGACGACCAGCTTCCGCCGACCAGCATCGAGTGCCGCGCGTATCAATTCGCCAGTGCCGAAGGTGGTCGTGACCAGGGGGTTGCGCAAGTCGTCAGGCACGAGCGGGAGGCCGGACGCGGCAGCCATCTCGATCGCTGCGGTCTCGCCGTCGCCGAGGAGACCCCAGACTGCGTCCACAGGGCCGCCGAGCGGGCCGGTCACCGTGGTGGTGACGAGCTCGCCGCCGGTGGCATCGACCAGCGACTGGACGGTGCCCTCTCCCCCGTCAGCCATGGGCACTTGCGCGACCTCGAAGTCACCCACTCGTGCGATGCCCGCTGCGGCTGCCTCGCAGACCTCGAGCGCAGTCAGACTGCCCTTGAACGAATCAGGCGCAACGACGATCTTGTGCAAGGCATTGCCTCCGGAAGGAAGTTCGCAGCAGCCGCGCGCGGCGGCTGCTGCGAAGTCGTGAATGGCACTCAATCAGCCCTGCTGAACCATGTTCCAAGCCTCGACGAACGCGCGCTTGGTGCCTGCGATCAGCAGATCGGAGTCCTCGCCCGTCATCGGCGCGACCTCGAAGGTCACGATGGGCTTGCGGGACGGCAGATCCTTCTCGAAGTAGCCGGTGTAGATGAGCGTCTCGAGGAAGCGCGCCAGCCCTTCGACATCGGTCTCGCTGCCCGGGTAGCCGAAGCCGGGGTGCTTGTCGCCGTAGCCGTCGACGTCGGGGTCGGCCATGAGGCAGTTGCCCACATGCGCGTGGATCAGATGGTCCACGGTCGGGGTGAGCATGTCCGTCGGGCTCTCGCCCAGCAGCGGCATGTGCGAGAGGTCCTGGGTCAGACCGAAGTTCTCGACCTGCTCCTTGACGCGCTCGGCCAAGACAGCGGCGCGCTCGGACGGGCCGATCAGGCACTTCTTATCGATGCTGTCATCGAACTGCTCGAGCGAGAGCCACACGGGCTCGGCGCCGTCTGGGCACTGACTCTTGGAGTATTCGCACAGTTCGACGCAGGACTCTACCAGCAGGTCCATGAGGTGGTCCCGCGTGGCCTCGTCATCGGGGCCCGACAGGAAGGCGCAGATCGGGGCCCCAAAGTCGTAGGCTGTATCGACACCGATCTTGACCTGGTCGATGGCGGCCTTGCGGCCCGCCTCGTCCGGGTCGTTGAGGCTCAGCTTGTTGAGCAGCAGCAGCGGCTGGGCACCGACGCCGAGGCCGAGCTTACTGTTCTGCGCGATCGCTTTCATGCCCTCGGTGACCTCAGCGTGCTCGCTGGGGCGCACCTCCGCGAGCTGGAAGAAGTCGTCGAGCGCGATCTTCTTGAGGCTCTCCAGTGTCAGTTCCGGGTTGTCGTCTCGGATGACTGGGTACGCCATGAAATGCACAATCCCCAGATCCATCATGTTGGTCCAATCGTTGGCCATGGTACATCCTCCTGTAGTGACCTCTTCGCGGGGACGCCCTGCGCCCCGGCATGGTCAGTTAGTGCGTCAGATCTCTTCCGGGCGGCGCCGTCGCGAGTCGGCTGCGTCGCTCATCTCGTTCAGATGCAGGTATTTCGGCGCGCCCCACCCTTCACCTCCCCGCCAGCAAGCATTTCCGGTACGCCTAAAGGGGCAGGTGTGTGAGCAGACACGAGGAATAGCTGACGGGAAGCAGGGCAACGCCTTGGGCCAGATCGTCGGGAGGGACTGACCGTGAGAGTGCACCGGTTGGCGCTGTTGGTCTGCGTGGCAGTGGTCGCGCTTGGCGTCGCATGCGCGCAGCAGGAGCCCGTGGAGCCCCCCGCCCCACCAGTGCCCGCGTGGGCCGACGAGGTGCTCGCGGTTGTAGACGGCAAGCCCGTCACTCGCCGACAGATATGGTGGGAGATGGAACAGGGCTCCGGCGGCGAGGTGCTCGACGACCTGGTCGTCGGGATGCTTGTGGCCAATGAGGCAGAGCGGCAGGGCGTCAAGGTCGCGGGGCCCGAAGTCGACGCCGAACTGGCCCGTCTGAAGGCTGATCACGACAGCGAGGACGCCTTCGCGGAGATGCTCCAGAGGCGAGGCCAGACGCTCAAGGGCTTCCGCATCACTATCCAGCGCGACCTGCTCATCGAGAAGCTCTTGGCCAAACGCATGGGAGTGGACGAGGCGGGTCTGCAGGCATACTATGATACGCACCGAGACGAATTCGTTCGGGCCAGGAAGGTCCACCTGTACGACATAGTTGCGCTCACACTCGCGGATGCGTACGCGGTACGGGAGCGTCTGGCAGCAGGCGAGAAGTTCACCGCCGTGGCGTCCGACGTCTCGCACGATCCCACATCGAAGCAGGGCGGAGACCGGGGCTGGATCACGCGAGACGATGTGCTGTGCGAGGGCGTGGCCGATGTGGTCTTCGCCATGGAGATGGGCGAGGTCAGCGATCCCGTTGTGTGCGAGGATCACTGCCACATCTTCTATGCGGCCGCCGTGAAGCCTCGCGAGTTGCTCAGCTTCGAGGAAGCGCGTCCGGAGATCATCCGCACCCTCAGGCAGCAACGGGGTATCTCCAAGGAGTTCTACATCACGCTGCTCAAGCGCGCAGCGAAGATCGACATCACCTGGCCTACCCACTCATACATGAATGAGATGCTCGCCGATCTTGACCGGATCAAAGTGGTCGTTGACGGTGTGCGCCTGAAGCTGCCCCGACCCGCGCATATCCTCCCGAGCGGCAACCTGGTGGTCCCGGGCGCTGTGATCCTCACGGCGATGGGCGCGGACATAAGCTACGATGGCGACACGGGTATTCTCGAGGCAAGCAGCGCCGACGCACGTGTCCGCCTCGTCAAAGGCCTTGGCGTTCTCGCCGCCGGGGACCGTGAGGTGGAGATGAAGGAGACGCCAATCGTCGAGGACGGGACCATGATGATCTCCCCACGCGCGCCGATCGAAGCCCTCGGCGGCAGCCTGTTGTGGAACCGTGAGGAGAACACGTTGTATGTTAAGTCAGGCGCTGCAGTCGAGGACGCAGACGCTGAGGCCGAGGCCATCGACACCGGTGCAGTGACCGTGGAGGAGATCGAGGTAAACTGACCGATGGCCCGGATCAGCGGGACGGTTCAGATAACTACGGGCGATGAAGTGCCGCATGCCAACCGGCATGCGGCTGGCGGTTTACGACGGTGCCGTCACCAGGAGCGACCAGCCATTGACCCCCGGTTCTGACAGACAGCTCGACGTCCCGGTCCTCCGGATCTTGGACGAGCGACCTGATGAATGTGCATGCCAGACCCTCAGTCCGGCGCAACGCGTGGCCGGTCTCGTCATGCTGGTGCTCATCATCGCGGCCGCCATCTGGCGCCCGCTGGGCGTCCTCATCGTCCTTAACGGCGCACTGATCGTCTTCTACGTCGTCAACTCCGTATACAAGTTCTACCTCGTCTACCTCTCGCTGGAACGGCCCGTGGAGATTGACGTGTCTGAGGCCGAGATGGCTGCGATCGACGAGTCCACGCTGCCCACTTACACGCTGCTCATCCCGCTGTACCACGAGGCGCGAGTCCTGCCGGGGCTGGTGGCGGGCCTGATGCAGATGGACTACCCCACCGACAAGCTCGACGTGCAGCTTCTGCTCGAAGAGGACGACACCGAGACGGTCGCGGCAGCGCAGGCGATGGACCTGCCTGAGCACATACGGCCCGTGGTCGTGCCCGATTCAGAGCCCAAGACCAAGCCCAAAGCCTGCAACTACGGTCTGCATATCTGCGACGCCGATCTCCTCGTCATATATGACGCCGAGGACCGGCCCGAGCATGACCAGCTCAAGAAGGCCGCCATCGCTTTCGACAAGGTCGGCGATCGAGTCGCCTGCCTGCAGGCGAAACTCAATTACTACAATCAGCGCCAGAACTTGCTCACCCGCTGGTTCACGGCCGAGTACTCAGCCTGGTTCGATCTCTTCCTGCCGGGGCTGACGGCCTCCGGGGCACCCATCCCGCTGGGGGGCACGAGCAACCACTTCCGGGTGGCGGCGCTCAAGGAGTCCGGCGGCTGGGACCCGTTCAACGTCACCGAGGACTGCGACCTCGGCATCCGCATGCACAAGGATGGATGGCGCACAGCGATGCTGGCCTCGACCACCTGGGAGGAAGCGAACGGGCGACTCTTCTCCTGGATCCGCCAACGCTCCCGCTGGGTGAAGGGATACCTGCAGACCTGGCTGGTGCACATGCGCCACCCGGTCAAACTTTGGCGCGAACTCGGCCCGGCAGCGTTCTTCTCCCTGCAGATGACCATCGGCGGATCGCTGCTATGCTTCCTGTTCAACCCGATCTATTGGCTGATGACCATCGTCTGGCTGCTGACCCACTCGCCCATCATCTCGGCACTCTTCCCGCCCGTTATCTATCTGCTCGGCTCCTTCTGCCTGATCGGTGCAAACTTCGTCTTCATCTACATGTCGGTGGCCGCGTGCATGCAGCGTGGCTACTACGATATAGTGAAGTACGCGCTGCTCACGCCAATCTACTGGCTGATGATGAGCATCGGCGCGTACAAGGCGTTCGGTCAGATCATCGTCGCGCCACACTACTGGGAGAAGACCAGTCACGGTTTCGCGGAGCCCGATGACAGCGGGGGCGAAGCGACATGAGATACCGCCCTCTCTCGCGCACTGAGATCTGGCTCGCCATCATTCTTGTCTTCGCAGCGACGCTCGCCGTCGGGATGCGTGGCCGGCTGATCGAGCACAGCGTCAACTGGGACGGCCTGGCTGCGGTCGCGCACGCCTACGATGTCTTCCACGCCGAGAGCAATGCCAATCTGGCGATGATTGGCTTCGTGCAGCCACCGCTGCCGGCGCTGCTGCAGCTGGGCTTCGCAGTCGTCGCCCCGGGGCTCGCGACCAGTGGCCTCGCGGCCAATGTGATGGGCGCACTGGCGCTGGCAATCGCGGCAATGCTGCTGCTGGGAATGGCCGCGCAGTTCGGGATGGCCCCGTTCTGGCGCTGGCTGCTGACGGCTCTCTTCGTGCTGCACCCAATGGCGATCGGCCCGGCCGCAACGGGCTCGCCGCTGGCCATCCTGCTCGCGCTGCTCATGGGCGCTTGCTGGGCCCTGGTGCGCTGGCGGGCCAACGAGGGCTTGCGCGAACTCATCGCCGCGAGCGTGTTGCTCGCGCTGGTGGTCATCACCCGTTACGAGGCCATCTTCATCGTCATCGGTGCGCTGATCTACGTCGCCTGGCGCGTGCGCAAGGGCGGCGGGTCGTGGAGCCGACTCGAGGGCACGATGATCACTTTCGCCATGCCGATCGTCTATGTTCTCGCGATCTGGATCGGCGCGAACTGGGCCATCATGGGCGACCCCTGGCATTTCGTGCGGCGCAGCTTCATCGCCGCCGACGGTGGCGGGATGCCTTCCGCGGTGCTCCGGGTGAGCTTCGTCTGCTTCTTCCCGATTCTCGCGCTGATGCTCACGCAGATACGCGATGGTCGCTACGCGGCGACGGCGCGTCCGCTTGCGTGGCTGACCTTGACCGCAGCAGTCGCCCCGCTCGTCTTTCAGGGCATGTTCGGCTCGCTTGATGCGCCGGGTGACTGGGATCGCCTCATGACCCTTGCGGCGATGGTCCTCGTCGGGGGCTATGCGATGCTGGCGGTTACCGGCGGCGAGATGATGCGCGGCGTGCGCACATTGGGCTCGCCGGGCCTCGCTGCGACGGCGCTCGCGAGCTTGGTGCTGAGCATCTGGCTGGTAAGCGTCGGCGCGGGTCTGCCGCTGAAGGTTACCGATGCGTGGGCGGGTCGCGGCCCACTGGCCGACGACGGACGCGACGTGGTCCAGGCTGCGGGGCTGCTGCGAGAGACGCAACTTGCCGAGGGACGCCACCACGTGGTCGCCGGCTGGCCTGGCTTCGCCCTCGTGCTGTTCTCGGGCCAGACTGGACGCACGCGGGTTGTCCAGCTCATGGACCTGCCGGCGGAGATGCCGCACCTCGGTGTGGGCAGCATGCTGGTGGTGCTCGAGGAGGGCATCGCCGGAGTGCCGCCCGAGCGCATCGAAGAGCGATGGCGCCAGGGCCAGTGGCACTGCTACGAGTTCGTGCGATAGGACCATCGCGGGGATGGGGGACGTTCGGAAACAATGCGCGGGTGTGCACACCAACAGGAGTGAACTGCTTGCTCAGAAGACTGCAAATCATCATCTGCATCGTCGCGGCCATGGCGACGGGTGCCGCATACGCCCAGGGGACATACGGCGCGCCCGACCCGATTCGCGGCGAGATCAGCGGAGGCACGCGCACACTCACCACGACCGGCCCGGTGATGGAGACCAGCAAAGACGCCATCTTCCAGACCGAGCGCTATGGCACGGACTTCAGCTACATCTTCCACGGCGTGCCCGACGGACCGGCGCGTCTGAAGCTGGGCTTTTGCGAGAACCGCTGGACCAGGCCCGGCGAGCGCCTCATCGATGTCTACGTCGACGGCAAGATGCTGCTCAATGACTTCGACATCCTCACCCACGGCTCGCCCAACGAGGCCGTCGTCGAGGCGTGGAACATCACCGTGCCCGCGAGGCGGCCGCTCACCATCCGCTTCGTGGCTGAGCGAGATAACGCGAAGATCAACCTGATCCGCATCTACAGCAAGGACTTCGTGCTGGAGACCTCGCCACGCGACGAGAAGCCTGCGGCCTTTGCCCCTCGCCAACGGACGCTGCCTGCCGATGAGGATGTGTGGGAGACGCAACTCGGCCGGCTGGGCAGCCGGGTTGCGATTAACCCTCGACCGCAGCAGGGCGTATGGTGGCAGGGCCCGCTCGGGCACGCGCAGTATCGATCGGCCTACTTCGACGATGGCGACACCGACTTCAAGCAGAACCCCGAGCGCTACATCTTCGGGGTCCGTGTGGGTGACGTCACCTACTCGCTGCCTTTCGACGACCGGCTGCCCCACTTTGCCAAGGTCACGCAGACCGAGACGATGACCGAACTGTCGTATGAGTGCCGGTCGCCGGACCTGCCGGTGACGGTGCGCTTCACCTGGTCGGCGCCCTTCTATCCCGGCGACGAGCGCCTGTCCACGGCACCGTGGCTCGGGCTTGAGGTCGAGGTCACTGGCGCGGACTCACAGGCGCAGGCCGGGCAGGTGCTCATTGGCCGCTCGGTTCTCAGCGACGAGCCGATGGAGCAGTACAGCGGACCTGGCTGCATCGGCCTGAAGCGTGCGGGCGAGGTCTTCGAGACGCCTGTTGAGGAGTACTGGTGCCTCAACGGCAAGGACCTCAAAGACGTGCGCACCTACACCTCGGACTTGCCGATCGGTGGCGAGACGGCCACCATCACCGCGAGCGCGACGCGCGATGGCGACAGTCGCTGGAAGCTGCCGGTGGTCTGGGAGCAGCCGTATGGCGGCATGACCTGGGACTTCCGCGTGGAGCCGGGCGAGACCGAGAGCATGCGCATGGTCTACGTCGGATGGGTCGACGGCACGGTGCAAACCATCCACGGGCTGCCCCACCAGTTCAAGTATCACGAGTACTTCGCCGATGCCGGCCAGGTGGCGCGCTACGCGTTCGATGACTGGGACGACATCGCGCGACGGTGCGAGATATTCGAGCGCACGGTCAGTGAGGCGACGATCCCCGAGAGTATGAAGCAGCTTCTGGCATTCACGACCCACAGCTACCTGGTCAACACCTGGTGGACCGTGGCCGACGACGGGCGAGACTTCTTCACGGTCTGGGAGGGCTGCTGCCAACTGCAGTCCACCGTCGACGTCGAGTACAACATCGCCCCGTTCTACCTACACCTGTGGCCGGAGCTCTTGCGGATGCAGCTTGACGAGTGGCCTGAGTTCATCACCGACGGGGTGCTCGACCACGACATGGGCTTCGGGATGGAAGTCGGCGAGATGGCCTACTGGCACCCGATGGAGGTCGAGGAGAACACCAACTTCGTGCTGCTGATGCACAGCTACTGGACGCGCACCGGTGATGAGGAGCCGGTCCGCAAGCACTATGAATCAGTGCGCGAGTTGCTCGACTGGGTGACCAGCGCCGACACGGATGGCGACGGCTTCCCGGAGGAGGGGCTCTACAATACCATCGACCAGGGCTCGGCCGCGATCCAATACGCGCGTGACCAGGTCTATCTCGCAGTGCGGTCGATGGCTGCGTACGCCGCAGGCGCGGCGATGGCCGAACTCACCGGCCACCCCGACGACGCGGCCCGCTGGCGCGACCGTGTGGCTCTAACCGCGAAGACGCTGACCAAAGAGGGCTGGCTCGACGATCACTATGTGGTGGCTCTGAACCAGCCTGCACCAACGCTTGAGCCCGCGGGCATGGGTGACTATGCCGGCAATCCCGATGAGGGTGGGATGGGCTGGCAAGGTGCGACGCAGACCTCCTCGGCGCCGGCCGCCGGCTGGGACAGCTACTCGATCTACACCACCAACGGGCTCGTCTACCCGATGCGCGCGGGCCTGCAGGTTGACGGTCTGGACGTGCCCCGGCTTCGCGCCGACCTGCGCCAGGCGACGGCCGAGACGATGGGCGAATATGGCTCGCCCCATACCAGCCACGAGACCAACATGTGGGTCTCGCAGAACATCTGGCGGGATATCGCGGCGGCCTATCTGGGCATTGACTACATCGACAACACCGACCGGTATTGGGACGCGCAGAAGCACATCAACACCACCAGGTACGGCGCGTTCACTGACGTGTTCGTGTACGGCAGCGGCTCCACGTCGCTCGACTACTACCCGCGTGGCGTGGCCGCGTTCGGGCTCTACGATGCGCTCGCGGGCCTGCAGATCAATCTGCCGGAGGGGCTGGTCTCAGTCGCGCCGCTGCGCACGCCCCTGCGACTGCCACTGACGGCCTTCGCGAAGTGGAACGAGGGCACGGTGCCGTGGCTGGTGATCGAAGGCGAGGGCGAGGAGATCACTGCGCGCGTGGAGGGCGCCGAACTTCCAGAGGGAATACGGGTGACTGTGAGACAACGTGGCAAGGTGTTCTGAGCGACGGGCACTGACACATTCACACAGGGAGACGATGACCATGCGTGACCAGCTCAAAGCCGGAGTCATGGCGATCGATATCACACCACCCATCGGGCTCGCGATGGCCGGGTACGGCGGGCGCGATCGTCCATCCGAGGGAATCCTAGAGCCGCTCTATGCCTATGCCATCGCGCTTGAGCAGGGCGACGAGTCCTGCGCACTGGTGGTGGGCGATCTGATTGGGGTGAAGAAGGGCACGACCACCGCCATCCGCGAGCGTGTCGCGTCGCTGTGCGATCTGGCGCCGCAGAAGGTCTTCGTCTGCACCACCCACACGCACTGGGGACCCGTCCTTGAGAAGACCGAGTACCTGGCCACGCATCTGAACGACTCGGTCAGTGAGGAATACACTGCAACGCTGGCGCTGGACATGGCGACCGCAGTGGTGGAGGCATGGAATTCGCGCGAGCCAGCAGAGGCGCTGGCCGGAACCGGGTGGGCCGATGGCGCCAAGTTCAATCGACGCCCGGTCGGCCAGGATGGGAATGTAGTGATGAGCTTGTCGATGGATATCGACCAGGCCCGGGTGGCCTCGGCCGAGGGCACGCGCATGGCGCAGACATGGGTCGAGGGCGGCGGCCCCGGCGAGCGACTCAGTGAGCCACTGGACATTCTGGATGGCATCCGGGCGGGCGTCTCAGACCCGAGTGTCCCGGTGCTCAAGCTTGTCAGTTCCGAAGATGGCTCGCCCATCGCGGCGCTGGCGGCGTTCGGGTGCCACGCAGTAACGGGCGCGGATCGCGAGTCAACATTCTATCAGTATTCACCTGACTGGCCGGGTTACGCGCGCGAGGTCATCGAGCAGCTGGTGGGCTGCCCGGCTGCGGTCATGGCCGGCGCCTGCGGAGACCAGGTGCCCCTGCAGCGCGCGGGCGACTGGCGCGAGCGCGTCGGCTACTCGGTCGGCGCGGAGGCCCTGCGCGTCTGGGAAGGCCTCATCGGCGAAGGCATCGGCCCGCTGCGAGTGGGTAGCGTGACGGCGAAGGTTCCCGTGCGGGACCTGCCAAGTGTCGAAGAAGCCCGGGCCGCAGTCGATGCCACGGGCGACCCCGACGGCACCGGCGCAGTCATGCAACGCGCAATACTCAGCCTCGCACTCAAATACAGGGACGCAGACTTCATGGAGTATGAGATCTGGGCGATGGGCTTCAGATCAAGCAGCAGTCGCCCTTCGCCAACACGGCCATCATCGAGCTGGCATTGGAGAGCCCCGGGTATTTCTCGACCGATGCGGCGATGGACGAGGGCGGCTACGAGCCCACCTGGTCGTTCGCGGGCAAGGGCACCGAAGCGGCGCTCGTCGAGGCCGGCGTGGCGGCGCTCAAGGCGGTCAGCGGGAAGTAATCGCAGACAGGCGCAACCGACAGAACCGAAAACGGGCCCCCGAAATAGGGGGCCCGTTCGCATGTACCGTCACATCGCGCGCTACTTGTCGCCCTCTTCATCAGGCAGCGGGGCAAGCTCGCCCGCGCGCCCGAGTTCGGCGGCTTTGCGCAGACGCGCGGCGACCGTCTCCTGCGGCAGAAGCTCGAGCAGGTGGAACAGGCTGGGGCCGATCGTCTGGCCAGTCACCGCAGCCCGGCAGGGGTGGATCACCTTTGCGGCGCCCACCTCCAACTCCCCGGCCAGATCGCGGACGGCCTGCTCGATGCTGTCGACATCCCAACTCGCCAGCGCTTCGACTTTCACCGCGAGCGCATCCAGGCGATCCGGCACGTCCTCGCGCCCAAGCCACTTCTTGCGCGCCCGGTTGTCGTAGGGGAACTCGTCGGTGAAGTAGTAGCTGCCCCAATCGACGAAGTCGCTGAGCAGGCGCGTGCGCTCCTTCATCAGGTCAACGACCTGCACCAACCACGCGTGGCGCTCGGCGGAGGGCTCTGCTTCCACAAGCCCGCGTTCGGCGAGCATGGGTAGCAGTTCCTCGACAAGAATGGCCGCGTCGATGCGCTTGAGATATTCGCCGTTGAGCCAGGTGGCTTTCTCAATGTCAAAGACGCCCGGCGACTTGCTGACAGCCTCAAGGGTGAAGCGCTCGATCGTCTGGTCGAGGTCGAGAATCTCCTCCTCGGCTCCGGGCGACCAGCCGAGCAGCACCAAGAAGTTGCGCATGGCCTCGGGCAGGAAGCCCTTGTCGGCATAGTCCATCAGGTTGACCGCGCCATGCCGCTTGCTCAGCTTGGTATGGTCCGTGCCCATAATCAGCGGCAGGTGCGCGTAGAGCGGGCGCTCGAAGCCCAGCGCATCCATCAATTGTACATGCCCGGGTGTGTTGGGCAGATGCTCCTCGGCGCGGATCACGTGGCTGATCTTCATCAGGCAGTCGTCGACGACGACGGCCATGTGGTAGGTCGGGTAGCCGGAGGTCTTCTGGATTACGAAGTCACCCATGAGCGCGTTGTCGAAGGAGACTTCGCCGCGCACGATGTCATCGATCACGGTGGTGCCCGTCTCGGGCGTACGCAGGCGCACGCACCACTCGCGGCCCTCGGCCTCGTAGCCGGCCTGCTGCTCGTCACTCAGGTCGCGGCAGTGGCCATCGTACCGGGGCGGCAGACCGCGCCTGCGCATGATCTCGCGGCGCTCCTCGAGTTCCTCGGGGGTGCAGTAGCAGCGGTAGGCGTGGCCGTTCTCGATGAGTTGGTCAATGTAGCCCTGGTAGGTTTCGAGGCGCTCGGACTGGATGTATGGGCCATACGGGCCGCCCACGTCGGGCCCCTCGTCCCAGTCAATGCCGATCCAGTTCAGGCCGTCGTAGATGGCCTGCAGCGACTCGGTGGTGGAACGAACCTCGTCGGTGTCTTCAATGCGCAGGATGAATTTGCCGCCCTCGTGGCGCGCGAACAGCCACGCAAAGAGCGCAGTATGGGCGCCGCCCACGTGCAGAGCACCGGTGGGCGATGGCGCGAAGCGAGTCCTTACTTCAGACATGTCTCTTTACTCCTCTATCCCGGAGGAAGCGTTGGCAATCACGTTCAACTGCCCGCGGCGGCGGGGCCCGCGGGCAGGGGGTACCATCTTAACCGTGTTCACACTTTGCCGCAAGAGCTTTTCAGCGTCGCCGGCGCTCACTCCTCAGTCGGCTGCTCCAACTCCGCCAGTTCATCGACATCCTCAGCGTCCTCGGCCAGCTGTCCGGCAATCACGAACTCGGTGAGGGCCTCGTCGCCACCATCGTTGATGCGATCGGAGACGAACTTCCAGCCCTGCGTCTTGCCGCCGACATAGTCGAAGCACTTGAACCAACTCAGCGCTGACGCGATCTGCCAGCGGGTCGTGCGGCGCACGGCGTTCGCCTCCGACCACAGGGCGTCGAAGCGAATGCCCGAGCGGTTATCGCCTACCAGTCTGACCAGCAGCTCGAAGACGGTGGTCGGGCGCATGGCCACACGCTCGCGCAACTCCTCAAGCTCAGCAAGGCGCTCAGCTTCGATCGCTACAGCGGCGTTCTTGCGGGCAGCCTGGCCGAGCACAAACTCGCCGGGAGTGTCAGTAGGGTCGATGGTAATGACCGCGCCAGCCGGGTAGACGCTCTGGCTATACCAGGCTGACATGCCCAGCAGCAAACCAATCTCGCGATTGAGCCAGACCGAGAACGAGTCGCCCTCAGCGGTGCGGAGTGTGAGCATCGAGATCGGTTGGTCACCGGCAAAGAACTCGCGGTCGATCTCGCGAACAGCCATGGTGCCCGCAAGATGGTGGTGGTACAAGAGCGGATAGGTCAGCCGGTCACGCGTGAGCTGTGAGTCCTCCACCTCAAAGACGATGCCCGACAACACATCCTCCCAGCTCGGGTCGACGACCGCTGGCTGGAGCGTCTCGTGCAGGCCCTCTACCGCCAGCAGCACGTCCTCTTCGGGATCCAGCGGCTCCGGCACCAACTCGTCGGGGACGGTGGATATCCAGCCCGGCACGGCATCTCGAGCGAGGTAGTAGCCCGCCGATGTGGTCGTCAGGCCCAGGTCAGTGTCGAACAACTCGCGCAGCGCATGCGCGGCAACTTTGTATTTGCGGGCGTTGGGCTTGAGTTCCAGGACGTCGGCGAGGAGTTCATTGATGCCTATCGGGGCGCGGGCATTGCTCACGATCTCGAGGACGTTGTCCGCGTCATCCTCTTTGAGATAGTCGACGGTGCCCTCGGGCGGATCTTCGGCCAGCAGCGCGGCCAGTTCCGCGGGCGGGAGCACCTCGTCCTTGGCCGTCGCCTTCTCAGAGAGCTTGTGCAACTGCCGGGTGGCGGCGGCCAGCAGGCGGTCGGTCACGCACCGGGGTCCATGCACGAACCCGATCTGATCGTCCGCCACCACGCCGCCGAAGAACTCAACAGGATCAAATCCCTGCGGGTGAAGCGACCAGGTCAGAAGTGCAAGCTGGACGACATCGATGGGCTCCTTGAACGACTCGAGGATGCTCGCGGCGGTGTTGACCGGATTGCGCTTGCGCACTTTCCGACGCTTGCAGCCGTCCCACAGACGCTGCAGGTTCTCGTCTCCCTGCAGGCCATTGTAGAAGAGCATCTCCTCATCCGTCTCCCCTTGCACACGCAGCAGCCAATCCTCGAGTATGACGTGGCCCTCGATGTCCATGACCGTGTCGCGGCCCGACACGAACTCGTCGAGGAGTTTGCGGGCTCCGGAGGGTGAGCCACCCCGGATGCGCGCCAGCGCGCGAGCCAGCAGAGGTGCGGACATAGGCCGGCCGTAGCCCCGAAGCAGAGCTGTGATCACCCCGCCGAAGGGGCGCAGGGCCAGCGCATCACGCTCCGCGATGTCATACCGACCGTTCACCTCCACAAATCGGTCGTCGGAGGCGAGGTGTTTGCGTAACAGGCCCACGCTCACCCGCAAATCACCGGGCAACGAACCCACCAGGTTCGCGGGCCTGACAGCGCCCGGTTGCCAGAGAACCGCATCGTAGATGCAGTCCGCGAGATAGTCCAGCGCAATACCGTTGTCCTGAGCCATGTCCCCATGCTCCTTTGCGCGTGGCCTGGTTGTGCGGAACGCCTCCGGCCACCGCCGGTCATCGCTCCGCTATGCAGAAGCCTCGCTTCTGCAGACCATCGCCCGTTCACTCAAGGCGGGCGATCAAGTCGTGCTCGAGGGCCTCCTCGACAACTACGTCGACGAACTGCCCCGCCTCGATCACGCGGGGCGAGCAGTCTGGTAGTACCACTGCGCCGTCGACATCCGGAGCGTCGCGATACGAGCGCCCCTGCACGCCCTCGCCGTCCTCGACAGCGCCCTCGATCAGCACTCTCATCGAGCAACCGACGAAGCGCTGGTTATTGCTCAGAGATACCTCTTCCTGCAGCGCCATCAACTCAGCGAGGCGCTTCTCGGCCTCCTCTGAGGGGACCTTGTCGGGTAATTCGCTCGACGCGGTGCCCTCCTCGTCCCAGTAAGTGAAGGCCGAGAGTCGGTCGAAGCGCGCCGCGCGGACGAATCTGAGCAGCTCGCCGAAAGCCTCATCGGTCTCCCCCGGATAGCCGACGATGAAGGTGGTGCGCAGGGCGGCGCCGGGGATGGTCGTCCGAATGCACTCGATCAGCTCGAGGTAGCGCTCGGCATTGCCTGGCCGATGCATGGCGCGCAGCACGTCGGCGTGCGCATGCTGGAACGGGATGTCGAAGTATGGGACAACGCAGGGCACATCGCGCACTGCCTCAATGAGTGCCTCGGTCACGGAGGACGGGTGCAGGTACTGGAGTCTGAGCCAGCCGTCGTAGCCAGATTGGGTGAATGAGGCCAACAGGGCGCTGAGTGTGACTGGTGGGTCGAGGTCGCGGCCCCATGCCGACGTGTCCTGGGCGATAAGGCATATTTCGCGTACTCCCTCCGAGATGAACGTGTCGACTTCGGTGCGGATATCGTCCGTCGTTCGACTTCGGTATGGCCCGCGGATCCCCGGAATCAGACAGTAGCCGCACCGGTGATCGCAGCCTTCGGCTATCTTCAGATACGCCATCCATTCTGCGCCCGAGCGCCGCCGGGGGGTGGCCGCGTCCATCAGAAAGTTGGGCGGTTCAGCCATCACGGGATGCCCACCGCCGAGCGTCTCGCTCACAATTCGCGCAATCTCCGGCACGCCGTCGGGCCCGACGAAAGCGTCCACCTCGGCAAGTTGCTCGGCCAGATCCCCACCATAGCGCTGAGCCAGACAGCCCGCGCAGATAAGCGCGCGGCAGCGACCCGCTTTCATCTCGGCGAGGTCCAGCAGCGCCTCGACCGCCTCATTCACCGCCGGCTCAATGAAGGCGCAAGTGTTCACGATGATTGCGTCGGCCTGCGCCACATCCTCAACCACCTCATAGCCGGCCTGCTCGAGCACTCCGAGCATGACCTCGGAGTCGACGAGGTTCTTGGCGCAGCCAAGTGACACCAGCGCGACGGTCTCGGCCATCAGTCTTCCTTTTGCCGGCGGAAGATCAGGCAGTAGTGATGATGGTAGTTGGGCACAAAAGTCGTCGGGTAGCCCCATATCCCCAGCTTCTTTGAGTCCTGGCACCAGATACGCTCGCCCTGGAAGCTGAGCGTTTCGCCAACGCGCCGCCCCAGGTCCCATGCCAGAGGCCGGACGTAGCCGTCAGGGACGCGCACGTTCTGGATGACTACCACCATGTACTTGCCGACGTTGAGCAAACGCGCGCAGTCGTCGAAGATGCCGCCGAGAGCCTCAATGAACTCGTCGTAGTCTTCCAGTAGTTCGAGATTGCCCTCTTCACAACCGTAGTCGGTGTCGAGGCCCTTGCTGGCGCGATCCTTGTGCGTGGATTGCACGCCACCGCGGCTCTTGCCGAGCATGTTCCAGTAGGGCGGCGAGGTCATGATGAAGTCAAATCGAGGCAGGCCGTCATCGCCTATGGGCAGGCCATCGGCGCCGCCCCACGTGTCCGGGTCGGTCAAATGGCGCGAATCGGCTTCCACTACCGCAGCGAATTCGCCCTCGTCCATGCGCGGCAGACGCGACCGCGTCATCTCGGCATACTCGGGGCTGATCTCGACACCGACGCCGCGGCGCCCTTCTTCGAGGCAGGCAACGAGCGTCGCGCCACTCCCGCAGAAAGGGTCGAGCACCCAGGCGTCGGATTTCGTGAAGAACCTCAGGAACTCCGCGACAAGCTCCTCGGGGTAGCGCGCCGGGTGCAATTCGGTGTCACGGTTACGGTGGTAGCGCCTGGAGTCGCAGACCAGCCACGACTTCGTCGCCTTGATCCACTCGCGACCGATCAGGTCGTTGAGAGTGTTGCGGACGTGAACTGTCTTCGGTTGCGCCGCATCAACCTTCTGCCGAGTCTTGGACTCGGCAACGGTGGTTCCGATGGCCGCTGGCTTCGTATCGGGCTGCAATGGGCCATTCTCCCTTGCTGTAATTGTGAGTGCGTGGATCACGCGCTCTCGGGCTGCTCTTCATCCTCCTCGTCAGACTCTTCCGCTTCGTCCCACTCCTCTTCGTCGAGGTCGTCGTCAGAGCCGATGTCCTCGTTCCAGGCGTCGGCTTCGCGATCCTGATAGGGCTCCTCATAGGGCTCCACTGCGGGGGCCCTGTCGCCGAGTACATCGTTGAGGCCATCGGGGGTCATCATCACCATTCGCGGCTTGGGACCCTCGTGTGGCCCGACCACGCCGCGCTGCTCCATCGAGTCGATGAGGCGGCCCGCGCGCGCGTAGCCGATCTTGAAACGCCGCTGGAGCATCGACACCGACGCCTCCGCCTCGCCCACCACGTGCTGCACAGCGGCCACGTAGAGCTTGTCACTGACTTCGAGGTCTCCCGCGAAGTCGTCGCCGTCGTCATCGGGGACCTGCGGGATGATCTCGAAGTTCGGCGCGCCCTGCGTCATGAGGTGGTCGACGATACGCTGCAGGTCTGGCCTGGGTACGAATGCCCCCTGCACGCGCGTCGCCTGATTGGCATCGGAGGGCGAGTAGAGCATGTCGCCTCTGCCAATGAGGCGTTCCGCGCCCATTCCGTCGAGAATCGTGCGCGAGTCGTGCTGGGAGGTGACTGCCAGCGCTATACGCGACGGGATGTTCGCCTTGATGGTGCCGGTGATGACGTTCACGGACGGGCGCTGAGTGGCGACGATCAGATGGATGCCAGTGGCGCGGGCGAGCTGAGCAAGGCGACAGATGGAGAACTCAAACTCTGCCCGGGCCTGCATCATCAGGTCGGCCAACTCGTCGATGATGATGACGATCCGCGGCATGGGCTCGAACTGCTGATCGACGTGCTCTTTGGTCTCGCGCGCCTTGGCGTTGAACTCGGCGATATTGACGACGCTCTTCATCGCGAACAGATCATAGCGCTTGTCCATCTCGCGGATGACCTTGCGCAGCACGTCGGCCGCCTCTTTGGGGCTGTGCACGACCGGCGACATGAGGTGCGGGATACCGTCATACAGGCGCATCTCGACGCGCTTGGGGTCGACCATGATGAACTTGACCTCATCAGGCCGCGACCGCATGAGGATGGAGATGATGATGCAGTGCAGGCAGACGCTCTTGCCCGAGTTGGTGGCGCCAGCGACCAGCAGGTGAGGCATGCGTTCGAGGTCAGCGACCACCGGATGTCCGCCAATGTCCCGCCCCAGCGCCACCGCCACCGGTGAGTTGTGCTCCTTCATCTCTTGTGACTCGACCACGCCGCGCAAGCTGACCACGTTGCGGTGGTGGTTGGGCACCTCAATACCAACGGCGGACTTGCCCGGGATCGGGGCTTCCACGCGCACGTCCACGGCCGCGAGCGCCATCGCGAGGTCATCGGCGAGGCTCGCGACCTTGCCCACGCGGATGCCGCGCTCGGGCTCGACCTCGTAGCGCGTAATCACCGGGCCCTGCTCGTAATGAGTCACCTTCGCAGACACGCCAAAGCTGCTCAGCGTATCTTCGAGCTTGATGATGTTCTCGGTGGCTTCCTCTGCATTGGCCTCGACCTCGACCTGCTCCTCAAGCACGGACAGCATCTCGATCGAGGGGCGCTCATAGAGGTCATCGTCGCCGAGCAGGGGCGGCTGGCTCTGGTCGGGCTTGCGCCGCGGGGCCGGCTTGGACGACGGTCGGGGCAGAGGCGTGTCGGGCACGCGAACGGTCGGCCCGGGATTGCCCAGCGTCTCATCGTCGTCACCCATACCCAACTCGACCACCGGCCCGCGATCCGGGCGGCGTTTGGGCTTCTTCTCACGCGGCGCCCGTTTGCGCTTGGGCCGGCTCTCGACCTGATCGCCCATGAAGGCGAAGGCGTCGACGAGCGCCGTATAGACGCGGGCGATGCCCCTGCCGATTGAGCCGAGGAGGCCTCGCAGCATCTGGGCGGTGGAGGTGTGGGTGAGGAGTATCAGGCTGACCAACGCGATGCCCGCGAGGACAATCCATGTGCCCATGGCGCCCAGTACGCGAGAGAAGGCGTACGCGAAGCTCGCCCCCAGGTAGCCGCCGTAGAGCCGGGCCCACTCAGGGTCGAACTGGTCCTCACCAGACACTTGGAGGGCGGTCGCTGTCAGGATCACAATGAAGAGCAGCCCCGCGCCGACGAGAGCGCGCGGTGCGGCCATCTGCGGCTTGTCCATTGAGTAGCAGACGCCGATGATGAAGAGCACAAGTGGAACGGCGTACGCGCCTACGCCAAACAGCAGTCGGAGAGCGCTGGCGATGTAGTGGGGAAGCACACCGCCGCCTTCGAGGGGGGACGATCCGCTGTAGACGAGGCTGGCAAGCACCAGCGCCGCCGCGGTGATCAGTGCGATCGCCGCAATCTCACGCTTGAGCCTGCCTGCCTCTTCGGCAGAACGGGCCACAGGGCCGACCTCCGATCACTGTTGCTGTGTCTAATGGCTGCGATGATGCCTCGGCACACAGAGAAGGCGTGCAGCGAAGCCGCCCGCGTCCTCAATGCCCTGTGTTACCACCAATTATAGCACAAAGACGGTCCCGGTCAAAGTCGTGGGGCTCAGCGGCCATGCCATGGCGCCCCAAAACAGGCGTCACGGGGCGTAGTTTGCGACGATTTCCGCAACAAATCGCACCTTTTCGATGTCCCCCGGCGGGGAGATCTCATCCGAGATGCCCAGGATGCAGCGCGGGCTGAAGAGATCGAGCAGGCGAATGGTGAATTCCTCGAGCTCCTCATACGAATATGAGGGCAGGAAATGCAGGCAGGTGATGCCGTCAATCATGACCTTGCCGGCCATCGCCTCGGCCATCTCTTCGCAGGTCACGTCGCCCTGCGGTAGCGGAGTGGGCGCCTCGATGCCGTGATGCGGTAGCTTGCTCAGCAGTGGGAGCAACGGGCGCAGATTCCCGTCCATGTGGATGTGCGTGAACTTGCCCGCACTATGAAGTTGCTCGCAGCGCTGCTCGTAATGTGGCATCAGGTAGCGCTCAAAGAGCGAGGGCGGGGTCAGGAAAGAGTCGATGTTGTCCCCGAAGTTCAGGATCTGCACCGGGCTGGCGCTCAGCGCGTCGAAGAGGTGGTCTTCGCAGCGCTCGATATGCTCGAAGAGCTGCTCCATGCGCTCTTGATGGTCGTTGAGCGTGTAGATCGTGTTCTCGAAGCCCATAAAGTCGATAATCAGCCGAGCCAGGTGTGAGCGGTTGAAGTAGAACTGGCACACACCACGGTCGCCGAGGCGCTCTTCAGTGGCCTCAAAGACCTCCTGGTCGAACTCCCAGTGCTCGTCTGAGAGGAAATACTCCATGACCGGGATGTCCTCGAGGCGCTCAATCGGGAACTTGGCGCGATGTGCCGACGTACCTTCCTCACCATAGCGGTACACCCCGGTCAGCGTCCCGATCGGGGTCTCGTAGTAGGTCACCCAGCCGGTCTCGTCGCGCTCCATGCGCGCATTGCATTTGTCATAGGTGGCACGCAGCGGCCGCCCCGCGTATCGCACCGAGCAGCCGAGGTCGTCATACAACTCGAAGAGCTCCATGTCCCGATAGCGTTCGGGCAGCGACCCCATCTTCCGGTTGTAGTTGTGCCAATGCTCAAGGCGCGGTTGCCAGACGAGCCGGTCGACCGGCTCGCCGCGGAAGGTGGCCAGTATGCGCTCACGATTGGTCATGTCACACTCCCGGTCCATGATGGGCTCTCAGGCTGGCACTTCGCGACGAAGGCCAGCATACCTCCGCGCCTCGGACGGTGATAGATCGCTCGGGCACCGCATTTTGCGCGCTCAGGGCAGGTGAACCCGACGGCTTCGCCGAAGGAAACAGGTGCATAGATGGGAGGGAGAGGCGGGGGGTACAGGGAACATGATGGCGGCGCATGGCGCCGTCTGAGAGAATGACGTAAGGAGGCCTGTGATGGCTGGCAAGAAGCTCCGCGTGGGATTCGTCGGGACCGGTGGTATTGCCACGGGCGCGCACTTCCCGGGCTGGAAGGCGCTTGAGGACCGAACCGAAGTCGTGGCCGTGTGCGACATCCGGGAGGAGGCCGTCAACAAGGCGGCCGAGTTCTGGAACGTGCCCAAGAAGAACATCTTCGCCGATTATGAGGAGATGCTGGCGAAGACAGAGCTGGACGTTGTAGACGTGTGCACCCCGAACGTCTATCACAAGGGCCCGGTCGTTGCCGGCCTGAATGCAGGTTGCCACGTGATCGTGGAGAAGCCCGTCGCGGTCGCGGCCGCCGAGGTCGAGGAGATGATCGCGGCGCGCAACAAGTCCAAGAAGCTGCTCATGATCGCCCAGAGCATGCGCTTCAGCGCCGAGGCGATAGCTGCGAAGAAGTTCGTCGACGAAGGCGGCACCGGCCCGATCTACTGGGCCAAGGCCGAGTACCTGCGCAACCGCGGCGTGCCCGCCTGGGGCACTTTCATTGACGCGGACATGTCTGCCGGTGGCCCCTGCTACGACCTGCAGGTGCACGTGCTCGACCTGGCCCTGCACCTGATGGGCTTCCCCGAGCCAGTCAGCGTCAGCGCGGGCTACTGGTGCGAGATCGCCAACCAGCCGTCAGTCATGGCCCATGACCCGAAGAAGTACACTGTGCCCGAGGACCTCGCGGCCGGTTTCGTGCGCTTCAAAAACGGCGCCTGCATCTCGATGGGCGCGAGCTGGGCGCTGAACTGCCCGGACACAATCCACAACGTCAGCGTCTTCGGCCCCAAGGGCGGCGTCAACATGGCTCCCTTCACGCTCACGCGCGAGGAGGCGGGCATGTTCACCGTCTCCCAGCCGAAGGTAGTACCCAACGCCGGCCTCAAGTCCCACAGCGAGGAGATCCGGCAGTTCGTCGAGGCAATCCAGACCGGCAGCCCGTCGCCCGTTCCGCCGGAGCAGGCGATCGTTACGCAGAAGATCCTCGACGCGATCTACGAGTCGAGCGACAAGGGCCGGGAGATCAAGATCAAGTAACCCGATCTATCTCCGGCGTATAGCGAGGAAGAAACCGGCGCCAAAGCCCCCCGCGAAGGGGAGGTTGTAGGTCATGACCTTCCACAGCCAACCACTGGCAGCGTGGGCGGCCGAGGCGCCGGGACCTGAAATCATATCGCCAATCCGGTCCCAATGCCACTCGGCGAGGCCGTAGTATGCGGCCACCTGCATGAGGATGAAGATCACGCCGATCAGGCAGCTCACGAGCCTGCTGACCGTCTTGACCGCGGTACCGGCGCCGTAGCCGAGCAGGCCACCGACGCCGAGAGTACTGAGAACAACAGTCAGAATGCCCACATTGCCTCCTGTCCCGGCTGATTGCTTCTGATCAATCTTAGCCCGGGGACGGGACGGTGTCAACGGAAGGCACGGCGACCGCGCCTGATGAGAGCAAGAGCAGGCGCCATGATACCCTCGGTGGCATTCGTCGGCGAGCAGCATCGCGTGGTGGCCGCTACCGAAATGCTGGGATGGCAGGTGCTGGAGGCCGAAGCGGACCTGCTGGCGCTGCCTTGGGCCGAGTGGGAGCCACTGTTGGCACAGGGCCAGTTGGTTCTGGTCACTGACGTCCCTCCCGCGGCGATAGCGGACGTCCTCCGATCGGGCGCAGACGAAGCCGTGGGAGCAGACGTGAGCGTGGCGGAACTGGCCGCGCGCATGGAGGCGCTGGTCCGTAGAGCACGATCGGAGCGTGATCGGAGCCCATTAACAGGGCTGCCGGGCGCGGCGAGGTTGGAGCAGGTGGTCAGGGATCGCCTCGAGGACGGTCAAACGCCTGCGCTGCTCTTGCTCGATATTGACACCTTCAAATCTTTCAATGACCGCTACGGGCACTGGCGCGGCGACGGCCTCATCCAGATGCTGGCGACGGTCGCCGTCCAGGCCGCAGAAACCGACGAGAATGCGCTGGTGACGCATATCGGTGGCGATGATCTGTGCATCGTCACCAGGCCCGCGCTGGTGGACGAGATCGGCCGCGAGTGTGTCCGGGCCTTTGATGATCTGGCCCCGGAGCACTATGATGAGGCGGACCGCAGGCGCGGCTACGTAGTCACGCGCAGTCGCACCGGGCAGCGCAAGCAGTTCGGACTGACCACACTCACCGCGGTGGCGGCCACGGCCGAGGCGGAGGACATAGAGCACTTCGGCCAGCTCTTCGGGGTCTTGGCTGAACTCAAAGACTACGCGAAGGGCAAATCGGGCAGTACTTACTTCCGCGACCGGCGACGGTACCACGGGTGGCTCGATGCGCAGGGCCAACAGCCGGCGAGTGACCCGGCTGAGCCCACACGACGAGGGGATACATGATGGCTAAAAGGATTCTTCTGGTAGACGACGAGTGCGACCTGGTCTTTTACACCAAGCTCTTCCTTGAGGAGCAGGGCTACGAGGTCATCGAGGCCTACGACGGTCGCCAGGCCCTGGACATACTGGAAGAGGATACCCCCGACTTGGTAATCCTTGACGTCGCCATGCCTCGTCTCTCGGGCTGGGACGTGTTGCGCTGCATGCAAGATGACGAGCGCATGAAGAACATACCCGTCCTGATGCTCACCGCGCGTGCGGAAGATGCCGATAAGGCCAAGGGTTGGACGCTCGGGGTCACGTGGTACCAGACGAAGCCGTTCGAGCTGGACGAGTTGGCGATGGTCGTGGGCAGGGTCTTAGCCATCGGTTCCTGATCAGGCTGGACCATACGGCCACCGCACCCGGCATACACAGCTCCCCGCCGCCGCTTGTGGACGGGGAGCAAACCATCAGTGGAGGCACAGGGAACAATGAATCAGATGCGGACCTTCCTTGCAGCAATCACTCTCATCGCATCCATCGGCACCGCCCAGGCGGTCGAGATCGCCAGAGACGGCGAGGCGCTCATACCCGTTGTGGTGCCCGACACCGCCGATGCGTCGGACGCCGTCAAGGACCTGGTGCTCTACCTGGGCAAGATGACGGGCGGGGAGTTCACGCTCGTCAGCGCAGCTGACCACCAGGGCGGACCGGCTATTCACTGGGGGCCGGAACATTTCCGCGCCAACGAGGCCGATGCCTCGCGCGAGCGTTGGGTGCTCAATCAGGTCGTGCAGCTGTACACTGACGATGGCGGCCTCTACATTACCGGTGGCGGGGACGCTGGCTGCGGCTTCGCGGTCTACGCCTTCCTCGAGGACGTCTGCGGCGCCAGGTTCTTCCACCCCGGCGCGCTGGGCGAACATATGCCCGACCTGCCCGACCTGAGCGTTGACGACTTGAGCCTGCGCCAGGTACCAAGCTTCCAGTACCGTCGCATGTGGCCCAGTTCGCGGATGCCCGACCGCCGCATGTACAACGAGTGGCGTCGATGGTACTCGCGCAGTCGCCAGGGAGGCCCCGGGGTCGCGATGGGGCACAATCTTTTCCGCATTGTGCCTGAGGAGCTCTTTGAGGAGCATCCGGACTATTTCCCCATGCTCGGCGGTGTCCGCATTGACCCGCGCAGCGGCATGGGGTGGCAGCCGGAATTGGCCAACCCCGGCGTAGTGCAACTGGCAGTGGACAGGGCACGCGCGAGCTTCGACGCCAGCGAGGACGTGTACTCGTTCTCGCTGAGCATGAACGACTCTGATGGGTGGAGCGAATCGCCCGAAGCGCTTGCGCAGGACCCGCCCGAGTACCGCAACAGCCAGACCGACGGCAAGGCACGGCGCATGATCGTCTTCGCGAACCAGGTGGCCGAGGAAACCACGAAGACGCACCCCGACCGCTACCAAGTCTTCTACGCCTACAAGAGCACACTCCTGCCGCCGGCCTCGCCGGCCTGTCACCCTAACGTCATCCCATCCATCTGCCACTGGGGCATCGGCGGGGACGCATTCCACCCCATCACGGCGAGCGCGGAGATCAGCCCCAACAACGTGATCTACCGCAAGGCCCTTGAGGGCTGGGACGCCATCGCGGAGAAGCTTATCGCGCGCGAGTACTGGTGTTCTCCCTACGCCGACCCGCTGCTCAAATCAGGCGTCACGCCCATCCTCTTCGAGGACATCCCCTACTATCGTGACCACGGCTTCATGGCCTGCTCCTCCGAAGCGGAGGCCGACTGGGGCAACTTGGCGCTTAATCACTACGTCGCCGCGCGGCTGATGTGGAACGCCGACCTTGATCCACAGGAGTTGCTCGACGACTACTTCGCCTCGTACTACGGCGACGCTGGCGAGCCGATGCGCGCCTACTTCACGCGCATCTGGGAGGTCGCCTACCGACACCACCTGCCCGAAGCCAGCCGCGTGGAATTGTCTGAGGAGGACCTCAAATACCTCGCCGGGCAACTCGTGGCGGCGACTGAGGCGGCTGCTGGCGATGAGCTGCGGACCGCGCGGGTGAAGATGGCCAGCGACTTCTTCGTGACCTACCGTCAGTGGCGCGAGATGATGCAGACCGAGCCGACAGCCGAGCAGGTTGCGACCTATGTCGAGCGCCTCGACGCGCTGGCTGCCGAGCGTACCGACGCGGTCGTGGTGGGTAAGTGGACCGGCAAATTCGTGGTCGCACCCCCGAAGCCGGAGCCCTACGATGGCCCGGCGCTGGTCCGTGCGATGCCTGGCGCCGAGATCCCCGGCGAGGCCCTGCCGCTCGCCGGCCGCCGCCAGGGACGCTGGCTGGCGCTCGTGGGCGAAGACCGGCTGCTGACGGCCCAGGCGACCGGCGTGCGGGTCGCGCAGCGCTACACTCAGCGGCCCTCGTGGCAAGTCGTCAGTGCCGCCGGAGAGGCCATCGCCAGCGGGAACACACCCATCGACGCGTCCGCGGACGTCGAAATACAGGTGCCAGAACCCGGGCTCTACCAGGTGCAGATGAACGCCGGCCGTAACGGTTGCGCCTTCGTTGGGATCAACAGCCCCGTGGTCATGGTGGGACCGGGCTACGCCCTGTGCGAGATACCCGGGCGCATGTACTTCTTCGTCCCTGAGGACGCCGAGAGCTTCACAGTTTCACTGTTCGGGAGCAAGGGCGAGAGTGCGCTCATGCGCATCTTCAACCCCGCCGGCGAGCAGGTCTTCGAGGAGGACACCCTCACGGGCGACGTGGTGCCCGCCCAGATTGTGCCCGCCGCTGACCAGCGCGGGAAGGCCTGGGCGGTTGAGATAGCGAAGGCATCAGCCGGAACATTCGAGGACTTCCAGTTGCTGCTCGGCGACGAGTTGCCGCCGTATCTGGCAACGTCGCCCGAGGCGCTGCTGATCCCGGCGAACTGAGCGAGAACCACCTCTGCAGACGACCGTAACAGGAGGGATAGACGTGGGCGAGAATGAGAAGAAGAAGAAGAGCGACTTCCGCTACGCGACCGGCGACGCCGCGGTTCCCTGGGCGGCGATCGGCGAGCACGTCTGGCACGAAGACCTGATGAACATGATCAAGCTGCTCGTCAAGTGCGGCAGCGATGAAGCCGGATTCTGCGGCGCGATGGACAGCGTCGAAGAGGCGCTGACCGAGCTGTGCGCGTGCGGGCAACCGACGTCGAAGCTCAGCTTGGGCGACACTGTCAAGCAGCTCGAAGAGGAGGCCGCGCAGTTCCTCGGCTGCAAGCACGCATGCTTCGTCACCAACGCCACCGCCGGCTTCCAGATGGCGCACCAATTCGCCGACCTCGGGCCCGACGATGAGGTCATCCTGCCGGCCATCACCTTCATCGCCACGGCTGCATTTCCACCGCTGGTTGACGCGAAGATCGTCTTCGCCGACATCGACCCGGCCACTGTCAACATGGACCCCGCCGACGTGGCGCGCAAGATCACGGACAAGACCAAGGTCATCATGCCGGTCCACATCGGCGGCTACCCGGTCGACATGGACCCGATCATGGAGATCGCCGAGGCGAACGACATCACCGTCATCGAGGACGCCGCTCATGCCTTTGGCGGCAAGTACAAGGGCAAGATGACTGGCACCGTGGGGCATTTCGGCTCTTTCAGCTTCCACGAGGTCAAGAACATCAACGCGTTTGGCGAGGGCGGGATCGTCTGCACAGACACCGAGTTCGGCCAATACTTCAACCAGGCCCGCTTCTGTGGCGTGGACATGAGCCAGCAGATCGAGAACTGGCTCTATGACGTCGTCTCTCTGCCCACCAAGGGCGGGCCACAAATGGCCGGTAACCACTCGTCCACCGAGATCCAGGCCGCCTGCCTGCTCGGGCAACTGGGTCGCCTCGAGGAGATCATTCGGGTGCGCAGCGAACGTGCCGAATACTTGGGCGGGCGCTTCGCCGAAGTGCCGGGCCTCATCCCCGCTCCGCTGAACACGGAGGACGTCGAGAGCACCTTCCATCTGTATCTGCTTCAGGTGGACCCGTCGGTTCTCGGCGGGGACATCATCGAGTTCAAGCAGCGCCTGACCGACAAGGGCGTCACCAACATCCCGCACTTCGCGCCGCTGTATCACTTCAAGATCTTTGAGCAGCTCGGCTACGACACGCGGGCTATCGCTGAAAGTTGCCCGAATGCCGAGGACGCTTTCTGGCACCGGTTCACGCACCTGCCGCTATACCCGCTGGCTGACGAGCAGGTGGAGTTGATGGCCGATCTGGTCATCGAGGCAGCGGAGGAGATGGGCGGTTAGTAGCGCCCGCCCCCAAACGTGCAGCAAACGCGACAGACGGGCCGCGGGCACCGAGCCCGCGGCCCGTTTCACATCCTGAGGGTGATGACATGGCACGCCAGCGACCGGAACTGAAAGTCTGCGGGCTCACACGTGTCGCCGACATGCGGGGCGCGGAGGCCGCCGGCGCCGACTACTGCGGCTTCATAGTCGAGATCGAGCGCTCGCCGCGCAGCATTCCTCGCGAGACCGCAGCACTCCTCGCCAGAGGCTGCCGCGCACGGCCAGTGCTTGTGATCGAGGACATGCCGATCGATGAGCTGCTGCCGCTTGCCGAGGCCGTCCGCCCGGCAGCGATACAGCTGCACGGCGACGATGCGAGCCACATCGAGCAGCTTGCGGAGGCGTTGGCCGGTCGGGCCAGCGTCTGGCGACCGGTGGGCCTGCCAGCCGAGTGCGCAGACCGTGCCGCGACCGTCGCCGCCGCACTCGCCGAGATCGACAAGGCTACGCAGGCCGGGGCGTCGGCGATTGTCCTCGACACCCGGACCGCGTCAGGCACCGGCGGCCGCGGCGTTACCTGCGACTGGGAAGCCGCCGCGCAGATCATCGAGGGCAGCGACCTGTCCGTGCTTCTTGCTGGCGGATTGTCACCTGAGAATCTTGCGCAAGCCATCGACGCCACGTCGCCCGCAGGCGTCGACCTGTCCAGCGCCCTGGAGAGCCGACCGGGCGTGAAGGACCAGCAACGCCTGCGAGAACTGGGGAGAAGCTGGCGGGAAATCGTGCGCTGACGTGGCCCCCTCTTGCAGGGATGGCGCTCCTTCGCGTAGAATAGTCCGTCTTGCCACAAGAGCCGTGAAAAGACGAATGCACCATGATCCTCAGGAGGGGATATTGATGTCTGACAAACTCGCAATCGACGGAGGCAGCCCGCTGCGCTCCGAGGCTTTCCCGCCCTGGCCATACTTCGAGCAGGACAGCATCGACGCGGCCATGGAGCCGCTCAAGACCGGTCAGGTCAACTACTGGACCGGCACCGTAGGCATGGAGTTCGAGAAGGCCTTCGGCGAATGGTGCGGCTGTGAATATGGCATCTCGACCGCCAACGGCACCACCGCCCTGCACACCGCTCTCGGCGGAATGGGCATAGGCCCTGGCGACGAGGTCATCGTCCCCAGCTACACCTTCATCGCGTCGTCCATGTGCGTGCCCCAAGCGGGCGCCATTCCGGTCTTCGCCGATGTCGAGAAGCTCACCCACACCATCTCGCCCGAGTCCATCGAGGCGAACATCACCGATCGCACCCGTGCGATCATCCCGGTCCACCTCTACGGTTGCATGGCCGACATGGACGCGATCATGGCCATCGCCAAAGAGCATGACCTCTACGTCCTCGAAGACTTCGCCCAGGCGCCCGGCGGCGAATACAAAGGCCAGAAGGCCGGCTCCATCGGCCACATCGGCGCGGCATCGTTCTGTCAGTCCAAGCACTTCACCACCGGCGGCGAGGGCGGTTGCGTCGTCACCGACAACGAGGACTGGGTCTGGGAGTGCCGCAGCTTCCGCGACCACGGCTACGACGTCTCCGAGCGCATGCGCCTGCTCGAGCTCGAGGAGAAGCTCCCCTACATCCACAACCGCATCGGCTACAACTTCCGCATGACCGAGATGCAGTCGGCCATCGGTCTGGTGCAGCTCGCGAAAATGGACAACTGGAACCTGCCGAACCGCCGGCGCAACGCTAAGATCCTCGACGCCGCGCTGGAGGGCGAGGACTACATCCTCGCGCTGCCGATCAACACCGAGGAACGCAAGAACGCCTACTGGCTCTACCCGATCATCCTCGATCTCGACAAGCTGAGCGTAGACGGGCGTGAGTTCTTCAAGGCCGTCGGCGCCGAGGGCGTCCCGGCAGGCCCGGTCCTGTGGCCGCAGAGCTACAAGGAAAAGTGCTACGCCGAGGGCATCCGGCGACCCGAACGCGCGCGAGGGCGCTGCGGACTACAGCGACGTGCACTGCCCGAACGCGGCGTGGGCCGAGGACCGCACGTTCTTCGTGCCAGTCCACCCGACCTACACCGAAGAGGACATGGCGGACCTGGCCGCGGCCATCAAGAAGGTCGGCTGCGCCTACGCGAAGTAATTCGCCCCGCTAACACAAGCCGAAACCTGGCGGGCGCGGCGACCACTCGCCGCGCCCGCTCGTCACCGCTGCGGGGAGCGAAAAGGGAGCCTGCGTGATGAGCACGAAGCAGATCGTTGCGGCTGTGGGCGCGGTGCTGCTGCTCATTGCCGACCGGGTGCTGGCCTTGCTGTCGGTTACCCCCACCCAACTGCGTGCTAACGCCACCGACTACGTGAGTTTCGTCGGCGAGACATGGCAGTTCCTTTCGCAGCCGCCGTGGAACGCTCTGGCTCTGATCATCTGGTTACTCCTGTTGGCGTACGGTTTCTGGCCGATCATGTCGCGCTCCCGGTGGATGCGGGTTCACGCAGGCCACGTCGCACAGCCGCGCATGTGCTTGGAGTTCAGAGAACCGCAGCCGAAGGACGGCATTGTCCTCGCCCTGCAGCCCAGTCCCGCACCGCTGAGTTGGGTCCGCGCTGAACTCCGTGTGACGCGGGTACACGGCGGCAACATCATCGCCGGGATTGACCTGTGTAGAGAGGTGCAGGGAGGACGCGTCCTGCGCGCGGCAGTGGTGTCGAACGGGACAGCATCTGTCACACTATGGCGGCCCGGCGAGAAGCCAAAGTCGGAAGATATGGAGGGCGCTTACACGCCTGACGACTGGCATGTTCTCGAGATCCGCCGGACAAGCCAAGGGGCTTCCTGTAGTGTGGACGGCGCGACGAAGATGTTTTCCGACGTGGACTGGCCAGATCGGGCGAGGGCCCAAATCACGGTCAACCTCGTCAACGATCCCAAGGGTGACGTACACGCACGCAACGTCCTGTTCGGGTGACGTCTTGCGCCCGCTCATCATGAGAGACAACCATCAGGGAGGCGTATCGACAATGTCCGACAAGCTGGGAGTAGGGTTCATAGGTCTGCATATGGGTGGCGGGCAGCTTCGGCAGGTCGCCGCTATGGCCGACGCCAAAGTCGCCGCCATCTGTGACCTCGACGAAGACCTCGTCAAGAGCCTGCAGAAGGAGTTCGACATTCCGCTGGCCACCACCGACTATCGCGAACTGTGCGAGAGCGCGGACGTGGACATCGTGTCAGTCGCCACACCGGATTACCTGCACGTCGAGCAGACTCTGTGCGCATTCGACAACAACAAGCACGTCATGGTCGAGAAGCCCATGGGCCGCACGGTCGAGGAGTGCCAGGTAATGGTTGACGCGTGGCGCGAGGCCGGCACCAAGGCCATGACCGCCCACGTCGCCCGCTTCTACGCATTCTTCCAGAAGGTCAAGCAGTGGTGCACCGACGGGACTCTCGGCGATCCCTACCACGTCTACACCAGCTACATCCACAACTACGAGAGCATCCCCGGCTTCGACGGCTGGCGCTTTGACGCCGAGAAGCGGCACATGCTCATCGGCGGCGGCTGCCACGCGATCGACCTGTCCCGCTGGATCGGCGGCGAGGTCGCCGAGGTGTCGTGCTACGCGAACCACATGAACATCCGAGAACGGCATGGTCGGCCACGTGACCGGCTCGTTCGGCTGCGCGCACCCCTACAACATCGACCTGCACGTGTGGGGCACGGGCGGCACGGTCATCGCCACCAACACCACCGACTCAGCGCAGGTCTGCCTGCGCTCCATGGACCGCAACAAGTGGCTGGACATGCCCGCCGGTCGCGAGGCCAAGGGTCTCGCCGCCGAGTTCCAGGTGCTCATCAACGCCATCAAGACCGACACCGAGCCCGACAGCGATCTGGTCAGTGGCGCGCGCACCGTCGCCATCGGCTGGGCCGCCATCGAGTCGGCCAACGAGGGTCGGCCGGTCGCGCCCAAGGTGGACTTCTAGCGAGGTGGCAGATGGGCCACAGTGGGCGGGTACGCGTTGACCTTGCCACTGAGATCGTGCGCCAGAGCATCAAGCGCCACGATCTCGATGCGCCCATGCACGACATCTTCGAGCGTCGCCAGTTCCGCGCAGGTCTGGCGACGCTCGAGTCACTTCTGACGAGCAAGCAGCACTTCCCCACCCCGAACCACCACTTCCGCTGCATCGCCCAGAAATCCCCGTGAGGTGAGCGAGATCAGCATGACTTCACGCGAGATCGTCAGGCGCGCCGTCGAGTTCGATACCCCCGAGCGATTGCCGGTGATCTTCGGATCGCTGGGCCTGAACGATACCTGGGGCGTGGGCTGCAAAGTCAGCGAGGGCTTCGAGCCCATCTGCGCGGGCGCCGATGAGTGGGGGTGCGTGTGGGAGAAGCCTGACGAGGACAGCGGTGTGGTCAACATGGGCCAGCCCAAGGGCCACCCGCTCACCGACTGGAGCATGCTCGACGAGATCAACTTCCCCGACCCGATCGACGACTCCCGCTGGGACCAAATGGACGCCGCGCTCGCCGACGCTGGCGATAAGTACGTCCGCATCGGCTGCGGGTTCACGTTCTTCGAACGCATGCACTACCTGCGCGGCTTCGAGCAGCTCCTCGTCGACATGCACACCGAGCCCGAGATGGTTCACGAGTTGGCCGAGCGAGTGATCGCCTACCCCATCGGCATGGCGCGCGAGGTCGGCAAGCGCTTCCGCGGACGCATCGACGGCATGTCCATGACCGATGACTGGGGCACGCAGACTCAGACCATCGTCGGCCTGCCGATGTGGCGCGAGTTCTTCAAGGACCGCTACCGGCGCTTGTTCGACGCCATCCACGACGCAGGCATGCACGCGTGGATGCACTCATGCGGCCACGTGAACGACGTGCTCGAAGAGTGGATCGATTGCGGGCTGGACTCGGTGAACCTGCAGCAGCCGACGAACCTGGGGATTGAGGAGATCGGCCGCCTCTACCGGGGCCGCATCTGTTTCGAGAGCCTGTGCGACATCCAGATGACGCTACCCTTCGGCACCGACGATGACGTCCGGCGGGAGGCGAAGTTGCTGCTGGAGCACTGGGGCACGCCGGAGGGCGGCTTCGTGCTCAGCGACTACGGGGACGGTCGCGCGATCGGCGTCTCGGACGAGCGTAAGATGATCATGCTGCGAGCTTTCTGCGAGATCGCCGCACCAGAGCTGCTCGCTCAACTGGACTGACCAACCGGAGATGATGAGATGAACGCCAGAGAAGTCGAGAGTGTAATCCTGGACATCGCCCCGCTCGAGAACGGCATGGAGGGCGACCCGAACGGGCTGCTCTATGGCGACCCGGCCACCGAGATCACCGGCGTCGCAGTGACCTGGACGCCGACCGTCAAAGTGCTCAGCGAAGCCGCCGCGCATGGGCTCAACTGCGTGCTCACCCACGAGATACCGTTCTTCTCGACCACGCAGTCAAACTGGTTCCGCACGCTGCCCGAGGATGAGAAGCCACACAACATCGCCCGCAAAGCGATCCTCGATGCGCACAACATGGTCGCAGTGCGCTCTCACTCGAACTGGGACGGGACGCCCGGCGGGATCATGGACTCGTGCGCCGACGCCCTCGGCTTCACTGAGTATGCCCACAAGGCGCCCTACTGCTGCACCTACCGCATCCAGCCGACCACGCTCGCCGAGCTGGCCAATCACGCCAAGCTGCGACTGGCCGTCCCGACGGTGCGCGTCGCCGGCGATCCCGCGATGCAGGTGGAGGTCATCACCGTTCACTACGGTGGCCTGGCCCAGCAGTTCATCTCGATCGACGAAGCCGTCGTCGCCGGAGCGGACGCGATCATCTGCGGCGAAGCCCTCGACTACAGCTTCCGGGCGGCCGTGGACGCGGGGCTTGGCTTCATCGAGACCTCGCATATCAACAGCGAAAACCCGGGCATGCGCACCTTCGCCCGGCTCGTCGGCGAGCGCCTGCCCGACCTGCCCGTGCGCTTCATCGACGCGGGCATGCCATGGGTGTTCTTCTAGCACGCAGCACAAGAGGTATTCGCCCCACGGGCGGCGCACCTACGCGCACACACAAAAGGAGGTGTCTCCCTATGGCAATTGGCTGGGGAGTAATAGGTTGTGGCGGCATCGCAGATCGGCGTACCATTCCCGAGGGCATCATAGCCGCCCCGGGCGCTGAACTCGTAGCCGTGCAGGACGTTGCGCAGGAGCGGACGCAGGAAGTCGCACAGGCGCGCGGCGTTGCTGGCTACGCGACCGTCGAGGAGCTGCTGGCGGACGACAACGTGCAGGCAGTCTACATCGCGACCCCGACGCACGTCCACCACGAACAGACACTTGCGGCGGCACAGGCGGGCAAGCACGTGCTGTGCGAGAAGCCACTGGCGCTGACCATCGAGGAGTGCGAGGCGTCGATCGCGGTGTGCGCTGATGCGGGCGTGAAGTTCGGCACGAACTTCATGATGCGCTTCCACGCCTGCCACGTGAAGATCAAAGAGATGATTGACTCAGGCCAGCTCGGCACGCCGGTTCTGGGCCGCGCCGAACTGACCTGTTGGTATCCGCCCATCCCGGGCGCATTCCGCCAGATCCCCGAACTCGGCGGCGGCGGCTCGCTCATCGACATGGGCAACCACTGCATCGATCTGCTCGAGTTCTTCTTCGGCAAGGTCGCCCAGGTCACGTGCTTCACCGGCAACCTGGTGCAGGACTACCAGACCGAGGACACCGCGGTCGTGGCGATGCAGTTTGAGAACGGCGCGGTCGGCATGGTGGACACGCTCTTCAACGTGCCCGACGCCGCTGCGCGCAACATGCTCGAGGTCTACGGCTCGAAGGGCAGCATGGTCACCAAGGGCACCATCGGTCAGGACAGCGCCGGCTCCATCTCGTCGATCCTCGAAAGTGGCGACAAGGAGTACGACGCCGCCCAGGTCCGCGACGCGGGCAGCGCTGAAGAGATCATCGAGCCGGACGTCTCGAACATGTATGAGGCGGCCGTCCAGGGCTTCTGCGAGGCCATCGAGAACGACACTGAGCCACCCATCTCAGGTGCGGACGGCCTGTGGAGCCACAAGGTTATCGACGCATGCTACGAGTCGGCGAAGACAGGCAAAGTAGTCGCGGTCGACTAGCAGGCGTCAGCTCGACCAGACTGAACTCACAGGCAGCGGCCACCCGGTCGCTGCCTGTTGCGTTAACGGAGGCGTGTGTGCATGCGCATGATGATACTGGCTGCAATCGGTCTGAGCACCGCTCTGGCGTACGCCCAGCCCATGGCTGGCCCGCCGACAGCAGACGAGCACACGCTGGTACTCGCGCACTTCGATGAGACGGTGAGCCTCGACCTGGCGAAAGGCGATGCTGCGCTTGAAGTCATCGGCGCCGACGTGGTCGCCGGTGGCAAGTGGGGCGGCGCGCTGCGTCTTGGCGAGGGCCAGTCGGTGTCATTGGACCCGGCAGGCAACATGGACATGAGCGCGGGCACCGCCATGTTCTGGTTCAAGCCTGACTGGCAGAGCCCGCCTGTGGCCTCGCACGCGCTGATGTCCATGCGCCTCGATGGGGACCCGCCCGGCTACTTCATCCTCACCCACGGATGGTGGGAGACTTCCGGCGGGGCGGGCCGAACCTACTTCGTCTACGACAACCAGGCCTTCATGCACACCAGCAACAGCTACCTGCCAACGCTGGGCGCGCGCCTCAACGATTGGCACCACTTTGCGATCGCGTGGGAACAGGGCATGCCGGGACGGTGCGCCATCTACGTGGATGGTGAACGTGTCTCTCGGACGATGAAGAACTGCGAAACCGTTCGCCGACCGGCTGGCCGGCTCCTCATCGGCTCGGGCGAGGCCGCAGACCCAGGCCCGCGTTGGGCCGAGGGCCTTCTCGATGAACTGGTGATCCTGGACCGGGCTCTTGGCGACAGCGAAGTCGCGGCGGCCTTCCGCGCGCAGGAATCACGCTGGGAGGAGATCCAGGCGCAGAAGTGGGCATGGCTGACGGACACGCTGGCGGGCCCCGATCCCACCTTCGAACGCAACAATCAGGGGCACATCATGGAGAGCCGCGCGCTTCTGGACGAGGGCCTGCCCTGGGCCAATCCCGAGAACATCCCGACAATCGTCGACAAGATCAAGCGCGCCGGCTTCAACGTCTACATCCCCTGCGTCTGGCATGGGCGCGGCGCGCGTTACCCGCACGAAACCGAGGCGATGGAGGGCGGTCTCGGGAAGGCCTACGCGGCGATGGACGTCGATCCGTTCGCGGAACTCGTCCGCCAGTGCCATGACGCCGGGATCGAGGTGCACCCGTGGTTTTGCGTGGTGAAGCGTGAGCAGGGACAGCACCCAGAGCTCGTCGAGGAGACGACGCCGGGCAACTTCTTCGATGCCCACCGGCCCGAGTTCCGCGACTTCATCGTCGGCCTGATGACCGATTTCGTGCGCAGATACGGGGTCGACGGCATCAATCTCGACTACATCCGGACCGGTGGCTTGTGCAAGGGCCCACTGTGCAGGGCCGAGTATCTGGCCCGGTTCGGCACAGACCTCGAGGAGGACGCGAAGACTCGGACCCAAGATGGCGGGCCGAACCCCAACATCGTGCAGTGGCAGGACGAGGCGATCGGCGACATCGTCCGGCGCGTGGCCGAGGAAGGCCGGACCGTCAACCCGAAACTCGTCGTCAGCATCGACGGCCACGTGCACGGTCCCGCGGAGCATCCTGACGCACATGGCCGAAACGAAATGCCTTGGGTTGACGCAGGCTGGGTGGACGTCGTCTACAACATGGACTATGGCGAGCACCTGGGCTTCGGCCACGTGGACGCGGTGCGCGCGGCGGTCAGCCGACCGGCAGCGATCGTCGACCTGCCCGGCAACTACCAGCGCACTGACACGGGCAAAGTTGAGCCGCGCGCCGGACGGTTGGTCGCCGATCACATCTCCTATTGCCAGCGCAGGTGGCCGGGCAACGGCGTCGCCCTCTACCTCTATAGCATGCTGAGCGAGGAGCAGATCGAGGCCCTGCGTGCCGGGCCGTTCCGGGAGGACGCGGTGCCGCACTGGGTGCGCTAGTCGCCACGCGAATTTAATCTGCAAATTCTGCGTGGAGGGAGAACTTTTCCGCCCACTACTACGTCAGTTAGTATGCGAGGGCGGAAACGGTAGCCAAAGGCGTTAGCGACGGCTGTGTGTTTCACGCGAAGGTAACAACCCTCCCTCCTTCACGTGCAGGCTAACCGACCGCCCTCGCCCCTTTTCTTTTGCTCGGATTTGCGGAGGTGGCAGGCAATGAGGACCATCGCAATCCTGATAGCAGTTGCGGCCTTTACAGGCATCGCACTCGCTCAGGACCAGGCCCCCAGAAGCGAGAGGGTCGTCCTGGAACTGATACAACTCAAGTACCTTGACGTCGCCACGGCCGCGAGGCTGTTTGGCGGCACAATCATATCGACATCGGGGTATTCCGGCGGGCAGTACGCCGCGCCGCGAGGCCCTCGAGGAGGCTACGGCTACGCGCGGTCCGGCTCGCGTGTCGGCGGTGGCTATACCTCCTCGCGAAATTACGGATACCAGCCACAGACCGGCTACGGCACCCAGGGCCCCAACACCTACGGCAATGCGGGCACGGTCCCAGGACCCACCCGCGACACGTTCGCGCAACCCAATACCTTCTGACCACGCCAGCATCAAAGCTCAGACCGCCTCCCGCACAGGGCCTCGGGTTTCCCCCCCGGGGCCCTGCTTTATGTACGGGGGCCTGTCAGTCGGCCACCTTGTTCTCGGCGGCCTGATCAGTGGTAGCTGGCGCGTCCATCTCAATGGCGTTAAACTGCTCTGGGATGTTCCCCGCGAAGACACTGTTGCCAGTGAAGGTCACACCATGCCGGATCGCCTCCGCCGGCTCATCGCCGTCCACGAAGCTGTTGCCACGCACGGTCACGTCTCGCAGTTCGCCGACAGGATTGGTGCTCACCCGCAAGAAGAACGGCCCGTTGCCGTCCAGCACCGGATTGTCGATGAACCTGCAGCCCGGGAATATGCCGCGCACGCGCACGCTGATCTCCAGGAAAGTGCAACCAGTCACGGTGACGTTGCGGCTGAGCAGCTCGTCATGACCGGTGAGTATCAGGAAGCGTCCCCAGCCATCCGAGCCATCTTCACCCGCATGGCGCCCGTCGAAGGTGCAGTTGACGAAAGCCCCGTCGCGAATCCAGCGCCCTTCATTGGGCTCGAGGTCGACGTGGTAGAGGCGCCAGGTGCTGCCGAAGTAGCAGTCGGAGAAGATGAAGTCCTCGTCATTGCCAACCAGCGACACGACATTGCGCCCCGAGCGATCGAAGTGACACCCCGACACCCGCAGGCCCTTCGACCCGGCCACGTAGAGGCAGTCGTAACGGGACTCGAGCAGCTTCACGTTGCTGATGAGCACGTTCTCGGCATCGTGCACGGCGACGATGTGCGAGCAGATAGACGTCCCCCCGCTCCCCGACTTCACCGTGATCTCCCAGTTGTCGCCAGACACATCCTCGCTCGGTGTGCCATACGCGGTGAAGCCCACAAGCGATCCACCGGTCGGCAGGAACATGCGTGCAGTACCCGCCGCCCGGAAAACCGTGCGGTCCATCCCTGCCCCCACAAGGTTCACACCTGCGGGGATGGCCAGCGCCGCTACCCGGTATGTCCCAGCCGGGACGAATACCGTACCGCCCTCTGCCGCGACATGGTCGATCGCCGCCTGGATCAACTCGCTGTCATCGGCGACGCCATCGCCGACGGCGTTGCGCTCGAATATCCCGAGGCGGGTCAAGTCGCAGGTCACGTCGACGGTGTCTGCGGCTGCGCAGATGCACCAGAACATCAGGAGTGCGCTCATTACGTGCTTAAGCATTGCTTCGCCACCTTCATATGTGGGCTGCTGCGGCGCGCGTATTATACATCAGTCGCATCGTAGTCGCACATGCCGACAGGAGCCGGAGCCCGACGCGACGAACACATCAGTGCAGACGACACGAGATGGGGAGCCGATGCCTGTGCTTTTGAGCGAGTTGGGAGAATTCGGGTTCATCGACACGATCCGCGGCCTGGCCGAGGACGATCCGCGCGTGGTTGTGGGCATCGGCGATGACGCCGCCGTGCTCGACCTCGGTGGGCCGGAACTGATCGTGGTCACCACCGACGCGCAATTTGAGGGCCGCCACTTCGACCTCACATGGCTCACCTGCCACGAAATCGGCCAGCGTGCCGGGGCGGCAGCGATCAGCGACATCGCCGCCATGGGTGCGAAGCCAGCGGCCGTCTTCTGCTCAGCCGCGCTGCCTCCCGACTGGGTCGCCGAGCGGGCGCAGGATCTCCTCGCGGGCCTGAACGCCGCGATCATGGCGGTGGGGGGGGTGCTCGCAGGCGGTGATACGGTCGGCAACCATCAGGCCGCGCTCGACGTCGTAGTGGTGGGCACCGTGCCGCACGGCGAGGCGCTATTGCGCTCGGGAGCGCAGCCCGGTCAGGCGCTGGCTGTGACCGGGAAGCTCGGGGCGACCGGCGCAGCGGTGGCACTGCTGCAGGTGCTCGGCCCTGACTGCTGGGCGGACGAGAGACTGGCGCCCGTGCGCAAACGTTTCGCTACCCCTGCCCCCCGCGTGGCTGCGGGCAGAGCGCTCGCGCAGTCCGGGCGGGTATCGGCAGCGATGGATATCAGCGATGGGCTGGCGCAGGACGCGGGTCACGTCGCCCGGCGCAGTGGCGTCCATATCGTCATGGAGGCAGCGCGCGTGCCCATCGCCGACGGCTGTGCCGAAGCTGCCGAGGAGCTGGGGCAAAGCGCCCTCGAGTGGGCGCTGACTGGCGGCGAGGACTTTGAGCTGCTCATCGCGCTCGACGCCGATCAGGTAGAGGCTGTGAGCGAACTGCCGCCGGTGGCCGAGATCGGCCTGACGGTGGTCGGCCGCATCGAGCAGGGCAGCGGCGTCACAGTTGTCGATCCTGATGGCGATGAGATGAAGCTCGCCCGTGGCGGCTGGAGCCACTTCTGACGCGATCACCGCCGGCTACTCCTCGACCAGTTCCACGTCGTCGAACCATACAACCCCCGGCGCTTCCATCAGGTTCAGGTAGACTCCTATCGTCTCGCCTTTGGGCCGGATGCCCTCGACAACCACCTCATGCCAGCGACCATTGGTGGTCGCCAGGTTCGTCGCATTCGTCCCCGTCGGCGTCGGGGTCACCCAGATCGCCAGCCGGCCCGTGAAGCCCGCTTGCGTGCGCACCCAAAGTCGCAGCCGGTAGCTCTTCTCGACGTCGACCGTGTCCACGGTCGTGTACCAGCGACCCCAGACGTCAGTGCGCATCTCTTCCTTCTTCTCGGCAGAGCCCCGCTCGGTGCACTCGATGCGCGCCGATGACTGCCCCGAGTGTGCTTGCGCGGTGTCGATGGTGAAGTCGAAGGTCCCCGCCATCGCGCTCTTGCCCCAGCTCTCTGGCTCGCCCTCAAAGCCGGCATCGGGCAGCAGGTTGTCCTCGGCGGCGGCCAAAGGCACGTTCGTGTTCACCCACGCCGGTCGCCATATCCCGCCCGCTCCCGAGTCGTCCGACACCAGCACCGCGACCGTGTTCGGCCGGTCGTAGCGCACCACGTCGGTGATGTCGACCTCGAACGCCTCCTGCCACGAGTTCGTGTTGCCCTCATACGGATATGGCCGGTCAAGCAGACGCTCGCCGTTGACCCACACGGTGCAGGCCTCGTCCACAGCGCCGAACACGAGTTGCACGAGCGGCCGGTCCGGGTTCTCTTTGATCGTCAGGCTTGTGCGGTACCACGCCAGCCCGTCATAGTCCTCGTTGTTGTGCGCCTCGCGCCATTGCTTGCCCACAGGCTGGTGCTCCCACGCTCCGTCGGTCCTCATATCCACCCAGCCGCTCGCGTCGAAGTCATCCGCGTACCAGCCCTGCGTCTCCCCCACCTCACCGGGGTCCCACGCAAATTTCCACGGGTCGGGGATGCGTTCGCCCGGCTGCTTCATGATCTGCACGAGCTTCCGGTCCCAGGTCCTGATCTCATTCGCGTAGAGGAAGCCCAGGTTCCCGATCAGGTCCTCCTCCACCGAGAGCCGGTACTCATCCAGCTTGCCCATCGCCGCCAGATAGCCGTCGAACGCTCCCTCTTCACGGTAAGCGGTGTAGGCCCGTTGCACCTCCAGCACCAGTTCAGCGTTGCGCAGACCCTCCTCCAGCCAGCTCACGCGCCGCCGGGCAAGATCATCATCGCCAGCAGCCACCGCGGCGGCCTCTATCAGCGCCCGCCCGCGAGCCATCACCTCGGGCGTGAACACCTGGTGCGCCTGGCGATAGAAGTAGCTCCAGTGATTGCCCTCAATCTGCTCGCCATAGTCCCCATCGGCGACCATTTCCCAGTGCTCGAAGTAGTCGCGCACTGCCTGCTTCGCTGGGCCGAAGGCGGCGTAGAACTCGTCGAAGACCTCCTCGACGGTCATCTCCGGTTTCTGCATGAGACGTGCCAGCATGTACAGGTTCGGGCCCTGCGTGGAGTACTGGCCGGTGAGCGAGTCGAAGTCCGTCCCGATCAGGCCGTGATCAGCGTAGAACTTGAAGTCGTCCCCCAGTTTGCGCGCGAGAAACAGTGGCATGTTGTGCCCGTCCAACATCCAGTTCGGGCGCAGGAACATGCGCGGGCCTGTGGCCGACCAGCCCTCCCACTGATTGCGGTTGTACTCACGCTTCGCGTCCGTCCACGGATAGTACATCGGCGGCACTACGCCGATAATCACGCTTGGGTTCAGTTGGGTGTTCTGCGGCGGGTTGACGGTATTCGCATAGGCGTAGCCCATGACCACCGCGTCCGCGTCATACTCGCGGGCCTTCTCCAGAATCGCCATGTAGTAACGCGCGTACCGATCGGACGCCGCACCGAGGTTCTGATACCAGTTCTTGTCGCCCGCCTCGAAAGCCGCGCGCGCCCGCTCCTCGCGCTCCTCCCAAGGGAAGTCCAGCGTCGGGTCCGGCTCATCGAGAGCCATGCAGTAATCGCACATGCACTTGCCCGGCGTGTCGTTCTCGCTGCAGTCGATCCACGGCTTCTCAGGCGTCCGCTCCGCCAGCCAGCGCTCGATCACGGCCTCCTGGAAATCCGGGTGGCCCACCGACATCGAGATCAGACGCGGTGCACCGCCATGGTACATGGGGTCCGAGCGCCGCGTGCCGTCAGGCAGCAGGTTGAAGTATTCCGGATGCGTCTCGCCATACTTCTCAAACCAGTCGGTGTAGGCGTGCGCCATGTCCATGTTGCGGCCCATGGCGAAGCGGTGTCGCCGCAGCCATACGCCCTGCGCGTTCAGGAACCGGCTACGCACGTCCATCGAGGACCAGCCGTCCTCTGACGTGAGCATCGCGCCGCCGTCACGCCAGCGGGTATGCACAAAAGCGGGCTTACCCCGGTCGTCCCACTGCTCGATAGTGATGTTCTCGGCTGCCGGGATCACCTCACCCAACTCGCCTGGCCATAGCCACTGCACACCCAGTTCGCGCTCGAGCAATTCATAGACCGCGAAGAGCGTCCCCACGCGCGTGCGGTTGCCGTGCATTATCCACGCGGGCTGCCCCTCGCCGTCGTCACCCGCCAGGTACAGCCGATCACCCACCAGTTTGCCGAAGCGCTCGTTCGGCTCCATCTCGTCAGGGAGTATCCCCGCCTCGGCAGTCGCCACGCACTCGCCCAGAATCACTACCGGCCCATTGGGCATGTCATTCTCAGCCACGATCGGCAGTGTCGCCCCAGATGCTCGTTCAACGTGGTACTGCAACTCCTGGGCGGCATACTGCACAATCGGCAGCATGTCGTCCGGGACGACGATGGTCGCCCGCGGCTGCCCCTCATCGACCAGCACCAGTGCGTTCGCGGCATTGAGGGCACAAACGGCAATAGTTGCTGTCAGCAAGACCAAACGGCGTGCGTTACGCATGGGCTCATTCCCTGTGGATATGTCTGAGGTGCGCGGTCGCGGCCAGGTGCGCCGTGGCCGCGTCAGCAGTCAATTCGCCACTCAGCGCCTTTGGGCCTGCTTCGGCGCGCTCCACGGGAGGTGCCCGTGGCCCGCCCGGCCAAGAGTCGCCCGCCGTCAACTCGTCGTCCGGGAGGGTCCTCGATGTCTCTTCGCATTGGTGTTGCTGGTCTGGGTCGTGGCATGGGCTTTGTACGCGTCTTCGCGAATCACGCCGACTGCGAACTGGCCGCCGTGTGCGATCTGGCGCCCGGTAGGGCTGCTGCAGTAGCCGAGGAGTTTGACGCACCGATGGCCTTCGACGACTACTCCGAGATGTGCCGCGCTGACATCGATGCCATCGTCGTCGCTACGCCGGCACCGGTGCATGTGCCGAACGCCGTTGAGGCTCTGGAGCAGGGCAAGCATATTCTCAGCGAAGTGCCCGCTGCCAGTGACCTCGATCAAGCTGCGGAACTCGCGACCGCCGTTGAGCAGTCCGGCCTGAAGTACATGTTCGCCGAGAACATGTGCTACTACGCCTACATGCAGACCTACGTCGAGATGGTCGGTCGCGGCGACATCGGTCGCCCGGTCTACGCCGAGGCCGAGTACATCCACGACTGCGCTTACCTGATGCACGACCGTTTCGATGGGATCACGCCCGGCTCAGAATCCGGCCCCACCTGGCGGGCGGCCATGCCGCCAATCCACTACTGCACCCATGACCTCGGCCCGCTGCTGGACATCATGGACACGCGGGTGGTCAGCGCCTGCGGTATGCACAGCGGCTCGCATCGAGGCGCGGGCTGGGGTGCGATCGACATGGAGGTCGGCATCTTCCAGACCGAGATGGGCGCGCCCATCAAGATACTCTGCGGCTTCAACGTGGCCCGGCCCCATTCCATGCACTGGATGGTCATGTACGGCACGGAGGGGTTCATTGAGACCCCGCGCGGCGGCCGCCCCGGCTTGCACCACATGCACACCGAAAGTATTCCGAACCTGACGGCGCCAGTGGAGTTGCCGCTGAGCGCTGCGCACACCGATGCGCCGCCCGAGGCAACTCTCGGCGGCCACGGCACCTCGGAGTATTACATGTGCAATGACTTCGTACGCTCCGTGCTCGACGACACCGACCCGCCCATAGACGTCTACCGTGGGCTCGACTACACGGTCCCAGGCATCTGTGCCCACATATCCGCAGAGAACGGCGGCGAGGCCGTCGAAGTCCCGGACTTCCGACCTGAGTAACCGTCGAAATCCCTCCCACAGTGAGGAGAGCACAACATGAATGAGGCCGGGATCGTTGACACCGGTCGCGGGGCGAACTTCGCGCTGCAGTCGGTGCCCATTGGCGCCGTTGAGATGGACGAAGGTTTCTGGCGACCGAGGATGGTCGCGAATGTCCGCGGCGGCATGGCCACGTTCCTCAATGAGATGGAGGAGCATGGTGTCGTTGACAACTTCCGCAGGGCTGCCGGGCGCAGCGACGCTCCCTACCGCCAAGCATCCTTCGTCAGCGAATCGGATCTCTACAAGTGGGTCGAGGGCGCAGCCTTCGCACTGCAATCCGAGGACCTGCCTGCGTTGCGCGAGACCGTCGATGAAATCATCGACGCCATCGCCGCTAACCAGGAGGACGATGGCTACCTCTCGCTCGGAACGCAGCAAAGCAGCGAGACCCGCCCGGCACGTTTCACGAGTCTGATCGGCTCACACGAGCTTTACTGCGCCGGTCACCTGATGCAGGCCGCCGTCGCCTGGCGCCGCGCCACTGGCGACGACACGCTCCTGACGGTGGCCACCCGTTTCGCCGACTACCTCGTCGACGAGTTCGGCCCGGGGAAGCGCGAGGAAGCTGACGGTCACCCTGAGATCGAGATGGCGCTCATTGAGCTCTACCGCGAGACCGGGCAACAGCGCTACCTGGACCTGGCGGGCTTCTTCCTCGCACAGCCGCAATCATCTGGCGGACACCCGCCCATCGCCAACCGCCCCGAACTCGTCGGTCACTGTGTCCGCTCTGGATACATCTGCTCCGGAGGCACTGACTGGTACGCCGAGACCGGCGACCAGGAGATGTGGGGCAACCTGCTGCGGCTCTGGGATGACCTGACGGGCAGGAAGATGTACGTGACCGGCGGGGTGGGTGCTCATCACCTTGCTGAATCGTTCGGTGAGCCCTACGAGTTGCCCAGTCTGCGAGCCTACGCGGAGACCTGTGCCCAGATATCGCACATCATGTGGGCATGGCGGATGCTGCTGGTCACCGGCGAAGCTCGGTTCGCGGACACCATGGAGCGCATTCTCTACAACGGTTTCCTGTCGGGCGTCTCGCTGGACGGCACCGAGTACTTCTACCGCAACCCGCTGGCAGCAGACGCCGATTACCAGCGGCAGAGCTGGTTCCGCACCAACTGTTGCCCGCCCAATGTCCACCGCACACTTGCTTCAGTGCCCGGGCTGATCTTCAGCGCCAGTGACGAGGGCCTGTGGGTGCATCTCTATGATGCATGCCACGCGTCGCTGGCCGCCCCCGATGGCTCGCCTGTGGACCTGACCGTGGACACACGTTACCCCTGGGACGGTCGGGTCGAGATCACCGTCAGCCCCGACGATGCCGCCGAGTTCGGCCTCTTCCTGCGCATTCCCTCGTGGGCAGCCGAGGCCCAGTTGTCCGTGAACGGGGAGCCCGTGGCGGAGGCGCCGCAGCCGGGCAGCTACCATAGGCTGAAGCGACGCTGGGAGCCTGGCGATGTCGTCTGCTTGCAGTTCGCAATGCTGCCGCGTGCCCTGCACAGTCACCCACGCGTGTCCGACGCTCGGGGCTGCGTCGCCCTGCAACGCGGTCCACTCGTCTACTGCTTCGAAAGCGTCGACAACCCTCAGGCAGAAGTCGCCGACCTGTCCCTGAGCGCGCCGGCGGCGTTCGAGGCCGAGTGGTCTGCGCAGTTGCTCGGGGGCGTTACGGTCCTGCGCGGCCCCGCGCTGGCACCAGACGCATCGGCGACCTCGATGCCTCTATATCAGTCTGCGGACACTGCCACCGTTCCTGCCACGCACGAAATCACTGCCACCGCTATCCCATACTATGCATGGGCGAATCGCGGTCCTGCCAGCATGCGGGTCTGGCTGCCGGTCAACGGATTCGGGGGGAATGGCTGAGGCCCTACTGTCGCTCCTCGGTTCTCTCCGCGATGAGCATGACCGAATCGGTGCCCGGCGCGCCGGTCACCACGGAGAACAGACGACCGGAGATCATCGAGTACTCGTAGCTGAGGCGAACACGCAATTCGCCTCCTGGCTTTGCGGGGTTGATGACGCCGTCGGGGTCCAGCGTCTGCCAGGCGTCCCAGACTTGCGATGACGCGTCGTAGTTCCTGTACTGATAGAGCCGTATGATCGAGTCAGCCGGCAGGTCGCTGGCTGACTTGTCAACACGTTGGTCGATCGCCAGCGGCGAGCCGCCGAGATAGGCGCACTGAATAGCCTCGGAGGTGGCTCCCTCAAGCGACTTCGTACATTTGATCAGGGAGACGATCTCAATGAGGCCAAGGAACAAGACTATGACCACGGGCGCCACTAGCGCTACCTCGATCGAGGTGGCCCCCGCTCTGCGCCCCACAGTTACCCCTGAGAACATCAGTAAAAAGCCCCCTGTCCCGGACAGTCACGCGTAGCTTGGTCCCACGCCCCAAGCCACGCCGCCCAGGAGTTCAACCATACCAGCCGGCCATAGTGGGAGTATACCACCTCTGGCCGGAAACTAACGTGTGTGGTCCATCTAAGCGAAAAATGTTGCATCCAGGAATCATGCCTGCAGATGCACGCCCCTCGTCATGTCGATGGCATCTGCAGGCTGCCGCACGGACTTACCGCACGCGGACAAGGCTCACGTCGTCGAACCAGACCACGCTCTCCGCGGACGGCTGACCGCCCATCCCAAGCAGCAGGAACAGGTTGGCCGCACCATCGGGCACCGTCGCCACGCCCTCGATCAGCTGCCACCCATCGTCGCCCGGGGTCGCCGCCGGCATCATGACGCGATCGAGCCTCTCCAGCGTCCACTTGTCCTCCGCCGACTGCCAGCGCACGCGGATGCTCGCTGTCCCCGTGCCCTGCAGCTTCACCTTCGCACGCACGAAGTAGCTCTCGCCCGGTTGCGCCGGTCCCCCCTGGAGGAAGCAGCCTGTCCCCACTCCCGCAGCCCGCGCCGAGCCCGGTGCCGTGGCACCCACCTCACGATCCCATGTGAAGACGCCCTCCTTGTCGCCGCCCTGCCAGGAGTGCCAACCTGCCGGAACGCCACCCTCCTGCCACTGCACCTCTCTCCCATCAGCCTCCTCGGAAGTCTCCGATCCGAAATCACCGTTCCGGGCCGAGCTCACCGCCGTGCCCTCCTGCTCCATCGCCGCAAGCCGCTCCACTGCCGAGCCCATCGGGTCACGCGCCCAGTTCAGCGTCTCCGTGATCCCGGGCAGGGCCTCCTCCCAAGACTTCTCAGTTCCCGGCCACCAGCGCCACTTCTCGCCCCACGTCCACACATACTCGTCGCTCACTCGCAGAGCGTTGGTGATGTTGCGCCCCAGAAGTTCCGTGGGTGTGCCATCGCCCGGATCGAGATACCACGCAGCGTCGGGCTCATTGGCGTGAGCGTCCAGATAGATGCCGAAACCCACCTGCACCTGAGCGCGGTACTTGGCCCGATTCTCTGGCGAAACCAGTGACTGCGCCTCCCCCCGGATGAACTGGGCCGCCGTGAGGAAGTCGGTCATGGTAGTGAAGCGATAGGCGCTCTCACACGCATCAACCAGCTTCACAGTCGGCGGCACTGCGTCCAGCCAACCGTCGATGAATGCCGGGTAGAGACCGTACTGCGCCCCGGCGAGGGCGGGCCGCGGGTCAGCCCCCCCAGCCGAGGGCGAGTTGACCACGTTGCCGAAGAACATGAACACCGTGATATCGGGGTACTCAGCCACGATGGCTTCCATCACCTGCCGGCCCCGTTCGCGGGCCTTCGCGTAGTACTCATTGAAGCTGTGTTCGGCACGCATGGGCTGCTCGTTGTACATCCACTGGTGATACTCAGAGTAGCTCTCGGCGTCGAAGACGATGCCCTTGAGGCCACCCTCCTTCGCGATCCAGGCCGCTATCCCCATGTGGCTGGCGATCTCGCCCCAGCCCTCGTCATCGAACCAGTCCACGCCGCCGGGATTGGCGCCCGTGGCCAGGAAGTTGTCCGTCATCCGCTGCCAGTCACAGGCCTTGAGGTCCTCAATGACCTGCCCGAACGCCTCGCGCTCCCACTTGGCAGCGTAGAAAGCGTATGAGAGTGAGGCCGGCTTACCCTCAACGTCGGTGGCAACCGCTTTGATCCGGATGCCGTCATAGGGCGCCTGCTCGATCTGCTCCAGATACTCGCCCAGCTTGTCGGTGGTCGGCGTGTCCCAGCCACACTCGATCAGCTTCTTCTGCATACGCATGTCGGGGAACTCCTGGCACCAGCCCGCCCCGAGCGTCGCCGCCATGATCACTGCTGCTATCAGTGTCCGTACCTGCATCGGCCCGCTTCCTCTCGTGCTCTCTGTGGCGCCTATCCGTTCAGGATCAGCCCCACACGGTTTCCGTCAGTGATCGTGATTGTGCCAGTGCCCGCGTCGTAGCCAACCGTCGCCCCGAAAGTCTCGGCCACGAAGCGCAGCGGCACGTAAGTGACGCCATCACGCTGTTGAGGTGTGATCCCCATGGGGACCTTCTTGGCGTTCACGGTTGCATCGGTCTCGTCCAGGCGCATCAGTACGATGATGTCGTCGCCCTTGCTCGCGTAGATGCTCAGCGCCTGCGGGATATACTTCACTTCCGCGCCAAGCCACTCGAAGATCGCGCGCATGGGCACCAGCGTGGTACCGTTCACCTCGATCGGCGTCGCACCCACGATGACCTCGATCACGTCTGCAGTGATGGTCGTCTGCCCGCCGGTCTGGGTGCCACCGGTTTGCGTGCCCCCGGTTGCCGGCTCACCACCTGTCGCCGGCTCGCCGCCGGTCGTGGCGCCAGCGGTCGGGATGACCAGGCTCGGCGCGCCCTCCCGCTCATACCACCACGCGTCTCCGCCCCCCTCAATGAACGTCAGCGGATCGGCGGTCGCTCGGTCGGTGCGCGGCACCCACGAGAGCTGGCCGTCGACCACCGAGAACTTCCAGGTGGCATACTCCTGCCCCTCGATCGCGACTCGCACGGTGTACGCCCCGTTGTTCTCCAGCAGGTTCGTGGCCACCATCGTCAGCCCGGGGTGTGCGCTGTCCGCGGGCCCTCCCAGCGGGAACTCCTGGCGCACCCAGTAGTTCGGCAACAGGCGCTCGCCCTGCAGGCGGGACTCACACACCGCTTGCCCGTCACTGTCTCGGATGATTTCCACGGACATGCGCGCGTTGCGGGGAACGTTCACCATCTTGTTACGCAGCCACATCTTCCACGTCAGACTGCTCTGCACGTTGGCGTCCGCGTAGTACAGATACGCCCAGTCCTCCCACGGACCGTCAAGGAACCAGCCCGTGTGCCCGGCATTGTCCGTCAGCGAACTGACCCCAAAGGTGAAAGTGCTGAACTGGGCACCCTCCACGTAGAAGTCCAGCGTGTAGATACCGGGGTCCAGCGGGAATCGTCCGGTGCCCGACTGCTGGCCGCTACGCACGTCCGTGAGCCTGTACTCTTTCATCAGCCAGTAAGGGTCATCCAGCCGCTGAGCTGAGAAGTCGAAGCGCGCAAGTTGCGCTCCGGCAACCGACGACAATGTCGCCCACAGTTTCCCGCCAGTGTCGGGGTTGTAGGGGTAGTACCCCGCGCCGGCTGGCGGCGGCAGATTGGCCACCTGTATCTGATACAGATACAGCTCGCCGGTAGCCTGCTCTATCTTCACGCCGTTGAGCACCGTCGAGTGAAGCAGCGTCGGCGCATCGCCAACCTGCGCACCCGCTATCCCAACCGCGACCAGCAGTGCCACAAACACAACCGTTCCCATTCTTTCCATCCAACTCGCCTCCTGAGGACTTGCTGCGCTTGTCAACTCACGCCAGAATCGAACGGGACCTCTCACGCGCCCTCGATGGGTAGGTCAACCCACTGCTGCGTGTCCGCCGAGCGCAGGATGGCACGCAGAATCTCAACCGACTTGCGCCCTTCACAGGGCGGGCAGGCCGGCTCGCGCTCACCCCGGATGCACCCGACCATGTCCTCGACAATATCGCTCGGGTGATCGGCCAGCGACTCCTCAGCCGGCTCACCCTCGAACTCAAATGTCGTCAGTTCCTCGTTCTCAAGCTGCACGCCGCCGGCGGTGCCATGAAAGCCGACGCGTGTGACCTGCTTGGGCGGGAAAGTCGTTGTGGTCACGAAGCTGCCGCGCGCGCCGCTCTCGAACTCCAGCATGGCCATGCCCAGATCTTCGGTCGCGCAGTTCTCATGCCCCATCACCGCGTAGTGCCCGCACACACGGCTGACTGGCCCCATGACCCATTGCACCAGATCGATCTGGTGGATCCCCTGATTGGCCAACGACCCGCCGCCGTCCAGCTCCCACGTCCCGCGCCAGCCCGCGTAATACTCCTCATTGCGGAACCATTTCATCTCCAGAGTCGCCAGAATCGGCGTACCGAACCAGCCCGCATCCATTGCGCGCTTGATCCGCCGAGGCTCATCCTCATACCGGCGACCAAAGTCCACCGCGTAGGTCAGCCCACTCTCCTCAGCGGCGGCAATCGCGTCGTCGATGATGTCGAGCCGCACATCCATCGGCTTGGTGGTGGCGACGTGCTTGCCCCGCTTCATACACTCGATAGCCATCGGCGCATGCAGCCCCGAGGGGGTCATGACCAGGACGCAGTCAATGTCATCGCGCTCGGCCATCTCCAGGTAGTCCGTGTGCTTGTCGCATCCCATTTGCTCGGCGAACGGATCCAGCCGTTCCTCGTCGAGATCGCACACGGCCACCAGCGTCGCGTCCGGACATTCAGCCGCCATCTTCGCGCGGCTCTTCCCCACTCCCAGCCCGACAACTCCAAAGCCAACGGTATCGCTCATCTGTAGCTCTCCCCTCAAACACTGACGCGCGTCACATAACAGCACCTTCTCCAGCGACGGCCAATGTCCTTGCGCCACGCGTGCAGGCCGTACCGGGTCCGCCGGCGAACCTGCGCGGCGAGGTGATGGTCAATGGCCCATGAAGGCTTGTCCCGCAGGCAGTTCATCGCAGGCGCAGGCGCGGCCGCCGCAGGTCTCGCGCTCTCCGGCCTGCCGGTATTCGCACAAGCGGCTGAACAGCCGCTCTACAGCTTCATCGCGCTGGCGGATCCACATCTTAGAGAGAACCGCGAAGGCCAGCTCACGGGCGTGGACAAGTTCCGCCGCGCGCTGGACGCGATCGCCGCGCTCGAGCCGACATGATGCTGATGCTCGGGGACATCCACCCCGATCAGCTTGAGCCGCTGCTGCCAGAGGTGTCGCTGCCAATCTACCCGGTGCACGGCAACCACGAAAGCACCAAGCACCGAGCGCATCTGCGCGCGATGTTCCCCGACGTTTTCGGCGAGCGCGACTACTACTCGTTTGAGCACAAGGGCGACCTGTTCATGGGCATGTGCACCGCCACCCCCAGCGATCACATCGGCCATTTCCAGTCGCAGTTCATTGCCGGCGGAGTGAAACAGTGCACGTGGATGAGGAGTTCGGACGGGTGTTCATGTACGGCCACATCCCGCCCGAGGTGGAGAACCGGCCCAACGGTATGTGCCTGGGGCAGAACGACTCGGCGTGGCTGCACGGCCGCGTGCGCGAGAGTCGGCCGGAGGCGCTCTTCTTCGGCCACCGACACTACCGCGTCTGGTTCGACATCGACGGCGTGCCGGTCTATGGCTGCCGGTCGACCAACTGGAACTCGAGGAGCGAACCTGTGGGCTTCCTGCAGGTGAAGGTCTTCGCCAACCGCCACGAGGTCGAGTTCTTCGACACCACCCCACCGGCCTGACGCTCCCTCGTACAAGTGAAGAGGCCGGGGCATGATGCGCGCCCCGGCCTCGTGGATTCCTGCGGGTCCGCCTACCCCATGTCCACCGCGATGATTGAGTGAATGTCCAGGCGCGGGATGGTGAAGACCGTATACTCGCCATCCTGTTCGAACTCCAGCGCATGCCCTGACGGGATCTCAGTCACCGCCGCCGCCTGCCCGCGCACCCGCACCTTGATCTCGAAGATCGGTGGCACATCGTCCACCACGATCGGCATGAAACCCCCGCCAAATCTCATGTTTGCGTAGTTCACCAAGTGCAGATATCGGCGCCCGTCTCGCTCTCTCAGAACCGCCTCGACCTGGCTGGGCGCGTCCACGTACGCCTCCTGCACCGGCGCGATCTGGTCGAGCAGCGCCTCCACGATATTGCGCATGGGGATGTAGCTGTCCAGCCGGTAGAACTTGAAGATGTCGAACGGGAAGTAGATGACCTGCCCATCCCCCAGCGTGCGCCGGAAGATCGAGCCGAACCCGGAGGGCTCCGCCGGAGCCGCGTTAGTGTGGGAGTAGAAGTGCTCGGGCGTGCGCTCGTAGATCGGGTGGGTCAGCTCCGCCAGCGGCTCGGCGTCGATGGCCTCGCACTCCATCGCCGGGATGACGTTCGGCGAGTCACCATGCTCGGGACTCCGGAAGACCACCGGACCGTTCGGCACGTCCACATCGAAGCCGATGCCCGTGACATACCCGACCGAGTAGGGCGCGAAGCCCAGCGGGTTCACGCCGCATACCTCGCGCAGGAAGTTCGGTTCGACCGTGCCATTACGCTCATCGAACATGCCGCAACGATACGCGGCCATGACCGCGCCGCCGGCCTGCACGTAGTCGCGGATGGCTGCGGTCTCGTCGTCGGTGAGCACAATCTGGTCCGGCACGATCAGCGCGTGATACTCGCCCAGCCGATCGAGGAAGCGCTCGCACAATATGTCGTAATGCCGATGCGTCTCGTTCAACGCCCGGCCTGCCCCGAACACGCTGTTGATCGGCTGGCGCAGATTTACTGGCTCGGCCCACTTCGCCAGATGGTGCGAGCGCGAAGAGTGCAGCACCGCGATGTTCGGCACGCTCTTCGTCTCCCGGCAGTGCTCCTCCACCACTTTCGCCCGCCCATACACCTCGCCGATGATCTCGTACGCGCCCCGGTCGAGCGTCCCGTCGTGCAGCGCCTGGTCGCCGATGTCGATGATCCCGCCATGCGCCAGCGCCCCGGCCGCCTCCACATGCAGCTTGTTCGCCGACTTGTATGAGAAGCTCGACCAGCCACCGTAGTGGAAGCGCGAGGTGCAACCCTCATGCGGGATGCCAAACTGCTGGAACCAGCGCGCCTGGAAGCTGGGGAGCCAGTCCTCCGGCGTGTGGGTCTCGCGGAAGAGCACGTCGGCGAGCAGATCATTGTCCAGGTACATCTGCGTGATGTCGGACGCGTGGTTCCAGCTCACTGCCTTGGTCGGGTCGATGGAGCGGATCAGCTCGCACATGCGTGCCCGGAAGTTGGTCTCCGTCCACATGCGGAACTCTTCCATCTCGCGTGCGTCCTCGGTCGCCGGCTCCGGATCCACCGGCATCTCCCGCCCGTATCGCTCACGGAACAGCCTCCGACACACTTCGCAGTAACACCCCGGAGCAGCTACGTAGGTGATGTCGAACCACAGGCCGTCCACGGGGTAGCCCTCGGTGATTTCGCGCACCAGCCCAGCGAGGAAATCGCCGTACCCTGTGTTCATGCACATCCACCACCAGTAGCCCTGGTGGAAGCGCGGCTCGCGGCTGCTGTCGCGCTGGATCCAGTCGGGGTGCTCCTGCCCGCGCGCGTTCCAGTTGCAGCTCACGTAGGCGGTGGTCGCAATGTCGTGGCGCCGGCACTCCTCGGCCAGTTCGCGCAGGTAGTCGGCCTGCAGGTGCACGTGCTTGTGGCCGACTTTCGTGTCGAAGTAGCAGTTGCCGTGGTGGCAGTGCGCGAACAGCGCAACGGAGTTCACGTCCGCATCGCGCAGTGTCTTCACATACGCGACGGGGTCGAAGTTCGTGAACATGCCCGGCGCGTCCTCGGGCAGGTGCATATCCAGATGGACTTTGCGCTGGTAGTTCGCGAATTGCTCGCCGGTCATGGCTGATCACCCGTTCTCTGCAGGGTCTACGGCGCAAGCGTCTTCGCCGCAGTACACCGGCCCTCCTCTGTGGTCTGTGGACCCGCATTGCCCATATGAGCAGGAAGGCTCTCGGTAGGGGTGCCAAGAAACTGGCTGCAGACACGCCGTAGCGGGCATGGCAGCAATGATCGCGGGAGGCACCCAATGAGTCAAAGCCAACAGGAGGCGTTGAGCCTGGAATTCGACGCTCGGGTGCGGCTGGAGTTTGTGGGCAGCAAGATGACCTCTGACGCCGGCTTGCTGGCGTATCGCGAGTTGGGTGAGAAGCTCGGACTGACGGATATGGCCGATCAGTATCTGACGGAGCAGCGGCCGGGGCGCAACGTCCAGCATCACCTGGTGCCGTTGGTTCGACAGTCGGTCTATAGTCGCCGGGCGGGATGCCCAGACACCAATGATGCGGACCGTCTTGCGCGGGACCCGACGATGCGATTGGTGGTGAGCAGACGGCCGGTCGATCGAAAGGCAGCAGCGCGAAATACGGTGGGACGTTTCGAGACCGAGATACTCTCCGCCAAGGGCAATCGGGAAGGGTTGGCGTCACTGAATGCCCGGTGGGTCTCGTCGGCAATGGCCCATACGAAGACCCAACGTCTCATCCTGGACCTGGGCAGTTGGGAGAGCCTTTCGGCGAATACGAAGTCCACAAACCGTCAAGATGTGCGGCAGACCCCGACGATCTCGGGTCCCACAGCCGCATGTGCAGGTTTCCGGAGTCTAGTTGCCGAAGCGTCACAGTGAATGGCTGACCGTTCAGCCAACGCCGGGGCGCCCAGTTCCATATGGGCAATCCCGGCTAAGAAGGGGAACCCAATGAAGACTTGCCGATTCCTCTCCCACTCCGTTCTCGCTCTCTTCTTTGCAGGAGCAGTAAGTGTGCCTGGCGCGGACGTGGCCTCGATTCCATCGGAACCCACCGGCGGCGTACTCCGCGTGCACCCAGGCAATTCGCGGTACTTCACGGATGACTCGGGGGAAGCTATCTACATGACCGGATCGCATGTCTGGTGGAACGTCGTGAGCAGTGGCGACCGGAACTCCCCGTTCAGCGACGCCGATTTCGAGGTGTTTCTCGATTACCTCGAGTCCTTTGGTCACAATTTCACCAGGATCTGGATCGGCTCTGCCTACCCCACATACAGCGCCTATCCCTGGAAACGCACCGGGCCGGGCAACGCAGCGGACGGCAAACCGAAATTCGATATGACAGAACTGGACCAGGCCTACTTCGATCATGTGCGGGACCGGCTCATTCGACTTCAGGATCGAGGCATCTACTTCTCCGTCATGTTCTTCGGTTCGTTCAACGGTTTCAGGACCTCGGACAAGTGGCAGACGGTGGCATGGCACCCCTCTAACAACACCAATCCAGAGCTCGCGGCTGCCTTTGACAGGGAAGATGGCAACTCGTTCTTCACGACAGACCCCGCGGCGCTCGAGATTCAGCGACTGCTCGTGAGGAGGATGATTGATACCCTCAATGACTTGGATAACCTGGTCTGGGAGATCATGAACGAAGCCAGTTTCCCGGATTCTGCGAACTGGCAGAATGAGATGGTCAACTACGCGAAGAGTTATGAGGCAGAGAAGCCGAAACAGCATCTCGTCGGCATCACCGCAGGCCATAGAAAGGCAGAGACGAACGGACTGTTGAGAGCCGGACCGGCCGACTGGATTTCGCCAAGTGCGGCGGACGGCTCCTACGACTATCGTCAGGGCGGGCCGGCCGCCTACAGCGATAAGATCGTCATCAACGACGTGGATCACCTCTGGGCAGTCGCTACGGACGACACCTCGCTCGCCATACGAAAGTGGGTCTGGCAGACATTCACGAGGGGAAACCACCCCATTCTCATGGATCAGTACAATTCATATGCACCGAAATGGGGGGCCTACGGAGAAATCGACTCCAAATGGGATCCCATCCGGGCCGCCATGGGGCATACCCGAGGATTTGCGGCAGGATTCGCAGACCTCGCTGAGATGCTGCCCGATGAATCCATCGCGGACTCCGGTTACTGCCTCGCGGACGCGGGGCGGGAATATCTCGTCTATGACCCTTCAGGTGGCACCGTCATCGTCAACTTGGCTGCTCTGCAAGGCACGGCTTCATATAACTGGTTCAATCCGCAAACAGGGGAGACGGTGACTGGCGGTTCCGTAAACGGTGGTGACAACAGCACCTTCCGCGCACCGTTCAGTGGGGACAGTGTTCTCCATATCAGACTGATTGCGCCGTAGGACGTGTGCCTGCAGCGTATTGAAACGACCTCTGCAGTTAGCCTTCCGAGCCGGACCCCGCGATCTCGTGTCGTGGGTGAAACAGATTGGTTTGCCCGCTAAGCCCTGACAAACGGCCGCTTTCGAGGTGGAAGGCCCTCGCCACGCCCGCGTCGAACTCTCGGCCCCATGCCAACCTACGACCACAACGGGACGCGCGTGCACTACGAGCGAACCGGCGAGGGTCCGCCGCTCGTGTTGCTGCCCGGCAACACGGAGTCATCGGCAGTGCATGGCCCGACCATCGAGCGCTTCGCACGCGAGTTCGAGGTCATTTGCCCAGACTACCCCGGCTACGGGCGCTCGGATCGGCTGACGGAATTGCCCACGAACTTCTGGTGGTCCAGTGCCGAGGCCGTGGTGGCGCTCATGGCCGACCTCGACCTGAGCGACGCGGTGCTCGTCGGCGTCAGCGGCGGTGCGGTAGTGGCATTGAGCGCGACCATCATGGCGCCGGGCAGAGTGCGCGCGGTGGTCGCCGACAGCTGGTTCGGGGAGTTCCTCGATGAGGCCCGCGTGCACGCTTGGATCGCTGAGAGGGACCGCCGCGATGAGCGAGCACTCGCCTTCTGGCGCCACGCGCATGGCGACGATTTCGGGCGCGTGGTGGCCGCCGACAGCGCCATGATGCTGGCGGCGGTCGAGGCAGGCGGCAGCGTCTTCCACGGTCGCCTGAACGAGGTGCGCTGCCCGGTGCTGATGACCGGGAGTCTGTCCGACGAGGTGCTGCCGGATATCGAGCGGGGCATGTGCGCGGTCGCGCGGCAGATCCCGACCGCGAAGGTCGTCTTCGTGCCCACCGGCGCCCATCCGCTGGCGTGGAGCCGCCCGAGGCTCTTCCGCGCAGAGGTCAAGCGCTTCCTGGCAGATCTCAGCTAACCGTCACGCGTTACCTGCCACGTGCCCTCGCGCCTGACCGTCCACGGTGATCGTCTCGCCTCGCAGCATGAACGCGCGCGCTGCGCCGTCACCCACCGTCACCACCGCAATCTCCGCGTCAGTCACAAACGTGTGCCCGGCGGCCTCGATGGTCCGCGCCTGTCCGGCCTCGCCGCAGAGCAAAACGTGTGTGATTCCGTCCACCTCGACCACCGCGCCTGATGCGCCCTCATCCAGCGCCGTCACCGTCGCCGGCTCGGCCGCATCCTGATCCACCGCCGCAATGACCTCCACGTCGTCGTACCAGCACTGGCCCTCCCCGAACATCTGCAGCGCCAGCCGCGTCTGCTCAGTGCCCTCGGGGATGATCCCCGTATACTCGAACTGCGTCCACTCGTCAGTGGTCGGTCCGGCCAGCTCCACGCGCTTCACGCTCTTGCCACCGGCGGAGTGGTAGACGTAGCCATGCGCGCCCTCGCCGGTGCACTTACCCCACCAGCGGGCAGTGAACTCAGTGCCAGGCGCGAGGTGGAATGGCCGCGTATAGTAGTAGCCATTGTTGTCGATACGCCCCGACGCCGCTCCCGAGTGTGCCACCTCAGTGTCCACCACGTGGTTGGGCATTTGGTTCTGCGCGCTCCGCGGCGTCCATCCCACCATCCCGTTCTCGAAGCCCCCGTTGGTGATCGGCTCCATGTGATGGCGCGGGATCAGCGCGGTCACGATCGTCGTCTGCTTCACGGGCTCAGTCGTCGCCGCCAAATACGGCCCGCGGCTCTCGGCCTCGAGGTAGCGGGCGGTCGTGAGTGTGATCCCGTCCGGCGAGAACGGGTGTACCTGCAACAGACAGGTCGAGGCGATGGCCTGCGCCTGCTGGCCGTCGATCTGGAAAGCGTTGTGCCCGCCGGTGTGCGTCAGCGCTGTGAAGCGATGCGGCTCGGGCGCGGCCAGCGTGTCGCGCACAAAGAAGACGTTCGGCTTGGCGAAGATTACCTGTCTATCAAAGCGATCCAGCACAGTCAGTTCATCTGTATTGTAGCTGCCAGCCCCGTCGCCCAGCAGGTAGTCATAGCTCTCACCCGCGAAGAACTCGGCGATCCGGCTGTCGGTGAGCTTCACCTGTTCATGGCCGGCGCTGCGATAGTTGTGACTGGCCAGATACTCCTCGTCCATGTCCAGAACCACGGTGCTGTGCCCGAGGCTGCTGACGGTGTACTTGCGCCGCGCCGGATGGAAGTAATCGCGGTACCCGGGGTCCGACGCGATCCACGCGCCTGCATAGCTGATCACGAAGCTGTTGTGGTCGTAGTGATTGTGGCCGATGCCCTTCGCGGGCGGCCCAGCCTTGAAAGCCATGAACGCCGAGGTCGGATCAAAGCCATCGCGCAGAATCCCGTAACCCACGTCCACGAACGCCTGCGACGGGTTGTAGTCCGGATCGACCGGCTGGATACGTTCAGGATCCATCGCGATGAGCGTGCGCGGCGTGGGCTCGTCGAACATGCCTATGCGCTGGCAGTACCAGGCCGCATCCGGGTCGCCGCCCAGTGCCAGCGTCAGGTTCGTATGCCCGAAGGCCTGCCCCGGACCACCGTCGCCGAAGCACGGCTGCATGTTGGTCCCCGGGTCCAGCAGACTCACGCAGTAGCGCGGCAGCGTCCGCAGGTAGTTGTGCTCCAACAGGTTGTGCTCAATCTCAGCGGTCTGCGTCGCCCATAGCAGATCGGCTATCGCCGAGGCGGCGTAGTTGCCATACATCGGCCCTTCCATCGCACCACCATCAGCGCCCTGTTCGGCGAAATTCTCCGCGATGCGACTGAGGGCCAGGTCTATCCATTCGCCGGCCCGCTCTTCCTCGTCCATAATCGCGATACTGCCGATGCCCAGCGCGCACACCTGCAGGACGGTGATGTTGTGGTAGACCGTGCCCTTCGCAGCGCCGATGGCCAGCCACTCGAGCCCCTTCTCCAGCAGCGCCTGGCGGACAACGGTCCGGTCGGCCTCACTCAGCTCATCGTAGCACCAGTCATAGAACATGCTGACCCAGATGGTCCCGTGGCTGGTGTCGAGACTGCTGCGCTGCCCGCCTGAGGTGCTCAGGTCATGCCACATGTCGTCCCACGCGCACAGGTGCATGACGATCTCGCGCGCCTTCTCATAGTAGACATCATCGCCCGTGATGACCCAGGCGAGCAGGAAATACTTCAGGCGCGTGGAGATAGAGTCCGAGCGCTCCTGGAACATCGCGGTCCATGGCGGGTAGTGCGAGTAGTCGTCGTGCCGTGGTGGCCGCTCGTCAGAGAGCGTGTACTCCCACATCTGCGGCGGCGCGCCCTCGCGCCCAGGCATGTTCACCTTGTAGTGATAGGCCGGCGCGGCTACGAGTTGATCGGCACGTGCGAGGATCTTCGCCCATGCCTCCGCAGGCACACACCCCAGGGCGTTCTCGGTAGTGTCGTCCGCGATCGCCTGCAGTCGGGGCAAGTCATCGGCGGTGATCCATATGCGCGGATGCGCCGGGGCGGCCAGAGCGACCGATGTCGCCATGCCGAACAATGCGATCAGACCCGCAGACAACTTCGCTCCGTGCATGTCATCAACTCCCGTGACGCCTGTGCGAACTGGCCATCGGGCCTTCGCCGCAAACGCCCCGCGGACCTTGCCGGGCAGGACTGCGCCCGGCGGACGCGAAATGCTCACTGTATGCAGTCTGCCGCACCGGAGGTCCGTCATGCGCTGCCTGCTGCTCGTCGCCGCTGTGCTCCTGCCACTGATCTCTCATGCGTGGGAAGCCGCCACCGAGATCACCCCGGCCAATGCCTGGGAGGACCTCGGCACTCCGGTCAAGCTCTCGCGGGTCTACTCGCAGGCGGTCGGCAAGGACACCGCCGGCGATGAAGTCTACTACCTGGGCATGACCGATGCGGTGCGCGCGTTCGTCGTGGCTCTCGATCCCCTCACCGGCGAGGGCCAGCAGTTCAGCTTCGATGGCTACACCGGCCAGGTCTGGAGCATATGCGCGCACTCAAATGGCAAGGGCTACGCTACTACCGGATCGGGCGGCATCTTCGAGATGGACCCGGCCACCGGCGAGCAGCGCTTCATCGGCAATCCCCCCGAGGGCGAGGCCGTGGTCTGGGAGCTGTACGAAGCGTCCGACGGCCACCTCTACGGCGGCACATACCCAAGCTGCAAGCTCGTGCGCGTGAACCTGGAGACCTACGAGATCGAGGACCTCGGCCGCATGGACCCCGACCAGATGTATGTGCGCACCATCGCCGTCGAGGGTGACTACGTCTACTGCGGCTGCGGCGTGACCGGGCCGGCGGTCTGGGCATACAACATTCACAGCGGCGAAAAGACCCAGCTCCTGCCCGATGAATCCCGTGAGGGCGCTGGCTGGGGCCGGGCCATGACCTTCGAGGACGGGCGCGTCTACGTCTACGGGAACGGTGGCAAGTACTGGCGCATGAGCGGGCTGGAAATGGAGCCCGTTGAGAAGCTGCCCCACACCTCCTACTACGAACTCGAGGACGGCACCATGCTGTTCGCATACACCGAGTTCATCGAGCAGAACCAATACATGGTCTCGAGGCCCGACGGCGAGAAGTTCATGGTGGACTTCGAGTACGACTGCAGCGGGACCCGGTTGTGGGACATCTTCACCGGATCGGACGGCCGCGTCTACGGCAACACCCACACGCCTATCACGCTCTTCGCCCATGACCCGGGCAGCGGTGAGGTGGAGATATTCGGCAACCCCGTCGGCCACGCCGGGCAGGTCTACGCATCCACCTGGATTGACGGTAAGCTGCACATGGCGGCATACTCCGATTGCAGCTACACCATCTGGGACCCGGCCCTAGAGTGGAACTTCGGCAAAGAGGAGGGCAGCAACCCGCGCCACATCGGCAAGACCTCCCGCGAGTTGCAGCGCGCCGGCGATCTCATCCTCGCACCCGACGGCACGCACACCATCGTCGCCGGCCAGCCGGGCTACGGGAAGTCCGGTGGCGCCATCGTGATCGTCGATTCCGCCGCCGCCGAGTTCGATGTCGTCAAACAGCCCTTCCTGCCCCAGAGCGCCTGGCGCCTTTCCACCACGCCAGATGATGATGTCATCATGGTAGGGACCAGCCTCTACGCTGGCACCGGCGCGCCGAAGGTCGTCACCCCCGGCCGCCTCATCCTATGGGACTTGCGCACGCGCGAGACCATCAAGGAGTTCACGCCGTGGGAGGACGAATACGTCATCGACAGCTTCCTGCGCATCGGGGACCAGTTGTGGTTCGTAGGCGCGCCCAACGGCAAGATCGGCGTCTTCGACTTCACAACGGAGGAAATCGTCTACCTTGATGACTGGGGCTTCGGTGCCGGCCACCTGCAACTTCGCGAAGAGGACGGGATGATCTACGTTGCCATGGCTGGCACGATCCTCCGCATTGACCCGGAGACCCGCGAACGCGAGATCATCGCCACTTACCCAGGCCTGCATCGCCAGATCGCCCTGACCGGCGAGTGGCTCTACGCTTTCACCGCCATGGACCTGCTGCGCCTGAAGATCTACTGACGCACACAGGAGGCACAGAGTATGCGCACGCTTCTGGCCGTGGGTCTCGCCGCAATCGTTCTCGTCCCCTGCTTCGCCGCAGAGGACCACTATTGGGAACTCGGCGCTGGCTGCTACTACGGCGGCATGCAGGCAAGTTCGGCGCTCGACGTGGCGCGCTATGATTGGCTCTACCTGTGCTTTGGCAACATCGGCGCCACCGAGGAGACCGTCGCCGGTCTCAACCGCCTGCTGGAAATCAATCCCGAGCTGAAAATCGTCATCCGCGTGTGGCCCATCATGAGCGCGGGCGACTGCCCCGAGAATCGCTACCAGGCAACCTTCCTGCACTACCTCTACAAGGACGGGGTCAAGGACAAGGTCAATCAGGCCATCCATGACCAGATCCGGGTCGTGCTCGACAACATCAGCAAGCCCGAGAACGTGGTCGGCTTGACCTTCCTCGAGGAGCTTCCCGGACACTTCTCCGCCGGGCCCTTCGGCAAGAACGAGACCGGCGGCGAACTCTCCTGGGACCTGAAGCGCTTCCAGACCGAGATCGAAGCCGAGCGTGGCAAGCCACTGGTGTGGGACGATGAGACCCGGATCTGGTGGGGCGAGAAGTGGGTGCAGGCCATCGGCGAGGTCCACGCGGCCATGAAGGAAGCGTCCGAGGGCCGGCTGATATGGTACTACCAGCAGACCAACCACGCGTCTCTGGACATGGTGCCCGACGGCACGCCGCTGGACAAGCGCATGCTCATGCCCATCCGCTGGGGCGAGATCATCAAGCCGGGCTTCTGCGACGGCTTCTTCGCCTACCCCAACAGCCAGCAAGTCTGGGACCGCTACCTCAAGCTCGCCCGCGAAAACGACTGGCTCTTCTTCTCCCAGATCTCCCACCCATCGTTCATGAGACTCTGCAGTTGGGACGAGAACGTGGCGATGGCCAAGACCCGCGACCCGCACAACATGGGCTACTTCTTCTACTGCCAGGGCGATTGCGCCGCCCGAGGTGTGTGGAATGACGATCATGGCATTCCCGAGGGCTCAGCGTGGAACACCCGCAGCGTGTCGATCAAGCTGCATATGCGCCGACACCTTGCCCTCGAAGATGTGGGCATGGATATCGTCCGCGCTCAGCCCGCTCTGCGCCTGCACGCTGAACTCCCGCTCGATGCCGCGAAGCCCGGCGGCTACCTGCATCCGATGGTAGTGGTCGAGAACGCTCGCGAGGAGAGCTTCTACCTCGACTCCACGGAAGCCGTCGCCAAGGACGCGACCATCACCATTCAGCCACCGGCGGGCTTTGCTGTTGACCCCGACGCATCACCGCCCGCGACGCTGAAGCTCGGCGATCTGCAGCCAGGCGAGCGACGCATCGCTGACTGGTGGATCAAAGTCGCCGATGACTACGCTGGCGCACCTGCCGGGGCCTTCACCTTCAACGCGAAGGCCGACGGCAGTTCGCCCGCGAGGCTGCAACTGAGCGCCGACACCGCGGTCGCATATGCTCAGCCACACGAGATCGGCGTCTCCGGAACAACTTGGATGGAGGCGCCCTTCCGCCTGCCGCAGGGCGAACTCCGCCCGGTGATCGAGATCGAGTCTCTGCGCGGATCGGTGCGCAATCCGTCGGTGGGCGATGCCTACGCGCGGGTGAGATTCGAGGGCGTGCTGGAGGATGGCGCGCGCCTCGTGATAGACCCGGCGGGGGACTCGCGCGTGTATGTGCTGCCGATGGTCGACGACGATGGTTCGGCTCGCGCGAATGCCGACGACCCGTCCGGTTTCACAGGCGTGAACGACGGCTATCTGATCCACCGCATCCGGGTGGGGCGCACGGTGCAGGCGGGGATGCCCCTGCTGCTGACCATCACCGGCAAGGTGGCCGACGGCGACCAGAGCCACATCATCCTTCGCTTCAAGACGCCAGACGGAGACAAGGACGTGGGCGCCCTGACCAACCGTCTGCGCGAAACCTGGACCGAGGTAGCGGGCGAAGTGACGCCGCCCGACGGCGCGACCTCACTGGAGTGGATCTATCTCTACCGCCTCAAGAAACAGGGAACCGTCTGGTACGGACCGGTGAAGCTCGAGCGCACGGATGTGCCCACGGACGGCCTGAACGTCTCGGAGATGGTGCGCGGCGCGTTCCCGATCCTGCGCAGAAACTCGATCCAGATGTTCAGCTACGAGGATGACGAGGTCCCGACCGTCCGCCCGCGGGTGCGTGTGCAGCTCATCGTGCCCGAGCCTTAATGGCAGGAGCAACTCGAGCCACGGTGAAAACTTAGTACGATGCCCTACTGCTGCCTGAGTTGAGCGTATGGAGGAGGAGAGACAGTGGACGGGTCAAAGTATGTCGTTTCGCTGATCGCGATGGTCACCGTGAGCTGTGCCCTTGTGGGTTGCGCGGGGGGCGGCAGCGTAGACGCCCCGCCGCAGGGCGGATACGAGTTCGCGGGCAGACTCCTGGCCCCATTCCAGCTACCCTTCGGGGTCGCGGTGGATGGCGGCGGCGCTGTATACGTGACTGACGCCGGAAATCAGCGCGTGGTCAAGTTCACTTCCCTGGGCATTCCCACGCTGGAGTGGGGGTCGCAGGGCAACGGCAACGGCGAATTCCTCATGCCCACCGGCATAGCTACAGGCTCCTCTGGCAACATCTACGTGGCGGATTACTTCAGCGGGCGCACCCAGGTCTTCGACCGGACTGACGGCAGTTACCGCATCACTCTCGCGGGCTCGACCGGAGGCCCGGGAAACATCGCCAACCCCTACGGCATCGCATACACGCGGGGATTCTTCGAGACCTCACGCCTGTGGATCACCGACTTCACCGGCCACCGCGTGCACATGAACACTCCCACTCAAGGGTGGTCAATGTGGGGCGGCTTCGGAGGGGGCAACGGCCAGTTCCGCAATCCCTGCGGCATCGCGTGCGCGCGCGACGGGATCACCGTCTACGTCGTGGATCGCGGCAATCACCGCATTCAGCAGTTCTCTGACACCGGGAACTTCATCAGACAGTGGGGCGGGCGCGGTGATGGGCCGGGGCAGTTCGAGTTCCCGGAGGGCATCGCGGTGAACCAGAAGGGGCAAGTGCTGGTCGCCGACACCCAGAACCACCGCGTACAGAAGTTCACGTCCAAGGGGGTCTTCATCAAGCAGTTCGGGCACTTCGGCGACGCGGAGGATCCATGGGGGCTCAACGAGCCCCACGGCATCGCCGTCGCTGAATCCGGCAACACCTACGTCTGTGACTACGGCAATGACATTGTGAGGATCTACATTCCGGAGAACTAGAGCGAGGTGAGCGACGGCTCTGAGGCCAGTGCCGTCTCTGTCGTTTCTGCCCTATGGTGCCGGAGGTGCACATCCACCTCCGGCGAAATGCGTGTACGGTGGATAGGGGCCTCGGTCGGGCCGGGGACTAGAAGCGGGAGGCGGGACAATGTTGGCGAAACATGCCGTGTCAATCGGGATAGTGGTTGCCGTTGCCGCGATACTGCTTGGGCTGTTCGGAGACGTGGGTCAGAGGCTGTTGTTCCGCCCAGATGTGGTGTACGAGTTCGATGAAGCCGAGACAATCGTGGGGCCCAACCTGAGCAAGGCCATCGGTGAATTGGAGAAACGGCGGCGAGAACAGATCCGTGCTGAAGTAGAAGCTGAGCATCCTGAGTGGGACCACGATAAACGCTGGGACGAGGGGACCCGCCGTGCATTGCTCCCAGAGAACCTCTTCGAGGACCAGTATCTGCGACTCCAGGTTAGCAATCGTGGGCGCGGTTCAGCCGAGGCGGTCAGGATCGCTGTTCAGTTGCCGGGAGTTGTGGTGCACCAGACGGCTGAGTGCTCAGCAAGGCCTGGCCTCAAAGCCAAGCTGTTCCATGACGGTGACGGCGCTGCCCCCACTGGCCTGGAGCTGACCGAGAATGACCTGCCACGGCTGGTACCGCAAGAGAGCGTGACCATCAAGGTATGGTACTACGCCACCAGGATCGCGGGCGTGGCATACGAACCGACCATATCGGTGCAGCACTCGCAGGGAGCAGGTCGGGACCTGAACGCACCTAAGGGGTTCCACTTCCCTTGGGGGGTGTTCCTCCTGGGGTTGGCCTTTGCGGCGTCGCTCTGGTGGTCAATCGCCGGATACGTGCAGACGACGATATCTGAGCGCCTTTCGCGCCAGGGGGACGACCTTACTACTGAGGACCAGGGGAGTGATGGCGAAGCCCAGACCGAGATCGACGAATAGGGCTTCTCACCGCATGCCACCGTTCATCCAGTGCCGTTGCTGTCGTTTCTTTCTTTTCTGCCGTCTCTGTCGTTTCTGCTGTATGGTGCCGGAGGCGGGATTCGAACCCGCACGAGGGTGGTAACCCTCACAGGATTTTAAGTCCCGGGCGTCTGCCAGTTCCGCCACTCCGGCTTACGAAGTAAAGGAAGAAGCGCCAGCAACAGCTCAGAGCACGTGGGGGTTGTGAATACTCGCTCAGAACAGAAAATGGAGGCGGCAACCGGACTCGAACCGGTGAATAGCGGTTTTGCAGACCGCCGCCTTAGCCACTTGGCCATGCCGCCTCGCATACACAACTGTATGCCCGTAATGAACAGGCGAGCCGGGCTAGTGGCCGGCTCGCCCGAGGTTATCTGGAGCGGGAGAAGGGATTTGAACCCTCGGCCTTCTGCTTGGCAAGCAGATGCTCTACCGCTGAGCTACTCCCGCGTCTGGTTGAACCGATTGATCTGGTGGAGCGGGAAAAGGGACTCGAACCCTCGACCCTCAGCTTGGGAAGCTGATGCTCTACCAACTGAGCTATTCCCGCTCGTCGCGACTGAATCCTGCTTCTGGCGAGAGCGCGACTTCACTTTTTTTCCACTGCTGATGGTGGGCGGTGCAGGACTTGAACCTGCGACCTCTTGCGTGTGAAGCAAGCGCTCTTCCGGCTGAGCTAACCGCCCCGGGCTGCTCATTTAGCCTGGTGCCGAGGGCGGGACTCGAACCCGCACAACCAATGAAGGTCACTAGCCCCTCAAGCTAGCGTGTCTACCAATTCCACCACCTCGGCCCCGAACAGGCAAGGGGTATTATATGCATACACCCCAACTGAGTCAAGACTCGCTTTGACGGTCAGACCAAGCGCTCCGTGTCAGTTCTCGAAATCGCCTCGCGGTAGATCGCCTCGGCTGTTGCCGCCATCGTGGCGAGAGATCCCCCACCGCTGCCAGGAAGCCCGTCTCCCCGTCCGCAATCACCTCGCGGATCCCCGGAGCGTCACTGCCCACCACCGGCTTGCGCAGCAGCCCCGCCTCCACCAGGCACACGCCAAACCCCTCCATCGCCACAGACGCCAGCACCACCGCGTCCATCACCTGCATCACCCGCGGCGCGTCGTGCCGGTAGCCCAGCAAGCGCACGTTCTCGGCCACGCCAAGCGCTGCCGCCTGCTCCTGAAGCTTGGCGCGGTCATCCCCCTCGCCCACCAGCAGGCACACAATGTCGGGCCAGCGCTCGGCCGCACGCATCTCGTCGGCCGGGGTCAGGCCCTCGAACTGCCCGGGGTCGACGCCATTGCGCAGCACCCGCAGGCGTCCGGGCTCCACTGACTGCCCCACCAGGTGGTCGCGGACCCCCTCAGAACACGTGGCGATCACATCAGCATACAGGTAACAGTCCTTGCGGTTGAGAGCATGCACCGATGCCACGGTCGGGATGCCTGCCAGCCGCCCCGCAACACTTCCCCACAAAGCGGCGGTCGATAGATGGGTGTGGATGACCTGTGCGCCGACGCGCTCGGCCAGCCATGCGAGCAGAAACGGGCTCATGACGTTGAGTTTCCCGGCGATGGGCAGCGGATAGGCTTCGATATCGCGCGCGGCAAGCTCCGCGAGCATCAGCTCGTTGTGCTTGCAGGCGAACACGACGCGATGGCCGCGCTCCTGAAGCCCGTCTGCAAGGTACACAGCCATGCGTTCAGCGCCAGAATACCTCGCTGGGGTGATGACTGTAAGCACGGTGAGTGCGTCCACTCGCGCCTCCTGATCGCTGCTCGATGCACCCATCGGTCTCCTCAGGCAAGCGAACGCAGCAACTGCGCGGCGCGCGTCAGGTCCTCAGCTTTGTCGCCGCGAGTCGAACATTCCATCGCCATGTAGCCGTCGAAGCCGATCTCCTCAAGTGCCGCGAAAGCTGCCGCGAAGTCGGTGCTTCCGTGGCCGGGCGTGGCGCGGTTGCTGTCCGCGAGGTGGACGTGGCGCACATACTGCGGGCCCCACTGCCGCAGTGCGGCGGCGATGTTGTCCTCTTCGATGCTCATGTGGAAGAGGTCGGCCATGATCTTGCAGCCGTCGCTATCCACCAGATCGCACAGCGCTGCGCCATTCTCCAGCCGGTTGAACCACCACTGCTCATAGCGGTTCAGCGGCTCCCACAGCACACACACGCCTAGGCCCGCCGCATGCTCGGCGATGTCCCGGCCCAGCTCGGCCAGAAGCTCCATCTCGGCCTGCTCGACGGACTTCCACGGACTCATGTCCGGCAGACGCGTGTACTGGTCCGGGTTCATCTTCACCGCGATCAGCGGCGCGTAGATGACCCCATTGGCCCCAAGCTCGGCGGCGGCGGTCAGGAACATCTTCAGGTCCGCCACCGCGAGGTCGCGCGCATCGCGTTCGGCGGCCATCAGCGCACCGCGCCCGCCGCTGCAGATGGTGCTGACCGCGCAACCGGTGTTGCGGCTCGCGTCCGCGATCTCACCGACCACCTCAAGCAGGTCCGGTCGTCCGGTCAACTCGATGGCGTCGTAGCCCATATCCACCATGGACTGCATCTTCTGCTCGTACGTCTGGCCAATGGCCGCATACTCTCGCGCTGACAGCTTCAGTTCCACTGCACTCTTCCTCTCAGTGCGTTCGGGTCATGAAGTCGGGTTCACGATTGCCGGCAGGTCGGCGGCGAATGCCCGTAGCGCCCGGCCTCGGTGGCTCACCGCATTCTTGTTGGTTGGCGTCATCTGGGCGAAGGTGATGCGCGCCGGCGGGTAGTAGAAGACCGGATCATAGCCGAAGCCGCCATCGCCTGCCGGCTCAAGGGCTATCAGCCCCTCCACAACGCCCTCCCACTGGCCCACTTCGCCCTCGGGATCCGCGAGTGACAGCACACACGCAAAGCGCGCGGTTCGCTCCTCCGCTGGGACACCCGCCAGCTCGTCCAGAAGCTTGGCTATGAGTTGCTCGCCGGTAGCGCCTTCGCCCGCGTAACGCGCGCTCATCACGCCCGGCGCCCCGTCCAGCGCGTCGACCATCAGCCCCGAGTCATCCGCCAGCGCCAACCCGCCGGTGTGACGCGCCACGGTCAACGCTTTCGCCAGCGCGTTCTCGGCGAACGTCTCGTGCGGCTCCACGAGTTCAGGCGGGTCGGTCAGTTCGCCCAGGTGATCGAGGAGCACGTCGCAGCCTGCCAGCAGCGCCCGGATCTCGTCGACCTTGTGCGCATTGCCTGTGGCCAGTGTCAGTCTGATCTGCTCGGCGCTCACTTGGGCAACACGTCCCCGAGCACCTCGCGCTGCAGTGCGAACAGTTTCTCGCATCCCTCGGCGCCGAGCCCCACCATCGCGTCGAGTTCCTGGCGAGTGAAGGGCGCCCCTTCGGCCGTCCCCTGCACCTCCACCATCTGCCCGCGCCCGGTCATGACCAGATTCAGGTCCACCCCCGCGCGCGAGTCCTCGCTGTAGGCCAGGTCCAGCATCACTTCGCCGGACACCACCCCGAGCGATATTGCGGCCACCTGGTCGTTGAGCGGCCAGCGCTTCATGCCGCGGTTCTCCTGCAGCCACGCGCAGGCATCGGCCAGCGCCACATACGCGCCGGTGATCGACGCGGTCCGGGTGCCACCATCCGCCTGCAACACATCGCAGTCGATCTGGATGGTCAGTGGCCCGAGCAGCTTGGTGTCGCACACCGCTCGCAGCGATCGCCCGATCAGCCGCTGAATCTCCTGCGTGCGACCCGAAACGCTGGTGTCGCGCTCGCGACGGTTGCGCGTGTTGGTCGCGCGGGGCAGCATCGAATAGTCGGCGGTGACCCAGCCCGCCTCGGTGTTGCGCAGGAAGTTCGGCTGCCAGTCGTCCACCGACGCGGTGCAGTGGACGCGTGTATCGCCCATGGTTATCAGGCAGGATCCCTCCGCATACTTGTTTATGTTGCGGGTGATCTTGCACTTGCGCAGGTCCTTGTTGTCACGTCCGTCTTCACGTAGCACGTCGCTCGCTCCCGTCGGTGTGTGTGGCTAGTACGACTTGCGATGAGTCATTCGCCATTTGTGGTGCCCGGACCTTGCCTTCCCACCGGCTTGTGGGCCATAGCTTTAGCGAAGGCCCAAGCTTCAGCGAAGACGGGTAGCGGAGATTCCGCGTCGTCATTGTTGCTGTGCTCGTTGCCGCTGCCGTCCTTGTTCCTGGCGAGGCCAATATGTGCTCAAGCTTATGGCAGCTCATGCGTTGATATGTTCACCAGAGGTATCTGCTTGTCATCATTGCAATATTCTGGCACCGCTGTATAATGACTTGGTCTCACAATGCTACGCGAGCGGGGAGTTGGGTATGATGCGGCGAGATGTTCTAAAGAGCGCAGTCTGCATGTGTGTCGTGTTGATGCTGGCGGCTACGGCTGCCCAGGCGCAGATCTATACCTTCGTCACCAAGTGGGGCATCCCTGCCACCGGTTTGGAAGAGGAGAGTTACCCGGCAGGCGTGGCGCTCGATGCCTCCGGTCACGTGTACGTAGCAGCCTGCAGCAACAGCAACATCCAGAAGTTCACCTCTGACGGTTCGCTCATCACTAAATGGGGCTCTGGCGGCACCGGCAATGGGCAGTTCTGCGTCGCCCGGGGTGTGGCTATAGATGGCTCCGGCAATGTATATGTGGCCGACACCCAGAACCACCGTATCCAGAAGTTCACCTCAAGCGGCGAGTTTATCACCAAGTGGGGTACCGAGGGCACCGGCAATGGGCAGTTCAATTGGCCCTACGGCGTGGCTGTAGGTACTTCCGGCCACGTCTATGTAGTTGAGGAACAGAACCACCGCGTTCAGAAGTTCACCGCAAACGGTGCGTTCATTACCAAATGGGGATCTTGGGGCATCGGCAATGGGCAGTTCCAGTACCCCTCCGGCATTGCCGTTGATGTCTCCGGCAAAGTGTATGTCGTAGACAGGGGCAACCAACGCGTTCAGAAGTTCACCTCAAGCGGCGCATACATTGCCCAGTGGGGCACCACGGGCCCCTACGACCAGATGCTACACAGCCCGATGCGGGTGGCGGTTGACGGCGCTGATAACGTATACGTATCCGACTACGACAACAAGATCGCGAAATTCACCTCAAGCGGCGAGTTTATCACCAAGTGGGGCTCGGAGGGCACCGGCAATGGGCAGTTCGACCACCCCGACGGCATCGGGGTTAGTGCCTCCGGCAACGTGTACGTGGCCGACAGTAACAACAGCCGCATCCAGAAGTTCGCGCGCAGCAACACGCCCCCGACGCAGCCGACGGTGGTGATCTCCCCCGCGAGTCCGAACACCGCCGACTCGCTGCGGGCCAACGCCTCGGGTAGCACTGACCCCGACGGCGATCCAGTTACCTACAAGTACCAGTGGTACAAGAACGGTGTGCTGCAGACGGATTGCGTCTGGCCGGGGCTTGGCTCGTGGAGAACGAGTCCCGGTCAGACTTGGCGCTGTGTGGTGACACCCAACGATGGCATCGACGACGGCGCCACCGGCGAAGCGTCAGTGACGATCGGGGACAGTTCCAGCCTCGCGTGGGTGGGCGACACGGGCTTCATGAGCGACGGGGTGGATCCCAATAGCGGCGCCGTCGGCGCCGAGTTCCGCTTCCGAGTGAAATTCACCGGCCCGTCACCGGAGTATGTGCGCCTGCTCCTGTATCGCGACGGTGTGCCGCACCCGCTCAACCCGTTCGCCCTGACTGCAGGTAAGGGCTCCCCTGCCACCGGCCAGGTCTTCTACCTGCGCAAGACGCTGAACCAGGACTGTGCATGGAGCTATCAGTTCAAAGCTCGTGCAGTTGGGGCATTGGCAGCAGGGCCACCGACCGCAGTCACCGCCGGGCCGTTCGTGGGCAGTCCCCGACTCGCGTGGGTTGGTGACACGGGCTTCGTGGGCGATGGGGTGGATCCCAATAGCGGCGATATCGGCGCCGAGTTCCGCTTCCGAGTGAAGTACACCGGGTCGTCGCCGGAGTATGTGCGTCTGTTTCTTTACCGCGACGGCATGGCACACCCGAGCAACCCGTTCCTCATGACCGCGGGTAAGGGGTCGCCCACTACGGGCCAGGTCTTCTACCTGCGCAAGACACTGAACCGGGACTGCGTGTGGAGCTACCGGTTCAAAGCTCGTGCCGAAGGGATCTTGGCTACGGGGCCGCCAGCTGCCATTGCCACCGGTCCGACGGTAAGCTCGAAGAGCGTCGTGATGACAGTGGCTTCGCTGGCATGTTGCCCGACGGCGGTCGGGGCACAGATGACCTTCACCCTATCGGCTGATGCGTCGATCACCTGCGAGGTGCTCAACATCGCGGGCCGTGCGGTGAAGACTATCGTGGTGGACCGACCGATGGCGGAGGGCATCAACTCGCTGGCATGGGACGGACGGAATGCGGCGGGGTTGCGCGCACCGTCGGGAGTGTACCTGGTGCGGATGACGGCAACCGCGTCAAGCGGCGCACGCTGGACCTCGATGCGAACGCTGAGCTTGACACGGTGACGCCGGTGCCGTAGTCGTAGCTGTTTCCCTTCCGTGCAGCGGGCGCCCCCGCCCGCTGCACGGGATAGAATACTGCCGCCCGCCGTCAGTACCCAAGCAGTTGCCTGTCCTCGCCCGGTCCGGTGCCCTCGACGTACTGACGCAAGCCCTCGAAGATCGCCTCGGCGGCGCTCTGCCGGATCTCGGGGCGCTCGAGCAGCGCGTGCTCTTCATCGTGATTGAGGAACATCAACTCGACCAGAACCGCGGGCATCGATGCCTCGCGCACCACAACGAATCGCGCGCGGTGCAGACCGCGATCGCGCCTGCCCAGCGCATCCACCAGCGAAGCCTGCATGATCTGTCCCAAGCACATGCTCTGCGGCGTGTAGTAGTAGGTCTCGGTGCCCCATCCCTGGTTCGGCTTGGGCATCGCGTTGCAGTGGATCGACACGAACAGATCCGCGCCGATCTGCTCGGCAATACGTGGGCGCTCGTACAGGTCCACGAACTGGTCTCCCTCACGGGTCATGCGCACCTGCGCGCCGATATCCACCAGGCGCGCGGCAGTGCGCAGGCCCACATCCAGGTTGACGTCCTTCTCCCGCAGCCGCTCACCCACCGCACCGGGATCGTGATCGCCGTGGCCCGGATCTATAACCACGCGCTTGTCCCGCAGCCGCTCGCGCTTGAAGATGACCTCCAGCGCCGCCGGATCGTCGTACTGGTGCACCTCAAACTGAATGAGCTGGCGCATCGCCAGCGTCAGACTCACGCCCGCGCCGCCGGAGCCGCACGTGAACTCGGCCTCCTGCACGAACGGTCCAGCCACCGGAATACAGCCGGGCTCGGCATCGAGCTTGGCGTCGGGGAAATGCAGGACCACACGCGGGGGTTGCCGCAGAACTTCGTAGTCGATGTCGACCGGGTCGGTCATGGACACACGCAGGCGCGTGACTCGCTCGTTGGGCACGACCGCCGTCAGCCCGGTGATGCTCGGGAGCGGGCGGTCAATGATGGGTTCGTCACCGTCAACTCGACCGATGATTATGCTTCCGCCGCGCCGATCCTCCCGGGGCCGCCACTTCACCTCGGCCTCCTGCGACAGGTCCGCCACAATCCGCGCCACCGGTGGATCGTCGTCGAACTGACCCCAGCGCGCCCGCCGCACTCGCCCGGTGCTCACCCAGGTGTTCTCGCGCTCCAGATTGACGAACGCGCCCGCCAGATCGACGTACCAGCGCTCCGGATCGGGGATGCTTGCCAGTGTGCCGGTAACGGGGAGTGTGGTGCGAACGCTCACTTCGCAACCGCGCCGGTCGCCACGGACGGTGATCTCGGTCACTCGCGCCCACAGGTCGAGCTCTTGCGCAGCGCCGTCCCAGCGCATTTCGCAGCCGACCGCTTCGAGCACCGGGCGCAGTGTGCACCAGGCCCGGCCGTCCTGCACGCGCACGCCGCCGGGCACGTCCACGGGTTCGTCGTTGATCAGCAGACGGCCTGATTCAGGCACCAGTTCGACACGGGTGGAGTCAGGGGCGATGATGGTGAGGCGATGTTTCACGCCCGTGATGAATCGGCAGCCGAGTCTACCGACAATGGGAAGCGGGGAGCCCTCGAGGCGGCCATCGCGCACGATCGGAGCGGGGTCGGCCTCAATGGCCTCCCCGAGCACGCGCACCTGGACTTCGGCGACCGCGCATGCGCACAGGGCAAGCGTCAGCACACCGGCCGCCAGCCGGTTGTAGCGTAGGTGTTGCTGCATCGTATGCTGCTCCGATAGCTGCGTTTCCGGCGGTTGAGGAGATTATAGCCGTTGGGGAGCACTGAACGCAAGAGTAGACGGTTGCTCAGCCGAACAGCCGCGCCGCACTCTCGCAGGCCTTCTCCATGACTTCGGCCTCGTCGAGTTGCGTGAACTCACCGTCACGGACGAGAACGCACCCGTCCACGATGGTAGCGCGGACGTCCGCGCTCTGGGCGGAGTAGACGACGTCAGAAACCAGGTTGTGGCGCGGGTACATATGCGGAGCGGTCAGGTCCACCAGAATGCAGTCGGCGCGTTTGCCCACTTCCAGCGACCCGATCCGGTCGGCCAGGAACACGGCCTCGGCCCCACCCAGCGTCGCCATGCGCAAAGCCGCCGCCGCGGGCACGGCCGTCGGGTCGCCAGTCTGCACTTTGGCTACAAGCGCCGCGAGCAGGGCCTCCTGCAGCAGATCGAGATTGTTGTTCGAGCCACAACCGTCAGTGCCCAGCCCCACCTGCACGCCCGCCGCCAGCATGGCCGCCACCGGCGCGATGCCGCTCGCCAGCTTCAGATTGCTACCCGGGCAGTGCGCCACTCCGATCGCCTCGTCAGCCATGATCGCGATGTCGGCCTCGTCCAGATGCACACAGTGAGCCGCCAGTACCGGGACGTCGAAGAGGCCCACTTGCTTCATTGCCTCGGCCGGGCGCGCGCCGTAGTTTTCCAGCGACCACTGCACATTGTCATCAGTCTCGGCCATGTGGATATGGATGGGAACGCCGAGGTCACCGGCCACGCCAATGACCTGCCGCAGCATCTCCTCGGGGCAGGTGTAGGGCGCGTGCGGGGCCAGCATCGGCTTGATCAGCCCGTCGCCCGCCTCGTCATGGTCGCGGCAGAAGACCTCCGCCTTCGCGAGCATATCGCCGGCGTTCGGCAGCAGCCCGAGCAGCACGCCCGAGGGCCGCGCGCGAATTCCGGCGTCGATCGACGCGCGTGTGCCGACCTCGGGCATGTGGTACATGTCCGCAAAGCAGGTAACGCCCGCCCGCAGCATCTCGACGCAGCCGAGCATCGCGCCCCAGTAGACATCGTCCTCGGTGAGCGTGGCCTCAACGGGCCATATCTTCTCCTCCAGCCAGGGCTGCAGCTCCATGTCATCGGCGTTCCCGCGGAAGAGCGTCATCGCCGCGTGAGTATGCGCATTCACAAAGCCTGGCAGCAGCAGGCAGTCGGAGCCATCCACCAACTCGTCAACCTCAAGAGCCGGTGCGTCCCCGACAGGCCCGACGTAGGTGATCTCGCCGTCGACGGCCAGCAGCGTCCAGCCCGACTCGACGCCCATCTCGCCGTTCATGGTGATGATCTCAGCATTGTCGATGCGCAGAGTCGGCATGGGCGGATGGCCTCCTGGCGGATTGGCGACAGTGGAGAAGCGGCGTCGGCGCATTATACCACGGCCGGCCCGGTCAGGACCTGTCGGTGGGCCACATGACGTACTGCTTATCGCGCAGGAAGCCTAGCAGGCTCGCGGTGTCGGTCACCTGCGGGAACAGGCCGTCCGGGTCCTGATGGAAGCGCCACAGTCCGTGGTAGGTCTCGGCAATCGTGATGCTACCGCGATGCTCCCGCCAGGCGTCATAGCCTGGCACGTACGAGATCGCGCGCAGATGCTCGACCACCTCGTCAGTGCCCAGGCCGAAGCCCACCGGCTTGCCCGGAAACTGGCGCAGGATGTACGCGAGCACGTCGCGGGGCGCGTCGATCCAGCCCAGCTCAACCGCCGCGGCATCGCCGCGCTGCCAGTAACCGATCGGTTCGCCCGCGCGTTCCAGCACCTCGATGGCCGGAGAGTCAAAGCCCGGCTTGGTCGAGAGCGTGCGCTGCCGCCAGTACTCCTCAGTCCGGATCGTCGGGCCGGTGAGCGAGGCGTTGAACTGCTCGTAGATGCTGGTGAGAAGCGGGGCGTCGGTCGCCGGGTCAGCGGGGCGAGCGGTTATATCGCCACCGAACTCGTCGCGCACGCACACGTCGGCTGCAACCGTGGGCGACGCCAGCATGCGCCAGCCGCTGCCCCCGTAAACCGCTTCGAGGCCGAAGAGGAATGACCAGAGGAAGCCCTCGGCGACCATCCAGTCGGAGGCCTCGGCGAGCACCTGCTTCACCAGCCCGCGCTTGCGATACTCCGGGTGGGTGCAGACGCTCCCGATGCAGGCCGCTTTCGCCTCTCTGCCGGCGATGTAGCTCGGGCGCAGGTAGCACCCGACGGAGGATACCAGCCGCCCGTCCATGACCATGACGCGCGTCTGGGCGGGCTCATAGTATGGCTCGCGCTCCATCCCTCGCAACCACCAGTCCCGGCGGGTGAGCATCGAGCCGGGTGCCAGCTCGCGGTCGTAGAAGTAGGATTGATAGACCAGGTCGGCGTGCTCATCGAACTCGGATGGTTTCAGGGCGCGAATCTCGCTGGACATGGCGAACTCCCCTTTCGGTGTTGGGGAACGTTCGCCAAGGGCCACGCAATCGCCTGCGCACAACCATCCGTGCCCCGTCAGCGCCGCTGCAGCCGCAGTCGCAGCGACTGTGTCTCGATGCTGGAGGGCACTACCAGCTCCGCCATGCCGGCGTCAGGGCTCCTGGCGTCGGTTGCGTACGCTCTGTACTCGAGCCCGGCCATGAGGCCCTCAACGCGCCAGGTGCCCTCCTGCGTGGTCAGCGTCGTCACGCGGAGTCTCACCTGCCGGGAGAAGGCTGGGCCGTATCGGGCGCGAAACGTCGTCACCTCGACTTCCGCGCCTGCCACTGGTTCATCCTCCAGGTCAACCACGTCACCGGTCACGGCTGCGAGCGGCTCCAGCGTCATCACCATACCCAACTCGTGGGGCTCGCCTCGTGCCGGAAGCGTGCGACGCAGACGCGGCCAGTCGTCGGGGTCGCACTTCACCGCAATGGCCCTCATGCCGTCATCGGAAAAGGCTACCACCTGCACTTCGCCGAGAGTGCGGAGCCCTTCAAGTCGGAACCGCCCGTCCTCGCCGCTGGTCGTCAACGCCTTCGTGAAGATGCCCGAGGTCGAGAGCACCGTGGCGCCGGACACCGGCTCACCAGCCAGATCAAGCACTCGCCCCTCCAGCACGCGCCCTGCAGGATTGAGAACCAGGTCCGCCAACTCCCACGTCTCGCCCGGATCCAGGGCGATCTCCCCCAACCCCTCCCAGGCGTCCTCCACCGCCATCGCCTTGCAGACCCAGGGCAGCGCGAACACCACGGATTGCCCCGGCGGTAGCGGCCCGATGCGGATCTCGCCCTGCTCGTCGCTCACACCGGTGACGGGCAGGTCACGCTCACCGGGCATCCCGGCGCGCTCGGTGGGGAGAGCCGCGGTGGCGGCGATCCCCGGCACTGGCTGCCCGTCCATATCGACAATCTTCGCCACCGCCCACGCAGCGGGCTCCAGATTGACCTCCAGGCGGAGCGTGTCACGCGACACCGTCGCCAGCGCGCAGCACCGCCGCTCTGGGTCAGTCACCAGCAGGATTCGGTCGTCTTCGACTGGCGGGGACATCGTGAACCTGCCCTGCTCATCGGCAACAATGGGCTTGCGCGCCGGGGGGCCGTAGTATGGCTCGCGACCGTCGAAGACCAGCGCGCCCGCGACCGGCTCTCGATCCGGGCCAAAGACGAAGCAGGGGACCGGCGCTACTGCTTCGCCGGTGCGGTGGAGCACGAAGTCAACCGTGGCGCCGTCCGCCGTGAGACGCATCTCTCGCCCTTGTGGCTCAGCGCCCTGCCCGTCATAGCCATCCAAGTTCGCCGTGTAGCCGACTACGACGGGCCCCGGCGGCAGGCGCAACTGATAGCGTCCCTGCTCGTCACATGTCGCCGCCCAGTGCGGACCACCGGCTGAGTAGTGGTTGATGGATGCTCCGCCGATTTCGGCGCCGACGGCGGGCATTGCGGTGTCCACGAACGTGACTGTGCCGGACACCACCGGCCCGGCGGTACGATCCGCCAGCTCAATGTCCACGGTCGCCGTCTCGCTCGCCGTCAAACTCACGGTCTGCTCGTCTCGCGCGTAGAGATCCCCCATGTCCGTCGCCTGGACGCGCCACGTGCCTGCCCTCAGACTGCCGATGCGGTAGCGGCCCTCCTCATCGCTGACCGCGTCGTCAGAAACTGAAGCGTAGGGCCACGGCGTAGCACAGACTTCTACGCCCGCGACAGGCTCGCCTGCCATGACCACGCGACCCTCAATCGCCGCCTCGACCTCGAGCCTGATAGTCACACTATCGCCGACCGGCACCCGCCCCGACAGGCTCGGCCAGTACCACGTCACCCATCCCGGCGCAGAGACCCGCAACATCACGTGTGACCCCTGCGGCAGACCCGTCACCTCGAAGCGTCCATCTGCTCCTGTGATCGCGTGCGGAGTGCTCTCCCAGCCCCATGTCGACACCATTTCATCGTAGCGACGACCGTCCACGCGGAAGTGGGTCACGAACACTTCTGCGCCCTCGATCGGATCGCCATCGCCCAGCACAATTCCCGTGACCGAGCCGAGGTCAGCCGACAGTTCTATGGTTGCAGGACGTCCGGGGACAGTCACCGCGTGGCCCACGGCGTAGCCCACCGCGGCCGCCACTATCTGAGCCGCATTGCCGGACCCCTCATGCCGCAACTCGAAGCGGCCCTCGGCATCGGTCTCGACTGACACCCAGGTGCTTCCGCCCTCACCGTACAGCCGCGCGGCGACCCCAGACCCGGATATCGGCTGGCCATCAGAGGCGCTGACAACCGTGCCCGCGTATACCACCTCGTCGGCGTGGGCGCTCAGCACCGAAAGGATGGCGATCGCAGCGATGACGCTGGAACCAATGGTCAGTCTCATTGCAGCGCCTCACTCCGGTTCGTACGCGATGATGAGCGTGGGCACCCCTTCACTCTCGCGCGCAAGGAAGTTTGCGCCATCGACGCTGGTCGGGTCGAGCACGAGTGTGATCTCCTCGCGCCCTCGCAAGTCGATCTGCAGCAGACGCTCCTCCACAGTGCCGTTCCCTACCTCGCCAAGCCTGCCCACGCGTTCAGTCGGCAGAGGCCGATTGCTGTACGTGATGCCCATCTCATCCCACGCGTCTTCGGCAAGGTACACGTCCCCCGCGTCCGTGCTCTGCGAGTTGCCGCCGGTGTGCATCCGCATCACCAGCTTCGCGGCGATCGGCTTGCCAGGCACCGTCACCGGGAATTGCAGGTAGACCATCTTGAAGCTGCTGTCATACATGGCCCCGCTGCCGCCGTCATGGGAGAGGACAGTCGCCGCGCCGTTGTTGGTGTCCGGAGCGCCAAGGCCAACCGAGGCGTCTGCGATGCACTCGAAGGTCTCTGTGGGCTTGTCGGCGGGCCACTCGGTGACGCCAAAGCCCATGTCCTCCTCGGAGTGCTCGCGCCACACGGTCCAGTCCTCACTCGGTTCGGAGTAGCGCCGAGCGAAGTCCATCCGGCCCGCTTTGGAGGCGTCCCCCAGCAGGTCCCACGTGGTCTGCTCGAGGCACTCGCTCTGCTGAGTCTGCAGGCCGGCGATGGCCGTCAGCGTGTCGGCCACAGCAGGTGGCATGTCGGGCAGACCGCCCGCGAAGGGCGAGGTCGTGATCACCGTGTAGGTGCGCTGGGGTTTGATGCCAAAGAACGGTCGGCGCGCCTCGGCGTTGTAGACGAGATCGATCCCCGACGAATAGATCGGGTTACCCTCCAGCGACGTCTTCGGGTGATGATACGGGTTGAAGCGGTCCCTAACCCACGGCTTGTCGAGATACGCCAGCAGGTCAGCACCGACGATCGTGTGGCGCACAAGTCGCACGTCGCCGAGGCGGGCGAAGAGCTGCCCGAGCGTCATCGCGCCCTCGGGGTACGTGTCGCCGTCCGACCACAGAGCAGCGCCGGGCACCATCGCGATATCCGCCCCGGTGCGCTCGCGGATGAGGTCTGCGAACCAGTAGCCCACGTTGTAGACCTCCATGGGCTGGGCGAAGTTACCCACCTGCACCTGCATCTCCGGCAGGGGGGCGCCCTTCAGTTCGATGGCGTTGAGCAGCGGTGATGAGACCGGGTCAGCGATGTCGGTCTTGGGCACGAACTCGATCTCCAGCGCGCGGCGCACCTGGACGTTCTCGAAGCGCTTGATCACGGCGCCGTCGGGTCCGCCCGCCTCGCCGGCGATGTCGAAATCGGCCAGGACGGTCTCGCCCTGCAGCTTCACATCGAACACGCGCGCCCCCAGTTCAGTGTTGGCCGAGTCGGCGAAGTGCAGCGCGACACTGTACCCCATGGGCTCATTCCCCGGCTCGAGCAGCGGCATGACGATCCGCTGCAGGCCCGCCGCCCCGGTGCCATGCACCCACGGGGTCTCGGTGCCCTTGAGGCGCACTGCGTCGGCATCGTTGCGGAAGTACCCGCCACCTTCGGCCATTGCCAGTCGCATATCCACCTCCACCTGCATCCGCGAGCTCGGCCGCGGATACGAAAGCCACAGATTGCCCGCGTCATCACGCCGGTCGCCGGGACCACCGATATCGATGTGGGCCTCGCGCACGGGCTTGTGCGGACCGGGCGAACTGAAGATGCCCCACTCGCGGCCGTCCTCCCATGGCTCGAGAACCACCGTGCTCTGTATCGAGAACAAGCACTGGCAGCCCGAGCTCGCCTCAGGCATGACCAGCAGGCCGCTGGCCGGCAGGAAATTGATCCAGCAGCCAGCGCGCTGGCCGGCGGAGTGGCTGGTGCCGTAATCGTTGATCAGGTCATAGTACGCGAAGCTGTAGGAGCGGAAGAAGAGGGTATTCGTGTTCGCCGCGACCGAGCCGCAGTGATGGCCGGGGCGCTCGAACTGCCAGGCGCTCTCCTCACCGGTGAGCGGGTGCTTTCGCATCTTCTGCTCGCCGGTCTTCAGATCAAAGGCCCACGGCTCCGCGACCAGCTTGTCGCCGACGATGAGCGGGCGGATGCGGTAGCCGATTGCCTGCTTCCAGAGCGTGTGCCCATCGTTGGTGTCGATCGCCACGACCCGCCGGTCACCGAACTCGCCACCGAGGAATTGGTGCCAGAAGTGGCCGTTGCCGTGCGCACCACAGAAGACCAGCACGTCGTCCTTATACATGGTGATTAGCAGGCTCGACATGCCACCGCAGTCAGTGACGTCAACTGGTCGGGACCAGATCGTCTCACCGGTCTCCGCGTTCAGGCACCACGCCTTCACGACCTCGGCGCGCGCGATGCGCTCGTCGGCGATGCTGCGGTCCGCACCAGTCAGTTCCTCCGCAGCTGCAACGCGCGGCGCGAGCGCCTCGGCCCGCTCAGCGTCCGACACGCCGCTTTCAGCGAACATGACTTTGCCGTCACCGATCGAGATTGTGATGTTGCGAATCTCGCCCGTGGCGTCGTGCGACCAGCGCGTCTCACCAGTCTCAATGTCCAGCCCGAATATCCGCGTGCTGCGACCGTTGTCACGGTTGTAGCGTTGCGGCACGCCATTCGCGTCGAGCGCATCGGCCATACCGGTGGTGCCAAAGAGCACGTTACCGGCGGTGGCAGCGTAGCCCCAGAACTTCACCGGGTCATCGGCCCCGGGTTGGTCATACGTGCGGACGGTCTCGCCAGTGTCGGGATCCAGCCGCAGGCAGCGGCCACCGATCGCCGCGAAGAACGCCTCCTCGTTGGCACACAAGTTCGAGGCGATATGGCTGACCGAACCGCGCATGGCGCCCGGCATCTCGCGCTCCCAGTACTGCATGCCGTTGTAGGCGTCATAGCACATGAGCAGGTCGAAGCCCTGAGCGAAGAAGCGGCCGTTGACTACCAGAGGGGCAGTCGAGCGGGCATGCCGTGAGATCATCTTGTCAGGCCCGGGATCACCGTACCAGAGCATCCGGAAGGGGGCCTTGACGATGGTGTCTGTCCCGCAGGTGGTGTTGGCTGCGTCGCCATATTGATGGGTCCAGTCGCCGGCGCCGGACAGGCCCGGTCGTGTGAGCAGCGCCCAATTGCCCTGCTCAGTGGATGTCTCAGGATCACCCAGGCCAAGCGACTTCACCCACGGGCCGGGGTCGGCCGCACGGCCAGCGGCGGCGGCCGGTGCATTGACCGGGCGGCCGATGCAGACCACGCCACCGCAGGGCTTGATGCGCTTGACCAGCTCAGGTGTCGCGTCGGGCAGTGTCCCGTCAGTGATCAGACTCTCACAGACGGTCAGGTTGGCGAAGTAGCTGCTGAAGCGCATGTGGGACGGCTCGCCCTGCTCAACCCAGATGCGCGAACCATACAGGCCAGCGGCGTCGGCGGTCGCGCGCACCCGCTGGACGGAGGCGTCATCGGGCGCCATGCAGTAGATCTTCAGCTCGGTGCGCTTCGCCAACTCGCAGGCGAGGCGGCCGTCAACCGCGCCAAGCACCAGCGCGTAGCCACGGGTCACGCTGCTCTGCGCCACGATCGCATCCGCGGCGGCGGAGCAGGCAGCGGTGAGAGCATCGTCGGGGAAGGGCTCCAGCGCAGCGGGCGCAGCGGGCACAGCGGTCGCCATGCCGTCCAGCGGTTGACCGAAGGCGTAGACCAAGCCTTCAGTGGTGCCCACGTAGAGCGCATCGCCAGCGACAGCCAGTGATCTGGCGCGACCGGCGACCTCAGCGCTCCAGACTTCCTCGCCGGTGTCACGGTTGAAGGCGTAGACCACACCGTCGCCACCGCCGAAGACCAGGCCACCGGCAACGATGAGTGCCTCCACGCAGACGCGATCGACGGCCCAACTGGTGCTGGGCTCGACGTTGTCGCCCTGCAAACGCTCAATCTCAGCCTTGATCTCGTCGACCGCAGTCTGAGCCTCGGCGACCTGCGTCTCGACTTCAGCGATGCGATCTGCGTCCTGCTGATCCTCGGGCTTGCGCTTCTCGGCCGCGAGCGTGCGCTTCACGACGGAGAGCTTGCTGCTGGCAGCGGTGCGCTTGCGCTGCTGAGCCTTGAGCAGGCGCGTGGCCTCAGCGTAGGACTCGAAGGTCACCGAACTCACCTGCGTGTGCGTGGACATCCACGCCTTGTCCTCACCCACGACCAGGCGGCGGGCAGGGAACCAGGCGAAGCCGCCTCGCCCGGTCTCCTGTGAGTATGCGACAGCCTGGTTGGCGCCGACCAGCAGATGCTCGCCGTGCAGCAGTGCGTAGGTGCCACCGACGATATTACTCGAGCGCCAGGAGTCGCGCGACTGGAATATCTGGCGACCGGTCTCGCGGTCGAAGGCCGCGGGCAGGTCGCGCCCGGAAGGGACGAAGATGCGGGTATCGGAGGCGAGGATGTAGCCCTGGGGCGAGAAGCCGTTGCGACCGGCATTCTGCTGGCCAATCGTATCATTGCGCCAGACCAGCTCGCCTGTCGCGGCGTCGACAGCGTAGATGTAGACCTTCTCATGCGGGAAGACGCCCGCGCCGAAATACGCAATCCCGCCGTCCACGAGGACGTCAGTGCGGATCGGCCAACGGGAGATCATCCGGCCGTTGCCGATGCACATACCATCATCGGGGCCGGCGGCGAGCTTCCACACAGTAGAGCCATCGGCGGCGGACAGGCAGTACGCATAGCCATCATCGGAGCCGAAGTAGATCCGCCCCTCGGCCACCGTCGGCGCGAGGCGCACGGGCGCGCCGCACAGGTAAGTCCAGACCTGCTGGCCGGTGGCGGCGTCGAGGCAGTATACGCGGCTGTCGCCCGAAGAGGCGAAGTAGACGCGATCGCCGACCGCGACGATGTGGTTGGCGGCGTCGTAGTCGACGCGGTGTATCTCCCAATTGCCCTCAACTGGCTCGTCGCGAGGACCGGACCAAGCCTGCTGAGGCGGAGCCTGCGGCGCGAAGGTCCAGCGCTGGGGCAGGGGCGCCTCGGGGCCCTCAGTTGTCAGGCCGCTACGCTCGCGGTCGTGGCGGAAGGCCGGCCAGTCATCGGCTCCGGCGGCGAGGGCTGACAGCAGGAGCGCTCCCAGCACAAACACCGTGAGCATCGTCGCAATGGGACGGACACCTGTTGACGCGGTCATGACCATTCAACTCCCAGTCCTGTTGTCCTGTCTTCTGAGGATTCAGTTCGCCTCTGTGCGGGTGTTCCCTCCGTCCCCGAAGGGGCTGTGCGCATGCCACCAGCCTACCATCCGCCTCGGTCCGCCGAAAGGCACCACGAACACCCACACCACAGCCACCGGGAAGATGTGATCGAGAATATGTGGCATATGGTAGTACCAGCCCCAGGCGCCGCAGAGGGGGAGAACAGGCAGGTAGGTGAAGACCTTCCACAAGACGAGCACAACCAGCCAGCGTGGACGATAGCACCACAAGAGCCACACCGCCCACAGCCACAGGGCCAGCTTAGCCACGCCCAGCCACAGTCCATGGAAGAGGAGTATCCACCAGTCGGCGTGGTAGAGGCAGCGGAACACCTGTACCAGCGGGCGGCACAGCGACTGCAGGTAGAGCATCAGGCAGTTCGCCCAGCGCTCGGTCAGCAGCAGCCACATACCCGCGAAGGTGTGACTGGGGTGCGCCTCGGTCGGCATGTTCCCCCGCGCCAACTGGTACCACACGATCCAGATGGCCCCCATCAGCAACACCCCAACGCACGCCATCACGATCCGGCGCGGCGGCCGCCGGCGCAGATGGGCGAGTGCGAATACCACGATGACCGGCGTCAGGGCGATGCCCATCTCCTTAGACAGGCAGGCCAGCAGTGCGAAGCCGCACATCGCCGCCAGTGACCGGCGGCGCCCCGCATCGAGCCAGCGGATCAGGCAGCCGACCGCCAGTATCCCGAAGAGCGTGCAGAACACGTCCGGCTGGGTCGCTATCAGTTGCAGGACGTTCAGCGAGCTCCGAGAGGGCACGATCATCAGCAGCGCACCGGCCATGAACGCCACGCGCGGCTGCATGCCCAGCAGCAGCCCCAGCCACACGAGCGCCAGCGCGGTTGCGGTGAAGAGGAGGATGTTCGCGGCGAGGTACGGCCAGCGGAGCCATCCCCAGAGACGGTACTGCGCCGCCAGCGCCACAGCGGGTAGCGGCCTGAAAGCGTGTACGCGCTGGGGATCGTCGCCGATGAACCATCCAAGCACGGCGCGCGGGCTCGAGTCCGCCGCCACGCCAAGCAACTTGTGGTAGCCGTCGCGATCGATCTTCTCACTAAGTGGCGTGGCGAAGTCGAGCAGCACGTACTGGCGCGTGCCGAGGGCCAACAGCAACACGAAGGCCAGGGCAGCACGCCTCAGGCTGACGGTGCGCTGCGTGGGAGCTGCGGATTGGCTCGCCGGGCGTTCGCTCATGCCTCAGGCCCCATCTGGTGCAGTGTTCCGACAGGTTCGGCGCGAATGCCTGCGGCTCCTCGCCGCCGGGTACAATCAGGCCAGTGTTTGCCCTGCCCGGTGCTGCGGGGTATAATCGCCCCATTGGTGCGGGAGCAGACGGGAGCGGCGCCCGGGAGGGTCAACAGTGAGCGACACAGTCAGGATCGAGTGCTTCGACGAGACGCCGACGCGAGTGGTCTCAGGCCCCGGCGCACTGGACAGCAGCCGGGCGTGCCTGGCCGGGATGGGCATATCGCGGGCACTGGTGGTGTGCGGTCAGAACGTGGCCAAACTGCCCCAGGTCGGCATGTTCGCATGCGGCTGCGAAGGCTGCACCGATGTGACCGTCTTCAGCGGTATGTCACCTGACCCCACCGATGAGGAGGTCATGGCGGGCGGAGCGGCCGGACGGGAAGCCAACGCCGAAGCAGTGATAGGCATCGGCGGTGGATCGAGCATGGATGCCGCCAAGGCCATCGCGGCTGAGATCGGCCACGAGGGCTGGGTGCGCGAGCAGGACCGCCCCGGCGAGCCCACGGTCATCGATCACGGGGCGCTGCCGATCGTGTGCGTGCCCACGACGGCGGGCACCGGTTCCGAGGTCAACCCCTTTGCGGTCATCACCTACACACAGACGGAGCGCAAGCTCGTGCTCAACCATGAGGCGCTCTTCCCCCGCTGCGCGGTGCTGGACCCGACGCTGCTAACGAGCGCTCCCGACAGCGTCCGCGTGGCGGCGGGTATGGACGCGCTGACGCACGCGGTTGAGTCATACATCAACCTGAACGCCACCGACGACACTCGCCGCCGAGCTGCGGAGGCCATCCGCGGCATTGCCGGCAACCTGCGCGCGGCGGCCGCGAGCGCCGATGATCTGCCCGCCCAGGAGGCCATGCAACGGGCGGCGATGATCGCGAGCCTGTCCTTCGCGAAGACGCGGCTGGGCATCGTGCACGCCATGGCGCTGCCGCTGTCGGCCCTCTTTGGTGTGCCACACGGGGTGGCCAACACCATCCTGCTCCCCCACGGCATGCGCTTCAACATTCCGGCGGCCGGGGCGGCGCTTGCCGAAGTGGCCGCGCTCATGGGCGAGGACACCGAGGGCCTGAGCGAAGAGGCGGCGGCCGGTCGAGCCGTCGAAGGGGTGGAGCGCCTGGCAGCAGATGTCGGCGCGCCGGGAACGATGGCCGAGGTGGGCGTGACGGCCGACGCGATCGAGCGCATGGCCGAGGACGCCATGCCCAGCGCACATATCAAAGTCAACCCACGCGTGATCACTATCGAGGACGTGATGGCAGTGTATGGGCAGGCGATGGGATAGTCCTCCCGACCTGTCCGGGAATTCTACAGGGGCCAGATGGCGTTGCACTGTATGAGGTAGCGAGCACACGCGGGTACGGTTCGCACACCCGAACGCAGGGAGCTGATGGCCCCAATGCAGATACACAACGTAACCGAGGCTGCGCAGCGACTCATTGACGCCATCGAGACCGTCATTGTCGGGAAGCGCAGCGTTGTCGAATTGACGGTCGCCGGCTTCCTCAGTGGCGGACACATACTCATCGAGGACATCCCCGGCGTGGGCAAGACCATGCTCGCGCGGACGCTCGCGAAATCGGTCGGCGGCACCTTCAAGCGCGTTCAGTTCACCCCAGACCTGCTGCCTGCGGATGTGACGGGCAGCTCGATCTTCAACCAGGCCGAAGGGAAATTCGAGTTCCGCCCCGGGCCCGTCTTCGCGAACGTGGTGGTGGCCGACGAGATCAATCGGGCCACGCCGAAGTCGCAGGCGGCGCTGCTCGAGTGCATGGAAGAATTCACCGTCACCGTCGACGGCACCACCCATGACCTGCCCCGACCGTTCTTCGTATTGGCGACCGAGAACCCCATCGAATACGAGGGCACCTACTCGTTGCCCGAAGCGCAGCTCGACCGGTTCATCATGCGCGTGAACATCGGCTATCCGGCTCCGGACGACGAGGTCGAGATCCTCACCCAGCAGATCAAGACCCACCCGATCGACGAAGTCGTGCCGGTACTCCCGGCTGACGAGGCGGCACAGCTTCAGTTGGCCGTGCGCGACGTCTTCCTCGAGGAGAGCCTGAAGGACTACATCGTCGCCGTGGTGGGCAAGACGCGCGAGCACCCGGACCTGGAGCTCGGCGCCAGCCCGCGCGGATCGCTGGCGCTGATGCGAGGCGCACAGGCCGTGGCGGCCATCGCCGGCCGCGAGTACGTGACCCCCGACGACATCAAGCGCGTGGCCGTCCCCGCACTCGCCCACCGGCTGATCATGAAGAGCGAGCAGCGCGCCCAGGGCCTGCCCGCAAGCCGCATCGTGGAAGAAGTGCTCCAACTCGTGCCGGTGCCGCTCGCCGGAAGCTGAACAGCGCACAGCACGATGCACAGGGACGGGGGCATGGTATGGAATTCGGGAAGAGACAAGTCCTGATCTGGGGCTCAGTGATCCTGCTTCTGGTGGGCATGGTTCTGTCCATCCACCAACTCTACATCATGTTCTCGGTCCTCGCGCTGATGGCTCCGGCCTCCTACTTCATGTCCCGAGGCACGCTCAGGACGCTCTCCGCCCGTCGCGAAGTGACTGGCGTCATGAAGGAGGGCCAGCACCTCCCAGTCCGGCTGACGATCACCAACGATGCCCTCCGGCGCCGCTACTTCTTCACCGTTAGAGACCGTCTGCCCGACGGACTGGCGGTGGTGGGTGACGAGGCGGTGCTGGTGCCCAGCCTCGCGTCCGAGGAAGAGGTGCAGGTGCAGTACGTGCTGGAGGCCAGGCGCCGGGGTGTCTACAACGTCGGCCCGGCGCTGCTCGGCCACTCGGACCTGATCGGCCTGTTCAACTTCTCCCGGCAAATTGGCGAGGCCAGCGAGTTGGTCGTGCATCCCACGCCTGAACGCCTGCCCGAGACGTGGATGCGAGCAAGCTCGATCCGGGCTATGCAGCAACCCCGCCGGCGCTTCCGTGGCGAAGGTACTGAGTTCTACGGGACGCGGACCTTCGTGCCGGGCGACGATCTCCGCCGCGTCGACTGGAAATCGACCGCGCGTCGCGGACACCTGATCGTGCGCGAGTATGAGCGGGCCGAAGCGCAGGACTGCACCATCGTGCTCGACCTCTCGAACGCAACACATTCGGGTGAGAGCGACCACAGCACGCTGGAGCGTGGCGTGAAACTGGCGGCCTCCATGGCGGTGCAGATGATCGAACGGGGCAGCCGCGTCGGCCTGATCGCGTCGGGAGCGGAGGAGCGCACACTGATCTCCTCATCCGATCCGCGCCAGAAGGCGCGCATCATGGACGCGCTGGCGCGCGTGCAGGCAGACTCGGCCCAGAGTCTGACCGGGCAGATTACGGCACGCGGCGGAGCGCTGCCCGACGGCGGGCTGATGGCCATCGTCTCACCGGTTCGCACGACGGAGGCCGTGGAGACGGCAACCTTGCTCCAGCAGATGGGTTACGCCGTAGTGTGGATGGTCCTCGCAGCGCCTTGGCAGGATCTGGGTCCCGGCGAGATGGAAGAGGATCAACTCGCCGCCCGGCTGGCATCGCGCAGAGTGCGCGCATACGTGGTGGGCCCCGGTCGCGAACTGGCCACCAGCATGAGGAGGTCTTACCGTGTCTGAAGAAGCGCGCGAGCGCATCAGTCGGGCCGGTCCCCTCCTCCTGGGCGCACTTGTGGTGTGCACCTGTGCGGCGGCCGGGCTGACCAACACCCTCGGCGACCCGGGCTGGGAACTGCTTCTGCACGCGATGATTGTGGTGGCGATCGGTGCCAGTGCGCTGGCAACCATGGTCGGCGGGTCTGCGGCGTGGCTGGGCATACTGGTCATTGGCCTCGCGGCGGTGGCGGCGACCCAGCGCGGGGTGCCGGTGCCCGGGCTCAGCCTGATGTTCTCGGTTGAGGCCCTTGCGGACGATGACCTGACCCTCGCAACACTTTGCGGCTGGTTGATGGTCGGCTTCTGCTTCATGCTCAGTTCGCGGCACGTCGTGCTGTTTTGCATTGTGTCGGGCCTGGCGATGTTCGGACTCACCGCCACCGTGAACCTCAACACGGTGATGGTCCTGTATTTCGCGATCATGATGTTCGCGGCCGTGTTCGTGTGGGGCTACGAGCATCTGCTGAACCTGGATGAGGGATCGGCGAAGGGCGTGGGCCGGGTGCGGGTGACCGGCCGCACCCACAACTGGGCGAAGATGGCCCGAACCCAGGCGCTGGCGGGGACACTGTTGGTCACACCGCTGATGGTCCTGGGCATCCTCGTCGGCACGCTGCTTTACACGGTAGGGCCGCGGCTCTACATCCACCCCGGCGGAATGGGCCGCTACGCACGCTGGATTCAGGTATCGCTCTTGAGCTATGGCGGATCACTGAGCAGCTTCTATATCGGGCGCGGGCCTGTCAACCTGCCCGCCACACCGGCTATCGAGGTCAAGGCGGAGCGCTCCGAGCTCTGGCGGGGCCAGGCATACAATTTCTACACGGGCCGAAGTTGGAGCAAGGGTGTCCAGCAAACCACCCGCCTCCCGGAGGGGGACGAATGGTACCAATTGCCTGTCCCCGACAATCTCAAGGGTGACCGGCTGGTGCAGCGTGTGAAGCTGCTTGGGTTGCCAAGTCGGGCCATGTTCGCCGCTGGTCGACCGGTGGCAGTGCGTATGACGAACCAGGAGTACGAGGGCCGCAGGATGAGCTTCCATCCTGAGGTCGACAACTACGAATGCCTGATGACCACCTACGTGATGCCGCGAAGCATTGAGTTCGAGGTCGAATCCATTGTGCCGCCCAGAGACCCTGAGACATTGCGAGCCTGCGGGACCAGATATACCGCGCAGATGAGGGCGGATTACATTGAGCAGGTGCCAACGCTTGCCCTGGCGGAGCTGGAGCAACTGGTCGGCGAGTTGACGGCGGGGGCACAGACCCCCTACGACAAAGTCGTGGCATTGCGCGACTTCATCGAACACGAGTGCGCCTACAGCGATCGGACGCCGGCCGTGCCTGCCAGCGAGGACGCGGCGGGCTACTTCGTGAACACGTCCAAAACCGGCGCCTGCGACCTGTTCTCGACCGCGCTGGCGGTGATGTGCCGGATCGCGGGAGTGCCCGCACGCGTCGCGACCGGCTTCATGTCTGGCGCGTGGAATCAGGAGAAACAGGCCTTCGTGCCGCTGCAAAGGGACGCGCACGCGTGGGCGGAAATCTACTTCCCCGGGATCGGTTGGGTGCCGTTTGACGCCGCTGCGGAGCGCCAGGTCGGCCAGTCACCGAGCATCTTCCCAGTGAGCATGTCCGAACTGCGCAGACGCCTCGGCCACGCGGCTGAGAAGCTGGTGAGTGTACTCGCAATAGTGGGCGGACTGGCGGCCATCGTCAGCGCCCTGCTCGGTCCGGGAGTGCTGGTGCGCTGGGCGCAGGGCCGCGCAACGCGCAAGTCGGCGCGCGCCCGTATCGGAAAGACCTACGAGGGGTTCCGCAAGCGGGCGTCCCGGCTGGCGGGGATCAGGGCTGAGAAGTGGCGCACGCCCGGCGAAATGAGCGAGGCACTGATCGCCGCAGGGATGGCAACCGACGGGCCTGTCCGGGAGAGACTCGAGCGATTCACGGCAATCTTCTGCGCGCAACGTTACGGCCCGACTGAGCCCACCGAGGGCCAGGTGCGTCTGGTGGCGAAACGGGCACGTGCACTGCTGGCCGCCATGCGCAGCAACAGAACAAGAACACGAAGGGATCACAGGTGAGGCAGGAAGACGGAAGTCTACGAACCGACGTACAGATAACGCTCATCGAGGGCGATGCGGACAGCTACAAGCTGCAAGCCACGCAGAAGGTCGCGGCCGGCTGGCTCGGCGAAGAGCTCGAGTACGGGCTCGTGCAGGTGGATGCCCGCGACGTGGGGCTCGCGGGCGTGCTCGCCGAACTCGGGTCGGGGTCGCTGATGGCCACGCGACGCATGGTGGTCGTGCGCGACGTGACATCCATGAGCGCCAACGATCAGAAGTCGCTCGCGGCAACGCTCAAGGAGCTGCCGGCGGAAGTCGCAGTGACGCTCGTCGCGCGTAAGCCCCCTGAGGACAGCCGCCGCGATGGCCCAAAGCTGTCACAGACGCTGAGAAATCTCGCGAAGAAGAGCGGCCAGGCACTCAAGATCTCCGGGCCCGGCGCGAAGGGCCTCGACCGTTGGGCCGCCGCGCAGGCGGAGAAGCTCGGCAAGCGCATGGGCCAGCAGGCGGCGCACGCGCTGGTGGAGACCGCCGGTGAGGACGTTGACCGACTGCTTCGCGAGCTCGAGAAACTCGCGACCTACGTCGGCGACGAGCCCGAGATCACCGAGATGGATGTGCTCGAGGTAACGTCCGCGACTGCCGAGCGCAAGATATGGGACTTCCTGGACGCGATCGGCGGGCGTGATGCGGAGACCGCGCTCAAGCTCCTCGACGGGATGCTGCCGGAAGCGTCCAAGTCCGGCGACGCGATCGGCCTGTTGGGCAGCATCGCCCGGCAGCTCCGGATTCTGTGGCAGGTCCGCTTGCTGCATATGAGCAAGGTGCTCCCCGGCGACCCGTCCGCAGCTCCGCCAGACGTGATCGCCAAGCTCCCTGGGCAACAGAACGTGCTCGATGCGGTCAAGGGCCGCGAGTGGCTGCTGCGCAAGTACTCCGGCCAGGCGCGCAAGTTCTCCGACGCCGATTTGGCCCGAGCGATCGAGCGCCTGTACACCGCTGATCTGGAGTTGAAGGGCCAGGGCAGTCGTCAGGATCACCGCACCATAATGGAGATGCTGGTGGCCGACCTGTGCACGGGCTGAAGTAACGATCGACAGGGACGAGAGCTGATGATGGACTGGCGCTCAGTAACAGGAGCAGTCTGGGTCGTGGTTGTCCTGGCGGTGTTTCTGCGTGCGCTGGCTGCGGGCGCTGTCGGGTAAGAGCGTGGACGCGTCGTGGGGGCGAGCTTGACTGGTGCACTGATCTTCCTGGCGACGGGCTTCGTCGCACTGATGCTGGGCACGCAGCTTCTCAAGGCGCTGAAGCTGCGGCTGGCTGATCGTGCGTTGACGGCAATGTGCGCGCTGATGCTCGGATACGCGATGGTGGCGCTGGCGATCCTCGCGCTCGGCCTGATGGGCTACGTGCAATGGTGGGCGCTGGCGCAGCTACTGCTGTTCTTCGCGGCGGTCGCAACCTATGGGGTGGACGACAGTGTCCGCGCGATCGTCGCCGCGGTCCGCCGCATGTGGAGCGGGCTGCGCGCCTCGCCACATGCGCCCGCCTACTGGGTCATCACCGTGATTGTCCTCCTGCAACTGCCCCCCGCCCTGGCCCCCCCCGGCCCGACGGACTACGACGGTATCGCCCAGCACCTCGTGCACGGGCAACAGTACCTGGCGGCCGGGAAGATCACGCCCCTCTGGCACGACCACCACAGCCACTTCCCCGCGACCGTGCAGATGTATTACATGACCATGCAGGCCTTCGGACAGCCGCAGGCGGCGAAGCTCTTTCACTGGGGCTTCGGCGTGCTCGCGCTGCTCGCCACACTCGTCGCAGGGCGGCGACTGCTGGGCGCAGACGCAGGCGCATACGGGACGCTGATTCTCGCGACCACCCCGAACTTCGCGTGGCTTATGGGCGTGGCCTACGTGGATCTTGCTACCATCGCCGGGTCAATTCTGGCACTTGCGCTGCTGTGCCTGTGGCTGCGAGATCGCGACAACACGCATCTGTGGCTCTCTGCGCTGATGGTCGGAGCGGCCGCAGGCACCAAGATGCAGGCGTTGGCGTTGCTCGGGATGCTCACGGTGGCGGTACTGATCGCTGCGGGTGGCCGCATGCGGCGCGTGAAGCTCGCGGCGGCGTACGTGGGCATCGCGCTCGCGGTGTGCGCGCCCTGGTACGCGAAGACTTATCTGTGGACAGGCAACCCGTTCTACCCGTTCGCCCACAGCGTTTTCGGCGGGAAGATGTGGTCAGCCGAGCGGGCCGAAGTCTATCACATCTCGCAGCTTGAGTTCGGCAAGGGCGACCTGCCCGGCCCTCAGGAGCGCGCCGAGATGTCTCCGCTGCGGCGAACCTTCAGCGGTCCGCGCGCACCAGCCAACCTGCTGCTGGCGCCACTGAACCTGCTCACCGATCCCGAGCAGTTCACCGTTGGGCCGACCGGCCTCGGGGCATTCGCTTTCGCCAGTCCGGGCCCGCTGTATCTTGCGTTCATACCCCTGCTGCTGCTCCTCAAGCGACCGAGAGCGGTTGGCTGGATCATGCTTGTCTTTGCAGCGCTGTGGGTGTGGTGGCTGATGAGTATGCAACTGGCGAGATACCTGCTGCCGTCGCTCGCGCTGACCGCACCTGCGGCGGGCTGGGCGGCCGCCGAAGCCGAGCGCCGGGGCGGTGCGCTGCGAGCAGCGGCGAAACTCGCGATGGGGTTGTGGCCGGCGCTGGTGCTGCTCATCATGGCGGTGTACGTTTACCCGCAGGTCGCCCCCGCACTGGGGCTGCAGAGCGAGGAGCAATACCTCACCGCGTCGCTCGACGTCTACCCGGTCAGCCACTATGTGGCCGAGCACACACCACCCGACGCCATCGTGGCGCTCTATGGCGAGCCCCGAGGTTACTACCTGGAGCGCACGCACATCTGGGCCGAGCCGGGGCACGCCGCGCTGATCGACTATGAGCGCGCGCAGACGCCGGAGGCACTCGTGGCCGAGTGGCGGAGGCTGGGCATCACGCACGTACTCGTGCGCAACCCCGCTTTCCCCGACTTGTTCAGGAGCGGCGACCCGCTCGCAGAGAACATCGGCGACGCGATTGACGAGGAGTTCCTGGACATCATCTGGGCGGCGCCAGGCAGAGACCGCGGATACCTGCTGATGGAGTTGGCACCGGCGGCGAGGTAGCAAGGCGCGGGAGGCAATGTACACGCGAAGGCGGCGGACCCAATGGGTCCGCCGCCTGTGTTTGTGAATAGCCGAAGCCGAAGACTACTGCTCGGCCGGCGCCTCGGGTGCTGCGGGAGCGGCCTCAGCGGGTGCCTCCGGAGCGGCCTCGCCCTCGGCGGCGGGGGCTTCCTCGGAAGTCTCAAGAGCCTGCTCGAACTTGGCCTGCTCGGCGGCGGCCTCAGCCTCTGCGGCTGCTTTCTCGGCGGCCTTGGCTGCGTCCTCAGCGGCCTGCTTGTAGGGATCGACGACGTCGCGCCCGAGCAGTTCGCGGACGCTCTTTTCGCGCCGGGCGGCCACAACGGCTGGATCGTACAGCGACTGCAGGCCATCGAAGCAGGCCATGGCCCGGTTGAAGACATTGCCGCTACCAAGCGACTTGGTGAGGATGTCGCGAATGCCGCTGACCTCAACGATCTGGCGCACGGCGCCACCGGCGACGATCCCGGTGCCACGCGAGGCAGGCTTGAGCAGGATGACAGCGCCACCGCTCTTGCCCTCGATCACGTGGGGGATGGTGTAGCCATCCAGCGGCACGCGGATCATCTGCTTGCGGGCGCGCTTCATGCCCTTCTCGATCGCCTGGGGGACGTCGCGGGCCTTACCGATGCCCACGCCGACGTTACCCTTGCCATCGCCCACTGCACACACCACGCGGGCGCTCGAGATCCTGCCACCCTTCACTGTCTTGCGGGTCCTGTCGACCCGAACTACTCGCTCCTGAATTTCCTCGTCTTCTTCACGACGAAAGGGACGGCGCATTCTTTCCAGTATCCTTCCCCTGGTCAGCAAGCCTTAGTTGACATAGTTAACAGGGCCCCCGAAGCAGACGACCTCGGGGGCTGCCGGATGCTTAGCTTAGCATTATGCGCCAAGCGTGTCAACCAATTCGCGGGTGCAAGTGCGCCACGACGCAGTGGCGGCAAGCAACTCACGCGCTCGGCGCCGTGCCGCCGCTGGCCTTTGCCTCGACCACGAGACGAGCGTCCTCTACGATCGCCGCCACCTGACGGCGCTGCTCGTCCGAGAGAGGACACTTGTTCTCGGCAGTCGCGACCAGCCGGCGGGCCTTGTCACGAGCGCTGTCGAGCATCGTCACCGGATTCTGCACCCAGGCCATCGGCACCTGGCTGTCCACCAGTTCGGGGAGCCACAGCTCGGTGCGGAAATGCTCGGCGGTGTGGTCATGACCCAGGAAGTATGCGCCGCGCGGGGCGACTTCGGCGATGACCTCCTCGGCGATGGTCTCGGCGCTGACCTCGATGCCATCGAGCAGACGCTGGAAGTGCGACATGATCTCCAGGTCCAGCATGAGCTGAACCATGCTGCCCGTGTCGGCGACCGCCAGCGTGCCAAGCGACCCGAACGAGCGCATCCCGCCCATGACCGCCCACGCGGTTTCGAGACTCTTCTCCATCATCGACTGCGCACCCGGTACTTTGGCCGCAGTAGTCGGGCCACCGCCAGCGGTGACCTGTCCGCCGAAGATATGGCAGCAAACCTGCTTGGCGCCGAGCAATAGCAGCAGAACCGCGGGCCCGCTCTGGGTGTGAGCCCCGGTCCGGGGGTCGATCGTCAGCGGCCCGGCCGTCCAGCCCATCAGACGGTCGTCGATGGCCATCGAGATGACGTTCGACTGCAGCACCTCGGCGGTCGCATGTGCGAGGCAACCCGCGAGCGTCACCGGAGTCGCAGCGCCGGCCAGCGGCATGGTCGAGACCGTCAGCGGGCTGCCCATGATCTCGCGCGTCTTCATGCCTATGGCGATGTTCTCGCCGGTGAGCATAAAGGGAGTGTTGAACCAAGCCTTAGACGCGAAGGTCGGGTTCGCCATTACGGCGTCCCGGTCGCCACCGCGGGCCAGTGTGTCGAGCTCAATGAAGTGCTCCAGCAGGTCCGCGTTGTAGAGCGAGACCCGGTAGGGCACGCTGGAGTTGAGGATGATGGTGGCGAAGGCATGCACGTCCACGATGCCGATCGGCACATCCTGTGGCAGGAATGTCGGGTGTGAGCGCCCGAGTCCGTCGATAGCATCCACCACGCGCGACAGGTCCGCCAGGTCCTGGGTCGTCGCCGCGCGAGTGCTGTCGTCCTCGATGTCGCAGCACCACAGCCCCTGCCCCGATGCAGAGTAGCTCAGCTTGCTCGGGTAGTCGGGGAACTCGAGGGGCATCCCGGCCTTGTGCGTTGCGATGGTTTCCATCAAACGGTCAATGACTGCGTCGGTGAAGATCACGTACTCGTTGTCGCGGATTTCGCAGCCGAAATCGCGCAGAGCGGCGAGCAACTGGTCGGTGTAGTTGTCCTCGCGGCCGCCCTCGGACGCGCCGCCCACGCGCAGCGGAACACGCTTCGCCACCCGCACCGACGCCTCGGCGATCTGGTCGAGTTCCTCATAGCTCAGGGCTTCGGGGCACAAGCTGCGCAGTTTCATCGGTCGGTCACCTCAGGTGTACGCCTGGCAGTCCGAGTTGGCCGGTATCTTTCGGTGCAACCTTCCCGTAATGCCCGCCCCCACCTGCGCGCATGGGAAGTGTGCCCTCGCGGGCACGAATGATCAGATCAGCGGTCTTCGCGCCGACCGTCTGGCCCAGGTCTTCGGCGGACGCTTCGTGCAGCACCGCCATCTCCGAGCCGAAACGGTTGATGAGCTTACCGAGCGTCACCGCGCCGATGCCAGGCACGAACTGCAGCGGCACCTGATACTGATAGTGCGGCCGGTGCTCCGGCTGATGCGGTTCGCCATGGTCCGCTATCTGGACAATTCTGTCAAGCACGCCACGCGTGACCTTCGCCGAGCCACAGGCCTCGCACTCGAGCACCGGCGGCTGGCCCGCCGCCATGTGCTCGCACTCCTCGCAGAAGGTCCGATGGTACTTGCCCAGACGCGGGTCGAGGCCGAAGTTGGCCGCCACGCCGCGATCGGCCTCGCGCAGCAGAGCCAGGCGCAACTCCTCGAAGCTCGGCTCCTGCATCTCAATAATGTTGTACTCGCGGCCAATCTTCGGCAGCGAGTGTGCGTCAGAATTCGACAGGAAGGTCTTGTCGGCCAGCTCGCCAATGCGGTCCGCCAGGAAGCTGTCGGCCGAAAGCCCCAACTCGATGGCCGGTATCCGCTCGAAAGCGTCGCCGAACATCTCAGTCATTCGCCGCACGCAGGCGCCATACGGACTCTTGTGCGGGGTAAAGCAGTGGGCGGGTACGAAGAGCGCGCCGAACGCCTCAGCGATGGTCATTAGCTCGGCGGCGGGCATACGGCAGGCCTGCGAGGACAGCTCCAGGTTGGTCACATGCCGGCCCATCTCCGCGGAGAACCCCGCGAGCGCCTCCAGCGTCGGGAAGTAGCTCACGTGGTGCGACTGGCCGCCGCCGGTCTCGTAGGTCTCGAACTCAGCGGCCGGTATCACGGTCACCGCCGACCCGGTCGCGCTCTGGTCGCCGTAACGAAGACCACCTCCGGGCTGGGGCACCATCTCCCCCGCCTCGACCAGCGCGTGAATGTCCTCGAGCACCGGCGGCGACGCGCAGTCCACCACGCCGACGACGTCCACGCCCTTGCGCGCAACGCACTCGGCGGCGATGTTCTCAAAGGTCAGGTCGCGCGACGCGGTGATTTTCACCGGCCGCCCGCTGCCCGACCGTCCTATATGTACATGCAGATCACAAACGTGGAGCATGGCCCTCCAGCTTACTCAACCTCAATCGGCCTGACCTCGCACGTCGGGCATATCTTCTGGCACAGTTCATAGGTAACGTCGAATGCGTCTCGCGCGCGCATGAGCATCGGCCGGGCGTCGCCGATGCGCCCGTCGCGGATCATCTCGCGCGCACGCATCTCGCTCTCGATGGGCTCCCACTCGACCTGGCACTTGCCATTTCGCCAGCGCGCGCCCCAGGCCTCAATGATCGTGCCGTCAGGCATGCGCACCCGGCGCGGATGCTCGCGGACACCGATGCAGCGCACACCAAACTTCACCTCGGCGATGTGCACGATGGTGTTGCTGTTGAATCCGGCCCCCAGCATCAGGATCAGGCCGTCGCGCTGGGTCAGCTTCCCGAGCGGCGACTCCCAGTCGAAGGTGCCGGTCTCGAGATGCCCATCGGTGAGCCACTCGGCGAGCGGACCGATGGCCGCGTAGGGATGGGTCGGGTGCACGGAGCGATGGGCGCCGGGGCGGGCGCGCACCGCCTCGGTGATCTTGCCGCTGACCGAGGGAGAGGTGGCGACGTCGAAGACCTCGACCGAGCCGTGGTTAAAGGTGGGCACCATGAGCGTGCCCTCGGGACCGAGGACCTCCAGCAGGGCGTCGACAACCGCGTCGGGCCCGCCCTCCACATACCCGAAAGCAGACAGTGCGCTGTGCACCTGGACGAGATCACCCGCCTGCAGGCCGATCTCGCGCAGCCCGGCGACAATCTCCTCGCCGGTCACTCTCGTCTTGCCGTCAGGCGTCCAGTCACCCATCGTCAAAAGTCCAGCCAGATCGGGCTGCTCCACGCCATGCGGTCGTCCTCACGAGTAACGCGCGCGTAGTAGTACACGCTGCCGGCGCCATCAGTGCTGGGCAGCGGCGGCAGTACTTTCGCCAGCCCGTACTCATCCGTGAACTCCATTGACTCGCTGGTGCCAGAGCAGCGCTCGCGGAAGAGCGTCAGCCCGTTGCGGACGATCTCGATGGTGCGTAGCGGGACGTCGGCCTGCGCGCTGACGGTGATCTGGCGACGCTCGTGCTGCTCGCCCTCGGCCTTCGCGCGGCCGCCGACGAAGGTCCCGTCAACCCACATGCGCAGCTCGGTCTTTTCACCCGTGGCGGCGATAGTCCGGCGCGCGCGAATGGCCTCGAAGATGCTCTCGCGAGTGAGTTCGCGAGCATAGACGCCGGTGATGCCACCACCCAGCGGATTGCGGCGGAGGGCGCGCAGGTTCCGGGCTGACTCCGGCAGCGGAATCTCCTGCCAAGATGGTGCGTGGCCGCCCGCCCGGCCGTCGTGAATATCGCCGCCGCCGAGGAAGCCGAAGCGGTAGCCGCCACTCGTAGGGGTTGCCCCAGTGCTCGTAGTTGCCCCACGCTGAGGTGATCTCCACGACCGGCTGGAACTCAGCGTCGAACCAGTCCCAGTCGTTGGCCACCGTCCACCGCGCCAGGTGATGGGGCACGGTCATGACGCTCTCGCCGGTCTGCCCGGCGGCACGCAGCGCCGCCCACAGATCGCCCGGCAACGGGTAGATGTTCACTGGTATCAGCGGACCATCGTCACGCAAGTAGTAGACCGCGTAGTGGCCCTGGCGCACGTTAGTCCACTCGTAGGCGCTGAAAACGACGAAGCGGCCGGGGTCATTGACCTCGGCCGCTGTCTGCCTGATGCCAGCCCAGTCCTCTTCGCTGAGGACCGGCTTTTCGTTGGCGCAATCGTGATCAGTGCAGGCCGCGAAGTCCATGCCTGCGACGTCCCGGGCATAGTCGTAGCACTGCTGCTGCGAACCGTCGTGGCCCTCGGGGCCACAGCCCGTCTGAAAACACCTCGAAAGCGACGAGTGGAAATGCAGGTCGCCCCAGAAGAGCTTCAGGTCGCTCTCTATCGATTCACTCATCACCTGACGCTGCCCCTAACTCAGTTCCGACAGGCCGGTGGCGCCAGGGTAGCGCGTCCTGATGAGAATGGCTTCCAGGATGCCGCGGTTGTCCTGCGGGTTCTCCACGCAGTCCACGACCGCCGCATGGTCCATACCATTGATACGGTCGTTGACCGCCCGGAGCATGTCGAAGTTGTTCATCAGCGCGCGCTCAACCGGCATGCGCTCGGGGTTGATGTCGATGCCGAAGAGCTGATCATAGCCACACATCTTCAGCATGTACATCGCGGCCTCGGTCTGCTCGGGATAGACCACGCCTGTGTTCAGGTCCTGATCGTAGTTGCCCAGCGGCTGCGAGTTCCAGTGGGTATGCCCCAGCCGGCCGTACTCACAGATCAGGCTGAAGGCGTAGGCCAGGTCCTCGAAAGCCATCAGCACGTGACCGACCTCGGGGTTAAGGCCCATCATCGGCGTGCCACCGTCGATACGCGCACGGTTCTCGGCGTTGCCGAGCAGGCTCTCGACCTTGTCGCACAGCAGCAGCGCCTCGGCGGTGGTCCCGTAGATGATGTTGCAACGTGGCTCGTAGGGCTTGGGCTCGATGCATACTCGCACGCCGGGCACCGCGTCCATGGCCTCGGCCAAGCCTTCGGCGAACCGATCGCGAGCAGCGATGTGGTTCTGGCCGAAAGTGTTGTCGAAACCATCGATGCCGGGCCAGACGATCGAGAAGTCCGTCTCGAGTTCGAGGTTCAGCTCAAACGTCCGCTTGGTGCGCTCAATGGCCGCCTTCCGAGCGCTGGCCACCGGTGACGACAGTGAGCCGAACTCGAACTGGGCGTCGTAAAACAGTGCCGGAACGAGCGCGACCAGACGCAGGTTGGTGTCTCGGGCCAGGTCCTTGAAGAGGTCGAGATTGTCCTCGTTGACCTCACTGGGGTAATGCGCCTCAAGCCCCACCAGACCGTACTTCTCCAGACCGACGGCAATTTCGAGTTTTTCTTCCATGGTCATGTCAGGCACATAGCGATCATGGAAGCGGCCGCCACCGGGCGCGAAGAACCATACGCCGGCGGTGAACTTCAGATCCAGCTCAAAGCTCTCGAGGTGCTTGACCAAGTCATCGCCGGTGCGTCGGACTTTCTGAGCGGACAGATCCTGTATTCCCATGCTCATCACCCATTCAAGAGGCGCACGGCCTCCGTCATCACGCACGTCCCGGCCCGGTCGGCCGGGGTCTCTCATTCTCCACCGAGGCGCACGAACCCTCCCTCGGCTCCGGGACATTGCAGGGCGCGTGGGCCCGCTCGGCGAAATGGCATTCTCGTGTGGTGGACGAAGACGAGCGTCCGTCAGAGAGTGCCGGGAGGTATCGCTGTGCCACGACAAGAGGAAACCTTTGAAGTCGTAGAATATTCGCGCGCACGCAAGAACATCGCGGCGCACGTGGCCAGAAGCGTCAACGAGGTGCCCCAGTTCCACCTGCGCACACTGGTCGACATGGAGCCCCTGATGGCGATGCGCACGCAGCTCAAGGGCGCCGGCCTCGAGCGAGTGCCGTCTTACAACGACATGATCCTCAAGGCCGTCGCGCTCACGCTGCGCGAGCATCGGCGTTTCTGCGCCTGGGTGGAGGACGAGGAAGTCAAGATCCTTGACTCCATCAATATCAGCTTTGCGGTGAGCTCCGAGCAAGGCGTCCTCATGCCATGCGTCCGGGAAGCCGACACCAAGTCGCTCGTCGAACTGGCGACTGAAACCGCCGAACTGGTGGAGCTGGCCCGCACGGGCAAGCTCCGGGCCTCGCTGCAGATGGGCGCGGGCTTCGCCATCTCCAACCTCGGGCCCGTGGGCATCGACTCGTTCGCGCCGATCGTCAGCCCCCCGCAGGCGGGAATCCTCGGCGTAGGCTCAATCATACCCCACGCCATGGTGGTGGACGGCGAGGTCGTCGCCCGCCAGTCAGTACACATGACGCTGGTCATGGATCACCGATCTTCCGATGGCGCAGACGGGGCGGCATTCCTCGTCACCCTCTCGGATATCTTCGGCGAGCCAGAGCAGTTGGGGGCATAACCGGTGACGCAGCCAAGCGATGCGCCAACGCACGATCTCGTCGTCATCGGCTCGTCACTGGTCGAGATTACGCCGACCGAGATGGGCCAGTCGCTCGCGGAAGTTGACACGATGATGCCACTGCCCTCGGGGGCAGCCGCGAATTTCGCCGGAGTGCTGGCGGGGCTCGGCATCACGGTGGGCTTCATCTCGCGAGTGGGTGACGACGAACTGGGCCAGTGGCTGATCAACCGGCTGTCCGAGCGGGGCATCGACACGAGCTTCACCGAGATGGTCCCCGGGCAGATGACGCCGGTTTCCTTCGCCTGGATGGACCAAGGCGGGGCGAAGACCTTCTACTTCTACCGCTTCGAGGACCACTGTGACCCGATGGGCACCCTCACCGCCGCAACCATTGACCCCGCGCAGGTCACTGCAGGCAAGCTGTTCGACTTCACCGAGGCGACTGTCCGCAACGAGCCGCTGCGCTCGGCGGCGCTTCATGCGGCGGCACTGGCCCGTGCCGCCGGGCGCGAGGTCTGCTACGCGGTCAACTACCGACCGTCCTCGTGGCGCGGCCAGAGCGAGGAGCAGGTCGTGGCGGTGCAACGGGAGGCGTGCGCGGCCGCCGACATTGTGCTGATGAACTGTGACGAAGCGCACCTGATCGCTGGCAGCGAAGACCTCCCGACTGCAGCCCACGCTGTCGCGCAGCTCGGGCCACGCATCATAGTGGTGACCAGCGGGGAGGATGGCGCTCTGCTGCTGGCCGACGGGGAGCTGAGCGAGGTGCCGCCCCGACACGTCGAGGTAGCCTACGATATCGGGGCGGGCGACACCTTCCATGCCGGCCTGCTGGCCGGTCACTTGAGCGGAATGCCGCCGACGCGGGCGGCCCGATTCGCATCAGACGCTGCGGCCGTGCGAATCAGCCGTCAGGCATCGGCTCCCAACCCGACTTTCGACGAAGTCCTGGCTCTTACGGATGACCCCCCGCCCGCCTAGCCGAACCGGCAGCCTACCTCCCTGGCGGCAAGCGGAACATATGATATGCTCAAGCGTCTGAATCTTAAGAACACTGGTCAGGAACGCCAATGGTGGCGTTCAATGGGGCGGTTATGGATTTTGGCCCTAACAGCAAAACTTGCTTTGTCATAGTCCCCGATCTCTCCTGACAAGACGCTTTGTGACCGCTACGTGGGGCTCTTGCCACTGGACCACGAAGGATCGCCACGCCGGAAGTTCGGGAAATCTTGTACAGTTCACTATTCAATCAAATGCAGTTGCGTTCAGCGCCACGTTCTGGTATCATTACGGACATAACAAACCGCGCAACTTAGTGAGACCCACGTGAGTTGCCAAAAGACCTTACACAGATCCCGTGGAGGTGCGCACGTTGGAGAACCGCAAGGTCCTCATCGTAGAGGATGACGTTCAGTGCAGCAAACTGGTAGCAACCAAGCTGGAAGCAGAAGGCTTCGAGGTGACCGTCACTGAGACTGGCGAGGCCGCCCTGGAGATAGTCGAAGAAGACATGCCAGACCTGCTGATTCTGGACCTTATCCTCGCTGGCATGGATGGGCTTGAGGTATGCAGGACGATCAGGCGCAAGTACGACCTGCCGATCATCATGCTGACCGGCAAGAGTGACGAAATTGACGTCGTTATCGGCCTCGAGGTCGGCGCGGACGACTACATCACCAAACCCTTCGGGATGCGCGAATTGATAGCGCGGGTGCGGTCGATGTTGCGGCGAGTCAAGATCAATCGCGAGCACACCGAACCCCTCGAGCATCTGAGCTTCTCCGAACTGGAGATCAACATCCCGCGGCGGAGCGCCACTGTTCAGGGCGAAGAGGTGCACCTCACGCCCAAGGAGTTCGGCCTCCTGGTCTACCTGGCAGCGAAGCCGAACGTCGTCTTCAAGCGCGACGACATCATCCGCGACATCTGGGGCCGGCCCGGCGGGGGCGACCTGCGCACGGTCGACACCCACGTCAAGCGCCTGCGCCGCAAGATCGAGGAGAACCGTGCGGTGCCGTGGAGTATCGCGACGGTCTGGGGCGTTGGCTACAAGTTCCAGACGAACGAGTAAGCCGAAACACAGAAGCGAACAATGGCCCCGCGGCTTCGCAGCCGTGGGGCCATTTCGGTTCTACCCGTGGTCACTCGACCCGCTGTATGACATAGATCGACGGGTGCAGACCCGACAGGCTGAGGGTCAAGGTGTCCTGCAGCGCCAGCGCCGGATGCTTGTCGATGAGCCGCGTGATCAGCCGCTTCTCCTGGGTCAGCAACACCGCCACCCCGCCCGGGCGCACCACCCGCACGACCTCGCGAATGAAGCCCGGATACAGGTGCACGTTGGTCACGTGCGAGCCGATGCGCCGCCCCCAAGGCATGTTGCATACCAGCGCGTCCACCGATCCGGTCGCCAGAGCAAGCCGTCGGCCATCCCAGTTGATGAGCCCCGCGCTCGCGTCGCTCGCCGTGAGGTTCTGCTGGGCCAGATGAAGCGGCGCCACATAGGCGTCGCCGCCGATAAGCAGCGGGCCATCGCCCCAGCCCGCACGTTCCACCAGAATCGTCCCGGCGCCGCACATCGGGTCAACGAACACCTGGCCGGGCGCAGGGCGCGAGAGCCTGCACATGGCGTGGGCGACTGTGGGGTTGAGCGAGGCAGCGCCGTGCACCACGCGCGCCCGCCTGTGCAGCGCCTCGGGCGAGAGCCGGACGCCCACCAGCGCGCTGTCGTCAGTGACGTAGACGCGCACGTCATAGTCATACTTCTCCAGGTCCACGCGCCAGCCGTACCGGTGCACCACACCCGAGCCGGCAGCGGCGGCGATGGCCGGAGACTTGTAGGCATGTCGACCGGCGCGCTGCCCGGTGATGCGGAAGCACGGGTCAGTCTTCGCGCCGTGCAGCTCCTCATGCAGCGCCAGCGCCCCGCTGAGATCGATGCCGACCAGGGCCTGCTCGATGAAGTCCAGACCGTCCTCGGTAGCAGGAATCTCCGTGAGTTGAGCGGCGTAACCGAAAACATTCTCGACCGTGAGCAGTTCGACCGTATCTGCGGGCGGACCCGCGTAGGAAAAGAACAGCCGGCCGCGCAACACCCCAAGCAGGCGCGCTTCAGGCAGCTTCTCGGCCAGCTCATCGGCAACGACCGGTTCGAGACCGGCGATCAGACTGGCGAAGTAGATCGGCTCGGTCACGTCCGCCGGTATCTGGATGGGAGGGTCCCCGATCTCGATCACTCTTGATCCCTCTCGCTCCACGGGCTGATTTCGGCGCGCAGCTCGGCCAGCGATCCGGTGGGTATGGCTTCCCGAACACGGGCCATGAGTTCGGTGTAGAAGTAGAGGTTGTGCAGGCTGAGCAGCCGGGCGCCCGTTGTCTCCTTGGCCTTGAACAGATGTCGCAGGTAGGCGCGCGAGAAGCCCTGGCTGCACGTCGGGCAGCCGCAATTCTCATCGAGTGGCCGCGTGTCCTCGGCATGCTCCGCGCGCGAGATCCGCACCACTCCCTGCCAGGTCATGACGCTCCCGTGGCGGGCGTTGCGAGTGGGCAGTACGCAGTCGAAGAGGTCCACGCCCTCGGCGGCGCAGTCCACGATATCGAGCGGCGTGCCCACGCCCATCAGGTGCACCGGTGCGCCCTCGGGCAGGCCGTTCATCGCCGCCTGCAGCGAGACCAGCATGTCCTCGCGCCCCTCCCCCACGCTCAGCCCGCCTATGCCAAAGCCGGGGAAGCCCATCGCTGCGGTCTCGCGGGCGCTCAACTCGCGCAGGTCCGGGAACGTTCCGCCCTGCACGATGCCGAAGAGCTGCTGGTAGGGATGGTCGTGCGCAGCGCGGCACCTCTCGGCCCAGCGTAAGGTCATCTGCACAGAGTGCTCGACGTACTCGCGCTCCGCCCCGCCTGCGCAGCACTCGTCCAGCGGCATGGCGATGTCACTGCCAAGGTTCTGCTGCACCTGCACGGCCAGTTCAGGCGTGAAAAGCATCTCCGAGCCGTCGACCGGCGAGCGGAAGCGCACACCCTCCTCGGTGATATCGCGGGGCTTGGCGAGCGAGAAGACCTGGAAGCCGCCGCTGTCGGTGAGGATCGGGCGGTCCCAGCGCATGAACTCGTGCAGCCCGCCGCAGCGCGCGATAGCGTCGCTGCCCGGCAGCAGGTGCAGATGGTAGCCGTTGCTCACCGCTATCTGAACGCCGGTCTCGGCCAGGTCCCTCGACGAGCAGCCGCGCACGGTGGCGCGGCTGGCGCAGGGCATGAAGGCTGGCGTCTGGACCACGCCATGCTCCAGCGTCAGCGTGCCGGTTCTGGCAGTCCTGACCCGGTCCGTCTGGTTTGGCGACGTGATCTCGAAGTTCATGGTGCACCGTGCCCGACCGTCAGTGTATGAACATGCAATCCCCGTAGCTGTAGAAACGGTAGCCCTCTGCCAGCGCCTCGTGATACGCGGCCATCGTGTGATCACGCCCGGCGAAGGCCGACACCATCATCACCAGGGTCGACCGGGGCAGGTGGAAATTAGTGAGCATCGCCTCCACCGCGCGGAACTCGTAGCCGGGGTAGATGAATATCTCAGAGCGCCCCGAACCCGCATGCACCAGCCCGTCCGCGTCGGCCACGGTCTCGAGCGTGCGTGTGACGGTGGTACCCACCGCGACCAGACGGCCCTCGCGGGAGTTGATGGCGTCAGCTGCGGCCCCGCTCACCTCGTACTGCTCAGCGTGCATCACATGATCCTCGATGCGCTCGACCTGCACCGGGCGGAATGTGCCCAGCCCCACGTGCAGAGTGACGCGACACACGCTCACGCCCGATCGCTCGATCGCCGCCAGTAGTTCGTCGGTGAAGTGCAGTCCTGCGGTCGGAGCAGCCACCGCGCCGGGCTCGCGCGCGTATACGGTCTGGTAGCGCTCCCGATCAAGCGCCTCAGTGGCGCGCCGAATGTATGGCGGCAGCGGCGGGCGACCCAGGCGATCGAGCAGGGGTAGCAGCTCACCGTCATGCTCAAGCTCGACCAGGCGCATGCCCATCTCACCGGCTTCGAGCACCGTCGCGCGCAGTTCACCGTCCCCGAACTCCACGACGCGCCCCTCACGCAGCTTGCGTCCGGGGCGCACGAGCGCGTGCCAGCGGTGGTCGCCGGCGGGTTCGAGGAGCAGCACCTCGGCCTCGCCGCCGCCCGCGCGCCGCCCGATCAGACGGGCGGGGATCACCTTGGTATCGTTGAGCGCCAGCACGTCCCCCGGCTCGAGCAGCTCCAGCAGTTCCGGGAAGACGCGATGGCGCACGCGCCCGTCCTGCCGGCCGAGATCAAGCATACGCGACTGCTCGCGGCGGTCGGCCGGGTACTGGGCGATACTCTCGGGCGGCAGATCGTAGTCGAAGTCGTCAACTCGCACAGAACTCACCACCGGTCAGTTCGCGGTCCGCGGGTCCGAGCCCTTCGGCGAGTGCAGAGGAGGTCGACTGCCCGCAGCGGCGGAATGTTCGAGCCCTGCAACCAGACCGATGATGAAAGGTGCGCTTCCACCATGGCCGAGCAGTTTATGGCCGGCGCTGCAACCACTGTAATCACGCCCCCGGTGGGCGTGGACCTGTGCGGGTTCGGTAACCGCCCGGGCCCGTCGGACGGAGTTCATGATGACCTGCAGGCGGCCGCGTTGTATGTGGAAGCCGGGCAGCGCGCGATCCTGATGACCGCCGACCTGATTGGCATCGACCCCGAGAGCATGAACTGGGTACGCGACCGGATCGCCGAAGCAACCGACGTGCCGGGCGCGAACGTCATGCTGACCTGCTCGCACACCCACGCGGGACCAGCGATGCCCTGTATCTATCATCTCGGCGACCCGGACGCACAGTATATCGAGAGCCTCCGCCAGAAGCTGGCAGCGGTTGCCATCGAGGCATGGCGCCGACGCGCACCAGCGCGCTGGGCAGCGGGCAGAGCGCCGGTGCAGGTGGGCATCAATCGCCGCGAGGCCCGTGGTGAGGGCGTCGTGATCGGCGAGAACCCCCTCGGCGTATGCGGCAAGCACGTCGACGCGGTCCGCGTGGAGAGCCCCGATGGTACGCCGCTGGCCATCTGGATGTGCCACCCCGCGCATGCGGTGGTCA
>JALGSU010000011.1 GCA_029821735.1 Candidatus Zipacnadia bacterium | reverse complement strand
GGTGGAGAAGAGCCTTCCATCGCTTCCCCGACGCAAGCGAAGCTTGCGTTAAGCCGCCCGGAGCGTGCGAAAGCGTAAGCGTCGCACGCAAGGTGGCGCGGTGGAGAAGGGCGGCCATGGGCACGAAAACGGCGCCCAATGTCTGGCGCCGCCCTTGGATGCCCGCGCGCGGCGGGTCCTCGTCAGCCTGTTGTGGTGAGACTATTCGCCGTGCCCTCTGAGACTCCTGCTTGGTCACGCGGTTTTCTTGCCTCGCGAATCACGGCGGCGTCGGCACAGTAGCCGACGCCGCCAAAGCCCGGGGCCCCCACCCAGGTCGCTGCAGAAAGTCCGTACATCCAGTCCGGTCTATCAGCCGTTCAGGGCCTTCGTGACCACCTGCGCCACATCGGCGATCGTGAAGCTGTTGCCGTTGCGCAGAGCGGCAGCGGCGGCCTGGCGCGCCAAGGTGTCCAGATTGCCCTGCATCTGGCCTTCTGCTCGCAGTTTCCCGCAGACCATGTCCACTGCCTGCAGGCATGCGTCCAGGGATCCGTCCGCGCCAGCCTGTTGCACCGCGTTGTCTGCGGCGGCTGCGAGCAACGCCATGGCGGCTGCTCGGATGGCTGCCCGGTCGGTGAAATCAGGTCGGTTCCCGTTACATTCCCCATACTCATACCGGTGAGCCTGCTGCCACTGCATGCACAACTGCTGCACGGCTGCCTCGATAGCGTCGCTCGTCACGCCGCCCCCGTTGTTGCGCATGAGCATCAGGCACTGCGTCACCAGCGTCGTGTCCTCGTCTATATCGGCGGTCACGTCGGGGCCGTTCAGCGTTGCCGTCGTCATCAGTTGCTCGCCCGAGGGCGATGCGCAGGTGATTGTCACCTCAGGCCCTCGCGGCAGGTTTCGCATCATATAGCGGCCCGTGCTGCTCGTCTGGGTGTCCGCTATATATGAACCGTTGCTTGTGCGCCGCACTGTGACCGAGCCATAGAACACTACCTGTGCTCCTGGCGCCTGACCCGCCTGGGCAGGCACGTAGCCACTCGTGTAGACAACTCCCTGCAAGGTCGTGGATGTATCAACGGGCGAGGGTGCGCACGCCGTGCTACCGCACCCGCCGAGCACGGCCATGCTTGCGACTGCCAGGACTACTGATGCGGCTATCATTATGCGATACATCGTTGTCCACTCTCCTCGTGCAACTGCGTGGTGCCCCCGGCAGAACCGGTGCCGAACCGCTTCTGCATACTCTATCTCTACTGTACCTCAAGATGATGGCGGTATAATTGTAGTTCAATGTTGTAAATGTGTCAAGCCGTTCGCATCAATTAATGCCCAGCTTTACCCCTCTGCTCGCTTCAAGGCCCGCCCTATCTCAATTGGCCTCATTGGCATATTCGGGCGAAGTCGCGGCGGCTTGAGCGGACCTTGAGGTTTTTGCTCTCCCGTAGCTGTCCGTTTACGCCTCTGAATCACGAGGGCGGCGCACCTTCCGGCGCGCCGCCCTCGTCCCCGGAATGCGTCGCTTCGCTTACTCTTGCTCTGCGGTGAGCAGGGCCTCCACGCATGTGCGCACCTGTTCGCGCGTGCGCAGCCTGAGCTGATCCCCGTCCCCGATGCACAGCCCTGCCAGGGCCTCCACCGCGTCCATCTCTCCGCCGGTCCCCTCGTGCAGCATAGCCCTGACTCGCTCCCGGACCTGCGCCATCGTCTGCACTGCGACCGGCACGCCCAGAGCCTCGCCTGCTGCGCCGGCCAGGTCCTCGTCACTGATCCCGAGCCCATCCGCCAGCGCCTGAGCCACCCGGTGGCGCACTTGCTCGCCCCACATGAAAGACATGTGCTTGCGGGCCTGCAGCATCGCTGCCATGAGGTCCGCCGCCGCCTGACAGTCGCCCGCGGCACGCGTCTGCCGGGCCAACTGCAATGCTTCGCTGGTGGCCTCAGTGAGTGCTGCCATCGCAGCGAGATTCACCTCGCCAGCGTTGCTGAAATCTGGCCGCTGCCCATTGCTGCCCTCGTAGGCAAACCCGTTCTGCCTCTGGTACCGTTCGCACGCCCCCGCTGCAGTCGCCACCACTGCTGCTTCCTCGGCACTCAGCGTGCCGGCGTCACCCAGCGCCTGTTGACACGCCGCCGCCAGAGTCGTGGCTTCGCTCACTTCGGCCTGGCAGTTGCCGGAGCGCAACTGCACTCGGGCCTGGAGTTCCTCGCCATTGCCCAGGTGCGCCCGCACCGTCAACTGCTCCCCGGCCGGCAGTCCCTCGAAACGGAAGCGTCCCTCCCCGTCCGTCTGCCCCTCGTCCAGCCGCTGCCGATCGCGGAGACGTTCTACAGTCACCGGACAGTCCGGCACGGGAGCTTCCCCAGCCTGCTTGTCCACTGCGGACGCGGTAACCATCCCGCTCGTCAACACCGTTCCCGTCAGCGTGACGCCTGAAGTCGGCGCGATCGCATCGCCGCCGCCACCCCCGCAACCGGCCACCACCAGAGCTGCCACTGCCACTGTCATCATCAAGACTGTCTGCATGAGGCGCATCGCTCGATCTCCTCTCGCATTCCCACAAGTCGCGGCTTAGCCGGTCTGATGTGAGCCTACCCGGGTGCGCTCGGGAGCGCAACTGCAGAATCTGGTAAGAATAGACTTTATCAAAGTAGAACAGATGCCTTGACAATAAAACTGGACGAAGCTATCATGGTCAGACACCAATGGATTTCACCACTGACCAGGGACGTCGAGAACTCGGAATCAAGATCCAGGCCGCGATCGCGCGCGCTGGCTATGACTCCCTCGCTGTCTTTGCAGAGGCCCTGGGATGTTCCCGCGCTCTCATTTACCAGTATGTCAGCGGCGACGTGCTTGCCCAGCTTGATCGCCTCCAGCTCATCGCCCAACTCACGGACTGCTCCCTCGAATGGTTCTTCGCCTCTGGTCCTGAGGGGCGTTCCGCAGACGTAGAGCGTCTCGAGCGCGAGACCGCCGAGCGCTCCGAGCGCATCCAGCAGCTTGAGCGCGCTCTGCTTGGCGAGCGCGGCTCGCGCATTGAGGGCGACGAACGCTCGCGCAGGGCCCAGCTCGATCTCCTCATTCAGTTGTGCGGGGCATACCGCATTGCTGGCACCCTCCAAGCTCTCTCGGAGGCCGCGCTCCAGGCCATGGAACTCGCGCGCTCTCTCGGCGATGACACCGCCCTCATGCGCGCCTCTGTCTACGCTGGTCACGCGTCCACTGAACTGGGGCGGCACGATCGCGCTCGCGAGCACCTGGCGAAAGCCATTGAGCTTGCATCGGAGCTTGGCGACGAGCGGGCCCGCCAGTCCGCCGTGCAGGAGCTCATCCGCGTGCATCGAGCGCAGGGCCGCCTCGATGAGGCGCTGGCTCTCGCTCGCGAGTTGGCTGATTCGGATCGATGGTGGTCTCGCTGGTCCGCGCGCCTGTCGCTGGCGGCGCTTGCCGAGCAGTCCGGCGACCTTCCGGGAGCTCGCGCCTGGGTCGATGAGGCCGAGGGCGTGATCGCCGAGCCAGACGCGCCGCCCGAGCACCTCCCGATGGCGCGCACCTTTGTGCAGTCCAACCGCGCCAACCTCTCGCTCGCCGCCGGGCGGTACCAAGACGCGCTGCGCGACAGCGAGTTGCTCGCCAGTCTGGCCGGCGCGGCCTCAGCCCCTGACCAGCTCCGCGAAGCCACGCTCAACCTCGCCGTCGCTCACATGCGCATGGGGCATCTCGACGAGGCCACCGAGTGCCTGCAGCGTGCCGGTGAGTGGGCGGCGATGGCCGGCGACAGTCGCCTTGAGCTGCTCGTCTCGGTCTTCCGTGGTGAGCTGTTCACGCGTCTGGGGAACTTGGCCGAAGCCAAGCACACCTGCCTGAATGTGCTTGACGCCGCGAACGAGACTGGCACGGGTCACACTATCGCCGAGGCCGAACTCGCGCTGGCCGGGGTATACCTGGCAGAAGGCTCGCTCGCAGACGCCGCTCACCAGTTCGAGCGCTGTCGTCGCCGGGCGGAGCGTCTGTCGCTGCGCCGCCTGCAGCTTGTCGCGGCACTGGGGGTGGCCGAACTGGCCGTGCTCACCGGAGAAGCGAATGCGAGTGAGTTGCTGGGGCAGGTCACTGAGGACGCAAAGCAACTGGGATATGACGATCTGCGAGATCGTGCGCTGGCGGTGGGGGAGACGGGTCACTCGCGAGGCACACCACAGAAGACTTGAGGAGCATGGTAATGACCAACAAAACGCTTATCTCAGCCACGGTGTTAATAGCCGCTGTTGTCGCCCTCGGCCTTGTGGGCTGCAGCGCTGGCGACTTGCTGATCGCCTATACCGGCGGCGGTCTACCACCCGGCGAACCCGACCTCGGCGGCATCGTCGTCACCCAGATATCGTCCACCACGGCGCAGAACCCGCCCGGACCACCCGCGGGTTCACAGGCTGTCATGGGTGCGCACGTACGCCTGCTCCGGGGCAACAGTGTTCTGAGCCAGACCATGACCGGTAACGGTGGCTATTTTCGCTTCCAGGCCCCCCCGACGGGCACCTACACCGTCCAGGTCGTGGGCCCAGTCGGCGCTGGCTTCGAAGACGCCAGCAGCACGATCAACCACCGAGGTGGTGAGCAGACCTTCATCACCATTACCTTGGAGCGCTCGCCAGGACCGGGGCCGGGCCCCGGCACCGGTAGTCCCTGACCGCATCGCACACACAAAACGCCCGCCGCCAGCGATGGCGGCGGGCGTTGCACGTGTTGCAGATGCCGGACCTATGCCGGCCCGCCCAGGAACCCCTCATGCAGGAACACGGGCTCGTAGCCGCGCTCGGTCACGAAGCGGATGGCTGCATCGAGCCGGTCGCCGTGGTCCGGGATGTATCGCTGCCAGAATGGCCAGAAGTACTGTTCGTGGGTGAACAGGTCCATGATCTCCGCCTGGTCGTCGTCGTCGAAGACCGCCTGCAGCGTGGGCTCTATCTGCTCCACGGGCGTATTGTTGCACACGATATCGACCTTGGAGAACACGATGCCGTTGCTGAAATCCTTCAATGCGTCGTGGTAGGCCAGATACTCAGCCCGCTCATGATCCAGCCAGTAGTTGACGTCATAGCCGTATGAACTCGGGTGCCCGAAGCCGCTCAACGCGCGCACGCCCCGGTCGTAGAGCATCGGCAGCACGGTCGGCAGGACCATGCCCCAGTGGATGACCGTCGGGGGCGCGAGCGTCGCCTCTCCGGCGAAGCGCACGATTTCGCTCTCCACCAGATCCATGTCCGCCGCCAGCTTCTCGGCTGTCGCATACTGGTAGGGCCGATCCGGCTCGTTGGCGTAGGCGTGGAAAGCCAGCACCAGCCAGTCGGCCGCCTCCTCGAACTCGCCTCGGTACTTCTCCGGGAAGTCCTTGATCTGGAATCCGTCATCGGTCTCGTAGTAGATGTTGAGCGTGAACTTCGCCCCATACTTCTGGTTCAGATCGCGCAGGATCGCCAGGTAGAAGCAGTCGTACAGGGATGCATAATCCTGCTGGGTGACGTCCCGCAGCCAGAAGCTGTTGTCGTCGATCGAGAATCGGTAGCGTGGTTTCGAGTGCCGGTCCCACACCACCCGCACGCTGTGTTCCTGCCGACCATGAATACCGTCGTACGCTGCCGTGATATCTTGCTCGTGTTCGGTCAGCGTCACCTCGGTGCTGAAGCGCCCGTTGACCACCGCGGTCGGCTGGCCGTTGACGCTGATCTGGCTGAACGCGTCCATCGGCTCGCCCTGTTCCTGTTGGAAGGTGCCCTCGTCCGCGACCAGCCGGTGGCTGCCGACCTTCCCGTGCGAGGGGGCCTGACCGTTGACGGTGATCGTCAGCCCGGCGTCGGTCTGCGCGCCATGCCGGTGGTTGAGCACTGCGCCGTGAAACGGATAGTCGATTCTGAGCATGCTCATCATCCCTGGTGTCCGTGTGTTGCGCATCTGAGTTCGGCACTTTTCGCCACACGTGCGCGGCGACCTCTCGCGACTACGCCAGCGTTACGTCCACCACGACCATCCCTCGCCACGGCACACGCAGCATGAAGCGCGAGTCGTCGGGTGTGACCGGCATGCACGGGAACTCGGTGAGGATATCCACCGCTGCGATTGCTCGCCCCATATCCACGGTCGCCCACGAGTAGAACATCGCGTCGTTACCGATGTAGACTCGCATCCGCCCGTCCGCCAGTTGCATCGCCCACGCCTTCGCGACGTCCCCGTCCGAGGACACCTGCGGCGCTCCCGAACATGTCGCGATGATCTGCGCACATGCCTCGACGAACGCCGAGTCGACCGGCCGGAACTCCAGGTCGAACACGAACGACGTCGGGTCCTCGATGCCGAGCGCGTCCTCCGTGAACTCCTCAGCTTCGCAGTCGCCGAGTGCGACCTGTACGTCTGGCTCACAGCCATACACTGTGCAGACCATCGCCCCTGACTGGAGCCGCATCTCCGGTTCGGGCAAGCCGTCCGCGTCACCGCCGATCATGATCACCGGGCCGTCCGCTGCATCCAGAACGTGCGCCAGTTCCGCCTCCGGCCACAGGTGCGGGTTGGGCACGATCACCGGGCCGCGCACACTCGCCACGTCCTCGACCCGTGCTGCCGTCAGGATAGGCGCGCCCTTGCGCATCAACTCGTGCACAAGCTTGTGCGTCGGCCAGCGCCGCGTGGCGATGAAGTCGTCGAGATGTGCGTCAAACGCCGCGTCGGACCACACCACGGTCCCTCCGATGATAGCCTCGGGTTCAGCCGCGAAGCCCAGGTCCCAGCGTCGCCGCAACCACGCCCACTCATGGGTCTCGATGCCGTCCGCCAGGCACACGACCGGCCCGGCCGAGCAGCGCGCGAGCCCCGCCGCATCGCGCACGTGCAGTGCCGCCAGCGAGTAGATCTCGCGCTCGGAAACCGTTGGCACGTGCCGCAGCACATCCCACTGCTCGGTGATATCGTCGACGCCGTTCAGACACAGCAGCGGCAGCTCTGGCGTGTACGCTTTCATCGTCAGCAGCATCGCGAGGAAGTCGTAGTAGGGATTCGCCTCCACCGTTTCCGCCCCGGTGGACATCCCCGCTCCCACCGTCTCGCAGATGAAGCCGTCGATCCCCGCGTCGGCCAGCAGACGGTAGTCGATGCCATACCGATAGAGCGCCTCGAACGGGTCCCGCGTCCACGCGTTGTTGAGCACCACCCTCCGCCCGAGCCCGTGCACCGCCTCAGTAACTTTCCGCCAGAAGCTCGCCCACCGCGTCGAGTAGAAGCGCAGCCACTCGGCCCGGTGCTCGCGCCATATCCAGTCCGAGCGCGCGGACATTGCCGCCGAGTCGCCCTCGCACTTCGCCTCGAGATTCTCGGGCAGCGACAGACCGGTTGCGTCGAGGAACTGGTCGACCATATCGTCACTGTACCCGGCGATCACCAGTGGCCGCCGCGTGCAACTGTACCCGTCGGCCCCGTGGTAACCATCGAAACCGTAGTCCTCGATCACTGCGAGCAGCCGCTCCAGGAAGAAGTCCTCGTAGAGGCTCCCGTCCTCAAACCGGCGCAGCGGGTTGAGGGCCCCGACCGACTCGCCGGTGCGCGTGATCTCCATCAACTCCGGGTGCGCCTCCGACCACGGGCTCCGATACATCTCGCCATCGATCACGCTGGTGAACAGGTTGAAGAACGAGACGTAGACTGCCACGCCGCGCGTCTGCAACTCGCCGATGAGCGCGCGCAGTTGGTGGTTGGTCCACGCCTGCCGGCTGCGTTCACGGTTCGTCGGGTGGGCGCGGTACGAGCAGAAGTCGGGCGGGAAGACGCGCTCCTCATCCAGACCCTCGTGCGTGTGCACGAAGTCCGGCGTGTACATGAGAATGCAGATCGCGTCCGGGACGAAGCCCGCTCGCTCGAGGAACCCGGCCACCCCGAAGTCGGGCAATTCGTTATCGAAGCCGATCAGCTCGATCCACATCCAGCGTTCGTGATTACGGGGCCGATCCATGGTCATCCCCCTGCAGGAGTTTCCGGAAATGGTCGATGCGATGGAAAGTCACGCGGTTCGCGTCATGGAAGTTGTGCGAGCCATCATACGCCGTGCGTACCAGGTAGATGATTGCGTCCCCATCGAACTGCCAGTCGACGTACTGAAAGCCGGTCAGCCGCATCGAGTCCTCCCACGCGAGCGGCAGATCGTCCTCGATAAGCGTCGCCACGCGCCGCCAGTGCCACAGGTCTTCGGAGGCGTTCAGGCACAGCACATTGCGTTGGCCGGGGCGCGACGGGTCGGTGTTGTTGTTGCTGATGGTCAGATACAGGCCGGTCTCAGGTTCGCGCCGGATGGTGAACTTGGTCATGCCGCCGGGCAGGTCGATGAAGCCCTCCGTGGGGTCGAAGCTGATACGCCGTCCCTCGTCGTGGATGCGCACCACGGCGGCCTTGTCGGCCAGCGGGTCGGAGTGGAAGCGCAGGATGTTGACCAACTCGCCTGCTGGCGTCTCGATCACGTTCCCCTCCAGCCAGCCGGGCCCCGCCAGCTCCCCCCACTCGTCCGGCGCCCACGCCCGGTCGAAGGCGATGCGGTTGCTCATCGTCCACGAGTCCGCGTGCAGCAGGTCCGAGTCAGCGTCGGCAGAGACCACCGTCGAGTTGAAGTCCACGCCCCAGCCGGTCCCCTGCATGTCCTCGAAGGCGCGGTAGATGCGCCCGTCCTTGATGGCGATGGGCATAGGCGCGCAGTGGAAATTCGGCGGCTCGCGACGCGGCCCGCTGGCGAAGAGCAGGCCCGAGTCTGCATCCCTCGGGTGCGTCCACGAGTTCCCATTGTCCTCGCTGCGGCGGATCACCACCGCGCCGTACTGCTGCGAGGTACCCAGCAGGTAGATCGCCCCGTCGTGCACGAATAGGTTGCTCCAGAACGCGCCGGCGATGTGGGTGACATTGGTCCACGTCGCGCCCTCATCCGACGAGCGGTAGACGCTGGTGAGGTGCTCCTCGTCCTCGTGGTTGCGCGGGCAGCCTGGCCCGAAGTAGTCATGGGTAACGAGGAGATCGCCCGTCGGGGTGCGCACGATACTCGGGCTGCCGAGATATGCTTTCGTGGCTGCGTCCTGGTACTTGACCTCATTGAACTTCATGGTGGCCCCTGTGGCGCGACGGTCTTGTTCGCGCCCGGCCACTTCCCCCACGGGCATGCCTTCCCCTGCGTACACGGAAAGGGGCCGCGCTCATCGCGCGACCCCTGATGTTCTTCACACGTCGATGCCTCTACTCGTATCGCAGCGCGTCGATCGGGTCCAGCTTCGAGGCCTTGCCCGCTGGATATAGCCCGAAGAAGATGCCGACGGCCGCTGAGAAGCCAAACGCAAGCAGGATCGCCGACACCGACACGCTCGTACTCCACCCCAGCGCCGAACCGACCGCGTCTGCGGTGGTGATGCCGATCGCGGCCCCGATGATACCCCCGAGCACGCTGAGCATCACTGACTCGATGAGGAACTGGGTCATGATGTCGCGCGGCCTTGCGCCCACGGCTTTGCGCGTACCGATCTCGCGCGTGCGCTCAGTGACCGATACCAGCATGATGTTCATGATACCCACGCCACCGACCAGCAGCGAGACGAACGCGATGCCGCCCAGGAACTTGGTCATCATGTCCGCGGTCTCGTTCATCGTCGTGAGGAACTCGGTCTGGTCGCGGATGCGGAAGTCGTCCTCATCGCCTTCGCGCAGGTGGTGTTCCCGGCGCAGGATGGAGGTCAGCGACTCCTTGGCAACTTCGCTTTCATCGGCAGATGCCGCTGAAACCTGAATGGCGCTGAGCGCATCGCCGCCCCACAAGCGCCCTTGGCCCGTGAAAAACGGGATGACCACGGTATCATCCTGATTGAAGAAGCCGCCGCTGCCCTTGGACTCCAGGATCCCTACGACTTCGAAGCTTATTCCCTTGACCTTGATCGTGGCGCCAATCTGCGGCCGACCGTAGAAGAGCTCTTCCACCAACGTGGCGCCGATCACCGCAACGCGCTTGCGCGCGCGGTTATCGGCATCTGTGATGAACCGGCCCTCCTCGATCTTCATGTTGCGGATCTCTGCGTACTCGGGCGTCGTCGCCGTCACCCGTGAGCTGTGGGTCAGGTTGCGGTACTTGATCTGCTCAGTCCGGTTCAGGTCGGGGGCCACGTACGCGATGCCCTCGCCCTCCTGCCTGATCATCTCCACGTGTTCGAGTTCGAGCTTGCCCGCAGCGCGACCCGCGAGGCGGCTGCTGCGCTGGGGCCCCACGTAGAGCATGTTTGTCCCCAGGCTCTGAATGCGGCTGAGCGTGTCGGCCTTGAGCCCCTCGCCGATAGCCACGACGATGATGACCGCAGCCACACCGATGATCACACCCAGCATGGTGAGCAGCGACCGCCCCTTATTCGCGAGCAGGCTGGTGACAGCTATTCGCAGGCTCGCCCTCAGGTTCATTCGCCACCACCCTCTCCGTGGGTCAGATCGTCGGGATCGTCGGTCTGCGCTTCGTCGCTGACGACGTGGCCGTCCACCATATGCAGTTCGCGCTGGGCGTAGGCCGCCACCACGCTGTCGTGAGTGACCACGATCAGCGTTGCCCCTTCCGCGTGCAGTTCCTGGAACGTCTCGAGAATCTGCTGGCCGGTCTTGCTGTCCAGATTACCGGTGGGCTCGTCCGCCATAATCAGCGATGGCCCGGTGACCAGCGCCCGTGCGATAGCCACTCGCTGGCGCTGCCCGCCCGACATCTCCGTCGGTCGGTGGCTTGCCCAATCTGCCAGCCCCACCCGCTCCAGCGCTGCCATCGCCCGCTCCCGCCGGTCCTCCCAACGACCATACAGCAGCGGAAGCTCGACGTTCTCGACCGCGCTGGCCAGTGGCAGCAGGTTGAAGGTCTGGAAGACGAACCCGAGTTGCGTGTTCCGGATCGCGGCCCGATCGTTCTCGGTCAGCTGCGAGACATCCGTGCCGTTGAGCCGGTAGGTGCCGCTTGTGGCCGAGTCCAGGCAGCCGATCAGGTTCATCAGCGTCGACTTGCCCGACCCTGACGGCCCCGTCAGCGCAACGAACTCGCCCTCGGTTATCTCGAAGCTCACACCGCACAGCGCCTCGAACTCCACCGAGCCGGTGCGGTAGATCTTGCACAGGTTTTCTACGTCAACAAGTGTTTCAGCCATTTTGGCGCGTGCCTTTCTACCGTTAGCGGGGCCTCATCATGCGCATTTGTCGCGACACGTTCCGCGACCTGTCGCTTCCCGAATTGCCGCGTTCCCCTGGCCCGCCCGGGCCGCCCATCATGGCCGCGGCGGCTGCGGGCGTCATGATCTCCTCGCCCTCTTTGACACCGGACTTGGCTTCGGTGTTGGTCCAGTCGCTCAGGCCCACCTCGATCTCGCGTTCAACCGCCTCGTCGCCCTCCTTGATGTTCACGAACGCCTTGCCGCGCCGGTAGGTGATGGCCGCGTCAGGCACCAGCAATACGTCTTGGAGGTCGGCGATCATAACTGTGATGTCGGCCGTCATCCCAGGCCGCAGTTCTTCAGGGATATCCAGCAGTTGCACCCGCACCTCGTAGAAGACCACGTCGCCCTCGGCCTTCGCCTCGGGATACACTTTGACGACCTTACCCCGGATCTTGCGGTTGGGGAGTACATCCACCTCGATACTAACCTTCATGTTCTCCTGGACCCCACCGATGTCGGACTCGTCGATCTTGGCCATCACGTACATCTGGGTGACGTCGGCGAGGGTCACGATGGCCGGGGCGTTCGAGTTGGCTGACGTGCCGCCGGGGATCACGGTGCCTTCCTCAACGGCCTTGCTCAGCACCACGCCGTCGCGGGGCGCGACGATGGTCGTGTTGGTGCTGTCATACGCCACGTCCTCGAGCTGCGCGCGGGCTCTCGCCAGCGAAGCCGCGGCGATCTCTACCTGCTTCTGCCGCGAAGCGACCTCCAGCGTCCCACTCTCGGCCTTTGCCAGGCTCGCCTCGGCTTCGCGCACCGATGCCCGCGACGACTCCAGCTCCTGCGCCCGGACCTGCACCTGAGCGCGGTTGGCCTCTGCCGAGCGCAGGCTCGCCTCCGCCTGTCGCACGGACGCCTCCGCCGCAATCAACTGTTGGGCGCGCAGGTCGATGTTCATCATGTTGGCCTCGGCCGTGCGCAGCGAAGCCTTGCTGCGCTCCAGCGAAGCTCGCGCTCGCGCTATCGCCTCGGAGCGCGCTCCTTCGTTCGTCATATCCAGATCAGCCTGCGCCGAGCGCAGCGTCGCCAGGGCGCTGTCGTATGCCTGCTCGGCATCGTCGACTGCCTGCTGTGACACGAAGCCCTTGTCCAGCAGACCTCGCTGACGTTCCAGCGACTGGCGCTCGTTGTCGACCCGTGACTGAGCGCTGTCCACGCTCGCCTGCGCTCGTATGACCTCCTGCGGACGGGCCCCCGCCAGCAACTCAGCCAGGTTTTCCTCTGCGGATCGAAGGTCGGCCTTGGCCTGGTCGAGGGCCGCATTCGACAGCGTTGGCTGGGCCTCATGCTGGGCCTTTGCCTCCGCCAGCCGTGCCTGCGCGGAATCCAACGAGGCTTTCGCCTGCTTGACGTCCGCGTCGGCGCTGACCCGTGTCATCTCATATTGCGCTTCAGACTGGCGCAGTCGGGCGTTCGCCGAAACCACACCGGCCTGCGCCTGCACCAGCGTCGTGTCAGTCGTCACTGCCTGGCTGGTTGCCTGCAGTGCCGCCTGTTCGGCGCTGGCCCGAGCCGAGTCGAGCTGGGCCTGGGCCTGGGTGACCTGCAGATCCACCTGCGTGGGGTCGAGCTGCGCGATCATGTCGCCCTGACGCACATAGTCGCCCGGCTCCACGTAGATGCGCGTGATCTCGCCACCCGCTCGCGGCTTGACCTCAACTGTGGTCAGCGGCTCCAACACGCCTGAGGCCGATACTGTGACCTCCAGGGAACCGCGCTCGACCTTGATCGCCATCTCCTCCGGCTCCTCCTCCTCGACGTCGCCGCCACGTCCGCGCAGCAGGAAGAACCCGCCCACTACGACCGTCACCAGTATGATGATTCCGACGATGACTTTCTTGCTCATTATTCGCTCCCCATGGCTTCGAGCAGATCAGCGCCGATCGCACTCAGCAATCGCACGTGCGCCAGATTGTAGTCGTACAACGCCTGCACCCGGCTCGCCTGCGACTCGCGCAGTGATTGGTCGGCGTCAGTGACCTCTATGACGATCGCGAGCCCTTCACCGTAACGCGCCTCAGCCGCCTGCAGGTTCACCTGCGCGCTCTCTTCGCTTGCGGCGGCGACCGTGATACGCTCGCTTGATTCGGCCAGCGACAGGAACTGCTGCTCCACATCGCGCCGGATGCTGAGCTCCAACTCAGCCAGTTGTGCCTCGGCGCTCCGCAGATTGGCCTCTGCGCTGCGCACGTCCGCGCGTGCCCCCTGGTCGAAAAGCGGCAGGCTGACGCCCGCGCCGACCGACCATGTTTCCCCCGTCACGCCTGTGTGCCGGCCCCAGTCGCCGTTGGCGGTGAGCGAGTAGCTCAACCCCGCGCTAATGCGCGCCAGCCGAGCCGACCAGGTGCTGGCCACCAGACTCGCCCGCTGCGCCAGCATGTCAGGCCGACTCAGCAGTGCCGTCTCCACCAGCTCATCCATCTCGCCCTCGCTGTCGATCTGCCGCAAGCGTTCGCTGAGCCTCAGCGGAGGTCCGGGCGGCAGGCCCATCGTGACCCGAAGATCGGCCAGCGTCTGTGCCAACCCGCTTTCCGCCGACGTGGCTGACAGCTTTGCCTGCGCCAGTTGCACCAGAAGCGGGTAGCGGTCGGCGGCTGCTGCAACGCGCGCCGCGATCGTCGCGTCCACCAGCTCCAGATGCCGCTCGGCGGACATCACCGCCGACGCGGCGACCTCCGCGAGCTGCTCTTGCCCCAGCGCCGTCAGATACAGCCGCGCCACGGCCAGAGCCAGGTCGTTCTGCGTGTCCGCCAGCCGGTGCGTGGCCGCCTCCGCGGACGCCTGCGCCTGGTTGATAGAGGCGCGCGTGGTGCTGTCATACAGCGTCAGACTGAGACTCACGCCTGCGCTGCGGCTGTCGCTGCGCCCGCTGCTGCTCTGCACAGTTCCCCCGCCGACGCTCACCGGGCGCGCCAGACTCTGCCTCGTTTGCCAGTCCCAGTATCCCTCAACGGTGGGCAGGTTGCGCGCGCGCGACCTGCTGACCGAGGCGCGGGCAGAGTCCACGCCAGCCTGAGCCGCGTCCATCGTCGGTCGCAGCTCCAGCGCCAGTCGCATCGCCTGTACCAGACCCAGTGGGCCGGGGTCGACTGCAGTCGGGGCGTCCTGCGCCCACGCTGCGGTCATCACTATGAGCAGCGCCACCGCAGGCAGCGCTGTCCTTGCCATGATCTTCAAACGCCATCACCCTTACGTGCATGTGATCGGTCGTGGCGGGGGATGAGAGTGTGGGGACCGTTGCGTCCGGTCGTCGCTGCGAGGCATCCCGTCGCAAATTGTCATGTCAGTCGCCGTCAGTCATCATCCGCATCATGCAGCTCGTCCGCCCGATCTGCCAGGCGTGACAGGTAGTCCTGAAGCTGCGACTGTTCGGTCTTGGTGAGTGCCGAGAGCAGTTCGTCCGAGAACTTCGCCATAATTGGCCGCATCTCGGCCTCGACCTCTGCTCCGCGTTTGGTGAGCACCACCCGCAGAGCCCTTCGATCATCCGGGTCGGGCCGCCGCTCCACGAACCCGTCTGCCTCAAGACGGTCAATCAGACGCGTGATGTGCGCAGGCGACACCATCATGCCCTCGGCCAGATCCGTCAGTCGCAGGCCTTCATCCCCGGCTTGACCGATCAGGCGCATCGCTGGCACACTGGGACCTTTCACACCCAGTGGACCCAGAAGCCGACGGGTGGCGCGCCGGATCTTCCCCTGTGTGTGCATCAGGTCGTGCCAAAGTTGTGAGGTGCGACTCATGCGTCCCGTCATCCGTCCGGCCTCCTCTCGGCGAGTTAGTTTACTGGTTAACTACTTTACTGTCAATAGTATTGGCCGGTAAAGTTCCGTCGCAACCTACGACGGTCTCAACTCGCGGCTGATTCCATCTGCGTGTGGTCCACTTGACAATCCGGCAATCGCTGGGTAACATGATCTTAGCCGCAAGAGCGACAGGCGCTCCATCGCCCCGAGGTGTGATTCATGCAAGAAGAGCAGGGCAAGCAGGTCAAGATGGTGCTCAACACCGAGAACATGCCCATCCCTGTTTTCGCGAACCACATACAGGTGATGAGTACGACGGAGTCGGCTACCATCACTTTCTACGCCGGGCTCCTTGACCGGGCCTATGAGTCGGCGGATGAACTGCCAGATGAGTTGTCGGCGAGAGCTGTTGCACAGATAGTGGTACCTCAGAGCATGTGGGAGCAGTTGCTGGGCAACCTCTTCGCGAAGCGCCTTGAAGAAGAGGGGGTGGAGTGAATGGCACTTGATACCATCTGCATGGGTCGTCCGCTTCGTGCCATCAGTGGCAGTTCGGGCGGGATGGAGCATCGTAGCATCAACTGGGGCGCGGAGTACTATCAGACCGAGAGTGCTGTCTTGCTGGTCCCGAAGACACGCGTCTCTGGCTGTGTGGGAGGACGAGGCCCCGGGGTGGCCGAAGTTGTAGGTCTGCCGCTTGACGATCTCCGGCAGATACTGGCCGAGACCGGGTATGACGAGCGTCCCGCGTACGTGCCCGAGAACGAACAGCGCGACAAGGCCGTACTCGCGGAGTTTGGCCCTGTGCGCGGACGTGTCAACCAACGGGTCCTCCGCTGAGGCCGGGAGAGAATGCCCATGCCGGTCTCCGTGCTGCCGGGGGATATCTGGACCGTTGATGACGCCATTCTCCTGTTGTCCCAGGACATGAAGGACGGGGACCGTGAGCCTCACGACGAGCGCCACGTCGTGATCGCGATCAGCGAGGAGTTGGGCGAAGACCACGACTTCCCGTTCCTGCTCTGCGTCCCGATCACCACCAAACCAACGAGTCGCGCAGTCGGCAAGTACGAGGTCGAGATCGCCGCAGGCATGGGCGGTCTCAGCAAAGACAGCGTGGCCCCCGCGTATCTCCTCCAGCCCATCTCCAGGTCCGACCTTGGCGAACAGACCGGCAATCTGCCGGAGCGACGATACCAGGAACTGCTGGCGCGGCTGCTCAGCTTCCTCGGTCGCCTATAGCGCACCGGCTTCTCGTCCGACCTTCATTCGTCGTCCCCAGCCGCCTCCGGCTCCGGGCAGTTTCCGGTCGAAAACCACTGCTTGTGTCGGGCAGGCGTCCACGCAGTTCCCGCACGCCCAGCAGTCGGGCAGGAAGCTTTTGCGGGTGCCGTGCATGCGCGCGAGCATCGCTTGAGTCGGGCAGGCGCGCACGCACTTGTCGCAGTGGATGCACCGGTCCTCGGACACCCGGACCTTGTAGATCGACAGGTTCTCGAACACCCAGCCCACCAACCCGAACAGGCAGATGAACTGGCAGTAGGGGCGGTACACCACCAGCGAGAGAATCAGGATCACTGGTAGCAGGACCATCGCCAATGGCGCCAGCTCCCAGTTGTAGAGCTTGAACAGGTTCACTTGGTGGTAGAGCACGAAGTTTCCTTTGGCGAAAACCAGCCCATAGAGGAGCTCAACGAACGCGATGAAGATCGCGATCCGGACTGCGTTCGCCAGCCAGAACGGCGCCTGCCATCGCTTGAGCTTCTTCAGTGGCGAAATGCCGTGGATGAAAGCCTGCAACGCTCCGAACTGGCAGCCCCAGCCGCAGATGAGCTTGTTGCCCACAATCGCCATGACCACGAAAAGCACCAGCAGCCCCGCTTTGCGCAGCGGCTCTGCCTCCAGTCCCGCGAACGCCTTCAGGACCTTGACTGCCCCCTCCATCGGGTTCGGCGTTGCTCCGAGAGCGACCCCGAAGACCAGGACCGTCGCGATCAGCATGGCCAGTCGTGCCTGCTTATTGATCCTGCCGCTCACCAGCAGTCCGAGACACAGACTCAGTCACAGGCCCCACAGCCCGAACTTCAGAGCATCCCGTCCGGGTGTCGCTTCCTCCAGCACATGCTCGATGGCATGGCGCACTTCCTCCGCCGGGATAGGCAGGACGCTGATCGGCTTGGTTCGCGGCCAGTCCCACGCGTCCGGGTGGGTGTGGCTCAGGCCGTGCAGGACTTCCTTGCCCGGCACGTCGTTAGCGGTCGCCAACTCTTTCATGCTCATGTCGGGCGAGAAAACCAGTTCGCCCTGCGTGGCCTGAAGCGCTGGCCAGTACAGCGCCAGCGCTCCGCCCGCGATCAGCACGAAGAACGCCACGACGATGAGGTAGTCGATCCCCTCTGGCTTCCGCATTGTGTTCATCTCCCGGTACTCAGTCGAGCGCCTGGCCTGCCAGCCCGGACTTCACGTACATGGGATGGTCGCCCAGCGCTCCGACGAATGGGTATTTCGCGTCCAGAATCTGCAGCAGCCGGCGTAGCGCCGCCTCCCGCTGGGCGGGCGTGCCGCCGGCTATCACCAGTTCGTCCGGCGCATCCAGGCGGATGGTCGGATGGTCCGCCTCAGTGGTAATGATCAGACGCGGCCCGGTGTTGGCCTCGCCGGGCTCGGCGATCGTGAGCACGCAGGTCGGTTCCACCTCGTGCAACTCGCTGACTGCGCCCGTCGGGTTCGCCTGGCGGCGGTACCAGTAGTCGAAGTATGCCCGAGCGAAGCGCACCAGATATTGATCGTGATCGGTCGGCGAGGCGGGCGGCACGATCGTCGCCAGAGCCTGCCCGTCGCGCTCGAAGGGGAAGCTCAATATCTCCTCCGCGCTGCACTCGACCGCCACAGGTGGCACATACCTCATGCTGACGGTCCCCGTCGCCGGGATCTCGCCCCGATAGCTGATGACATCGCCCGACTGCTCGGCCTGCACCTGCTTCTCGCCCAGACTCATCGCCAGCAGCTTCGCCCCGTGCGGCAGACGCATGTTGATTGTCCCGGTCGTCGCCTCCGGCATCTCCCACGCCGCGTTGACCGTACCCTCAGCCAGTGGCTGCCAGCTCATCTGCGCCGAACCGCTCAGCGTGGTCTCGATGGCTGGCACTATCTGCACCAGCGCCCGAGCGATGGTGTGCTCATGCTGCCCGAGCGCCCCCAGGTCAAGAGTGGCTTGGCCTGCGGAGGATGTGGTCTGAAGCGCTTCGCCCTCGTATGTGCTGAAGAGGAAGTGGCCGGGGCCAAGATACCGCGTGTGCACGGTCAACTCCGTAGCGCGAGAGCCACAGGTCGGCGTGGCCCTCGGTGGCCGGCACCGCCTGCCAACCCTCGGTGAGCAACTCGGTCATCACCGGCATTAGCCTGACCATCTGACCGACCGCCGGAACCTGGTGGCCCATCGGGAACGCGCCGTAACGCAGGCTCGCGAGACGCACGTACGAGTACATCCCGGCCATGCCCTCGCGGAATTCCTCAGGCCCGATCCGCTGCCAGTCGAGCAGGACCCATGTCTTCAGCGGCGACCACCAGCTCATGGGTTTATGCCCCATCAGCAGTCGCAGCGGGACGATAGGGTCGACATTCTCATAGGGCGGGTGCTCGTGCATCCCGACCTCGCAACGGCTCGCGGTATTGATGCTGGTCGGTTTGTTGAACACGCAGGCCATGGTGAAGCCGCGCACAGTCTGCTCGTGAATGGCCTCACCCAGACGCGCCAGCGCGACTTGCGTCGACGAATACACGCCCCCGTCGTCGTCCCACGTGCGCGCGGGCTCGCCCTCGATGCCGGGCCCATAGTGGTGCAGCCCACCGTAGGCTTCGTCGAAGCCGATGGCGGCCGGGCCGAAGTCCTCGGCGATCTGGGCGATCTCGCGCGCGACCTCCTGCCCGTAGCTGTTGCCCCACGGGTAGGTCATGTGGGTGATCGCGTCGGGCTTGATCCAGCCAATCTTCGCTTTGTCCGGCTCACCTGCGGCGTTGATGGCGACGCCGTCGGGGAACTCCGCCAGCACCGTCTCGTCGGCCGCGTGGGGGAGGAGGTAGTAGGCGATGTTGGTTGCCCACCAGCCGCGGTGGAAACGCTCGCGCAAGTCGCGGCGGTAGTCGTCGAGGCTGCCGGTCGGACCGTTGCGGTGCGCGTCCGTCTGCCCCATGTAGCCCTTCTCCGGATCGTAGAACCGCTCGTCGGCGTACCAGTCGCCGGGGGTCTGGGCCGGGCAATATGCCCATTCCCAGCCCATGCCGAAGCGGCGCGCGTTCTCCCACTGGAGTTCGCGGGTGGTCATACGCGAGGCCAGGTAGCCGCCGCCACCGATGAGTGACGGGCGCACCCCGGGATGCATCGTGAAGGCCCCCGGATACAGCGCATACCAGCGCTGCACCGCGTCCAGATGCTCGAAGGTCGGCACGAAAGCGAAGGCGCACAGCGGCAGGCTGATCTCCTGCCCCGGATCGAGCACAACCCGCATCGAGAAGCTGACCAGCGCGCCATCCTCGGTTGCCTGCGCGGAGTTGGTGAACTGGGAGAGCAGGCGACTCGGGTCCAGCCCGACCGCCACCCCCGTGTCCTCACTGAAAGCCACGCTCAGCGGCAGGCGCAGATGGATATCGCCGCCTCGGTACTCTGGCGAAGTGGTCTTGCGGCCGCCGCGTCCGTCCCAGGCAGTCACATTCGTCGCGGCGATCGGCGCTGACCAGGAGACTGTGAGCAGACGCTGGGCGTCGCCGCCGTTGGTCAGCGTCAGGTCGATGAGCAGCGCGTCGGTGGTGCGTATGCCGGTCGTGACCGTCAGCCCGCCGCCGGCCTCGCGCTGGCGATAGCTCACCCGGTCCTCGGCCACTCCCCAGTCGGTGGCCTCGCCCAGACGTACGGCGCTGGCCTCGGGCCCTTCGGTGATGATCAGTCCACCGACCGCTGGCTGGCCGGTCGCCCGGTCGAGAGTCATGGCCAGTTCGCCGCTGGTGACCGTCACTGTCTGATCCGTAGCTGTCACCTCGCCCCACGCGGTGGGGCAGAGGAGAGCAGTAAGTGCAAGTGCGATGACTACTCGTTGGCCTCGGGATACCATCGCTCGGCCACCTCCCCGTCGGTTGTGGCAACGCTCACGCAGTAACGTGCGTCGGTCGGCAATTCAGGCAGCTCATGCTCGAAGGCCGCAGTGCCCTCGGCCAGCTTGTCGCTGACGAACACCTCGTTGCCAGCTTCGTTGGCGACCTTCACCTGCGCCAACCCCGGTCCGGTCGCTCGAACGCTGAGCGTGGTTCGGGCGAGGCCGATGAAGGGATCGTCGAGGTCCATCGAGCCACGCGAGAAATACGCACCGAAGTGCGGGTTGACGTTGCCCTGGTCGGGCCAGGTGCGGAACTCCCGGCCCACCCAGATCCATTCCTCCGGATCGGGGCTGGTGGTCCACTCGATCTTCACGAAGTCCGGGATCAGTGGCAGCGACCCGTACGACTTGAGGTAGGCGCGCTCGTCGAAGCGTGTGCCGTCAACCCAGGCGTGCAGCCACATGACCATCGTGCCCCCGCGGATGCGCACCCACGCGCCCGCACGGTAGAGCGTGTCGGGCAGAACGCTGAGGGGTTGGGAGAGATAGCCGTTGCTGGTCGAGCCGTGGGCATCGACGCGCAGATACGCGCCTTGGTGCCCGCCGGTCTTGGGGTACTCAAAGTCGACCACATCTGGCTGACTGGCGGCCACGCCCCAGCCCTCAGGGCGGGCGTCGCCCTCCTCTAAACCCGGGTTCACGAACAGGTTCGCTACCGGCAACGGCGGGTCGGCGGATATCTCGATGGCGACCTCAGCCGCCCCGCACGAACAGACCGCCGCCATGACAGCGACAGCCCAGAGTCTCACTAACATTCGATTCCCTTCCTTGCCTGAACGCCTTCGTCATAGTAGTGCTTGATGCAGCGCATCTCGGTGACCAGGTCGGCGCGCTCGATGATCTGCGGGTCTGCCCGCCGACCGGTGATGACCAGTTCAACGTCCTCGGGTCTGTCGTCGATGAACGCGAGTAGCTCTTCGACTGCGAACAGCCTGAAGTGGGTGGCGATGTTCGCCTCGTCGAGAATGACCATCCGGTAGCGCCCGGAGAGCATCTCCGCTTGGGCCTCGTCCAGCCCCTCGCACGCCGCCGCTATGTCCTCGGGCGTCGGCTCGTCGGTGATGAAGCAGTCGCGCCCGTACTGGCGCACGGTGATGAGATCCTCGAGCCGCGCCAACGCATCCAGCTCGGAGTAGTGCATGCCCTTGACGAACTGAGCAATAAAGACGTGTTCGCCCGCCCCGGCGCAGCGCAGTGCCAGGCCTATCGCCGCGGTCGTTTTGCCCTTCCCATCGCCGGTGTAAACCTGAACATAGCCGCGGTCCCAATCGGTCATGCTGTCCCTCCGCGTCAGTATTCGTCGCCGATCTCGCGCGTGATCTCCACCCAGCGCCGCAGACGGGAGATGTCGCCCTCAACCGTCTGCACGTCCTTGAGAGTCACGTCGACATGGCAGCCGCGGCTGTCCTCGAAAGCCTGGCGCGTGACCGAGCGGATCAGTTCCTCGTCAAAGCCGCAGCACCCCATCTGGGCGGGATTTGGTCGCCATGAGACCACATAGTCTTCACCGATCTGCTCGGCGCAGCGAGCCACATCGGCCACCGGCGTCACCGCGATGCGGCGCAGATTCGGGATCTGACGCAGCATGTCGATCTTGTGCGTCAGGTCTTCGCAGCAGCCATAGGCCACCAGACCGAACGGCCTCATGATCGGCAACTGGTACTGGAGCAGGAACTCGTCGTGCATGGCCGGCGAAATCTGCGCGTACTCCTGCGCGGCCGTGAAGCACCAGAGTTGATCGCGCTTCACCGACCCGGAGTTCGCTGCCGGGTCAGGCAACTCCAGCGCGTACGGTTCGGCCTGGTTCAGGTGGTTACTCAAGCTCCAGTCGCCCGCGGCCTCAGCCTGCTCGTGGCTGCGCAAGATCCCGTCGCTCATGTGCTTGAGCAACCGGTGCAGCCACTCAGGGCTATCGCTCATGTCCAGCATGAGCTGGCCCAGCTCGCGCAGATACGCGATGTCGGTCGAGATGTCCGCGTGCCAGCCGCTCCAGGTGGGCGAGCGGTCCACATTCACCTCGAGGATGTCGCCGACCGCCTCGCGCAGCCGCTCGACGTTGCGCGCGGTGGCTTCCTCGTCGATGACGTGCTCGGGCTCGGCCAGATTCTCGATGTCCTCGAGCTTCTTGAGCGGCGGATCATACTTCCACGCGCCACCCTTGATCCCCGTGCTGATGCGGTTGTAGGGGACACCCCATACGCTCCCCGGCGGGGACGCAACGCTGGCGCGCTGGGTGATCCAGGGCTCGATTATGTAGTCATCGCCCGTCTCGTCCTGCGCCAGCATCTGCTTGAGGAACCGTTCGTGGCCCTGCCAGAACCCATCCTCACACTCAAGCTTCGACCACGGGTGCTCGTTCCAGGTCGCGAACCATCGGCAGTACACCAGCGGTCGCGTGCGCTGCAGCGAATTGTGACGTCGCCACAGGTCTCGGCGCTCGTCCTGGATGGGTTTGGCCGCGACTTCGGCGTAGCGGTGGGCCAGCTCTCGGATGATCTGGACATCGGCTGAGTGTTTCACTTAGAGCGTTCTCCTGTCGCCCGCAGCATAGAGTATAGGGAGTCCCAGGTCTCACCCGTTGAACCTAGACAAAGTCGATGGCCGGATACCCACTGAAGTCGATTGTGTAGCGCCCATTGGTGGTCGGGAACTCGACCACGCCACCGCGCTCGAAGTCGCTCGGACCCTCGCTGCTCTTCGCCAGTCGACCGTCCGGCAGCATGTATTCGTCCGCATATTTCATGACCACTTTGTCGCGATTGCCGACCGGGTGGCCAGTGGTGGTGACCGCCTCGCCGTCCACATCCCAAGGGGTGAGGAAGTGCCCGTCGACCTCGATGCCCGCCTCGATCATGTTGGCGAACTGGCGTATCTTCGGGACGACCGCGCAGGACTGGTCGTCCAAGCCATGCACGATCACGATCTTCAGCCCCGGGTTCGCCTCCGCCACCAGGCGGCAATGTTCCGGGTGACCGAAATCGCGGATCTCGATCATGTCACGCGTGAGATAGCGCGGATCGTTCGGGTCGCGCGAGTAGCCCGCGGTTGGCGGTGGCGAGCCCTCTTCCCGGTCGCGGTATGCGATCTCCTCGATCAGCCCGGGCATCCCGCAGATGTCGACGCCGGCCGCGAACGTATGCGGTGCGAGTTTCATGACCATCTGCGTCACGTTGCCCCCGCCGCTGCCGCCCATCGAGTAGTAGCGGTGATCGTTCCACGTCACGCCCGCCTCGGCGAGCTGCCGGCGGATGTGGTAGAGCGCCCCGAGGCAGTCCATCGCCTGCAGGTAACCGTGGTCGTATGGCCGGTCGGGGAACTCCTGCCACTCGTCGCCGCTTTGCAGGTAGTTCACCGAGCAGGTCACAGTGTTGTAGCGCTCCGCGAAGGTCTGGCACCAGCCCACGTAGATCTCCTGATCGTAGATGCCGCCCCAGTTGTGCAGACACAGCATCAGCCCGGTGCCCTCATTGATGCCCGCCTCGGGCTCGTCCAGCCACATCTTGACGGTGCGCTCCCCTGGCTGAAAAGGCGATGGCTGCGCAACGAATTCCTGATCCTGCTGCAGAAGCATGGCGCGCCTCCGTGTCTATTGATTCGCTGGCGTGATTTCGAGAATGGTGGTCGAGTCCGGCGGCAGGTTCATGGGCATTTGCACGCCGCTGCCGATGGCCTCGCCGGTCAGCGCGTCAGTCACCGTGCAGTCCGTCAGCAGATTGAGCGTACGCGGACCGCCCTCTTTGGTGTGTATGGCGATGAAGCGCGAGTCCGCTCGCACGACCTCAGTCAGACTGTCGAGGTAGCGATGCACACCCGCCTCATCTGCCACGTTCGCGAGCACCTCGCGGGGGAGGAAGGGCGCCGAAGAGAAGATCGTCGTGCGCCGACCGGAATAGTGTGCGACCAGGCCCGTGTGTTCGGTCCCCGCGATTTTGCCCAGCGTACGCGGCCACGGGACCCCGCCGAATCCGGTCAGGCGGGATGTGTTCAGTACCAACGCCGGGGCGAATGAGCCTTCGCCGAATCGGCGGACGGTGTGCTCCGTGATCGTGCCCTCCAGCGCGCGCAGGTTCGTCATCTCCAGCGCGCACAGGCCCACGTTGGCGGTCTGGTTCAGCACTACTTTGCAGCCGGTGAGCGGGAAGGCGATCTTCTCGGGCTGCAGACGCGACCATGGCGCGTTCTCATACGCCGAGAACGGGTAGTCGAAGCGGTAGCGAACTCGGCCGAGTTGGCGTCCTTTATCACGAGGCGCGCTTCGAGCCACGAGGCGTCGCTCTCCAGACGCAGGTCGCAGCCGATGCCGTCAGCTTCGTCCATCGCGAACTTGCCGTGGATGTCGCTGTAGTTGTGAACGGTGTCAAACGCCCAGCGTAGCCCGCCGTCGATGGCCTCCCACTCGAAGGCCGTGTACTCACGTTCCATGGTCTTGGTGTCACGCGGGTTGTACCAGTTGGCGGCGTCACCGAAGCCGGCCAAGGGCGTCGCGCCGGTGACCTCGATGGTCTGCACCTCGACGCTTGGCAGACCCGCCAGCAGCGGGTCATCGCCGGTCGCCTCGATCACGCCGGGTACCCATTGGTCCACCAGCTTGAGGTCCATGCCCGTCACTGCGGAGGCGCGTCTGGCTGAGAACTCGTCGGGTGAGCACACGCCTGGTGCCCACAGGAAGACCATCGCGTGGTTCCCAGCCGCGCGTAGCCGCTGCACCAGCGCCACCTGCTCGTCGGTCATCATGGTGGTGTTGAGGAAGACGATCATGCGGTAGCGTTCCAGGTCGCTCTCCGCGAGTTGATCGAGGTGGATGGCGTCGAACGGTGCGCCGATGTGGTGCAGCTCGGTGGTCACGTCCTCCACCATCCGATAGGCGATCTTCATGCCCGGCCCATCGCTGAGGTAGTAGGGGCTCTCGAGATCGCACACCAGCGCGATCTGTGCGGTCTCCTCACGCGGCTCCTGCAGAGCACTGGTGGCCAACTCGTGCAGCTTGGTGGCCTGGGCCATCACCGCGGGATCGTCGAACCAGCCACCGTCGCCGTCCGGCCCGAAGTCCACGTACCAGAAGCCCGCCCGCTCGATCAGTGAGGTCGAGAACTCGCGCGCGATGGCGGCCAGCGATTGCTCACGGCTCTGCGTGCGACCGTACTCGTCGCGCGAGTGCAGCCAGGTGCGGATGTCGCCCTCCAGGATATGCAGCTTGCCCGCCAGCCTGAAAGCGCCGGCCAGGCTGCGCAGGCGTCCGTCGTCTCCCATGAAGCGTTTCGAGTAGCTGTAGGGGGCGACGAAGAAGTCTACGTTCGGGCTCTTGAATAGCGCCGGCAGCTCCAGGTGCCCGCCCTGCGTATGAGGCTGCACACCGAAGAAGTAACCGTAGTAGACCCCGTAGAGTTTGTGGCCTTCGGTCTGCTCTTTCACGATGCGGCCGAGGTAGTCGATGTCGTCGGCGACCACCTTCTGGTGGCAGTGGTAGTAGTCAATGGACCAGCGCTCGGTAGCCGGGTCGCGGAAGGCCGCATGCGTAGCGTATCTGCGCGGCTCGATGCCCGGCACGGTCGCCGTGTCGAGGCTTACCTGTGGGTCGGCCCATGCCGCGCGCAATGCCTCGTCAGTCTCGTACTTGTCACGCAGCCAGGCGCGGAAGGTTCGCGTCATGGCCGCGCCGGTGTCGGGATATTGCTCCTGCCAACTGCCGAAGTAGTGCCACTCGGCCGAGATGCCGTAGCCGGGCTGGTAGGCGATAACGCGTTTGCCCCACGGCTGGTCCTCGACATGCTTGACCAGCGCGCCCCAGGCGTCGCTGGTGTCGCTGAGCCACGCCTCCGAGGCAAGGGAGCCCCGGCGGGCACGGGACTGCTCGTCGCCGCCCAACTCACCCGGGCTCGCGTACCCGACCAGTTCGTCGGGGTTCGCTTCCATCCACCAGCTTGGCGGGATGATCCGGATCAGCACGCTGAGCCATGCGTCCGGGTCAACTGACAGATAGGCGCGGATCTGCTCATCCACATATGAGAAGTCATACTCGTCCGGCCCTGACCAGCACTTGTCCAGGCGCGCGTAGACACTGAACTGGTGGATACCCGCGTCGCGGAAGAGCGCGATCTGCCGCCGACCGTGCTCGCGCATCGGGTCGAGAATGCCCCGGTAGGAATCCACCGTCTGGGCCTCGCCATTGATGACGAACGCGGGCATGCCGTTGATCCACTTCAGCTGAGCATCGGCGGGCGGGTCATTCTCGAACTGTTCGGGCTGGGCCACAAGCGAGGCCACTCGCTGCGCGCGTGCCGCCAGTTCGGCGTCAGTGTAGAAGGGTGGCACGTAGAACGCCTCGTGTTCGGCCCACGGCTTCGAGAAAGCGTCGCCGATCACCATGACCGGCTGCCAGGCGGCGTCGTCGAAGTCCGGGGCGGTCCAGCCATCGGGGCCCTCCCGCGAGGCGCGCCAGCTATCGTCGGAGACGACGATCTGCTCGCGACCATCCGCATACCGGACCGTCAGGCGAGCGATCACTCCCGCGACGCTACTCCCGTTCCAGCCCTCGAGGGCGAACACGTTGCGGCCCTGCGCAACCACTCCCGTCAGGTCATAGCGTAGCGACGCGAGCGTCCGTTCGGCTTCCTCAAGTGGTCCCTGACCGTTGACCCAAAGCGTCTGGCGGTCGTCCACCAGCAGCCACAGGCTTGCCTCCACCGGCGCTGCGTCCAGGTCAAACTCCGCGCGGAACCAGCGGGAGGTCTTGTAGCAGTCGCGCGAAGCGTCCTCGGGATACCATATCCACTGGGCGGCGGTGTCCTGGGCGACGGCCGAAGCTGCAATCACGAGGATGCAGCCGATAGGGATGAGCATACGTGCACTGCTGCGAATCATGGTCTTCTCCACTCTTCTCATTGCGTCGGGTCGACCCATACAGGGCTGGCCCACGCCATTTCACCGTCGGCCTGCGTTACCCGGAGGTAGTAGAACGAACCGTTGCCCAGTGGTGCATCGTCAGTGGCGTCGATAGTGACATCATCGTCACCGGGCGTGAGGGTCAGCCAGTCGGCGTTGTCACGGACGATGTCCACACGGGTGACCTGATCGGTGCCGACCACTCGGCCGGTGATCTGGCGCGGACCATCGCCGATAATCTCCGAACCCATGCGCTCGCCATCGACGGCGAATTCGACGTAGATGCGTGCGCCGGTGGTCGCGTAGCAGTTGCGCGCCTTGAGCGAGTCAACAAGCGATTTCGCGCTCAGTTCCGGTGCGCGAATGGCGGCCAGACCGGACTTGTATGAGAAGCAGAAGCCATACAGGTCGGGGTGCTGGCGGCCCGGGAATCCAGAGTGCGAGTCGCTCGCGGCGATGAAGCCGTACCGGTAGCCGCGCGCCAGCCCCGCCTGCGCGCCGCCGCCGGGGATGCAGCTCTTGTCCCACAGCGTGTTGCCCTCGGAAATCGGGCGCTCTGTGCAGCCCCACATCGAGTAGATCTCGCATACGCGCTCGAGTTCGTGATCGAACACGTCCCAGTCAGTCCAGACCATGGTGTGATGCGGGATGCTGATGAGTTCGTCTTTGCGGGAGCGCAGGTACTCGAAGAACGGGCGCAGACCGTCCGGGCCGGCGGCGAGATCGAGGCGCTCGCCTGGCCAGATTTCCTCGATGCGATGGTTGTCGAAATACACATTCCGATGCCCGTGGGCATACGAGAACTCGAAACCCTTGAGCGCGATGAACTCCCCGTCGACGGTGTATTCCGCCGCTTTCTCTTGGGTGTCGAACCACGACTGGCGGTTGCAGCCGGAGTGGTCACTCACGGCGGTGAAGTCCTCGGCGCCGAAATCGCGCGCGTAGCTGATGTATTCGTCAATCGGCGCGAGGCCATCGCCCGAGAAGCTGGTCTTCCCGTGGATGTCGCCCCAGTACACCTGGTCTTCGGAATCGCTCCGCACTACAGAAGGCTGCGCCTCAACCCGCAGGCCCTCCGCGCCCGAGACCGCCGTCGCGCGGCGGACGTCGCCCGCCTGCTGCACCTCCACCTCGATGCTGGGCGTCTCGCCCAATGGGGGATTGCAGCAGCGATCAGTCACATACACGCGCGGCGTGGGAGCGTCCGCGCCGCTGATGGTGGGCATGCGCAGGAACGCGCGCTGCACCGGACCGGCCTCCACCGCGACCCAGACCGGTGAGCCATCCACCTCGCGGATCTCTCCGCCAGGCGTTTGCGCGAAGAACGAAAAATCGCCGCGCGGCTCCACCACCGGTTGCACCCGCCCGCCCGCCTCGCCCCACGTTGGGTCACCATACGTGACTTCTACAACGTCACCCGGCGCGAAATCCGCCTCTACCACGACGAACGTAATCCACCAGCGCTGAATGCATCGATCGTCACCGGGCCGCTGCTCGAATCGCGCATACGGCTCCAGAAATGCCGTTGTGTCCGTCTCCACCTCGAAGGTCGTGTTCAGTCGCATGTAGTGCAGCCAGCGGTTGGCCTTACTCGGATCCAGATCCCACATGCGCTTGTGGTTCACCAGAGGCTCGCCCCACCCGGCCGATGGCAGCCCCAACTTCAGCTTGCTCCCCATCGGCAAGCCGCCCTCACCGACTACATATCGGAATCCGATCGTCACCGAATCGCCCGCCACAAAGCGCTCCGGAGCCGAGACCATCGCGAACGATTCGCGTGCCATCAGGCGCAAAAGCCTCCGCAGGCTTCCGTCGCCCGGCTTGCAGCGAGTCCATCCGCGGTGTATCCTGAGCGGCACACCAAAGGAGGACACACCATGCGTCATCTTGCCGCAATGCTGCTCGCCGCGATTATCGTCTGCTCCGCTGCAGGGGCGCAGGACAGCGTCCGCGAACCGCTCATCTCGCCCCCACTGGTGTTCTCATCCAGTCAGGTGAAGTACGGTCTGTTTCAGAACTACCTGCACCGTTACATGGACCGCCCGCTGTTCATGGACAAAGCTACCCGCGATCGGGATGTCCTCACCGACGCGAGCTTCCACAAGATCATGGGGCACGCGAAGATGTATGGCCTCGATGGGTTGAGCATCCTCATCGGGACGCCGGGGATGGTCTATCGGTACGAGCGGGCGCTCGAAGCGGTCGACACGAGTGGCCGCGACGATTTCATCATCATGCCGCGCATCGGCGTGGCGAAGGACATCACTTACCTCGACAAAACACTTACCGCCGCGCTCGCCTTTCCGCACAGTCTCCGCGTTCAGGGCCGACTGCTGTGCGGCACCTACCACACCGACGGACTGACCCCTGAAGAGTTGGCGACGATGCTCGCCGACCTGCGAGCCATCCACGGTGACAGCTTCCTCTACATGGCTGCCGTGAACGCGGACATGTACGACGCGCTCAAGCAGTTCCAGGCGACCGGCGCAGTCGAGGAGGAGACTGCCGAAGCGATCAAAGCGCGCTGGCGGTCATATCTCGACGTGGCCGACGGACTGGTCAGCCCGAGCGTCGGCATGATGCGTCGCCAAGACCGCGGCTTTGACGCTGACTTCTACGCGAACTTTGTCGTCCCCACCATCACCGGCGTCCTCAGTGAACCTGGCTACGAGGGCAAGTACCTCGAGATGATGGCGACCACCGGCTACTACAACTTCATGAGTGGCTCGACGCTCCTCGAGGAGGGGACGAAGACCCTCCGGCGCAGCTTTGAGATCGCGATGTCGGCCAATCCCGATGTCATCGACATGCCCGAGTGGGACGAACTCAACGAGCACACCTGCATCGAGCCGACCATCACCAACGGGCTGACCACCCAGCGCATCATCAACTACTACACGCACATTCTCAATGGCGAAGCCCCCGCGCCCAATGAGGGCGACGACACTTCGATACCAAACTTGGTGGTGAGCTACCGGAAAGCGCTGACCCTCGGCGAGGTGCTCCAGATCGAGCTGCTCAACATCCCCGATGGCACGCAGCAGCAGCCGTACCAGGTGGCGGTGACGCTGACCAATGACGCCAGCGAGCCCGTGCGCAGCTTCGATCCGGTGACACTTGACCCGGGCCTGCTTGCTGATCAGACGCTGGAGCTGCCCACCGAGGAGATCGCCGGTGAGATGTTGCTGCGCCCAAGAGTGACTGTGCGCATGGCCGACGGTCGCGAACTTGCTTACGCCACCGGTCTGCATCACATCACACTGCGCCCCACCGACAACTGGGACTACAAGTGGGTCAAGCAGCCCCTGCGGGACATCCTGCGCCCCAACGCCGCCAGCTTCGCCGTCCTGCCCAGCGCAGGCACAGTCGGCAGCCGCCACATTGTCGGCCACATCGAGTGTGATGAGCCGCTGGCCTTCGTCGAGGTCCTCGAGAACAGCGACGAGATATATGGCGTCGACCCCGCCAGCGAATACCCGGACGCCGAAGATCAGATGCTCCTCAAAGTCACCATGCGCGCCATGCAGAAGCAGGGCGACCTCAAGGGCTCGATGTGGCTGGAGGGACCGCCTGCCACCATTCACACGAAAACCGATGGGCGCTACCACTTCAACCAGGGCGATCGGCTGGAGATGAACACCAATCTCAGCGTGTGGCCGCGTGGCACGACCTTCAGCTTCGCGCGCGAGCAGGCCGAGCGAGCCACCGTGGTGCTGGACTTCGGCATCCTCAAGAAGCGCATTCCCGTCAGGAATGTCCTGCGCTACGGCGTCTGGTCCGAGACCGAGGGCAATGGTGTCACCGTCACGCTGGAGGATTTTCGGCGGCTGCCTGATATCACCAGCCACGTGGACGCCCCGAGCGCTGATATCGACTTCAGCTTCACTCCCCTGCGGCCGCATTCGATCTTCCACATGCGCGCTATCGCCAAATCCGGGCGCATCTACCGCAGCGCGCCGGTCATGGTCGCAGGCGTTGAGCCGGGCGAGCTCGTCGACCTCGACGTCTACTCCGACAGCCAGCACAAGCGCGTCACCGTGCAGGTGCCAGCAGGCACCATCCCGGACCTGAACTATGACCTCGACCCCGAGAACGGCAGTCTGCTCTACACCAACGCCGGGCGCAGCTTCTGGGGTCAGATCGGTGGGCGGACGGTGGACGTCACCGGGCGCGGCGGCGGCGAGAGCGGCAGCCTGGGCGACCCCTTCCGCAACGGTGGCGCATACCCGGCCGACGCTCCCGAGACAGCACCCGTCTACGTCGACGAGGACGATGCGCTCTGCCTGAAGTTCGACGGCTTGGGCAACTACCTCGTCTTCCCGCGTGAGATGACTCCCCGCCGCGGAGCGTGGACTCTGAGCGTGGACATCAAGCCCACCTCCGACAAGAAGCAGACGCTCTTCACTCACTACGGACACTACACGGGCAGCGTCACCATCTGGCTCGAAGGCGGCGAGATCCACGCCAAATACACGGACCAGTATCTGAACACGAGCTTCCAGAACCCTGGGCTCGTCGTTGCCGTCGACCAGTGGGCGCACATCGAGGTGCACTTCGACCTCGAGACCATGACCATCAGCGTCAACGATCAGACCTCCGAAGCGATGCCCGCAACAGGCCCGGGCCTCTACATCGGTACCTCGGTCTTTGGCGGCCACGGCGGCGGCACCGAATACTTCGAGGGCTACCTCAAGGCCCTGCGCATGCAGCACCAGAGCTGACGCGCCGCAAGCGGGCGTACACGAAGACGGCCGGGCATCTTGCCCGGCCGTCGCGATTCCTCTGCAGTGTGGACTACATCAGGTTGAGGCAGACCATCGCCACCTTGTTACGGACGATGAGCTTGCCGTCAGCGACGATCGGCGCCGTCCAGCTCTGGCCGCCGAGCGGGTTGAAGCGCCCAAGCTCCTGATAGCCGGCTGCGGTGGCGTTCACCATGACAACGTCGCCGCCACGGCCGTCCATGGCGATGATAGTGTCGTCGACCACCACGAGCGCGCCCTTCTCAAAGCCCTGCTGCTTCCAGATCGCCTGGCCGGTGCCGGGGTTCAGGCAGACCAGGAAACCAGGATCGGTGTTCGCGAAGAAAACGCTCTTGTAGTAGATGGGCGAACTGAAGTGAGCCATCACCTCACGGTTCTCCCAGACGATCGCGGGCCCGTCTGCATTGATCTGGATGACCGCGCAGCCGTGACCGTAGCCGCTGGTGACGAAGACCGCGTCACCGGAGATGATGGGCGCCGCTGCGTTGACGTCGTACTTGGTCTCCCACGGGTAGCGCCACAGGCCTTCGCCGCTGGTCGCGTCGACGCCGATGACGGACTTACCGGTGAAGACCACGTACTGCTCGCGCTCCAGGATGGTGCCTTTGACCGGGGTGGCGTAACCGGGAATGTCGTTGCCGCCGCCCTGCCAGAGCGTCTGGCCGTCGGCGGCGTTGAGGGCGACGACTGCGGTGCCGCTGCCGCCGGGACAGACGATCACCTTGTCACCGTCCACCAGCGCCGACATCGCATATCCCCATTTCGGGAGTGTGCCGCCGAACTCCGCGCGCATGTCTCGCATCCACACCATCTGTCCGGTCTCGGCGTTGATGCAGTGCACCTTGCCGAGGAAGCTGACGGTGTAGAGCATGCCGTTCGCGTAGGAAGGGGTGCTGCGTGAGAAACCATAGTTGGCCTTGCTCAGGTCAGCATAGCGGAACTGCCAGACGTCGCTGCCGTCGGCGAGACTGATCGCGCGGACAACGTCCTCGGCGCCGTCGTGGTCGATGATGAACACCTTGCCATCGGCGACCGCGGGACCGGCGTAGCCATCGTCGTGTAGCTGAACACTCCACAGTTGCTGCGGCGGCTTGGCGTTCCAGTCCTTGTTGATGCCCGTGTCAGGGGCGATGCCGTTTGCGTCCGGGCCGAGCATCTGTGGCCAGTCCGCGGCGAAGGCCGCCAGCGAGATCAGCAGGGCGGCGAGGACCAGCATGAGCCTGGTGGTCTTCGTCATTGTGCGTCTCCTTTCGGATGCGCGAGCTATCAGCCGAAACAGTATACGGCGCCGTCCTCCGCGCCGATCACGAGTCGGCGCCGTCCAACGGCGGGCGAGGCGGTAAATCTCGAGCCGGCTGTGTAACGCCACAGTTCGGCGCCATCGGACAGCCGCACTCGGTAGATATTGCCGTCTGAAGCGCCAAAGATTACATGGCCGACGTTGATGACCGGCGAAGAGTCCACGTCGCCTCGCGTGGCGAAGGTCCACACGGTGTCGCCGGTCGTGGCGTTCACGCGGAAGACCGAGTTGCTGCGAGACGCGAAGATAACCGCGTCGCCCATGACTGCGGCGGACGCGTGGATGGCGGCGTTGCGCCCTGGGTCCTGGCGTTGCCACAGAATCTTGCCGTCACTGACGCGCACCGCGTAGTAGCTGCCGTCGACGCCTGCGACATAGGCGTTGCCCGAGCCATACGCCGGCGCGGCTGCGAAGTTCCCACCCAGTTCGGTGGCGCGCACCTCCTGGCCACTCGCGACGGAGATCATATGCAGATAACCGTCGCAGCCGGCGATCATCGTCAGCCCCCCGGCCTCGCACGGAGCGCAGTGAACCTGGGCGTCAGTCTCGTGGGCGAACTGGACGGCACCGGTCGCGCCGTCGAACTTGTAGAGCTTGAAGTCGTACGACCCAACCAGCACCGAGGAGCCGACTGGCGTGGGGGAGGAGGTGATCTCGTCACCGGTCTGGTACTTCCAGCGCAGGGCGCCGGTGGATGCGCTGATGGCGTGGAAGACGCCTGACGCGTCGCCGAAATACACGGTGTCACCGACGACAGCGGGTGAGGAACTGATAGCGGCTCCGCCAGTCACGTACTTGAACTTGAATTTACCCGAAGACAGATCGATGGCCACCAGCGCGCCGGTCATCGTGCCTACGTAGACCGTGTTGCCGACGATCGCCGCCGTGGACTGCACCGATGAACCGGTCTCGTATATCCACTTCAGGGAAAGGTCGGCGGCCAGTGGCGAATGCGCCACGCCGGTCATCTGGGCTTTGCCGCGAAAGCTGGGCCAGTCGCCCCCCGTCTGCGCACAGACGGTAGAGGCGAGCAGCATCGCCGCCAGTACATAGACACAGAGGGCTGGCCGAAATCGGTCAGTCATCGCTTACTCCTCACGAAGCGCCTCGATTAGACTGCCACGCACTGCAGCTTGTGCGGCCAGCGCGCAGGCCACCAGCCCGGTGATCAGTATACCCATAAGGACGCCCACGAGGGCCAGCCAGTTCACGCTTGCGACCGATGAAACGAGTTGGGGGGCAACCGCGATGAGGGCCGCGAGCGTGCCAAGCACCAGGCCGGCGACCAGGAGACCTGCGTGTTCCAGCAGCAGCAGACGGGAGAGATCCGCGGGCCGGAAGCCGACTGCGAGCATCAGCGCGAACTCTCCGCGGCGCTCCAAAGCGCTGCGCAGGAGTATGGCCACCAGCCCGACGCTGCCGAGCACCAGACCCAGTCCGCCGAGCGCCAGGAACATGGACAGATAGGTGTTCTGCACTGCGATGAAATCGTTGAGGACCTCGGCGGTTGACCGCACCTGCACACCGGCGTCACCGAGGTTGCGCCGCAGGGCCTCGGCGACGTTGCCTGCGCGGCCCTCAGGCGTCTCGACCAGGAAATACCCCGGCGCGTCCACGCTCGGGAAGAGGCGCTTGAGCGAACTCTCGTGCACAAGAATCTCGCTCTGGAAGATGCTGCCGGTAAGCAGCCCGTCGAAGCGCAGGTCGGTTGGCTGGCCGGACTCGTCGGGTATCTCGTACAACAAACCGGGTCCGGAATGAAGCTGCCAGCGGACGCTGGCGTCATCACCGAAAGCCGGGATTGGGCCGTCTCCTGAGGCGGCGCGCAGGGCCTGCCACGGGCCCTCGTCACGCTTAACCCCGCGCGCGGCGACGTGGAAGCCGCCGCGTGCGATCATCGCGTCGCTGACCCCGAGCACTCGCGGATGATGCGGGCGAGCGATGTTCAGACAACTGATGTCCTCGCCGGTACTGGCGAGAAACGAGATCGTCCGCACGCCCTCGAAGATCGCCTCATCGTCGGACGAGAAGCCCAGAGCGGCCCTGCCCTCGGCGGTGCCGAAGTCGTAGGGGAGCGGGATCGACGAGGTCGCCAGCAGCGAGAAGCCGCCGGTGCCGGAGGACTTGGAGGTGACGTCGAGGTCCGAGAAATCCCGGGAATTGGCGGCCACGGCGACGATGATGAACGTAGCTGCCGCGAGCAGCCCGATCACCAGCAGGCTGCGACCTCGGGCAGCGGCGGCGTTGCGCACAGCCAGCAGCGAGTGCGAGCCGGCGGCGTCGCGCAGACGCATGATCCGGCCGAGCCCAAGGCTCGCACCGGCCAGTCCGGCGACCATCAGCGCAGCGCCTATGCCGAAGAAAGCGATCTCGGGCGCGAGAGTCTTGATCGCCAGTGCGAAAATGAGCAGCCAGAAGACGATGAAGATCATCGCCGCGATGAGCAGCATCAGGGGGCCGCGTGGGCGCCCGCGCGGGATTGACTCAAGGGCCTGCCAGCCCGCAAGCAGATCAAGCACACGGGACCGGCCAAGTGCGCGCGCGCTCCACCATGCGGCCAGCAGGCCGACAGCAATGCCCGCCAGCGCGCCTTCAAGCAAAGTGTAGGGCGACAGGAACAGCCACAACGACGGGCCCGTTCCCAGCGCGTCCTGCCACCACGACCCGAGCGCGCGCACGATTCCGGCTGCGTACACCACGCCCAGCGGCACGCCGAGAAGCGAGGCGGGGATGGCCAGCGCTGCGCCTTCCGCGAGGATCGAGCGCGAGACGTTGGCGCCGCTGAAACCGACCGCGACCATGATGCCTGCCTGCGATGCGCGCCGGTCGGCCGACAGGCGCATGAGCATGCCCGCGAGGCCAGCGCCGCTGAATACCAGGAACATGCTCATGCCGAGGAAGAGGCCGCTGAAATCGGAAGTGCCCTTGGAGGCGTCGAGCGCGTTGGCCCGTACCGGGCGGAAAACAAGCCCCTCATCGGCGGGCGACAACGCCGCGAGCAGCGCCGCCGAGAAGGTCTCCTGCAGCCCGTCGAGCGTGTCGTCAGGACCGGGCCGCACACGGACCGACGTGACCCAGTCGGCCCCCGTGCTCGACCGACCCGACGACCACATGGCGCGCACCACGTCAAGCGCCACGAAGGCCTTCGGGGCCGCGCGGTGATGGTCCCAGTATTCGTCATCGCGCTCGGTGACGCGGTCGAGGTCAACCGGGAATGGCGGGTCCCAATCCGCGAGACTGTCGGCGTCGGTAATGCCCTCGAAATCGGGGACCAGGTCGGCGTCAGCGCCCATGCCCGCGGTTCCGATGATGCCGATCACCGGCAAATCTGCGGTGGCCTCATCGTAGCCCATCTCCCACGATGGCACGAGCCAGGTCAGGCGGAGCATGTCCCCGAGCGTAGCGTCCAGATCGCGGGCGGCCCAACGGTTGAGCACTACGCCGCCGGTGAGATCGCGCACCTCGCCGTCGACGACCTGCACCGGGCTCAGGCCTTCGACGCCGGCGATCACCGAGTAGGCAAGCTCGGGAGCATCGTCTGCGGGCTCGGTCTGGGCGATGGTGTCGGCAAGGTAGACGCTGACCGCGTCGGCGCGTGCCGAGAGCCCACTCGCGGCGGCTCGGGCCGCGCGCACCTCGCCGTCGCTTAGGAGAATGGAGTCGGTCTGTAGCGATAGGTAGCCGCCCTCGGCGGCCACCAGTTCGAGACCGTAGTCGGGCAGCGCGGCCGCCGTGGCCAGAGCCGTCTGCAGTTCGGCGAGGGCTGCGTCGGTTGTGCCTTCGCGCGGGCCGATGGCGATAGCGTTGGCGCGCCCAGCCTGATCGAGTTGTGTGGCCAGCCATTCGCGCTCCACGAAGATGTTGCGGGGCGTCGCAGGCTGCGGATCGAGCCGGAAAGAACCCGCGCCCTCGTCGGGCACAATGGCCGAAACCGTCAGGCGCACCGAAGCGAGGTTGTCCTCGCGCTCGCGGCGCGCAAAGAGCGTGTCGGTAGGCACGTCCGTGTCCTGACGGACGGTGAGTAGAAGCGTGTCGCCTTCGGACAGGCCCGCGTCACTGGCAAGCGATTCGTTGATCGCGACCTCGCGACCGGACAGGCCGGGCGACGAGAATCCTGGGTAGAGAGACCAGAATGAGCCGTCGACTCCAACGGTCGTGACCGTCGGCACGACTGCGCCATTGGTCGGGTTGCGCGCGGCGCCGTCAAGCAGCACGAGCGCGGCTGCGTCTCCGCCGAGGTGCCCCGCCAGATCCGCGCGGAACCAGTCGGGTGCAGTCAGCCCGAAGTGGATTTCGCCGAGGCGCGCCAGCGAAGCGCGCCGGATGCTGCCGGTCACCGAGTCGCCGATGACCAGCGAGCCGACGATGACAGCCGTCGCCACCGCCAGCGCAAAGACGACCACGATGCCGGTGCGCCAGTAGTGACGCAGACTGCGGGAGACCAGCCGCCAGAAAGTCACGAGCCCACTCCTGGTGAGGCCGACGGGGTATGCGCCGCGACCTCACCGTCCCGCAGAAGCAGGCACCGGTCAAAGCGTGCGGCCTGCTCCTCGTTGTGCGTGACCATCAGCACGATGACGCCTTCGCGTTGAGCGAGGGCGATGAGCATGTCCACGAGATTGCCACCGGACTCGCGGTCGAGGTTCCCCGTGGGTTCGTCGCACAGCAGCAGGCCAGCGCCATTGATGAGCGCGCGCGCAGCCGCCACTCGCTGGCGCTCGCCCCCGGACATTCGCGCGGGGAAGGCGTCGGCGCGTTCGGCCACACCGACGGCCTCGAGCAGATCGCGCGCGCGGAACTGCGCTTTGCGGGTGGCGCCGATGGCCATCGCGGGCAGCAGAACATTCTCGACCGCAGTGAGCTGAGGGAGGAGGTGGTGGTCCTGGAATACGAAGCCGACCTGTCGGGCCCGGAAGTTGGCGAGCGCGCGGCCGGTCAGCGAGGTCACGTCGACGTCGCCGAGGCGGACCCTCCCGGCAGTGGGGCGCTCAAGCGATCCGATGATGTTCAGCAGCGTGCTCTTGCCGGAACCTGAGGGCCCGATGATGGCGATCGTGTCGCCTGACCAGGCCTCGAAGCTGACGTTGCGGAGTACCGAACTCGGGCCGGCGGGCGTGTCGAAGGTTCGGGCGACGCCCTCAACAACCAGCGCGGCTGCGGAGGTGGGCATGACGGACCTCCCATGCGGCAATAGGCGGCGACATCTGCGGGCGGGTCAGGCTCCCGGCGCGTCCTCGCGCAGCACGAGCGCACCCGTCGGGCAGGCCTCGGCGCATTCGCGGGCGACCTGGCGCAGGCCGTCGGACAGCGCCTCGCCCAGAGGCACCGCCATGCGCACGTTGAAGCCGCGGCCGACGAACGTCAGCCCCAACTCCTCGGCAGCGCCGGACGCGATCTCGATGCACAGCCCGCAGTCAATGCACTTGCCGGACTCATAGATCACCAGCGGGTGGGACGCGTCACGCTCGAACTTGCGCTGCCCGCATTTGTGGTGCGTCGGACTGGCACCATACTCCATAGCATAGCGGCGCAGGCGGCAGTCGTCCAGAGCGCGGCAGTCGCAGTGCAGGCAGCGAGCCGCCTCGGCAGCGGCTTCCGCGTCGGTATATCCCGCGTGCGCACCCCCCGCAGCCACGACCCGCGGCCCCGTCGCTGCCCCCTCCGCGAAGGCGCGCAACTCATCCTCGGGCTGGCGGCCCATCGACACATTAAACTCGCGGCCGGAGGCGGGCGGAGCATCGCCGCGCATGAATGCGTCGGCAGAGGTGGCGGCCCTCGTGCCGCTGGCGACCGCGCGCACGGCCATGCGACCGGGGCTGAGCGCTGCGCCGCAGACGAAAACACCGGGCTGGTCAGTGGCGCCCGTGGCGCGATCAGCGGCCGGGCCGCGGCTCCCCATCGGCAGGCCGAGCGCCTCCGCAGTGGCCCCATCGACTTTGCCGCAGGCCACGATGAGCGCGTCATTCTCTGCTCGCAGATCAGCGACCCCGACACGCTCGCCCAGAACCATGCGGGCGCCGAGCCGCGTTACCAGCGATATCTCTTCGTCCAGAATATCCGCGTGCAGACTGGCGGCAAGTTCGGGGTGGCGCAGCATTCCGCCTGCCTGATCGTGGTCGTCGTAGAGGGTCACCTCGTGGCCGAGTATGAGCAGATGCCAGGCCGTCGCCAGCCCGGCGGGGCCAGCCCCCACGATAGCCACGCGCTTGCCCGTCGCCGGAGCACGCTCGGGAAGCTCGTATGAGTCGGCGGCCAGGTCAGAGTCAGCGGCATGGCGGTGCAGCGTGCGGATCGCCAGCGCCTCGTCGAGCGGCGCGCGGCGGCAGACCTTCTCGCAGGGAGCGGGGCAGATGCGCCCCAGCGTCGCGGGCAGCACCAGCGATGTCCGTGCGACTCCCGCCGCGTCATGCACCGCGCCGGCCGCGATCTGCCGAAGCATCAGCGGAATGTTCATGCCGGCCGGGCACGCGACCTGGCAGGGCCCGAGGCAGTCGCCCAGGTGATCGCCGAGAAGCAGTTCGAGCGCCATGCGTCGGGCCGCGTGGACCTCCTCGGTCTCGCTCGCCACAGCCATGCCGTCTCGCGCCGCCGTCGCGCAAGCGGGCAGCATGCGCTCGGCACCGTCCACCTGCACTACGCATACCAGGCAGGAGGTCGAGGGCGGCAGACCATCGCGGTGGCACAGCGTGGGGATGTGCACACCCGCCGCGCGCGCCGCCTGCAGGATGGTAGCGCCGTCGTCGACCGTGACCGGTTTACCGTCGATAGTTATGGTTGGCATATGGTGCAGCGACCGCCTCAGACTGGCGACTGAATCTCAACTGCATCAACTGGGCACACGCGCATGCAGGTGCCGCAGCGGATGCATTTCTCCACGTCGATTTCGTGTTGCTCATAGGGCCGCATCGGTATCGCCTCAACCGGGCAGGTCTGCGCGCACTTGGTGCAGCCGATGCACTTGTCATTCACCACGTACTTGATCAGCGCCGAGCACTTGCCCGCCGGGCAGCGGCCCTCCAGGTGTGCCTGGTATTCGTCGGGGAAGTACTGCAGCGTCGTGAGCACCGGGTTGGGCGCAGTCTGGCCGAGGCCGCAGATGCTCGTGCGCTTAATCATATGTGCAAGTTCATCGAGTTCGTCAAGGTCGCCGGGCTTGCCCTCGCCAAGCGTCAGGCGGTCGAGGATGTCAAGCATGCAGCGGGTGCCCACGCGACAGGACGTGCACTTGCCGCAGGACTCGTGCTGCGTGAACTCGAGGAAATAGCGCGCCACATCCACCATGCAGTCGGTGTCGTCGAGCACCACCAGTCCGCCCGAGCCCATGATCGCGCCGACGCCGGTGAGCGCCTCGAAGTCGATCGGCGTGTCTGCGAGGCGCGCGGGGATGCAGCCCCCGGACGGGCCGCCGATCTGCACTGCTTTGAACTCTCGCCCGTCGGTCACCCCGCCGCCGATCTCCTCGACGATCTGGCCGATGGTTACGCCCATTGGCACCTCGATGAGGCCGCCGTATCGGATCTTGCCGGCGAGCGCGAAGACCTTGGTGCCCTTGCTGGTATCGGTGCCCAGCGCAGCGAACGCTTCGGGCCCGTGGCGGATGATCCAGGGCACGAGCGCGTAAGTCTCCACATTGTTGATGAGCGTCGGCTGTCCCCACAGGCCGCTCTCGGACGGATAGGGCGGGCGCAAACGCGGCATGCCCCGGCGCCCCTCGATCGAGGCCAGCAGGCCGGTCTCCTCGCCGCAGATGAAAGCGCCCGCACCCTCGCGGATGTTCACTCGCAGGTCGAAGCCGCTGCCGAAGATGTTCTCGCCGATGATGCCGCGCTCCTCGCAGGCCTGCATGGCCTCCCAGACGCGCTGCACGGCGAGCGGATACTCGGCGCGGATGTAGAGGATGGCGTCGCTCGAACCGACCGCGCGGGCCGCGATGGCGATGCCCTCAATCACGCGGAAAGGATAGGACTCGAGAATCATGCGGTCCATGAACGCGCCCGGGTCGCCCTCGTCACCGTTGCATATCACGTACTTGGGCTCGGCGGTCTCGCGCGCGACGAGTTCCCACTTCAGGCCAGTGGGGAACCCCGCGCCTCCTCGGCCACGTAGCTTCGCGGCCTTCACTGTCTCGATGATCTGCTCGGGCGAGTGCTCGGTCAGGCAGGCGCGCAGGGCATCGAAGCCGCCGTTCGCCATGTATTCGTCGATGTCGAAGGGGTCGAGGTCGCCGCTGCATTCGGTGGCGATGTGTTTCTGGGGCCCGAGGAAGTCACGCACGGGAGCGTCGCGGACATTCAGCGAGTAGCGCGTGACGGGCGCCCACGACTCATCGGTGAGCAGGTGGTCTACGGCCGTCGAGAGAGCGCCGGTGATGCGGCGGACGGTGTCTGCCGGCTGGAAGTGGCGGGCGATGATTGGCCCGGCCTGCTCCGGCGTGACTTTTGCGTAAAGATGGGGCTCCTCGCCGGGGATGACTACCTCGACCAGTGGCGTGCGATGACACATGCCGACGCAGCCAACCGGCTTGACCGTCGCTGGCGCGCCGCTGTTTCGCACAGCTCTCTCGAGCGCGACCCGCACGTCGGCGCTGCCGCCCGCGACGCAACACGAGCCGACGCCGATGCGGACCTCAGCGAGACCCTCCGGCGCCTCCTCGCCTGCCCCCACTGATGGCGCGACCAGCCCGCTCGCCTTCAGCCGGAGGAAGTCGCCGACGACATCGCCGACGGAGTCCGGGGAGAGGTGCCCATAGGTGATCCCGTCGATCTGAAGCACCGGCGCGAGTGTGCAGCAGCCGAGGCAGTTGACCTTCTCGATGGTGAAGAGACCGTCGGAGCTGGTGTCTTTGCTCGACACGATGCGCAGATGGCGGCGCAGCGCGCTGGTGACCTGCTCGGCACCCTTGACGTGGCAGGCGGTCCCGTGGCAGACGGAGATTATGTGCTCCCCCACGGGGGCGTGTCGGAACTGCGTGTAGAACGTAGACACCCCGGCGATTCGCTCGGGGGTAATCTCGGTGATCTGGCACACGCGACGCAGTGCCTGCTCGGGCAGGTAGCGCCAGCGGGCCTGAATGGCCTGCAGAATCGGGATGACCGCTTCGGGCTCACGGCCGACCTGTTCCACTATCTGGTCGACGTCCCGGAGGTCGATCGCCGGCTCGTCACCTGCTGCCTGCGACTGGCCCGGGGTCATTCTGGCGTCTCCCGCTCCTGTCCGATGCAGAACAGCGTGTCCTCGCCCCGGATGTAGATGCGGCCGGCTGCGAAAGCCGGCGAGCAGTTCGAGGCCTGCCCAAGGGGGGCAAGACTGATCTGCTTGAAGGCGTGGCCGCCTCGGAAGATGTGGGTGACGCCGTCCTGGTCGACGATGTATATCTGGTTGCCCACGAGAGCGGGCGAGCCGTAGAAGGACGCCTCGAGATCATGCTCCCAGAGCTGCTTGCCGCCCATATCAAAGCAAGTCAGCATGCCCCAACTGGTGATGACGTAGAGATACCGTCCGTCGCACAGAGGGCTGACGGTGTCGGGCAGATTGCCGAATGTTTTCCAGGCGATGTGGCTGTCGGTGACGTCGCCCGTGCCGTGGGGGCGGATCGCGACGAGGTCCGCGCCGTCTTGAGCCACGAACACCGTCCCGCCGCAGTAGACCGGCGATGGGCCGATGTCACCGTGCAGGCAGTTGGCTCGCCACAGCTCGCCTCCGGTGGCCGGGTCGTAGCTGATAGCCCACGGGTTCGCCGCGGTGATGATCTGGCTGCGTCCCTCATGCTCGATGAGGATCGGCGATGACCAGGAGTTGACGACCGGGCGGGGCGTCTCCCAGACGCGCTTGCCGGTGGACGCTTCGATGGCGACGAGAGCGGAAAGCTCTTCCTCAGGATCGCTGCCCTGATCGAACTGGACGATGACCATCCCCGGCCACGTCATGAGCGAGGTCGAATGCCCGTAGATGTTCTCGGGCCGACCCATTGCGCGCACCCACAACTCGTTGCCCTCGAAGTCGAAAGCGCCGAGGTCGCCGTTGGCGAAGATCGCGAAAACCCGGCTGCCGTCGGTGGCCATGGTGGGCGCCGCGTAGCCTACCTCATCGGTGGTCTCGGGCGGTTCATCTTCCGCGCTGAATTCGCTCGCGACAGGGCGTTGCCAAAGCAGTTCACCCGAATTCGCGTCGTAGCAGTATATCTCGCGAGTGGTCTCGTCAGCGCCCGCGCAGAAGACGCGGTCGCCCCACACGATCGGCGAGTTCTCGCCGGCCAGTGGAATCTCGGCGGTCCACAGGACGCCGTCGCCGCTGGCGCCATCCCACTCGGTCGGGTAGTCCTCGCCATCGTCGACGATGCCCGAACCGTTCCAGCCGCGGAAGCGCGGCCAGTTGACGGCCAGCTCATCCGCGTCAGGATAGTCGGCATCGGTGGGGTCTGGGGCCGCACCGCCTCCAGGCGGTCCTGGTGGACCGGGAGGTCCGGCAGGACCCGCGGGTCCCTGCGGCCCTTGGGCGCCTTGTGAACCTTGGCCCCCGCGCCCGCCGGTGTAGCCTCGAGCGCCCGGTGCGCCTGGCGCTCCGGAAGCGCCGGACATGCCCGCCGCGCCCGATATGCCGGGGTCGCCCTTGAGGGCGGCCATGAGTGCTTCGTGAGCGGCCTTCTTCTCGGCGACTTCAGCGGCCTTGACGTATGCCGCGGTGGAATCGTGCCGCGAAAGCACCGCAAGCCCCACCAGCAGGCCCGCCAGAACCAGACCGATCGCGACCACGGAGCGTCTGGCGAGAACCGCGCCCAGCACCGCCTCCGAGCCTGCCGCCGGTCGAGGTGCGGGCGCGCCACGTGCGGCGGTCACCGCGATGTGCAGAGCGATGAGGAAGACGACAATGCCGCCAAAGAGCAGGAAGAGCCCTTGGATGGCGAAGCGTCGCGTACGGTAGTAGGTGTCGCGAACCTGCAGGTCGAGTTGGCGGATTCCCTCCCGGATCTCCTCGTTGGCGGGATCCTTGAGCAGTTCGGCACGCATCTGCTCGATGCGCGTGGTGTCGGTGGGGTCAGCGGTCCGCGCCCTGATGAGGTTGGCGAGGAGGAACCCGAAGACGAGCGCGATGAAGACCGCGGCGACGAGCGCCACGGCCAGCGCAGCGCGGTACTGATTGTTGGGCCCGCCCGGTTGTGTGGCGTCGCCCGGCGTTTGCACAGCCATTCACTCGCTCCCGGTTTCCGCGGCTTTGTCCTCTGGCAGGCGCTCCAGGGGGCAGACCTGGTAGCATCTGCCGCACGTGAAGCACGCCGCAGGATCAATCTCGTAGACGTCGCGACGACGCCTGATGCTCAAGCCGATGAGCTTCAGGCCTATAACCAGGCCCAGATACGCGCCAAGAACTGCTGAGCCCACGTCGAACCGCATTCTGATTTCGGCGGCCCGACGGTACAGCCCTTCATTGGCCATGCCCAGATGGTAGAACGCATCCGACTGCTCGGTAGTGCCCTCGACCGTATCGTTTTGCTCAGCCCAGGTGCGTTCGGCAAGCTGGATCGTGTAGTTCATCCGCGAGAGTTCGTGGCTTGACTGGTAGCCCAGCCAGCCGCCGACGGCCATTATCACCGGCAGCGCGATGACCAGTCCCACGAGCATGCCGCGTCCCTCGCGACCGGTTGGCCCGACGTTCTCGGGCGTGGGCGGGCGGATCGCGCCGAAGGGGCACGAGTTCGCGCACAGGTGGCAGGTGATACACTCATGGGTCGTGATGCGCGCCGGGTCGCGGGCGATACTGCTGCAGACGCGCAGCAGGGCCGAGTATGGGCAGATGAACCGGCAGTAGGGCCGGCCGACGAACATGCCCACCAGAACGAGCGCGACGCCCGCGATGACCACAGGCATTGACCCGCCGAGGCGGAAGAAAGCGATATACGGATCATAGCGGCAGATCAGGAACGCGGTGTTGGTCCAGGCGTAGAGCGCCGCCACGCCGAGGAACACGAACGGGATCAACCCCAGAGCGTCCTCCAGCCAGCGGGGGACACGCAGGGGACGGAGCAGAACAATGTCCTGCACCGCTCCGAGCGGGCAGGCCGAGCCGCAGAATACGCGGCCGAAGAAGAGTGCGAAGAGCAGCGGGAGCGCGAAGAACGCGCCGGCCACCAGTCCGAGAACATATTCGGGGTCGCCGATCGCCAGCGCCACGTTCTGGATGGCCCCGATGGCGCAGATACAGCCCTTGCGGTAGAAGCCGAAGTAGAGCAGCGAAAACAGCACCAGCATGATGACGTGTGAGCGCGAACGTTTGCGGATCGAGAACCAGGCGCCGAGCAGCATGACCGCGACGAGCACGATGATGTCGATGATAGAGAAGAGCTGCGCGCGCGCATCGGGCGTTGTGTACTCGGGGAAGGTGTAGCCGCTCTCGAACTCAGGCGGCGGGAAGTTCTCGGTGGCCGCGAATGTCACCGAGAGACACATAACCATCACGATCAGCACGATCGCCAGTCGGTTCATACGTCCCCCGCGCCCATCCTTCCGTTGAGTTCAGGCGGACCCAGCCCGCCCCCTGCGGTGGGTGGGATGGCACTTGGCTCGCCAGCCGGCAGGTCAAGCGGCTCGGGAGACGCGCCGGGATCGGGAGCGGGCTCGAACGCCGGTTCGGGCGCGCGCTGGAACGGCTCTGGCGCGGACGATGCCGCCGGCTCCTCGTGAAGGTCCTCGTCACCGAGCGTGCGCAGCAGGTAAGGATGTTCGCGCGGCACGCGCTGGAAAGCGTTTGCCGGACAGGCCCTCGCTATCGAGCACTCGTTGCAGTTCAGGCAGCGATCGTGACGGACCTGCAGCACCAGCGAACCGTTGCCATAGTCGTTGCAGCCCTTCACGCACAGGCCGCAGCCGATGCACTTGGGCTCATCTATGATGTACTCGTAGTATGGGTCCTCAACCGGGGCCCGCTTAATCGCGTCGGTCGGGCAGCGCTGGTTCTCGGCGACCTCGAGGTCGTCCACGCGCTGGTCGACGTAGTAGCCAAAGCACAGCTCGCAGTATCCGCAACGGGGCCACTCGTGCACACACTTGACCGCCGAGAGTGCGAGTACGCACTCGGTCGCGCAGCGCCCGCAGCCGATGCACTTGTCCGGATCGATCTGCCACACCATGTCATCGGTGTCGTCGCGTGCTGCCAGATGGCCCACCATGCCCCCGGCGAACAGGAGGCCGAGTGCGCGCAGAGCCTTGTCCAGGAACCCTCGGCGGTCGCTGGTCTGTGAATCATCAGACATTGCCGTCGCCGGTCTCCTTCTGTGGTTGCAGCCTGCCTTCGCGCTGCATCTGCGCACGCATCATCAGCGCCTGCGGCTCGCAGCAGGCCTTCAGTTCCGAACAGCCCTTACAGCGGAATTCGTGCAGACAGGCCTTGCCTGCCCGAGCGGTCAGGTAACCCACGCCGCCAACCAGTGCGCCGCTCGCGGCTACGCGGCCCAGCGTGTGGAAGAATTCGCGGCGTCCCTTGTTCTTGTCCTCGCTCACTATTGCGCCACCTCGTCTCTGACGAAGATGCGTACGTTTCGTGCGTCCGGGTCGAGCATAAGTACGCGGTCATCGGCGTCCACGGCCAGATCGAGGCCCTTGGCTCGCGTATCAAGATCTTCAGGCAGCGCGATGACCGACTCAATTGTCCCGTCAGTGTTGCAGACCTTTACCCGCGGTATGCCCTTCTCTGCCGTGACGATGCGCCCGTCGGCGAGCACGGCGAGGTCGGCCGGGTTGCAGCATCCGCCGAACCCGTCGATCTCCATCGAAGCGGTGCCGAACTTGCTGAGCAGTGCACCGTCGGGCGAGTGGGTCTGCACCTGGCGGTGCCCGGGGTTGGCGACGATGATGTTGCCGTCAGGCGCAACCGCGACGTCCATGTGCGGGCTGGGCACGATCAGGTCAGGGATGCCCGCGGCCTCGTCTTCTTCGGCGATGCGTCCCACATGGGACCCGGTGAGCACGTAGATCGCACGCTCGCCGGCGTCAGCCACGTAGACTGTCGTGCCCGTAAGCGCAACGCAGGTCAGGTAGTTGCGGTCGCCGGGCGGATCCCAGTTATGCAGCAGCGTGCCGTCCGCACGGTGGGTGAGCAAGCTTTCGGTGAGCGCCACGTAGATTGCGCTGTCGTCGCCGACGGCGATCGCCCGTGGCTCGCCCGGGACATCGAAGCGGACGCGCAGCGAGCCGTCTGAGTTCAGGACGCGCACCTCGGAGTCACCTGCGACGTACAGCCAGCCCTCGGGCCCTATCGCGATGCCGCGCGGCTGGTCGAGGCCGGTCGCGATGGGCTCGATCTCGGTCCAGGAACGCAGAGACTGCTCGACGGTGACGGCCGTCGCCTCCGCCTGGTCGATGCGTCCTTGAGTCTCCGCCACCTGACCGGCGATCTCGCTCCGGCGCGCACATCCGCCTGCCAGCAGCACACAGCACAGGGCGGCCGCCGCCGCCCTGTGGAAATCTGACGCGCTCATGAAGCTGCCTCGCACCACGCTCAGTGTCTACTTCACATCCAGACAGACCATAGTATCTTCGTCGCGCAGCACCAGGCGGCCTCCCGCGATGGCCATGGGACCCCACGCATTTGCGCCGACGACTTTGGCCCGCGCAAGTTCATTGTAGCTACTGGTTGACGCATCCACCAGTGCAAGCGTGCCATCTTCACCCAGAACGTAGAACATTCCCCCGGCCATGAGATACGGGCCGAGGCCGAAGCGGGAGGTATGGCCACTCTCCCACACGCGCTTGCCGTTCAGGTCGAGGCAGACGAATTGCTTGTCGGCGATGCTCACGCCATAGAGGTGGTTACTATGCAGTATGGGCGTGTGCTGGTGAGAGCCGAAAGTCTTCTGGTCGATCTTGAAGACCTGAGACGCGCTGCCCCCGCTGACCTTTATCATCATGCTCCCCGCGTTGTAGCCGCCGGACAGGAAGATGCGACCGTTCCCGCAGTCCACCGGGCTCGGGCAGTTCGCGGTGCTGACCTTCCAGCCGTCGAACTTCCACAGCAGCTTGCCTGCGGCCGAAACGCCCACCACGCCGGCGGTGGTCGGGTACACGTAGGTCTTCGTGCCGCCGAGATTCATCGGCGTGATCGAGGCGTAGGTGGCCTCCCAGCCACCGGGGTTGGGGCAGGTCCACGCGACGCTGCCTGACTTGAGGTCGGCGCCGATCATCAGAGCCTTGCCGCCGGTGGCGATGATGACCTTACCGTTGTCAACGATGGGGCATTGGCTCAGATACCACGATGGGACCTTCAGGCCGTACTCGCCGACCAGGTCCTTCTTCCAGACGACCTCGCCTGAGGAGGCCTTGCAGCACATGACATTCCCGCGCGGGCCGATCGACACGACGTAGTCCTTGGTTACCACCGGCACGGATCGCGACAGACCGTGGTTGTACTTGAGCTGCACCGGGTAGGACTGCTTCCATATCTCGTTGCCATTGTCGAGAGAGAGGCAGCGCAGCGTGTCCGCGCCCGCGCTCTCGTCATAGTCAAGAACATAGACGCGACCGTCGCGGATCGCCGCGCCTGCATGTCCGCGTCCGAGTTTGACCGACCACAGTTTCGCAGGGCCGTTCGCCGGCCAGCTCCGCGCAAGCGTGACCTTTTCGGGGCTGATATTGTCAAGGTTGGCCCCCCGGAACACAGGCCACGAACCCGATGCGCTGCCCGCCGAGCCGCCGCCCTGAACCGGCTGGGCCGCGGGTTGGGCTGGCTGGGCCGGCTGAGCCGGCTGTGCGGGTTGGGCTGGCTGTGCAGGCTGCGCAGGTTGCGCCGACTGAGCAGGCTGGTCCGAGGTGGCAGGTTGGACGGGAGCGGCGGGCTCGCGCTGCGTGACCTCAGTTGTGCCCTGACTCTTCGTTAGCCATACGGCCAGTATGACGATGCCGATAATGCCGATGACCACCGGGATGATGATGCCCAGCGAGCCGCCGCCTCCGCCGCCAGATGAGGCCGGCCCTGGCGCCGGCGTATTAGGCTGGGCACTCAGGGGAACACGCTGGTGCGGCTGCTGACCGTCACGGGGGGCCTGGTTGTCCATTGGTCACCTCGGTGGCTGGGCAGTAGGCGCGTTGTGGTCGTTGTGGTATATTACAACTGTACCACGCGGTACTGTCAAGTATCGTCAAAACACATGGCACCCCCGTGCGCAATGGTGATGACGAGCGGCGCTTGAGGTGGGTTCACTGCATCATAGCAGGTGAGTATGAGCGAGATGCTGATCGTCTCCAGAGCGCTGGACGCTGACGATGCCAGCCGCCGGATTGAGGACCAACTCGTCGCTCTGGCCGTGGCTGGCGGCGCACAGGTGCTGGTGGTACCACACATATATCATCTCGCCGATGGCAGCGCGCTTTGGGACGAGGCGCAGGCGCTGGCGGGGCGAGTTGCGGTCGCGGCGTGGATGTCACCGCGTCCGGCCGAGTGGACGCTGCGCTCGCACGGCCTGGCGGCGGACGAGCTGCTCGCCGTCGACCTGCGTGAGTGCGAGAGTGCCGAGATGTGTTGGGCGGCGATCGCGCAGTGGCTGATCCCCGGTGGCGCCGCGGGCGGCGCGCGCGAGGTGGCGGAGGCGGTTGAGGAACGATGGTACCCGGTCGCCGATTACTCGCGCTGCATCGGCTGTGGGCACTGCATGCAGTTCTGCATCTTCGGGGTGTGGGCGGAAGACGACGGACGAGTGGTGGCCGTCGCTCCGGACAACTGCAAAGCGGGATGCCCGGCCTGTGCTCGCATCTGCCCCAAGGGCGCGATCATCTTCCCGATGTGCGACGAGCCGGCTATCGCAGGCGTGCCCGGCACAATCATGGAGCCCGACGACGAGGCCCGGCACATGTATACCGAGCGCGTCGGCGTGCCGCATGGCGTGCAGGAGACTTCGCCGGTGCACGATGAGATCGATTCGCTGATTGATGAGCTTGACGATATGCTGGACGGGATGCTCGCCGCCAGCCAGACGACGCTGACGCCTCGCCCGATGATGGACTGGCTGCTCGCACCACGTTCGGCGCCGGTCAATGGCCGGGCGAAGGTGGCGCCACTGGGCCTGCGGCGCATGGAGGCGACGCTGCGCGCGGCTGGTTTCACCGCCGAGGACGTGGTCGTGGTCGATGACGCGCATCTGCATGAGGTGATCGGTCCGAAGACGCGCGTCGTCGGAGTATCCGCCGGAGAGCCCTGCGGGCTTGGCATGTCCAGCACCACGATGACCGGCGTGACCGGTGGCGCGATATATCCCCACGTGATGACTCGGCGGCTCTGGTACTGGGCGGACCGGGTGCGTGGCAGCTGGCGGCCGACGAGGACAGGCAGCGGGCAGCCGGCGTGAATCATGTTGTGTCGGGCTACGCGGAGGGCAATGCGGCCGAGGTGTTCCGGGCGCTGGTGGCGGGGGAGCAGCAGCCCGCGATCATCGAGGGCCAGGGAGTGGAGGCGGAGGATATCCCGCCGATCTGTGGCGCGAGCACGATGGGCGTGGTCGAGATCAGTCGGGGCTGCGGGCTGGGGTGCAGCTTCTGCACCATCGGGCGCGAGCGCATGCAGCACCTGCCGGTCGAGACCATCGTGGCCGATGCGCAGACCAATCTGGCGGCGGGCATGGGCGGGATCGCTGCGCTGAGCGAGGACTGTTTCCGCTACGGTGGCGCAGGCAACGAGACCGACCCGGCGGCGCTGATCGATCTGCTCGAGCGACTGCGGCAGCTCGATGACCTGCGCCTGATCCAGACCGACCACGCGAACATCATGAGCATTGCGGGCTTCAGTGATCAGGAACTCACGCGCGTGCGCGAGCTGCTCGTGGGTGACAGCGGCGCTGAGTTGCCGTGGGTGAATGTGGGCGTCGAGACCGCGTCGGGCGAGTTGCTGGCACGGTCTGGTGGCGAGGCGAAGATGATCGGCGCGAGCCACGATGAGTGGGGCGACATATGCGCCACGCAGTTGCGCAGGCTGATCGCCGCCGGCTGGGCGCCCATGGTCAGTATCCTCGTCGGCCTGCCGGGCGAGACGCCCGAAGACGTGCAGCGGACGCTGGCCTGGATCCGCGACATGAAGAACGAGCGCGTCATGATCTTCCCCGTGGTGTACGCCGCCATTGACGGGAGCGAGACGTTGACCAGAGCCGCGCTGACCAAGCTGCACTGGCGGCTGGTACGCGAGTGCTACTCACTCAACTTCAAGTGGACGCCGCGCATGTATGCCGACAACCAGCGCGCCGTCGGCGTGCCATCGGCCAGGCGAACGTTGCTGCAGGCTCTCGGCGTGGCCCAGGTAATTGAGTGGAAGACGCTGCTGGCATGGCGGGCGGCAGGGGCGCGAGCATGAACCTCGAGCGGCTGGAGGCGGCGCTGGGCGTTGCCCGCAGAACCCTTCTGGCGGAGATGCAGCCCGCGGGCTACTGGGAGGGCCACCTGTCGCCATCGGCGCTCTCCACAGCGACCGCGATCAGCGCGATGAGCGTTGCGGCGCAGCTTCAGGACGCTGAACTGATCGGGCGTGGCTGCGGGTGGCTTGCGGATACTCAGAACGATGACGGTGGCTGGGGCGATACCCCCGACAGCCCGAGCAATCTCTCCACGACAATGTTGTGCCTGGCGGCGCTGACGCTGGCGGGGGGCAGCGATCAAGCCCTCGCGCGCGCCGATGCGTATGTGACCGAACGCGCTCGCAAGTCGCAGGCTGAGCGCGTTGCGGCGATCAAAGCCATATATGGCGCCGACCGGACCTTCGCCGTGCCCATCCTCACCAACTGCGCGCTCGCCGGACTGGCGCCGTGGGAAGACATCCCCGAACTCCCCTTCGAACTGGCCGCCATGCCCCACGGTCTGCACCGAGCGTTGCGCCTGCAAGTCGTGAGCTACGCTTTGCCCGCGCTCGTCGCGGTCGGCACACTGTTGCACGTCAAGAACCCCTCCCGTAATCCCCTGCGGCGTGCCCTGCGCAACCGCCTGCAAGCCAGAGCCGAAGCGGCAATGGCCTCGATGCAGCCGAGCAATGGTGGCTTCCTGGAGGCGACGCCGCTGACCAGCTTCGTCGCGATGAGCATGGCCGAGGTAGCGGGCGCGGAGCATCCAGTGGTCGCGCGCTGCCTGCAGTTCATCCGCGCGTCCGCGCGCGAAGATGGCAGTTGGCCCATTGACACCAACCTGTCCGTATGGGTCACCACGAACGCCGTCGCCGCGCTCGACGCGTCTGGCGGCGTGCCCAATGAGGTGGCCGAGCGCGTCAGGCCGTGGCTGCTCGCGCTGCAGCTTCAGCACGAGCACCCGTTCACTCACGCCGCGCCCGGAGGATGGGCGTGGACGCACCTGGAGGGTGGTGTGCCTGACGCCGACGATACATCTGGCGCACTGCGAGCGCTCGCCACACTGATGGCGGAGGACTCCGACGGCTTCCTGCCGGTGTACATGCGAGGCCTGAAGTGGCTGGGGCACCTGCAGAACTCCGACGGTGGCTGGCCCACGTTCTGCCGAGGATGGGGCAAGCTGCCCTTCGATCAGAGTTGCCCGGACATCACCGCCCATGCGTTGATGGCCATGCGCGCCCACCACGGTTTCGCCGAGCCACACATCTCGCGTCTCATCGATGTCAACATGGCGCGGCGGGTCAGGGGATGGTGGCTGTACTTGAACCGGACGCAGCGCGCGGATGGTTCATGGGTGCCGCTGTGGTTCGGCAATCAGTATGCCCCAGAGCACGAGAATCCGGTACTCGGGACGGCGCGCGTGTTGCAGGCGCTCAGCGAGCGTGAGCCCGATTCCGAGATGGTCCAGCGGGGGCTTGCCTATCTGATCGGCGCCCAGCGCGCGGACGGTGGCTGGGGAGGGGCGGCGGACGTGGCGCCGAGTGTCGAGGAGACCGCTCGCGCGGTAGTGGCGCTTGGCGGCTGGCCAGATGATGACCGGGCGCACGAGGCTATGATGCGGGGGGCGCGGTACCTCGTCGAACGGGTTGAGGACGGGTCATGGACCCAGCCCGCACCCATCGGGCTGTACTTCGCCAGTCTCTGGTATTCCGAACGAATGTACCCAATGGCATGGACAGTGGAGGCCTTGGGAATTGCTCTGGCACAGAACCTGGGAGGCCATTGAGGTGTCAAAGGAGAAAACCCGAGTCTGCTTGTGATATTATGCAAGCAAGCGCGGGGGTGTCATTTCGCGAATAGTTGCGCCAGTCTCGCGACGGCGGAAGCTGGCGACCGAGGCGAACAACCCGACTGAGGAGTTGACCAGATGGAGCGGAGCACAGCCGTGAGCAGGAGTACAACGACGGTAGTGACGGCGATCATGTTGTGCGCGCTGATGATCAGCGCGCATCTTGCGTTTGCCGACGGCGTTGGCTGGCGCATGGATGGCACCGGGAAGTACCCGGACGCGACGCCGGTCACCGAGTTCTCCACCGAGACGAACGTGGTTTGGGCGACGCCGATGGAGAACTGGAGCAATGCCAACCCGGTTATCGTTGGCGAGAAGCTCTTCATCTGCGTGGAGCCAAACACGCTCATGTGTCTGAACCTGAACGATGGCACGATCCTCTGGCAGGCGCCGCATGATTACACCGACGTGGCAGAGGCCGATGCACTGGCCGACATGGAGCAGAAGCAGGCGGAGTACAACGATCTGCGCGGCCAGATTGGTCAGGTCGGCAAGCAGATGCGCCAGCTCCGCAAGCAACGCCAGGATGACCCGGACAACGCAGAGCTGAAGACGAAAGCAGAGCAGCTCAAACAGCAGATGACCGATCTGCAGACCCAGATGAAGCCTTACATGACGACCTGGTACGTGCTGCCTCCGGCACACGCCGTCAACGGCTATACATCGGCGACGCCGGTCAGTGACGGCGAGCACGTGTGGACGCTCTTTGGCAATGGTATCGCAGCGTGCTATGATCTGGACGGCAACCGTGTCTGGGCCCGGCCGCTCGACAAGCCCCTCAATGCGTGGGGCCACAGCGCCTCGCCGATCCTTGCTGACGGCAATGTCATCATGCACGTGCTTGGCATGAAGGCCCTCGACGCGCTGACCGGTGACCTGGTCTGGGAAGCGGCCGTGCCGAACTATTGGGGCACATCAGCCGTTGTTGAAATCGAGGACACGCCAATCATCATCACACCCAAGGGCAACGCGGTCAACGCGACGGACGGCACCGTTCTCGCCGAGAAGATGGGCAACTGCACATACGCCGCGCCGGTCGTGGCGGACGGCATCGTCTACTTCGCGGATGACAATCAGCCCTGGCGCGCGGTGAAGCTGCCGGAGACGCTCGAGCCTTTCGCCTTCGAGGAACTGTGGCAGGCGCGACCGCTCAAGGCTCGCTACTACGGTTCACCGATCGTCCACGAGGGTATCGTTTACGGGGTCACAAACACCCAGACGTTCAGCGCGCTGGATGCAGCGACCGGCGAGTTGCTCTACGAGCAGGCGCTGGGCATGGGTAAGGGCGAGTGCTACCCGAGCGCAACGCTGGCCGGCGAGTATCTCTTCGTCGGCTGCGACAACGGCGAGATGGTCGTCGTGGCGCCGGGGAACACCTACGTCGAAGTCGCGCGTAACTCGCTCGAACCGTTCCGCGCCAGCCCTGTCTTCGCAGGCGGCCTCATGTACCTGCGTGGCTATGACAACATGTACTGCATTGGCGCCCAGTAAGCGGTCGCGGGAGACGGACATGGCGACAGAACCATCGGCTGCGGCAGAGAGCCTGGCAGCCGACATCAAGCAGGTTCCGCAGGAGACGGGTGTGCGAGAGCGACTGCGCGCGGTCGCGTGCGAAGTCGCGTGCGCGCTTGAGCGCGTGAATACGCTCTCGCGCGAGGAGCTCGAAGCGCTGGGGCACCAGACGCTCGCACTTGCCGGCGAGGGCACCGAGCACCTGGGCTTTGCGATGGTGGCGGTGAGCAACGTCTTCTGGCGCGAGCAGTTCGAGGCGGTGCCGACTTCCCGCCGCCTGCTCCTCCTGCCGAAATGCTTGCGGGACCCGGTGGCATGCGCGGGCACTTTCGACTCGGTTGGTCTGCACTGCGCCGGCTGTGGTGCGTGCGAGATCGCCGGCCTGAAGGCCTGGGCCGAGGAGCTTGGGTATCTGGTGATCGTGGCCGAGGGCACCTCCTCGGTCATCATGCGAGTTCTTGAGGGCGACGCCGACGCTATTCTAGGCGTCGCCTGCATGGATTCACTGGAGAAGTCTTTCCAGACCGTGACCGACCTCGGCGTACCCAACCAGGCGCTGCCGCTGCTGTATGACGGCTGTGAGGACACCGAGGCCGAGATCGCGCTGATCGTGGAACTGATGGAATCGACTGGCGCGGCAGCCGAGGAGGCGACGCACAGCCCGCTTCCGCTGCTTCGCGAGACGGTGTCGATGTTCGAGCCGGCGAGGCTGGCCGATCTACTGGCCGGGCAGGTGCTCGAGGGCGCGCTCTTCGCCGACCCTTTGACCGCCACCGATGCGATCGTGACCGACTGGATGGCCGAGGGCGGCAAGCGCCTGCGCCCGTTCGTCACTATGGCCGCGTACGCTGTGGTTACGCATGGGGCCCAGGCTCTGGAGCCCGATGCGGACGCCGCGACGCTCGTGCCCGACGGTATCCGCCGAGTCGCGTTGGCTATCGAGGCCATGCACAAGGCCTCACTGGTGCACGATGACATCGAGGACGGTGACGCCTTCAGATACGGGCGACCGACCTTGCACACCACGTGGGGCATCGGCGCGGCGATCAATGCCGGCGACCACCTGGTGGGGATGGGCTACGGATTGGTTGCCCAGGAGACGGCCGAACTCGGTGGCGAGTGCGTCGCGGACATCGTGGCGAAGCTCTCGCACGCGCATCTTGAGCTGTGCCGGGGCCAGGGCGCCGAACTCCTCTGGCAACGGGAGCCCAGGCCACTGCGTGCCGTGGATGCACTGGCCATCGCCGCGCGCAAGACCGCACCGGCCTTTGAGGTCGCACTCTATGCCGGGCTGCGGGCCGCGGGCGCAGAGGTCGACGAGGCGCTGCTGCACCGCTTCTCGCTGTATCTCGGTGAGGCATATCAGGCGCTGAACGATCTGGATGACTGGCACGCCGACGCGGACAACAAAGTCTCACTGGGGCGCGATGTTCTCGCTGGCAGGCCGACCGTGTTGCGGGCCTTCGCCTCCGAGGCCGGGGCTTGGGACGCGCTCGAGGAATGGACCGGCTCGGATGATTCTGAGCAGGTCGTCGCCAGAGTGCGTGCGATTTACACCGAGACCGGCGCGTTCGACAAAGCGGAGCGACTGGTGGCTCGGTTGCGCGAGAAAGCGCTTGAGGCCGCGGACGCAGCGGAGCCAGTGGCGCTGGCTGAACTCATGAGATTCCTCGTGCGCACCGTTCTGCGCAGAAAGCAAGATGATGGCTGACGAGGCGGCGGGGGCGCCGAGCTACCTGGAGATGCTGGAAAGCCTGCTGCGCATGGGCGCCGAGGGCCTCGGCGAGCAGTTCACCAGCCGGCAGGTCGGCTACGTCCTCGGCCACCAGCAGCCTGACGGCGGCTTCGCCGGTCGCGACGGACCGAGCGACCTCTACTACACGGAGTTTGCGCTCCGCACCCTCGATCTTCTCTCCACTGATCGTGCCGCCCATGAGCGCGTGGCATCGCACCTTGCCTCCGCCGATCCTCCACCCGACGTGGTCCACTGCTACAGCCTGCTCGCCTGCGCGCGCTCTCTGCAACGGTGTGGTTTTGCTGTGCAGATCGACGAGCAACGTGTGCGCGAGACGCTGGCGGGGCAGGCGCTGGCGGGCGGCGGTTACGGTCGCGCCGGGAGCGGCGAGCCCAGCGTGTCGCAGACCTTCGTGGCCGCGCTCTGCCACCAGTTACTCGAGGGCACGCTGCCCGAGTCCACTGCCGCCGTGCAGCTAGTCCGTGAGTTGCGGCGCGGCGACGGCGGCTTCGCAGAGATGCCCGGGCAGTCTGCCGGGCAGACCAACGCCAGTGCAGCGGCCATCGGGTTGCTGACGATTGTGGGAGATCTCACCGAGGAGGAAACCACCGGCGTAGCGAAGTTCATAGCGGGCATGCAGGACTCCGGAGGCGGCTTGCGTACACATGCGAACGCTCCTGCCGGCGACCTGCTCTCGACCTTCACCGGCGTGGTGACGCTGGGCACCGTGGGCGGGATCGAGGCCCTTGACCTGCGAGGCGTGGCGCAGTTCGTGCGCGAGATGGCCATTGCTGACGGGGGCTTCCGGGCGGCGGCGGCCGACGGCGCGGGCGACGTCGAGTACACGTGGTATGGCGTCGGTTGCGTGGCGCTCTTGCGGGCCCTTGTCATGGCGTGACGAGTCGAGTGAGCGGAGTGGGACTATGAGGATTGTGCATCTGGCAGCCGGCGCCGGTGGCATGTATTGCGGAGCCTGCGCCAATGACATGGCGATGGCGCGAGCGGTCATGGCGCGTGGGCATGAGGTCATCGTGCTGCCACTGTACACACCGCTGAGAACTGAGGGCGATGCCCCCTACACTACCGGGCCGATCTTCCTCGGTGGCATCAACGCCTACCTCCAGCAGAACTGGCCCAGTACGCAGCGGCTGCCCGGCCCGATCAAACGCGCGCTCGACAGCCCGGCACTTCTACGCTGGGTGTCACGTTTCGCGATCCAGACTGACCCGGCGGACCTCGGGCCGATGACCGTGTCGGTACTGCAGGGCCGGGATGGCAGACAGCAGGGAGAGTTGGCCAAGCTGGTCGAGTTCCTCCGCGACGGGCCGCCCGTGGATGTCCTGAGCATCACGAACTCGCTGCTCTCGGGAACGGCTCCGCCGCTGGCGGAGGCCCTGGATGTACCGATCATCTGCGGGTTCCAGGGCGAGGACGGTTTCCTGGCGGGGATGTCCGACCGCTACCGCGAAGAGGCGCTCGAGCTGATTCAGCGCAACGCAGAGCATATCAGCAAGTTCGTGGCGCCCTGCGAGACCTATGCTGCGCAGATGGCTGAGTTGCTTGGGCTGCCCCGTGAGAGAATTGCCGTGGTGCGCGCGGGCCTGGCCTTGGAGAGATACCGGCGAGAGATCGACCGGGTGCACCAGCCGTTCGTGGTAGGGTATCTGTCGGTGATCACGCCGCGCAAGGGGCTACAGGTCCTGGTGGATGCGGCGCGCCTGCTGGTGGGGGAGGGCAGGGACGTGCGCCTGCGCGTCGTGGGACGCGTCCTGGATGGGCATTACTGGCGAGATGTCAGGCGGTCCGTGCAGAGCGCAGGTCTGTCCGAGCGCTTCGAGCACTTGGGCGAGGTAGATGCAGCGGCGAAAGTGAGCTTCCTGCACGGGTGCAGCGCGCTGTGCCAGCCGAGCGTCCTACCCGAAGTGCGAGGTATGACCGTGATCGAAGCGATGGCGGCTGGCCTGCCGGTCGTTGCCCCCGACACCGGCGTGTTCCCGGAGACCTTCGGCCTGTGTGGTGGCGGGGTGACCTTCGAGTCTGGCAACGCCGAGAGCTTGGCGCAGGCCCTCGCCGGGCTGATGGACGATGAAGAGGCCACTGCCCGGATGGCTCAGGCTGGTACCGAGGGCATTGCTCGCTATCACTCCGAAGCGGTGACCGGCGAGGCGATGCTCGCGGTCTGTGACGAACTCCTCGGGAAGTGACGGGCGGCGCAGACCGCCCCTAATGCGTCTACCAGAAGTAGCATGATTTCCCTGTAACCGCAAGAAAAATGCAGTTGAGGCACGTTTGAGCTATTCAGAGCCCCGGACGGCCTCTTCCATAGCAATGCGCGTCCATCGATCGAAGCGCTCCGGCTCGTGATTACACGTGTGAGTGTCCTTCAGGATGATTTCCAGCACACAGTCGTGCTCAGCGGCGATTGCGACCGTTTCGCGGATGTCCTCGCGGACCAGCTCATCAGGGAAGTCGATAGCTGCTAGCGACGCTGGGTTCGGCTTCCACGAAAGTATGACGTTTCCGGCTAACTGCTCGGCACTGCGGAGTTTATCTGCCCAGGCGCTGATTGAGATGCGGCGCAGGCGTGGCACCCGTGTGAGCAGGAAATCGAGCTTGCGGTCCAGGGGCTCGCAGCAGCCGTAGCAGTTCAGGCCGAAGCACTCCAGGATCGGCAACTGGTAGCGCAGGACGAACTCCTCGTGCATCGCGGGCGAGACCTCTGACATCGTCTGCGCCTCGCAAAAGCCCCACATGTCCCTCAGGCGCACCTGGTCCACGAAATCGTCGCCGGGGAGCTCGTCAGTGAAGCCGAATCCCCCCGAACCGACGTAGTCGTTCCCGTTGTTGAGCGAGAGTAGACCCAAGCCCTCGAGTTGCCGTAGCCAGGCGAGCTTGCCCTCCATGAGTCGGGCCATGCCTGCGTGCACCATCTCCGGGAAGTCGGCCATGTCCATGAAGGTGCGGGTGATGCCGCGCAGGCGCGTCCACTCGTCGATCAGCCCCAGCGCCCACCACCATCGACCGTGCAGACTCACGCGCAGGATGTCGCCGAACAGGTCCTCGTAGAACTCCAGCCGGCGCGCGCTCTCTTCGGGGTCATGCGTGGCGCTGGGAGTGGCGATGCGCTCTACGTCGTCGAGCGTCTCCACGGGCGCGGCCCAGACATATGCCCCGCGGCGCTCCTCCGGGCGGGTGTTGACGGGCTCCAGTCCCCAGCCTGTGTTGGTCACGGCATACGGCACCCGGAACTCGTCGTCGCAGACCTCATCGTGGGCGAAATGCTCGAAGGCGTAGATGCGCCGTCGCAGGCCCAACTCCAGCCCGCGCGCGTTACCCTCCTCGCAGAGCATCTCGGCAGGGGGAACCAGCTCCTCCCAACTGCCTTCTGGCGAGCAGAAGACCAGCGGACGGACCGGCCTGAGCGCGTTCTGCGCGTGCCAGAGGGCTCTCCGCTCGTCCTGGACGGGGTCAGCGGCAATCTCGGCGATGCGCCTCGCCAAATCGCGGAGGATGGTGCGGTCGGCCTTAGTCATGGGGGCCTCCATGCACGATCACAGCTTGATGGTGCGCCACTTGCCCCTCTGGAAGATCGCGCCGGTGATTATGGGCTGGCATATGATGCCGATCGCGAGCCCATAGAAGGTGCCCGCCGGTCCATAGCCGAGAACTGCTGTGAACAGGTAGGCCAGGCCCGGACCGATGATCGTCACGCAGATAAGGCTCGCGTAGAGCGGCGACATGGTGTCGCCCGCGCCGCGAAGACCCCCGGCGAAAGCCATGCCCGCTGCTATGCAGGGAATGACTGCGGACAGGATAGTAAGTGATATCTGCCCCCAGCGGACCGCTTCGGGGTCGTTTGTGAAGAAGCGGATCAGCCAGGGACCGCCGATGATGAAGCTCGCGGCGAGCAGCCCCGCCGCAACGACCGAGATCTTCACCACCGTCCAGCAGCTCTGGTACGCCCGGTCAGGGTTGCCTGCGCCCATGTTCTGACCGACAGCAGTCATGGCGGCGCTCATGAATGCCAGGCCAACCATGATGGCGACCATCTGGATCTGGCCGCAGATGGTATAGCCTGCGACTGCGAACATGCCCTCGGCGGTGCGGTTGAGGATCCACAGAATCATCAGATACGAGAGATTGCGGGTGAAGCCCTGGATCGATGAAGGCACGCCGATGTAGAGCATCTTGCCCCACGCCGACAGGTCCACGCGCCATCCGGACATGACGGGCATGCGGATGGCGAATCTCGGCGATGACGCCACCCACAGGAGCGCGACGGAGGCGACTGTCCGCGAGATCACGACCGCCCAGGCCGCGCCTGCCACGCCCAGCTCGGGGAATGGCCCCACGCCAAAGATCAGAAGCCAGTCGAAGAGGATGTTGGCGATGTTGACGAAGACCAGAGTGATCAGCGGCGTGATGGTGTCGCCCGCGCCGTTGAGGGCCGACGTGATCATGAAGTTGATCATCAAAGCGACCGCGCCGATCATGTAGGCCTGCGTATACGCCGTCCCGCCATCGAGCACGCTGCCCTCTGCGCCCAGGGCCTGCAGCAGAGGGCGGGAGAAGAACAGGCCGATGGGTACGAGCAGTGCCCCGCAGATGACCGAAAGGATGATCGCCTGGCGGGCGACGTTGGCAACCTTGTCGTGGTTGCCCTCACCTGTATAGCGGGCCACCAGCACCTGTGTGCCGGTGGAAAGGGCGAAGATTGCGGCCATGAGCGTGAAAATGGCTGCGCGCGAGGTGCCCACGGCGGCGATGGCGTCTGCGCCGAGGTAACCCACCATCTTGATGTCGGCAACACCCATGATCCAGTTCAGGAACGCTCCCGCCACGATGGGCCACGAAAGCCTGACGATGCCCCGCAGCAGGCTGCCTTGCGTGAGGTCGACACGTCCCATGGCAGGGCGAACTGGCTTGGGGGCGAGGGGGCCGTCAGCGGGTTCCTGACATCCCGTGCCGGGCCCGTCGAAGTCTTCTGGCATAGACGTGCTCTCTCCAATGAACGGTTGGGCCATCAGGCGGGTCGGTGGCCGGGCAACGTGACGAGCGCAGGACTTATACCACAAAGCGGGTTTGGAGCGCCAGTATGCGACCGACTGAAAGCCACCTTCGAGGCCCCCGGAAGCGCCGATTCGGGGGCCTCTGCGGGTGTTCATACGCTTGTCATGGCTGGGCTTTGCTGCTATACTCTGGGCGATGCCGGATTGCGCACGACGCGGGCCCTGAAGCGCCCTTGCGGGCCATTCCGGCAGATGTTTTTTGTGTACAGCGATTGAGGCGCCGCCGGCGCCGCGTATCTGTGTGCGTGCCGGGCGGCTGAACACGCTTTGCCGATCACCAGCGCTGGAGGGATCAGCATGGACGAGGGCCTTTCCTACAACACTTTCTCGATGACGGTTTCTGAGGGCAAGCGACTTATCGCCAAAGGTGTTGCCGCCCTGCCCTGTGTGCACCGTGCAATGGCCGAGGGCACCGTGGTTGTGACGCGCTCGACGACCTCCGGGTACGTGCTGGAGGAACTCGTCGGCCATGAGGTGGCGCGGGCGACCTTCGTCACGGGCAAGACAGTGCCCGGCGGCAAGCCCGAACTGGCGAAGATGCTCACCGGTGACATGGGCACGGCCGTCCTGGTCAATGGCGAATGGCAGCAGGAGATGGAACTTGAGGACGCGATGGCGCAGATGAACGCGGGCGATGTCATCATCAAGTCGCCCAATGCCCTTGACTATGACGCTGGCCTCGTCGGCTACCTGATCGGTGCGGCGAGTGGCGGCACCGTCGGTGACACGCTCGGCAGCGTGCACGGTCGGAATTGGCACTTTGTAGCCCCCGTTGGGCTGGAGAAGCAGGTCGCCGGCGATCTTGCAGGCGCGGCCATTGAGTTGTCAGCGGCTGGCGAGCGCCGCAAGGGCCCGGGCATCTGGGTGACACCGGCTGAGATCGTCACCGAGATTGATGCGATCATGCTGCTTGCTGGCGTTGACGCCTTCCAGGTTGCCGCAGGCGGGGTCCTCGGCGCCGAGGGAGCTGCGTGGATCACGGTTGCCGGCTCAGAGGCGGATGTCGCGGCCGCGATGGAACTGGTCGAGGGCGTGCGCGGTGAGCCCAGCATGCTGGAGTATGTGCACAGTCTGTAGCACATGAAGGGCGGGGCGCGGGGCCCGAGGGTGGTGGCTGATGAGCGAGGAGAGACTCGCGGAGTGCGGGCATTGGCGGGCCGAGGGCGACAGTATCGTCTGCGGCCTCTGTCCGCAGGGCTGTCGGATCGCGGAGGGCGGTACCGGCATCTGCCGAGTCCGTCAGAACCGTGGCGGCAGGTTGGTGTCGCTCAATTACGCACGGGTGACATCGGCGGCGCTGGACCCGATAGAGAAGAAGCCGCTGTATCACTTCCACCCCGGCGCGCAGGTGCTGTCGCTGGGGACCTTCGGCTGTAACCTGTCATGCCGGTTCTGCCAGAACTGGCAGATATCGCAGGGCTCGCCGGAAGGGCAGACGTTGAGCCCGGACGGGGCGATCCAGGCAGCGCTGGACACCAGGGGCCGGGGGAACATCGGCATCGCCTACACCTACTCCGAGCCGATCGTGTGGTTCGAATACGTGCGGGACACGGCCGCGCTGGCGCACGAGGTGGGGCTCAAGAACGTCTTGGTCACGAACGGGCTGATCGAGGAAGAGCCGCTCGAGGAACTGCTCGAAGTCATCGATGCCATGAACGTGGACATTAAGAGCATGAGCGATGATTTCTACCAGCGGCTGTGCGGGATCAAAAGCGGCGAGGTGGCGAGACGGACCGTTGAGCGAGCTTTCGGGCGCGTCTCGGTTGAGATCACGAATCTGCTGGTGACCGATGAAAATGACAGCGAGGATGAGGTGCGGCAGTTGACGGACTGGGCGGCCGGGGTGTCGCCTGACCTGCCGTTGCACCTGTCCGCGTATCGGCCGGCGTATAAGTTCGAGGCCCCGCCCACACCGCCCGAGCGGCTGGCGCGCGCGGTGGAGATTGCCCGCGAGGGGCTCGATTATGTCTACGCCGGCAACGTGACGGTGCCGGGCGCGAGCGACACCATCTGTCCCGAGTGTGGAGTCGCAGTTGTGGAGCGCCACGGGTACAGCACAGTCAGCAAACTGAACGCCGACGGACGCTGCCCCAAGTGCGGAGGAGACGTCAATGTCGTTGTCTGAGGGCAAGTACAGTCCGGGCCTGCGCGAGCGGGCCGGCAACTGGATGACACGCACCCGGCAGGTGTCGAGAATCCTCGTGCACTTCGGCTTCGGCTCGTTTTTCCAGATGCTGGGGTTCGAGCGCCTGCTGCCCGCACGCTGGCGGGGGTTGCGCGACGCGGACAAAGCGGCGATGGAACCGGCCGTGCGTCTGCGGCTGGCGCTGGAGGAACTGGGCGTCACGGCCATCAAACTCGGCCAGGCCCTGAGCAGCCGCACGGACGTTATCCCGCTGGACACAGCCCGGGAGCTACGCAAACTCCAGGAGCAAGTGCCGCCGGTGAGCTTCGAGGCGGCGAAGGAAGTGGTCGAGGAGGAGCTTGGTGCGCCTCTCGAGGAGCTGTTTGCGGAATTCGACGAAGGGCCTGTCGCGGCGGCGTCGTTGAGCCAGGTGCATCGGGCAGTGACCAGGTCGGGCGATGTAGTGGCCGTGAAAATCCAGCGCCCCTCCGTCGAGAAGGAAGTAGAGACGGACCTGGACATCATAGTGCCGCTGGCCAGACGCGCCGAGAAGCACAGCGAGTGGTGCCGCCTGAACACCACCGGCGCTCTGGCCGAGGAGTTCGCCCACACGCTGCGGCAGGAACTGGACTTCATCACCGAAGCCAGGAACACCGAGCAACTGAGCGAGAACCTGTCGGACACGGACCACGCGAAAGTACCTCAGATCCACTGGTCATTGACCCGTCGGCGGGTGTTGACCATGGAGTGGATCGAGGGACTGCGGATTGATGACGCGGAGGAACTGGAAAAGGCCGGGCTCGATCCCGAGACACTGGCCGAGAGCTTCGCGGAACTCGAGCTGCGCCAGGTGTTCCTCGACGGGTATTTCCACGCGGACCCGCATCCGGGGAACCTGCGTGTGATGCCCGACGGCGCCATCGCGTTCCTTGACTGCGGCAACATGGGGCGGATGGGTAAGCGGATGCGCGATGGCTTCATCCGCATGCTCATGGCGATGCTGGACGAGGACACCACCGGGGTGTGCGACCAGATCATCATCATCGGGACCATCAGCGATGACACGAACCTGCAGGACCTTGAGGCCGAGGTCGACCAGTTGGCGATAAACTCGCAGGGGATGCTGGGCGAGATGCTCGACCAACTCATGGGCGCAGTGCTGCGGCACCGGATTCGGATGCCGGCGAGCTTCCCGCAACTGGTGCGCGCCATGGTGGTCACCGAGGGTGTGTGCCTGGCCGCATACCCGGAGTTCAACGGCCGGAGCGTGGCGCAGAGGCTCGGGCAGATCATCACCAGAGACCGACTGTCGTTGCGACATGTACTGGCCGACGCGTTGCAGTCCGGGCGCGAACTCAAGCGCTATGGGCTGAAACTGCCGCGGCAGTTGAGCCACATGATGTCCCAAGGGCTGGCCGGCGGGTTGACGTTGAAGCTGCACCACGTGGGGCTCGACCGGACGACCCATCGGCTGGATGTCATGGTCAATCGCCTGGCCTTCGCCATCGTGGTGGCGGCGATTATCATGGCGGCAGCAGTGATATTCTCCAGTGAAACCGCCACGCATGTTGTCGGCGCGCCACTGTCGGTTGCGTTCGTGGTGGCGGGAGTCATCGCGGGCGGGTGGCTGCTCTACTCAATAGTCAGGTCGGGACGACTGTGACGGCCGCCTGCGATATCGGTGAAGCGTTGCGACAACCACTGATCCTGGCCTCCGCCTCGCCCAGACGCGCCGAACTGCTGCGGCAGGTCGGCTGGGAGTTTGAGGTAGTGGTGTCGGCGGCGGAGGAGGACGGTGGGGCTGATGGTGAGCAGGCGTCGGAACTCGTGCTTCGACATTCGCGCGCGAAAGCGCTCGAGGTCGCGGCGCGGCTGCCCGGACGGCTGGTCCTCGGAGCGGACACGGTGGTCGTGCGGGGCACACGAATTCTCGGCAAGCCCGACACCGAGGACGAGGCGCGTGAGATGCTGCGGGCGCTCAGCGGCGCCGATCATCAGGTCGTCACCGGCGTGGCGTTCGCGCTCGGCGGCGAGGTGTTGGCAGAGGACGCGGTGGCGACCGACGTGACCTTTCGCGAACTGGCTGACGCTGAGATCGAGGCGTACGTGGCCACCGGAGAGCCGATGGACAAAGCCGGCGCGTATGGCATCCAGGAGCGGGGGGCGCTGATCGTGCGTCGCTTGCGGGGATGCTACTTCAATGTTGTGGGGTTGCCGGTGGCGCGCGTGGGTGAGATGCTGCATGAGTTGGACAGGCGAGTTCCGTGAGCGCAATGGTACGCAGCAAAGGACGCAGCAGGAGGGGCGCGCACCGGTAGCTCGCGCGGACCTGGGATGATGATGAGAGGCAGCTTCAGACGCTGGTTTCAGGGCTTGGGCAGACTCGTAGGGAGCCTGTCGAAGGACTTGGGCATTGACCTCGGGACGGCCAACACGCTTGTGCACGTGGCGGGGCGTGGCATCATGCTGCGCGAGCCCTCCGTGGTGGCAGTGGATTCGCTCACGGGCCGAGTGCTGGCGGTGGGCGAGGACGCCAAGCGGATGGTCGGGCGCACCCCGGCCCAGATTACGGCCGTCAGGCCCCTGCGCGACGGAGTAATCGCCGACTTCGAGAGCACCCAGGCGATGCTGCAGCACTTCATTGAGAAAGCGCACACGCGGCGCGTGTGGGAACACCCGCGCGTCGTCATCGGCGTGCCTTCGGGCATCACTGAGGTCGAGCGGCGCGCGGTTGAGGAGGCGACTCGGCAGGCCGGCGCATGGTCTGCCACGGTCATCGATGAACCGATGGCGGCCGCTATTGGTGCCGGGATGCCCGTTGGCGATCCCGTGGGCAGCATGGTCGTCGACATCGGTGGCGGCACCACCGAGGTCGCCGTCATCTCGCTGGGCGGAATCTGCACCGAGCGTTCCGTGCGAGTCGCCGGCGAAGAGATGGATGACGCCATCTCGGCGTACGTGCGCCATGAACTCAACTTGTTCATTGGCGAGGCGACCGCCGAGCAGATCAAGATCCGCATAGGATCAGCCTTCCCGCTCCCCGAGGAGCAGGCGATGCAGATCCGGGGCAAAGACCTGATGTCCGGCCTGCCCAAGAGCGTGACGCTCACTTCCGGGCAGGTCCGCGAGGCCATCCGTGAGCCGCTCGGTATCATCGTCGAGTTGATCAAAGAGACACTGGATGAGACCCCGCCGGAGTTGGCGGCTGACGTAATGAGCCGTGGGATCATGCTGGCGGGTGGCGTGGCGCTGATGCGAGGGCTCGACCAACTCATCAGCGCGGAGACGGACGTGCCGGTGTATGTGGCTGAGGATCCGTTGACCGCCGTAGTGATGGGGACGGCGCACTATCTTGACGAGCTTGACCGTTTCCCGATGAGCCGGTGATCTGTCATGCGCGGTGCCCACAGGGAGAGACATGACTGGCGCCCCGTGATCGTGATGGTGGTTTTGGCCATCATCATGACCATAGGCCAGCATCGTGCTCAGGGGCGGGGCGGTACGGGCCTCGCCGAGACCGTTGCTCGGGCGGCCGTATGGCCGGTGCAGCGACTGTTCGTGAACGTCGGCACCGTCGGCCGCAATGTAGGCGTCGCCGTCTTCTATGGCAGTGAACTGGCGCGGCAGAACCATGAGCTCACCGAGCGCGTGAAGGAACTTGACGCCGACAAGACGCGCATGATGACCTACTATCTCGAGAACATGGCGATCAAGAAGAAGTTGGGTTTTGAGCTGCCTGCCGGGCCGGAGGGCACGGGCGCCCGTGTCATCGGCTGGACTGCAAGCGGCAGCCGCCGGCGCATCACCATCGAGGCTGGGCGTGACCGCAATCTCGAGGTCGGTCGGATTGTCGTGACCTCCGCCGGTCTTGTCGGCCGGATCGTCACCGCACAGGGCAGATACGCGGAAGTCGTGCTGCTTCTCGAGCCCGGTCATGCCGTGGCCGGCATCATCCAGAAGCTGCCCCGAGACCAGGGCATGGTCTACGCTGCGCCGGACAACGAGCCGGGCGACCAGATGCTGCAACTGTCCAAAGTTCGGCGCGGCTCCTATATCGAGGTAGGCGACGTCGTGATCAGTTCAGGACTCGGCGGAGTCTATCCCGTTGGCCTGAGGATAGGCACTGTTGAGCGCGTGGAACGCTCGTCGTTTAGTGGCTCATCGATAGTCGCCTACGTGCGGCCATTTGCCGACTTCAACCATCTTGACTGGGTAAAAGTGCTGCCCCGAGCAGACTGAGGGCACACGGCAGGACACGATGAACTGGCTTGTCTATCCGATATCGGTGTTGCTGGTGGTCATCGCCACCGCGCTGCAGAACACGTGGCCCGGGTGGCTGCTGCTTCTCGGGCGCGGGCCCGACCTCGTGCTGGCGACGGTCGTCGCCGTGGGTCTGGCCGGCGGGCCGGTTCTCGGCTGCCTGGCGGGCCTGGTGGCGGGCATGACCATGGCAGCCAGCCAGTCGGCGATGTTCGGAGCTTTCTTCTTCACATACATGACGGTGGGCATTCTCGTGGGCTTGATGCGCGGCACGATCTTCGCCGACCGCGTGCTTGCTGCCATGCTCATCGTTGCAGTCGCAGGGCCGCTGGCGGACATGTTGCGTATGGTGATCGCCCCGCCGGCCGCGCCGCAGCCGTGGCTGCTCAGCACCATTCTGGCCGCGCCTTACAGTGGACTGGTTACCGCGCCGGTCTACGCAGTGGCGCGCGCAATTGTGGGCGCCGTAACGCGTGAACGGTGACGTGCACCGGAGGCAGGCATTAGTGACCAACAAGCCGACCATAACCGGGATCATTCCCGCACGCTACGAGTCCACCCGACTGCCCGGTAAAGTCCTGCTGGAGATCGCTGGCAAGCCGATGGTGCAGCACGTCTGGGAACGCTGCCGGCAGGCCAGTCTCCTCGACGAAGTGATCATCGCCACTGACAATGAGCAGGTGCGCGACGCCGCAGTCGGCTTCGGAGCCGACGTGGAGATGACGCGCTCTGACCATGCGTCAGGCACCGACCGGCTGGCCGAGGTCGCTCGCAGGCGGCAGTGCGATGTGATCGTCAATGTCCAGGGCGACGAGCCCATGATCGAGCCGTCGGCCATCGACGCCGCGGCGCAGCCCTTCGTCGATGACCCAGAGATGCAGTTCGGCACCATTGCGACCGAGATCAAGACGCTCGAAGAGCACAATGACCCGGCGGCGGTGAAAGTGGTCGTGGACGCGGCGGGCCTCGCGCTGTATTTCTCGCGCTCGCCCATCCCGCACTTCCGCATTGACGCCGGGGTTGAGCAACCGGATGGCCCGAGGCACCACCCGAAGTCCGGTCTGTGCCCGCTCAAGCACATCGGGCTGTATGTCTACCGGCGCGAGACGCTGCTGTGGTTCGCGGGTCTCGAGCCCTCGCCACTGGAGCTTACCGAAGGGCTCGAGCAGCTCCGGGCGGTGGAAGCCGGTTGCCGCATCCGAGTGGTGACGGTGGACTACTCGCCGATCGGCGTGGACACCGAGCACGATCTGCAGCGAGTCAGAGAGATACTCGAAGGGAAGTAGTCCCGTGAAACCCGTGGATAAGATTTCGATCCGAGATCAGGGCTGCGTCATCGGCGGCGACGAACTAACGGTCATCGCCGGGCCATGCCTGGTGGAAGACTTCGACACCACCGCAGCCATCGCCGACACGCTGGCTGGCATCTGCGACCGTCTGGACCTGCCTTTCATCTTCAAGGCCTCCTACGACAAAGCCAATCGCACATCGGTGACCTCGGCGCGTGGCCCGGGCTGGCAGGAGGGTCTGGCGATTATCGCGCAGGTGGGCGAGAAGATAGGCGTGCCGGTGATCTCTGATGTGCATGAGACCATCCAGATACCGCTGGCGGCGCAGGCGCTCGACATGCTGCAGATACCGGCATTCCTCTCGCGGCAGACTGACCTGCTGGTGGCGGCGGGGGAGACCGGCAAACCGGTGAACATCAAGAAGGGCCAGTTCATGGCCCCCGAGGATATGGAGCATTCGATCAAGAAAGTCACCTCCACTGGCAACAACATGATTGCGCTGACCGAGCGGGGCACCACCTTCGGCTATCACAATCTGGTCGTGGACATGCGCGGTCTGCAGATCATGCGGGAGTTGGGCAAGCCCGTGATCTTCGACGCGACCCATTCGGTGCAGCTCCCGAGCGGCGGCTGCGGGACGTCGTCTGGGCAGCGAGAGTTCGCGGCCTCACTGGCGCGGGCTGCAGTGGCGATGGGCGTTGATGGTGTCTTCATGGAGGTGCATCCTGACCCGGACAACGCGCCCTGTGACGGGCCGAACATGATCCCGCTTGCCGAGGTCGAGGACGTGCTCCAGCAGCTCATCCGAGTGCGCCGGGCGGTGATGTTCTCGTGAGTGCGCCGGTGCCGCGAGAGGTCATCTTGCAGCAGGCGCGCGAGACGCTGGAGCTGGAGAGCGCGGCGGTGGCCTGCCTCGCCCAGCGTCTGGACGATACCTTTGTCGACGCAGTGCAACTGCTGTTGGAGATGAGTGGGCGCGTTATCGTGACGGGCATCGGCAAGTCCGGCGCCATCGGCCGCAAGCTCGCTGGCACTCTCACCAGCACCGGCACGCCGGCCTATTTCATGCACTCCGCCGAGGCCGTGCATGGCGACCTCGGGATGGTCACCGCTGACGACGTGGCGATCCTGATCACCAACTCGGGCGAGACCGCCGAGATCGTGCGTATCCTGCCGGTCATCAAGCGGCGGGGCGCGAAGCTGATCGCGATCTGCGGAAACGATGATTCAACGGTCGGGCGCGAGTCCGACGTCATGCTTGACGCGTCGGTGGAGCGGGAGGCCTGTCCGCTGGGCCTGGCGCCGACATCGAGCGCGCTGGCGGAGCTGGCCATGGGTGATGCGCTGGCCATGGCGCTGATGCGGGCGCGCGGCTTCACGATGGAGGACTACGGTGCGACGCATCCGGGCGGGGCGTTGGGCAAGCGTGTCCTGCTGCGGGTGGAGGACGTGATGCACGGAGGCGACGACAACCCGACGGTGGGTCTTGACGCGACGGTGGAAGCTGCACTGCTGGCGATGAGCACGGCCTCGGTCCGAGGCGCGGTGAGCATCGTTGATGAGGACGGGATGATGCGCGGGCTGTTCACGGACGGCGACTTCCGCCTGCTCATGCAGAACGTGGCCGATCGCAATGAGGTGATGGCCCGCCCGATCGTTGAGGTCATGACCTGCGAGCCGACCACGGTCCGTGTGGGCACGATGGCGATCGAGGCCGTTCAGATCATGGACGAGCGCGAGTTTGACAACCTGCCCGTGCTGGATGATGAGGGCCGCATTCTCGGGATCCTGGACGTGCAGGACCTGATGAAAGCCGGTATCGTCTGAGGCCACCGATGACGGCACTCACCATCTTACACACATCGGACCTGCATGACCGGCTGGACCGCAAGCGTGCGGAAGCCCTCGGCTTCCTGCGTGAGCAGGCCGGTGCATTGTTGCTTGACAGCGGCGACGCCATCGGCGCGGGCAATATCTATGTGCGGCGCGCCGAGCCGGTGCTCGATCTGATGAACCTGGCCGGCTACCACGCGATGGCAATCGGCAACCGGGAGTTCTACTTCCGCAGACGCGGGCTGCTGCACAAAACTGCGGCCGCCCGGTTCCCGGTGCTCAGCGGCAACATGCGGGCGCTGACCGGCGATCTGGGCCACATCGTGCCGTGGACGGTGCTGGAGGCGGCCGGCGAACGCGTCGGCGTGTTCGGCCTGTCCCGGGAGATGATCCGGCCGGGGCACTGGCTGGAGGGGCTGTCGGACGTGCGCTTCGTGCCCTGGCGAGACGTGGTTTCGGCGGCGATCGCGGAGTTGCGGGAACGCGTGGACTGGCTCGTGGCGCTCAGTCATATGGGCACCAGGCGCGAGCGTCTGCTGGCGGAGGAGTTCGCCGAGGTCGACCTGATCCTCGGCGGCCATGGCCATGACGAGTTACACGAACGCGTGGGGCCGAGCGGGACGTTGATCGCCCACCCGGGCCACTACGCCCGGCGGGCGGGCGTCCTCAAGCTCGAGCGTGACGCTGACGGCAGTGCACAAATCAGCCGCAAGCTGATCGAGTTGGGATAACGGAGGCGAATACTGTGGCAGGCAGCTGGGTGCTTTACGCGGACATGGGTAACAGCTCGTTGCTTTGGGCGGTCCACGACGCCGATGGATGGGGACCTTCGCTGCGGATGGTGCTCGCTCCCGGGCAGACAGCGCGCGACTCCGCCGTACTCATGCATGCCATGCTGGAATCCGCTGGCTATGCAACCGAGGACTGTTCCGCAGCGGCGTTGCTGAGCAGCAATCCGAGCATGACCGGACATGCGGAGGAGGCCCTCGCCAGTCTGCGCGTGAGAGTGCTGCTGATGGGTCGGGACATCTTCAGCGAGCTGCCCATAGACTACCACGATCCGTCGGAGATGGGGCAGGACCGCGTTGCAGCGGTCCAGGGCGCTCGCGCCTTGTGCGGGGTTCCGGTAGTGGCCATCACCTGCGGTACGTGTATCACCGCGCAGGCGCTATCGGCGACCGGGAGGATTTCGGGAGGACCCATCGCTCCCGGGCTCACGCCCCTGTCCGCCGGACTGACGCAAACAGTGCCTCATCTGGCCCAGCAGACGGCTGAGGCGGCGCGTATGGTTGAGGCGGACGAGGCCATACCGTCGGTTGGGCACAGCACCGTTCAGAACCTGGCAGTGGGCTTGGTGACCACGCTGGTCGGCGTGGTCTCGAGTGTGGCGACGTCGATGCGCACTCAGGTGGGTGAGGATGCCTCCATCGTGCTGACCGGCGGTTTGGCGCCCACGATCGCCAGGCACGCCCACGAACAGTGGCGCGTGGAACCACTGCTGACCCTCGAGGGTCTGCGGGCGGTCCGCGAGCGAACAATCGAGGAGTGACGTGGCATACAGATCGGCAGTGTGACCGTAGACCCGCCCGTTATTCTCGGACCCATGGCAGGCACGACCAACAGGTCGTTCCGGCTGCTCTGCCGGCGTGGCGGGGCGGGTCTGGTATGCAGCGAGATGGTCTCCACCAACGCGCTGCGATACGGCAACGCGAAGACCGAGAACCTGCTGCTGCGCACCTTCGAAGGTGAGCGGCCGATCTCGGTACAAATTTTCGGCGGCGACCCACAGACGATGGCGGATGCGGTGCCCTGGTGTGAGCGGGCAGGCGCGGACATCATCGACATCAACATGGGCTGCTCGGTCCCCAAAGTGCGCAAGGGCGGCGCGGGCGTCGAGTTGATGAAGGACCCCGATCGCGCGGTGGCGGCGACGGCTGAAGTCGTGCGACGGGCGAGTGTGCCGGTGACCGTCAAGCTTCGCGCCGGGCTCACGGACGAGGACGACAGCTATCTCGACTTGGCGAAGCGTCTGGTGGACGCGGGCGCGGCGGCGATCGCCCTGCACGCGAGAACCGTGACTCAGGCCTTCCACGGGCCAGCGCGCTGGGAGTGGATAGCCAGGCTGGTCGAGGCTGTCGACGTGCCGGTCATCGGCAACGGCGATGTCCTCGAGCCCGGCGATGCGCCGCGGATGATGCGGGAGACGGGCTGCGCTGCCGTGATGATCGCGCGTGGCGCATGGGGGCGCCCGTGGGTGTTCGAGCAGGCGGCCGCAGCGATCGCTGGCGAGCCGATGCCGCCAGACCCGAGCCCGCAGGAGCGGCTGGGCATAGCCCTGTGCCACGCCCAGATGCTGGTCGGGGATCGTGGGGAGCACATTGCGCTGCACCAGACGCGCGGGCAGATGCGGCACTATGCTCGCGGCCTGCCCAACGCGCGCACATTCCGGGGTGACGTGACCACCGCCTCGACGCTGCACGAGTTACTGGGGCTGGTGGAGGAATACTGCGAGTCGCTGGACCGGGCTGGCGATGAGCCACCCGCTGATTGCGAGCTTTTCGAGGATACGGCATACCGATAGACTGACTGTAGGTGCCGCCATGAAACACATATTGAGCATTAGTCTGGGCTCGTCGAGGCGCGACAGCGTCGCGGAGGTCGAGGTACTGGGCCAGCGGTTCATGCTCGAGCGCCGGGGCACGGACGGTTCGCTGGAACGGTTCGCGACCTTCATGAACCAGAACGATGGGGTCGTTGACTGCCTGTGTGTGGGTGGGACGAACCTCGGGCTCTACTGCGCGGGGCGCTACTACCCATTCCGCGAGATCGCCGCGGCCACGCGCGGCGTGAAGCGTACGCCGCTGGTCGATGGCTCCGGCCTCAAGAACTCGCTCGAGCGCGAGACACTGCATCGCCTGCAGGCAGGTGGGCAGGTAGATTTCGCGCGGGACAATGTGCTGCTGACCTGCGGTATCGACCGCTTTGGCATGGCCGAAGAACTCGACAAGATGGGTGCCAATGTGGTCTTTGGCGACGTGATCTTCAACCTGGAGATCCCTATCGCCATACACACGCTCCGCGGGCTGCAACGTTTCGGGCGCACAGTGCTGCCCTTCATGGTGAAGATACCTTTCAAGTGGCTCTACCCGACGGGTGAGAAGCAGGACTTGATCACCCCCAAGTTCGGCCGCTGGTATGAGTGGGCCGACCTGATCGCCGGTGACTACCACTATATCCGGCGCTTCATGCCCGACGATCTCAGCGGGAAGTCGATCCTGACGAACACGACCACCGAGGAGGACGTTGAGCAGCTCAGGGAGCGCGGAGTGAAGCTGCTTATCACCACCACGCCCGTCATCGAGGGGCGCTCGTTTGCCACGAACGTCATCGAGGGCATGTTCGTATGCCTGATGGACCGCAAGCCCGAGGACATCACTCCGAACGACTACATGGAACTCGCACAGCGCCTGGATTGGGAACCCACCATCCGGGACTTGACCGAGGCTACAGAAGGCGAAGTGTCATCTTGAAGCGTTTTGCGTTCATGGTCCACCCAATCGACATCGGAGATATCTCACAGAAGTACCCGTTTGCCCGATATCTGCCGGGTCGCCTCGTCGAGTCAGCGATGGGCCTCCTGGGGCCGAAGCTGCTCAGCGAAATCACCGGCGTGCGCTCGATTACCGGAGCCGAGGCGCCAGGCTGGTTCGTGGGATGCATGCTCACCTCGCATCAGCTCTCATCGTGGGACGAATCCAAGACCATGCCCAAGATCATCGCCGCCGCGCAGATGGCGCAGGAGTTGGGTGCCGATATCCTCGGCCTCGGCGCGTTCACCGCAATCGTGGGCAATGGGGGCATAGACCTCGCGCGCGAGGTGGACATCGCGGTCACGACAGGCAACTCCTACACTGTGGCCACCGCCGTGGAGGGCACGCTCAAGGCCGCTGACATGATGGAGATGGATCCGGCCAACTGCACTGCGGCGATCCTGGGCGGCAGCGGATCGATCGGGCGTGTGTGCGCGCACTTGCTCAAAGATCGCGTCGGCAAGCTGATCCTCATGGCTCGCTCCATCGAGCCGCTCGAGGCGGTCGCCGCTGAGTTGGCGGGGGCTTCGGCGACCGTCGAGGTCAGCACGGACATCGACCGCTCGGTGCGCCAGGCCGATCTTCTCGTCGCAGTCACCTCCAACGTCGATGCGATCGTTCACCCCGAGATGCTCAAGCCCGGCGCAGTCGTGTGCGATGTATCGCGCCCGCGAGCGGTCTCCGTGCAGGTCGCCAAGGAGCGCGACGACGTGCTCGTGATCGAGGGCGGCGCGGTGGCGGTACCCGGCGACGTCAACTTCAACCTGAACTTTGGCTTCCCGCCAGGCCTCGCCTATGCCTGCATGGCCGAGACCATGATCCTGGCCCTCGAGGAGCGAATCGAGAACTTCTCGCTGGGCAAGGAGCTGGAGCTGGCCAAAGTCCTGGAGATCGCGGCGCTGGCCGACAAGCACGGTTTCGGACTGGCGGGTTTCCGCAGCTTCGAGCGAGCGGTGACTGAGGACACAATCGGCGACATCAAGGAGCGCCTGCAGGCGCGTAAGACCGCGGCTCAGTAGGAGCGCGGTTCCGAGCACATAACGGAAGGACGTAGACGATGAGTGAGCAGTCCGATCAGCATCAAGCGCGCCTGAGCAAACTGAGGGCGCTGCAGGAGCAGGGAAGCGACCCGTTTGTCCAGACAAGCTGGGATCGCACACATACGGCCGCCGAACTGACCGAGCGCTTCGAGGAGCTTGAGGGGCAGGAAGTGACCGTGGCGGGCCGGCTTATGGCCATGCGCACGCATGGCAAGTCGATTTTCGCCGACCTTCGCGACCAGTCAGGGCACGTGCAACTCTTCGTGCGCCTGAACAACCTGGGCGAGGAGAACTTCGCGGCCTTCGGCGATTTGGACATCGGCGACATCGTAGGCATTGGCGGGACGCTGATGAAGACTCGCACCGAGGAAGTCTCGGTCGAGGTGACGCGCTGCGAGTTGCTCGCCAAGTCGCTGCGCCCTCTGCCCGAGAAGTTCCACGGTCTCAAGGACCCGGACTTGCGCTACAGGCAACGTTACGTGGATTTCATGGTCAACGAGGACGCTCGCGAGAAGATGGCGTCCTACTCGCGGATGGTCTCGCGCCTGCGCCGGGGCATGGAGGATCGGGGCTTCACCGAGTTCCAGACGCCCATCCTGCAGCCGATGTATGGCGGCGCCAATGCGCGCCCCTTCACTACTCACCACAACGCGCTGGACATGCAGTTGTATCTGCGCATCGCCCCCGAGCTTTACCTTAAGCGCCTGCTGGTGGGCGGCTTTGAGAAGGTCTTCGAGATCGGCCCGATGTTCCGCAACGAGGGCGTCGACACCCGTCACAATCCCGAGTTCACGATGGTGGAGATGTACCAGGCGTATGCGGACTGGGAGGACATGATGGCGCTGGCCGAGGGGCTGGTGGCCGAACTGGTGGCGGAAATCTGCGGCGGCACCACCTTCACGTACTGTGGCAACGAGATCGACGTCAGCGCTCCCTGGCGCCGGCTGCCGATCACCGACGCCGTCGCGGAGGCCACGGGTGTCGACTTCATGGAACTTGATGGCGACGAGGCCGCGCGGGCTGCCTGCGAGAAGCTGGAGCTCGGTAACACCGCCAAGGACAGTTGGGGCGGGCTGCTGGAGAAGTGCTTCGATCAGTTCGTGCAGCCAAGCCTGATCCAGCCGACCTTCGTGACCGAGCACCCCACGGTCATCTCGCCGCTGGCCAAGCAGCATCAGGACAAGCCCGGGCGCACCTATCGCTTCGAGATATTCATCGGCGGCGAGGAGACCGGCAACGCCTTCAGCGAGCTGAACGACCCGGTGGTCCAGCGCGCTCGTTTCGAGGGCCAGGTGGCCGCTCGCGACGCCGGCGACGATGAGGCGCATCCGCTGGACGAGGACTTCCTCACCGCGCTTGAGTATGGCATGCCTCCGGCCGGCGGCATGGGCATGGGTGTCGGGCGGCTGGCGATGTTGCTGATGGACACGCCGAACCTGCGGGAGTTCATCGCCTTCCCGCTTCTGCGCACGCGCACCACGGACGCATCGCCTGCGACCGATCTCGACGAGGCCGAAGAGTAGCACGCACCCGAGCGGGAGAAGGACGCGCAATGAAGGGTCTCGAAGCACTGGCGGAAAGCATGCGGCCGCGGCAGTACACCAAGAACCTCTTGGTGTTCGCGGCACTGATATTCGCGAGGCGACTCAGTGACCCCGACGCGGCGATCCAGTCGGGTCTGGCTTTCGTGTTCTTCTGCCTGCTGTCGAGTGCGGTCTACCTGCTCAACGATATCCTCGACGCGGAGGAGGACCGCAGGCACCCCGATAAGTGCACGCGACCCATCGCGTCGGGCCGACTGAGCCCGTCGACCGCTGCCTTGGCGGCGCTGATCTTCGCGGCGGTCGGGATCGCCGGCAGCTTCTGGGTGAGCATGGGGCTGGGGGCGACGGCGGTCGCATACGTCTGCCTGCAGCTTGCGTACCAGTTGGTCTTCAAGTATCGCGTGATCCTCGACGTGTTCGCTATCGCCGGCGGCTTTGTGCTGCGTGCGGTGGCTGGTGCGGAAGCCATTGACGTGGTCATCTCCGAGTGGCTGCTGATCTGCACGCTGCTCCTCGCGCTGTTCCTGGGGCTGGCGAAGCGGCGCGGCGAGTTGACGCTGCTCCACGACGAAGCTGGCGCGCACCGCAAGACGCTGGAGCGGTACTCCGTGCCGCTGCTGGATCAGATGATTTCACTGGTGACCGCTTCCACGCTGATGTCATACTGCCTGTACACAATCTCGCCGCGAACGGTCTCCGAACTGGGCAGCACCCGGCTGATGTACACCATCCCCTTCGTCATCTATGGCCTCTTTCGCTACCTGTATCTGATGCATCGGCACGGGCAGGGCGGCCATCCGGATAAGACGCTGTTGACCGACAAGCCATTGCTGCTGACCGTCGCGCTCTACACTTTGTGCGCGGCACTGATCGTCTACCTGGCGCCCAATGGCGTCTGATTCTCCTCGGACGCCACGGAAGCCGGGGCGAGCGCCTTTTGGTTGCTGACGCGGCGGGTATAATGTGGGTACATCGATCAAGGGGGAGCCAAGCGTGGCCGGCGATCCGACCTTCGCGCACCGCAGAGATCAGATCCGGCAGCGGGGCATATACACGGCAGCGATCATCGCCGTGGTTGTGGTGGTGCTACGCATGGTGCCACTCACTTCGGGCCTGTTCTTCTTCGCCCTTATCGAGAACTTCGCCCACGACTTCGCATACGAACACACCGCCCCGGATCCCTCGCCCGACATCGTCATCGTGGCCATCGACGATGTGAGTTTGCAGCCCCAGCATCTCGGACGCTTCCCGTGGCCAAGGCGGGTGTACGCGGATCTGCTCGCGAAGCTACCGGACGCGCGCGTGGTGGCCCTTGACGTGCTGCTCAGCGAACCCGACGAGCGAGATCCTGCCAGCGACGCCGCGCTGGCCCGAGCGGTGCGCGAGCACGGTAAGGTGGTGCTGGCCGCGTACAAAGCGGAGAAGGTCGAGCTCTCAGGCGATGAAGCGTCCCTCGATTGGTCTTACCCGCCGCCGGCAGGCCGTCTGGGGTTGACTGCGATCCAGTCGGCGAATTTCCTGGTGCCCATCGCCGAGTTCGCATCAGGCGCGGCGGGCATTGGGTACGTGGACATCGTGCCAGACGCGGACGGGGTGTATCGGCGCGTGGACCCGGTGCGCGGCGGGTATGATGGCAAGCTCTACCCGCATTTCTCCACCGCGATCTCGCGCGCGGCGACGGGAGCTGACCCGGCGAGCATCGTCTCTGGCCTGCCCGACCGCCGTATACAGATCGATGAGGCGACCTGCCCGCTGGACGACCAGGGCGCTATGCTCATCACCTACACGGGCCCGACGGGCACAATCACCCGGGTGCCCTTCTGGCAGGTGCTGGACGGGCAGATTGACGCCAGCGTATTCCGTGACAAGATCGTGATTGTGGGTGCGACCGCCCCTGGTCTGTACGATATCCGCCCGTCGCCGTACCGTTCCAGTGGCCGGCACTTCCTCGGCGTCGAGACGAACGCGAACATTGTCGACACACTGCTGCGGACCGGGGCGCGCACCAACGCCTCGTTCAGCTACGGCTGGGGCGCGGTGGCGCTCCTGCTCGGGCTGGCGATCGGCTGGCTCTCGTGGAGCTACGGGGAGGTGACCGGGCCGGTCATCGCGGTGCTCGTAGTGGCCGTCGTGGCGGTCCCGGCGTTCTTCGTGGCCTTCCACTACATGTACACCATCACGCCCTACGGGGCGCTGCTGCTCTGTGGAGCCATCCCACTGGCCGTGGCAATCCCAGAGCGTCTCGGCGGCGACAAGCGCATAGTGCAGAGCCAGTTCTCCGCGTACGTGTCCCCGGACGTGCTCCACGAGCTGGCGAATGACCCCGAACTCGTGGCGCAGGGAGTGCGCCGCGAAGTCACATTCCTGTTCTCGGATGTGCGTGGCTCGACCGCGCTGTCGGAGAACATTGCTCCGGAGGTGTGGGTCGCGCAACTGAACGAATACCTCGGGCAGATGAGCGAGGCGGTCTTCGAATACGACGGTTATCTGGACAAGTTCATGGGCGATGGCATCATGGCCATCTGGAACGCTTTCGGCAACCAGCCCGACCATGCGGACCTGGCGGCACGGGCCGCGCTGGAGATGCTCGATCGGCTGGAGATCCTGAACCGCGCGTGGGAGACCATGGAGAACCGGACGCCCTTCAGGATAGGGGTGGCCATCCACACGGGCGAGGCGATCATAGGCAATGTGGGCAGCGAGGAGCGCATGCAGTACACGGCCATCGGCGATACCGTCAACACCGCCGCGCGCATCGAGGGAATGACGAAGGTCTACGGTGTGCAACTCCTCGTCAGCGAGACCGCGCACGGCAAGCTGTCGCCTGGCATTGTGGCGTTAGAGGACATCGGCGAGGCGGAAGTCCGGGGACGGGCGCAGGGCGTAAGAGTATTTGCGCGCCCGGATGAGTACGCAGACGTGCGACAGGACGAGGGGGAAATGAGGAATAATTCTTAAGTTATTGGTTGATTTCGCCTCATTGCAGAGTATAATGCGAGGTGGGACTTTGGTGGGTCGGGCGGACGTGGGAAGGTGAGGTTACCATGCTCTTCTGGAAGCCCAAAAAGAAGAAGAAGCAAACCGAAGAAGAGATCCTGCAGGAAGCCTTCGCTGCAGTCAAGGGTCAGCAGGGAAAGCGCACGGTCCGCAAGCGCCGGGCAAGTCTCTGGCGCAAGTACGCCGACCCGCGCATACTCGTGGCACTCGGTGTGGTCTTCGTCGTCCTCATAGCGGATGCCGTGCGGCGCGAGAACATGGAGTTCTACGCGACCGTGACACAGGTGCAGGGCTCTGCCCGCGCGCGGCTTGCCAAGGGCGGCTCTGCCGTGGCCGCCGAAGAGGGCCTGAAGCTTGAGGACGGCGGCGAGGTGACCACCGGTGCGAACTCGTGGGTAGCCCTGTCCTTCCCGGACGGCAGCGCGGTGACCCTCGCCCCAAATTCGCACTTCCAGGTGCATCTGCTCGAATACAACCGTGGTGGGCAGTGGCGAGGTCGTGCCTTCTCCCTGCTGGCCGGGCAGATGTGGGCTCGCGTATCGCCCAAGTTCGGCAAAGAGTCGCGATGTAAGGTGCACACGCCCTCGTCAGTCGCAGCGGTCCGTGGCACGCGCTTCTACGTGATGTATGACCCCGGCAATCAGAACACCCAGGTCGCCTGCGCAGAGGGGCTGGTGAATGTCGACGGTTTCCAGGGCAGGTCGGCGGCGGTCGCCCGAGGCGGGACGACTACGGTTGCGTACGGGCGTCCACCTGAGCGACTGCGGACCATGGACCCGGGCACCAGAAACACCTTTACCCAGGCTCCCCTGAACGAGGAGATCAAGCCTGATTCTTGGCTGAAGACCTTCGAGTTGAAGGTAACGTGTGTTCTGGACGCGCCGCTGTCGATTCTCGGTATCGGGAAGGCTGGCTGGGCCGTGGGTGCCGCTGACTACGCTCGTCGGGCGGCGGCTATGGAAGCCCTGCGCTACATGCACGCACAGGTGACGGGCTACACGACCTACCCGGACTTCGTGGACCCCTACACGATCAAGGAACTGGGTTTCCCGCCCGAGGACGCGCTGAGGGTTCTCGGCAGTCTCGACGGGCGCTGCATCGAGAAGTATGAGAAGACCTCGCGCGGCTTCGTGATCTATGCGCGAGCGCGTGACAAGGCGCGCTCTCCCTACATGCTCACCCCCTACGGCGTGGAGCCGGCGCCGGAGGAAGACATGCCCTGAAGCCCGCGGCGTGCTGTAGATGGTGTGAAGGGGCACGAGCCGGGAAGTCTCGTGCCCCTCTTCTCTTTCAGCGGGAGCTTCTCTGTTGGTGAGATACTCACCGTGGCGTTACACCCGCTTCTGAGTCCGGACGCCCTGGTCGGCGCTTTATGGCCCGACAGACCCCAAGGGCGACCTGGATGCGTAGGGAAATCGCATGTCAGCCGAGTGGCCTGTATGTTGTGGCCTGTCTGCCGGGCCGTCACTGACAACATCGGGTCGCCCGGCCGGCAGCTTGAGCGCTCCTCCCCCCAGCCCTGCAACTGTTACATAGAGGGAAACCCAGATCGAGCGATGAAGCTTTACAGGGCCTGCAAAAGCGGTCGTGCAGCATCATACGTGACGTAACGAAGCTGTAACAGCGGAGAGGATGATCTTCCACCGTGATGCGGACAATGATGATGGCGATGGCCACTTTCCTCGTTAGCTGCGCGGTTGCGGGCGCTCAGCCGCAGGGCGTACTTGAGCCCGCGCTTCTGCGCACCAGTTTCGAGAGCGACCTCGATGGCTGGCAACTGATCCTCAACCGTGGCGCGCTGGCCGAGGCCGTGGTGGATACCACCACGGCGGCGCTCGGCGGCGCGAGTCTGCGTGTCACCCCGATCCGCGCCTGCGCACCCGATGACCGAGCCGGCAGCACCAATATACACCTGCGCTACGAGACGCTTACTCTGCAGGCAGACACTGACTACGTCATGTCCGCGTGGGTGAAAGCCGCTCAGCCGACCACCGTGCAGTTGCGCGTTCGGCGCATGTCGATCGAGCGTAAAGCCGGTGAGGGCATCCTCTCCGTGGGCAAGCAGTGGCAGCGGCTGCAGATCGCGTTCCGCGTCGACGAGGACTGGGACGATGCCGCGCCGCAGGTGATTCTGGGCGATTCGCCGGGAGATATCTGGGTTGATGGCGTAGTGGTCCGTGAAGCCTCCGCCACGGAGCTCGGGCGGGCCGACTATCTGCTGGTGGGCGAACAGGCCGTGGCCCCGTCGAGCGGCACCGTCCGCCTGCGCACTGAGTTCCAGTCTGGCCTTGGCGGCTGGCGCATGGTGCTCAACCGGGGCGCAGAGGCCACTGTACTGCCGGATGATCACGACACTGAGGACCTCTCAGCGATCACCGTGACGCCGACCGCGCTCAGTGCTGCGGATGACCTCTCCTATCCCACCAACATTCATCTGCGCTACGAGACCATCGCAATCCGGGCCGGGCAGGAATATCGCTTCTCGGTGCGAGCCCGCAGCGATGCGCCCCGCACCATGGGCGTCCGCATCATGCCCCTCGGCAGCGGCGCGTCCCTGCAAACCCAGACCTTCGAGATCACCGACCAGTGGCAGACCCTTGAGTGGACCTTCACGCCCGAGGCGGACATGCCCGACGCGGTGGCCCAGATCCAGGCGGGCGGCGACGAGCACCCGCTGTGGATCGACTGGGTCGAGATCGCGCGCACCGACATCGACGGGCTCGACGCGGGCGACTACATCGTGCGCGGTGATGAGTGGATCGAGCCCCTGCCATGGGCTGGCGATGGCGATGGCTGGCTCAAGAGTTACCGGCCGCTCGGCCCGGAATTGCCGGAGCAGTTCGAGATGGGCCTCTCCGCTCGCCCCTTCGCAGGCTCAGGTCTCGGCGTGGCGTTGGTGGGGGAGACAGGCGCGGTCGGTCCGGCGCTTGCGATCGAGGTGCGCGGAGCGACCGCCGAACTCGTGCGCCGTCAGGGCGACGCGCGCGAGGTACTCAGCAGCTACGATCTGCCCGCCGAGCTGCTCGGCGACGGGGACGCGCTGCCGGTAATGATCACGCGCGAAGACGGTCCGATCGTCATCCGGCTGGCCGAGAGCCTGACAGTCACCATTCCTGCAGACGCCGAGACCTTCAGTCGCCTGCACCTCGGAACACTTGCCGCGGGCGGCGCGATGGAATTGCTGGCCGCCGAGGGTTACGAGTTGCTGGCCCACCGGGTCGATGGTGCCACCGAGAAGCTCGAATACCGTGACCCCGAGACCGGTCGGCGCATCGTGCGGCTGACGCGCTCGCCGTATCACGACAAGCACGCGTATTACGACATTTCGCCGTGGAGTCCCGACGGGTCGCAGATCGTCTTCTGCTCAGCGGAGCCCGGCCAGAAGGCCTCCGCCGTCTGGGTCATGGACGCCGATGGCACCAACATGCGCAAAGTCGGCGAGTCGACGACCTTCGGCATGCACACCGGCAACTTCCCGATCTGGGCGCCGGATGGCCAGAGCATCTACTATCGCACGCACCTGCCCAACGATGATGGGACGCGAAGCTCTGGCACCGCGCGCGTGTGGCTCGACACCGGTCGCACCGAACTGATCCGCCTCGCGCCTCGGCAGATATCGTGGGAAACCGGTCGGCTGCTCCTCATGGAGAACAAGGCCGACGGCGAGCGCGAGCGCGGACTTTACTCCGCGGCGCCCGACGGCAGCGACTTGAAGCTGCTGGCGCTGACCGAGGAGATCATGGCGCTCTCGCCCTCGCGCGATCGACATGACCAGTCGCCCAAGATTGGCCTGACCAACTGCAAGTGGTCGCCCGACGGCAAGCGTGCGATGGTCGTGCTGCTCGGCTACGACGCGCGCGATCGCCAGAACATCAAGGAGATCTACATCGTCAACGCAGACGGGTCTGACTTGCACTTCGTCATGACCTTCGTTCATCACCACATCTGGCACCCCAACAGTCAGCAGGTCATCGGCAACTGCGCGGATGGGCTGTATATCGTCAACTGGGACGGCACTGGCCAGCGCAAGATCACCGATCTCGCGCAGGGCCACCCGTCCTTCAGTCCCGACGGCAGCACGATCGCCACCGACTGTTACGGTGGCGAGTATAGCGACAGTCTGGTGCTCATCGACGTGGCGACTGGCGAGGTCGAAAAGCTCTGCAACGCGCCCACGGTGCACGGTCGCTCGCACGAGACCGGCACTCATCCGCACCCGTACTGGTCACCGGACGGCAAGTCGCTGATATACGACTCCGACGAAACCGGACACTGCCAACTCTATCAGGTGTTTGTGGAGGACTGAGCGGAGGCGCCCGAGTGATGATTGAGGAGACCCTTGTCCACGTCCCGTCGCAGCGTTCCTCGCGAGGCGCCTGGCTGGTCGTGGCTGGGGCGCTTGTCGGCACGCTGCTGATGGCCGCGACGCTTGAGTGGGTCAACCGTGCCGAGTTGGTCAGCCGCCTCGGCCCGCCACTGTCGCGCTTCGAAGTGTCCGCAGTCCGGGAACTCGCGACGGCTGACGCGTGGGGGGCTTCGGGCTTCTGGGTAGAGAGCGGGGAGATGATGGCTGCGGTCGGCGATAGGCACCCCGGTGGCGAACTCGCCGCCTATGCCTATTACATGGGGAGTTTCCACCAGGGCATCGATAACGATGAGCGCTGCCTGGAATTGGCTCGGCGCGCCGTCGCCATGGCTCAGCCGGGCACGCGCCACTACGCATCCATATACCGGCATCTCGTACGCACGCTGGTCCGTACCGAGAAATACGAGGAGGCGTCGACGGTCCTCGAGCGGGGGATAGCTCGCGCGGCCCCAGGCAAGGAGAGAGTGGGTCTGCTGGTGCGCGCGGGTGGCTTCTACGAGGAGCGCGGCCGCTCGGCCGAGGCACTGGCGGCCTGGCGGCGCGTGGCGATCGAGACGGACAAAGCCGCTCTACGCGATCGTGCCCGCGAGGCGATTGAGCGCATCACGGCGGGGGAGGCCCATCATGGTGACTGACTGGTTCCACAACCCACGCGTGCTGGTATTGGCGCCAATGGTCGTCGCGATGGTGTGCGCCCTCGTGCTCGTGGCCACTCGTGGTATACTCTCACCTGAGCACCCCCGGTGGCGCATCGCGCGGGCGGCCTTCCTCGGCGGGTGCATCCATCTGCCGGGGTTCGTGATGGTCTACTTCCTGGGACGGCGCGCCTCAATCCTGACAGGACCGTCAGTCAACGGTTTCGACGCGTCGGCCGTAGCTCTGATCTCATTTACACTGGCTTACGGCGTCTTCCTCGGGTGGCTTATCCCTGTCGTCATAGAGGGCAGATCGCTGCGTGACATCGGTTGGCGGCTGCCGCCGATTGGTTGGCTTGTGGCAGTTGTACTTGTCGGCGCCGCCATAGTGGCTGCGCGTCTCTACTCGCCGCCGGCCACCGGCCTTGAGGATATGGTGCCGGAGGCCCCAACCGGCCTCTTGGCTGTGATAGGCAGCCCGGCGATTTTGCTGTGGGCGTTCGTTAGCACCTTCATCGCCGCCGCTTGGGTGGAGGAGAACGTCTTCCGTGGCTACCTGCTTCCCGCGTTGCAGGAGAATGGATTGAGCGGTCGGGCGGCGAACCTTACTCAAGCAGCGTTCTTCGCGGCCCTCCACGTACCCGCGTACGCCGTTGTGGCCGCCAGCTCCGCGAGCGCTGACCGACCGTTGATTGCAGTAGTCGCCGTGGGTATCGCGACATGGCTGGGCTGGGGCCTGTTGTTCGGCTGGTTGCGGTTGCGCAGCAACAGCATAGTGCCGGGGTTCTTGCTGCACGGTCTGAACAACCTGGCATGGTATCTCGCGGCCTACTCCGGAGCGGCTGGCATTCTTGCCGCGCTGAGGTAAGATCGGACTGACACGAAGAAACCGGCCGTTCCCAACTCTACCAGGTATTCACTGAAGACGTGGCGAGGACAACTGAGGATGGCTGAGAAGACGCTGTTTTACGAACTAAGCTATGACCAACTTGAGATGTGGCTTGCCGATCAGGGCGAGCCCGCTTACCGAGCCGGGCAGATATGCGAGTGGGCCTACCAGCGCGGCGCGTCATCGTTCGACGAGATGACCAACCTGTCCAAGAGCGTGCGCGAGGTGCTGGCGGCGAACTTCACCATCGGTCCCGCTGAGCCGATCGAGACCAACGCCGACAAAGAGGCCGAGAAGATGCTTCTGCCCATGCCCGGCGGCGCAGAGGTCGAGTGTGTGCGCATGGGGATGGGCAGTTACGCCTCCGCATGCCTGTCGACTCAGGTTGGCTGCAGCATGCGGTGCGCGTTTTGTGCTACTGGCATGGGCGGCTGCGAGCGCAACCTGACCGTGGGCGAGATCGTGCTGCAACTCGTCACCATGCGCGCGCGGACCGGCGACATCCGCAACGTCGTTTACATGGGTATGGGCGAGGCCTTCCACAACTACCAGGCGGTGGTCGACAGCATCAACCGGATCACCGACAAGCGCGAGATGGGCCTGTCACCGGGCCGGATCACGGTCTCGACCGCCGGCGTCGTGCCGGCCATCCATCGCTACGCCAAGGAGGGCCCCCACACCGAGCTGACGGTGTCGCTCAACGCCTCCGACCAGGCCACCCGCGACCGGCTGATGCCCGGCGTGTCTCGCTGGGACCTCGGCGATCTGCTCTCCGCCTGCGCGGCCTTCACCGAGTCCCGCAGTGGCCAGCCGGTAACCTTCGCCTACGTGCTCCTGGAGGGGATCAACGATACTTTCGAGGATGCCGAGCGGCTGTCGAAACTGCTGCGCCCCCAGCCGCATCACTTGAATCTGATTCCATACAACAAGGTACCGGGCAAGGACTTCAAGAGCCCGAATCCGTTCCGCGTGGATACCTTCTACAAGGCGTGCTGCAAGCAGGGGTTGAACACCAGCGTGCGGCATTCGAAGGGCCGCCGCATCGCCGCCGCCTGCGGACAGTTGCGCAGGCGCGTGCAAGAGGCCGACTGAATCTGCCCGCCAACCATCGTACACGAAAGCGGCCCCCGCAACTTTCTCGCGGGGGCCGACTGGGTTAAAAGGTTTGGCTGCCGGGCCAGGACTCGAACCTGGACTTAACCGGTCCAGAGCCGGTCGTGTTACCATTACACCACCCGGCAGCACAGAAGATATTTTAGCGAAAACCGCGCCATATGTCAAATGCCCCCACAACGGTCCGGCAGCGCCGCACGCAACGGGGGTGTCGTGCAGTCGGGCGACGCAGGGATGGTGGCCGCAAGCGGGGAAATGCCGCCCGGATTCGCCGAAATCGTGCGAGGGCTAGGAGGAGCATACACCGATGGCACAGCGTATTGGTTACTGCGCATACTGCGGCAAAGGCATCTACGAGCATGAAGACCACTGCCACAAATGCGGGCATAGGACCGACGACATCACCGACGTGCCGCCCCAGTTCGCCGCCGCACACGAGAAGTTCCCGACTGTCGAGCAGATGCGCGACCGGTCCGCCCCGATAGGCTGGTACATTGTCGCGTCCGTCGTCATCTTCATCGGGCTCGTCGCCGTGGGCTACAACGGGCTCAGCGGGCTGTTTACGAAGACCTCGGAGCCGGTCGATCCCGCCGTCGCGATCGCCCCGCCGCCGGCCGACGTGCCAATCCTCGACTCCGTCGAGCTTGTGCCTGCGGCGCCCGCCGGTGCTGTGGCATCGGTGGAGGACGCCGTCAGTCGAGTGCAGGCATTGCTGCAGGAGGACGGATCGATAGCGCGGATCCGCGCTACGGGTGGCACGGTGAAGATGCGTGTCGCTGACCAGGACGAGGAAACTTACCTCGTGGAGGTCTACCAGGCGTCGGGCGGCGAAGAGGATGACGGCAGCGGAACAACGGAATGGTACATCGTGCAGCGCGCGGACGGCGAGGTCTACCTGAGACCCGAGGCGGCCGCGGACGTGCGCGCCGATTAGCACAGTTCCACTGACACAGTCCGGGGAGGCCACCCATGTCGCTCCGCACACTCATGGCCCGAATAGCAGTGATTGCAGGCGTGTCGCTCACTCTTCCGTTTACTGTGGCAGGTGATGAAGTGACTATGAGTGCAGACCAGATGGCAGGCTCTGTCGTGAACGACCACATACGCGTCTCTTGGCATGGCTCGTCGTGGGTGATTCAGTGGCCGCAGAATCCGAGCGCATCCCTCACCGACGCGCGTGCCGAGGTGACGGTGGGCGGCCAGGTGCGCACCGTCGGCGACGAAGGCTGGACCTGCGCGGTGGCCGAGCAGCCGGTCAGCGATGGCCTCGGCGAGGGCGTCGCGTTGGCCGTCGTTTGCACCAGTGACGACGGTCTCGAGTTGTCGCTCACCGCTCGCGCACTGGCCGACCAGCCGGCAGCGGTGTTCGAGGCTCGCGTGCGCAATGCGTCCGACGCACCGCTGGTGGTGCAGGGCATCAAGCTGCTGAGCAGCGCGGCGGGTCTGCAGCCGGGCGTATGCGCCGATATCGCTGGCGATCTGTCGGTCTACATCGACAGCGGCGCCCAGGGCGGTACCCGCGCAGCTCCGCTCGGCGATGGGCAAACCTGTCAGGGCATCTGCGCGATCCACAATCACGTGGCGCGCCTCGGGCTGGTCTGCGCCTTCGTGTCATTCGAGCATGACAATCAGGTGCGCATCGCGCCTGCGGACGGTGCCGTCGCGCTCGACGCGATCACCACCACACCCGTCGAACTCGCCGCGGGTCAATCTCACAGCTATGACCCCGTGCTGGTCTCGTGCCGCGCCAATGCTTTCGAGGCTCTCGAGCGTTACGCGGATGCGGTGCGCGACCTCAACAATCCGCCCATTCCCGAGAAGACCCCGATGGGCTGGATCTCCTGGTATGGCTACCGGCTGACCATGACCGAGGACACCGTCCAGGCTGACGCGGATGTGATCGCACGGCATTTCAGCAAGTATGGTGTGAGCCTGATCCAGATTGACCATGGCTGGCAGGACCGCGATATCTGCGGGAACTGGGTGGAGAACGAGAAGTTCCCCCACGGCCTCCCGTGGCTCTCCGAGCGCCTCGGCGAGATGGGCTTTGAGATGGGTCTGTGGGCGGCGCCATCGGTGGTCTCGGAATTCGCGCCACTGGTGACCGAGCACCCCGACGCGCTGGTGCTCGACGCCGCCGGCGTGCCCGTGGTGGTCGCCGAGCGTTGGACCTGGGCGCCGCACGGGAAGACCCATCGCGTTGATCCCATGACCGATGCCGGCGCGCGGTTCCTGCGCGAGTTCGCAGCTCTGATGAACGGCTACGGGATCACGTATCTGAAGACCGACTTCATCAGCAACTGGGGCGGCGCGATCCCCGCGCGCATCGGAATGGGAATCTTGCGCGAGGAGCTCGATGACACGATCATGCTGCGCCCCTGCTCGACCGCGCTGAACATCCTCCTCGGCTACGCGGGCGAGATCGGCATCGCGCGGGACATCGGCAACGCGGGCGGCAACTGGGAGCACATGCGCAAGTACACCATGGAGGCCGCCTCCAAGTGGTTCATGCACCGCCGCTTCTGGCTCAACTCAGGCGGCTGCCTGATCGTCGGCGACGCGAACGAGACGCTTGGCGAGGCTATCGGGCGTGCGACGGTCCTCGCGCTCACCGGCGGCACTGCGCTGCTCAGTGATCGCATGCCCGAGCTTGAGGCGCAGCCGGAGCGGATGGCGCTGGTGCCGCTATGTCTGCCGCCATCGGACGTCCCCGCGCGACCCATCGACTTCTTCGACATTGGCCGCGACCGCGACTACCCGCGCGTCTGGCACACCCACGCCGACGCCGACTGGGGGCAGTGGGAAGTCGTCGGGCTGCTGAACTGGTCGGATGCGCCCATCGAGCAGACGATCAGCTTCGACACGCTCGGCCTGGCGCCGGGCACCGAGTGCCTCGTGTATGACTTCTGGACGGGGACTTTGGCGGGGCGCTTCACCGGGGCATGCACGGCGACGGTTCCCGCGGGCTCTGCGCGCTGCCTGCGGATCATGCCGGTGACCGACCGGCCCGCCGTGGTGGGCACAGACATGCACGTGACGCAGGGGCTCGTGGAGCTCACTGACGTCCTCTGGGACGAGGAGAAGCTGACACTCTCTGGCCAGGCGCAGCGCGCCCCCGGCGCCGAGGGCACCGTCCTCGTCTGGGTGCCCGATGGTTACGCGGTTGCAGCGGGCCAGGAGGTCCGCGAGCGAGGGCCGCGCTGCATCGCGGTTCCGGTCCATTTCGACGAGGCGCGACGTGGCTGGTCGGCGCATTTCGAGCGGGCGAACGGTGGCGCTGCGCTGCCACTTGAGCCCAGCGATTCTGTTCTCAAGGAAGAGACTGTCCGCTGGTTTGGCGGATAGCACAGGAGATGGAAGCACATGGCAACACTGAAGGTCGGAGCGGGACGTCGTGACATCACGCCATCAGGGCCGGTGGACATGCGCGGCAGTTTCTCGCGCAGGCCGACCACAGTGGTCAACGATCCGCTGCACGCGCGCGCGATCTACTTCGAGGACGGCGATGAGCGCGCCGCCCTCGTGACGCTCGATCTGATCGCCTGCGCGCGCGAACTGCTCGACGAGAGTCGTGAACGCCTCGCGGCGAGCTTGCAGCTTGAGCCCCACCAGCTCATGATCTGCGCCACGCACACGCACTCAGCGCCCGCCCCCGGCAGCCCCGATCACCGCGACCTCTTCGTCAGCGGCATCTGCGGCGCGGTCGAGGACGCGGCCGCGGATGCGCGCGAGGTCACTGCCCTCAAGACCGGTCGCCGCCTCGTCTATGGCATCTCGTTCAACCGGCGGGCGTGGCAGGCCGACGGCACGGTCGGCATGTACTTCGGTTACGAGAGCCCGGACATCGTGCTGCTCGATGGCCCGACCGACCCGATCCTCGGTCTACTGAGCTTCGAGCGTGGCGACGACCTGCCCGTCATGCTGGCGAACTACTCGCTGCATGCCTGCACCGCCGGTGGTGGACAGATGTCGGCCGACTTCCCGGCGGCCTTTGAGGATTGCCTGCGCGAGAACCTGATGAGGCCAGTGCATCTGCAGTTCACCAACTCGCCCTGCGGCAACATCAACCACTGCGACCTGTCGGGCCCCGCCCCCAACCAGCCGCGCGGCATCCACCGTCACCGCGTCGGCGGCATCCTCGCCGAGCATGCCAGCAAGATACTCGGCTCCGCCACCGAGATCGGCGCGGTCCCGGTGCGCGCAGTCTCAAAGACCCTCACTGCCACCTGTCGCACCTACACTGACGAGGAGCTTGAGGCCGCTCTCGCGTGCGATATCTATGACAGCTCCACGTGGGGCGGGGACATGCTCGAGGCGACCAAGAAGCTGCGCGTTAAGCGCTGCCACGAATGGGGCCCGACCCACGATCTGGAGATACAGGCGCTGCGCATCGGCGAGGCGGGCTTCGCGTTCATGCCCGGCGAGGACTACGTCGAGTTCGCTATCGACATCAAGAAGCGCTCGCCGCTGTACCCGCACACCTACGCGGTCGAGTTGTCAGGCGAGGACGTCAACTACATCCCGACCCGCGAGGCCTTCCCCGAGGGCGGGTATACGGTTTTCGCGTGCCGCTTTGAGCCCGGCACCGGCGAGGCCATGGCCCAGACCGCGCTCGACGCACTGACCGAAGCCGCCCAGTAGGCGCGCCGGCACTCACGTCACACAGGAGACAACAGCGATGCCTCCCAGGACAATGAAGGCGGCCATCTATCAAGGCGAAGGGGCTATCGAGGTGGAAGACGTGGCGGTTCCGGTCCCGGAGCCCGGGTACGTCCTGCTCAAGATGCACAAATGCGGCATCTGCGGCAGTGACCTGCATTGCTACCAGGGCAGATGGGGGCAACCTGAAGCTGCGCCAGGCCACGAGGTCGTCGGCTCCGTGGTCGAGTGTGGTGAAGGCGTAACAGGTGTCTGCATTGCAGATCGAGTCTGCGTGGAGTACTCATCTTGCTGTGGCCAATGCCGGTTCTGCCGGATCGGCCAGTACAACCACTGTGAGCATCTGACGAGCGCGTCTGGGGGCAGTCACGCAGGTTTCGCCGAATACGTCGTGGCTCACGCGTCCGCCCTCGCCGCTGTTCCCGAGAGCATGTCCGCGGATGATGCCATGATGGTCGAGCCCCTGGCCGTTTCTCACCGGGCCTTCCACCGCTCCGGAGCAGACTACCAGGACACGCTTCTGGTCATTGGCTCAGGGACGATTGGCCTGCTCGCCGCGGCGACGGCAAGTGCAGCCGGTGTCGGGCGCGTCATCGCCACCGCCAGATACGACCACCAGGCGGGGCTGGCCGAGCAACTTGGAGCAGATCACGTGATCCGCGTCCCCGACCAGGACACCGCCAGTGAGGTCCGGCAACTCACCGACGAGGTCGGGGCGGATGTGGTGATCGAGACCACGGCGAGCCCGTCGGGCGTGGATGATGCCTTGATGGCCGTGAGGAGGTCCGGCACTGTCGTCCTGGTGGGGGGATTCACCAAGCCATTGGAAACGAACCTGGCGCGGATTGCGGAGGGCGAAATCCACCTCACCGGCTCCGCAGCCTATGGTTACAGCGGCATGAAGACAGATTTTGGCTGGGCCATCGAGTTGATATCCTCGGGAAAGGTTCAGGCCAGCAAACTCATCACTCATCGCTTCCCGCTCGATGACATCGCCGAGGCCTTCCGAACTGCGATCGACAAGAAGACGGGGTCCGTCAAGGTCCAGGTTTACGGGGCAGAGGAGTAGCCAACCATGCGCTGCAGTGTGCTGACTGACGAGCAGATCGCGGCGATCCACGAAGCCTCGCTGCGCATACTCGGCGAGGTGGGCGTGCATCTACCTCATGACGAGGCGCTCGGCCTGCTGGGCGATGCCGGGGCCCGCATCGACCGGGATGCCCAGCGAGCGTGGCTGCCCACCGACGTCGTCGACCAGGCGCTCGCGTCAGCGGGCAAGCAGTTCACGCTCTACGGGCGCGATGAGTCGAAGATCGCGCCCTTTGGCGTGGGCCAGCGCAACTACAACAGCATCGCCGGCGAGGCGCACTGGCTCGACCAGCCCGGCGGCCCGCGTCGGCCCGCCACCTTGCGCGATGTGGCAACCGCCGCGCTTTTCGGCGACGCTCTCGACCAGATGACCATGGTCGGCGCGATGGCCGATCCGTCCGATGTGCCGCCGCCGGTTGCGTGCGTCGAAGTGATGGCGCAGATGCTGCGCAACACCACTCGCCCGCTGCAGTTGTGGTATCACGATCGCGCGTCGGCGCGCTACCTCGTCGAGATGATGATCGCGGTGCGTGGCAGCGAACGCGCGGCCGCACAGCGTCCGCTGTGTTACCCTTTCCTCGAACCCATCAGCCCCCTGCGCTTCCCCTTCGACGGCGTCGACCTGCGTGCCTATAGGTCCGATGGCGCAGATGGGGCTGTCCGCACCGATGGGACTCGCCGGCACTATGGCCCAGGAGAACGCGGAGATTCTCGCCGGAATATGCATCACGCAGGTGATTCGCGAGGGAATGCCGGTGTGTTACGGAGGCATCTGCCATGCCTTCGACATGGGCACCACGCAGTTGATCTTCTCTGGTCCCGAGCAGGCGATCTTCGGCGTGGCCATGACCCAGATGGGGAAGAGCTACGGCCTTCCGGTCTACATCAACGTCGGGCTCACCGACTCCAAGCGCCCGGACGCGCAGGCCGGTCTGGAGGTCGCGGCGACGATGATGCTCGGGGCAGGCGCGGGTGCGGATGTGCTCGGCCACATGGGCATCGCGGGCGTGGATCAAGCGGCGTCGTTGGACATGCTGGTCCTCCAGAACGAGGCTATCTCATATGTCGAGAGCGCCTGCCGTGAACTGGATTTCAGCGCGGACGCCTTTGGCTTCGACGAGATCGCCGAGGCGGCATCGGGCGACAGCTTCATTGGCACCGAGCACACCGCGCGGCGCTTCCGCGACGAGCTGTGGTTCCCGAGCCTGCTCGACCGTGAGTTCTACGATGCCTGGCGCGATGCCGGGGCGGTCTCGACCGAGCAGCGAATCGCCGCACGCAAAAGCGAGATACTCGCCACTCACGAGCCCGAGCCCATGCCTGGCGACATGTCGGCGGCGGTCGCCCGACGCGAGCTGGTTCGGTAGCTACTCGGGCTTCACCTTGAAGTCGACGATGCCCTCGGGCTCGAAGCCCAGATCGTCGGTGATGACGAACCCCTCGTAGAGAACCTCAAGGTCGTCCGTGCGCTTGAGCGTGAGCGTGTGTTCACCCGCTGAGACTGGCCACGCCGTTGGGTCCTCGGCTCTCGTGCGCGCGGGCGAGACGCAATCCCACAGCCAGGTCTCGAGCACCGGCCCGCCGTGCCCCACGCAGATGTAACCGAATGAGATACCCCTCGTACCCAGCGGCTGCCCGTCCAGCAGCACCTGGATCGACGCGCTCTCCCAGCGGCTGCCCGTCCAGCAGCACCTGGATCGACGCGCTCTTTGCACCGTTCAGACTCTGGACCTTGCCCCACAGCACGATCGCGGTGTCCGCATCTACGCTGAAGGGCAGCTCGACCGATTCACTTCCGGTCGTGTTCCAGACATCATCCAGTGCCACGAACACCCGCTCGGCTATCGGTTCAGTCCGAGCAGTAGCGGTCGGCGTCGCCGCGCTCTCGTTGCCCGAGCGGTCGACCGCGGTCACCCGGTAGAAGTATTCCCGGCCGGGTTTCAGACCCCAGTCGACGTAACTCGCATCGCTCGGCGAAGCGATCAGCCGCTCCTGCGCGACTCCGAAATCTGCGCTCGCCCCGCAGTAAACGTTGTAGTGATGCAGGTCCACCGCTTCGGCAGGCTGCCACGCAAGCCGCGTCGCGTACTGCCCACTCGCCTCAGCGGTCAGGCCCGCCACCTCTGGCGCGGTCTCGTCCATGCCGCCCACCCCGCTCGGCGTGTAGCCTGGGTCGCACGACATCAGCACGCGATCGACCACCACCCCCGGAGCCGACGCCGTCAGCGCAACCTTGCTCACGCCGCCCCGTGGCCGAGGCGTTTCCGGCATGAGCAGCCACTGCCATTCCTCCGTCGCCACCTCGACGCTGCCGAAGTCGCCGTCGTTGCCCCCGGTGGTCGCCGATAGTGTCGCCGGCACGCGGCTGCGCGCTCGCACCCACAGCCGGTGGGCCGTCGCCCATTCCGGCCCGTAGGCTGGGACGGTCACCGGTTCTGACACGCGCAACTCGCCCAGCGACAGTGCATAGAGGCCCGCCGCCGTCGGGTCGAAGACCTCGACCGCTGGTGCGGCATACTCGCCCGCCTCGGCCTCGGTGTAGATGCTTCTCGGCAGGGGCATGTCGGAAATGGACTGCAGTTCGTTCGACGGCAGGCTCTCCAGGCCGGAGTGCTCGACCGCCGTGACGCGATAGTAGGCCGCGATTACCCGCCCATCATCGTCGCGCGGCGCACGGTCGGGCGTCACCAGGTACTCCGTCTCGGTGATGGGCTCGGGCGTAATGAGTTCGCCCGCGTCGCCGCTGCGCAGACTCTGATACACGTAGTAGCCACGCGTCTCGGTGTGATACTGGCCGGGCTCGATGGTCAGGCGGAACCCCGCGCCTCCTCTGGCGCCATCGATGAATGGGGCATCGGGTCGGCGCATGATCAGTTGGTAGAACTCGGCATCGGGTCGGCGCATGATCAGTTGGTAGAACTCGATGTCGCCGAGCATCGACGACGCGTACCCGAGCTTGGTCCCGTCCCGACTCATCTCCGGGTGCGCCTCGGACCAGTAAGTTGAGTGCTTGAGTTGCGAGTTGTGCGCCCCGAGAAGCTGCGCGGTGGGGGAGGTGCCGAAGGCGATGACGCGGCGCAGGTAACGCCCGCTGCTGGCGGCGTACCAGGAGCCGTGGTCGGAAATCACGCGAATCTCTCTGGTCTGCTTATTGATCACACAAAGCTGCCCGCCGGGCGCCAGCCAGACGCCGTCGGGGCTGTGAGCGCGATGGCCATAGGCGGCATCGGCAATCTTGTGCACCTCGTTGTCGGTGGTGATCATGAACTGCCCGTAGGGCTTCTGGCCCTCCCACTCGAACTCGACCGAGTAGTCGCCGGCCTTCGTGAACCAGCTCTGATGCACCCAGCCGCCCGCCGTGAGCATGAGCCCGTCCGTACCCTCGCGGTTCATGATCCAGAGCCGCGATGTGGGCTCGCCCGCCTCGTCCAGAATCTTCTCTTGCACCAGCAGCTTCTCACCATCTTGGCTCATCGGCCAGATGCCGATGTCGCCCTCAAAGCTGCAAGTGGTCTCTTGCTCCCCCGTGACCACATTGGCCACTGCCAGGTCCCAATGGTCCAGCGTGTCGTGGCCCCGGTACTGGCGGAAGAACAGGCGCTCGCGGTCCCGGCGATCCCACTGGAAGCCCGACGCGTAGAACGGCAGCTTCTCCCAGGAGGAGCCATCGGCGGGCATGAGGAGTGTGCCCTTACCGAGCTGCCCGCTGTGGAAAGCCAGCAGCGATCCATCGGCGTTCCACGGGCTCATCTCCATGTAATGATGTCGCGTGCTGGCGCCGCCGGACCGCCCTATCATCCATATCTCGGCGCCGGTGCCCGAGTCCCGGAAGATCAGCCGATCGCTCTGATATCGACCGGTCTCGTCTGCCAGCAGCGAGTAGGGCTTGAAGGTCGTGCGTGTTGCGAGTTCTTCGAGGCGGTGGAACGGATGCGGGATGACGATGCTCTCAGCGGAGCCGGCCACCTCGTTCATCCGCCGAACCATCATGTCGTCGATGAGAATGACGCCGGAGGTGCGGATGAGTTGGAAGCCCGGCACAATTCCCGTCACCCCATCTTCGGGCGCGGTGGCCTCCATGCTCACTCGTTGCCAGCCATCGGTCGCCGGCATCGGCGAGCCGCGCTTGCCGCCCTTGGGGCCTCCCAGCGTATATCGCATCCGGTAGTCCTTATCACACTTGGCCATCGCGGAAATCTCGTACGTCGACCCCGGCTGCACCGGCATCTGCGCAACGTAGAGCACCGGGAACCATTGGTGGTCGTCGAACTTGTGCAGACGCCCGGCGAACTCGCCCGACGCCGAATCCTCGTTCGTGACCGTGCACAGGCCCTCGCCCTCGGTCTGATGATACGCGAAAGACCAGCCGCGCGGCGGGCGGGTACCGTCTGGGATGCCGTCCTCGAATCCGGGGTTGCTGGCCAGGTTCCGATCCCCGAAGATCAGGTAGCCCCACGAGTTCTGATTGTGGAAGCCGGTCTCGGGATTTGGCGGCCACATGGAGTTGGGATACTTCATCGCGTGCCCGCCCAGCTTCACGCGCCACACCCAGCCCTGCGGCGGCGCCGCGTCGAGGCCGAACGCTGCCCACGGTATGCGCGCCTCGCCCGACCACCCGCCCTCGCGCATAGTCGAGGCCATCTGCCAGTCGGGGTCCCACGCTCGACCGTCCTCAGGTGACAGGCCGGTGGCGTGCCGCACGTCGGCGAAGCAGCCCGCGGCGGTGAAGATCATGTGCCAGTAGTCGCGCGTCGTGAAGTCACCGGCGAGGAATATCTCCAGGCCCGCGTCATTCCAGACCTTGCCGTCGCGGTCGCGCATCTGCGCCGAGGGCATTTCGCCCGCAGCGACGTCGGCGTCGACGCCCACGTAGAGCGCCTCGGCGTCCATAAGCAGACGCACGCGCGTCGCGTTGGCCGCTGGCCCCATGTCCTGGCCGACCGCGTGGAAGACCGGTGGCGCCTCGGCCGACTGCCAGCAATCGTCACTCAGCACCCCGTCAATCGCCGGTGCATCGTCCGTCGGCAGGCACACATACTCGGGGACTTCCTGTGCCATGGCGACCGTGACTATGGCAATGGCTGCAAACGCGATCAGAGTGCGCATCTGCCTCAACTCCCTGACGGTTCCTGACTGTGTCCGCAAGTGTGCACGATGGCGTTCAATGAACACGGGAGAGGGTGCACACAAATGGCCTCGAAGATATCGGCTCAGCTTTACACCATCCGCGAGTTCTGCAAGACCCCCGAAGACATCGCCACCAGCCTTGCCAAGGTCGCCGGCATCGGCTACGAGTCGGTGCAGGTCTCCGGCATCGGCGAGATCGACCCGCACGACCTGCGCAAGATCTGCGATGACAATGGCCTGACCATCTGCGCCACGCACATCCCCTACGCTGACATGGTCAATGACGCGCAGGCGGTCATCGACAAGCACAATATCCTCGGGTGCAGGTACCCGGGCATCGGTGGGATGGACGCCGACTACAAGAAAGACGGCAAGTACGTCGAGTTCGCTCAGGACGCCTCCGAGGTCGCCAAGACTCTCGCGGCCGCCGGTCAGATCTTCGTCTACCACAACCACTCGTGGGAGTTCGAGAAGATCGACCATCGCATCGTCATGGACATCTTCGCCGAAGAGGGCGACCCGAATTACTTCATGTTCGAACTCGACACCTACTGGGTCGCGCACGGTGGCGGCTCCCCGGTGGCCTGGATCAACAAGCTCGCCGACCGCCTGCCGATCATCCACTTCAAGGACATGACCATGATCGGGCGCGAGCAGATCATGACTGAGATCGGCGAGGGCAACCTCGATTGGCCCGGCATCGTCGAGGCCTGCGAGGCTGCGGGCGTCGAGTATTACATCGTCGAGCAGGACACCTGCCAGCGCGATCCGTTCGAGAGCCTCGAGATCAGCTTCAACAACATCAAGTCCTGGGGCGTCGAGTAGCGCTCCAGCGCATGCATGAGACGGTCGGGGAAAGTAAGCGGTGGCAGCGGTGGCCGAGAGATTCCGAGCAGGGCAGCCCGCGCCGGAAGCGGGTCACTACCAGATAATCGCGCGCAACGGCCGGCCCACGGGCGAGTACCGCCGCGGGCTGGCCGGGCAGCCGTTGCCGCCCACGCCCAAAGCCGGGCAGAAGTATGAGTTTGCCGGCTCCCGCCCACGCGGGCGTAAGGGCGGCTGAAACGGCAGGAGAGCGACTGACATGGCTCCGGGCATGATCGCCGGACTATGGTTCTTGGTGTGCCTTCTGATGCTTGCGGGGCCCATGCGCAAGATACCGCATCATCGTGAGGTATCGCGCGCGGCGATGCTGATGGCCGCGCCGTGGGCGGTCATCGTCGCTGCGTCCCTCGGCCAGCGCCCCGACGACCTCGTGCTTGACTTCATCCTCGGCGCGGCGGGCGTGCCGGTGGCGTACATCGTCTTCTGGGAATGGGGCCTCGTCTTCCTTCTGCTGCCTCTCTCGCTCATCAACTTCCTCGCGACCTCGGATCCTCTGGCGGAGTTCGGCAAATGGTTGGTGGTTCAGTTCGAGGTTACTCTCAGGGGCAACATGCGCACCGCGTCGTTACTGGGCAGCAGTGCTTACTTCACCTGGCTGCTATGGGTGGTCCTCGCAGCGAAACTGGCGTAGACCTGCCACAAGCCCCGTTGGCCTTGGTACCGTCAGCCCTGAATCCCTTCCCCCTTGCCTTCCCTGCTCTCAATCTGTAGTATCCCCCCGGCGCACACACCCCGGTCCCGCGGAAGCCTATCGTGCCTGAAGATACCCAACAACACGGGCTGACCCAGCAGCAGGTCGCCCACAGTCTCCACCACTTTGTTGTGATGGGTGTGCTGTGGCCGATCTACTGGCCCAACATCATGATCGGCGGGCCTGTGCTGTCAGGCTATGCCCTCAGCATCGGGCTCACCGAAGCGCAACTCGGCTTCGTCGGCGCGGCGGTTGGGATCATCGGCGTCTGGCAGCTCGTGGGCACCTACCTCACCCGCAAGATTCGCCGCCGCAGCCGCTTCTGCTTCATCCTGGGTATCGCCGAGATAACCGTCGGCAGTTGCGTGCTGCTCGCGGGTTGGGCGCCCGAGTACATGCGCTTCCCGCTGCTGGTCGGCACGCTCTTCACCGCATTCCTTTTAGGCCAGACCATCAACCCGATCTTCCAGAACTGGCTCGCCGCGGTCATACCCGGCAACATCCGCGCCTCGTACATCGGCCGGCGCATGATGTACACGTCCATCGCCAGCATGGTCTATCTCTACCTGGCCAGCGAGTGGCTCGACCAGTTCCCGGGGCGCACGGGCTTCATCACGGTTTTCGTCATCGGCTGGGTCTGCGGCATCCTCGGCTACGTGATGCTGCGCCGCACGCCCTACCCGCGCCTCAAAGCGGAGGCCAACGACAGCTTCGGCGGCGAACTCGGTAAGCCGCTGCGCGATAGGACTTTCCGCTCTCTGGCGCTCTTCATGTGCACGTGGATGGCCGCCGGGATGATGTCCGGCACCTTCTACTCCGCCTACATGCTCAACGAGCTGGAGCTTTCCTATCGCAGCATCGCCATCTACACCAACGTGACCTGGTTCTTCCTGATGATCGGCTATCGCGTCTGGGGCATTTTCGTCCAGCGTTACGGCTCGCGGCCGGTCAACCAACTTCTCATCGGTCCGTATGTGGTGGTGCTGGCGCTGTGGGCGTTCATCACGCCCGCGAACTACATGTGGCTGGTGCCAATCCAGCGCATGCTGGCTGGCATTATCTGGTCCGGCATGGAGATCGCCAACTCCAGCCTGCTCTACAAGCTTATCCCGCAGGGCAAAGAGAACACGTCCTACTTCGCCAACTGGACCACCTTCATGGCCATTGGCGCGGCGGGCGGCCCCTTCCTCGGCGGCCTCATTCGTGGCGCCCTGCCGGAGGCTGGGCTGACAGTCGCGGGCATGCACCTGGTACCGCTTCAGGTGGTCTTCGCCATCTCCGCGCTCCTGTGCCTGATCCCGTTGGCGCTCTCACGCTGGCTGCAGGAATCGGACGCATCCTCGCCGTCCTACCTGCTGGGCCAGTTGCGCGGCAATGTCCTGAGCTTCGCCTACAACTATGGGCTCTATCGCGCGGCCCAAAGCGAGGACAAGCGGGCGAACGCGGCCCGTGCGCTCGGGCGCTCTCACACGCCGCTGGCGGTGGACCAGCTCGTGGATGCGCTCGATGATGTCAGCCCGCAGGTCCGTAGCGAGGCCGCTCGTGGACTTGGCGACATACGCGCCGCAGAAGCGGTCCAGCCGCTCACCGACGAACTGCACAATGATGAGTCCGACATCCGCCCCGAGGCCGCGCAGGCGCTGGGTAAGATTGGCGCGACGGTCAGCATCGAGCCGCTGGTGGCTGCGCTGGCCGACGAGGACTCCCGCGTGCGCGTGAGCGCGGCGATGGCCCTCGGAGATATCGGTGGGGAAGAGGCGCGCGAGGCGTTGCTGGATGCGCTGGAGGGTGATTTCCGCAAGAGCACCTTCCCGTCGCTCGTGGAGGGTGCCAGTCGCCTGGGCGACCTGCGCATCATCGGCCCGGCGCTGGAACGCTTGCCCAGCTTCCGCACGCCGGTGCTGCGCATGCAGATCATCAACTCGATCTGCCGCGTGTTGGGCGAGCCGCGACACTTCTATCGGTTGCTGATGGCCGATCCGGTCGCACGGGCCGGCATGCGCCAGGGCATGACGCGGCGCATCGTCAAGCTCACGAGTCGGGTCACTGGTGTTGGTGAAGAGGCGCGGCAGACGATCATTGCGGCGGCGGTCGATTTCCGCACTGCGCTCGACCATGATGACTATGCGGCGGCGGCGGTACAGGCGCGCTTACTTGCTCGTGCGGTGCTCGCTGGTGGGGCGGCCGGGGAAGTGCCACGGGCGGCTGCACGAGCCATCGAAGGCTATCTTGCGGGCGTCGACGAGTCGGCGCTTGATGACGAGGGCGTCATCTTTCTGCTGGTATGCGAGACCTCGATAGCCCGCTTCCTGCAGTAGCTCGTGTCGTCGTACATGCCGTTGTCGTGCCCGTTCACCCCTGCCCAGCTGTTGCCGTGCCCTTTACCCTTGAGGTGGCCTTGCCGCGGTACATGCCGTTACCGTGGTTGTTGCCATTTGAGGTCGCGTGGTCGTTGCCGTGGTCGTCGCTGTCTTTTCTGTCTTTTCTTTCGTTTCTGTCTTGTCTGCCGTATGGTGGACGGAATGGGGGTCGAACCCACGACCTCCGCGTTGCGAACGCGGCGCTCTCCCGACTGAGCTATCCGCCCACCGTGGCGACAGACCGAGTCTACAGGGAGCGGGAGCGCCTGTCAAGTGGGCTCCCGCGAGCCGTCTTGAGTCAGTAACATGCATGGGTTGCAGGTGCTGGATGGCCGCGCCGTTGCCTTGGCCGTGTGCCGTCAGGAGGGTGGGTCTTTCTCTGGGCACCGAAGCCTTGGCGAAGGTGTCAGAGCCGCCGGTCGTTGCTGGCGCCGTGATCCGTCGCTCACTCACCGCCGTGCAGCCCCGTCAGATGTAGCTGATAGAGGCCGTAGTCCCGCCCCCCGAGCAAGAAAGCTCCGTCTGGCGATACTTCTGGCGGCGTACTTGCGCCGGATCGGTGGTCAACCATGCATGGCTCGCGGGAGCCGTCTGTGGGCACGGCCCAGGTCGCGTACCGCGCGCTGTCGGCCTCCAGCGTGCGGGTGAAGAGCACGATGGAGCCGTCCGGTGTGAAACGGGGCGACCGAGGCATCTCTGCCATCTCGTGGATGACCCGCGCCTTTGCGGGGGCGTCGCCGGGGCCGGCCAGCAGTTGGTAGGCGTAGCTGCCGTCTGGCAGCATCTCGCTGCGCCGGGTGAAGGCGACCGTCGCACCATCACGCGTCCAGCGGGGCGTGTAATGCGGCTGGCTCGGCTTGGTGCCCGCGATGGTCTCCACCTCGCCCGTCTCCGGGTCGATCATCTGCAGCACGTAACCGACCCTGCGCACGTACATTCGCGCGCATATCTTCCCCGTCGCCGGGACCCAGCACGGCTCGCCCAGCCAGCGGTCATCAAGTATGTGGCGCGGCTGAGCGCCCTCCTTCGCCGGGATTACCTGCAGGCGATAGGTCCACTGCATCTGCTTCGCGCCCTTGACCTCGACCTCCACCTGCACGTGGAGGCGCACGAGTAATTCGGTGCCATCGGGGCTCCACGCGAGCGACTGCAGATTGCTCTCTGTCGCCCACAGCAGCGTCTCTTTGGTGAGGTCATCGGTTGGCGTCACGTAGATGCCCCAGCCACCGTTGCCACGAGCCCGGTACGCGATCTGGCTCCCGTCCGGGGAGTAGGCGGCGTAGTAGCTGCGATCGTTGATCAGCGTCTGGCCGACGACCGTGAGGTCGTTCCGCAGCCGCCACGCCTGGCCGGTATCTGGCTCAAGCTGCACGTAGCGCCCCCACGCCTCCCGCGCCTTCTCCATGTCACCGCTGCGAGCGTGCGCCAGACCCATCTCGTACCACGCCATAGCGTACCCTGGTTCGGCCTCGAGAGCTCGCGCGAAGAGGTCGACGGCCTCGGTGTAGCGCCCCGCCTCGGCTTGCGCTGCTCCCAGCGCGGTCAGTGCCCCCGGCGTCTCAGCGCCGACGCTCATCGCGACCTCGGCTGCGCTGAGCACGTTGGCCAGCACGTCGCTGGTGAAGCGCTCCATGCGCGCGAGCCCTGTGAACGCGGGGGCGAAAGAATCGTCGAGGTGGATCGCCGCCTGATACTGCTCCCGAGCGGCCCCGTAGCGCCCCTGCTGGGCCAGAACATCGCCCAGCATGACGATCAGTTCGGGCACCATTGGCTGGAAGAAGGTCAGCGACCTGAGCGCGTCCTCAGCCGAGCGGTAGTTGCCCGCCCGCATGCCCAGCGTAGCAGCCGCCTGCAGTGCCGCCAGGTCGCCCGGCTCATCGGCGGCCCACTCATGCGCGACTTGCGCAGCGTGCGTGATCTCACCCTTGTCCACCAGCGCCTGGATGCGCGCTGCCGGACCGTCATCGGCTGCATATGATGCGTCGGGCGCGCCGGCCAGCAGGGCCAGCGCGCCTATGAGCACATGCACTATCAGTCGATTGTGGCGCGGTTTCATGCAGCCCTCAATGCTTCGCTTCTGCCGGTGGGTGCGCCCCTACCCGTCCGCTCGCTGCACCCGGACGCTCGTCTCCTGAGACTTCTGGTCAAGCGTCTGCCAGTAGGCTTTGATGATGTAGTAAAGTGGCTCGGCAACGTTCGCCGGCAGCTCTGGGACGGGGATGGCCACATGCCAGCTCCCGTCCTCCTTGATCTTGTGGCGCAGCCCGGGGACATTTCGCAGCAGGCTGTCATCCTTCTGCGCCCGCACCTCGGTGTAGACCACGATCATCGCACCCGCCGGACCGGTTCCATACACCTCTGTGCGCGGCTGCACCAGACTGCCTGCCAGCGGCGAGACGATGACTGGCGCGTTGGTGGCCGTGCCAGTGTTCGTAGTCGGCCACGCCGGTGTCGGCGTCGTCGGTGTCGCGGGCACCGGCGGGGTCGCGGGTGTGGTTGGTGTTGCCGGCGTCGTCGGATTGGGCGTCACCGGCGTCGTCGGATTCGGCGTCACGGCCGGCGTTCCCGGCGTGGCGCCCTCGGCGAAGACGTTGCCCAGTTGCAGAAGCGATCCGTCATGCTTGACCAGCGGCGCACCCGGCGCCGTCGCCGAAAGCTGCATGAAGAACGAGTCGTTGGCCGCCACTTGGATGTTCTGCACATTGGTCAGCGGTGTGCCACCCGCCTCGGTGGGCAGGGCTCGTGTCAGCGAGAAGCTGCCCGCCTGATCCGCCCGCACGCTCACCGAGTAGTTGTCGAGTGGCAGGAGCAACAGCAGCCCGTGACTGCCGTCTGCCTCCGGGAAAGCATCGAGGTTGACGCCCGGTATCTCGTACAGGAACGATGTCGGGCTGGCCCAACCCACGCGCCGCCCCTGGGAGTCGGTGACAAGCATCCGCACGGGCGAGTGCACCGCGATCGCGGTCGTCTTCGTCGTCCTGTCCGGCAAGCTCTGGACGAACGCCTCACGCTCTGGTGCGGTCGTCAGCGCCAGATATGCTCGCTTCTGCTCGATCGTGCAGCGCTGCAGAACCGGCGCATGTGCCGCCGGTATGCTCAGCTTCGGCGCGGGATATGCAGTGCCGCCGGTGAGCGGGTATTGTCCCTCGTAGACGCCGCTTGGACCCACGCCAAACCAGAACCGGCTCTGCCAGTCGGGCATGGTGAACGACTCCGGCGTCTGGTTGGGCCACGGATCGAGCACCGTTCCGGTCTCGGTCCAGTTCGTCCCCTTCGGATACACCACGACCGCCTGGTGTCCGCCGTAGTAGGCCTCGATCGGCCCAAAGTCCATGTGACCGAACAGTGCGCGCTCCTCGGGAGTGCCCCACTGCATCCCGTAGAGCATGTCGAGGACCTTGGACTGCCATCCTCCGCACACATACTCCTCGCTCGTGCCGTCAAAGACCGAGTAGACGTTGTTGATGAAGCCGGCGGAGACCGCGTAGGTCGGCAGCGTCCCGTTCTGGGGGCCGTCACCCAGTGCCCCGAACCGCTGCATCACCAACTGCATCGCTTTGGTGTAGTCCATCTGGTTGTCAGCCGGCGGCTGCGGATCGGTGGCCGGAGGCTGCGTCGTCGCAGGCGTAGTGCCTGCCGGCGCTGCCCCAGCCTTCACTTCCACCGTGAACGTGGCGCTCAGCGTCCCACTCTCCTCGAACTTCTCTACCACGCCGCCGGGCGCCTGGCGCACGTACTTGAGCTTCAGGTGGCCGCTGACGGTAATCGAGCAATACCCGGCCTCCGCCGGAGCAGTCCACGTGATCTGCTCACCGGTCGTGTACCCGCCCGACGGGTTCGCGATCCCCTTGCCCCCGGTGTCCCACTGATACGCCTCCTCGGCCACTGACCAGTCCCCTGCGCCATGGAACGTGCCCGTGTCGATGGTGAAGCTCATGTGGTCGAAGCCGTGGTCGTTCACCACTGTGTTCGCGCCGATACTCGCGTACGTCTCCGGCCACATCATATACGCTCGCCGGTTGCCCACGATCTTGCCGCGAAGCTGCACTGCCGCGCCCGGGGCCACCGTCACCAGAGGGTTCGGTAGCGTGGTGGGTGGCTGGGCGGTGGGCCCCGCGTCCAGGTTTGCGCCACCTGTCGCGATAGCCAGCCAGTAGTCAGGGAGTTCCTCAGCGGCCTGAACGCTCAGGGCCGTCAGCAGACAGCCGAGCAGCAATGCCGTGGTCATCAACGCGAGTCTCTTCATCGTCTCTTCCTCCGGGTACACGTGTCTGTCAGCAACCACCATCAGCGCCACGTGGTTGTGCGGTGGTGGCGCTGTCGTTCCATGGGGCGAGGACCTTGTTTCGCTGGTCGTCCGGCCATGATCGACTGCTCGCCGGTCTCGTACCCCGACGCAAGCGCAGCTTGCGTTAAGCTGCCCGTAGCGCGCGTCTCCCGCCTATCGGGCGGGAGACGCGCGCAAGGCGTTGCGGTGGCGAAGGGCAGCCCTGCTGCGGATACGTCTCAAGCTACCTTTGCTCTATTGTCGGTAGACTGTTACCGAGACCTCAGGTGACTTGTAGGTCGGGGTCTCGTAGTAGGCCTTCACGACGTAGTAGAGCGGTTCGGCAACGTTCGCGGGCAGCACCGGCGCCGCAACCGCCACGTGCCAGTTGCCATCCGCGGGGATCGAGTGGCGCAGACCCGGCACCACCCTGAGCAGGTGCTGATCGTCCTGCGCGCGCGCTTCGGTGTTGACCACGATCATCGCGCCGCCTGGTGCGGTGCCGTAGACCTCGATGCGCGGCTGCACCCGTTGCCCCTCCACCGGCGATGTGATTGCCAGCGGCTTGTTCGCGTTGCCTGTTGTCGTTGTCGTGGTCGTCGTGGTCGTCGTCCCACCGGAGACCGCGGCCATCGACGCCTCGCCACTGATAAGCAGCATCACTATGGGCACTCCGCCCGTCAGGGCTATGTGGTCGCCCTTGTAGTCAACCGTGCGCCCCAGCGCCTCGCCCGCAAAGCGCAGCGGGATATGCACCCGTCCCGCCACGTTGCGCGGCGGAACGTCCAGGGTCACTTGCGCCCCGTTGAGCGTCGCGATGGCATTGTTCACCTGCATGCTGATCGCGGTGGCGCCCATCGCGATATCTATCTCCTGCGTCGCGCCCTTCCAGTCCACCGTCGCCCCGACTGCCTCAAACACGCCCCGCAGCGGCACGAGCATCCGGCCGCCCTCTTCCACCCGGTTGATCCAGACATACTCGTCAGCCAGCAGCGGTATCACTGCTACCATCAGCAGGACCGTCACAACGACAAGCCTCTTCATCCAGGCCACCATCCTTTGTTGTCAGCGTCCCTACGCGGCCGTCAAGTACCCGATTCGACAACATACCCCCTCGCTCCTGCAAGCGTCTGCGGGCAGGTCACTCGCTTCCTGCGCGGAATTGCTCATTTCTACCTGTGACGAGAAGCCTCAGACAAACGTTCCCTGCCGCGAGAAGGAGTTGTTCCGGATGGGCAGTCTGGCTATCACGAACGCGAAGCTTCTCACTCCCGAGGGCTTTGTGCAGCCTGGTACGCTCGTGACCGAAGACGGGAAGATCACTGCGGTGGGGCAGCACAACGCAGTCACCGTGCCCGATGGCGCCCAGATCATCGATGCCGCCGGCAAGGTCGTCGCGCCCGGATTCGTCGACATTCACACCCACGGGGCCGCCGGCTATGACTTCTGCGATGAAGAGCCGGAGGCCTTTGACACTATCTGCCAGTACCAGGCGGGAGGCGGCACCACCGCGCTGCTCGGCACCACTTCGAGCATGCCCGCTGACCGGCTCAAAGCGGCAGTTGTACGCATCGCCGACGCCGTCGGCCGCGACACGGGCGGCTCAGCGATCATCGGTGTGCACGTGGAGGGGCCGTTCTTCGTGGTCGATTGGCGCGGCTGCCACCTTCCCGAGTTCGTCCGCCCGCCCTCAGAGGCGGAGGTCGATGGCCTGCTCGAGTATGCCGAGGTCATCGAGAACATCACCATGTCGCCGGAGATTGAGAACGGCCTGCGCACCGCCGAACACTTCGCGCAAGCTGGCGCGACCGTCTCATGCGGTCATAGCGACGCCACGTCCGCCCAGCTTCTGGAGGCCATCGGTCGCGGCATGGGCCACTCGACCCACATGTACTGTGCCATGGGCACGATCCACCGTGACGGGCCCAACCGCTTCCCCGGCGTCGTCGAGACCGTGCTCGCCTGCGACGACATCACCACCGAATTGATCGCCGACGGTATCCACGTTCCGCCGCTCATGATGGCCCTGACGGTGCGCGCGAAGGGCCCTGATCGCGTCTGTTTGGTGAGCGATTCCATGCGCGGCGCGGGTATGCCGGATGGCGACTACACCTTTGGCCCGCGCGACGGCAAGATGTGTTTCGTCCGCGACGGCATCTCGATCATGCCTGAGAACACTGGATTCGCCAGCAGCGTCATCCGCCTGAACGATGCTGTTCGGGTGATGGTGCAGCAGGTGGGCCTCGACCTGGAGACCGCTCTGGGTATGGCCTCAGCGGTGCCCGCCCGGATTATCGGGTGGGATGATCGCAAGGGGAGTCTGGCAGCGGGCATGGACGCGGATGTGGTGATCCTCGACGATGACCTCGCCGCGTGGCGCACTATCGTGGCGGGGCAGGTGGTCTACACGGCTTGAGAGGGGAGTGCACCGGACCGCGCGCCTGAGCGATTGTGGGAAACTCCCCAAATCAATGAAACCTTCGGCGCGGCCGATGTGTCTATTAGGCACGTAAGGCGGATCCCTTGCGGGGAAGACCGCAAAAGGTGTATAAAGATACTGGGTCAGACCATGAAACTGATAACGCCGCTGACAATTGGCTTGCTGGCGCTCGCGATGCTCGTGCCGTGCGCGAGTCAGGCGCAGGATGACGCCGCTGATGCGGGGTTCTTCCTCGAGAGCATAACTCCGGATTCCGGAGATAATCTGGAGTCCCTCATGCCTGACCCGAACCAGTACGAGCTGAACCTGCGCCTCTCCTCTGGGCTGGGCGTGTACCGCAACTTCCAGCGCAGCGAGATAGTTATGCGTGATGCGGTTTTCGACACTGGCATCGAGGAGAAGGCCAGCACTGGCGCGTTGCTGCAGTTGGGCTCTCGCACGTCGATGAGCTTCAGTCGTAGTGACCGCGAAGTGCGTGACGTGCTCTCGCAGATGATGGAGAGCAGGTCCGTCACGGCCATGCAGCTCACACACGGTTTCGGGGGCGGAGGCAGTCTCGGGGAACTGAGCTACTACCAGGCCCAGCAGATTGACGAGACCCCTGACCTCGGCGAGCTGCGCACCCAGATCCAGCGCGCCGGCCTGCAGACCGGCCTCGGCGCGGGTGCAAGCTTCCAGGCGGACTGGGAGACCATTGAGTCCGAAGAGCCGGGCCGCTTGTCGGAGATGTCATACTCGGGCGCGCTGAAGATGGCCATGTCCGGCGGCGAGGGCTTGGCGCAGTTCGACTACCTGCAACGGTTGGTCGAAGGCCAGAGTTCGACGCGCCGGCAGTTCGATATAGTGGCGCCCTTCGCCGTGCAGGGCGGCACCCTCATGGCAGAGCATCACCTGCTTGAGGAGACCACCGACGCCTCGACGAAGATTCAGCGCAAAACCAATCTGGTCCTGCCGCTTGGCCTCATCCGAGATGGACTGATGGCCAGCTACGTCGAGGACGCCAAGATCCTCAATGACGTGCGCAACCAGAAGAGCACGCTGACCTTCGCCACACCGCTGTCGTTGTTCGGGCATGACTCGAATCTGCAGCATATCTCAACTGAAACCATCAAGGGCGATGCAGTCACCGCAGAGACCACGGTCCGCCTCGCTACCCAGTTCAGCGGCGGCCAGGGCCTCTTGGAGCGTTACGATGCGATGGTCCCGGTGGGCGAGAGCTTCGAGCACCGCCGCCGCCTGACGCTGCAGAGCCCGAGGATATCACTCCTCGATCGCATGAGCTTCGCGATCGGCCAGGTGCGCACTGAGACGGTGGGCGTGTATGAGTCGCGCGTCTCGCATTTGGACCTGAAGGCGCAGCCCTTCGAGCCGCTCGACGTGTGCGCGCAGTATCGCTACTATGACCATGCCGATGGCCGCGAGACCAAGGACCGGTCGGTGCAGACGGTCCTGGCACTTGGCCAGACCGCCACGCTGCGCGGCCAGATCCTCGAGCAGGAGAAGCTCGACGACTCGCCCCTCCTGGTCCGGCACGTGGAACTGCAGCGCACCGGCTCAGCGGAATCGGCGCTGGACATGCGCGTCGGCTACACCTCCTATGGCGACCAACTCGACGAGAACGCGCCTACCATGCTGGCGCAGGTCAACCTCGGCGATGCCGCTCACCTCGGTGTGACCGCCTTGTACACCGAATATGACGAGCGCAAGCTCACGCCGCTGGCTGAGCCGACGACGACCGTCGAGGTGCACGCCGGAGACCCGGCCCGACTCGGCATGCGCGCCGGCTTCACCGAGCACGCCGGCCGCGAGCAGCCGGAGCGAGCTATCGGTCTGGCGACGCAGGCCTTTGGCGGCGCCCTGCGCTTCGACTTCATCAACAACCCGCTCGATCCGCGAGGCAAGGTCGTAATGGTCTCGGACCTTTACGAGTTGGGTTTCCAGCGCACCGTCTTCGGCGGCGTTGGCATGGACTTCGGCTACAAATACTGGATGCCGGATGAGGAGCAGGATGTCGAGCAGTACTTCAAGCTGCAGCTCGACGGCGGCCAGGTGGATCGCGGCGGGAAGGTCTGCCTGTCATTCCTGACTGGGCACTTCGTGCCCTACCCGAAGAAGGGCGACCCGCCCGCGTCTCTGCTCGACCTGACCTTCGAGAAGCGTTGGCCGGGCGAGGGCCGCATTCTGGTCACCGTCTCCCGCGAGGAGGCGCCCACGTTGAGCGTTGGCGTCGACGACAACGTGGAGGCTGAACTCAAGTACCAGATGGACTTCTGACCCGACCCGAAACAGAACCACCGAAGACGGCCCGCCATTGTGGCGGGCCGTCTCTTTGTACCTGGCTGCGCATACTCGACCGTCACGGTGAGTTCCTCCCGGAGGTCAGGCTCTTGGCTGTCCCCAAAGGGTTCCACGTCCGCGCGTGGAACCCTTGCGGTTGACGGCGCCGCGCAGGGGCTGTACCATGTCAGTCGCCGCGGCGCGATCACCAGATGCCGGGAGGACCGTTCGTGGAGTTCAACCTGCGGGACAAGATCGACGAGCAGTACACCGTCGTCGAGAAATATCGCGGCGGCATGAGCGTTGTGTACATTGTCCTCGACGAGTTCTCCCACAAGCGTTTTGCGGTGAAAACGCTCAAAGAGGAGACGCTGGACGACCGCACCGCGATCGACCGGTTCGCCCAGGAGGCCCGCACCTGGATGAACTTGGGCCGTCACGAGCACATTGTCGAAGCCATCATCTACCGCGAGATCGCCGGACAGCCCTTCCTCTTCCTCGACTACGTTGAGGGCGTCAACCTGGGCACACTCATCGAGGCGGAAGACACGATCTTCCCACCCCAGGTCATCGACTACGCCCTGCAGGTCTGCGAAGGCATGGAGTATGTGCACAGCGCGCAGGTCGGCCCGGGCGACAGTGGCGTCATCCACCGTGACCTCAAGCCCGCGAACATCCTCATCAACCGTCGCAACGAAGTGAAGATCACCGACTTCGGGCTGGCCAAAGTCCATGGCGTGTCCAGCAAGCTGACCGATGTCGGCATGGGCCTTGGCACCTACGTCTACATGCCGCCCGAGCAGTTCCTCGACGCCGCCTCCGCCGATAAGACCTCGGACATCTACTCATTCGGCGTGGCCATGTACCGGGCGCTGACCGGCAGCCACCCCGTCAAAGGCGAGAGCGTGGGCAAGCTGATCCACGCCATTCTCGAGAGCGAGCCGACGCCGCTGCGCGAGTTGGCCCCTGACATTCCCCCCGAACTCGAGGATGTCGTGCTACGCTGCCTGCGCAAGCAGCGTGCGGATCGCATCGCCACCTTCGAGAAGCTGAGCCAGGAACTAACAAGCGTGCGTGATCTGGTTGAGAAGCAGTATGAGGACGCCGAGATCCTGCTGTGCGAGCAGTGCGGATACAGAACCACCTACAACTACGGAACATGTCCCGTCTGTGCCGCGACCATGCTGCACGACAACATCGCCGAGTTCATGCCCGACGTGGACGACGAGGCCGATCCGGACGGAGAGGAGCCCGTCGAGCCGCCGACCGCTGACATCGAGGCCGCTGATCAGCTCTACGCTCAGGCTCTGCAGTTGCGTTCCGAGGGTTCGCTGCGCCAGGCCGTCGAGGCGCTGCGCAAGGTCATACAGCTTCGACCCGACGGCACTGAGGCGCGCGCCTTGCTCGACGACGTGGCACTGGAGCTGGCACGGCGTCGAGCCAGCGACAAGCAGCCGGCATACAACTGGCCCCTCTACCGGGGCAACATCACTCGCTCAGGCGTGACACCCGAAGCAGTGGTGCCCCCGCTGATGCGGCGCTGGCAGTATGAAGCGGGCGACTGGATACTCGGCTCGCCCAGTGTCGCCAACGGCATGGTCTTCGTGGGCGCGCGCATCGAGCGCGGCGGAAAGTTCGGGCGCCTGTGTGCCCTGAAGGCACGCAACGGTGCGCCGATCTGGGACGTTGAGACCAGCTACGAGGTCAACACCGGCCCGTGCATCGCCCGTGGCCAGCGCCTTTACATCGGCGCCCACCGGCAGATGCTCTGTCTCGATGCCCGCAATGGCGAGCGCCTCTGGGGCATGATGGCCGACGATCTCATCGAGACCAGCCCCGGCCTGTATGGCGGCACACTTTACTTCGCCGACAGGTCCGGTAGCGTCTTCGCCGTCGACACTGAGGAGCAGCAGATCATCTGGAAACACCAGGGCACGATGCCCGTCTACTCTTCCCCGGCGGTGTGGGAGGGCGCGCTCTACATCGGCTCGAGCGACTACCAGGTGCGCGCACTGAATGCCGCAACCGGCGAAGTCCTCTGGGAGTTCACGACCGGTGGCGAGGTGTTCGGCACGCCCGCGTACGCCGACGGCATTGTCTACGTCGGCTCATGCGACCGCCGGATGTACGCGCTGGCCGCCGCGACTGGCGCGAAGCGGTGGGAGTTCCAGACAGATGGCGAGATCCACAGTTCGCCGGCTGTCTGCGAGGGCATAGTGATTTTCGGATCGCGCGATCGGCGCATCTACGCGGTCGACGCGCGTAGTGGCAGGCGCAAGTGGCATTTTGACACTGGCGACTGGGTGACTTCGGCGCCTTCGGTCAGTGGTGGTACGGTCTATTGCGGCTCGCATGACCACAAACTGTATGGCTTGGAGATTGAGAGCGGGGTGCTGCTGTGGGAGTACGAGACGGGCGGCGAGATATCCTCATCGCCGGCAATATCCCAGCGCTCCGTCTTCGTGGGTAGCGGCGACGGCAGCATCTACGCCTTCAGATCACGCGACTGAGCTACGAATCCCCCAGCCACGTCAGGTCCGGGTAGATCGCGCAGTCGCGGAAGTTCGCCCGGCAGCCATCCAGCCCCAGCCCCACGTGTCCGCCTGGCAGTGGGTCGGGATCATCCCACTCGAGCGCCATGCGCCCGGATACGTCCAGGCTCAGGTGCGCGCCGTGTCGAGTTACGCGCAGGTCCACAGCCCTCGGCGAGTTGCAGTGGCCGCCCATCTGTACGGCGAAGCGCCGATCGCTGCTACTGGCAACTTCGACGCCCTCGCGCAGCAGCACGGTCCGTGCCCCGCCGTCCGCGCCCACCACGAACGCATACCCACTATTCGGCTCGCCCGGTCTGCCACCGATGATGACCTTCGCGTCGTGGTAGGGGAAGTGCGTGTGAGCCCCGTCCTCATAGCCCTCAGTGTATTCTGCCACCTGCACGTCGACGGTCACGTCCGCTGCAACGGGGTCGCGGTTCCAGGTGAGCGCCGGCTCCTCGCGCCCGTCCCCGCTCATCCAGTAGTTCCAGAGGATGCAGGCCATGCCAGTGTGATCGGTCCACGTGCCACTTTCGGCTCGCCAGCTCGGCTCTGGCCGGTCGAACGCGTAGATGCGCGTGTCGTCGCCAGTCAGTACCAACCGCGACATGGTCAGTCCTCCACCATCAGCGTGCACCTCGGCCTGACCGGATTCCAGCGGCTCTGTGTCGCGGAAAGCCAGCCCCTGCCACGCCCCCAGCCGCGCCACCACCCACTTCCCGTCGCGCAGCAGTTCCACCGTCTCCCCGCTGTCGGCAAGTTGCAGGTCGCCCACTTCCGCGACGGTGGTCCCGTCGCGGTCGAGGTAGGCCATCGCTGAAGCGGCGTCGACGCGCAGGCGGTAGCCCTCCATGCCGTCGGCGCCCGCACATAGCGCCAACCCGAACTCGCCGTCGGTGGGCATGTCGATGAGCGTCGCCACCACGCGAGGGTCACCCGGCGTGACCTTGTAGTAGCGGAGACGAGCACCTGCGCTTGTCGGCGTACCGACGATAGCCGGGCCCGCGCTCGTGTTCCCGCTTGTCCATCGCCCCGCTGTGCGCCGCCACAGGCCGCCGATCTTGGAGACCATCTGCTTCTCCTGCAGCGCCGGGATCTTGCTTCCCGTCCCGTCTGCATCACACACTGCCCGCTCCGGCGCGCGCTCGGGAGCGGTGCAGGTGAAGTCACTGAATGTCGCGTTCCCGCCGCCGAGGTATACGCCCGCACGTCCCGGAGCGGCGCGGAAATCATATGTGCGACACAGCCGCTGGCCGTTGAGGAAGCACTCGATGCGCCCGCCCAGCCAGCTCAGCCGCATCTCGCCGCCCGCGATCGGCGCAGGCCCTTCGGCGAGCTTCTCAGTCTCACCGCCGCTGACCGCATGCAGATGCCACGTCGGACTGGCCCCCGCGGTCAGCGTGAAGAGATACGCGCGGTCGCCGAATTCGTGGTGGGTCACCAGGCCGGCCGTGGCATCGCGGGACATCTTCACACGCGCGCTGATCGAGCAGTCCGTCCACTCACCCGCGCGCAGAGCCGCCGCCTGGCCGCCCTTGACCCGCCCGCGCACCGTCTTGCCGTCCACTTCCCACGTCCCATCGCGCCACAGCCACCGCTCCGCGAGCGCCGAACCCAGCGGCTCGCGCACCGCTCGCAGGCTGCGCACCTGCACATCGTCGAACTGACCGCCCGCCGCGCCCAGCGAGACCAATCCTGCCTGACCGGTCAGCGCCACCGGCACCGAAGCGTCGAGCACGCGTTCACCGTCCACCGAGGCCACCAGGCAGCCGGGGAACACCTCCAGCCCCAGGCGACACCACTGGTCCGGCGGCACCGCCACGTTCGTGCGCGCGAGCGTCTTGGGCGCGTCCCCGGTGAGTTGCACGATACGCGCCTCGCCCTCGCCGATCACGAACGCCAGCGCGCCGCCCTCCTCGGTGACGTGGCACGCCAGCCCGCCCGATCCCGACGCCAGTCGCACCGATGCCGCGATCGTGTAGCTGTCCCAGAACCAGTGGCCCGCCGCCGTCAGGCACTCGCCATCGCCCGACTGATACCAGCACGCGCCGGGCGCGAAGTCCTCGCGCTCCTGCAGCGGATCATAGTAAACCCCGACTTCCCACGAGCCGCGCCGTGTCTCCCACCGACTGGGAACCTGCTCGCGCTCGAAGAAGTCCTCGTCGAAAGTGATCTCCCCAAGTGGCTGCACCAGCGGCTCACCGATTGTGCAGCCCGACCCGGCCCACGTGCCCACGCCACCGTCCAGGTTGCCCTCGACCATTGCCCTCGCCAGCAGTCGGTCTCCGGCGCTCACGATCAGGTCGGTCCCGCGCCGCCGCACGCGCAACTCGGTCGCCGGGCTCTTGGGCCCGGCCGCGCTTTGCTTCGAGCCCGCCAGCGTCTGCGGGCCACCCTCGCCCAGTCGGTGAATCCGCGTGCCCGACTGGCTCAACTCGATGACCACGCACTCGCCAGCCGACTGCCAGCCCACCGCCAGCCACGCCTGCCACTTGCGGGCATCAGTCTCCAGATCGGCCGTGATGAGATACTCGGGGGCGCCAGCCTGCTCGGGGCATCGCTCGGCGGGCACGGTCTGCGGGGCATCGGCCCAGGCGGCAGGCGCGATGAGTATGAGTGCGAGAATGACTCGTCGGCAAGCGAGCATCAGATGGTGCTCCTGTCGGCGGGCATGGTGGTCGCGTCCCCGCACTGCATATACATGAAAAGACACACTCGCGCGCGCAAGGTTCCGCTCCGGCTTCGCAGGCTATGGCACGATCTGCACCTTGAGGGACTCGGGCTTGCGCGCCCGGGCCATTGCCTCCGCGGCGTCCGCCAGATCAAACCGGTCCGACACGATCGCCGCGGTGTCGATCAGCCCTGCCGCAAGCATCTCGATGGCGCGTTCATCGGTGAACGGGTTCGTGTATGAGCCGCACACCGTGATCTCATCGCGCAGCAGTCGGCGCGGCTGCACCGGCACCGTAACCTCGTCCTCGCACACGCCGAAGAACAGCACCGTGCCCCCGACGTCCACGAGACCAATCGCCGCGCCCGCCGCCGCCTCGGTCCCGGATGCCTCAATCACCAGGTCGGCTGGCCCCCCCAGCGCCTCCAGCAGATCATCCGCCTCGGTCGGGTCCGCCGCACGGTCCGCGCCCAGAGCCAGCGCCAGTTCGCGTTTGCTCGCCACTGGTTCCGACACCGCCACCTGCGCCGCTCCCTGCAGCCTGACCAGTTGTGTCATCAGCAGGCCCACCGTCCCGCCGCCGAGGATGATCACCCGGTCGCCCGCATGCGCCGGCGCGACCTCCAGCCCGTGCAGACAGCACGAGGTCGGTTCCATGATTGCCGCATCGGTTGGCGCGAGGCCCTCTGGCAGCGGCAGCGCCAGTTCGGCTGGCATCACCACGAACTCGGCGAAGCCGCCGTCGCGCGTGACCCCCACCGCCTGCGCGTTCAGGCACAGATGCGGCCGGCCGCGCCGGCACTGCGCGCATCGGCGACAGGGCAGATTGGGGTTCATGGCGACTGGCGCCCCGGCGTCCAGCCAGTGCGCACCCGCTCCGACCTCCACGATCGTCCCCCCCAGTTCATGGCCGGGGACGAGCGGGTACGTCGCGTGGTAGCTCCCGTCCGCGATGTGCAGATCGGTCCCGCACACCCCGCACGACGCCACCTGAACCATCACTTCGCCCGGGCCTGGCGATGGGTCCGCGACCTCGCGCACCTCAAATCGGCCCGGCCCGTCGCACACTGCCGCCAACATTTCTGGCCTCCGGTACCACTACTGTGTAGACGGGGATATGCTTCGCCCCGCGACACGCACTGACCTGTCTCGGGAACTCGCGGCAGGGGTCTCGCGTCTAATCGGCGAATCAACAAGTAGGGCAGCGCGCTGCAAATGGAGGTCGGGACGATGAAGAGCACGCGATCGAGGAGGACGCTCATGGGTGGGTTGTTGATTGTGGTCGCGCTTGTGGTGATGGTCATCGTGGCTGTATTCGCGCAGGGCGAAGGCGCCGGCGAGTTGCCCACGATCGGCCTGCGAGTGATTGGCCAAAGCGAGCTGCTTGCCGACAGTGACGCGTCGGTGCGCATCGTAGTCACCGACACTGCGCGTGGCGTGCCTCTGCGCGGGGCCCTCGTCTCAGTTCGCCTTGAGGGCGAGGGGGCGCCGGGCGAGCCGCTCTTCGTTGGTCGCAGCGATGCGCGCGGCACGGTCAGCGCCGACCTGCGGATCCCGAATCTTGAGCCGGGAGACTACACTCTCGTGGTGCACGCGGACGCGAACGGTGCGCGCGAGAAGGTCGAGCAATCGATCACCATCTCCCGCGCCTTCCAGATTCTGCTCACCACCGACAAGCCCATCTACCAGCCGACCCAGACGATGCACCTGCGCGCGCTGGCGTTGCGCCTGCCCGGCATGGACGCCGCTGCGGGCCGCGAGATCACCCTCGAAGTCAGTGACGGCAAGGGCAACAAGGTCTTCAAGCACACCGCCCTCGCCGATGACTTCGGCATCGTCGCGGCCGACTTCATCCTCGCCGACGAGGTGAACCAGGGCCGCTACAAGATCAAAGCGATCATGGAGGACGATAGCGCCGAGAAGACCGTCACCGTCAGCCGCTACGTGCTCCCCAAGTTCAAGGTCACCATCACCCCCGAGCGCGACTTCTACCTGCCGGGCCAGCGCGTTGAGGGCAAGGTTCAGGCCGACTACTTCTTCGGCAAGCCCGTCAGCGGCGGAACCGTTGACCTCACCGTGAAGACCTTCGATTTCGAGTTCCGCGACATCGCGCACGTCACCGGCGTCACCGACGCGGAGGGCAGCTTCCGTTTCGAGGCCACCTTGCCCGATAGCTTCGTCGGCCAGCCGGTCGAGCAGGGCAATGCCTTCCTGCAGTTCGAGGTCGAACTCACCGATCAGGCCGAGCACACCGAGAGTGCCATGGTCACCTCGACGGTCGCGGCCTCTGACTTGCAGGTGAACGCGCTGCCCGAGGCCGGTGAACTGGTGCCCGGCGTCGACAACATCGTCTTCGTGATGGTCTCGCGCCCGACTGGCGAGCCCGCCGAGGCCACGGTCAACCTGCGCGTCACCTCGATCGCTGGCGATGCGGATCGCGCCGTCAGCCTCCAGCCCCAGCAGACCGATGACCTGGGCATCGCGCAGTTCACTCTCCCCGCCGTCATGACCGCGCTGCTCGAACCCCAGGAACTCGCCCAGCTCAGCCAGTCGCTCCGGCCGCTCGCGTCGCAGTCCGACGAGATGGGGCGAGATGGTTCCTCACTCATGATCCGGGCCGAGGCGGTCGCGAGGGATGGCAGCCGCGTCGAGCGCGACATCGAGCTGACCGCCGACTCGCGAGCGAAGGACGCGAGCCTGCTGCTGCGCACCGACCGCGCTCTCTACCGCGTCGGCGAGCGCCTGCGGGCCACCGCCCTCACCGGCGTCCCCGTGGGCACCGTCTACTTCGACGTGGTCAAGGACCGCCAGACCATGCTCACTCAGGTCGCCGTAATCAAGTCCGGTCAGGCGCAGACGGCCATCACTCTCGGCCCACAGGTCACCGGCACCGCCTGGCTCAGCGCCTACCTCATCACTCCGAGGGGCCAGATCATCCGCGACCAGCGACCCATCTACATCGACCCCGCGGCCGACCTCTCCATCGACGTCGCTGCTGATCGCGACACCTACCTGCCCGGCGGCGACGCGAAGCTCGACTTCACTGTCCGCGACAGCAAGGGTCGCCCGGTTGCCGCTGCGCTGGGGATCAATGTCGTCGACGAGAGCGTCTTCGCCCTTCAGGAACTCCAGCCGGGGATGGAGAAGATATTCTTCTACCTCGAGCAGGAAATGATGGAGCCGCGTTACGAGATTCACGGCTTCGAGATGCCGTCGATCATCGCCACCGAGCCCGGCCCGGTCCCGCTCCAGGGCTGGGAGCGTAAGGATCGCGCCGCCCAGATAATCTTCGCATCCATCGAGGCCCCCACCGTCTCCACCTTCGACGTCGATACCTACGCCGAACTCCTGAGCGCGGCGCAGGAGCAGTGGACGACTGAGATGGAGCCCAAAGTCAGCAAGATCCGCGACGCCATGCACAAGTACCACGAGGCGCACGACACTTTCCCCGAGGCTGAGCATGGCCTCTACAAGCTCGTCGCGCAGGGCTACATCGAGACCGTCGATCTCAAGGACCTCTGGGACCGTGACCTGATCCTCGAGTGGGCCGCTCCTGAAACCCGCGACCTGGACATGGCAATCCTCATATCGCTGGGCCCTGACGGCAAGCGCGACACCCCCGACGATCTGGTGCTGCCGGTCGCCAGCCCCTGGGTCCTCTGGCAACTCGGCTTGGGCCAGCCGGGCGGGATGATGCGCGGTGGGCTGATCGCCGAGAGGGCCATGCCCATGGCAATGGGCGGCGCGGGCAAGGGTGCCATGCGCGAGATGGCCGACGAAGCTCCTCCAGGTGAGGGCGGCGCCGGCGGCGGCGAGGACAAAGCCAGCGTCCGCGTGCGCAGCTACTTCCCCGAGACCATGTTCTTTGAGCCCGCGCTCATCACCGGCCCTGACGGCAAAGCCACGCTGACCATGCCTATGGCCGACTCGATCACCACCTGGCGGTTGGCGGCACTCGCCAACTCCGCCACGGGCCAGCTTGGCTCCACTACTGCCGGGCTGCGCTGCTTCCAGGACTTCTTCATCGACATCGACCTGCCCGTCGCCCTGACCCAGAACGATCAGGTATCCATCCCGGTCGCGGTCTACAACTACCTGCCCGGCGAGCAGGCCGTCAGCATTGAGCTGACCGAGGAGCCCTGGTTCGAACTCACCGGCGACGCCACCGTGCGCATGACCATCGCCGGCAACGACGTCGACGTGCGCTACTTCACCATCAAGGCCCTCAAGGTCGGCGATCACACGCTCACCGTCCATGGCATGGGCGCGAAGATGAGCGATGCGCTCACCCGCGAGATCCGCATCGAGCCCGATGGTCAGAAGGTCGAGCAGACCGTCAGCGACCGCCTCGAGAAGACCGTCGAGCACACGCTGACCATCCCCGAGCAGGCGCTGGCCGACGCCAGCACGATCCTTGTCAAAGTCTATCCGGGCATCTTCTCGCAGGTCGTCGAGGGCCTCGACGCGATGTTGCGCATGCCCTTTGGTTGCTTCGAACAGACCTCCTCAGTCACCTACCCGAACATTCTTGTGCTGAACTACATGCGCACCACCGACCAGGTGACCCCCGAGATCGACATGAAGGCCGCCGGCTTCATCAACAACGGTTACCAGCGCATGCTCAGCTTCGAGTGCGCGAACGGCGGCTTCTCCTGGTTCGGCGACGAGCCGGCCAACAAGATGCTCACCTCCTTCGGCCTGATGGAGTTCTACGACATGCAGAGCGTGCACAATGTCGATCGTGCGGTCATCGCCCGCACCCAGCAGTGGCTCTTGGGCCAGCAGGAGGCCGACGGTTCATGGAAGCCTGACGAGGCCTACCTGCACCAGGAGACCTGGAAGCGCATACAGAACGGTAATCTGCTGCCCACCGCCTACGTGACCTGGGCACTCGCCGCCACGGGCGAGAAGGGCGATGGTGTGCAGCGCGGCGTCGGCTACGTGCGCGAGAACTTCAAGCAGGCCGAGGACCCCTACTCGCTCGCGATCTGCTGCAACGCGCTGGTCGCTGCCGATAACGCCCTCAACGATGGCGAACTCGATCTGAGCACCATCGCCGCGCTCGACAAGCTCATCGGCATGGCGAAAGAGAAGGGCGGGCGCATGTGGTGGGAGAGCGAGATCACCGGCATCACTCACTCGTCCGGTAGCTCCTCCGACCTTGAGGCAACCGGCTACGCCGGCCTGGCGCTCCTCGCCTCCGGCAGCTACCCGGGCCAGACCACTGCGGTCATCAACTACCTGGTGTCGATGAAGGACGCGGGCGGCACGTGGCATTCGACGCAGGCGACCATCCTCGCCCTCAAAGTCCTGCTGCTCAGTCAGGGCGACGCCACCCAGAAGGTAAACGCCGAGGTCACCGTCGCCGTCAACGGCAAGCAGGCCGAGAGCTTTGCCATGACCCCCGCCAACGCTGACGTCATGCGACTGATCGATTGCCGCGAGCTGGCAAAGGCCGGCGACAACACGGTGAAGATCAGCTTCTCCGGCGAGGGCAGTTGCCTCTACCAGATCGTGGAGCGCCATTACATGCCATGGGGCGGTGGCGAGGGTCCGGCGCAGCAGGACTTGCTCAGCATCAACGTCGACTACGACCGCACCCGACTGGCCAAGGACGACATGCTCAACGCTGCTATCACCGTGCGCAACAACACTCCGGTGGTCACCAGCATGATCGTTGTGGACCTTGGCATACCTCCGGGCTTCTCGGTCGAAGCCGAAGACCTCGCGAACTTGGTCGAGAGCGGCACCATCGCCAAGTACAAGCTCACCGGTCGACAGATCATCGTCTACTTGGAGGAGCTGAAGGCGAACCAGGTCGTGAAGCTGGCCTATCGCCTGCGCGCCAAGTTCCCGATCAAGGCGAAGACTCCGCAGAGCCGGGTTTACGAATACTACAACCCCGACAATCAGGCGACCGCTGCCCCCGAGGACCTCGAGGTCACCGGATAGCCGGCGGGCGCAGTTGGTGAGCCTGCGGCTCACCCACGACGCCTCCCTCCCTGTGCGTTCCCGCCTCGCGGGAACGGCCAGGGAGGGAGGCGTCGCACGTTGCGGGCACCAGTGCCCGCAACGTGCTGCGCCCGCGCGATGTGCATGGTGGCAGGATGTTCGCTCTCACTCCGCGAAGCTCTGTACGCAGCCCCAATTCTGATGGGTCGGGTGATGTCACGTGGCTCCTGTGATGCTGGTGTTGGTTCTCGCTTTCGCTTCGGGTGCGTATGCGCAGGATGTTGTGGCGTTCGGCGAGGTGGTTGAGGCGGAGGCGCTGGTGGCGGTCGGCGCGCGCGTGGAGGACGAGTATGCTGAGGGCGCGTCGGGTGGCGCGTATGTGTTCCTCGCTGACAAGCAGATGGAGGCGGGCGCGGCGCCGGTGAGTTACGTGGAGGTGCCGCTGGCGCAGTTGACGGGGGCATGCGTGTTGCGCGTGCGGGCGATGGCGCCGGACACTGGGAGCGATTCGCTGCTGTACGGTTGGGGTCAGGGATGGCGCTCGGTTGGCCTGAAGTTCGACCCGCCGCAGTGGCAGTGGTATGAGCGCGAGATTGTGGCGTACAACGCTGGCCCGACGACGCTGATTATTGGCGCGCGCGAGCCCGCGCGGATTGACGCGATCGAGGTCGTCCAGACCGATATGGCGTCTGCGCCTCACCAGCACTCTCCGGTGCGCCCCGAGCCCAACGATGCCCGCGCGATTAGCGTGAACCCGCCGACTTTCCGGTGGACGCACATGGGCCCGGACGTGACCTATCGCGTTCAGGTCGCAGCCGACGAGGCGTTCGAGACGGTTGCGCTTGATCTGCAGACTGCCGACACCTTCTGCCGCCCGCTGGACTGCTTCGAGACCGGCCGATACTGGTGGCGCTTCCGGGCGACTGAGTGGGACGAGGGTACGTGGAGCGCGCCGGAGCGGTTCAAGGTCGCCGAGGACACGGCGCGGTGGCCGCTGCCGCCGCTCGAGCAGAGCTTCGGCATGGTCCCCCAGGATCATCCGCGCTTGTGGTTGGCGGCCGGGCAGGCGGATGAGATGCGTGCGTGGGGGGCGGGCGATGGCGCCGATGTGGTCGCGGTGTGGGTGAAGCGCTGCGAGAGGCAGCTTGGCATATCGCTCCCCTTGGAGGAGCACAAGGAGCGCCAGACGGGCCTCGACCGCGAGGCGAAAGTGGTGCAGCGGGTCTCGTCGAAGTATGACGCGAACAATACCGGCGCCTGGGTGCAGCATCTGGCAACCATGTACCAGATTACCGGCGACGAGCGCTACGCCGCTGAGGTCCGCCGACGCGCGTTGCTGATCGCAGCCCTTGACCCGGACGGTTACACGTCCCACCGCGTCAGCGATTTCGCCAACGGCACGCTGACCGAGGCGCTGGCCTACGCCTATGACTACTGCCACGATTACCTGACCGAGGACGAGCGCGCGCAGATACGCGAGGCGTTGCTTGCGCGGCTGGTAATAGTCGCCAAAGCCTTCCGGCCGTCGATCGAGCAGCGCGTCAACAACGCTCACGCCTGGCAGCACACGTTCCTGCAGTTCACGGCTGGCTGCCTGGTTCTCTATGGCGAGGACGAGCAGGCCACTGAGTGGTTCGAGTGGGCCACCCGCGCCTTCGTGGCGCTCTACCCGTGGTTCGGTGGGGCAGAGGGTGGCTCAGCCGAATGCACTTCCTACTTTGAGGGCACGAATCTGCCGTCATCCATGGATACCCGCGATCTGATCTTCGCGGCCACGGGTATCGATCTGTGCGAGAACCCCTGGTATCGAAGCAATATCTACTACACGATCTACGGGCATCCGCCCGGCCACATGCGCTCTCAGTTCGGCGATCACTCCCGCGGACCGTCCTCGCCGCAGCCACATCGCACGGTTCTCGCCGCCACGCGCCACCGCGCCGTGATTTTCCAGGATCCCTTCGCTGCAGCCTACGCCACTTCGTCCGAAGCGGACCTCGTCACCGCCCGTGGGCCACGACAGGCGTGGCAGTGGTTGTCTCCGGAACTGCCCGAGCCACGGCCGCTCAGTGAGTTGCCAGGGGCGCGTGCCTTCGCCGACATCGGCACGGTCTTCATGCATTCGGCCATTGATCGCCCGGACGCCAACATCGCCATCGAGTTCAAGTGCAGCCCCTACGGCTCATACGGCCACGGACACGCGGACCAGAACTCCTTCAACCTGTCGGCATTCAACGAGCCGCTCTTCATCGACACGGGCTATTACCATTCGTTCGCCGACCCCCATCACAACGGCTGGACCCGTCAGACCAAAGCGCACAACGCCCTCCTCGTCGATGGACTCGGCCAGCCAATCGGTGATCTGAGGCCCTTCGGACAACTGATCGGTTTCGAGCAGGGCGATGAGTACGCGTGGTGCGCGGGCGAGGCCGCCGGAGCATACGTCGATGTCGATCTAGATCGTTTCACCCGCCACCTCCTCTGGCTCAAGCCCGACATCCTCCTGGTCTACGATCAACTCGAGGCGCCCGAGCCGCACACCTGGCAACTGCTCCTGCACGCCGAACGCGAGATGGCTGTTGACGAGCAGAGCCGCAGCGTCGACGCGATGGGGGAGAAGGGCTCGGCGCGTGCGGTGATACTCAGCGCCGGCGACCTGAGCTTCTCGCAGCACCACGAGTTCGATCCACCTGCTCGCAAGTGGCGCGACGACCGGAAGTTCGACATGCCCGACCAATACCACCTGACTGCGGCGACTGTCGAGGCCACCACCAGCGCGCGGCTGCTGACCGTGATCCAGGTCGCCCGTGCTGGTGAGGAGTTCGCAGGTTCCGTCGAACCACTCGCGGGTGAGGACTGGCTCGGTTGCCGCCTCACCCGAGCCCGCGGCGAGCAGATTCTCGCAGGCTTCGCCACGCAGGTGATGGGGCAGGAGGGCGACCAGCCTGCAGCGCAGATGCAGCTCGGGCCGGTCGGCGCGCGAGCATTTGCCGCGGCCGTGCAGATCGTGGACGGGCGCACGCGGCGTCTGGTCACTATAGGTGGCGATCAGGCCGACGCTGGCCAGTAGCCGTCGGGCGCAGGAGTGAGCCTGCGGCTCACTGTAACGCCCCCCTTCTGACCTTCCCGCATCGCGGGAAGGTCAGAAGGGGGGCGTTACCCGTTGCGGGCACGCGTGCCCGCAACGGCCTGCGCCCTCAGTGCATTGCCAGTGGCGCGAGTGTTCGCGCGAGTCCGCCGTCGTCGCCGTATGCTGCGACTTCGACGAGGTATTGCCCGGTGGGGACGCGGGTGCCGCTGGAGCTGCGCCTGTCCCAGGCGACGGTGGTGGTTGTTGTGGCGCGGGCGTTGAGCGTACGGACGGTCCTGCCGGCGATGTTGCGCAGTGTGATCTGCAGGTTTGCCGGTCGCGACACGGTGACGTGTATGGCGGCGCCGGTGTTGGTTGGGATGGCTGCGACGCTGACGAGCGCGAGTGTCGGGGTAGTGCTCGTGGCGAGTGTAGTTTGGATGCCTGCTGGTTGTGTGCTCAGGTAGGGCAGGTAGTCGACGGCGCCCAGAGCGGCGTTGTCGGCTTTGTCGTAGATGCGGCTGGCCACGCCGGCGGCGGTGCTTTGGTTCCACCAGTTATTCTCGGCGCGGAGGGCGTTGGCGGTATTGTTGGCGAGGTTGTATTCGCCGTTGCTGTAGATGCTGTTTTGGCCGGGGTTTTCGGGCTCCCACTGGTTTCCGAGGTTGGGCCGCGCGTTGCCGGTCACGTTGATGCCCTGCTCGCCGTTGCGGAAGATCGAGCAGTGCCTGACTGTAGCGGTGGCTGCGCCGCTGAGCCGCACGCCGTCCACGCTGCAGTCGCGCAGCGTCGAGTTCTCGATCCGGATACTGCGATCGGTGGCGATGACGCAGCCGGTTTGCGCGTAGCTCACGCGCGCGTAGGTCAGCCTGCCGCCGCTGCCGGGGAGGAACTCGATGCCCAGCCAGTTGCCCGGTGATGCGACGTCGCTCGGGGAGGTGAGGGCCACCGGTTGACCGGCGGTGCCTGCCGCCACGAAGCTCCCCGCGGCCCCGATGCCACCGCCCTCGACCCGCACGCCGGCGCGCAGAGTCAGTTGCCCGTTGGCCGCGATCTTCAGGTAGGTCTCGTCAGGGCTGGCGTTCAGGTCGTAGGGGATTCCCTGCGGCAGCCACGCGTCCGTGTCCGTGATGTCGGTGTCCTGATTGCAGGCGACCCCGATCGCCTGTTTCGCGTTACTCGTGTAGCTGTTGCCGGTGCGCAGCGCCTCGATCCACGTGGCCGCGCCGTAGACGGGGTAGTCGCCGCAGCGCGTGAAAGCGCAGTTGACGATTTTGGCGGTGCTCGACGGTTGCGGCGCGCGCACGCCGCTGCGCCCGCAGTCGCTGAAGGTCACGTCCATCGCGTCCAGATGCGCCGTCCCGCCCATGAACACCCCGTCGAGTTCACAGTCACGGACCAGCATGTTGCGCAGGTAGACGGGCGCGTCGTCGATGTTGAAGCCCTCGCGCGCCCAGCCCACGGTGACGTTGCGCAGCCACGCGAAGCCGCCTCGCTGCAGTTCGATGCCCAGCCAGCTCCCCGGCTGCGGGCTGCCCGGAGGGGTGATGATCACGCGCTGCTCGCTCAGTCCCTCGGCGACCAGCCGCCCGGCTACGACGATGCGTTGGGGTGGGTAGATGCGCACGCCCGATTCGATCTTGAGTTGGGCGCCGGCGGCGATCTTGAGTTCAGCGTTCTCGGGGCCAGCGTCCAGATCATAGGGCACGTACTGGTCGCGCCAGCGGTCGCGGTCCTCGATGTCCGTGAGCGATCCGCAGTCCACGCCGATCATCTGCCGCGCGTTTGAGGCGAAGTAGTTCCCGTCATGGAGCATCTCCACACAGGTCGCCTTGAGCATGCAGGGATACTCGCCGTTGCCGATGAAGCGGGACATCCGGATGGCGCCGCGCACCTGACTGGTCTGCAGGTGCAGACCGTAGCGCCCGTTGTTCTGGTAGGTCGTGTTGCCCGACCGGAACCACGAATCGCCCCAAACGTAGCACCCGTCGCGCGAGGCCAGCCGCACCTGGCAACCGTAGAGTTGCAGGTCCGTCGAGTCCGCGAGGATATTGTCTGCCGCCGACCGGAAGTGGCAACGCTGGAAGAAGCCCGTCGCGCCTGACGTGAAGTACAGGCCCCGCCATGCCCCGACAGCTTCCTGGTCCGTGGCCCGGAAGATAATCCGGTCGTGCGCGTCGGCCTGTGCGGTGAGAGTGCCCGCGATGGTCAGGCGCCAGTCGCCGCGAGCGATCACCGTCACTCCCGACTCCACGATGACGCGCGCGCCTGCGCCGATGAACACGTTCGACCTCAGCTCGTAAGGGCTGTTGGCCTTCGTCCAGGTCCTGTTGGTCTCGATGCGCTCAGGCAGCACCGTCGCCGCCGTACATGCGCAGCAGGTGATCAGCGTCAGCGCGAAGGTCGTCACGAACGTGAGGGCACGCATTTGAAGGCGCGTCGTGTGCATTGGCAGGTTCCCCCCATGGCGAGTTAGCCAGTGGCGCACAGTATTCGGCGCGCCCCTCGCGACTCCTTCATCGTGCCGCGCAGAGGTGAACGCGGCAGACGCGCCGAAGACGCCGTCAGTCACTAACCATTGCACAGGAGGCCCTGGTTTGGACGCCGAGACTATTCTGCACCATCTTGAGGAACTCGCCGCGCGGTTGAGTATTGAGGTGCGCTACGAGGCCGCTGCCGGACGCGTCGGCGCGGCGACGCTGCGCGGCCAGAGGATTGCCATCATCGACGCGGACCTGCGCGCCCCCGAGCGCGCGGGCGCACTCGCCACAGTGCTCGCCGACGAGCCGCTCAACGGTATCTACATCGCCCCGGAGGTCCGGGAGCATCTCGAGAGTTGCCTGCTGCGGGCCACCCGGCGAGCCGACGCCGCGGATCCGGCCGACGCCGAGGAGCCCGTACATGAAGAGACCCGCCCCGAAGAGGCGGCGGGCTCTGATGACCAGGAGTGACCGGAACCGTTCAGGCGTCCTCGCCGATCACGCACACTTCGGGTTCCAGCATGATCCCGAACTTGTCGTAGACCAACTCGCGCGCGGCCCCGATGAGCGCCAGCACGTTTGACGCAGTCGCGCCGCCCTTGTTGACCATGAAATTCGCGTGCTTCCCGGAAACCGCTGCCCCGCCCACCTGCATGTCCTTCGCCCCGGCCTGCTCCAGCAGGTGACCGGCGTACCCGCCCTCGGGGCGTTTGAAGATTGAGCCTGCGCTGGGCATGGTAACCGGTTGGCGCGCGCAGCGAACCGTCATCGTCTCGCACAGCGCATGGTGCACTTCATCCGGGTCGCCCGGCACGAAGTTGAGCATGGCCCGCAAGATTGCCGCACCGATGTCGCGCAATCCGCTTCGCCGGTACCCGAACCCCAGCTCGGCGGACTCGTACCGGCGGATCGAGCCGTCCGCGTTGACGACCTCCACCCATTCGGTTATGTCGCCGATCTCGCCACCGTGCGCGCCCGCGTTCATGATCAGCGCGCCGCCAAGCGTGCCCGGAATCCCCGCTGCGAACTCCATGCCGCTCAGGCCCTGCTGCGCGCTATGGCAGCAGGCGGTCGCCAGCGTTGCCCCGGCCTCCACTATCACCGAATCGCCCTCGCGCTCCATCTGCTTGAGGCCGGTCGTCAGCACGACCACGCCGCGTACGCCGCCATCGCGCACAAGCAGGTTCGTGCCGTTGCCCAGAATTACCGGCGCGATGCCCTCAACTGACGTCACTCGCATGACCTCGGCGAGCGCCGCCGCCGTATGCGGCGCCACCAGGATGTCTGCCGGGCCGCCCACGCCGAACGAAGTGTAGCGTGACAGCGGCTCATTGAGCCAGATATCCACGCCCTCGATCTGCCGCACTCTCGCGCCGAGCGCGTCGGTTCTGGTCATGCAGGGCTCAACACTCATTCGTCGGCCTTCTCTTCCTCACCCGCGGGCGCATCGTCGTCGGCTGGTTCGTCTGCAGGAGCTTCGGCGTCGGCGGCCTTATCGCAGCAGCCTTCGGCCTCGGCGTCCTCTTCAGCGGCGGCAGCGTCCTTCGCTGCCATCAATTCCTCTTTGGCTGCTTCTATATCCCCAGCCGCTCCCTCTTCTTCCATCTCGTCCGCTACCTCGCGGACCTTCTTGCGCGCAGTCTCCACCAGTTCCTCCGCGCGCTCACGAGCCTTGGTGCCGCCCGCTCGGAGCCGCTCCTCACTCTCGTGGTAGATCTCCTCGGAGCGCTCGCTAAGCTCCTCATACTTGGTCTTGAAGAGTTTGCTGAGCTTGTCCAAGCTCCGGCGCAGGCCGCCGGTTGTCTCTGCCAGATACTTGTGCGCGGCGTCATGGGGCACGATGATCGTGTCTTGCCCGTGCACCGTGCCTTTGAGGATCGGGAGAGTCGTGGCGCCCGTCGCTGCGTCGCGCAGGGGGCCGCCGGAGATGCCATACTTGATAATGGTGCGCCCGTCATCAGCCAGCATCACGTTCGCGAGCTGCCCCAGTCGAGTGCCCTTGTCCGTAATCACCATGGGCGGGTTCTCGAGAACTTCTCTTGAGCGCGCCAGCCCTTCCTCAAGCTCGCCCTTGGACTTGAGCACATCGGAGCTTGGCACCATCAGGGCGTCCTGCCCGATGACTTGGAAGTCGGCTGCCATGATCAGAGACTTGCCTGGCGGTGCAACCAGTAGCACGGCCACCAGTTCACCTGCCGCCAGATCCACGAACGTCTGCGAGATCACCCCGAGGCGCTTGCCCTCGTCCGCCGCGATCACCTGCATCTCCATTAGACTGCTCAGGTCGCGCATCTCATGCCCTCCTTCATCGATCGGGCCCTCAGCTCTCTTCGCGTGGCGCATCCGGGTCCGGCTGCGAATCGTCCGCAAGATACTGCACCAGCTCTGCCGCATACTCGCGCAGGTCGGGGCCATACTCCCGGTCCGTCAGAATCGAGCGCATGAAGGCCCGACCGTAGCTGTTGAAGTTGCCCACGTCCAACCGGTGTTCGCCCGGCTGCAGCGGGATCGCCAGCACCCGACGTCCCTCTGCGATCATCGCCCGGATGGCGTCGGTGAGTTGTATTTCCTCCCCGTACCCCGGCTGGACCTCCTCCAGTAACTCGAAGATGCGGGGGGAGAAGATGTAACGCGCGGCCACCGCCAGTCGGCTCGGCGCCGCCTCTGGCCCGGGTTTCTCGACGATGTCCGTGAGGGCGATCACCCCGTCGGCCAAACCGTCGCCGGGCTCCACGATACCATACCGGCTCGTGCCCGCCGCGTTCACTGTCTGCACACAGATAGTCGCGTCCGCCTCGAACTGCGCATGTGCCTGAACCATCCGCTTCACCGGACCGGACGGCTCATCCGAGATCAGCACGCAATCGCCCAGCGCGACCAGGAAATGGTTGTCGCCCACGAAGCCTCGGGCGTGCAGCACTGCGTCGCCCAGTCCTCGCGGCTCTGCCTGTCGGGTGCAGTAGTAACGGGCTGTCAGGGGAGAGGAGTCGTCGTCGGCAGACTGGCCTGGACTCTGACGCGGATCGAAGTGGTCCTCCACCGCGCGTTTCGCGGCGCTGGTGATCAGGAGTACATCCGTGATCCCGGCTCCCTCTATCTCTTCAGCTGCGCCTTGGATAGCCGGACGGGTGCCCAGTGGGAGCATCTCTTTGGGCTGGGATCGCGTAACTGGATACAGGCGGGTTCCGAGCCCTGCGGCGGGAACCACTGCTTTGGTGACGTGCACCTGGTCACTCTCCGCTCGCGCCTTGACCAGCCGCCGGTTTGGACGGGGTGGTGAAAAAGCAAACCGGCGCGACATACTCCGCACCGGATAGCCTCTGACCGTCAACACTCCCGGCGTCTGGCAGCGAAACTGGAGCCGACGGCCCGACTCGAACGGGCAACCTGCTGATTACGATTCAGCGGCTCTGCCAATTGAGCTACGTCGGCTCCCAAACTGCGGAGTGTCTCGGGAACTGCTGTGGTGGCGAGGGCCAGATTTGAACTGGCGACACACGGATTTTCAGTCCGTTGCTCTACCAACTGAGCTACCTCGCCACGACACCTTACATTGTCAAATGCGCCAAACGCGGCCCTTAGTCCGTCCGCCGCTGTTCCTGTCGTTCGCTGTCTGCCGTTCGTCGTTTGCCGTTGGCCGTCTGCCGTTGGTCGTTTGCCGTTGGCCGTTTGCCGTCTGCCGTTTCTGTCGTTTCTGCTGTTTCTTTCGTTTCTGTCTTTTCTGCAGTATGGTGGGCGGAGCAGGACTTGAACCTGCGACCCCCTGCGTGTAAGGCAGGTGCTCTGGCCGACTGAGCTATCCGCCCTCACCAACTCGGTCGATCGCTATCGGCACCGGGGTCGGTTCTCCTGCGCCCACTCACTGCGTCTCGAATATTGGTAGCCCCAACGGGAATTGAACCCGTGCCGCCGCCTTGAAAGAGCGGAGTCCTAACCACTAGACCATGGGGCCACCCGTATCGTCGCAGTTGGTGGGCCGTGCAGGGATCGAACCTGCGACCCTCGGATTAAAAGTCCGATGCTCTGCCAACTGAGCTAACGGCCCGAACAGATATTACTACAACGCGGGCCTGCGTGTCAAACTGCGCCGTAACGCCCCGTGAGGGGCACTAGGCGCGCGTTCGGCGCTCTCAGAACGCCACGGTCTGCTCGCGTTCTGGCCCCACTGATACCGCCCAGATAGCCGTGTCCGCCAACTCGGTCATCCGGTCCAGATAGGCCCGTGCCTGAGCGGGCAGATCGGCCACCTTCTTGCACTCGCCCAGGGGCTGCTGCCAGCCCTGCATCTCTTCGTAGACGGGCCTGGCGTCCTCCATGTGGTCGAGGTTCTCAGGCATGCGGTCCACGCGCTCGCCACCAATGTCGTAGGCGGTCGCGATCTGGATTGTCTCCAGTTCGTCGAGCACGTCGAGCTTGGTCACTGCCAGCCCGGTCGCGCCGTTGAGTTCAGCCGATGTGCGCAGCGCCACGCCGTCAAGCCACCCGCACCGTCGCGGCCGGCCCGTGGTCGTGCCATACTCCGCACCCAGTTCGCGCAGGTTCTCGCCGGTCGCGTCCTCGAGTTCGGTCACGAACGCTCCGGCGCCCACTCGCGTGGTATAGGCCTTCACCACTGCGATGACCTCGCCGATCTCGGTGGGGGCCACGCCTGTTCCCAGGCAAGCTCCGCCCGATACCGGGTGCGAGGACGTCACGAACGGGTATGTGCCGTAGTCCAGGTCCAGGAAAGTGCCCTGCGCGCCCTCCAGCACCACCTGTTCATCTCGGCTCAGGCAGCCGCGGATGATGGCGCGCGCATCGGTCACGTAGGGCGTGACGATCGGCAGCGCCCCTGAGATCTCTTCGATGACCTCGTCAACCGAGAGCGGAGCGTGCCCGTACATCTCCTGGAAGATGACGTTCTTCTGAGCGAGTTGCGCTGCGACGGCATCGCGCAGGACGCCCTGATCGAGCAGGTCCACCATCCGGATGCTGCGCGGCATTCGCCGTGTCTTGTCGGTATAGGTTGGCCCGATGCCCCGACGCGTGGTCCCGATGGAGCCAGCGCCACGGGACTCTTCCTGCAGGCCGTCGAGCAGCCTGTGGTAGGGCATGATTACATGCGCGTTTTCGCTGATGCGCACGTTGTCGCATGTGATGTCGCGCTCGCGCAGTCCGATCATCTCGTCTGCGAGGCAGATCGGGTCGATGATCGTGCCCGATGCCATCACGCACAGCGTGCTCTCGTGCAGGATACCCGACGGGATCAGGTGCAGCTTGAACGAGTTCGAGCCGACCACCACGGTGTGACCCGCGTTGCTTCCGCCCTGGTAGCGTACCACGACATCGGCGCTTTCGGCCAGAATGTCAGTGATCTTGCCCTTGCCTTCGTCGCCCCATTGTGCCCCAACAACCACTCTTGCTGGCATGATTCTTCTCCTTGCAGCATTCTCACACGGGATACTGCGCGGCGCAGAGCCATCCGGCCTCTGGCACCCGTCACGGGGATCGTGACACAAAAAAACGACCCAAGGGGAAGCGCCCCTGTGGGCCGTCCGCGCAGTCTCGGAAACCAACAACTCCCGTGCAAGTACAATACAGCAGTCCGGTCTCTCTGTCAAGGGTTCCAGCGGTTGTGTACCTGCCACGTTTTTGGTATACTTTTCCCTCGGGTGATGGACCCGGATGGCACACGCAGCTTACTTCGCGGCAGGCTATGGGGATCTGAGTTTATGATACATATTGAAGGGGTCAGTGTCGTCTACCCGGACGGCACCAGGGCCCTCTCCGGAATAGACCTTCACATCGAGCGTGGCGAGTTCGTCTTCTGTGTCGGCGCCTCCGGCAGCGGCAAGTCCACGCTGCTCGGCCTGGTCTACCGAGAGCATGTCCCGACCGAGGGACGCGTCCTCATCGCCGGCCAGGACGTTGCCGCTCTGCCCAGAAGCCACGTATGTCAGCTCCGCCGCAAAGTCGGTGTGGTCTTCCAGGATTTCCGCCTGCTTCCTGACAAAACCGTCTGGGAGAACGTGGCCTTCGCTCTTGACGTAGTCGGGGCCTCGCGGCGCGAGAAATACCGCAAGGTCCCGCTGGTGCTCGAACTCGTCGGCCTCGCCGAGCGTGAGGGCTCCCGCCCTGGCGAACTGTCCGGTGGCGAACAGCAACGCGTCTCCATCGCCCGCGCTCTCGTAAACTCCCCACCCATTCTTGTCGCTGACGAGCCTACCGGCAACCTCGACCCGGACATCTCTTGGGAGATCGTCCAGCTTCTGGACAATATCGCTGAGCGCGGCACGACCGTTGTCTGCGCCACTCATGACCGCTACATCGTCGACGGGCTGCGCAAGCGCGTCGTCAGCCTCATCGGCGGCACCGTGGTCCGCGATGACCGCAGCGGGGGTGGCTACGATGAAGCTTAGCCTGCTTGAGTTCCAGCTTCAGCAGACCTGGCAGTCCATCTGCCGCAACGGCCTCATCAGCCTCGCCGCCAGTTCGAACATGACGATCGCTCTTACGGTGCTCAGCGCGTTTTTCCTCAGCACGCTGAACATCCAGCATATGGCCCACGTGGAGGCCCGCAAAGCCACCATCACGGTCGAGGTGGCTGAGGGCGCTGATGCGGGCGAGGTCGAGCGCTTGCTCCTCGCCGACGAGCGAGTGGCGAGCACCAAGTTTGTCCCCAAGGACGAGGGCCTCGAGAGCATGGCGACCCGCTACGGGTGGGACGTCGAGTCGCTCAAGGAACTCGGTAACCCGCTGCCCGACGCGGTTCGGGTCACTCCCAACGATCCGCAGGACATCGCCGAGATCGCCGCCGACGCCGAGAAGATCGAGGGCGCGAGCCTGGTGCGCTACGGTGGGCAGGTCACCGAGAAGTTGCTCGTGCTGGCGAATGGCATCAAAGTCTCCGGTATCGCGATGGCCATACTGATGGGCTTCGGCACTTTGCTGCTCATCAGCACAACCATCCGTCTAACGATATACGCCAGACGCCGCGAGATCCGCATCATGCAGCTCGTAGGTGCGACGAATGGTTTCATCCGGCTGCCCTTCATCATCGAGGGCGCTTTCCACGGAATCATCGGCAGCATAGTCGCGACAGCTCTGGTGCTGGCCTCCTATAGCTACGTGAACAGCTACATTGGCGAGAACCTTGACTTCATCAACCTCGTCTACAACACTAGGTTTATGGTCCTCTTCGGACTGGGCACGCTGCTGTGCGGCATACTCTTTGGCGCGGCAGGTAGCTACATAGGGATGCGCAGGTACCTTCGCGAGGTGTGACCAGCCGTTGCGGCGTTGGTCACCTCAACCTTGCTGTATGTACATGGCCGTTGCCGCCAGCGCTTTGCGCTGGTCTCGCCCACCTGGCGGGATCGCATGTGTCGTAAGGTGGACTGACCCAATGAATCACATCCGGCGCCGCTTCCTGCAAGCCGCCTGCATGGGCGCAATCGCGCTCGTGGCGGTCTGCATGGTTCAGACCGCGGACGCCGCCAGTGTCAGTTCCCTGCGCAGTCGCATGCGTAGCGTCGAGGGGCGCCGCGCGCACTTGCAGGAGACGCTTCGCGACCTGAAGTCCGATCAGCTTGCGGCCAACCGTAAGCTCGCCGCGACGAGATCGGACCTGGCCGCCTCTCGGACCAGATTGAGGCAGGCCAAGTCCCGGCTTGAGGAGGTCCGCAAGGCCCTACGCAACATCAAGGCCGAGCAGGAAATCACTCTCGCGGAGTTGGCGGAGCACAAGTCGGCGATGTCAGACCGCATTCTCGCGATGTGGCGCTCGGAGCAGACCTCGTATTTCGAGGTCATGCTTGACGCCAGTAGCTTCGAGGATTTCTCTAACCGCGCCCAGTTCACCAGACTGGTGGCGGATCAGGATGAGGAGATGCTCGACGGTCTGGCGCAGTTGCGCGACCGTCTGGCGAGCCAGCGCGCTACGGTGGAGATCAAGGAGCGCGAGGCGGCGCAGTTGCGCACGCGGATCGCTCAGGAGACCGCGCTGGTCGAGCAGCGCGCACGCGAAGCCCGCGCCCAGGTTCAGGCGGCGGATGCAGAGCGCTCCAAAGCCGAGCGCGAGTATGCCGCCGAGACCGCCGCTCTCAATGAACTGGCCGATCTCATCAAGCAGGTCCAGGCGGCCGGCGTCAGCGGTGGGGGATACTCGGGCCATTCGGACGGGCGTTTTATGCGCCCCGTCAATGGCAGGCTCACCAGCCCCTTCGGCTGGCGGATCCACCCGATCACGCACTCGCGCCAGTTCCACACTGGCATCGATATTGCCGCGCCCTCAGGAACGCCCATCAGGGCCTCCGGGGCGGGCAAAGTTGTCTATGTCGGCTGGCGAGGCCTGCTCGGGAACGCCGTGCTCATCGACCATGGCAGCGGCTGGTCTACCGTATACGGTCACTGCTCAAGCTTCAACTGTCGCAAGGGTGATATAGTCACCAAAGGTGAGATCATCGCGCGCGTGGGCAGCACCGGCCGCTCGACCGGCCCGCACGTGCACTGGACCATCTATCACAACGGTCAGAAGGTCAATCCGCTCAACCATTCCTGACGCCCGTCCGGCGACAGGTGCAGATGAAGCGTTTGAAGGGACTGCCAACTGTTTTGAGGAGCACACTCGTATTGGCCGGCGTCTGTCTAATGCTGATCTCGACGGGCATGGTGCAGGTGGCGGATGCCGCCAGCGTCAGTGCCTTGCGCAGTCGCATGCGCAGCGTCGACAGCCGCCGCGCGAATCTTGAGGAGACGCTGCGAGAGCTCAAGTCCGATCAAGCCGCGGCCCACCGCAAACTCGCCGCCGCCACGAGCGACCTCGCGGCCTCTCGCGCCCGCCTCAAGCGGGCCAAGGCCCGGCTCGCGGAGGTGCAGCAGTCCCTGCGCAACATCAAGGCCGAGCAGGAGCGCACTCTCGCCGATCTCGAGGAGCACAAGTCGGCGATGTCCGACCGCATTCTCGCAATGTGGCGCTCGGAGCAGAACTCATACTTCGAGGTCATGCTCGAGTCCACCAGCTTCGAGGACTTCTCCAACCGCGCCGAATTCACCAAGCTCGTCGCCGATCAGGACGAAGAGATGCTTGACGGTCTCGCCGAGCTACGCGACCGCCTGGCCAGTCAGCGCGCCACCATGGAGATCAAGATGCGCGAGGCCGCCCAGCTTCGCACGCGCATCGCACAGGATACTGCCCTCGTCGAGCAGCGCACACGCGCGGCTCGCGCCCTTTCGCAAGCCGCGGACGCCGATCGCGCCAAAGCCGAGCGCCGGTATGCTCAGGAGTTGGACGCTCGCAAGGCGATCGAGGCCCTGATCCGTGAGGCCCAGCGTGGCGGCTCCAGCAGCGCCAGCCGCTACTCCGGCAGCTCGGACGGCCGCTTCATGCGGCCCGTCAACGGCCGCCTCACCAGTCCCTTCGGCTGGCGCATCCATCCGGTCTGGCACTCCCGTCGCTTCCACAATGGCATTGACCTCGCGGCGCCCCGCGGCACTCCCATACGCGCCGCTGCGGCGGGCAAAGTCATCTTCGCTGGCTGGAAGGGCGCATACGGCAAGTGTGTTATCATCGACCATGGCAGTGGCTGGTCCACCATGTATGGCCACGCCTCAAGCCTCAACTGCAGTCGCGGGCAGGTCGTCTCCAAAGGGCAGACGATTTCTCGCGTCGGCACCACCGGCACTTCGACCGGAAACCATCTGCACTGGACCGTCTACCATAACGGGAAAGCGGTCAATCCACTCAGCCATTCCTGATCGACGCAATGACTCAATACCGCAGCTAAGCGGAGGACATGCACTTGAACAGACAGCCGGACACCCTCAAAATCGCACTGATACTCGTCGGCGCAGGCCTCGCGATCGTCGCCGGTTTCACCGGCGGCTGGATCGCCTCCATGGGCTACCAGGATGGCGCGATGTTCGGCGCCATCGCCAACTTCGCCCAGATCGTGCCGGGCGTGCACCAGACCCAGAGCGGCGGTCTCCTCGCGGCACTTGACGATCCGTACACTCGCTTCATGGACCCCAAGCAGTACACCGACTTCCAGACCGAGAGCGAGGGCCACTTCGAGGGCATCGGCGCGATGCTCGTGCTGGAGCCCGACGAGGAGACCGGTGACGACCAGGTCCTCATCCAGAGCGTGCTCCCCGAGGGGCCAGCCGCAACCACTGACCTGCGGGCAGGCGACGTCATCTTCGGCGTCGACCAGAAGCCCATCAAAGGCTTGGACCTCAACGAGGTCGTCGAACTCATCCGCGGCCCGGGCGGCACACCCGTCGTGCTCACCGTCCGCCACAAAGGTGATGAGACGCTCTCCGAGGTCGAGATCATTCGTGGACGCGTCGAGTTCCCCATCATTGAGTCGAAGATGCTCGATAACGAGATCGGCTACATCTGGCTGCGCTCCTTCAACCGCCAGGCGGAAGTCGACATGCGCAAAGCCATCGAGGAACTCAAGGCCGAGGGCATGAAGGCCCTCCTCTTCGACCTCTCCATTGACCCCGGCGGCATGCTCGACCAGGCCGTCGCGGTCGCCAGTCTCTTCCTCGACGACACACCGATCACGTTCATCAAAGACCGCAATGGCGAGGACGACCCGCTCATGGCGCGCGCTGGTCTGGCGCTGGGCGAGGACGTGCCGATCGTCGTGCTCATCGACGGTGGCAGCGCTTCGGCCTCTGAGATCGTGTCCGGCGCTCTGCAGGACACTGGCCGCGCCACAATCGTTGGTCACCACAGCTACGGCAAGGCCAAGGTCCAGACCGTCATTGAACTCGACGACGGCTCCGCCATCGTCCTCACCACCGCCGTCTACCTGACCCCCAACAAGCGCGACATCTCGCGCGACGAAAACGGTGAGCGTGGCGTGCAGCCCGACATCTTCTTCCCGGACCCGCCCGAGGAGCGCGATCCCGAGCTCAGCTACCAGGAGTGGTTCGAGCAGTGGCACGCTTCACAGATCGATCAGGCTGCTGCCGTGTTGCGTGAGAAGCTCGCCGGCTGAACCCGTACGCCTTAGCAGTTTCTGCCTTTCGCCGTTACTGTCGTTTCTGTCTTTCCTTTCGTCTCTGTCCTTTCTGTCGTTCGCCGTTCGCTCAAGGGGGAGCCACTCGTTATGAGTATGGATGGGACAAAAAATGCGCAGGTGGCGCGTCTTCAGCGCCACCTGCGTTTCTATCGAAATCTGACCATGCTTCTGGGCCTCATCGTGGTTGTTCTCGCGGCCACGTTGATCCTCGGTCGTGGCCAGCGGTTCGCTCGCGCCATCCGCATCGACAAAGACCTGATCTGCTTCGTCAAAGACGAGAAGATTGCCGAGCGAGTACACGAACGCATCCTCTCTGAGGCCAAGGGCGACCTCCCCGGTGAGGCCGCATTGGAGGAGCAGTGGGAGGACGCGAGTTGGCCCGTCGACGATAACGAAGTCTTCTCCATCGACCAGGCGCTGGAGGCCCTGCGGCCCCGCGTGAATGTGGTCGTTGAGGTCGCCATCATCGAAGTCGATGGCGCCCGCGGCGTCGTCATGCCCTCCGAGAGCCTCGCCAAGGACGTGCTCGAGGCCCTCAAAGCCTCATACGTTGGCAAAGATGACACCATCGTCGAGCAGCAGGTCTTCCTTGAAGACGTCAAGATCTCATGCGGCCAGGCGCGCGTGCCCGACATCGTCACCGAGATCGGCCAGGCCGTCAAGCGGCTCGGAAAGACCAAGCGCGAGGCGCAGACCTACAAGGTCAAGGCTGGCGAGTTCGCCGAGAAGATCGCCGGCGACCACGGCATGACGGTGCCCCAACTGTGGGAGCTCAACCCCGATCTTCGCGGCACCACCATTCACCCCGGTGACGTGGTGAAGGTCTCCACCCCGACTGCGGGCATCACCGTGAAAACCATCAAGGAAATCACGCGTGAGATCGAGCTTGAGATCGAGGTGCTGAGAGTCAAGTCCGACTCGGTCCCCAAGGGCGAGACGCTCATTGCCACCGAGGGCACGCCGCCGATAAAGCTCCAGCGCGTATGGCAGACCTATCACAATGACAAGATGGTCGAGGAAGAGATCCAGAGCGGGCAGATTATCGAGCCGGGTACGGCGCGGAAAGTCCTCGTCGGCACCCGTGAGAAGCCCGCGGCCGGCGCCGGGTCGAGCGACTGATCGCGGCCGCGCCACTACCCCGTCATCTGCCAGGAGGACCATGTTGCAGGCCAGTCAGGTATTGTCAGAGGAAGGCCCGCTCGTAGCTGAGGCTCTGCCCGGTTACCTGCCACGCGCCGATCGCGAGGCGGGCGACTTGGACGCAGCCATCCGCCACGCAACGCAGGGCGGTAAGCGCCTGCGCGGGGTTCTGGTGAGGCACGCAGCCGCAACTTTCGGGCTTGACCCCGAACTGGTCATGCCGACCGCGTGCGCCTTCGAGATGCTGCACGCCGCCACCCTCGTGCACGACGACCTCCCCTGCATCGACGATTCCGACCTGCGCCGGGGGCGGCCGTCCTGTCACGCTGCTTTCGGCGAGTTCACCGCGCTGCTCGCAGGCGATGCCCTCATCATCGGCGCCTTCGAGGCGCTGGCAGTCCAGGCTGAGACTGTCGACGCCGCAGCCGCCATCCAGGTGGTGCGCGAGTTCGCGCAGTTCACTGGCGCCACCGGGCTCATCGGCGGCGAACAGGCTGACATCATCTCCGAGGACCTGCCACCCGACGCCGACTTGCTGCGCTACATCCACATCAACAAGACCGCCAAGCTCATCTGCGCGGCCTGTCGGGCCGGGGCAATCCTCGCCGGCGCGCCTGCTGATGGCCTGCAGACAATGACCGACTATGGCATGGCCGTCGGCCTGCTCTTCCAGGTGACTGACGACCTGCTCGACGTGACCGGCGACGAGGCAGTCGTCGGCAAGCCCGTCGGCGCTGACGACGAGGCCGGGAAGCAGACCTATCCTGGCGTCTGGGGACTCTCCGGAGCCCAGGAAGAGGCTCGCCGACTGGCCGCCGAGGCCGCCGCAGCCGCCGCCGAACTGCCCGGCGAGACCGAGTTCTGGACCAGCCTCCCGGATCTGGTGGTGAACCGCGACAAATGAGCAATATTGAGATCGCCACGGTCGAAGAAGCGGGGTTCTGTTTCGGCGTCAGGCGAGCCTTGCAGTTGGCCGAGCAGGCCACAGTCGAGTTCCCTGAGCTCTGCTGCCTCGGGCAGTTGATCCACAACCGCCAGGTCGTCGAGAGCCTCGAGCAGCGGGGCATGAGAGTCGTTGATGACATCTCCGAGGTACAGTCAGGAGCCGCCGCACTGGTGCGTGCTCACGGTGCCGGGCCGAGCGTCTACGAGCAGGCCCGGGACCGCGACGTCCACCTCATTGACGCCACCTGCCCCTTTGTTCGACGTGTGCAGGAGGCCGCCGCCCAGTTCGTCAGCGAGGGCTACCAGGTGCTCGTTCTTGGTGAGCGGGACCACCCGGAGGCGCGCGCCATCGTCGAGCACGCTGGCGGCCGCGCCCTGATCGTGGAGAGTGCCGACGAGGCCGACAGCATCGATCTGGCCAACCACGTGGCTGTTGTCTGTCAGACGACCCAGCGTATGGAAAACCTGCGCGAACTCGTGATCCGCATCCTGCCTCGGATCGGCGATCTGCGCCTCGTCAACACCATATGCGACGCGACCAGCAAGCGTCAGGAGGCCTCGTTGGAGGTCGCCCGCGACGCCGATCTGATGATCGTCATCGGTGGCTACAATAGCGCGAACACCAACCGTCTCGCCCAGATATGCCGCGCCGAGGGCACCACAACCTACCACATCGAGACCGCCGAAGAGCTGCGCAAAGAGTGGCTCGATGGAGTCTGCCGCGTAGGATTGACCGCAGGCGCGTCCACGCCCACCGAGGCCATGGACGGTGTGCGTGAACGTATCGAGCAACTGTGCGACGAGGATTCGGGAGGGTGATTGGCCGATGATGACAACGCTCGACCACGTAGTGGACGCCGTACGCGACCGCCCCATGAAGACTGTGGCGGTCGCTGTTGCTGAACACGAAAGTGTCCTCTCCGCAGTCAAGCAGGCCGCCGAGATGGGCATCGCAGAACCCGTGCTGGTGGGCGGGATGGACGAGATGGCAGCGGCGGCCGAGAAGGCCGGGCTTGACCTCTCCGACTGTGCCGTGATTGACCAGTCCAATGATCTGGCCGCCGCGGGTGTCGCTACCGAACTGGTCAGCTCGGGGCGCGCCGACATTCTGATGAAGGGTCAGATCCATACTGACGATTTCCTGCGCGCTGTGCTCGACAAAGAGCGCGGCTTGCGCACTGGCGCCATCATGAGCCACGTTTTCCTCCTCGAGACCACCCACCTCGGCCGCCTGACGATGGTTACCGATGGCGCCATGAACATCGCGCCCGACTTGGTCACCAAGGCTGAGATCATCCTCAACGCCGTGTATCTCGCGCAGGTTTTCGGCATCGACAAGCCCAACGTCGGGGTGCTTGCCGCCACTGAACTGCTCAACCCCAAGATGCAAGCGACCATGGACGCCGCGGCCCTGAGCAAGATGAGCGAGCGCCGCCAGTTCCCCAACTGCTGCGTCGATGGCCCCTTCGCGCTCGACAACGCGGTCTCGGCGCTTGCCGCCGAGATCAAGCGCATGGACAGCGCGGTGGCCGGAAACTGCGACATTCTGCTGGTGCCCACCATCGAGGCCGGCAACATGCTCGCCAAGAGCTTCGTGTATCTACAGAAGGGCCGCGTGGCAGGCGTGCTGGTCGGGGCATCGGCCCCCGTCGTCCTCACCTCCCGCGCCGACAACGCTGAGGCCAAGCTCCTGTCCATCGCCACCGCGATGCTCATGGCCGACCTCAAGCGAACCAGCCGCCTGAAGATCGGCAAAGTGCATTTCTGACCTGGACTTTTCGTGCCACCATCACGCAGGATTCGCGACAGTGTTCCGCGAACTGGTCCGTGCGATTCGGCCATCAAGTGACTCACAGAAAAGGTGTGCGACATGTTCAAGCTCAGCGTTATCAGTGACGAGATTTCTCAGGACTTCCAGCGCGTCGCCGATGTCTGCGGCGAGTTCGGCGTTCCCATGGTCGAGCCCCGCTCAGTCTGGGACACCGCTCCCCAGGACCTCACCGACGAGCAGCTCGACGAGATGGAGCGCATCCTGGGCGCCGCGAACATGGGCGTTTCCTGCATCGCCTCGCCCTTCCTCAAGTGCGATCTTGGCGATGACGCCCAGTATCAGGAGCACCTCGGCCTTCTGAGCCGGTGCATCGAGATCGCCCACAAGTTCGACTGCAAGATCATCCGCGGCTTCACCTTCTGGAAGACCGGCCCGGCCGAGGACGTCTGGCAGCAGCTCCTCGATGCCTACGCCGAGCCCATCGCCATGTGCGAAGCCGCAGATGTCTACATCGGTATCGAGAATGAGGCATCCACGCACATCGCCACTGCCGCCGAGGCCGAGCGCCTCTACGCGGACCTTGGCAGCGATCGCGTCAAGGCCATCTGGGACCCCGCCAACGAGGTCTACGCCGCCGACGGTGAAACCCCCTACCCGGACGCTTACGAGCGCATGAAGCCCAACCTGATCCACGTCCACATCAAGGACGCCGTCCGCGATGACAGCCCCGAGGGCGCGCGCTGCGTCCCCGTCGGCATCGGCGGCTACATCGATTACCACGCGCAGCTCCAGGCACTCGTCGATGACGGTTACGAGGGCTCCTGCTCGCTCGAGACCCACTGGCGCCCGGACGCCCCGCTCGACGAGGATCTCCTCAACCGCCCCGGCGGCTCAGCTTTCAGCGAGGGCGGCGAATACGCCAGCCGCGTCTGTCTCGAGAACATCCGCGAAATCATCAAGACCCTCAAAGTCTGAGGGCCTGACGCGGCTGTGGCCGTATGGAGGGCGGGTCTTTCTCTGGGCACCGACTTGTGGGCCGAAGCTTCAGCGAAGGTCCATAGCTTCAGCGAAGGTGTCAGACCCGCCGGTCGTAGCCGTCTGCGGCGCTGTGTCTTGTGGGCGGGCGGGTCCTCTACTCGCCCGCCGTCACCGTTAATGCTGTTGCACCCATTCCTGCGCTAAGGCTGGCTTCCACAACCCTATGACCGACACCACCGACATCAGGCTCATCGCCATTGACCTCGATGGCACGCTCCTGACGCCGGAGCTTGTCATCCACCCGCGCACTGCCGAGGCCGTCCGCGCAGCGGTGGATCGCGGCGTCATCGTCGCGATCGCCACCGGCCGAATGCACTCCTCCGCCGAGGCCTTCGCTCGCGAACTCGGCCTTGACGGCCCGATGGTCACCTACAATGGCGCGATGATCCGCCGCCCTGGCGATGCCGAGCCCATCTGGCATCTGCCCATCCCCGCCGACCTCGCCGACGAGGCAATCCGGCTCTGCGTGCGCGAGCGCATGGACGCCATGTATTTCCTCGACGATGAGATCTACGTCCCCCGCTACGATCGCTGGGCGTACGAATACCGTGCCCGCACCGGCAACGACTCGAACATCCACGGTGACCTGCGCTCCTTCGCCGGCAACCAGCCCACCAAGCTGCTCATCATGGGCACGCCGGAAGAGACCGCGGAGCGTTACGAGTTCTTCGCCCGCGAGTTCGGGGACCGCCTGCACGCCACGGTCTCGCTTCCCGAGTATCTCGAGCTCCTGCACCCGGAGGTCTCCAAAGCCAGTGCTCTCTCGCGCCTCGCCGAGATGCTGGGCTTCGGTATTGAGAATGTGATGGCGGTGGGGGACAGCATGAACGATCTGGAGATGGTCGAGGCCGCCGGAGTCGGTGTGATAATGGCCACGTCGTCCGCGCAGTTGCGCGCCGCGGCCGATTTCGTGCCCGAGTCCGCCGAAGTCGGCGTCGCCGAGACCATTGAGCGCCTGATACTCGCTCCTGTTGGCGCCTGATGCCCGCCGCGCGACGTCTCGCGACCACCGTTGCGGAGTGCCTGCCATGCCCATGAACGAACGCGATGTCGAGCCCGATTACTACGCGATCTTGCAGGTGCATGACCGCGCACTTCCCGAAGTCGTGGACAAAGTCTACCGCCTGCTCGCCCGCAAGTTCCACCCCGACGTGCACCCCGCCGCGAAGAAAGCCTGGGCTCAGGGGAAGATGACGCAGCTCAACGTCGCCTACGATGTGGTCAGCGATCCCGCCCGCCGCGCCGAGTATGATTTCCGTCGCCGCTACGGACCGGCCCGCGCAGTCCACGCGCCCGACGCCGACGGGGAAGTTGAGCAGGACAAAACCCTCAAGTGCTACAACCACCCCAAGCGCTCGTCCGTCAACTTCTGCTGGCACTGTGGTCGGCCCATCTGTGCGGAGTGTCTCGCCGGCGAGCGCGACGAGCGCACCATTTGCGTAAGTTGCACTGAGGTCGTCGAGCGCAGCGCGCACTGGCATCCGGGGCAGAGCTTCGGCGATGACGAGGTGGTCACCCGCGAGGGCCGCCCGATGGGCCTTGGCGGAGCGCTCACCTACTGTGCTTTCATGCTGTCGCTGCTTGCGGTCATTTGCTGGGGCGTCTACCAGGTCGCGGTGGCCTTCTCGAACTCTGACCGCCAGGTCGTGTCGCTTGTTGCGGGGTTAGCGGTGGTCTTTGGTGTCTTGATGATCCAGCGCTTGACGTGGCGCGTGATCTGCCCGCGCTGTTCGACGGCTTCCGGCCACATGTCCTTCCGCCAGCACGCCCCGTGGCGCGAATTTCTCGCCCCCCGGCCCATCTGCCCCGTATGCGGCCGCCCCTTCCGCCACTCAGAACTCACTGGCACCGACTGATCGATAGCTACGCCTTCCCTTACGGTCGCCGTTGCCGTGGTCGTATGGAGGGCGGGTCTTTAGACCCGCCGGTCGTTCCGGCCGTTCGCCGTCCGGAGGGGCTGCGTTCCCACGCAGCCCACTGGCCCGACGGGCCAGGCCGTTTGCCTCTGACGTCGTCGTATGGAGGGCGGGTCTTTAGACCCGCCGGCCGTTGCTGTTGTCATCGCCGTTAACCGTAGGTTGGGCTTCTGCTTGCACCCACCAACTTGTGGGCCGACTTGTGGGCCGGAGCTTTAGCGAAGGTGGGCCAGCCCGACAATCACCAGTGCCGTATGCCGTCCGCCGCCTGCCCCCGACCTGTGGGCCATAGCTTTAGCGAAGGCCCAAGCCTTGGCGAAGGGGGATCGTCTCCGCTGTCTCTTCTGCCTCCTGTCGTTCCCCCCTCTCGCAGGGAGGGGGGTGCCTGTCGCTGTGCGACAGGCGGGGGGAGGCGGCGCCCCTTCTCTCACACTTTCTTCTGTCGTTTCCGTTACTCCCCCTCTCCGGCACGGAGAGGGGGTTGGGGGGAGAGGCGCCGTCGCTGTGGTTTCTGCTGTTTCTTTCGTTTCTGTCTCTTCTGCCCTTCGCGCCCTTGCTGCGGCTGCGGTCGGGTTGGAGAACGGGGACCTTGCGAGCGTGCTCTGGGCGCAACGCGCTGCCGTGAAGGCTAAGCGGGCGAGGTGAGACGCAGGGCGATCGCCTGCTTGTGCGTGTCACGCTTGGCCAGCAGGCGGCGGGGAGGCATAGGCTGAGCGCGCAGGCCCTATGGCGCCTCGTCTACACGGTCCAGGTCCTGATGCGTCATGCTTGACTGCCTAACACAAGTCAAGTACACTGCCATCGGGATGAGTTGCCAGACCAGAGGGAGCGGAGAAGCGTGAACTACGTGGCGCCCACCACCGAACGCCCTGTGTCGATCATTCATGGCGATGTCCGGGATGTACTCAAAACGTTGCCTGATAGCACCTTCCAGTGCGCGATCACTTCGCCGCCCTATTGGGGTGTCAGAGACTATGGATTCGAGGGCCAGATCGGCGCGGAGCCAGACTTGGACGACTATATAGCCGGTCTCGTGGACGTGTTTTCCGAGGTCCGTCGCGTGCTGAAAGAGGACGGGACATTCTGGCTCAACATAGGCAACACCTACACTTCTGGCGGCCGAAAGTGGCGGCAGGAGGATTCGAAGAACAAGGGTCGGGCGATGACCTACCGGCCGCCCACGCCAAAGGGCCTCAAGAAGAAGGACCTCATCGGCGTGGCGTGGATGTTGGCGATGGCCTGTCAGCGGGAGGGCTGGTATCTCCGCAACGATATCATCTGGCACAAGCCGAACGGTCAGCCAGAGAGCGTCAGGGACAGGTTGACCATGACACACGAGTATCTGTTCCTAATGACGAAGGCGGAGCGATACTCATTCAATCAGCAGGCAATCCAGGAACCGGCGGTGAACGGGAACGGCCGGAAGAACAAGAGGACGGTCTGGGAGATCAACACGGAGCCGTTTCCCGATGCCCACTTCGCGGTGTTCCCTCAGGCCCTTGTGCGGCCATGTATCTTGGCCGGGAGCCGTGAGCACGACCTCGTGCTGGACCCGTTCTTCGGGACCGGCACCGTTGGCGTCGTCGCGCAGGAACTCGGGCGGCGCTGCGTTGGGGTAGAGATGAAGGACGAGTTTGTGCGTATGGCCGAGGCACGGACTTCGAGCGGCCAGCGGGCTCTCATTCCGGCGGAACCGTGAACCGCCAGGTTGCGTGGACACTGCAGTGCGCCTTCAACAGGTTCTTCACCTGGAGCTTCCGCTCGCCGCCACCATTGAAGTAGAGTTGGTAGGCGTCCTCGCCGTCGTCTGAGCGGACATGGCAGTAGCCAGGTTTGGGCAACTGGCTGCTGTCGAGTTTCATCTCCAGCTCGCCGTCCAGAGCCTTTTCCAGCAACTCCTTTGGTATCTCCACGAGTTCGTAGGCCCAGTCGGGTGCACGTTCCAGGGCTCTGAGCGTGAAGATGCGGTCGTAGTCATCCATGTGCCTCAGGAACCGCTCCCTAAGCCCCACGAGCTGCCCCGGGTCATCGGTCCACGCCCCCTTGCCAAGCTCCATGAACTTGCTGATCCAGATTCGGTCAGCGCGGATGCCCTTGTCTGCCTGCGTCTTCAGGGAGACGCGCGAACTACCCACCAGAATATCATACCCACGATGCCCTTTGGGGGCCAGCCTTGCTTCCTGTCCCGTCATCTGGAGAACACGCTCGAGCACGTATTCGAACTTGTCTTTGGAGAACGGGTCGCCCGAGAAGCTATGGTGAATCCGCAGGGCATCGCCGAAGCCTTCCAGGGCCTCTTCACCCAGGAAGTCGGTTCGATGGATCTTGAAGTCATGTGGGCTGTCGAACACGACGACTACCCGTTCGAGCCAGTAAAGCTGTCCTGTGGTTAGAGTGGGGATGCGTTCGATTAGAGCTTCGACCATTCGCTGTTTGCTGTATGTCATGCTTCCCCATCCACGACGGTTGATGGTGCGACACCAGAACCTATTCGCCACTGACCGTCGCTCTCCTTGTCTGGCAGATGGGTGTGTCAGACATGGGGTGTGCCCGGATCATCAAATTGACCCACGCGCCTGTCTTCTGCGGCCCCCTCGCGGTGCACGATAGGAGATGAATCGCGTCGTCCGGACAGTGCGCGGTCGCACACTTCGACGATGGGAGAGCCTGCAACGCGTTCCCCGGTCGACGCTGGCGCCGGACATAGGGGTTGCAGCTCTGGGCGTTAGGTTCAACACCTCAAGTGCGCCTTCGACTGCGCGCCGAAGACGGGGCAACTCCCGCGCGACCGGCTGGTGTTCCAGCACGTCGCCGCTTGGACCCCGTTCCCTCCCGTCCTGCGCCTAGCGCAAGCATCGCTTGCGCTAGGCGCAGGACCCCCGCCCCCCGCCGTCGAACTACTCCCGAAGTGGATCACGTTCGCAACAAGGGGCTGGCGAACGATGGCTGTCACTCGCAGGGCTTTGCTGCCGCTCATCTGTGCGGGGATCATCGGCGCGCGGCTGGTTGCCGCCGCGCCTGTGCTCGGCGTTCACGATCTGCGTCGTCTCATCGTCATGGAGGACCGGCCCGTCGCCGCGATGGCCGTCGAGCAGGTGCAGTGGCTCGGACCCGGCGGCATGGTCGTCAGCGGCTGGCACAGTTGGCCCGACCAGCCCGCGCTGGTGGCCTTCGACGCGCCCGCGACCATCCCCCTGGCGCTGCGCCCGCTGCACTTCTTCCCGCGCTTCGTCATCTCGCCCGACGGAGCCCGCCTGACGTTCTGGCACCGCGTGAGCGACGAGATGGCGGGCGAGGCGCAACTCACCAGCATCGACCTCGCCACCGGCACGGTCACCCCCCTCGGCACTTCCCGCAGTTTCCTCAGTGGCGGGCGGTTGGTCACCACCGGCAACGGCGCGATCATCGCCGCCTGCCAGCCCGAGGGCGGCGGCACGCTCCTCTTCAAAGCCGAGCGCGGCCAGTGCGAGGTGCTGGCTCGTTTCGATGGCGAGATATGCGATGACCTCATCGCCGAACCCGACGGCGACCACGTCCTCATGGTCTGTGCCGCGCAGCCTCCCAAGTGCTACCGCATCAACTGGCGCGCCGGGGTGTGGGCGGAGGTCGACGCATCGCTCTATAGCGCCGCCGCTCCGGGCTCACTTCCGCCCTCCGTGGTGTTCGACGCGGCCGCCGGGCGCATCGTGCGCATCGTCGGTGGGGGAGAGCGCGTGCTCCTCGTCGACAACGCAGAGGCAGCCTGCGGGCTGAGGGACTCCAACGCGATCATTTACGCGCGCGACGGCGCCCTGCGCGTCACAGACGCCGCCGGCGAGATCGACCGCGAGCTGTGGGGCGCCTCGGGCGAACCGGGCGCTGCCGCCAGCCTCCTGACCTGGTCGCCGGACGGCACGTACCTCGGCCACTGCTACCGCTCGGGCGAGACCGGCACCGTACGCCGCGCGGCCCTCGGCACCGAGGCCGTGAAGGTCCACTTGAGCTTCCCCGCTGGCAGTGCCGTGAAAGCCGGTGACAGTGTCTGGGTGGCGGAGCGTTTCGTGTTCGACGCGCGCGGCAACATCGCCGAGCCCGTCTGGAGCACGTTGAAGGCTCTTCTCCGTGTCGAGCAGGTGATGCCGGCCGAGCAGGGAAAGATTGCCGTCGCCGAAAGTGTCGGCACGGAGGGCGGCGTGGTCGAGCGCCTGACCGGCTCGAACGACTCCCCCGGCGGCACGGTCGGCACTGGCCACATAACCATTGGCGCGGGCACCGAGCCCCCCGCCTCCTGGATGCAGACTTTCGTCGCCGACCCGCGCGAGAACCTGGCCTGTTGGGTCCAGGGCGACGCGGTCACCGGCAAGCCGATGAGCGTCACCGTCACCCGGCGACGCCTGATGCCACTCTCGCCCTGAGCAAAGTGAGGTCGCCGATGCCGCGCGCCGAGCCCATCTGCCGCAGCCGCTCGGAAATCCAGTCCGTGCCCTGCCCATGCGGCCAGAGCTGCCGCATCATCACCGCCGCCGACGACGCGGTGATGGGTTTCCACGTCACCACCATCGACGCCGCCGAGCCCCACTACCACCGCCGCACCACCGAGATATACTATGTCCTCGAGGGCACCGGCACGCTTACGGTCGCCGACCAATCCGTCGCGCTCTCGCCGGGCTCGACGGTCTACGTCCCTCCCGGCTGCGTCCACTTCGGCGATGGCGGTTTCACTGCCGCCATCGTCTGCATGCCGCCCTTTGACGCCACCGACGAGTTCATCCTCGCCGACGCGCCACCGCCCGCCGACGCCGCGGCCCCGATCGTCCGACACTTCGATGAAATCGAGCCGATCCGCTCATCCTGCGGCGCCAGCACGCGCATTCTCACTCGCGCGGACGGCGTCCCGGTCGGCCTGCACGTCGTCCACATCTGGGAAGCCGAGATGCATTACCACAATCAGATCACCGAGATCTACCACATATTGTCGGGCTCGGGCGCCCTCACGGTGGGGGAGGAGACCTTCGATCTCGCACCCGGCGTCACGGTCTACGTTCCCGCAGGCCTGCCGCACGGGGGCGAGGGCGACTTCACTGCCATCGTCGTTTGTGCGCCACCCTTTGACCCAACCGACCAGATAATGGTATAGTCTGCTCGTCAAGCGGCCCCCGCGGCCGCACCCTTCACGCTGGAGGAATCCAACATGACCAGGCGACTGCTCATCGTTTCACTGCTCACACTCATTCCCCTTGCTGCCTTCGCGCAGTTCGGTGGAGACGATGCCGTCGATCTCGGCGCACTACGTCCATGCATGGTCGCCGGTGGCAATTTCTACACGCCGATGGAGGGCGCCGAGATGTCCAACGTCCCCACGGTCACCCTCGACGGTGTCGAGATGGCTGTCATCGGCGCTGGCGCCAAAGTCGTCACCACGGATGCTGGCAAGTACCTCGAAGTGTCCGCGGCCGGTAGCACCGGGCGGCTCGCGATCCTCAGCCCCGGAAATTTCTGGCTCCACCCGGCCGTGCGGCAGCTCATTCCCGTCTACCGACGCCAGTCGGTCCCGCGCTGGCCGTACGTGGACGCCAACTACCCGTCCACCGCGCCCTTTGGCGTGAACTGGAAGCGCCCCTACCTGGACTGGAAGCCTGACGAGGCCTGGCTGGCAGCCATGCTCGCGCCGCCGGTCGTCGAAGAGCCCGAGGTGCTCGTGGTCGAGGAGGAGGAAGAAGTCGAGGAGGCCGAGGCAGTTGAAGCCGCAGCGGCACCCGCACCCGATGCCGGCGGCATGGGTGGCATGGGTGGCATGGGTGGCATGGGTGGAGAAATGGGCGGCGGCATGGGCGGCGGCATGGGTGGCGAGATGGGCGGAATGGATCCGGCCACGGACCCGGGCATGGAAGGCCCGCCACCTGGTCCTTGAGATCACCGAGATGATTGCTGACACGATCGCCCACTCCCGCACTCCACGGGAGTGGGCGATTTTTGCACCTCCTCGCCATTGAGCTGAAGTGATCGCACCGGACTCGCTACTCTGGAAGGCGTGAGTGCAATGTCATCACATGACGCCGAGTTCAAGCTGTGGGTTGGCGGCTGCTGCCACATCTCCACTGATCTCCAGTTTGGGATACGCAGCCTTGAGGACGCGATCACGGACTCGGAGCGTGGCGGAGACGAGGGCGGCCCCGCATTCGACTGGGACATCATGCTCCATCTCGGTGACATCAAGGGTGACCAGGGCCTCCCTTCTGACGAGAACGGCGAGCAGTATCTCGAGCAGATCGCCGCCGCTCGCGACCACGGCCGCGAGCATTTCTACAATTTGCTCGGCAACCACGACGCCTCCGGCCCCGATGAGGAAACCCAGTGGTGGTTCCGCAAGTGGATTGACCCGACCGGCGAGAACACAGCCATCTCCGGAGTCGACAATTCGGCCCGGCCATTTCCGGTCACAGGTGCCTACGACCACTACAGCTTCGAGGTCGGCAACATGCTCTTCCTCATGATGGGCGACCGCAACGATGGCGGACCTCCCGCCGGGCGCGCCGCCACCAAAGGTTACCCCGCGGGCCGCGTGTTCTCCGAGACATTTGAGTGGTGGCAGCACATGGTCGAGGCAAATCCCGATCGGCTCATCGTCTCATGCCATCATCATATGCTCGAGGACACGACCGTCGCCAGCGGGCTGAGTGAGGGAACGGACGGGGGATACCACGGCTATCGCGAGGACGGAGCGCCCGAGGGTGCGTCCTTCATCTACTTCCTCGACGAGACCCCTCACGCCCGCGCCTTCGAGCAGCACCTTGAGGCCAACCCGGGAGCGACTGACTTGTGGCTCGGCGGGCACACCCACGCTCATCCGGACGATACACACGGCGGGCGCAGCCACGTCGAGACTAAATGGGGCACGCACTTCGTCAACTGCTCGGCTATCACTCGCCATCACGGAGGCAAGACGCCCATGACGCGGCTCTTCACTTTCACCGAAGGCAGCGCCCAAGTGCGGGTGCAGTGCTACCTGCACACCTCGCAGTTCGCGGCTGAGGGGTGGCTCCTGTCCGCAGAACGAACCCTCGCCCTCGCCCGTCCCTTCAGTCAATAGGGCGGGAGTTGGTACTGAAGTAGCGCCTGCCTGCTCCTTGAGATCACCGAGATGGCAGCCGACATGATCGCCCACTTCTGCACTCCGCGGGAGTGGGCGTTCTTCTGCATCTGCCCAACCCCCTGAAAGATCCGCTCGCCCAGCGTGCAATATATGTGAGAGACATCACTCACACGACAGGCGGGAGATTCATATGGTCATGTACATCCGGCTGGTCACCAGGCAGCAGCAGGCGGACGAAGACGCGGCGGAACGCTTCCGAGAGTTGTGGGCTGACAACGGTCACCACACCGCCCCGCCCCCGGTGCGCAGCCTGCCCATCAAAGTATGGGCGTTGCTCAACGAGGAGCCGATGACCGCCCAGGCAATTGCCGAGACTCTGGCCTGCCCCCTCAAGTCAGTTTACGTGGCGGTCCAGAGGCTGCGCGACGCAGGTCAGAACATCATCAATCGTCGCAACGGCCGTGGCCCGGGCAGCTACTGCCTGCTGCAAGGCCCGCCTATGAAGATCGTCGAAAGCCGTGAGGGCATACGCTTGCCAAACGCTGGCGCCCGCCGTTGTCGAGATGAGGTTGTCATCGAGCTGAAGTGACATCCCTGCATACCCCGCTGCACCAAACCGGCTTGGCCGTCGTCGCCCGTCGCTGCCTGTCGCCCGACTTGTGGGCCATAGCTTTGGCCAAGACCCAAGCCTCAGCGAAGGTGGGTGCCCCGCCGTTCGTCGCCTTGTCGTATGGAGAGGCCGACCTCCGCGTCGGCCTGTGCCGTTTGCCTTGTCGTTTGGAGGGGCGGGGCTACGTCCCGGCCCGGTCGTTGCTGTTGGCGTCGGAGGGGCTGTGTTCCCACGTAGCCCACTGGCCTGAAGGGCCAGGCCGTTTGTTGCCTTTGCCGTCCGGAGGGGCTGCGTTCCCACGCAGCCCACTGGCCCAAAGGGCCAGGCCGTTTGTTGCCTTTGCCGTCCGGAGGGGCTGCGTTCCCACGCAGCCCACTGGCCCAAAGGGCCAGGCCGTTTGTCGCCGTCGCCGTCCGGAGGGGCTGCGTTC
>JALGSU010000055.1 GCA_029821735.1 Candidatus Zipacnadia bacterium | reverse complement strand
ACGATCTGCGGCTCGGTGTAGCGCTTGCGCTTCATCGACATCAGTCCTCCTGGAACCAATATACCCCTTCATTCACTCTCATTCCAGGTGGACCAAGAAACGGGGTTCAGACCACCTTTTGCTTTTGCCCCCGTTTTGATACCACCTGCAGTGAGAGTGCTCAGCCTGTGAGGCAGACTTCCCTCCTGAGAGGCCTGTGGTCATGCTTCCCCTCAGGCGGAAGCGTCTTGGGCAGACGTGGACTCCAACGCTACTCCTTGTTCTGGACAATGTGCAGGTCGCGCAGGCGCCCGGCAAACCAGTTGCCCGTCCAACCCTCACCGAAGAGCGTAAAGGCAATGTTGTTTGCGGGAAGCGTGACCTCGTATGATGCGATCTCGCCGTTCACACTCAACTGCATCTGCTCGAAATTGTGGCGCACGCTGATCGTTGACCATTCGCCTGCGGGCACGTGAAGCCCCGTGTCAAAGCTCTGGACACTCCAGTCGTTGGTCACGTAGTTCCCCACCAGCTTGCCGCCCTTGATCTGCAGTCCCAGGCCCTTCTGTGAGCTGCCAACGCGGCTGATCAGCAGAAATTGGTCTTCGTCGGTCGCAGGCTTGATCTCGAAGCCCATGGTATAGGCGCCGCGCCGCGGCAGGCTCTCGCGTGGCAACTCGAGATAGGTGCCGACGCCGTCGAACTCCAGGCAGGGGCGCCCGTCCTCCTCTACCCAAACCGGCGCCGAGCGTTTGGCGGACTCGGGGTAGGCGCCGCGGCTGCCCCGGAAGAGGCCGTTGGGCGAGCCGCGTCCAGTGGTGGTGTTAGTGAATCCCCCGAGACTGGCCCAGAAGGGGCGATCGTCGCCGCTGAGCAGCACCGCGCCACGTTCCGGATCGAACTCGTAGTCGATCACGGGGATGCGTGAGGCGGCTACCGGGATGTCTATGCCACAGCGTTCGGTCTCAGAGTAGATGCGCAACGAGACTCGATCACTCTCATCCTCGCTCGGCACCAGCAGGGGCCGCGAGCGGAAGACCTTGCCCTCAGCAGTGGTAATGCGCAGGTGGTACTGCTCGGTGGCAATCTCCGGCCAGATGGGCACCCGGAAGGAGACCGCGCGCTGGCTGAGCTGGTAAGGAAGGTCGATCTGCCGGCGGTAAGGCTGCACGCTGATGTGGACTGTGTCCTCAAAGTCGTGCGCGATGATCCTCTTCTCGAGCACATCGCGCAGGGCGACGGAGAAGCGGGCTTTGTCGCAGTTCCAGTCCAACTCCGCCTCGGGGAGATTGTCGCGCGGAACTGCGAAGTAGATCCAGCGCACGTGCTCCGAGGCATCGATCTGCAACTCAATCCGCTGCGATGGCGCTGGCTCTGCGACCTCCACAGGAGCAATTTGCGTGCCCTGGGAGAGCCAAACCGGGGATGTGGCGTTTGTGAGCGTGAGCGCCCCCTGCATCGCGACCGTCCTGAGCGAGCGGTACTCGATCAGGAACCGCTCGTAGTTGGGGTCGTCGCGGAGGAATTCACCTGCGACGTCCACGGCGTAGACCTCGTCATCATCTCCCAGCAGCTCGATCAATCCCAAGTCCTGAGGCGCCGACACTGTTCCCGTGAGCATCAGCGGCGCATCGGCGGCGGCCGCCGGCTCCCACGCAAGCTCCACCTCGGTCGGCCAAAGCAAGTCTCGCAGGGGTTGCCTAGCGGTAAGGTAATCCCAGTTCCACGTCGCGCGTAACTGAATATGGTGCAGCCCGCTGTCGAGGCTCAGATCGCGGCCCTTGTAGCCGCGGACCACGAGTACGGGCACAAGCGCCCGCACATCAGGGAGCGTCTCGCTCGGCAGGCTCAATCGCTCTTCCTGCAGCCTGGCGCTGTCAAACGTTAGCGGCTCGAACTCGTGCACCACCCGCCCCGATTCGTCCTGGAGCGTCAGCTCGACCTGGTACTGGTTGGGGGCGGCCTCATCAGGAACATTCACAAGCTCGACGGTCAACACTTCGCCCAGCGTTATGATCTTGCGCGTGCTGACGATCAGGTTTGGGATGCTTGTGTCATCGCCGGGGAAGGGCGTGGGCGGCGTGTCCTTGATCCGGCTCATATAGTAGCGCAGCAGCCGCCCAGTCGTGGTGCCTCCGTACGCGGTCGGGCGGAAACTGGTATTCTCGTTCTGCTCATCCCACTCTGGCAGGATGATGACGTCCGGCCGGGCATCCATAGCGGCCTCGAAGGAGGAACGCAGTGTGCGGGTATAGTCTTCGTGCAGGTTGTTGCCGCGGTCCGGCGACATGTGAGACCGGTAGGCACTCAGCCCGAGATACTTGTTGCGGTAGGCGGGTTCGCTGAGCACGCTCTTGAAGACCGGGATGAAGACCTCGCGGTAGAACTCGGCATCAAAAGTGTGGTCCTTCTTACGCAGCGCCGGGGGATAGTTGAAGTAGATGCCGTCGCAGACGTCGAGGTATTCGCGCAGATACGCCATTTCTTTCTGCACGGCGGCTCGAGAGATGGGCTCGCCATTCAGCAACGGCGAGCGCAGCCCCACCACGTTGGTCAGCGACGGCAGGAAGATGAACGTGTCGCCGACCCGCGCGCGCAGTTCACCCAGGATTTCCTTCCATTCCGCCGGCTTGAAGGCTTGGGCGCCATAGCTGGTGATGAGCAGCTTGCCGTCAATGCGCGGGGCGAACGGGCTGTTGAGCGCCCGTTTGAGGATGTCGCCTTTGAGCTTGATATGGTCGGCCGTGTAAGCAGTCAGGAACTCCGGCATGAGACCCACGCCGGGCACGTTCAGTTGCTCGTGCACGTCGAACATGTCCATGCGGCCTCTGGTCTCGGGGAAGAATGCCAGGCCATCGATGTCGTACTTCACGACTTGCTGCAGCGTGCGATTGTAGCTGGCCGGCGGGGTCACATACGGGCTGTCCTCGCGATAGATGCGGCTGACCAGCAGCGGGCGGTCGTTCCATTGGTGGTAGTAGTTCTTCTGCAGGCCGTACTTCATCTGGCTGCGCGAGAACACCAGCGGGCGCGGCGTGAGCGGGACGCGAGAGTCGCCCTGGGCCCGGATCTCGGCCATCATCTCCTCGTACTCAGCCCACGCCTGAGCGGGGTCCACGGGCTCGGCGGGCGGGGCCATGACGGACAGGTCGAAGTCCCCGAACTGCAGTTCGCCGTTCAGAGCGAGCACGACAATAGCGCCACTCAGGAAATGTGTCTCCTGCCCGGTAACGAAGGTCAACTCGCGCTCAATCCACTCCGCACCCGGGTCGGGCTTGATCCCCCGGACGGCAACGGACTCGCGGTTGTATGGCTGGAATGGGCGCACGCCTTCGGCCGAGTGCTCGCGCAGCATAAGGTAGACGTTGGCTGGCTCCTGCAAGGAAACCGGGCGGAGGCGATAGCGCGCGCGGTAGGCCCCATTCGGCTCGACCTGCATTCCCCCCAGATCCAGTACCGCGGCTTCCTCCAAGCCGGCGGCCGACAACGAAAGTGCCGTGCCATCAGGTACCAGCATCGCAGTGAAGTCAGCCCCCGTCGGCAAGCCGAACTGCTGCGGCTCGACGGTCAACGGCGGCGGCCCGTCTTGCTGCGCCCAAGCCAGAGCGACGCAGATGATGAGGGCGGATGCGAGCGGGCAAACCATCTTCAGTCTGAGTTTCATGCTTTGCATATCCCCATGATTCATCTCAAGACCTGTCCAGCAGTGAGCAGTATATCACGGGCAGGGGATGAGGAAAGCCGACCATCTGCTGATCCCCCCACGGGCGCCCTCTGCCCGTCGCTACGGCGCGGGGGTGACGATCAGCGCATGCTCGGGGTCGAGCACGAAGAAAGCGGGTATCTCTTCGCCAACCCCCGCGTGGACGTCATCAAAGAAGCCTGCGTCCGCCGGGGCGGGCTGAATGCACCACCAGCCCGCTTCGCCCGGCGCAAGATCGAGGCGCTCCAGGTCCAGCGGCTGCTCGACAGTGCGCAACTGCGCGCGTGGCTCGCCCGTCGGGTCAGTGATGGTCCCGGCGGCGGTCTCGTCGGGCGCGGCACTGCACAGGCTCAGCGTCAGTGCCTCCGTGCCCTCGGGCACGGAGACCCAGCAGGGCCCGGCGTGCTGCAGGAAGTGCAGACCGCGCGGGTGGCTGGTGGCGTCGATCGCCCAGCTCGCGCCGCTGACCAGCGGCCGATAGCTCGCGTGGCCACCCATGATCACCAGGTGGAAGTGCTCGCCAGCCGTGCCCTCGATGCGCAGTGGTTCGTCCGGGCGCAGCAGCGAGCGCTGAACCAACTCCCCCGCAGCGTTGAAGACGAAGCAGGTCACGAGCTTGCCGCGCGTGTCCACATGCTGGAAAGCGACCTCGATGGGCTCGTCCCCGGTCTGCGCCAGCACGAGGTGATTGTCGCCACGCAGTTTGTAGAACTTCGCGCGCGGGCCGGTCTCTATGACCGCGGGTTCAACCTGCACGGGGCGCACTCGATCCGCCACCGGCATGCGGATCTTATCCTGCGCGACCGCCAGCGACTCGCCGCTACCATCGATCAGGCGTAGCACGCGCTCGTCACTGGCACGGAAGATCGATGGCTGCGCGCCATCGGCCAGCCCGGCGGTGCGCAGCGTGAAGTAAAGCAGCGTCAGGTTGTCGCCCAGCATCTCCAGCCGCACGCGCGCGTCGGGGTCGGTGATCTGCGTGCGCGCCTGGCGGTAGAGCCGCTCGATCTCCGGGAAGAGCGGCGCGTAGACCGCGCGCAGCATTGCCAGGTCGGGCACGCGCGCGCCACCATTTGAGACAAAGTGGCGCTCCATCGCCTCGTCGATCATGTCGTAGGCCCGCTGAATCTCATCCCCGCCCTCGCCATAGGCGCAGGCGAAGAAATCTGCGTTGAGCGCGTCCACGTCCGCGTGGGGGTTCCACGCGAGCTTCGCCAGCAGGTAGTTGACCGGCGCACCGTGGCCCCACGCGGCGATCCCGTAGTTGTAGACGCCTCGATAGCCGTATTCGGCAAGCCGAGGGAAGAGGAACTTCAGAATCGGCCTGCCCACCGGGTTGGGCGCCCCGGTCGCGGTATCCAGTGAGACCGGGATGTCGTAGTAGGCGATCTCGTCGGTGATTGCAGCCCAGCCCCGCGCAATTGCGTCCCACTCGGCCCGGAAGTCGTCACGGTAGAGCTTGTAGCAGTAGACGTTGCTGGCCGCCAGGACCAGGAAGAGGTTTGGCTCCAGCTTGACCGGCTCGTTCGGCGGCCAGATGTAGGCGTCGTAGATGTATCCGGCCAGCCGCCGGTCGGGGTGCTTCTCGCCCACCATGCGCGCGATCTCGTTGTACTGATGCAGAATGGCCGGGGTGATCGATGGCGAGCCGTCGGGCGCTGTCTGGTAGAGTGCCGCGCACTTCGGGCACTCGCACCAGCCCCGACCGTCCGCCGGTGAGATGGAGATGCACGAGGTGTCCGGCTTGCGGTCGAAGATGGCGATGATGCGATCGGCGATGTGGCGGTTCAGCTCGGGGTTGGTCACGCACAGCTTGAAGGACCCGGTCGGCGGCACGCGCACGCCGTCGCTAAGCGCGAACCAGTCGGGATGGTCCGCGAACAGGTCCGGGCTGATGTGGGTGTCCCAACTATGCCGATGCCACAGATAGAGGCTCCAGCCCAGGCGCTGGCGCACTCCCCACAGGCTTCGCCGCGCCTCTCCGGTTACGGCGTAGGGCAGGCGCCGGTTCTCGAAGAACGGGCCATCGGTCAGATCGGTCTCGGGGATGGTCAGGGTCTCGACGCGCGGGACATAGTCACCGTGCTCGCCCGGCATCAACCAGCGTACGCCGACGAAGCGCTCGAGGAAGTCGTAGACGCCGTTGCGCGTTCCGGGCGAGGTCCCGCCGCCGGGTGTGAACTCCCCCTCAGCGGTGTCCGGCCCCAATATGTGGATGCTGCCCTCACGCGTGATCGTGCGAAAGCCCTCGAGCGCAATGCCCTCGGCCGAGAGTCCGGCGGCTCGCGCGGTCTCGTTGTCGCCCAGGCAGAGCATCGGCGCGCGCGGCTCGGTCACGATTTCCAGCCGCGCCCCGGTTGCGCGCTCCAGGTAGTGCTGTAACTCGCCCGCCGCCTCGATCACCGACGCGGGCGCGTCGGGTGCGTGGTAGATCACGAAGTCGCTGCGCCCGGCGTCAACGACGGTCACGTCTGCCATTGTGCCCGATGCCAGGAGCATCGCGCCCATCACCGCGGCCGTAAGTCGCATCATTGGTCCTCAGTCCTCCGTGCCGACATGTAGTCACCGCCGTGCTGCCAGATATGGTCGCCATCGCGCGCTATGGGCCTATGCGCACGACCTCGCACCTTCCTGCCGCGAGGGGCACCGTGACCTGCAGCTTCCCGCCGTTCGTGGTGCTCACCAGTTCGGCACCCGACACCAGGCCCGTGACCGTCCCACCGGCACCCAGTCCCAGCGCCTCCACTTCCGCCGTGAGCACCGCCTGCACCGGCTCCCCCGTCGGATTGAACGCTGCCAGCAGCACCTCGCCGGTGTTGCCCGGTCCGTACCGTTCCACGCGCACGTTGGCCGGAGTGGCGCGGGCCAGCGTTACCGGCTCCCAGCCCGCGTCGAACATCCGGCGCAAAATGGGGATGAACTGGCGGTAGAGAGGGCGCGCCTGGTTGTAGAGCTCGGGCTGCTTGAAGAAGTGGGCGGTGATCCACTTGCCCTCCTCCAGATAGCTGCCGTTGAAGAAGCTCGGGAAGATGTCCCACAGCAGGCTGGCATGGAAGTAGTCCTCGATGTAGTCCGGTGGCAGGTTCTCGAAGCGCGTATTGAGCAGTGGCGAGTATGGCTTGTTGCGCAGCAGCGTGCGCGCCATCGCCATGGTCGACTCACTCAGGATGGCCCCCGTCTCCTGGCCGGTGGTGTCCAGCAGCGACGGGAAGAACGGCCACATCGCACCGCCATTACCATGCATCACACCGCCGCGCGCATGGACGTCGTCGGCCACCGAGCGCGCGAACTGCCATGTCGAGAACATCTGCACCAGCACTGGCTGCTTCGTTTCCGGATCGAAGGTCAGCGGCACGGTGACCGTGCGCCAGTGTTCGCGCCGCCAGTTGAGCACCTGCCCCCAGTTGGGAAGAGAGTCCAGATAGATCCCGTCGAGGCACGGGCCGGTGGCCTGCAGCAGGTTCGCGTCCGCCCACTCGCTCGTGTAGCCCAGATGCCCTTTGTTGACCGGACACTCGTCGTCCTCGGGGATGTCCGGGTCTGGGTTGAGCGTGAACACCGCGCCGTCGCACCACGACTGGTTCCGTAGCGACAGGTCATAGCGCCCGTCACGCGTGAACGTGCCGCAGCGCAGTGTCGCCCGCGCCAGGCGCTGCTGGGCCTCGTTGCCACCGGTCAGATTGTCGTCCAGCGCCTGCATGGCCCCCTCGTAGGTGCGCGGATATGTCTGCGCCATGGGCAGCCAATAGGTCATCGGCTCGATATAGCGGAAGCTGGCGATATCGTTCGCGTTGTCGAAGGCCAGCGGGGTTGCGCTGTTCTCATCGTAGGCGAAACCGAAGTCCTGCCAGTCCTCGATCGCGCTGATGTCGGCGAAAGCCATCCAGATGCCTCCGCGTTGGAGCCGCTGGACGAAGAAGTCAGGGCGCCGCTCGTAATATTTCTGGGCGGCTGCCCGGAAGCCCCACTCCGGGTCGTGGTGGTAGATCGAGAAGCGGAAGTCTGCCTGCGACGGGAAACCAATGGTCTCTGGGGTCAGCCCGAGATTGACGGCGACGTACAGGGCGCCCAGCCCTGCGTTCCAGGTCAGCCGGAAGATGCGCGGGCAGTCCATCGGCACCGACAGCGACAGTCCTGCATCCGGTGAACTGAGTGCCGAGAACGGGTAGGCCGATGACAGGCCCGAGATGGGCCAACCAGAACTGTTCAGATACTCGCCCGTGTCGCCGGGCGACAGCGAACTCAGCACGTCATTGTGCCACACCCACTCGCGCTCGGCCAGTGGCAGCACGAAGTAGACGGTGACCGCGCGGTCGGTACCAGTGAGGTCAGTCAGATTGACGTGCGCATCGATGCCCGTCTCGTTCGCCTCGAAGCGGGCCTCCAGCGACAGCCCCGCATCCACCTCCTGGCCACGCATGGAGACGCCGTCCGCGTCCTCGCTCACCTGCATATCCGGGCGCAGCCACGGCCCATCGGTCGCGACATCTCTGATCCACAGCCCACCCGGCCCGTCGCCCAGCATGGCCTCGCCCTGCAACGTCAGACTGGCGGGGCGGCCCTTGGCGTCGAACGCCAGCTCCAGCCCATCGCCAGTGCGAAGGGTGGCCTCGGCCTCGCCTGCTGCCGCTACCGTCTCCGGCTCGATCGCCGAGGTCCGGTCGAAGACCAGCCCGTCGCCCACCAGCAACTCCTGCAGCGAGACATCGTCGAACCACGCCGTGCCGATCATCCCCCGGCGGAACAACAGGTTGACGGTCGCAGTCCTGACTGGCTTGTCGACCACGAAGGCGTGCTCGGCATACTGCCAATCGTGCGTGCCTACTTCAAACGCGGCCCGCTGGCCCCAAAGTGGCGTTCCGTCGGTATACTGCAGGTCCACCCACACCGAGTACTCCGCGCCGCGATTGCCTCCGACGCCCTCGGCGCGGCTCCACGCGCCTACGACCAGCGGCCGGGGGCTGGTCTGATCGAGCGTCACCGACTGGCTGATCCAGTAGAGTGTGCCGACGTCCGTCTTGGCGAAGCGCAGGCTCACGTCGCCGCTGTGGACCACATCGCGATCCACCGCCCAGTCCCCGGCCTCCTGATTCCCCCAGCCCGCAGGCAGGCCATCGACCAGTTCCTCGAAGCCGCCATTCACCACCAGATTCGGGCCGCGTTCGGCCTCAACCTGTAGCGGGTTGAGCACCACCTCGGCGTGCGCCGCGGCTGCTGCAAAGAGGACCGTCATCATGAGTGCGCCCGGGAGCAGCTTCATTTCGGACCTCCGCTCGCGAGTTCATACCCGCAAGCCATACGTAGCGATTGTCCGTGCCCAACTGTGTCCTCGAGCTATTTGCCTGACACTCAGCAATTCGCTGCAATACTTAGCCAACCGGGCCGCCGGAACCTGCACACCGGCGGCGACAGGTCAAGAGCCTACCGGGGGCGAAGAAGACGCCCGACCACCATCCGCGAGGTTCTGACGACTGACCCTATTCCCAGCGAGGATGAATGACCACATGACGTCGAAGCGGCTCGCCCTGATCGCCACAGCCATTATCACCTGTTCCTTGAGCATGTCCCGCGCTCCGGCAGCGCTACCGGGCCACGTGAAGCTGTACTGCGCTTTCGAGGAGGGGCTCCACGCCAGTGAGGGCGCGGTCAACCCCTTCTCAGCCAGCGGCTACGTGACCGTCGAGCCGGCGGACGCCAGGCGCGGTGGCGTGGCCCATTTCCGCGGGCACGAAGGACGTTCCGTGCCGAAGAGATCGGCGATGGTATTCGATGGTGTCAACCTGCTCGTCGAACGCGGCACAGTGGGGATGTTGCTGCGGTGTTCCGGCAGCCGCACGTGGGCGGACGGCAAGCGCACCTGGTTGATGGGCATGGTGCCTCAGGTCGGCGAGTGCCTGTACATCACGACCGACAACGGCACCGGCCTGCTTCTCTACAAGGACACCGACAACTGTCTGGTGCTTGGGGCTTACCAGTTCCACGACAAGCGGCTGAATCCGGAGTTCCGCTCGCTAGAGAGCGGCTTCGATATCGCCGAGCCAGACCAGATAGTCGCGCGCGTGCCTGTGTCAGAACTGCCGGCGGACGGCTGGGTCCCCATTCGCGTAGGCTGGGACCGTTCCGCGGGGAAAGCGTGGCTGGGTGTGGGCGATACGGTGGAGAGCGCGTCAGTCGACTTCCGCCCAGCGCCCTGGCTCTGCCTGCTGCTGGGCACGCCACCGTCCACTCGCTACAACGAAGCTATCGGTTTTGACGGCGATATAGATGATCTCATGGTGGACACGCGCACGCCGGCCGAGGCTCCCGAAGCGGGTTTGCAGACGCCTGACCCCGCACCCGCAATGGCCCGTCCCGTGGGCGGTGAGGTGGAGGCTGTCCTTCTCAAAGATGATCCCGTCGGGAGCATGTGCGAGAAGGTCGTGCGCGCCCACCTTAACAACGTCATCCGTCTGCAGGAGAAGCATGGGGGATGGACCTTCAGCGGAGCATGGCCGAGCGGGATGTGGTTCCTGTCGACAAAGGTGGTCATCCCCTACACTCACAACTACTTCAACGGCTCGAAGGACGGTAACAGCGCGGCCGGCGCCATGCAACTGCTGATCGGGTATCTGACTCTGGGCGAGACGCGCTACCTCGAAGCAGCCGAGCGGACCGCGGCCACGCTGATACGTATTCAGGACCTCCAGGGCTGCTGGCCTTACGGGGCCTTCCATGACCCCGAAACGGACACGTTCACGAAGCACTCCCCGACGACTGCGGCGCTCCAGGACCACGTCCAGGCGTATCCGACCATGTTGCTGATGTTGCTGAGCGACATCACCGGCAAGGATGAGTACAGGGAGGCAGCTGAGCGCGGCCTCGCTTTCATGCTGAGGACGCAAAACCCGACTGGCTCATGGTCACATCACTGGGACCTCGAAGAGAACATCGGCGAGGCCGCGCAGAGCAAATACAAGAACGCGGGCGAGCTCAACGATGACGCCACCCAGGACCAGATGATGATGATGCTCACCGCCTACCGTATTACCGGCGAGGTCAAGTATCTCGCCTCCTTCCTGCGCGCCGCCGACTGGATCAAGTCAGCGTTCATAGACGACACAGCCGATGAAGACAACAACCCGATTCCGGCGCGGCATTTCGAGCCACCGGCAATCTCCCTTTCCGAGGGAGCTCACAGCATCCCCCGAATGCTGATGCTGACCTACCGCCTGACCGGGGACACGGAGTACCTGCAGCCCTGCTACAAGTGGCGACAGTGGATGCTGGACAACCGGGTTTTCACCAACGATGAGAAGACGACGTGGGGTTGGCACATATGCTACGACCCCGAAACGGGCGAAGCGTACCAGACGGCCGAAGGCAAACGCATGCCTGCAGACCCGAAGGCCGTGCGCGAAGGCGGCTTCGCCTCTGTTTTGCGGGAGATCGAAAGTGCGGAGAAGCCCGTCCCTGCACCGCTCTCGTCCGAAGAGCACGCACGCCGGGTCATCGCTGCGGCCGCCGAGGCGCTGGCCGCCGCAGACGGGGACCCCACCGCCCTCAAGCTCCCGTCATTGGTCGAGGCGTTCGACTGGACGGCCGGCACGTGGCTGTTCAGCAAAGGCTCACCCACAGGCCCCATCGTGGCGTCCTGGACTCCCCGGTTGGGGTTGGTGGCCTATGATGTCATGGTGCGTCGCCAACTCGCAGGCCAGATCCCATGGGGCCACCCGGTGTCGTGGATGAACCAGAGCGAGTGGGCGGGGCCGCAGAATCACCTCGTGCCGCCGGATGTGATGTCGGCCGCCCTGAGCCCGGACGAACTGGCCGCAGCCCGTGCCCATATTGAGACACTGACGGGCGAGGGAGCAGATCAGTAAGAAGAAAGCGGACCAGCCGTCCCGCCGGACGCAGTTGGCCGGATCGTGAGGTCCAGCGTCGCGCCATGGCCATGGCGGCCCTGTGACCGTGCCCCACGTGACTGACTGAGAGGACCAATGAGCAAGCACAAGAATATGATCGAGGTCCGCAACGGCAAGCCACAGATCCTCATCGAGGGAAGTGCGTACGCACCAATGGCGTTCGCTACACTTGGGCCGAGCACGCATGTCGAGGACGGCTACCTGCGCCGCCTCGGGGAAGCTGGCATCGAGCTCTTCTTCATCCACTGCAACCTGCCATGGCTGGACGACCCCAGGCTCGACATCGAGAGCCTCGCCCACAACCTGGCGAGATTGCGGCGTGAAGTGCCCGGGGCCAAGGCCTTTCTGCGCCTGAACCTGCACCCACCCAAGCGATGGCTCGATGAGAACCCCGACGAACTGCTTCGTCGAGAAGACGGAGAGATCTATCGCACCGACTACCACTCCTGCTTCTACAGTTGGGAGGACATGCCGATCTACTCGCTCGTTTCGAGCAAGTGGCGAGCCGATGCCGGCGAACAGCTTCGGGAGCTGTTGGACATGATCGAAGCGCTCCCTGACGGCGAGGCCGTCGCCGGCCATTTCCTCGCGGCCGGCGGCACTTCCGAGTGGATACAGCGGAAGAGCGGCGGTATTGGCGACTACGGCGTCGCGTTCAGACACCACTTCTCGCAGTGGCTGCGTCGCAAGTACGGCAGTGTCGCCAACCTGCGCGAAGCATGGCAGCAGACGGACATTGACTTCGACAGCGTCCGCGTGCCCGACTCAACGCGCCTGGCCGGGGCCAGAGGAATGGACCTGGAAGCGCTGGCTCGAACCGGGGGGGCCCCAAGCAACGAGGGGGCTCTCGGGCTTTTCGTCAACCCAACGACGCACCGCGACGTCCTCGACCTGTACGAGGCCGCGCGCAACGGCATCGTCGAATCGATCGAGCACTTCGCCGAGGTCGTCAAGGATCACTCCCGCGACAGGCTGCTGGTCGGCGCGTTCCACGGGACGCTCCTCAACACCGGGCTCAGGCGAGTGCTCCTTGAGTCAGAGCATATCGACTTCCTGGCCAATCCCGGCATCTACGTCAACCGCCGTCCCGGCGAGATCACCGACATCCACTGCATCAGCGACTCGTTCCTGCTCCACGACAAGATCTACATGGTCGAGGACGATGTTCGCACTCACATGTCTCCGCCAGTGGTCAGGGAGCACTACTTCATCCGATCTGCGGACGACGCACTCACCCAGATGAAACGCGACTTCGGCCGGGACCTGTGCCGGAACCTCTACGGCTGGTGGTTCGATATGTATGATCCCGATGCCATGTCGAAGGTCGCCACGGTCGATGCCGCCAGGACCATCCTCTCGCCACCGCACGAACGTGGCTCGTGGTGGTACGACGCACCCGAGTTGCTGGCCCTCATCAAGCAAATTCAAGGCATCGCCCACGACAGCCTGGCCACCGACTGCCGACGCTGCAGCGAGGTAGCGGTGATCATGGACGAACGCTCAGCCGGTCTCTCGCTCACCGCGCACAACCGAATGCTGAACTGGCGCATGAGCATCCTCTCTCGCCTCGGAGCGCCGGTCGACTTCTTCTACACCGATGATCTGTCTCACTCGCGCATGCCCGACTACAAGCTCTATATCTTCCCCAACGCCTGCACCATGGACGACGCCCAGCGTCGAGCGGTAGCCAACAAGGTCCGACGGAACGGTGCAGTAGCCCTCTGGATTTACGCTGCCGGCGCCCATCGGCCTGACGACGACACCTTCAACGCCGGCAATGCCGCAGACCTCACCGGCTTCGAACTCACCTACGCCGCCGACGTCATTGAGACTGCGTTCACCCTCGCCGATCCCGATCATCCGGCGACTGCGGGGTGTTCCACTGACCGCGTCCACGGACGCCTCAACTACGAGGTCTACCGAAATGGCGTCCGGCGATCAGTCCCGGCGGGGGGCCTGAACTACCAGGCGCCAAACCTCTACGTGTCCGATCCCGAGGCCGAAATACTGGGCGCGTTCATCGCCGACGGCTCCCCCGCTCTCGCCGTCCGCGATTGGGGCTCGTGGCGCTCCGTGCACTG
>JALGSU010000010.1 GCA_029821735.1 Candidatus Zipacnadia bacterium | reverse complement strand
ATCGGCGCCGCGGGCGGCGGCCCCCCTATATGGCAGGTCATGCTCTTCGGCGACGAGCAAAGCGAATACACAGTGGGGTCTGCGACCGTCGACGGCGACCAGGCCAAGGTTCCGCTGACCATGCAGTCGCCTGACATGATCCGCGAGATTACCGGGGCCGATGAGTACACGATGACCTACATGCTCATCAAAGAGGGCAGCGAATGGCGAGTGGACATCATGGCGACCGGCCGCGGCGCCATGCTGCAGTATGGGCCCGCGCTCCTCAGATCCGGGCTCCGTTGGGGTCTGGGGATCTAGACTAACCCCACACACACAGGGACGACACCCATGCCGCCGTACCCCAGCAGAGCGGACTTCGAGCAACGTCTGGCGTCGCCGGATTGGACGGTCACCGATGCCGGACTGGCGGCAACTGCCGATATTGAGTGCGGCAACGCAACCGATATCGAGACCACCGGCCCCGTCAGCATCAGCGTCGCCCCTCTCGAGGACGACGTGCCGGTGCAGATGCAGATACAAGGCCCCATCAGCGCGTACAGTATGTGTGTGCTGACCGAGAACCGCTCGGACCGGCCCGCAGAGCTTGAGCTTGAGGTGCGCGTGCCGGCGTGGCTCATCGACCACGGCTTCGACTACTTCCTGCGCAAGCGCTACATGACATCATCTCTGGACGTGGCCGCGCCGCGCCCTGCGCTGGACTGCAAGTTGCTGACGTCGGATCGCCAACGGGATGGCGCCGACACGGTCAGCGTCACGATCCCGCTCGCCCCGCACGAGCAGCGCGTGATCTCAACCACCGCGCGCTATCCCTACTCGACCTGCTGCGAGCGATTGGCCGAACTGGCCACCCGCCACCCGTCGGCTCAACTTGTCGAGATCGGGCAGTCAGTGCAGGGGCGGCCGATCATCGCTCTGGAAGCCGGCAACAGGTCCGCCCCGCGAGCTGTCTTCACGGGGACGCTGCAGCCGGGGGAGCAGTCAGCGTGGGCGGTAACCGCCATGGCCGAGGCGGTGCTTGGTGAGGACGCGCGGTGGCTCGATGACTACCACCTGAGTTTCGTGCCCCAGACCAACCCGGACGGCATCGTTCTCGGGCTGTGCAACGTGAACGCCCTTGACGAGTTGGCGGCATTCGGCTTCGAGGAAGCCACCGTCGGCGCTGCCTGCCCGGCGGAAGTGAAGGCACTTTGGGGCTACCTGGCCGCCTCACCGCCGGTGGTCTATGTGGACTTCCACTTCCTGCGCCAGCCCGATCATGACAGGCCGAAGACTTACTTCTTCGCGCCGGAGATATACGATGACGCGGCTCGGGCGGAGAAGGCCATTGCCCTCAACGCACGCCTGCTCGCCCTGAGCGGCGCGGCCCATCCTTACGGTGTGGAGGTGGGTCACGAGCTGTGGCGTGGCCTGTCGTCTTACCAAGCGGCGGCAGCGCTGGACGCGGTCTCGTTCCTCTACCAGTACACCGGTCCGACCACCAGCCACACCGAGGCGCGCACGCGTGGCCCGCAGGTAATGCGCGAAGCACTCGAGGTGTGCCTCGGACTGAGCTGAGGGCCCTACATCGGCCTGACGGTCAGTTCGTAGCGGCCCGCAGGCGCAGTCAACGTGAGTGTCTGAGCCGGACCGTCGACCGTCACTTCCACGGGCTGATCAAGGCCCTCGAACTGCACCAGCCCCGTGCCGACCGGACAGTGCACCTTGACAGTCGCCGTTGCCTCGCACGAGACGCTGATCCGGATCACGCCCGCATCCGTCGCCATGCCCACCGTGACGGGCTCGTCACTGCTGACCAGATCGCGCGAGCCATGTGCCAGCAAGGTCCCGTGCACCAAAGCGTAACGACGCAGCTCGCCGCCCTGAGTTCGCACCAATCCATACAGGCCCGACAGGCGCATCTCCCCCACCGCCGCCTCGCCACCGGTCGTGTTAAGTGCCAGAGTATCGAGACCAGTGCCCACCCGCGTCTGCACCGAGGTGACGCCCTCGTCGGCCTGTGCCGCGCGTGTCTCCAGGTCGACCTCCCCGGCCGCGCCGGCGGCGACCGCCCAGCAGATCGTGTGCTCGACGGCTGCGGGCGACGTCACTTTGAGGAAATGCCCATACTCGTCGCAGTCAGGCCAGCGCCGGTGGGTGAAGGTCGGCTCCTCAGGATGCGTGAAGCGCACAACCGCCTCACCGGTCCGGGTCTTGATGCGGGCTTCGCGCCCCGCTCGTTGCTGGTCGGTGTTGAGCGACCTGCCCTCGACGGTGAAACGCCCCTCCGACGGAGTGTGCAACAACACGTCCACTGTCCGCTCGGCGCCATCCGTAACTACGCGGTCAAAGACCGCGTAGTAGTCGGGCGGCACGGAGACCACGTGGCGCACGACTGTCTGCGCAGTCGAGCCATATGCTGCGGAGGCGTCGCCGGTGGTGCAATCCATGGCGACTGTCCGCGCGAATTGAGTGACCTCGCCAGCGCGAGCGATCTGGCCCTGACCGTCAATGAGAATGGCGTTGTGGCCGACCGTGCCCGCAGTGTAGGCATGCCGGTTCTTGATGACCGTCTCTGACATGTTGCGCTCGGGCGGATAGGGACGGTCGTATATCTGGTAGCCCGGATCATTGAGCAGCCATTCGCTACCCCACGCCACCATCAGGCTATTCTGATCGCGATGGTTGTGATGGTCGGTCGCCCCTGAGCGGAAAGCCAACAGCGTGTCCTGCACGCCCCACCCCGAGCGCATCGCCACCCAGTCAATCGACCGGAAGTGCCTGGCAAGCGGCAGGTGCGTTGGCGGAGCCGCCAGCTTCTCAATAGTCTCATGGCTGTGGCCGACCTGCTTCAGATACCACGCCGCCTCGGTGCTGCGATCGACCTCCATGATCGAACGCGCCGTCTCGAGAAGTGTTGGCGGGCAGCCTCGCGGACCGCCGCTGTCGCCGAAGTTCACGAGCGAGCCCCCGCCCGGCGCCTGGAAGTAGATCGGGAAACTGATTGCCTGAGAGAGGTAGGGCTCGTCGAAGAGACTCACACCCACGCCCCGCTCGGTCGCGGTCAGCAGGTAGCTGAGCGCGTCGACGGCGGCGCCGCCGTGGCTGAAGCCCTCGACCAGACCGCCATCCACGCCGCCTTGCTCGGCGAAGAACAGCCGGGCCTTGTCCAGCGACTGCGACAACCAGCCATTCGCCCGCTCGTCCTCGCCCATCAGCATCAGCGCCGCCACGCCAAGCTCGGCGTTGATCATCGCGTAGCCGTTGGGCCACAGGCCCGGCTGCTGGAGGTAAGAGCCCTCGCGATTGCCGTACTCGTAGATGAAAGCGGCGCCTCTATCGGCGATGGCTCCGGCGATCTGCTGCCGGTCGCGTTCGGGGAGCGCCTCGTAGAGGTAGTCATACGCCACACACATACCTCGCACCAGCGACTGGGTATCGAGACCGGGCTGACCGTTCCCGTAGTCCGGGTCGGTCCACTGCGGCCACTGAGTGAGCGCTATCATCAGTTCCCGACACCAGTTCAGATACGTACGCTCGCCGGTGAGTACATAGGCGAATGCACAGGTCTGCATGTCGGAACCCAGCTCGGCACACAGATCGGTCCAGTACGGCCAGTCATCGCCATGCGCGGGCGGCGGTTCGGCTTTCGGGAGCGCCACCGAGTATTCCGCATAAGCCACCGTATGCGACTTCGCAATGGCCTCATCGGCTCGCGCACGGACTCGAGCCACGCCCAGCTCTTGCGTTTTGGCCAAGGAGAGTTCATCAGCGGTCTGCTCCAGCCACGGGTGATCGGTCTGCTTGAGTTCAAACTCTTCCTGCGCCAGAACGGCGGTCCCCGCGAGTGCCCATGCAACCATTACCACGATGATCGCTCGTACCAATATCAATCTCTTCACCTGTCACATGTCGGTCAATCGCGAGGAGGTCAGTTCGCCAGCCACCATCCGCAGGCCTCCGAGCAGGTGCACTCACGCGCGAGGTGAATATACCGGCGTAGTCATCATCGCACCGGGGGAGGATCGCCACCGCCCATGCGCTTCCTGATCCGGCCTGTGCGCTTTGGCGTAGTAGCCAACTACCTCGGTAAGCTGATGGTAGTTCTGGGCGTGGCGCTGGCCCTGCCGGCGGTGGTCGGGGTGTTCGCCGGCGAATGGCGCATGGCCGCGGCGCATGCCGCCGCTGGCCTGCTGGCTGCGGGCCTGGGCTGGGCCATTGACCGACTGACCGTCGAGTCGTCCATCCGCCCGACTGAGGCGCTGGTGGCCGGTGGCCTGATCTACATCATCACCACCTTCGCCGCAGCCCCTACAATGTGGGCCGCCGGGCTGAACTGGATCGACGCGGTATTCGAGGCCATGTCCAGTTGCACCACGACCGGACTGACGGTGGTGGGCGATGTCTACCGCGTTCCCCGCACGTTCCTTTTTTCGCGCGCGCTCATGCAATACTACGGCGGCCTCGGCTTCGTCATCCTGACCCTGGCGGCGCTGGTGCCGACGGGGACGAGCGCGTCGCGGCTGCTGGCTACACAGCTTGAGAAGACCGACGTGGTCCCGAGCGCCGTCTCGGCAGCCAAGCGCTTGTCAAAGGTCTACGTTGGCCTGATGCTTGCCAGCGTGATCATGTTGATGCTCACGGGCATGGCGCCGTTCGACTCGCTGTGTCACGGACTGACAGCGGTGTCAACCGGCGGCTTCTCGACCTGGAACCATAGCCTGGCGGATGTGTGGTTGCCCAGTCTCGTGGTGCTCGTGCCCTTCATGATCATCGGCGCGTGGCCACTGACGCTACTGCGCCGCCTGCGTCGCAACGGGCTGACGGCGATCGTCACCGACACCCAGGCGCCCGTGCTGCTCGGGCTGACTGCGATATGGGTCGCGGTCATGGGAGTGCTGCTGGTCACCGTCGATGCGGGGCCGGGCAGGACCATGGCCGACGCCGTCTTCATGGGCATATCGCTGCAGACCGGGACGGGCTACACGACCATCGCACCGGCGGACCTGAGCCCCACCGCGCGTCTGATGATGCTGATACCCATGAACATCGGCGGCTGCATCGGCTCTACCGCCGGGGCCGTGAAGATATATCGACTTCTCGTGCTTGTCACGCTGCTGCGCATCACGCTGTATCGGACGGCGCTGGGCACGCGTATAGTGAAGCCATTCCTGGTGGGGGGGCGACAACTCAACCGTGAGGAAGTGGAGACTGCAGCGGCTTTCATGCTGGGGTATGCGGTGTTGCTGGCAGCCAGTTCGGCATGCTTCATTGCGGCCGGCTACGATCCACTGGACTCACTGTTTGAGTGCTCCTCGGCGCTGGGCGCGTCGGGATTCACTGTCGGCCTGACATCGGCGGCCTTGCCCGCGTGGCTGAAGCTGGTGCTCATCTTTAACATGTGGGTCGGTCGCGTCGAGATCATTCCAGCCGCGCTGCTGCTCTACCCGCCGACATGGTTCGGTCGCAGGAGGAAATGACATGCGAGTCATCATCATGGGATCGGGGCGACTGGCCCTGCAGACCGCCGAGATCATGATCGCCCGCGGCGACGAAGTCGTCATCATGGAGAAATCCAAGGAGCGGGCGGCCGAGCTCGCCGAGACCATGGACTGTGCGGTCGTTGAGGGTGACGGCGCTGACCCCGCCGTCCAATCAGCCGCTGAAGCGGGAGACGCCGATGCTTTCATCGCTGCGACTCGCGACGACCAGGCCAACATCGTGGCCGCCGTCGTGGCCCGGCGCTTCGGCATCCCGGAAGTCATCGTGAAGCTCGAGAACCCCGATTACATCCCGGTCTGCGAGGACCTCGACCTGACGAAGCTCGCGCTGCCGGAGATCAGCTTCGCCATGTATGTGTCGGAGATGGCGCGAGGCCTGAACCTGTCGGAGATCGGCGAACTACTCCGCGGCGACGCACGCCTCTTCCGCTTCCTCGTGGAGGAGAACCTGGCAGGCAAGCCGGTCTACCAACTCAATCGCGAACTGCCGGAGGACACCGCGGTGATTGTCGTGCTTCGCGCGGAATCGTTCCTGCCCGCGCGCGAAGAGGTGGTCTTACAGCTCGGTGACGAGGTGTTGGTGATGACGCGCCAGCGCAATCTCGCCGATCTGACACGCAGCTACACGCCCGCGCAACGCTGAAAGCCCAAACAGCGCCGCGCCGCCCGATAATTGTGGAGATGAGCTACGATGGCCGACGCCGCAGAGAAGTTCAGGCAAGAGCAGTACCGAGTGCTTCTGGGGCTCGCACACCCCGAGCGGCTTGAGGGGCTGATGAGCATCGCGTCAGTCTTCGCCCGTCGCCAGCAGGGCCGCATAGTCGTCGTGTCCGTAGTACCATCTCCGGCCAGCACCACGCCTGCCCCTGAAACACTTGCCAGCGCCCAAGAGTTGGTGGAGCGTGCCCGGGATTTCGGCGCGGAACTCGGGATCGCGGTCGAGCCGCTGGTTCAGGTCGCTGAGGATGTGCCTTCGGGAATCGTGACCGTGGCGCGCAACTCGGGCCCGGGCATGGTACTGCTGGGCTACAGCCCTCCCACCACACCCACACCAGACAGCGCCGAAACGCCCGCCCGTATCACCGAGGAAGTCGCCAAGGTCGCGGGCTGCTCCCTCGCCATCGTCGCCTTCAGCGATGAGCCAGGCCACCCCCCGCGCCTGCTCATGCCCATCAAGGAGGACTTCGACGCCGAGATAACCGGCGACCTGGCGCGAATCGCCGCGCTCTTTGGCGGCGCCTGGATCACTTTCCTCGGACTTCTGCCCAGCGACCTCGCCACACCTGACCACGCGACCCGCGCGCGTATACTGCAGGATCGCGTCGAGGGCCTCGATATCGGTGAGATGACGGCCATGGGCATGGACTGCGCCACGGCCTCGGACTGCCTGTTCGGCGCAGAAGCCCAACAGATGGGCGGCGAAGCCCTCAGCCCCGCGTTCATGCTCCGCGTGCGAGTGTAGCCAGCAGCGCGGCTCGCGCGCACCAGGCGGAGGTCCCGAGAGACTGCAGTTACTCACCGTCGTCCGTCTGCCGCTACTCGTAGCCAGCTTGCTTGCCGCTCAGGCTGGCGATGTCTATGCGGAGGATCGTGGTGCGAGCCAACACCTCGCTGGGGTAGTCGCCACCTTCGCCGCCATACTGGCGCATCACTGCATCGAGGCCCCGGCGCTTCTCGTCCTCGCCCTCGACGAAGTGTACAGTACCCTCGCCAACGACGTTCCGGTAGCGGAATGACCAGTCACAGGGCCGGTCACCACGGATCAGCTCCTCGTCCACGCTGATCGTGAAGCAAACCTGCGGGAAGCGGCGCAGGATGTCCAGCTTCCGGCCTTCCGATGCGCAGTGCAGGTAGATGGACGTGCCGTCGTACCCGTAGCTGAGCGGCAGGACGTAGGGGCGCCCCTCATCGACCATGGCAAGGTGGAACACCCGTGCGCGCTGCACGATGCTTCGAACGGCGTCGGGCGAGGTGATCTCCCGGTCCTGTCGTCGCATCGGCTCGTCTCCTCTACTCCTCAAGCCGCGGCAATGCGCAGAAGCGCTCGTCGGGTTTGGTCTCGGGCAGCACTTCCTCGATGAATTGCGCAGTCGGTCGCGGGCCCAGATCACCCTCGCCGCGTTTGCGGACCGCCACGGCGCCCTGCTCGACCTCGTTGTCGCCGACGATGAGCATATATGGCACCCGCTCGCCCTCGGCAGCGCGGATCTTGTTACCCAGGGTGCCGGTGGCCGAGTCCACCTCGACACGCAGGTCGGCGCAGCGCAACTGGTACGCGACCTGCTGCGCGTACTCATGGTGCCGGTCGGCTACGGGCAGGATTTTCACCTGCACCGGCGATATCCACATTGGGAATTCGCCCGCGCACTCCTCGATCAGCACGCCAAGGAAGCGCTCGATGCCCGCCAACACCACGCGGTGCACCATCGCCGGCCGGTGCTCCTGCCCGTCCTCGCCCACGTAGGTGAGGTCGAAGCGCTCGGGCAGGTTGAAGTCGCACTGCTTGATCTTGATGTCGATCTTCGGACCATAGAAAGCGCCGCCGCCCTCGTCGACCTCCCAAGTCATATTGTTGGCCTCAAGCGCGCCGATCAGCGCCTCCGTGGCACGCTCCCATACCTGCTCGGAACCGATGGACTTCTCCGGCCGAGTGCTCAGGTACACCTCATACTCCTCGAAGCCGAAGACGCCGAGCATGTCCTGCGCGAACTGGATGACGCCGGTGATCTCCTCGGTGAGCTGCTCGAGGGTGCAGAAGATGTGGGCGTCGTCCTGGGTGAAGCCGCGGACGCGCTCGTGCCGATACACTGTGCCCAGTTCGAAATACCGTATGGGCAGGTCGCGGTACGAGCGGGTGTGCGACCCGTAGATCATGACGTGGCCGGGACAGTTCATCGGCTTGATACCGTATGACTGCCCGTCGATTTCGGTGTAATACATCGGGTAGCCCTGCTGGGCGTGCCCCGAAGTCTCCCACATATTGGACTTGAGCAGATGCGGCGTGGCGACCAGTTCGTAGCCGCGCTTGAGGCCGCGCTTGAGGTGCTCGCGGGTGACAAAGTCGGTCACCAGGTGCCGGAGCATCGCCCCACGCGGGTGGTAATACACGAGCCCGGCGCCAGCCTCGTCATATATGCGGAAGAGGTCCAGCTCGCGGCCCAGCTTGCGGTGGTCGCGGCGGGCGGTGCCGTAGATGCGCTGGAGCATCTCGTTGTTCTCATCGCCGCGCCAGTAGGCCCCGGCGACCGAGAGCAGCTTGAACGACTTGATGCGCCCGGTGCTGGGCAGATGCGGTCCCGCGCACAGGTCCACGAAGCCGCCGTGGCGGTAGATCGAGACAATCGGGTCCTCGATCTCGTGGATGAGCTGCACCTTGTAGCGGTTCATCATCTTCTCGAAAGTGCCGGCGGCGTCATCGATCGGGCACTCTTCGCGATCGAAGGGCTCGTCGGCGTCGATGATCTCCTGCATCTTCTCTTCGATGCGGACGAGGTCGTCCTCAGTGAAGGGCTCGGGGACATCGAAGTCGTAGTAGAAACCATCGGCGATCGCGGGCCCAATGGTCGGCTTGGCGCCGGGGAAAAGCTGGGTGACAGCATCAGCGAGCACGTGCGAGGCCGAGTGCCAGTAGACGTGCTGGCCCTCTTCATCCTTGAAGGTGAGGATGGCGAAATCCGCGTCCTCGGTGATGGGCCGGGTGAGGTCGAACAGCTCACCGTTGATCTTGGCGGCCAACGCGGCCTTGGCCAGCCCGGGGCCGATATCTGCGGCGACAGCCAGGGCTGTGGTGCCCGAGGCCACCTCGCGTACGGATCCGTCGGGGAGTGTCAACTTGATCTGGTCCATCGGTCTCAGCCCTTTCCCCGAGCCGTTCGCCCCTGTTAAAGAAACACGCCCCATCCTCAACGGATGCGGCGCGTGGGGATGATAGGGTTATCCGCAGCCATACCAGGGCCACGTACGTCCAGCCGGGTGAATTGTGTGGTGGGCGCTAGTGGATTTGAACCACTGACCTCCACCGTGTCAAGGTGGCGTTCTCCCCCTGAACTAAGCGCCCATCCATCGGCGGAACGTATTATAGCAACCCGAGGCGATCATGTAAACCCCTGCCGCTCCGCGCCACCACGCCCCCATGCGTGCGATGCCTGGCGCGAAGTACTGCCCGGCAAAAGCGGGAACAAGTGGACGGGTGGCGAAGTCATACTCCGAGAGAGAGGATATGGAGCAGACAGTCGTGTCTGGAGGGATGACGATGCTGGGCAGTGAGCGAGGGAGCAGATGGATGCTGATCGTCGCCGCGGGACTGCTGGCACTCATGGCGGGTGCGGTATGTGCAGCCACGGTGGACACGCAAGTAACGCAGGTAGCGCTCTTTAAGAACGGACTGGCGTTCTTCACGCGGCAGGGCGACCTGCCGAAGAAGGCGGGCCCCGTCGAGATCGGTCCGTTACCGGCGGCGTCGCATGGAACGTTCTGGCTCGGTTGGAGTCCACAGGCGAGGATCGAGAACCTCGCCACGGAGCCTGTTGACGTGATGGAGGGGCGACTGGCGGTGACGATCCCAGAGCTCCTCAAAGCCAATGTGGGCAAGCGCGTGCGCCTGGAGTTTGCCTCAGAGTTCCGGGCGGCGCTGCAGGGAGTGCTCAAGTCATTCCCCGAGGCGGCCGACCGCGAGCCGGTCAACCCCTACATGACCAACCCGATCAGGCCCGACACGCCAACTCCGGGGCTGGTCATCATCGAGACCGCCGACGGAACCGTGGCAATACACCCCAATAGCGTGGACCGGATCGTCTTCCTGCAGGCGGCGCAGACAACCGTCTCGGACGAGTTCCAGCGGATGGCGGTGCGTGGGACGCTGGCGAAACCGGTGCGCAACGGCTCGGTCTCGGTGCATTACCTCGCCAAGGGAATGACGTGGGCGCCGTCCTATCTGATCGACGTCACCGATCCGGAGAAGGCTACACTGACGGCCAAGGCCGCGATCCTCAATGACATTGAGGACATGGAGAACGTGCAGGTGGATCTGGTGACCGGCTTCCCATACATGGAGTTCGGCGAGATCATCAGCCCGCTGGCGAAGAAGGAGGACTTGGCGGAGTTCCTCAACGCGCTGGGCACCGGTGCCAGTTCCGGACGCGGCCACGGACGCTACAGCGCAATCACCGCCCAGACGATGTCAAATGTGGCGGGCCCTGCAGGGGCAGCAGGGGCAGCAGGCCGCCGGGGTGATGCTGGCGCGCCGGCAATGCCCGACTACGGGACAGCCGAGAGCGGCGAGGCCGTCGGCGATCTCTTCTTCTACCCGGTCGAGAACGTCGCCCTCAAGCGAGGCGCCACAGGGTATTACCCGCTCTTCACTGAGCGCGTTGATTACAGGCATATCTACCAGTGGGACATACCCGACTATCTCGATGCGTGGTACTATTGGCGATACCCGTACTACGGCAGACGGGACGACGATCAAGAGCAATCACAGATCGTTTGGCATAGCGTGCGGCTGGCGAACAGCACGGAGATGCCGTGGACGACGGCGCCGGCCATGACCTCGGAGGACGGCCGATTGCTGGGACAATCGACCCTCACCTATACGCCGCCGGACGAGGACGTCATGGTGAAGATCACGCAGGCCCTGGGCATCAGAGCGGCCCATGAGGAGCTGGAAGTCAATAACGAGGTCAACGCTATGACGCACCGCGGCTACAAGTTCGATCGCCTGACCACTGAAACCACGCTCACCGTGCGCAGTCACCTCAAGGAGCCCGTCACCATCAGTATCACCAAACACATGACGGGCACCCTCAAGTCGGCGAACATCGAGGCTGAGGTCAAGAAGCTCGCGATGCCCGTTCACTCCCATTGGACGTGGCATCTCAACCCCCACAGCAAGCTGATCTGGGAGGTAGAGATCCAGCCCGATGAGGAACTCATCATCAAGTACACGCGCGAGGCACTGGTCCGGCACCACTGATGATCGAGATGAAGCGTAAGGCTTCGCGTCCAGCCGCAAACTCCGGGGGCAGGCCAATGTGGCCTGCCCCCTATCGTGTCACAATACTTTAAGCAGGCGCCTGTACATCTGTGCTGAAGTCTTATCCAGACCTTCAGTAGACTCACGGCCATCGGTCGTGAAGTGGGGTGACAGGTCATGCGGGCGTATGGGTGGTTGTGGACGACGGCGCTCCTCGTAGCGTGTCTCATGCTGTGTTCCCCCGTGATGGCGGATGACACCGATGGTGATGGACTTCCCGATGACGTGGAGGTGCAACTGGGCACCGACCCGGCTGTTGCCGAAGAGATGGAACGCGTTGGCGAGGACAACGTGACCGATGTCGAGGACGGCACCGAAGCCCGCCATGACATCGCCGCGCTGTGGATGGCCAATGTGGCGAAGGGCCGCTGGCTATGGGGCATTGAGTTCGCGGAGCCCCATACCCCGGAGAATTCCATCGCAACTCTCTACGTGGACACTGACGCGGACCCACTCACCGGCAGACCTGCCATGGGCTGCGAGGTCGCCTACACCCACCAGGCAGGCACCGGCTTCAGGATGACCTTCGTGCCTGAGGAGGAGAAGCCGAACTACCCGCCGCAGCGGACCGCGATCGTCAACGGTATTGTCTTCTTCTGCGCCGACGTGGGCCTCAAGCAGCTCGATGGCCGCTCGCGATTCCGAGCACGTATCCACTGCCAGACCCTGAGACCGGGACTTGTGCGCGACCGCTGGGGCTTCGTGGAGATCGATGGCCCTGGCGATTCCGATCGCGAGCCCATCGCACTGAAGCAGACAGCGATCGTGCGCGGTGTGGTGATTGATGAGAACAGATGGCCGATCGCTGGGGCGGCTCTTCCCCGGCGAGAGGATCGAGCTCGTCACCGACGAGGATGGCAGATTCGAGGCCGAAGTCGACCCCGCCACCTACATGCTCATCGCCACCAAGGATATGCTGACGTCCGCCAGGCACTTGGGATATGGCGAGCACCGCCGCGTGCGAGAGGGCGAGATCAAGGAACTGGTGCTCACTGTCAGGCCAGGCGGCGGCGTACAGGGCACCGTGGTCAGTGAGGAGACTGGCGAGCCACTGCCTGGCGCAATCATTGTGACGAATCCGGGCTCCAGAACCGTATGCGATGATCGGGGCAGTTTCTCGATCCAGGGCCTCGGACCGGCGCCGCAGGAGATTGCAGCGTGGTCGCCTGGGATGCGGTGGGTTACCGCGATGCTCCCCGTCGAGTCCGGCAAGATGACTGAGCAGAACTTCGAGCTCGCGCCCGGATACACGATGCGGGGCACCGTCACTGACGAGGAAGGCGCTGCTGTCGACGCCGCACTGGTGTCGGTCAACACTCCCCACGAACGCTCTCGTTACTCGCCGAACATATGGTATCTCCGATCAACCATGACAAATGCGGCGGGACGCTTCGAAATCCCCGGCCTGTCCCCTGACAGCCAGATCAAGGGCGTGACAGTGCGGCACCCGGACTTCGCTCAGAAAACCATCGAGGGGCTGGTGCCCCCGGCAGACGGAGCCGACGAACTGCAGGTGGATGTGGCGCTCGACCTTGGCTACATGATCATGGGTAAGATCGAGGGCCCGGATGGCGGGCCGGTGGCTGGAGCAAGTGTGAGTTTCCGGGGCAGGATGGGGCGTTCCGGCGTCAGAACGAATGCCAGCGGCGAATTTGTGCTCGACAAGATCGCGACCGAGATCCCGGGATACGTGCAGGTGAGGCACGAGACTATGGCGCCGATGGCCGTGCTGGCTACTCCTGGCAAGGACGAGACATTGACCTGGCTGGACATCACCATGGAGCCGGGCCATACCGCGAAGGGCACTGTCATCGACCAGAACGGTGACCCGGTTGCAGGGGCGAGACTGACGCCATACGCACGCTTCACCGACGATGGGCCGAGGGCTTTCATCTCGCAAGCCGGAGGCACCGATAGCGAGGGCGTCTTCCTGCTGGGCAGTCTCCCCGCCGACGGCGTCACAGTTACCGTGACCATCAACGGGTATGAGTCGCTCGAGGACTACCCGCTGAACGTCGATGGCGTCAACACCATCATCATGCAGAAGCGGTAGCGCAGAGGCCCTGTCAGCGCACAGCACAAATGCCCGGGGCAGGCCAATGCGGCCTGCCCCTCGCTCATTTCATGTGCGTGGCCAGCCAGGCCAGCAGTCGACCATACAGGTCCCGCTGATGGGGCACTTCGGCTATGCCGTGACCTTCTCGCGGGTAGATGACCAGATCGGTCTCCACGCCCTTGTGGCGCAGGCCCCAGTACATCTGGTAGCTCTGTGAGATGGGCACGCGCACGTCCTTCTCGCCATGCAAGAAGAGCGTGGGCGTCTTCACTCGGTCCAGGTGGGTCATCGCCGAGCGCTCGCGGTAGAGTGTCGGATCGTCGTACGGCGAGCCGCCGAAATACATGTCCATGAAGTCCGGCGTGATGTCGGTGGTCCCGTGCATGCTGAACAGGTCGGTCAGGCCACACTGGCACACCGCGCAGCGGAAGCGGTTGGTCTGCGTCACTGTCCACGCGGTCATGTAGCCCCCATAGCTTCCCCCGTAGACCGCGAGGCGTTCACGGTCGGCGATCCCGTCGCGCACGAGCTTGTCGACACCCTTCATCAGATCCTGGAAGTCTCCCCCGCCCCAGTCGTTGAAGTTCGCGCAGGTGAAATCGGCTCCGTAGCCCGATGAGCCCCGCGGATTGGGCTGCAGCACCACGTACCCGGCCGACGCCAACACCTGTCCCGGCAGTACGGAGCTGTCCAACCGGAAACGCCCCGCCGGACCTCCGTGTATCACTAGGACTGTGGGATACTGGCGTCCCTTCCGGTAGCCAGGCGGGAGAGTCAACACGCCCTCGATTCGGTAGTCGCCAGATTTCCAGGTGATGATCTCGCGCTTGCCCAAGCGCAGCCCCTCAACGAACGAGTTCTCGCGCGTGAGGCGCTTCGGCTCACCAGTCGCGATGTCGCAGCGCCATATCTCGGGCGGGAGTTCGGGCCTCTCAGCAGTGGCGAAGCCCACGCTCCCGTCGGCCGAGATCTTGACCGCGTTAATCGACGGCGGCAGATCCTCGCACACGCGCTGCAGTTGCCCCGGCGACGATGGCTCAACCGTGTAGAGGTGCGTCATCATCCCTTCGGCCACCATCAGCAACAGCCGGGAGCCGTCGGGAAGCCACTCGATGCTGAGCACCGTGCCGCGCAGATCGGGCGTCAGACAGGTAGCCTGTCCACTCGCCAGCGCCACCAACCACACCTGGCCTCCCCATCCTGATCGGTCGCCACCACCGATGACTGCGACTGCCTGGCCATCGGGCGATACGCATGGCATGGCGACGAAACACAGGTGGTCGCTCACGGTCTCCAGCGTCGCCTCGGTGGTATCGGCAACCGCGATCCGCGAGTGGAAGAACTCGGCGTTCGCATTAGGCTCGTCGCAGCAGACTACCACCGCACGCCGGCCATCGGGCAGCCAGTCATAGCCGGTGACATGGACGTTCTCGGGCGAGCCCGGTCGCGGACGGCCCGAACTCACGGTGCAGGTCCACAACCGGGTCATGGGATCATCAGAGCGGAAGAGGCGAGCGTCGTCACCCGCTTCCTTACGGCGCTTGCTCGCGGCGGCGTCGGGGTGCTTGGCCACGAAGCCCAAACGTTTGCCGTCGGGGGTGAAGCGTAGCCCTGAGGGCGCGGTGTCGAGATTGGTGAGCTGCTCGGGCTCGCCACCGTCCGGCGGCATCGTGAAAATCTGCCCGGGCTTGCCCTCTTCAGGGGTGCGGACGAAAGCGATGGTCTTGCCGTCAGGCGACCACAGCGGCGAGCCATCGCGCGGCCCGTTGGTGAGCTTGCGTTTCCGACCGCCATTCGCCGGCACGGACATGATGCGCCCGACGCGCTGCTTCTCGCCAGATTGCACGCGGCCCTGAGCATACAGGACTGTCTGACCGTCGGGCGAGAGTTGGGCGGGCCCGATCCCGACGACCTTCAGCGCCTCATCGACTGTGACCTTACGTAGTGTCCTCCGACCGGCCATCACACAGCCCCCGATCCGTGGCATCAATCCAGCTTTGCAGGGCAGATTCCCCATCGCCCGCACCAGACCTGCCATGTGCCTTCAGCCCCCTTGACGCTACGCGGGCTTCGGACTATAATACTGCAAACATGCCACATGGAAATGTGGTCAATACCGGCTGTGAAGGGGAGTAAGTAGGTGGCCAGGCGGTTTCGTGGTGCTTTACGCACTGCGTAGAGAGTCGGCGACGCGCTGGAAGTCGACAGCCGCTCACCACACGAATGTCGCCCCCGAGCTGCGACGCTGAACGAGCAGTCCTGACGGGCCGCAGTAGGTGTCGCCGATTGGCGGTCGTTATCCCGTTCACGAGAGCCTGAGTGCGCTTGCTGACGTAAGCGACCGGGAATCTGGGTGGTACCGCGAGAGCACATGCGCCTCTCGTCCCATTGTCAGCGACAAGCTGGACGGGACGAGGGGTTTTTTCGTATGACACCGACTACAGGAGTCGGCGGGAGGCATTACTGATGAGAAGTGACCGCGTCACACAGGGAGTTGAGCGAGCAGCCGCGCGCGCGCTCATCCACGCATGTGGGATAACCCGCAGACAGCTCGACAAGCCGTTCATCGGTATCGCGAACTCCTATGGCGACATGGTGCCCGGGCACATCGGCCTGGAGCGATTGGGCCGAGCCGTCGAGCACGGCATCTGCGCTGGCGGTGGCGTGCCCTTCAACTTCGGGCTGCCCGCGATCTGCGACGGTATCGCGATGGGCCACGCAGGCATGTTCTACTCGCTGCCCTCCCGCGAACTGATCTGCGACACGGTCGAGTCCATGGCACAGGCCCACGCGCTCGACGGCCTGGTGCTGTTGACCGACTGCGACAAGATCACGCCAGGTATGCTCATGGCCGCGGGCCGGCTGGACATCCCGGCAATCGTTGTCACCGCCGGGCCGATGGCCTCTGGCTGGCGCTCCGGCCGCAAGTTGTCCCTGGTGCGCGACACCTTCGAGGCCGTCGGGCGCCATCAGCGCGGCGAGATCGATGACGAGGAACTCGCCGAACTGGAGATGCGCGCCTGTCCCGGTCAGGGCTCCTGCCAGGGCCTGTATACCGCCAACACCATGCAGTGCGTGACCGAGGCGATGGGGATGTCGCTGCCCGGCGCGGGTTCGGCGCTGGCGGGCAGTGCGGAGCGGATGCGCATCGCGTATGACTCGGGCGAGGCCATCTGCCGCCTGATCGGCGAAGGCGTCAACGCCCGCCAGATCATCAACGAGAAGGCTATCCGCAACGGGATCGCCATCGACATGTGCCTCGGCGGCTCGACAAACTCATGTCTGCACATCACGGCCATCGCCAACGAGGCCGGCGTGCCCATGAAGATCGAGTGGCTGGATGAAGTGAGCCAGCAGGTCAAGCAGATCGCCCACCTGCGCCCCGCCGGCGAGTACATGATGGAGGACTTCCACAACGCGGGCGGCGTGCTGGCCGCACTGCAAATGCTCGGCGATGTGGTTGAGGACAACCCGACGGTGTCGGGCTGTGGCATGAACGAGCAGGTGGAGGCGGCGGTCGTCTATGACGACGATGTGATCCGCACCACTGACAACGCCTATGCGGATGTGGGCGGCATCGCGGTGGTACGCGGCTCGCTGGCCCCGGACGGCGCAGTTATCAAGCAGGCTGCAGTCAGCGAGAAGATGCGGCACTTCAAGGGCACTGCGATCTGTTTTGAGTCGGAGGAGGATGCGATGGAGGCCATCATGGCCGACAGCATCCCGGACGGCTCGTGGTGCGTCATCCGCTATGAGGGCCCCAAGGGCGGACCGGGAATGCGCGAGATGCTCTCCCCCACTGCGGCACTCACGGGGATGGGCAAAGAGGAGTCTATCGCGCTGGTGACCGACGGGCGCTTCTCGGGCGGCACGCGCGGGCCCTGCGTGGGGCACGTCAGCCCCGAGGCAGCGGTGGGCGGCCCGATCGCCCTGGTGCGCGATGGTGATGAGATCGAGATGGACCTGGACGCGCGCAGCTTCGAGCTTCTGGTCGATGACGCCGAGATGGATCGGCGCCGGGCTGAGTTCACGCCACCGGAGCCGAAGATCAAGACTGGATGGTTGGCACGGTACGCGCAGCTTGTGACCAGTGCGAGCACCGGCGCTGTGATGAAGGCACACCCGGAGTGTGAAGCGTGACCCAGAGGAGAGTCGTGGCGCCCGGAGCGATGATGGCGTCAACTGTAGCTGAGGGCAGGCGGGCCGCAACAGGCATTGCGGTCGGCTGAGCCCTTCTTGTCGCGGTAGCGGACCAGAGCGAGGCCCGCGGCCCTGCTGCCTGATTGACTACTGCACGACACCATACGACAGCGAGGTGTGACGAATGGCACAACCGGAGATGATACCTGGAGCGCAGGCATTGCTGCGCGTGTTCAAGGAGGAGGGCGTTGACTTCTTCTTTGGCTATATCGGCGGCAACGTGATACCCATCTATGATGCTCTGTATGACTCAGACATCAGAGATATCCTGCCCCGCCACGAACAGGGAGCAGCGCACGCGGCCGACGGTTACAGCCGCGTGACCGGCAAGACCGGCGTCTGCATGGCGACCAGCGGGCCGGGGGCATGCAACCTGGTCACCGGTATCGCTACCGCATACATGGACTCGATCCCCATGGTCGCGATTACCGGACAGGTGAAGACCCATCTCGTCGGCACCGATGGCTTCCAGGAAGCCGACACGACGGGTATTACGCTGCCCATCACCAAGCACAACTACCTCATCAAGGATCCGCATGAGGTCGAGCGCCTGCCCGACATCATTCGAGAGGCCTTCTACCTGGCGCGCAGTGGGCGCCCGGGACCGGTTCTCGTCGACATCCCGTTTGATGTCAGCATCGGCTGCGTGCCGTGGGCGGAGCGAAACATCGAGGCGCTGGATGCCTACGAGACGTCGCCGGTGCCCAGCGAGGCGGATATAGATCGCGCTGCGGCGATGGTCGACGCAGCCGAGAGGCCGGTGCTTCTGATCGGCGGCGGTATCGTGACCTCCGAGGCGTCAGCGGAAGTCTACCAGCTCGCAGAGATGGGCAGCCTCCCGGTCGTGCACACGCTCATGGCCAAGGGGTGCTTCCCCGAGACGCACGAACTCTCAATGGGAATGCCCGGGATGCACGGGGCGGCATACGCAAGCTACGCCCTGCAGCATGCCGATCTCCTCATCGTCGTGGGCGCGCGCTTCGACGACCGCATCACCGGCAGTCTCGAGCACTTCGCACCAGACGCAAAGGTCATCCACATTGACATCGACGCGGCTGAGCTCGACAAGGTCCGCGTCGCGCAGTGCCCAATCCAGGCGGACGCCAAGAGCGCCCTGGGCATGCTGATCGAGGCCATCAAGCCTCGAGAGATCGGCGAGTGGGAGCGGCAGGTGCAGAAGTTCAGGCACGACCACCCCCTGGCCTATGGCGACCCGGGCGACGGCATCGCACCTCAGTGGGTTGTCGAGAAGCTGTACGAGGTGACCGGTGGCAAGGCTATCGTCACCACGGAAGTCGGTCAGAACCAGATGTGGGCTGCCCACTACTACCCGCTCGAAGAGCCGCGGCGCTGGTGCACAAGCGGCGGCCTGGGCACGATGGGTTACGGGCACCCGGCCGCGCTCGGCGCCCAATTGGGCCGACCGGACGAACTCGTCGTGGACATCGCCGGCGATGGCTCGATCCAGATGTGCATTCAGGAACTGGCAACCGGCGTCATCAACAAGCTGCCCATCAAGATCATCATCCTCAACAACTCCTATCTGGGGATGGTGCGCCAGTGGCAGGACATGTTCTTTGACAAGCGCTACTCCGGCGTCGACCTGACGGGCAACCCGGACTTCGTCAAACTGGCGGAGGCGTACGACGCCGTCGGTCTGCGCGCCACGACGCGCGATGAAGTCGTGCCGGTTCTCGAACAAGCGATGGAAGTGACCGATCGGCCGACCGTGGTCGACGTCTCGGTGGTCCAGGAAGAGAACGTCTTCCCGATGATCCCGGCCGGAAAGTCCTTTGACGAGTTGCTCGAATGTCCCATGAAGCCGGACAACTAAGGCGCGAGCGTACCGCATTGCCCGAACAGGAGGGCGTGACAATGGAGACACATCACACCATATCAGTGCTGGTCAAGAACCGCCCGCGGGTACTCGCTCGCGTCGCAGGTCTGTTTGCGCGTCGAGGCTTCAATATTGACAGCCTGGCGGTCAGCACGACCCACGACGAGGCCATCTCGCGAATGACCATCGCAACGCACGCGGATGACGCGACTCTCACCCAGATATGCAAACAGGTGAGCAAGCTGCACGACGTGGTCGAGACTATCGACCACACCAACCACGCGGTCATCGAACGCGAACTGTGCCTATGCAAGGTCAAGAGCGACAGGACCCAGCGAGCCGAACTGATCCAGTTGTGCGATATCTTCCGGGGCGACGTGGTCGATATCGGCAATGGCTCCCTGACGATCCAGCTCATCGGCGACAAGTCGAAAGTCGACGCTTTCGTGAGCCTGATGGCTGACTACGAGATCCAGGAACTCGTGCGAAGCGGCAAGATTGTCGTCGCGCGGGGCATTCAGGAGACCTGAGCGGCGCGCGCGTAGCCGTCGGCGGGATACATTGGCACCCGGAGGTGGCAGAGATGGCAGTTCGGCACTTGTGGTGGACTATGCTCCTGGCACTGGTCGCGGCGAGTGTGGCGCTGGCCGATGGCCAGGACCTGCAGGGCTCGGAGTTCGATGGCCTGGATCTCAAGGACGCCAGGTTCACGGACTGCAACCTGAGTAAGGCACGGTTCGAGCGCTGCAACTTCGGCGGCGCGTTCCTGCAGCAGTGCGAGGCGACGGCGCGCATCACGCTGAAGGGCTGGAAGCTCGTCGCCAGCCAGTGGTACGACATGACACTGGCAGGTGGCGGGTTCGAGCGCGGGCGGATCGACGACATGCGCTGGCAGTACAGCACTATCGAGGACACCAGCTTCGAGAACTGCGACATGAACGACATCCGACTGGTGTACTGCGACCTGGATGGCGTTGAGATCGAGTATGGTTCGGCGCGTGATCTGGACGTCGAGCGCATGTCGATGCGCGATGGCGACTGGACAGCCGTCGACCTGCAGTACAGCAGCTTCCAGGGCTGCGAGTTCGACGACGCGAAGTTCTACCGTGGAAGTTTCGAAGACGCTCAGTTCCAGTACGTAAGCTTCCGCGATGTAGAGCTCGACAATTGCGACATCAGCGGACTGGTCATCAACGGGGTCCGCATCGACGAACTCATCGACTAGTTGATGCGACCACCGACCAGGCCCCACGTGGAGCGGCGCGCATGAACACACTCGTGACGGTGCAACAGGCTGGCGAGATCATTCAGATCATGGCCTGGGCCGGTCCGTTGGCCGGGCTGCTGATCGGGATTGCCGCCGGCGTTGCCCGGGGCAAAGTGGCGGCGAGCGCCTGGCAGGGACTGGCGATTGGCCTGCTCGGACCAATTATCTGGGGCTTGTGGCTTGTCTATAGTCACCTGGTGCGCTACAATCCGGAGACCGGGCAGGCGGGGCTGCACTCGGTGACCACGCTGGCACTCAGCGCGCTGATCTTTACGGTTGCGGGCATCGCTATGGGTTCGCTCTACCGCAAGCTGGTCTTCCGCCCGCGCACACACGAAGAGACGGACACAACCGCGGATCACGCGGAGAATGATTGACGGCGAGTAAAACGGTTGCCTCAGGCAGATGCCGTGGTGGCTGAAGAAGTTAAGGGAGAGACGAAAGATGGCGAACATGTACTACGACGACGATGCTGACCTCGGTCTGCTTGAGGGCAAGAAGATAGCGATCATCGGCTACGGAATCCAGGGCGGGGCCCAGTCCCTGTGCCTGCGCGACAGTGGCTGCGACGTTGTCATCTCCGAGCTCGAAGGCACACCCAACTACGATCGGGCCGTGGCCGATGGTTGGGAGCCGGTTTCGGCGGAAGAGGCCGTCAAGCAGTGCCAGATCATCCAGATCCTCACGCAGGACCACGTGCAGGGCATGGTCTACGAGCGCTTCGTGGAGCCGAACCTGGACGAGGGCGACGCGGTAGTCTTCTCCCACGGGTTCAACATCCACTACGGGCAGATCGTGCCGCCGCCAAACGTGGACGTATTCATGGTCGCCCCCAAGGGCCCCGGCGCCCTGGTGCGCGAGTGCTACCTCAGCGGCACCGGCGTGCCGTCCCTGATCGCGGTCTACCAGGACTTCACCGGTAGCGCCAAGGACATCGGCCTGGCCTACGCCAAGGCCATCATGGCCACCAAGGCCGGCGTCATCGAGACCACCTTTGAGGAAGAGACCGAGACTGACCTGTTCGGCGAGCAGGCCGTGCTGTGCGGCGGCGTGTCCGAGCTGATCAAGGCCGGTTTCGACACTCTCACGGACGCTGGCTACCAGCCGGAGATCGCCTACTTCGAGGTCCTGCACGAGCTCAAGCTCATCATGGACCTCATCTACAACAAGGGCATCCACGGCATGAGGCTGGGCGTGTCGGACACGGCCCGCTACGGCGACCTGTCCCGCGGCAAGCGCATCGTCACCGACGAGACGCGCGCCGAAATGAAGAAGATGCTCATCGAGGTGCAGGACGGCTCCTTCGCCAAGGAGTGGATCCTCGAGAACCAGGTCGGGCGCCCGTGCATGAACGCGCTGCTGCGCTCGGAGGCCCAGCACCCGATCAACGAGGTCGGCAAGAAGCTCCGCTCCATGATGCCCTGGCTGGACAGCGAGTAAGCCAGCATCTGACCCAGAACCGAACAGAGGCGGAAGGGCCGCTCGCCCTTCCGCCTCTTTGCGTACGTCCATTCAGTGCCGGGCGCTCAGTCCAGCGACTCAAGCCACTCGAAGACCTGCTGAGAGGCCGCAGTGCCCTCCAGGAGAACCAAACCATCCTCACCGTAGATCATGAACTGCGGATCCGTGCGCAGGCTGAACTGCAGGGAGACCGGCGACTCCCGGTCAATCGTCCCCGCCTCTGGCCGGTCGATGTCGACGATCACCAGTTTGATGTCGTCGCGCACCTCAACCAGACGCGCGAGATGTGGCGCCACTCGCTCACAGCGGGGCGAAAACTTGCTGTAGAACTCAAAGAGCGTGGTCTTGCCCTCCACCACGTACTCCCCGAGCACGATCTCGTTCCCATGGCTTATGGTGCGGATGTCCTCGACGTCATCGGGCACTGACGCCGGCTGAGGTGACTGCGCCGCATCTGCCGCAGCCTGCTGTGCGAGCAGCTCTTCATCGTCGGCCACGGCCACCGGTGATGAGTAGTCAGAGACCGGGGCGGGCACGTGCTCGCCGGCCATTGGCGACGAGTGGTCAACGGTGGTCGCAATGGTCTCCTCCTCGGGTCTGGAGCACGAAACCAGCACGCTGCATACCGCCGCCAGCGCCGTCAGGAGGCACATGCGTAAGATGGTATGTATCGATCGAGTGATGCGCACGCCAAACAATATTAGCTACCTCCGTGGTTTCCCCGGCTACCGCACACACAAAGATTCCGCAGACCGGCCCGTGAGACCTGCATTCAGCGTCCCTAGGGGTTTGTGCGCCCGTAGCCTATCATGTATAATGTCGTCCCGGCGGTCGGGTGCCAGATCCTACCCGTTCAGGGACACACAGCCATGGTGGACTTCTCCGTCATCCTGCAGTCACTTGACTACCTGGGCACTTTCGCGTTCGGCCTTTCGGGCGCGATGGTTGCTGTGCGCAAGGAGATGGACGTGTTCGGCGTAGCTGTGCTCGCAACGGTCACCGCCATCGGCGGGGGCACCGTTCGCGATATGATTCTGGGCAACGTGCCCAACTTCTGGATGACGGACCCAACCTACCTGTGCCTGGCGCTGATTGCGGGACTGGTTACGTTCATCGCCTATCACGCAGTCGAGCGCGGCCTGTCTGCGCTCATACTGTTTGACGCCATTGGGCTGGGTGTGTTCACGGTCATCGGCGCATGGCTGGCCATGGAAGCGGATGCGTGCGCGATCGCCGTTGTGGCGCTGGCCGCGCTCACGGGCGTGGGCGGGGGCGTGATGCGAGATGTGCTGGCCCGCGAAGTACCGATAGTGCTGCGCGACGAAGTGTACGCCTCCGCGTGTATCGTGGGGGCAATCGTGTTCTGGTGGGGCATGACGCTGCATGTGATGCTCGACGTGATGGCCCCGGTTGCCGCAGCACTCGTGGTCACGATCAGGTTGCTCTCACGCAAGTACCACTGGCACCTGCCCAGGCCTGAGCACACGGTCCCCAAGGTGCAACGGTGAGCGGCAAGAGAGTCCGTCTCGGCCCAAACGCGGGTGAACGTGCGCTGACCTGGCTTCGAGGCTGCCTCTCGCGGCGACAGGGCCGCTACGTCGTCGACACCGAGCCGCCCGGGGGCTGGCTCGGCAGCGGAGGGCATGAGCGGCATAAGAGAGGCTGGAGCGCTGAGGAGTATGCGGCGCAGCGTTTGGAGGGCATGGGGTATCGCGTGCTGGGGCGCAACGTGCGCGTGGGACGCGGGGAGATCGATATCATCGCCCAGCAGGGCAGCACGCTGGTCTTTGTGGAAGTCAAAGCGGGGATGGATGACCCGGACTATGCACCCCGGGACCGGGTGGGCCCTGAGAAGAGCCAGCAGCTAATAGCCCTGGGAGAGATATATATCAAGCAGCACCGGTTGGGCGACGTGCACTACCGGTTTGATGTGGCCGAAGTGATTCTCGGTGAGGATCGCCTGCCGAAATCGCTGGACGTGCGGCAATCCGCACTTTAGACTTCATGGCAACGCAGCAGCAACCGACGGAAAGCGCCTGACGCATCGATCAGAGGTGAAGAGATGACCATAACGGAGAAGCTGCTGGCACGCGCGGCAGGAGTGGACGCGGTCAAGCCCGGTGATTTCGTGAACTGCGCACTGGACATGGTGCTGGCGAACGATATCACCGCCCCGATCGCCATCCAGGAGTTCCGCAAGCTCGGCGCAGACCGGGTCTTCGACCCCGAGAAGATCGCGCTCGTGTGCGATCACTCGACGCCGAACAAGGACATCAAGTCCGCCGAGCAAACCAAACTGGTGCGCGACTTCGCCGCCGAGCACGGGATCACGCACTACTACGAGGCCGATGGCGGCGGGATCGAGCACATCATCCTGCCCGACAAGGGCATCGTCATTCCCGGCGACGTGGTAATCGGCGCGGACTCACACACCTGCACCTATGGCGCTCTGGGCGCGTTCTCGACAGGCGTTGGGTCGACCGACGCTGCGGCCGCAATGGCCACAGGCGAATGTTGGTTCCGCGTCCCCGAGACCATCAAGGTGCACCTGACCGGGGAGTTGCAGCAGTGGGTCAGCGGCAAGGACCTCATTCTGTACCTGATCGGCCTGATCGGCGTGGACGGCGCGCGCTACCAGTCGCTCGAGTTCACCGGGCCGGCCATCGATACGCTGTCCATGGCCGGGCGCTTCACCATGTGCAACATGGCGATCGAAGCCGGCGGCAAGAACGGCGTGGTGGCTCCGGACGCCACAACCATGCAGTGGGCCGAAGGTCGCTCTGAGCGCGAGGCCACCGTGCTGGCAAGCGACGACGACGCCGAATATGTGCGTGTGGTCGAGATCGATTGCGGCACGCTCGAGCCGCAGATATCATTCCCACACCTGCCCGAGAACACCAAGGGCATCTCCGATGTCGGCGAAGTGATCGTCGACCAGGCGGTCATCGGCGCGTGCACGAACGGTCGTCTGGAGGATCTGCGCGAGGCGGCGGAGATCGTCAAAGGCCGACACGTGGCCAAGGGTATGCGCTGCATCATCATCCCCGGCAGCCACGATATCCATCTGCAGGCCACGCGTGAGGGTCTCGTCGAGACCTTCCTCGAGGCCGGCTGTCTGGTGAGCACGCCCACCTGTGGGCCGTGCCTGGGTGGACACATGGGCATTCTGGCCCCCGGTGAGCGGGCCATCGCGACCACTAACCGCAACTTCGTCGGGCGCATGGGACACCCCGAGAGCGAGGTCTATCTGGCCAACCCGGCAGTGACGGCCGCCAGCGCAATCGCGGGCAGGATCTGCAGCCCCGAGGACCTTTGAGGACGAGGTGACACGATGACAGGAACGGGCAAAGTCCACAAGTACGGGGATCACATCGACACCGACGCGATCATCGCGGCGAGGTATCTCAATACCATCGACCCCGATGAACTCGCCGGCCACTGCATGCAGGACATTGACGGGGATTTCCTGATGCGCGCGTCCGCAGGCGACTTCATGGTTGCCGGGCGCAACTTCGGCTGCGGCAGTTCGCGCGAGCATGCTCCCATCGCCATCAAGGCAGCGGGCATCAGCGCAGTCATAGCGGGGAACTTCGCACGCATCTTCTACCGCAACGCGCTTAACATCGGCCTCCCGATCATCGAGTGCGCCGAGGCCGCTGAGCGCATCAACGCGGACGACGAGATTACCATCGACACTGAGGCGGGCACCATCGAGGATCACACGACAGGCGAGAGCTTCACCTTCGCGCCACTGACGGGGATCGCCGCTGAACTGGTGGCGGCAGGCGGACTGGTAGAGTTGACCAAGACCAAGCTGACGGACCGGAGCGAGGGGTAGCGGACCCACATGGCCATACCAATTGTCGCGATAGTCGGCAGGACCAACGTCGGGAAATCGACACTCTTCAATCGGCTGGTAGGTTCGCAGATTGCGGTGGTGCACGATAACCCGGGCGTGACCCGCGACCGCCTCTACACAGAGATGCACCTGGGTGGGCGACCGATCGTGCTCGTCGACACCGGCGGACTCGTGGGAGCCGAGAGCGACGAACTGATCCTGCAAGTCAAGGAGCAGGCATCGGCTGCACTGGAGGAGGCGGACGTGCTCATCATGCTGTGCGATGGGCTCGAAGGCATCAACTCCCTCGACTACCAAGTGGCCGAGGTCGCCCGGCGCACCGGCAAGCCTATCGTGCTCGCGATCAACAAGATGGAGAACACGATCGAGGGGCTGGAGGACTTCTACGCGCTCCGGCTCGGCACACCGCACCGGATATCAGCGATGACGTCCTACGGTCTGCGTGGCCTCTCCGAGGAGATCACCGAAGGCCTGCCCCCCGAAGGCGAGGCCGATGAACCGGTCAAGGGCGAGACCCGAGTGGCCATCGTCGGTCGGCCGAATGTGGGCAAGTCGGCGATCGTGAACGCGCTGCTGGGCGAGGAGCGCGTGATCGTCAGCGACCTGCCCGGCACAACACGCGACGCGGTCGACATCGCGGTAGAGCTCGACGGCAAGCCCTTTACGCTCATCGATACGGCTGGACTGGGCCGCAAGTCCATGCAGGCGTCGGGCACGGAGTATTACTCCAGCCTGCGCAGCCTGCGCGCGATGCAGCGAGCGGACGTGGGCATCCTGGTGGTCGACGCCTCCGAGGGCATGACCAAACAGGACGCGCGCATTGTCGGTGAAGTGGAGCAGGCAGGCCGGGGTATCATCCTCGTCATCAACAAGTGGGATATGATCGAGGACCGCGCGGAGCAGTCGCGGCTCCTCGCGGAAGAGGACGGTCTGATCGAGCCGGCGACCAAGGCCCAACTGCGGAGGTCCGAGAAGACCCGGCGCAGCGATTTCGAGCGTATGGTTCGCGAGCGGATCCCGTTCCTCGACTACTGCCAGATCATGTTCACGTCAGCAGTCACCGGCCTGGGCCTCGACAAGTTGCTGCCTCAGGCAGCCGACATCGCGGGGCAGTTCAACCGCCGAGTGACTACCGGCCCGCTCAATCGCGCCGTCGAACAGGCCCTGTACCGCCACCAAGCTCCCGGGAGGGGCTCACGACGCCTGAAGGTCTATTACGCCACACAGGTGGACATCAGGCCGCCCACCTTCGTGATGAAAGTGAACGATCCCAACTTGCTGCACTTCTCGTATGAGCGTTACCTGCGCAACCAGTTGCGGGAAAGCTTCGGCCTGAACGGGGTCCCGATCCGGCTGCGAATAGAGAAGCGTTCACAACGAGGTGATGATGAGTGACGGGCACACTGGCCCTCGGGATGCTGGTGGGGTATCTGATCGCGGCCATTCCGTTCGGGCTCCTGGCGGGTCTGGCAAAGGGCGTGGACGTCCGCAAGTCCGGTAGCGGCAACATCGGCGCAACCAACGTCATTCGCGTGGTCGGCGTCAAGATGGGCCTGCTCGTGTTCGTGCTCGATGTACTCAAGGGGCTCGCGGCCGTCATGATCTGTCGGGCGCTTGGCGCCGAGGGATGGGTCGTCGTGACGGCCGGCCTGCTTGCGGTCATCGGTCATTCGTTCTCGCCATACCTGCTCTTCAAGGGCGGCAAGGGCGTCGCGACCGCGCTGGGCGTACTCATCGGCCTGCACCCTCTTACCGCGGGAATATGTTGCGGGTTGTGGGTCCTGTTGGTGGTGATCACGCGCTACGTGTCGCTTAGTTCGGTTGCCGCGGTCGCCGCTGCACCAGTATCGATGTACCTTCTCATGCCAGCGCCAGACAATGTGGTGGCCGCCGTCGCGATCACGCCGGTGATCCTCCTTATCATCGGGCGACATGCTGAGAACATCGAGCGCCTGCTCAATGGCACGGAAAACCGCGTTGGCAGCACGTCGGCGAAGACAGATGACACGGACGCCCCGGGAGACGACGATCAGGAATGAGTGGCACACGCGGACACGTCGCGGTAATTGGCGCCGGTGCGTGGGGAACGACCATCAGTCGCATGATCGCCAGCGGCGGCGTGCCCACGCGACTGTGGGCGGTTGACACTGCGCTGGCAGACGAGATACAGAGCAACCGCGAGAACATCACGTATCTCCCCGGCTTCACGCTTCCCGACGAACTCGAGGTATCCGCGGACGGCCAACATGTGCTGGACGGAGTGCGCGCAGTAATCTGGGTCGTGCCCTCGGCGTGGCTGCGTGACGTCGCGCGCAACCTGCAGCCGCTCGTCACTGCCGAGGCTCTGCATGTGTGTGCGACCAAGGGCATCGAGCGGGGCAGCGGCCTGCGGATGAGCCAACTACTGACCGAGGAACTCGGTGACGAGATCGGTGAGCAGATGGTCGCGCTCTCAGGACCGAACCTGTCACGGGAGATAGCATCCAGCCAGCTCGCCCTCAGCGTCGCCGCGTCATCAAGCCCCGAGCGAGCCGCGCAAGCCCAGGAGCTGCTGAGTTCTCCCCTCTTCCGGGTCTACCGCAATCGTGACATCGTGGGCGTTGAGCTGTGCGGCGCACTCAAGAACGTCATCGCGATCGCGGCAGGCCTCAGCGATGGACTGGGCTTTGGCGCAAACGCCCGCGCTGCACTTGTCACGCGCGGTCTGGCCGAGATGACGAGGCTGGGCGTAAGCCTCGGTGCCTGCCCGGAAACTTTCGCGGGAGTCGCTGGCATGGGCGATCTGGTCACGACCTGCACGAGCACACTGAGCCGCAACCACACCTGCGGGATGCGCCTGGCGGCGGGCGAGACGCGCGAGGAGATCGAACGCTCGACGCCATCGGTGGCCGAGGGCATCTGGACGACACAGGCGGAAGTTGAACTGGCTGGACGGATGCAGGTCGACATACCGCTCGCCGAGGGCGTTCATGCGGTGCTCTTCGAGGGGGCCGAGCCGCGCGTGGTCGCGAGGGAACTGATGACCCGCGCACAAAAAGCAGAATTTTGATTCAGGGCATGGAGGTCAAGGGGTAGGGACAGGCGAATGCGCGTTAGTAACACAGCCGCTGCAAAGACGCTTGGAGGTGTACCAGATGGCTGATCTGACCAAGACCGATCTGGTGGAGGCGATCGCGGAGGAGGCCGGCTTGACCAAAGCCGACGCTGAGAGGGCCCTCGGTGCGTTCATCGAGGTCATTTCGAAGAACCTGAAGCGCGGGAAGTCGGTGCAGATTACTGGCTTCGGCACCTTCGAGCGCAGGGTCCGCAAGGCCCGCAAGGCCCGCAACCCGCAGACGGGTGAAGAGATCAAGGTGCCCCGGACGAAGGTCCCGGCGTTCAAGGCTGGTAAAGCTCTGAAGGATATGGTAAAATAGGTTTCGTTCGGTCGACAGACGTCGACCGAACGGCTCGGGGCGTGGCGCAGTTTGGTAGCGCGTTTGACTGGGGGTCAAAAGGTCGCCGGTTCAAGTCCGGCCGCCCCGACCAATCTCTTCTGACAGCGAAATCGCTTGGACACGCGCCCGCGCAAGGGTCGTGGGCCAAGCGATTTTTCGTACCCGCAGCACTGCCGAACCTGAGCCATACCGAGAGAGCCGCTATGACGCATCTGGCGGGCACGCGGCTGTCCATTTGCCACAAAGCAGGAGGAAGACTGTGAGCGACACGAGCCCCACACTCAGCGAACTCACCTACAAGCGCTATGAGGACTACCTGAACCCGGGCGTAGCGGCAGTAGTCAGGTTCATGGGCTTCGACAGCGTTGAAGTGCGAAGCGAAGACTGCTACGTTGAGACCGAGGACGGTGAGCGCTACCTGGACTTCTGGGGCGGACCCGGGGTCTTCAACATGGGCCACAGCCCGACGAAGATCATCGCCCGCGTGCAGGAGCAGCTCCACACCATGCCTCTGAGCAGCCACCTGCTGCCCAACCCGGTGCAGGCCGAACTCGCCGAAGCGCTTGCGGCAAAGACGCCCGGCGATCTCCAGTTCACGTTCTTCTGTAACTCCGGTGCGGAGGCGGTCGAGGGCGCCCTCAAGGCCGCCCGCGCACACACTGGCCGGCCAGAGTTCGTGTCCACTACGGGGGCCTTCCACGGGAAGACCTTCGGAGCCCTCTCGGCATCCGGACGAGACGTCTACAAGACGCCCTTCCAGCCACTGCTCGCGGGCTTCACCCACGTGCCCTTTGGCGATGCAGAGGCACTCGAGGTGGCTGTCACCGAACAGACTGCGGCTTTCATCGTCGAATCAATCCAGGGCGAGGCAGGCGTTATGGTGCCTCCAGATGGCTACCTTGCGCGCGCGCAGGAAATTTGCCACGCAAAGGGCGCGCTCCTCATCGTCGATGAGATCCAAGCTGGCATGGGACGTACCGGGAAGTGGTGGGGCTGCGACTGGGACGGCGTGCAGCCCGACATCATGACAATGGGCAAGGCTCTCGGAGGCGGTGTCATGCCCGTCGGGGCGTTCACCGCAACCGCCGAGGTCTGGGACATCTTTGAGGAGAACCCCTACGTGCACACCTCCACCTTCGGGGGCAATCCGCTGGCATGCGCGGCGGGGCTTGGCGCGCTTGAGGCCGTCGAGGAGATGGGCCTGCGTGAGAACGCCGCGGCACGCGGCGACCAGCTCCTGGCCGGTCTGGCCGAGATCGCCGAGGAGTTCAGCGGTGTTGTCGCCGAGATCCGCGGGCGCGGCCTGTTCATCGGTATCGAGTTCACCGACCCGGATATAGCCGGCCTGATGATCGCGGCCATGTCGGGACGCAATATGCTGGCGGCATACACGCTAAACAATCCCAGCGTCATCCGGATTGAGCCCCCGCTGATCCTCAGCGAGGCGGAGGCTGCCGAGGGTCTGGCGATCGTGCACGACTCAGTCGCCGACACCGTGGCACTACTGCAGTAGAACATCGCACCAGGAGGTCCGCCGATGCCGACGATGAGACAGTGGGGCGCACTGCTCGCACTGTGCGCGATCGCCATGATTGCTGCTTACGGTTGCGGCCGCAAGCCAGCCGACGTTGACGCGACCACACCATCGCAACCCGAAAGCGTTGAGTTGCAGCCGCGGACCATCCCCGTGTTCTGCTATCACGCCATGGAGCCGGATGCAAGCGGGACCTACGAAGTCGCGACCGAAGACTTCAAGGAGCAGCTCGCGGCCATGAACGAGGCGGGGTACGAGACGGTCACCCCGACCCAGCTCGCCGACTATTACGAGGGCAAGGCCGAGCTTCCAGACAAGCCTGTCTGCATCACCTTTGATGACGGTCCGAGCAGCATCCTCACGGTCTCCAAGCCGCTCATGGATGAGTACGGGTACATAGGCGCTGCTTTCCTCATCTCCACGTCGGTCGGCGGCGAGGACAACCTGTCATGGGACGACGTGCGCGAGTTGGAGGCGGCTGGCTGGGACATCGGCTCGCACACGGCCTGCCACATCCACGCGACCCGCGTCAGTGGCGAGAAGTGCGCCGAAGAACTCGAGGCGTCCAAAGCCACCATCGATGATGAGATCGAGGGCGAGTGTGTCGCGCTGGCGTATCCGTACGGGCTCTACGATGAGGAGACGCTGGATATCACGAAGGACGCGGGCTACAGAATCGCGTTCACCATCGACCGGGGCCCTGCCGATCAGACCGACGATCCGTTCCTGGTCCCGCGTGAGATGGTAGTCAACGGGAACTCGCTGCGCACCTTCGGACGCTGGCTGGCGCAGGAGAAGCTGCACCTGGAGGAGATCGATCCACCCCGAGGCCACCGCTTCGATATGAGCACGCCCCAGATCACTGCCCGCCTGGCGGATGACATTGCCGCGAGCGAGATTGAGTTCACGGTTGCCGGCAAGGCGATCGACGTGGACGTGGCTGAGGACGGGGTAACTCTCACACTGAACCCGGAACTCTCAACAGGTGCGAACATCATCAGGGCGAACTACTGGGGTAGCCCCCAGCGGGAAACGTCCTGGGTCGTCGTATGTGACGCGGACTGAGACACACCCGGAGAGCACTCTTGGTTGACCATCAGAGCGTGAAAATCGGCTATGCATCACCGCGCGCGCAGCGGCGGCGATCACAGGCGCAACGGCGGTCGCTGTGCTGCTGCTCGCTGATGGTGATCATCAGCCTGCTGATCGCCATCATCGCTTTCCGTGGCGTTTTCAGCGGCATCTTCAGCCGCAAGCCTGCGGCGGACGAAAACGCCGTCAGGTTCCCGCTCTCCGTGGAAACTGAGCGCAGTTGGTATTACCGCTACCATCTCGTGCCAGTCGAGGTTAAGTCGGTCGACCCACCCGGCAGTCCCCAATCTGATGAGCCGCCAACCGTTGTGGTCAGGCGCGACGGCGAACTGGTCCGGAACCTTGGCCCATTCAAGGAACTCAAGCTGCACTACGATCCGACGCGCGCTCTGTGGCTGGGCTACTGGCCACCGCCGTGGAACATCGAGCCAGGCAGCTACACGCTCGAGGCAAAGAGCGAGATCGACCCGGGCGAGTGGGAATGGGATGCCTCGCAGGATCGGCGCAAGCGGGACAGCGACGAAGAGGAGCCCGAGCCTGAGGGCAGCGCTTGGGCGGTTGCGAACGCGCCTTTCGAGATCAAAGCGCGAGCACGACAGACGCTGGAGCCGGGCTTGTGCGTTGCCACCTGGGAATTTGACTTCCGCGAGACATTCGTCGGTCCCGATGGCAGCAAGGGCGACTGGACCAAGCTCTACGAATGGGCCGAGTACATGGGCGCGGACACTGTCTGGTTCCGTGGCGGTCTGACTGAGGGGCCCGGCCTCACACTCGAGAAGCCCTTCAAGAGTATCAACCTTGAGGCCATACCCAGAATGGGCGCGGAGGCACATCGCCGCGGCCTGAAGTTCGGAACCTGGGCGGTGGCCTATTCCACATACCCCAAGTCAAATGCGGGCAAGCCTGAATACAATTGGGCTCTGGATATCTCGCGCAGCACCGGCGCGACCAGTGACCGGCCTTTCGTCTCGCTACTGGATGAGCGGAGGGTGACCGCACTGACCGAGTTCTTCCGGCAGATGCAGGCGCTCGAAGAGGTCGACATGGTCGGCCTGGATTACATGCGCTCAGATCGCGGCGGCTACGAGATGGTCGAGAAATTCACCGCCGAGATGCCCGTGGAACTTCCCGACGGCTGGGGCGATTGGTCAGAGCGCAGACGCCAGAGATATGTGGCCGAGAAGATAGAGGGCGAATGGCAGTCGGACCCGAAGTTCTACGATTGCTGGAACTGGTGGCGTGCACACACCGGAGCTGAGATCGTGCGTCGCATCATCGACGGCAGCGGCGTGGACAAGCCTACCTGGATCTTCGTGCTCACCTGGCTGCACGGTACCCAGCACGGGCAGGATCCGCTGATGTTCACTGACGCGGGGATCTCCATGCTCGCCCCGATGCTCTACCAGGTGACCAGCCGGGGCATGTTCGACTCGGTCGTCGAGGCGTGGAACGGGTATCTGAAGCCCGGCCAGGCCAATATAGTTCCCGGTGACCAGGTGGACTTCAACTGGCACCAGAAGATGGTCTCCCCCACCCCGGCGACGGCTGAGATGCATGATCGGATCGTCACAGCACACCAGGAGTTCTGCCCCGGTGAGCCGCTGACGGGCGCGTTCTGGCACGACATCAACCGCGCAGCCAGCCCGGCCAACAACGGCCCCTACAGCGGGCGCGAGTGGGCGCTGGCCGGTGCCGCGGCCTTCAGCACCGTGCGTGACTCGTGGGGCGTCTACCCTCTGCGGGTCAAGCTTGAGGCACCCGACACCAACACGATCGCCTCCACCTTCACGGTCACGGTGAACATCGAGAATCTCAGCAAACGCGATGTGAAGAACATCAAGGTCTCCGTCTGCGACACGCCGCTGATCGTGCCCAGAGGCCTGACGATGCCCGAGGACGATGAGCCCTTCACGCAGATCAAGAACCTGGATGCGGGCACGACGGTCCAGAAGGACCTCCAGATACGCATCTCGAAGGCGTCCGCCGAGCGCGCCAACCGCGCGATGGTCGCCATCCGAATCACTTGGGACGAAGCTGACTTTGATGAGCCAGTGCGCAATGACCTGCCTCGCCAGATCATTGTGATGAAGTACGTCAAGGGCACCTGAAACCCCAGACTCTGGTCATGGCCAGGGAGGCCCCCCGGCAATGCGGCTGTCCATCATATCTGACGAAATCTCACGCGACATTGTCACCTCGTGCGAACTGGCCTCCGATTGGGGGCTTAAGCATATCGAGGTGCGCATGTACCATGCCGCCCGAGCCCCGCAGGGCATGTCTGATGGCGACTTCAAGACGATCCTCAAGGTCGCGAGCGATCACGGCATCGACATCCCCTCCATCTCACCGGGCCTGTTCAAGCTCCGCCTCGACGATCCTCAAATTGCCGAGCACAGGGGCGATCTGCGCACACGTTGCCTCGACATGGCCGAGGCATTGGGCTCGCAGGTGATGGTGGTCTTCCCGCACGTGCGTCCTGAGGGTGTGCAGTTCGATGATACGTGGTCGCAGGAAGTCGTCGATGACCTGCGCGAGACCGTGGAACTTGCGGCAGCTCGAGGCCTCCGCGTAGCCCTCGAGAACGAGAAGCCGTGCTGGGGCGCAACAGGCCCAAGCATGATCAAGCTCGTGGACGCCATCGATCACCCATCGGTGGGCGTGAATTGGGACCCGTGCAACCATCTCGCGTTCAATGGCGAAGGGCACGAGCCCGGATACGCGGCCATCAGGGAGCGCATCATCCACAACCACGTCAAGGACGCGACCATCAGCCCGGAGGGTAAGCTCAAAATGACGGTGCCCGGTAAGGGAGACATCGGCTGGGGCGAGCAGGTTGCCGCGCTCGTTGCGGATGGCTACGATGGGCTGATCGTCGTCGAGACACACTTCACGCCGAAGGTGGCGTCCTCGCATGCATGCGTCGAGGCCATGCGAGCGCTGATATTGCAGGCAGGCGAGACGGTGCAATGAGCCTGCGTGACTTGATCCTCGGCCTCGGGCACCGAGGCCGATCCATCGAAGAAGATCCCACCCGCGTGGGCGAAGACGCTTTCAGCGACGTCGCGGACGTATACGACGAGTTGATGGCCACGGTGCCCTACGAGAACTGGGTCGACTATGTCCAGCGCATTCTGCAGCGCTGGTACGCGCACCCGAAGGATGTTCTCGACCTGTGCTGCGGCACGGGAGCCATCGGTTGGGAGCTGCAGAAGCGCGGGTACAACGTGATCGGCGCCGATCTCTCGGAGCGCATGGTCGGAGGATGCTACCGGCGCGCGCCGGCACTGGCCGCAGCGGTAATGGACGCGACCCGTTCGGCGCTCCGGCCCGGGTCGTTCGACATGGTGGTGTGCCTTTACGACAGCCTCAACTACATCACCGACCCGGACGGGCTGCAGGCGACCTTCGAGGGCATGTATGAGGCCCTGCGCCCTGGCGGCGTGGTGGTCTTTGATATGAACACACTGCGCGCGCTGCGGGTGGGGCTCTTCACGCAGAGCAACACGAACACCGCCGAGCCGCTCAAGTATATCTGGCGCTCAACGTGGGACGAGTCGCGTCGACTGTGCAAGGTCGATATGCAGTTCGTGCGTAGCGGCCCAGACGAGCCTAACAGCTTCACCGAGACGCATTACGAGCGAGGCTACGAAACTGAAGAGGTCCGGGCGATGCTCAAGAAGGCGGGCCTCAGGTCCCTGGCCGTTTACGAGGCCTACTCATTCCGCGAGCCTAACCGGCTGACCGACCGAGTCTACCATCTGGCGTGCAAGGACCCGATGAGGTGATGAGAGCGATGAAAGCAGCGCTGGCCGTTGCGCTCACGTGTGCTCTGGTGCTGGTGACCCTCGCTGGATGCGGCGGCGCGAAGTCAATCGCGAAGGGCTCACCCGAAGGGACAGCCGAGGCGTTCGTGGAGGCGATGAAGGCCGGCGACTACGATGTCGTCGCGGCGGGCTACGACTATGAGACGTACGCGCGGCGCGAGAACCCGGACTGGGACTCGCTTGCCCCGAAGGCCCGCAGCCTCATCATCGAGAAGCTCGCCGGTGACCAGGTCGCGAAGATCTCGGCGCTGTCGGGCCTGATGTCCGGTGACGTGAGCGTCGGCGATCCCACGACCGAGGGCGATCGCGCGATCGTCCCTCTCACTGCCGGATCGATAACGCTCCACATGCGGCTGGTGCAGGTTGACGGCGTGTGGAAAGTCGCGTCAGTGAGTGAACAGGCGCGCACACGCGGGGGCCAACGCTAAGCAGACCCATCCGTGATGTCGGGCGGCTCCGTTCGCACGATCTGCCCCAAACAGCTTTGACCGAGGAGAACTGGTCATGGCCGACAACGCTGGAAAGCCGCGCCCGTCTCGCCGCTGGCTGTGGTGGGCTGTCCCTGCCGCAGTGGTGGTCGCGCTGATCGTGATCTCGGCGCTGAAGCCCCCTCAAGTCGAGGTGGCCCACGCCCGCATTGGAGATCTCACCGTCACCGTTACTGCCACCGGTGAAGTCGAGGGGCGTGTTGCCGATCTCTCCCCCACCATGCAGGGACGCGTCGAAGCCGTGTACCGTGAAGAAGGCGACTGGGTAAATCGCGGCGATGTGCTCTGCCGCATCACAACGGCCCCCGGCCTGCCCACGAGTAGCCCCACGCTGACAGCCAACGAGACCGTCAAGGCACCCTTCAACGGCGTCGTCAGCCGGCGCCACGTGGACCCGGGCGACGCGGCAATTCCGGGCGTTGCGCTCTTCGAGGTCGCTGACACCAGTGACGTGTGGGTGGTCGCACTCATCGACGACATCGACATCGGCAAAGTGCATGAGGGCATGTCCGCGGAGGTGTCTCTCCCGGCCTACATGAGCGAGACCTTCGCCGCTGTGATCGTCGATGTGGGCGCCACTGCCGTCCCACGCACCGAGCTTGGCACGGGCGGCAAGGTTGTTCGTGCGCGCCTGCGCATCGACGAGCCCTCAGGCACGCTGCGCCCGGGCATGGAGGTCGACGTTCGCGCCGAAGCAGTGGTGGCACGCGATGCGGTGCTCGTCCCCGCGGATACCATCGTCGAGAACGAGACCGCCCGGCACGTGTACGTTGTCCGCGAGGGACGTGTGCGCAAAATCGAGGCACAAGTGGGCGCCAACAACTACCTCGACGCTGTCATCACCAGTGGCATCGCCAATGGCGAAGAGGTCGTGGTCGGTGGCAAGGAAGACCTCGTGGATGGCCAGCGCGTCACGACTGTCGAGGTGAGCGAGTAGTGGACGCTCCCGCTGTGCGAGTGGCCAATGCCACGAAGGAATACCAGATGGGCGAGGTGCTAGTGCGCGCCCTGCGCGGTGTGAGCTTCGCTGCGCCCGAGGGCAGCCTCGTGGTGCTTCTGGGCCCGAGCGGCTCGGGCAAAACCACGCTGCTGAATCTTATAGGTGGCCTCGATATCCCCACGGCCGGTCGGGTCTTCGTCAGCGACCAGGAAGTGTCCGCACTGGTCGAGCCAGCGCTGACCGAGTACAGACGCAGCCGCGTTGGTTTCATCTTCCAGTTCTTCAACCTCGTGCCCACACTCACCGCCGTGGAGAATGTCGACCTCGTCGGCGAGCTGTCTGCCACGCCGGGCGATGCGACGTCGCTGCTCGAACGCGTCGGTCTGGGCGAGCGCCTCAACTACTACCCCACTGAGCTGTCCGGTGGTGAGCAGCAGCGAGTGGCGATAGCCCGCGCGCTGGTCAAGCGCCCCTATCTGCTGCTTGGCGATGAGCCCACCGGCAACCTCGACTATGAGACTGGCCTCCTGGTGCTCCAACTCATCCGCGAGATCAACCGCGAGGACGGTCTGACGGTCCTGATGGTGACCCACAACGAGGCCGTCGCCGGGATGGCTGACATCGTCGTGCGCATGCGCAGTGGCGAGATAGACTCGGTGCAGGAGAACGCCCAGCCGATCGATCCGAAGCAACTGAAGTGGTAGATTCCGAAGGAGACCAACGCAATGAGGCTTGTGGAAGTAGCGGGTGACGCACGCAACATCGGACAGCAGACTGGTGAAGCGTTGCGCGACGAGATCCATCAGATGCTTGATGTCTGGAAAATCGCCGAGCGGCACACGAACTGGGAGCAGACCTGGCCCGCCATCCGCGCCAGTCTCGAACGCCACCTGCCCGAGGTGCATGCCGAGATGCAGGGGACGGCCGAGGGCGCCGACGTTGCCACGGAGCTGATTCTCAAGCTGAATGTGCCGACGTACAACTTCCGCAATACGCTGGACTTGCAGGAGTGCACGAACATCGCGTTCGCCTCCGGTCCCGATGGCCCGATATGGGGAAAGAACAACGACGGGGGCCCCCCCGGCGAGCAGGCCCCCCCGTGTGCACGCCTGATTACGCGTGACGACGGCATCCCGCAACTGAACTTCACGTTCTGTGGCATGGTCGGCACGCTGGACATGATGAACGCTGAAGGCCTGGCGGTCGGACACTCGTCAGTTGGCACCGTCTTCGGCCAAAGCGATCGCTACCCGCCGATCAGACTCTGGGGCTACGAGGCCATGTTCCACTGCGCCAACGTCGCTGAGTATGTCCGCTTCATGGCGTCGATGCCTCTGCGCGGCAAAGGCTACTCGTCGGTCGCTGTTGACGCGGGCGGAGTCGCCTGCTCGCTCGAACAGCCCTGCCCGCTCACCGCGGTGCGCATGCCAGAGGGCGACGGTAACTACATCAATTGCTCGAACTACTACCAGCTTCCCGAACTCAGCCAGGCAGATGCCCGCCCGCCCGACGGCAAGCTGAATGCTATCGCGCGCGCCGAGCTTCTCGATGACACTTTTCTCGACAGGGGCAACCGCAGCCTGCAGGACATGAAGGACATCCTCAGCTACCACGGCGACCCGGGCGTCTGTCGGCACGGCGCGCATGACGTCAGCTACACCGAGTATTCGATGATTGGTCTGTGCGAGAGCCGCAAGGCGCTGTTCCTGCACGGCTATCCGTGCGAACAACATTACACCGAGGTCCAACTATAGAGTGAGGTGGCGTTTGTGGGCTGTACTGATTGCGCCCATGACCATGAGGCGATCTTCGCGGGCCGATGGTATAGCTACCCGCCACTGCGCAACGCCCTGGTGGCTGGGGTAATCGCCGCCATCACCTTCGCCCTCGCGAGGGCGGACCTGCTGCCAGACGTCGTCGAGACAGTCGCGTGGTCTGTGGCCATCGTGCTGGGCGGCTACTACTGGGTGCGCGAGGGCTTCGAGGAACTCATCTTCGAGCGCGAGATATCCATCGACGTGCTCATGGTCGCAGCGACCGTCGGCTCGATCATCCTCGGCATGTGGGACGAGGCGGCCGCGCTCGTCGTCCTCTACGCAGCGGCGGAGGGCCTGGAGCACTATACTTACGCGCGCACCCGACGCTCGATTGATGCCTTGCTGGACCTCGCGCCCCGACAGGCGACACTCCTGGCTGACGGCCAGCAGGTCACCGTCGCCGCCGACGAACTCCAGACCGGCGACGTCTTCCTCGTCAAGCCCGGCGAGGCTCTCGCCACCGATGGGACGGTCACCGAGGGTCGATCTTACGTGAACGAGGCGGCGGTTACCGGCGAACCGATGCCTGTCTCAAAGGGCCCCGGCGACGACGTGTTCGCGGGCACCCTCAACGGCGACGGTGCGTTGCAGATCGAGGCCACCGCGAGCTTCGAGGATAACACCCTCGCCCGGATCATCCATCTCGTCGAGGAAGCCCATGAGCGCAAAGCCGAACGCCAGCTTTTCATCGAGCGCTTCGGCCGCTGGTACACCCCGGCAGTGCTGATCGCTGCCGCGCTCTTGGCCGCCATCCCTGCCGCTCTCGGCGGTGACGTCGCTGCCTGGGCGACACGCGCGGTGGTGCTCCTCGTCGCAGCGGCGCCGTGTGCGCTGATCATGTCGACACCTGTGGGCATCGCCGCAGGCATCGGGCGCGCAGGCAAGACCGGAATTCTGGTGAAGGGCGGCGCTCATCTGGAGGACCTCGGCCGCGTCCGCGTCGTCGCTTTCGACAAGACCGGCACCCTCACCGAGGGGCGACCGTTCGTGAACGCAGTGGTGCCGCTCGCCGCCGATGAAGCCGAGACCATTCGCGTGGCGGCGTCACTGGAGCAGATGTCCGAGCACCCGTTGGCGACGGCAATTCTCGCACACGCTGTCGAACTGGGAACTCCAGTCCCGCAGGTCACCGACTTCGAGGCACTGCCCGGTGCAGGTGTGCGCGGCGTTGTGGAGGGCCGAGAGTACTTCATAGGCAGCCACGCGCTCTGCCTCGAACTGGGTTTCGATGTTCGGCATGAGGAGCGCGCGCTCGAGTTCCAGCAGCAGGGCAACACCGTGGTGTGTGTCAGCACGCGCGAGGAGACGCTCGGCCTGATCGCCATCAGCGACCGTATCCGTCCGCGCGCCCGACAGGCCATCGACGAGTTGCACGCGATGGGTATCGAGACCGCCATGCTCACGGGCGATAACGAGGCCACCGCAGCGGGTATCGCCGCGGAACTGGGGATTGTGCACACGTGGGCCGACCTGACGCCAGAAGACAAGACCGACGCGGTCCGCGAGCTGGTCGAGCGGCATGGCGCCGTGGCGGTCGTTGGCGACGGGATCAACGATGCGCCAGCTCTCGCGGAAGCCCTGGTGGGCATTGCCATGGGCGCCGCCGGCACTGACGCGGCCATTGAGGCGGCCGACACCGCGCTGATGGCTGATGACCTCACGAAGGTGCCCACGGCGCTGCGTATCGGCCGACGCACAACCAGCATCGGCACCCAGAACATCGTCTTCTCGCTAATCGTGCTCGCTGTGATGATTCCAGCAGCGGTCGGTGGATACATCAGCGTGGCGGTGGCCGTCCTCCTGCACGAGGCCTCCGAACTGCTGGCGGTCGCCAACGGGCTCCGGGTGGGCATGCGGGGGCGCGACCGATGATGCGCGAGCTCGGCCAGGTCTCGCTGCGCAACGGCGAGCGCATGACCGTGAAAGTAATCGACGGGGGTGTCGAGGACTACGCCGGTTGGCTGCTGCTTTTCCTCGAACACAAGAGCGACGAGACGCTGCGCGATATGCGCCAGCGACTGCGCGGCGACTACGCGCAGGTCAGTCTGGACCGATGGTTCGTGGGGGAGATTGACGGGCGCATCGCCAGCCAGATGGTCTACATGCTTGCTGCTGACACGCTCGATCTGGGCGTCTTTGGCCACGTCTACACCGAGCCTGAGCATCGCGGGAAAGGCGCGGCCTCAGGCCTGATGCAGTTCCTGATGGACGACTTCAACGCAGGTCCGGGCCAGGCTCTGCTCTGTGGGACGGGCAGCGAGAGTGCGGCGCGCATCTACGCTCGGCACGGCTTCGTGGCGATCGATCCGGCGCGTGCGCCGGTGGGATCACTGGCGTACATCCGGCCGACGCTGGCGGCCGACTTCGCCGACCTGCAGCGCATCTACTTCGAGCCCGATCATGCGACCCACATCCGTCCCGCGCACATGGGTGACCGCGCCAAGATTGACAAGCTCTTGCATCAGTCCGATGCAGTGCGGGCGATGCGCCCCGTCTGGCATCGCTGCTTCCTGGCCGCCGCGTGGCCAGACTTCGTACCGATGGTGCACGCGGTTGAGGACGCGTGCGGCCCGCTGGACGTGCTCGAGACTGAGGACCGGCATGTCGTGGGCTACGCCTTCGCGTTCGATGCGGGCTCGCCGATGGAACAGGGGCAGCGATGGCTGGACTTCCTCGTTCACCCTCACTACCACGAGCGGGCTGCGGATATGATCCGACACACCTGCGAGCGGGCGTTGAGCGAGGGAGCGATCGCGGTGCGATGCGCCCTGCCGGAGATTGATGCGGCAAAGCTCGCGATGGTGCGGGAGGCGGGCTTCGATGAAGAGTATCGCCTGGCCGGGTACTGCGTAACCGGAGAAGCTCATACCGACCTGATCGTCATGGCGGCGAAGTAGCATGCCCCGACTCTGGCTGAAACTCTTCAGGGACCTGGTGGCCTACCGCGCCCAGGCGATCGGCATCGCGGTCGTCATGATGCTCGGCATCGCCCTCTATCACAGCTTTTACCTCGCCTACCGCAGCATGGGTGCCTCCTACCAGCTCAACTATGACAAGCTGCAGCTCGCCGATTTCTCGGTCGAGATGCAGCAGGCCCCCGAGCAGTCGGTGACCAGGCTGCGGGCGATTCCCGGCGTGAAGCGCATCATGGGGCGCCTCAAGCGCGAGGTGCGCATCGAGCAGACTGGTGGCAGAAGGCCGGTCACCACCGGGCGTCTGCTGTCCGTGCCCGACGATGCCCGCTCGCCCATGAACAAGCTTGTGGTCCTCGCGGGAAGCTATCTAGGCCCGCCGGATCAGCGCGAGGTGCTGCTCGAACACAACTTCGCTGAAGTGCACAACTACCGTCCGGGCGACGCTATCACGCCAGTGGTTGACGGAGTGCGCTACAGCTTCAAGATCGCCGGACTGGTCTCCTCGCCCGAATATCTTTACGTGGTGCAGTCCAAGGAGAACCTGTTCTCAACGCCCGAGAGCTTCGGTGTCATGTGGATGCGCCGGCGTCAGCTTGAGGACCTGACGAGCATGCACGGGTTGATCAACGAGGTGTGCGTACTGACCGTGCCGGCTCGGCGCGACGCCATCATGCAGGCGATGTACGCCGACCTCCGGCGCTTCGGCGCGCAGTTGCCGGTTCCCCAGGAAGAGCAGCCCAGCCGTAAATTGCTCGATCTCGACCTCCGAGGCCTCGGTCAGTTCGCGGTCGTCTTCCCAGCGTTGTTCATCACCTCGGCGATCCTGAACGTGTTCGCAACGCTGACCCGGTTAGTGTCGCGGGAGCGTCAGCAGGTCGGATTCCTGCGCGCGTCAGGCTTGCCCGCGTGGCGGGTGGGGGCGCACTACCTGGCCTTTGCAGCGATCCTCGGGCTGGTCGGTGGCATCCCCGGGGTCGCACTCGGCCAGTGGTTTGCGCTGGGGCTGACGAACATGTACATCAGCATTCTCGGCATCCCCTACCTGACGCTCGCCTCGGGGCTGAAGGTCGGCCTGCTCAGCATCACCATCGCGGTAGTCTGCACGGCGCTCGCCGGTCTGCAGCCAGCACTCGCCGCGGCGGCGATCGCCCCCGCCGATGCCATGCGCTCCGAACTGGCCGGAAGCGGCCAGCGACACCCCCCGGCGTTCATCGCGCACCTGCTCGCACGGGCATCGTTCGTGGTCAAGGTGCCACTCAACGGCCTCTTCCGCCATCGCTCACGGACGCTCTTCACCGCACTTGGCGCGGCGGGCGGGATCGTGCTCATCATCACCAGTATCGCGACGATGGACTCATACGAATACGCCATCCGCTACTACCTCAACGAGGTGCGCAACTACGACGTGAACATCGGTTTCGAACGCCCGGTCAGCGACGCCATCCTCACGCGGGTGGCCAAATGGCCAGGCGTGACCTGGGCCGAAGAGGTGGGCGGCATCCCCGTGCACCTCTCCCACGGTCAGCATGTGCGCGATACCGTCATAACCGGCGTGCCCCGCGGCAGTCGTCTGCAGGCATTTCGGGATGAGCAGGGCAACGCCGTCACCATCGATGGGCCGGGCCTCTACCCCAACGCCATTGCCGCCCGCGTCCTCGATGCCGAGATCGGCGACCTGATACGCGTTGACTACTCGTACAACTCTCGCGACGTCCGTATCTCTCACGCGGTCCGCATCGCCAAAATTGTCGACCAACCCATCGGCAGCGCTATGTACATGGCCGATGAGACCATCACACGCTACTTCGGCAGACGCATCGGGATTCCCGAGGGCACACTGTCGGCGATGGTCATCAAGGTGAGGCCCGGCTATGAGGATGCGGTGGCCATGCGTGCCTTTGATCTGCCCGGCGCCATATCGGCGGAGACCACCGCCGACCTTGCCGCCCAAGTTGAGGAAGGCTTCAAGTCCATGTCCGCCTTCATCGCGATCATGATGCTCTTCGCCAGCGTGCTCACGGTCGCGATTGTCTACAACACAGTCTCCTCGAATGTGTTCGAGCGACGAGTGGAGATCGCGTCCCTGCGCGCGCTCGGCGTCACGTATGATGAAGTCAAGCGCATGCTCAGCCTCGAGAACTTCTCGTGCGCCATTCTCGGCGTGATCATCGGGGTGCCAATGGGGATTGCGGCGAGTCGAGCCATGATGGAGATGTTCGAGAGCGACCTGATGGCCCTGCCGTTCTACGTCGCGCCACGCACGTACACCATCGCGGTCGTCTTCACGATATTGCTGGTCATGCTCTCGCAGATACCCGCGCTTCGGGTGCTGCGGCGCATGAACCTTGCCCAGATGACTCGCCTGCACGGCGAGTAAGCTCAGGGCGCGTAGATCGGCACCGCCTCGGGTCTGCCGGACACGATCGCCTCGGCGGCAAGCACCGTGGCTGCGGCTGAGTTCGCCCCATCGAACGCATCGCACGTCGCCCGCCGGTCATTCGCGATGGCGTCGAGGAAATCGTTGACCTCCGGGTCATACGGATGCCCGCCAATCGCGCGGTCGGTCAGGTCTACTTCCTCGGTCAAATCGTGCCCCTCGCCCCGCATGAACTTGCCGCCGCGGATCGTCCCCTTCGTCCCGTAGACCTCGAGGTTGTTGTGCTCCGGACGCGGGCCGATGTTTCCATAGAGCGCGGTGACCTTCGCCACTGCCCCGCTCGCCATCTTGAAGACCGCGCTCATGCAGTCGTTGTTCTTCATCGCCGGGAACGCGATCGAGTTGCCGTAGCCGAAGGCCTCCACCACGTCAGAGCCCGCGAACCATCGCAGCAGATCGAGCTGATGCGCCCCGCCACCGACCATCGGTTTCTCATACTCCAGATACCAGTTGATGTTCCCGATCTGCGGATTGATGCGCACCGGATCCGCCTGCCCGAAAAGGTTGTGGATGTAGTCGGCTTCGAGGTAGAAGATCTCCCCCATTTCGCCGGACGCGCACAGTCGATGCACTTCGGTACAGAACGGGTTGAAGCGCAGGATGTGACCGACCGCAGTCTTGCGGTCCGACGCGCGTGCCGCCGCTACCATGCGCTCGATATCTTCCATGGTGTTGCCCATGGGCTTCTCGACGAATACATGGCAGCCCGCCTCAAGCCCGGCGACGAACGGGTCAGCGTGCAGATGGTCGGGGGTATGCACCGACAGCACATCCAGTTCGGCCTCGCCAAGGGTCTGCGCCAGATCAGTGAATGCCAACTCAACGCCATGCTCATTGGCGAGGCCCTGCGCGCGATCGGGTCGCAGGTCGCACAGCGTCACCAGCTCCGCCCTGGGGTTCTCCCCGTAGCACTTGATGAAGTTGGTGCCATTGTTGCCGAGCCCGACGATCCCGACGCGAAGCTGGTCCATGATAGGCCTCCTTGCGGTCGCCATCCCAACGCGCGCGCAGTTCGCCGCCATCGGCCCTCCCCCCTGCCTGCTGCACAGAGGATTCGTCGCGCGCTCAAGCGAACAAGCTCAGTAGAACACGTCGCTCAAGGAGGTCGGTGCAATTGCGCAACTGGACACCGATAATGGTTGTCGCCGCGCTGATGGTCGCGTGCGGCTCGTGGGCACAAGCTCCCGTCGATGGGGCTGCCATGAACCGGCACGTGCTGGCCGATGGCGAAAGCAATGAGGGCTGGGAGATCGCCGAGTGCACCATGGAACCGTCTGATGCCCACGCACGCTCGGGCAAATCGCTGAACTTCCACGTCCCGGTTGACCACACCGCCGGCGAGATCAAGTATCCCATCGGGTGGCCCAGAACCTACCTGAGCATCCCGGAGGACCAGCGCGACTGGTCGGGACACGATTTCCTGGAGATGTGGGTCTACGCGAACACCTCGCGCGAGAAGCTGCCCGGTACCGCGGTGGGCTTCACCATTGCCTGCCCGGACCGATCGAACAGCTGGCACCGGACGCTCACAGAGGTGAAGAAGGGCGAGTGGGCGCGCATCGTGATCCCACTGACTGTGTGCCCGGACATCACCAACTGCGCGAGTATCAAGTTCCACGTCTCCGAGTCCAGCTATGAACACGGAGATATGGTCGAGTTCTACGTCGACGACGTGGCCCTGCTCAGCTACGCCGAGCCAACGATTCTCGAACTGCTGCCTCTCACCGGCCTCATGTATGCAGACGCGAGTTCCCTGCGCGTGCAGGCGCGAGTGACCGGCTTGGCGGCTGACGCGCCAGCCGAGATGAACTGTGTCCTCAAGCTTGGGGACAAGGTACTGGCCGAGGAGAACCTGACCGTCGAGCGTGGTCTGCAGTCGCTGCTGATGAACTTCGGAGCCGGCTCCCTGAAGCCCGGCGAATGCACACTGACTGCGACCATCACCGGCTCCGAGCGTGTCCTGACCGTGCCCATCCGTGTCGTTGCGTCCCCGTGGGAGTGATGAAGATGAAGATCACGCGAGCCATGCTGCTGCTGACCGCTGCGCTTGTCTCAACGACCGCGTGGAGCGCGAGTTGGTTCTTCGACATGGGCACCGCCGACTCCAAGGTATGGGACGGTGCCACCAGAATCACGAAGGACACTGTCTACTCCGAGGACCTGGGCTACGGCTTCGAGAGCATCGAGGGCATCGCTGACCAGGTGCTCGTCTGGGAGGAGATGGGTAGCCGACGCGGCAGCCCTGCCCCTCCGGACATGTGGTCCAACGCAATCACCGAGGACTCACTCGTTGGCGACGCGCCCAGTGCGTTCCTGGTTGATCTGCCCGACGGTGAGTACAGCGTCTACATGCTGGCTGGCAGTTCCGATCGCAGCCGCTACCAGTATTGGGACTTTGACGTGGCGATTCCCGATGCCACCGACCGCGTGCAGGCCCAGGGCGGCTGTCACTTCACGCCCCTGCGAATGCGCGCCAACGTCACCGGCGGCAAGTTGCGCATCGATCTGCGCCCCCACAGCAAGTGGACGATCAACTGCGTCCTCATCTATGACGATGGTGATGCCGAGCGCGTGGCCAGCGAGATCATCGCGCCGCTGGAGGAGTGGACGTTCTTCCTGCCGCCCGAGCAGCAGGCGAACTGGGCACTCGAGCCCGTCGCTACCGATGACGCTGAGATGACACTCAGCGAAGCAGACGTGGCCCGTGGCTTCGTCGTCTTCAGCCGGCCCTGGTCAGAGGTGGTCTATCCGACCACGACGCCGCGCCCCGAGGAGATGGCACCCGAGTTGCGCATCTTCGCCACGCCCGGCGAATATGAGCCACTTACCGTGGCGGTCCATCTTCTCCAGGATGTGGGCGACGTCTCGGTTACCGCCAGCGACATCGGGCCCATCGCGTCCGAAGCGGTTGACGTCCGCCATGTCCGCTACATGCGCGCCCGACCGAACTACACCGTCCAGGGGCGCTACCGAATCGTGCCCGACGTCCTTGAGCCCATGTACATGTTCCACGATCGCGCGCGCTACAATCCCGCCGCCCCGGTCGGGCTGACCGAGGGCACCACTCACCGTTTCTGGCTGACGGTGCAGGTTCCCGAGGACGCTGCGCCCGGCACCTACGAGGGCAGCATCCAGGTCGCAGCCGCCGGCGGAGATGCGACCGTCCCGATCAAACTGCGCGTCCTGCCCATCGAACTGAAGCAGGACCCCGACAAAATCTTCGGCATCTACTACCGCGACCCGCTGGACTACTCGACGCGCGCCAAGGACGACGCCAGTCGCGAGTTCTTCGTGCGACAAGCAGCGATGCAGCGTGAAGACATGGTCGCCCACGGGACGCGGAACCTGGTCGGCAACGCGTGGGTGCGCGAGGCAAACGAGGATGGCGAGTTCGAGCCGGACTGGGAGTTGCTCGCGATGCAGATGGAGTGGGCCGAACGCTACGGCTTCACCCCGCCCTACGCGATGCACATCAACACCAGCGGCGTCTACCGCAAGTACATGGATGGCAAGAGCTACGGTTCGCACACCGCTGACGCTGAGATCCCCCCGCCCGAATTCGCTGCCGAGATGACCGCGATGGTCAAGCTCATCGAGGAGGAACGCATCCGGCGCGGCTGGCCGACATTCCTCTACTACCCGGTCGACGAGCCGGGCAGGCATGAGAAGTCAGTCGAGTTCATGCGCATCACGCTGCAGGCTATCCGCGACGCCGGCGCACCCACCTACATCACCGCCGATCCGTCGCACGAGCAGTTCGCTCCGTTGATGCCCGTCGTCAACGTCTGGTGCTGCCAGCCATTCACTCCCGACCGCGAGGCGGTTCTGGCTGACATGGCCGCGCGCGATGTACAGTACTGGTGCTACCCGAACCACATCGCTGGCGAGAACGATCACACGCCGGTAGCGGGCGCGCGCATGACTTACGGCTTTGGCTTCTGGCGCTCGGGCTTCGTGACGCTCGTCCCCTGGATATACTCGTACAGCCGCGGGGACCACTTCAACTACCTCACCTCCAGCACGATGGATTTCATGAATCGCCAGGAGCCTGATGGCACGCCCATGCCGGTCGCGCTCTGGGAGGCCTACCGCGAAGGCTACGACGACCACCGCTACATCTACACACTGGAGACGCTCATCGAGCAGGCCAACGCTCAGGGCGGCGCGGCCAAGCGGGCCGCATCGGAGGCGCAGGAGGCGCTCGACTTTGCCTGGGACAGCATCAAGGTGCAGGAGAAGTACAAGTACGATGGTCTGTGGGCGCATGCCGACTTTGACGTCTACCGGTGGATCATCGCCGAGCAGATACTGAAACTGCAGGAGGCGATATAGCGCTGACTGGCGACGAGGGCGCGGAGAGATGGCGGAGACTGCGCGTACTGCTTGGCGCGCTCCTGCTTGTCGTGTTCATCATCGGGGTTCTCTACGCTATCGCTCATCTCGGCCCAATGCTCCTCACGCACAAGGTGGATCTCGCGGGTGTGACCGAGGCAACAACCATGCGCTTTCCCATGGGTGCCGAACTCATCGGCTCATCGACGGTCCTCATCCCATGGCAGGTTCTGGTCGCCAAGATCAAGCTGCCGCACGAAGACCTCGAGCAGTTTCTGCAGTGGCAGGAGTTCGAGTTCACTGACACCGCCGAAGACAGAGAGTGGGTATTGGGGCGTCTGAGGGGGACAATCTACGGCGATGAACCGTTCACGTGGTGGGGCGATCCGTCGACAGCAGAGGAGTTTCTGGCTGGTCACCCAATCATTCCTGTGGACCCGCAAACGCCGGATTACATGAGACGCTTCCTGAACGTGCTGATCGATCTTGACCACGAAGATCATGTCGTTGTGTATCTGGAGTGCAGCATCGAGGCATAGACATGCGAGAGAGTGGGTGGCTCACTATGGCAACGTTCAGCCGTTCCATGCTGACGTGGTTCTTGACTTCCTTCCTGATCCTCGGGTGTGTCGCCGTCACGATGGCCCAACAGGCTCCACCCCCGCAGCAAGCCGACAGCGCGCCTCCACCGTCTGAGACATGGGCCGAGGAAGACGCAGATCAAGATGAGTCACACGCCGATGGCGACCGAGACGCTGACAGCGCCGGGCCCGACGGCGACGATGCCGCCACCGCAGCCGCCGGGGTCGCGGCGGCGAGCGGCATGGCAATGGTTGGCTTGATGGGCGTGTGGTTCATCCTCTACTTCGGGTTCATCTTCTTCATGGTCATGTTCAGCACGGCGGTCATGCTCGCCTCAGTCCTCGCGATCTACGATTGCGCCCGACGCGACTTCCCGGACCCGAACACGCGTGCGCTGTGGTGTATTCTCATCGTGCTCACGCGCTGGATTGGCGCGCTGATCTACTACATCGCCGTATACCGAGCCGACGACCCGCCACTGCAACAGGCGCGTCTTCAGAGTTAGACAAGTGGTGGATTGCGGCAGGAGGTGGTTGGTGTGAGCCGGGGCTGGAAGGTGACGCTGATAATTGTCGGAGTCGTTGTGATCGCGGTGTCGGCGCTCGCGTTCTACGGCCTTTGGGTGTGGCAGGTGCGCAACGCCGGCTGGGACTCCATGTCGGCAAGGGGAGCCATGAGCCAGGGGGAGCACGAACGTGCAGCTGAGCTCTACGCACGCGCGATCGCTCGCCGACCGGACTCGGCCGGGCTGCACATGGCGCGGGCCCACGCGCTCCTGAAGGCCGACAACCTGGCGGGCGCTCTCCAGGAGTACCGCACGGCGGCCGATCTCGAACCTGGCGGCACCAGGGCGCTTATGCAGATCGCCTACCTGGAGATCGACGCAGGCAGACCAGCAGAGGCCGAGGCGGCTGCACGCCAGGCCATGGCGCGCAGCGACGACGCCTACAAGCCGGCCCTCGCGCTCGGGTTGGCGCTCGCATCACAGGACCGCCATACCGAGGCCCTGGAGCAGTATGAAGTTGCACTCGACCGCGACGCACCAGTGTCCTATCTCACATACAACATGGGCCAGTCGCACGAGGCCCTGGGCGACATGGATGCGGCCATCGAGGACTACCGCATCGGGGCGGACAACTGCGATCAGAAATCGCGGGCGCGTCTGAGGGAGCTTGAGGCCGAGACAACGGACGGCACGGCGTTGGACATGGGTGGGATAGAGGGGGACAACCGGCACGAGTCCGACGGGCCGGGGGAATGGTTCTTCGGCCTCTTCATGATCGCTTACTTCGGCTTCATCCTGCTATACATGGTGCTATGGACTGCCGGCTGGGTCGCCTGCGCCTACTTCCTGTGGGACTGCGCGCAGCGTGCCTTCGATCAGCCGTCCACGCGCGGCGCCTGGTGCATCTTGCTGTTCATCGGTCATCTGACCGGGCTCCACGCGCTCGGGGCCATAGTGTACTACTTCGCGGTATACCGACAGAACCGGCCTCGCCGGTTCGAGTATGGGCCACCTCAACCAACTGGACAGACCTACTGAGCAGGAGCTGACGCAATGGACGAGATACGAGTCGGGATGGTCGGCGCAGGATTCGCCGCGGAGTTCCACACACAATGCTTCCAGCACGTGACTGGCGTCCCGGCACGCGTGGTTGCTGTCACCTCGCAACGCCCCGAGAGCCGCGAGCAGTTCGCGGAGAAGTTCGGCGTCCCTGAAGTCTATGACTCGCTTGCAGACATGCTCGTGCGGACCGAAGTCGACGTGGTGGACCTGTGCGTGCCCACCTACGTGCATGGCGAGTACATCGTCCAGGCGGCACGCGCGGGCACACATGTGATCGTGGAGAAACCCCTCACCGGCTACACGGGCGAACTCGGCGTGAATGACAGGCTCATCGGCCACACCATCCCCCGCCAACGGATGATGGATTGGGTCATCGAGCAATGCGACATGATCGAGGACGCCATTGCGCGGTCTGGCACCAAGCTCATGTACGCCGAGAACTGGGTGTACGCGCCCGCCATGCAGAAGGCCCGACGCCTGGTCGAGGCCAGTGGCGGCGCGGTGCTGCGCATGGTGGCCGAGGAATCCCACAACGGCTCCCACGCCTCCTACGCCAAGTACTGGGCTCTCGCCGGCGGCGGGTCGCTGCTGCGAACCGGCTCGCACCCCGTCGGTGGCGCACTCTATCTCAAGCAGGCTGAGGGGATCGCGCGCACCGGCAAGCCCATCCGCCCAACCAGTGTTACGGCCGAGGTCGCGAAGCTCACCGACAACACCGCGTATGCCGCAGAGACCGACAAGCAGCTTAACGTGGACCTCGCTGACTGCGAGGACTTCGGCTCAGCCCTCATCACCTTCGAGGACGGTTCGGTGGCGCAGGTGACCAGCTCGGACGTGGTCCTCGGCGGTATCTACAACCACGTGCAGATTTTCACCTCCCAGGGCCGCATCGAGTGCAACATGAACCCGAACAACCAGGTGGTCGCCTACGGTCCCCACGATCACGCATTCGGCGACGAGTATCTGGCCGAGAAGATCTCTACCCGCGCGGGCTGGAACTTCGCTTCGCCCGACGAACACTGGGCAAGCGGCTACCCGCACGAGATTCAGGACTTCTGCGAGTGCATCGCCGAGGACCGCGCACCGCGCTCGGGCTGGATGCTCGCGCGCGACGTGGTGGCAACGATCTACGCAGCATACGTGTCGGCCGAAGAGGGCCGCCGCGTGCAAATCCCCCACGACTGAATCGGAGGCAGGCAGAGCATGAAGATCACTGACGTTACCGGCCCCATCGCCGACGGCATGTGGACATACGGTCCTCCCTATCCGGACGTGGTAGTCGAGGAGATTCCGCAGCCGGACTTCATCCAGTATCCCACCTACTCGTGGCGCTTCGAGCTGGGGGCGCAAACGGGCACCTACCTCGAGACCTCGTTGCACATGTTCCGCGAGGGACCAGCGCTCAATGACATACCTGTCGAGGACCTGTTCATGCGCGACGCAGCCATTCTGCGCGTGCCGCGCCCGCCTGACTACCGACTGATGGCCGAGGACCTCGAGGCCTGCGACGTGGAGATCAACCCCGGCGACGCGATCATCGTCGCCACCGGCTGGGATGACCACTGGAACCAGGAGGACTTCGTCAGCTCCTGCCCGTTCTTTTCGTACGAGGCCATGCGCTGGATCCTCGACAAGGACCCGTTCCTGATGGCCGGCGATATGCCAAGGTTCGACAGTTGGACGGACCCGCAGGGGTTCTTCCACGAGTTCTTCGAGCAGGGGGTACTGCTGCTGGCGCCGCTGGTAAACCTGGGAGCGGTCACGGCCAATCGCGTGAAGCTGGTGGCGCTGCCCATGAAGATCGAGGAGACGTGCGCGACGCCGTGCCGCGCGCTGATCATCGAGGAGTGAGCGGGGGACGCCGCGTCAGACCGCGAGCGCGCCCAGCATGACCGTCGCGATCCCGAAGTAGATCAACAAGGCTGCGTGGTA